>NZ_BMHK01000122.1 GCF_014640675.1 Novosphingobium endophyticum | reverse complement strand
TAGCGTCCGGCTTTGTGTGATCCCGAAACCCCATGAATCACGCCATCGCTCAACCCGCCACCAAAACCTTTGCCGCCGCCCGTTAACCTGAACCCGTTGCCGTGCAGTCGCATACGGTTGATCGCGGCAATGGCCCGCCCCTCTTCAAGTGCGATGGTGTCGGCGATGAAGTCGTCGGCGCTTCGGACCTCGATCGCCAGAGGTGCAAGCACAGACGTTGGGAAATCCGCGAGGTTTTCGGTCACGAGAGCCTGCGCTTGTGTTTTGATCGCAGCGGCGAGCACATGCTCGTCGTTCTTGTCTGGCAAGCCGAATGCCGTAGTTTCAAATAGACCGAAATCCTCGACCAACGCCTCCGGAAATGCGGCCTTCATGTTGGCAACCGAACGCTTGGCTCTAGCCTCTCCTATTCACGAAGCGTTGGTTTCGTGACCCGATCCGCTGACTGCGGGCTTTGCAGCGTGACAGAGGCGAGCGAGAGCGCTGCGTCTTTTTCACCG
>NZ_BMHK01000121.1 GCF_014640675.1 Novosphingobium endophyticum | reverse complement strand
TATGACTGCGAGTACAAGCGCAACGGCACCCTCAACCTGTTCGTCTTCCTCGACGCGCACCGTCCCTGGCGAAGGGTGAAGGTCACAGAGCGGCGCACCAACCAGGATTTCGCTCATTGCATGCGCGAACTGGTCGATATCGATTATCCCGATGCTCCGATCGTCCGCGTGGTGATGGACAATCTCTCCACCCATTCGGCCGGCGCGATTTATGACACCTTCCCCGCACCCGAGGCGCGCCGGGTGCTCAAGCGGCTCGAGTTCCACCATACCCCCAAACACGCCAGCTGGCTCAATATGGTCGAGATCGAAATCGGCGTTCTGCGCAGCCAGTGCCTCGATCGTCGGATCGATGACAAGGACACAATCATCGCCGAGGTCGCCGCCTGGGAACAACGGCGCAATGCCGAAGGAGCCCAGATCCAATGGATGTTCACGACCCAAACGGCGCGCGAAAAACTCCGCAAGGCCTACCCCGTCAAAGAGTCATAATCTCTGTGGCGTGGTACTAG
>NZ_BMHK01000120.1 GCF_014640675.1 Novosphingobium endophyticum | reverse complement strand
GGCGTGAAGCGGTCGGCATAGCAGATGACCGTGCCTTTTTCGCCGCGCCGGACATGGCCGCCTGCCTTCTCGGCCTGCCTGTATGTCAGCCAGCGCTGCGAGGAATAGCCCCCGCCAATGCCAGCCGCCCACAGGATCAGCACATTGATCCCGGAATAGATCCGCCCCGAAACCCCGTTATGCGGCATCGTGCAGGGGCAGCGCGAAGCATCCCACGGCTGCACCCAGGGCAATCTGCCTTCTTCCAGCTCGGCGATGATCTTGGCGGTAACCCCACCATAGAGGCTCTGACGGTCCGACCTGCTCATGTCTCCTTTGCTCCTTTCCTGAACCGCCATGGACCGGCGCCAGGGTGGCGGGGGGCGGCAGGAGCGAACCGACAGCCCCGCCGGCTGAAGGCGGGGCGCACCTGACAAGGCCGTAATGAAATGGAGGACCCGGGAGCGAAGCGGACGGGTTGCGCGCCGCCGAGGCGGGGCTACAGGGCAGCGACGCCCCCCGCCACCTTGGAGCCGAGGCT
>NZ_BMHK01000119.1 GCF_014640675.1 Novosphingobium endophyticum | reverse complement strand
GCGGGAATGGGCCGGTAGCTCAGGTGGTTAGAGCGCACGCCTGATAAGCGTGAGGTCGTAGGTTCAACTCCTACTCGGCCCACCACTTCCCGCATTGAAGCCTGGCCTTGGGGCCTTAGCTCAGCTGGGAGAGCGGTTGCTTTGCAAGCATCAGGTCATCGGTTCGATCCCGATAGGCTCCACCAGGCTTGGTGACACTCCAGAGATGAAGCGAAACGATATACCGGTCTTGCGATCGGTTGTGCGAAGGGTTTGCCTTTGCGGTTCTTTGACATTGTGAATGGGTTTTTTAATCGATGCCGTGGCGCATCGTGTGTGGTCGACGTGGCCATGCACAATGATGCGTTACATACAGATGCAAGTAATCTGGCTGAGATTATATCGTCCGCACCTATTACGGCGCAGTCTTTATGCAGGGCTGTCGTTGATGGTGTGGATTCTCAAGCGTGAGGTAAGAGCATTTGGTGGATGCCTTGGCATGTACAGGCGATGAAGGACGTGGCACGCTGCGATAAGCGTCGGGGAGTTGTGAGCAA
>NZ_BMHK01000118.1 GCF_014640675.1 Novosphingobium endophyticum | reverse complement strand
GCAAGAAATCCATCAAAACCGCCCGCAAAGCCGCCGGATGGAACCCGGCCTTCCTCACTTCACTCCTCCAGCCCCAAATTCGTTAACCTGGACTCGTTGCCGTGTATGCGACTGCGCCTGGCTCGACCAGAGATCACGCCGGAAGATATGCTGCGATCGCTGGAGGCGCATGGATTGATGGAAACCGCCTCGGTCCTTGCGCCCCACATAGAGTCGATCTGACGCAGCCGAGCGCGTACTTCGCCAACAGAGCCGCCATTCGCGGCGCCGAAACCGTACCCTGGAACCCGCCTTACGTTCATCCGCCAACTGCATACGCGGAATGGCCGGAATCAATGCCGCCGATCGAGCTCACGAGCCACCGGTTTTGTCGAAGGAAGCGGACATAGCCCGTTGAAACCGTTTTAACGGGGCAATTCGCTGTAGTACGGTATTCATCCGGTGAGTCTTGCTCTTACCCACAAGTGCCCAATGGGGGTCTTGAGATGCGGGCGCCCTCGACGAGATCGGCGAGGCGCGACATGCCTCTCCATATGACGGTCGTACCTGGTG
>NZ_BMHK01000117.1 GCF_014640675.1 Novosphingobium endophyticum | reverse complement strand
AGGGTGGGATGTTTCAGCATACTCACGTCCTTTCAGTGGTAATAGTCCGAGCCGCGGATGTTGGTGTGCAGGATCGGTTCGCGCTCCGGGGATTTCGGCACGGGCACCTTGTCGAGCCCCTTCTCGAGGATCGATTTGACCGAAGGGTAATTGCGCGCCTGGATCTCCAGCGCGCGCAGCGCGGCGGCTTCAAGCCGGTCGGCGCCGAAGCGCTTTGCCAGGCCGATGATGCCCAGACACGAGCGGTAACCCTGTTCGGGATGCGGTTTGGCCTCGATGATCTTCTCGACCAGCAGCGAGAGCATTGGGCCGATCCGGTTCGCTTCCTCACGGATCTTCGCCGGCGTCCATTCGCCGTAGCGGCGGTGACTGGAGGGCATGTGCTCGGGGATTGTGGTATGCCGGCCATTGCCGGACCCGCGCATGTGCACGGCAATGCGCTCGGATCCGAGAAAGATCTCGACCGTGCGGGCCGTGAAGCGCACCTCCACCTCGCGGCGGGCAAAGCGGTGCGGCACCGAGTAATGGTGCCGTTCGAGAGCGATGTGATAGTCG
>NZ_BMHK01000116.1 GCF_014640675.1 Novosphingobium endophyticum | reverse complement strand
AGGGTGGGATGTTTCAGCATACTCACGTCCTTTCAGTGGTAATAGTCCGAGCCGCGGATGTTGGTGTGCAGGATCGGTTCGCGCTCCGGGGATTTCGGCACGGGCGCCTTGTCGAGCCCCTTCTCGAGGATCGATTTGACCGAAGGGTAATTGCGCGCCTGGATCTCCAGCGCGCGCAGCGCGGCGGCTTCAAGCCGGTCGGCGCCGAAGCGCTTTGCCAGGCCGATGATCCCGAGGCACGAGCGGTAACCCTGCTCGGGATGCGGCTTGGCCTCGATGATCTTCTCGACCAGCAGCGAGAGCATCGGGCCGATTCGGTTCGCTGCCTCGCGGATCTTCGCCGGCGTCCATTCGCCGTAGCGACGATGGCTGGACGGCATGTGCTCGGGGACCGTGGTATGCCGGCCATTGCCGGACCCGCGCATGTGCACGGCAATGCGCTCGGATCCCAGAAAGATCTCGACCGTGCGGGCCGTGAAGCGCACCTCCACCTCGCGGCGGGCAAAGCGGTGCGGCACCGAGTAATGGTGCCGTTCGAGAGCGATGTGATAGTCG
>NZ_BMHK01000115.1 GCF_014640675.1 Novosphingobium endophyticum | reverse complement strand
AGAAAGATGGCCGGACCCTTCATCACGTCTTCTCCTTCATTCCACGCTGGCAAGATCGACCCAGACCGCGCCCTGGCGGCTCGAATCGAGGCTGGCACGCACGAAGCGCATGCCCGCGAGCGCGTCGTCCATGGTCGCGAAGCCCGGCTCGTCGCCTTCCTGCGGCATGCCGCGCAATGTGCGGCCGAAGGCGGCATAGATGTTGGCAAAGGCTTCCAGATAGCCCTCCGGGTGTCCGCCGGGCGTGCGCTGGATGGCCAGGATGTCGCTTGCGAGATAGGCGCGGTTGGCGCCGGCGTGCCAGATTTCGGTCGGCTTGTCGCGGTAGCCGATGCGCATCGTGTTCGGCTCTTCCTGCCGCCAGTGCAGGCCCGCCTCCTCGCACCAGACCGAGATGGCGAGATCGTTGATGTCGCCCACGCAGACCTGGCTGGCCGTCAGCGTCCCCCGGCCTCCGCCCGACAAGCGAAACAGCGCCGCGCCGTCGTCATCGATGCGGCGGCCGGGCAGCATCGTCAGTTCGGCGCAGATCGCGGCGATGCGCTCGCCGGTGATGAACTCGACGAGGTT
>NZ_BMHK01000114.1 GCF_014640675.1 Novosphingobium endophyticum | reverse complement strand
GGTGTCTAGACCAACCTGCAACGAGGCAAGAAATGCCACAGACTACACCCGCCGAGGGCGACGATAGCGCGGCCCTCATTTCGTTTCCAGCAGTACAACGCAAGAAGGTGACTGCCGCCTTCGACGGTGGGCGACTGACCTCAGACGGCGGGGTTCTCCTGCTGGCCCAGGCCGAGCGCGAGATGGACATCTGCGCACAGATTGCCGCCTGCATTGCCGATCCACGCGATCCTTCGCGGGTGGTTCACAAGCTGGATGACATCCTGCGGGCGCGGGTTCTGGCGATTGCCTGCGGCTACGAGGACGCCGACGACCTCGACGCCCTGCGCGACGATCCCGGCTTTCGCCTGGCGCTGGGCAAGTTTCCGGGCTCAGGGCCGGGCCTGGCCAGCCAACCGACGATGAGCCGGTGGGAGAACGCCCCGACCACGCGCGAGCTGGCGCGCATGATGGCGGCGATGGTCGACATCTACTGCGCCAGTTATCCATCCCCGCCCGAAGCGGTAACGCTGGACATCGATGACACCTGTGATGTCGTCCACGGATACCAGCAGCTTTCCTTCTGGAACGGTCATCACGGCGAGCGCTGCTTCCTGCCGATCCACGTCTATGACACGGCCACAGGCAGAC
>NZ_BMHK01000113.1 GCF_014640675.1 Novosphingobium endophyticum | reverse complement strand
GGACCATGGCGCCGGTTCCGCGCGGTTACGACCTCGTCGATGAAGCGGCGATAATCGGCAAGGTCGGCGAAGTCCGCGCTTGCGCGCAGCAGCAGCGCATCCTTCACCACGGCCTTGATGTGGCCATGGGCGCTCTCGATCGCACCGTTCTCGTGAGCAACGCCGGTGTTGTTGCGTGTCGGCTCCATCCCATAATGGGCGCACAGAGCGTCGTAACGCCTGGTCAGGTCGGCCTTCGTATCGGCGTCGAGATTGCGAAAAGCGGCCGACAGACTGTCGGTACGGTGGAGCTTCGGCGCTCCGCCCGCCGACCAGAGCGCGTTCTGCAGCCCTTCGGCGAGGGCGACGAAACTCTCCCCGCCAAGGATGACATGCCCATGCTCGAAGCCACCGCAGGGCAGGCGAAAATGATAGAGCAAGTGATCCAGCGGCACCCCGGCGATGGAAACCTTCAGGTCGTTCATGCACGTAAAATCGGACATGCCGAGCCGGCCGGGCTCATGCACCTGTCTGAAGATGACTTCCCGATCCTGACCGTTCAGGGCGCGCCAGTCGCGGATACGCCTCTCCAGGGTTCGCCGGGAGCCGAACTCGGTCTCGGGATATCGGCGGCGCAGTTCCTCGAAGATGGCGACGGGGCGAAG
>NZ_BMHK01000112.1 GCF_014640675.1 Novosphingobium endophyticum | reverse complement strand
GTTCATTGAGCATCAGGCTCAGGCGCTGCGCGTCGATCATGGGAGCCGCGCTCATGCCGCTTCTCCCTGTTCGATCAATCCGTCGTAGATCGAGAGCGGCACCAGTTCGACGACGACTTCGGGCAGATTGGCAGGGTCCGGGCAGAACCGTGCCCGCAATGTTGTCAGACACGGTATCCGACGAGCGGCCAGGTCCTCTGCGAGGATTTGCGCGAGTTCGGCTTCGCACGCCCGTTCGTGGGCCATGGCCAGAAGCTCGACGGTGACACGGCATGCCTCCCTCTCGCCCACAGCCTCCAGCAGGTACTCGAACATGAAGCGATAGGGCTCGCGCGGGAACAGGCTGTCGCGATAGACCAGCCCACGCAGCGCCATCGGCTTGCGACGCAAGGAATGGATGACGTGCCGGTAATCGACGATGTGGCCGTGCTTGCCGTTCGCACCGGCGCGGCCGCGCTGCAGGGTCATGAGCCTTGTGCCGCCAATGAAGACATCGAGGCGATCGTCGTAAAGGCGCACCCGCAGACGATGCCCGATCAGGCGCGAGGGGACCGTGTAGAACACCTTGCGCAGCGTAAAGCCGCCCGAGGACGTCACGGTCACCAGGATCTCCTCGTAATCGGCAGTTCGCGCGTTCGGCAGCGGTTGCAGCGACTTGCGCTCGGCATCGATGC
>NZ_BMHK01000111.1 GCF_014640675.1 Novosphingobium endophyticum | reverse complement strand
CGCCGCCAGCCGCCAGTTGCCGGCAATCGCCGCCGCGGTCCGGTGAATACCGCCAATGAAGGCGCCCCGGCCACCGCCGACCATTCCGTAGCGGATGGGTTTCACGGCTTGTCGCCGTTGGTGTGGTTGGGCGAGCAGCCTTCGCCCTCAAGCCCGAGGACCCAGCGCAGCCCACCCGCGAGCATTTTGGCATGTGCCGGTTCGCTGAAGGATTCCGCCGTATGGCCGCCGGCGGAATAAAGCGCCCGGCCCTTGCCGACGCACCGCCACCAGAGGATCGGGTGGTCCTCGCCCATGCTCAGCTCCTGGCCGAAGGGGCCTTTCTGGACGTAGGTATTCTCGTCAAGGGTGGCGAGAACGTGGACGCCGGGGACGCCGCGCGGCGACTTGTCGAACGAGTACCATTCGTCCGTGCGCTCGAGGGTCGGGCCGAGGTGGCGCGTCGCCGGGTGCTCNGCCTTCTGGAACTGCGGGTCCATGGGATGGCCGGTGAACTTCGTGCCGATGATGTTCTGGACATACCAGGGCCACGCCTCGTGTGAATTGTCACCTGCCGCATGGATTCCAAGCCAGCCCCCGCCGTTATCGATGAACGTCTTGAACGCGCCGCGTTGCTCCGGCGTGAAGACGTCGCCGCTGGTGTTGTTGAACACCACTGCATCGAAACGCGCGAGGATGGCGGGCGAGAAT
>NZ_BMHK01000110.1 GCF_014640675.1 Novosphingobium endophyticum | reverse complement strand
GTTGAGCCCCGGGCTTTCACCTCTGACTTGAATAGCCGCCTACGCGCGCTTTACGCCCAGTAATTCCGAACAACGCTAGCTCCCTCCGTATTACCGCGGCTGCTGGCACGGAGTTAGCCGGAGCTTATTCTCCCGGTACTGTCATTATCATCCCGGGTAAAAGAGCTTTACAACCCTAAGGCCTTCATCACTCACGCGGCATTGCTGGATCAGGCTTTCGCCCATTGTCCAATATTCCCCACTGCTGCCTCCCGTAGGAGTCTGGGCCGTGTCTCAGTCCCAGTGTGGCTGATCATCCTCTCAGACCAGCTAAGGATCGTCGGCTTGGTAGGCCATTACCCCACCAACTACCTAATCCTACGCGGGCTCATCCCTCGGCAATAAATCTTTGGACCGAAGTCATTATCCGGTATTAGCACAAATTTCTCTGTGTTATTCCGAACCGAGGGGCAGATTCCCACGCGTTACGCACCCGTGCGCCACTAGACCCGAAGGTCTCGTTCGACTTGCATGTGTTAGGCATGCCGCCAGCGTTCGTTCTGAGCCAGGATCAAACTCTCAAGTTTGTGTCACGATACAATGGTCGCCAACCCGAAGGCCAACCAAACCAAAGCACCGAACTTCAGGGAGCCGATACCTGCACTTGTCAAACGTAATGGATACGAAGGACATATAAGGCATCGACTTAAGTCAACCCGTA
>NZ_BMHK01000109.1 GCF_014640675.1 Novosphingobium endophyticum | reverse complement strand
TGAGCTGCGATGACGAGGTCTGGCAACCAGGGAATGTGTCGTGCTTTGGGAACGGCGAAGCGGCAGCCGAGGAACTTGTAGAACGAGATCCCGAGCTTGGCGCATGTTTTCATGAGGCCGATCATGGTGTCGCGAGCGATCCTTCCGGCCTCGCTGACGGTTCCGCCGGAGATCTTGCGCTTGGTGACGAAGGCCCGGATGTCGTTTTCCGAACCGTTGGTATGCAGCGGGATCTCGGGGCGCTCGAGGACGCGCAGCAGCGAGGCCTTCTGACGATGGAGGCGTGTCAGGAGCCGGTCCAGCATCACGTTGCCGGTGAGCCTGGTGAAGATGCGATCGAAGCGGGCGCGCAGGGCCCTGGCCCGTTTGGGATCGGGATCGCGCTGCCATGCCTTGAGGTCGGCGTAGAGCCACCAGATCAGCGTGCGCTTGAGATCGACGGCCTGGCGGTCCTTCTTCGACCGGGGCTGGAGCTTGTGGACCAGCCTCTCGGCGTGAACCCAACATAGGGCATGATGATTGCCGACGCGGAATTGGCCGGCACCGTCGGAGACGATTGCCGTGTTCCCCAGCAGCCCTTGCTCGCACAGGGCGCCCCACAATGCGCCTTCGCTGGCGACCTTGACCGGATCGGGATGGACCCCGAGCGTGTCGAAGCCAAGCGCCTCCAGATGCGCCTGCCAGTCCTCGGCGGTAGCGAAGCGCTTGTCGGCATGGCTGGCCAGCTGCTCGAGTTGGCCGGCGGCCATGTTCATCTCGCGCATGCGCTCC
>NZ_BMHK01000108.1 GCF_014640675.1 Novosphingobium endophyticum | reverse complement strand
CGTCATTAATCAACCACGATCTGGCTTCTACCCGGCCGGGATCAAATCGGAATGATGGCCGGGATCAGATTGGAATAGCCGACCGGGATCGTCGGAATCCGCAAGACGCCGAAGGCGGCTCGGCCGGAGCGTCAGCGAAGGTAGAGCGCGGTCAGGCCGAGACGGCCTGAGACGCCAGACTTCACCTTGCAAAAATTTAATCGGATGTAGCGAGAAACAGTCACGGATGCCTGCGAATGGATAGGGACACGATGGCGTAAAAACCGCAAAATCTCATGATCTTGACGCCCGACGAAGGCATCTCAAATCTCTTGCCCGGGGAGCACAACGACCGACCACAACGCAGGAGATCCAAATCATGACCGATCAGCCCCCGACCGCATTCTACGCCTCAACGCCGTGCTCGATCGCACCGGCCTGTCGCGAGCGACGCTTTACCGGAAGATCCAGGATGGCACCTTTCCAAGGCAAGTCCGCATCGCCACGCGCTGTGCCGGGTGGGGGAGTCAGCCGTCATCGAGTGGATGCGCAATCCGATGTTCTATCGGGTTGATGATATCCGATAACGGCAGTTGCGCACCCCGAATCCGTCGTCACGCCCGCTCACTCGGCACAAGGAAGCGGGCATGCAAAGGAGCCCTGCGAATTGCGCTTCTCGACGCGATGACCGCTTGATCTCTTGTTCATACGGGTGCCAAGTGGGGCCATGCATCCACATACGCGCGCTATGGTTGCCGCAACTGCCTTTGCCTTTATCACCGGCAAGAAGGTCGCAGGCCTGTATGATCACTCG
>NZ_BMHK01000107.1 GCF_014640675.1 Novosphingobium endophyticum | reverse complement strand
TCGGTCATGATTCATTCTCCGGCACCTTCGGGCAGCGAGGTGCGGAGATGGAACAGAGCTGGGTGGAAAAGGAAACGGCTGAATCCAATTTGGGTGATGCGCGGCTGAACCGACGACTTGGGGCAATGCTTGAAGCACTCGAAGAGCGGCCTGGGCAATCTTTGCCCACGGCATTTCAGGACTGGTCGAATACCAAGGCGGCCTACCGCTTCTTTTCGAATGAGAACGTCAGCGAAGACAAAATCCTGGAGGGTCATTTTGCAGCCTCCGCCTTGCGCATTCAGGCAACCGAGGGGCCTATCCTGATCCTGCAGGATACCACCGAATTCAACTTCAAACGCGCGGATCCGGAGAAGATCGGATTCACCAAGGTCTCGACTGGACGCAAGTTGAAGGATGGCCGGTTTCAGAAGTTCACGATCTGTGGCCTATTGATGCATGCCAGCCTTGCGATCACACCTGAGGGGCTGCCGTTGGGTCTGACCGCGGCGAAATTCTGGTCACGTTCCAAATTCAAGGGAACGGCGGAGCTCAAGCGCAGGGTCAATCTGACCCGAATTCCCATCGATCAAAAGGAAAGTATCCGCTGGCTTGATAATTTACGCCTGTCTACCGAACTGGCGGGTGCGCCAGACCGGTGTGTGCATATCGGCGATCGGGAAAGCGACATTTACGAGCTTTATTGCCTGGCCGAAGAACTCGGAACCAAGTTCTTGGTGCGCAGCTGCGTCGACCGTCTGGCCGAAGACGGCAAGACGACCATCGCCCAAGTGATGGAAAGCACGCCGTCCAGCGGCACGCACGAAATTCAGTTCCGCGATGCACAAGGCAAGGAGCAG
>NZ_BMHK01000106.1 GCF_014640675.1 Novosphingobium endophyticum | reverse complement strand
CGTCGCCGAATCCTTGAGCGCGCGGCCGCCCGAGACGATGATCTTGGCGCTGGTCAGTTCCGGACGTTCGGACTTGGCGACTTCGGCGCTCACGAAGCTGGACAGACCCGCATCGCCCGGACCCGCGACATCCTCGATTTCCGCCGAACCGCCACTGGCTGCCGCCTTCTCGAAGGCGGTGCCGCGCACGGTGATGACCAGCCTGGCATCGGTGCTCTCGACCGTGGCGATGGCATTGCCGGCATAGATCGGGCGGGTGAAGGTCTTCTCGCCCTCCACCGAGATGATGTCCGAGATCTGCATGACATCGAGCAGCGCGGCGACGCGCGGCGCCACGTTCTTGCCGGTGGTGGTGGCGGGCGCGAGGAACGCATCATGGCTCGCCATCAGATCGGCGATGAGCGGCGCGACGTTCTCGGCAAGGCCGTGCTCGTAGGCGGCGTTGTCGGCGAGGTGGACCTTGGCGACGCCGGCGATCTGCGCGGCGGCCTCGGCCACGGCGCGGCAGCCCGAGNGTGTTCGACCCAGACGAGCGTTTTCATCTCAGGCGACTCCCATTTCCTTGAGCTTGGCGACGAGCGTGTCGACGTCGGGCACCTTGATGCCGGCTTGCCGTACCGGCGGCTCGGAGACCTTGAGGGTCTTGAGGCGCGGCGCGGTCTCGACGCCGTAGTCGGCGGGCGCCTTGGTATCGAGCGGCTTCTTCTTGGCCTTCATGATGTTGGGCAGCGAAGCATAGCGCGGCTCGTTGAGGCGCAGGTCGGTGGTGACGATCGCGGGCATGGCCAGCTTCACCGTCTCGAGACCGCCATCGACCTCGCGCGTGACGGCAACATGATCG
>NZ_BMHK01000105.1 GCF_014640675.1 Novosphingobium endophyticum | reverse complement strand
CGCCTCGATCCGGATGTCGTCGGGAAGCTCCGCCTCGCGCGAGAGCATTTCCTGCCACGAGCCGTAAGTCCGCGCCGGATCGACGCCGATCTCAGCGCCCGAGGCCCGCGATTTCTCCGCCGTCGAGGAAAAGGCGCCCGCTGCCAGCCGCCAGTTGCCGGCAATCGCCGCCGCGGTCCGGTGGATACCGCCAATAAAGGCGCCCCGGCCACCGCCGACCATTCCGTAGCGGATGGGTCTCACGGCTTGTCGCCGTTGGTGTGGTTGGGCGAGCAGCCTTCGCCCTCAAGCCCGAGGACCCAGCGCAGCTCACCCGCGAGCATTTTGGCATGTGCCGGTTCGCTGAAGGATTCCGCCGTATGGCCGCCGGCGGAATAAAGCGCCCGGCCCTTGCCGACGCACCGCCACCAGAGGATCGGGTGGTCCTCGCCCATGCTCAGCTCCTGGCCGAAGGGGCCTTTCTGGACGTAGGTATTCTCGTCAAGGGTGGCGAGAACGTGAACGCCGGGGACGCCGCGCGGCGACTTGTCGAACGAGTACCATTCGTCCGTGCGCTCGAGGGTCGGGCCGAGGTGGCGCGTCGCCGGGTGCTGGCGGTCCTCGATGCGCATCGTCGCCTTCTGGAACTGCGGGTCCATGGGATGGCCGGTGAACTTCGTGCCGATGATGTTCTGGACATACCAGGGCCACGCCTCGTGTGAATTGTCACCTGCCGCATGGATTCCAAGCCAGCCACCGCCGTTTTCGATGAACGTCTTGAACGCGCCGCGTTGCTCCGGCGTGAAGACGTCGCCGCTGGTGTTGTTGAACACCACTGCATCGAAACGCGCGAGGATGGCGGGCGAGAAT
>NZ_BMHK01000104.1 GCF_014640675.1 Novosphingobium endophyticum | reverse complement strand
CGTCGCCGAATCCTTGAGCGCGCGGCCGCCCGAGACGATGATCTTGGCGCTGGTCAGTTCCGGACGTTCGGACTTGGCGACTTCGGCGCTCACGAAGCTGGACAGGCCCGCATCGCCCGGACCCGCGACATCCTCGATTTCCGCCGATCCGCCACTGGCTGCCGCCTTCTCGAAGGCGGTGCCGCGCACGGTGATGACCAGCCTGGCATCGGTGCTCTCGACCGTGGCGATGGCGTTGCCGGCATAGATCGGGCGGGTGAAGGTCTTCTCGCCCTCCACCGAGATGATGTCCGAGATCTGCATGACATCGAGCAGCGCGGCGACGCGCGGGGCCACGTTCTTGCCGGTGGTGGTGGCGGGCGCGAGGAACGCATCATGGCTCGCCATCAGATCGGCGATCAGCGGCGCGACGTTCTCGGCAAGGCCGTGCTCGTAGGCGGCGTTGTCAGCCAGGTGGACCTTGGCGACGCCGGCGATCTGCGCGGCGGCCTCGGCCACCGCGCGGCAGCCCGCANTGAGCGAGGCGTTGTCGTGTTCGACCCAGACGAGCGTTTTCATCTCAGGCGACTCCCATTTCCTTGAGCTTGGCGACGAGCGTGTCGACGTCGGGCACCTTGATGCCGGCTTGCCGTACCGGCGGCTCGGAGACCTTGAGGGTCTTGAGGCGCGGCGCGATCTCGACGCCGTAATCGGCGGGCGATTTGGTATCGAGCGGCTTCTTCTTGGCCTTCATGATGTTGGGCAGCGACGCGTAGCGCGGCTCGTTGAGGCGCAGGTCGGTGGTGACGATCGCGGGCATGGCCAGCTTCACCGTCTCGAGACCGCCATCGACCTCGCGCGTGACGGCAACATGATCG
>NZ_BMHK01000103.1 GCF_014640675.1 Novosphingobium endophyticum | reverse complement strand
TCTCATGCCGCCAATGCGAGAAGATCCGCCAGGCACCGGCGCCCTTCCACGTGACGCCCCGGGGCATGTTCGGCCCGCACTTTCTCGCCGATCTCGTCTTCCAGAAATACGGGCTGCATCAGCCGCTCAATAGCCAGCGCGACCGACTGGAGGCGGAAGGGATTCCCTTGAGCCTCTCGACGCTCGCTGATCAGGTCGGTGCCGTCTGCGCCGCGCTCAGGCCGATCGCCCTGTTGAACGATGCCCATGTGCTGGCCGCCGAGCGGCTCCACGCCGACGACACCACGGTTCCCCTCCTTGCCAAATACAAGACCGAGGTCGCCCGTATCTGGGATTACGTGCGTGATGATCGTCCCTTCGGTGGTCCAGGGGCGCCGGCCCTTATATGCCGCTACTCCCGAAACCGGAGAGGCGAACATCCCCGTGCGCNACAACGCCATGACCCGCGCAAATTGCTGGTCGCATGGTAGACGTAAGCTGTACGAACTGGTCGATGTCGCCAAACAGCTGAAGCGCAAAAAGAAGGGAAGCGTGCCGCTCATCTCCCCCCTTGCACGCGAAGGATTGGAGATGATCGACCAGATCTTCGCCGTCGAGCGGGAAATCATCGGCAAGACTGCCGAGGAGCGCCTGCGCGTTCGCAAGGAAAAGATCGCCCCGTTGGTCGATCAGCTCAAGAACTGGTTCGATACGCAGCGCCAGACCCTCTCACGGCACGATCCCGTGGCCAAGGCCATCGCCTACTTCCTCAATGACTGGGAAGGCTTCACCACATTCCTGGAAGATGGCCGGATCTGTCTCACAAACAACGCCGCAGAACGGCCGCTGCGCAGCGTGGCTCGGGGCCGCAAGAGTTGGCTGTTCGTTGGTTCGGACCGGGGCGGA
>NZ_BMHK01000102.1 GCF_014640675.1 Novosphingobium endophyticum | reverse complement strand
AACTGGGCGAGAAAGATGGCCGGACCCTTCATCACGTCTTCTCCTTCATTCCACGCTGGCAAGATCGACCCAGACCGCGCCCTGGCGGCTCGAATCGAGGCTGGCCCGCACGAACCGCATGCCCGCGAGCGCATCGTCCATGGTCGCAAAGCCCGGCTCGTCGCCTTCCTGCGGCATGCCGCGCAGTGTGCGGCCGAAGGCGGCGTAGATGTTGGCAAAGGCCTCCAGATAGCCCTCCGGATGTCCGCCGGGCGTGCGCTGGATGTTGAGGATGTCGCTTGCGAGATAGGCGCGGTTGGCGCCAGCGTGCCAGATTTCGGTCGGCTTGTCGCGATAGCCGATGCGCATCGTGTTCGGCTCCTCTTGCCGCCAGTGCAGGCCCGCCTCCTCGCACCAGACCGAGATGGCGAGGTCGTTGATGTCGCCCACGCAGACCTGGCTGGCCGTCAGCGTCCCCCGGCCTCCGCCCGACAGGCGAAACAGCGCCGCGCCGTCGTCATCGATGCGGCGGCCGGGCAGCATCGTCAGTTCGGCGCAGATCGCGGCGATGCGCTCGCCGGTGATGAACTCGACGAGGTTGGCGGCATGGGTGCCGATATCGCCTAAGGCCCCGGCCTCGCCGGACCGGGCCGGGTCGACGCGCCACTCGGCCTGCTTGTTGTTCTCCAGATCGGACGCGCGCGAAAGCCAGTCCTGCGTGTACTTGACCATGACCCGGCGTACCGGCCCATACTCCCCGGAGCGGATCAGCCGCCGCGCCTGCTTGACCAGCGGATAGCCGGTGTAGGTATGCGTCACTGCGATCCGGCGGCCGGTGCGCGCTGCCGCGTCCGCGATCGCGCGGGCATCGGCGAGATTATCCGCCAGCGGCTTGTCGACGATGACATCGAAACCGGCCTCCATG
>NZ_BMHK01000101.1 GCF_014640675.1 Novosphingobium endophyticum | reverse complement strand
CGAGTGATCATACAGGCCTGCGACCTTCTTGCCGGTGATAAAGGCAAAGGCAGTTGCGGCAACCATAGCGCGCGTATGTGGATGCATGGCCCCACTTGGCACCCGGATGAACAAGAGATCAAGCGGTCATCGCGTCGAGAAGCGCAATTCGCAGGGCTCCTTTGCATGCCCGCTTCCTTGTGCCGAGTGAGCGGGCATGACGACGGATTCGGGGTGCGCAACTGCGGTTATCGGATATCATCAACCTGATAGAACATCGGATCGCGCATCCACTCGATGACGGCTGACTCCCGCCACCCCGCACAGCGCGTGGCGATGCGGACTTGCCTTGGAAAGGTTCCGTCCTGAATCTTCCGGTAAAGCGTCGCTCGCGACAGGCCGGTACGGTCGAGCACGGCGTTGAGGCGAAGAATGCGGTCGGGGGGCTGATCGGTCATGATTTGGATCTCCTGCGTTGTGGTCGGTCGTATTGCTCCTCAGGCAAGAGATTTGAGATGCCGTCGCCGGGCGTCAAGATCCTGACATTCTGTGGTTTCTACGCCAGCTTGTCCCTATTTTTTCGCAGGCATCCACGGCTGTCCCGCGCTACGCACGATTAAATTTTTGTAAGTTCGCAGTTTGGCGTCTCAGGCCGTCTCGGCCTGACCGCGCTCTACCTTCGCTGACGCTCCGGCCGAGCCGCCTTCGGCGTCTCGTCGGCATGGCCGTGACGATCGCGTGATGCGGTTCCGGCCCGCGCTTTACGCGGCCCGGGCGGGATGCCTTGCATCCCGTCAGCGGTCGCCGCGCGGATGCGCGGCGGCGTAGCCTCGGCTCCAAGGTGGCGGGGGGCGTCGCTGCCCTGTAGCCCCGCCTCGGCGGCGCGCAACCCGTCCGCTTCGCTCCCGGGTCCTCCATTTCATTACGGCCT
>NZ_BMHK01000100.1 GCF_014640675.1 Novosphingobium endophyticum | reverse complement strand
CGACGTCGGGCAGGCGCAGTTCGCCGGGGAAGCGGCGGTCACCGTTCAGCCAGTCGACCTCGCGCGCCAGTGTCACGGTGCGCTGCTCGATGCGGCCATGGCCCTTGTCGGTCTCGGTTTCGGTGCGCTCGAGGCGGGCGGCGGGGGCCTGCGCGAACAGGTCCTCGATTTCCTTGCGCAAGGTCGGCTGATTGGCTTTGACCGCCAGCAGATAATCAGCCCCGGCGCTGCGTACGGCTTTGGCGATGGCCGCGTTGCAGGCGATCGCATCGATGGTGACCACTGCGCCCTTGAGCCCGCCATGCTCAGCCAGTCGCTCGAGCAGCCGCGGAATGGCGGTGATTTCGCTGCTCTTGTCGGCGATCGCCTCCTGCCCGAGCACCAGCCGGCTGGTGGTGGCGAACGCCGAGACCAGATGCAGCGCCGGCTCGCCGGCAGCCCGATCATGGCTGCCCCGCGAAGTCTTGCCGTCGATCGCCACAAGCTCCGGCCGATCCGGCCAGCAGGCACGCACCCAGTCGGTGAAACACGCGGAAAACAGCGCCGGATTGATCCGGTTCATCAAAAGCGTCATCCAGCGCCCCGTCGGCACGCCATGATGATAGGGTAAAAATCGCCGCAGAAAATCGAGATGCTCTTCTCCCCACGCCCCAATCGCATCATAGCTGTCGCAATCCGCAATCGTGGCGCACACCGTCAGCAACAGCACCTCACGAAGCGGATAAGCCACACGATGCTGCGGCCGCGGGTCCTCGATCCGCCCGAAATGCTCCAGCAACAGCTTGAGCCGCGACTTCTCGCTAAAACCTGTGTCCCACTCGTCCATGTGCGCCTCCCAAATAGCGCGCACACAGATTCAGCCTTCGCTCAAATCGTAAAGACCCTTTTTTCCGTTAACCTGAGTTCGGAGCCCTG
>NZ_BMHK01000099.1 GCF_014640675.1 Novosphingobium endophyticum | reverse complement strand
GGCGTGACGCTGCAGATTGTGCGCGACTGGGTCCTACGCTTCAACGAAGGCGGTCCTGATGGTCTGGCGACACGCAAGGCTCCTGGCCGGTCCTCTATCCTGAACGACGAGCAGCGTGCGCGGCTCGCCGAGATTGTCGAGGCTGGGCCGATCCCAGCAGCACATGGCGTGGTGCGCTGGCGGCTATGCGACCTGGTCCTGTGGATCTATGATGAGTTCCAGCTGTCGGTCACCCGACATACACTTGGACGGGAGCTTCGCGCGATGGGCTACCGCAAGCTTTCGGCGCGGCCCCGGCACCGTGGCCAGAACGCCGACGATATTGCCGTTTTTAAAAAGAGTTCGCTGCCCGTCTGGCGCAAATCACCAAGCGGCTTCCGAAAGGAACCGCGGTAGAGTTGTGGTGGGCAGACGAAGCCCGCGTCGGTCAACAGACCAAACTCACCCGGCGCTGGGCGAAGCGCGGCACGAGGCCATCAGCACCAAAGGATCAGCGACGATCTTCCGCATGGATTTTCGGTGCGATCTGCCCCGCTGAAGGCAAGGCTGCCGGTATCGTCATGCCCAGATGCAACAGCGAGGCGATGAGCATGCATCTTGAGGAAATCGCCTTCCATGTCGCACCGGGCGCTCACGCAGTGCTGCTGCTCGATCAAGCCGGATGGCACGGCTCTGCCGAACTGGTCATTCCGCCGAACATCACGCTGATGCCGCTTCCGCCAAGATGCCCCGAGTTGAACCCCGTTGAAAACGTGTGGCAGTTCATGCGCGATAACTGGCTGTCGAACCGCATCTTCAAATCCTACGACGATATCGTCGACCACTGCTGCTACGCTTGGAACAAGCTCGTCGATCAGCCATGGCGCATCATGTCCCTCGGTCTGCGCCAATGGGCCCATGGGTCATGATCATTGCACATTGGTAT
>NZ_BMHK01000097.1 GCF_014640675.1 Novosphingobium endophyticum | reverse complement strand
CCGCCTAACGGAAGAGTCCTGAAAGGGATTCCCAGGCCGAGGCGCCTATGCGATGGGAGGGCATGCGCACTGGAATAGCCTTTACCGTTTCTCCCACCGACCGCCGCCGTCTGGAGGCGGTGGTTGCGGACCGCAATTCGGCCCAGAAGCACGTGTGGCGGTGCCGTATTATCCTGGGGACGGCGGACGGTCTCGGGACGCACGCGGTCATGCGCTTGGCGGGCGTTGCCAAGACGGCGGTGTGGCGCTGGCAGGAGCGCTTCATGGCCGAAGGCGTGGACGGCCTTCTGCGTGACAAGACCCGGCCATCACGCATTCCGCCGCTCAAGCCCGAGGTGGCGGAAAAGGTCGTGAGCCTCACCCTTGAGGATCCACCGGGCGAAACCACGCACTGGACAGCAGATGCGATGGCGCGTGTCGCCGGGATCAGCGCCAGCGCGGTACGCCGGATCTGGAAGGCGCACGGCCTGGAGCCTCATCGCTATCGCCGCTTCAAGCTCTCCAATGATCCCCGTTTTGTCGAGAAGCTCCGGGACGTGGTCGGGTTGTACGTCGATCCCCCGGCCCATGCGATTGTCTTTTCGGTCGATGAGAAATCGCAAATCCAGGCGCTTGATCGCACGCAGCCTGGGCTGCCCATGAAGAAGGGCCGGGCCGGAAGCATGACGCATGACTACAAGCGCCACGGCACGACTACTTTGTTCGCCGCCCTGAACGTCCTCGATGGCACGGTGATCGGCCGTAACATGCAGCGCCACCGCCACCAGGAGTTCATCCGCTTCCTCAACACCATCGAGGCGGCGGTGCCGAAGGGCAAGCAAGTCCACCTCATCCTCGACAATTATGCCGCCCACAAACATCCGAAGGTGCGCGCATGGCTCGATCGCCACACGCGTTTCACCTTTCACTTCACCCCGACATCCTGCTCATGGCTGAATGCGGTCGAAGGCTTCTTTGCCAAGTTG
>NZ_BMHK01000096.1 GCF_014640675.1 Novosphingobium endophyticum | reverse complement strand
CAGGGCTATCGCATTTGGCCGATGATGGATCGAGCGAAGTCGTTGGACCAGCCTGAGCGTTTGCGCTTGCGTCTGATGGAGATTTCGGGTCGTGCGGTTCGCAGGAGGTTGAGGGCGAGCTTTCGCAGGGTCGCGAGGTTTTCGGGGGCATGATCCTTGCGACTGCGCGCACGATCCTCATCGAAGGTCATGTCGAGGACCCAATGGAGGCCGTTCTCGATCGACCAGTGGGAACGGGCGGCCGTCAGATAGGCCTCGGCGTTCAGCGGCCGCGAGGAGACGTGGTAATGACGGGTGGTCGTGGTCTTGCCGGCCCGCGTCACGGTTGCCTCGATCATGCCCAGACAGGCGAGCCCAGGCAGCAGGACCGGCTCGCCGCAGGCGCTCTTGGTCCCTTTCAGCCAGTCCAGATCGTGGCTGACCCAGGCGCGCCGCTGCTCGATCCGGCCATGATCGGCATCGGCGGTCTCGGCGCTCTCCAGTTCGGCCAGCACGGCTGGGTCCGCGAAATAGTCCGCCACCATCTCGTGCAGCGCCGGCCGGTTGCCCTTGAGCCGCAGCAAGTAGTCGCCGCCTTTGCCGAGGATCAGTCGGGCGGTCTCGTTCTGACAGTGGAGGGCGTCGGCGGTGACCAGCTGGCCGGTCAGGTCCAGACATTCGAGCAGCGCCCGCGCCGCCAGGATTTCGCTGTCACCCTCCTGTGCCCGAAAGCTCTCCTGGCCGATCACCGTCTGCGTCGCCGAGGCGAAGGCGGTCACCACCGCCAGCGGCGAGCGGCCGGCGGCGGCATCGAACGAACGCCGCAGCGTCTTGCCGTCGATCGCCACCACGCCAGCGCCGGCCTTGCCCAAATCGGCGACGAACCGCCCAAAGCAGGCGGCAAACGCCGCCGGATCGAGCAGCCGGAAGATGCGTGAAAAAGTGTCGTGGCTTGGCACCCCATTATCGAGCCGCAAAAACTCTCGGAACAGATCCTCGCGGTCGACCGCGAAATCGGCAAAGTCCGAGCACGTCTCCGCCCCGCACACCGCCGCCGTCAGCGCCATCGTCAGAACCTCCAAAAGGTCGT
>NZ_BMHK01000095.1 GCF_014640675.1 Novosphingobium endophyticum | reverse complement strand
TCTGCCTTGCCATTGCCGATGTCGTCGCCAGGAACCATCCACATCGTGAATCAGATCGCAGGCAGTTTGTATACCCCCTACGCCCGGGAATTTGCCCCGGTTACGTCACAAACTTCGTACGCGCGCCGCGCACCGCCGCGTCATTCGGACGCTTCGGTGGCCGGCGCGTTCGTCATCGGCGTGGTGGGCAAGGTCACGGGCACTGCCGGGCCGGTCGGCTCGACGGCCCATTCGGTCTCTTCCCCGGCCGGCACGGTCGCCACGAGGTCGCGCTCGCCCGAGGACCTCATTGTCCAGACCACGAAGACCACGAGCAATATGAGGATAACGACGATCCACAGCCACTTGCTGCGGCCGGTGGGAGGCGGTTCGGCCATGACACACTCTCCTTGTGAACGCATGATCCAGGGTTGCACGATTGCAACGGGCACGGCGGCCAAGTGTTCCCTGGCTGCCTAGGCCGCCGCCAGGATGGCCTGCGCGACATCAACCCACAGGGCCAGCGTGAAAACCACGCCGAGCACGAAGGCCAGACCTCGGTGCGCCGGGTTGTTGTAGGTCATGTGGACCAGGCTCTGCACCAGCCGCGCGGCGACGAAGCCCCAGGCGAATACGAGCGTCCACGTGCCCACCGCTCCCAGCACGAAGGCGACGATGCAGCCGGCGTAGAACAGGGTCGGCAGCTCGAACAGGTTGTCCCAATGCCGCGCCGCCGCCCGCGCCGCCTCGGGCTCGGGCTCGCCCAGGTGCGCGCGGTAATAGTCCGCGTTCATGGACTTCGCCGCCACCGCGCGCGCCGCCGCCATCCGGATGAAGGCAACGAGTGTCAGCGCCACGACCGCCAGGACGGGCAGGAAGATCAGGGTCTGGTTGGTGACAGGCATGGCGCGGCTTTCTCCTCCCTCATGATTTTGTGACGAGAATGCCGGGCGGAGGGCGGTTCGGCAAGCGGGGAGGAATGGATGAATTGTAACTTCCCCGCGACACCCCGCGCCCTACCGTCTTGCTCTTACCCACAAGTGGTCGCGGGCGTGATTCCGTTTATCGCGCGCCCATTGCCTGGCTGGAATCGGTCATGATTCATTCTCCGGCACCTTCGGGCAGCG
>NZ_BMHK01000094.1 GCF_014640675.1 Novosphingobium endophyticum | reverse complement strand
ATACGCACGGCTTCATTGATTGACCTGTGCCCAATGGCGTGAACCGATTGAAGTGATTTGGTCTGGTTGTGCGATGAGCCAGTTCCAGGCGTCGCAGCATGCATCGACGATGGCATCGTAGGTTTCGAAGACACGATTGCTGAGTTTGTTGCTGCGCAGATAGGCCCAGACGTTTTCGACTGGATTCAACTCTGGGCTATATGGGGGCAGGTGGAGCAAGGTGATATTGTCGGGGAGGCGCAGTTTATCGCCCGTTTGATGCCAGCCGGCGCCATCGACGACGAGAAGAGCATGCGCACCGGGAGCCACGTTGAGGCTGATCTCGACCAGATGCAGGTTCATCATCTCGGCGTTGGCGAAAGGCAGCACGAGTGCGGCGCCGGTGCCGCGTGCGGGGCAGATGGCGCCGAACAGGTAGGCCCAGGCATAGCGCTGGTCGCGGGGCGCTGGAGGCCGAGAGCCTCGCTCGGCCCATAGCCGGGTCAAAGTGCCTTGCTGTCCGATGCGGGCCTCATCTTGCCACCAGAGCTCCAGCGGTTTGGTCTTGGCGTGCTCTGGCAGCGCGGTGTCTATGAGGGCGGCGAAGTCGCGCTGAAAGACGCTTGCGCCGCAGCGTCATGGCCGGGGTGGCGCGGTCGCGGGACCAAGCGCCGAAAGCCGAGCCGACGCAGCACGGTACTCACCGTGCGTTCGGCCAGAACGATGCCGAACCTGGCCTCAATCGCACGAGCAAGATCGGCACGGCGCCAGCGGACGACGCCATGTTCGGCCAGGTCAGGGCCGGCACGAACCCACGCTGCCACCTCTGCCTCCTGCTCGGGTGAAAGCAGGCGCTTGGGGCCGAAAGCACCATGCCGGTCCGATAATCCGGCCAAGCCTTCCTCATTATAGCGATGCACCCAGTCGCGAAGCGTCTGCCGGTCCATGCCCGCAGCCTGCGCCGCCTCGGTGCGCGATTTGCCCTCCAGCACCAACGCCAATGCCAACATGCGCCGCGATGCTGCAACGCTAGACGACCGCCGCGCCGCCAAGCGCAGTCCCCCAGCGTCCAAATCAACACGCGTAATCCTGATCGGTGCAGCCATCGCTTCCTCCTCACTTGCGAGGAAAGCAGCGAATCATAGTCCGAAACCTACCGCAAGCTTCCGTGAGTCAGTCGATCAGGCCACGGGTAT
>NZ_BMHK01000093.1 GCF_014640675.1 Novosphingobium endophyticum | reverse complement strand
GACATTGACCACTGGCTGAAGGCCTTTGCGCACCGCCGCGTCGGGCGACAGGATGACCTGGGTCAGCGGAAGTTCGAACCCCCACTGCGACGATGGCTTGGGCGCAACGCCTTTCTCCGCCCACGCCATCATGTCGAGAAGCGCCTGGTTGAAGATGCCGCCGACGATCCCGCCGTGGGTATGCCCGCCGCGTTCCTGATAGTAGACCCGCAACATCTGGTCGTCCTTTGCCTTGCTCAGGTTCTGCTCGATCGTGTTCGCGTATCCCGCGACCCAGGACGGGAAGGCAAGGAAATCTGACAAGTTCTGGAAGAGCATGACCTTCGTCTTGATANACCGTCCGCATCGCGGTACTGATCGTACTGGTAATAGCCGGGCACGATTGTGTGGCGCGGGTAAAAGTACGCGGCCAGCAGGAAACGGTTGGTGATCCTGATCTTGCTGCCTTTGGTCAGCGCGTCGAGCAGAACCGAGCTATTTTTGCCCGACAGCTTCAGCAGGCCCGTCTTACGGTCGAGCGTGCCTGACAACGTCCCATAAGCTTCGGAGCGGCTGCTGGGATCGACCACTCGCGTTTGCCCGTCGGCCGCGTAGACGTAGAAACGCTGACCGGTCGTGCCAATCGGCGAAGCGGACTCCGGCGGCACGGCCGGGATGGTCGCCAGATCGAGCTGCACTGATGTTAGGAGGCCCGTGGCGTCCCGACTGACGGCGGTAATGGTTGCGAAGCCGTCCATCTTCGCGGCCGAGAGATAAGACGGCGGATTGCTGCCGGCATAACCGGGCTTCGACCAGAAATCATCCTCGTACGTCGGGTCGAGGTGAAATATCTCGTTCGTGCCCGTGATCGGCGACAGTCTGAGGAACGAGTTCAACTCGTTCAACGGGTAGCCTGCGGCGAGCAGTTCGTTCAAGACGGACTTCTCTTCCTCGTTGAGGCCGGCGTAGAGCAGGGTCTTTTCTGCATCGCTCAGACCGTCAGAGGCGTTGACGCCATTGCCGGCTTTGCCGAGCGACATAAGGCGAGCACGCTTCTCCTCGGACAGCGCGAGCGCGAAATGCCCGGTCCATTGGAATGCGTGGGCCGGGTTTCCGCGCGTTGCCGGACATACGATGATCACCCCCTCCCAGACGCCGGTCTGGCCTTCGGCAGCGGCCTGCGCCATCTGGCCGCCGCCGCTGCAGCCCCAA
>NZ_BMHK01000092.1 GCF_014640675.1 Novosphingobium endophyticum | reverse complement strand
GACATTGACCACTGGCTGAAGGCCTTTGCGCACCGCCGCGTCGGGCGACAGGATGACCTGGGTCAGCGGAAGTTCGAACCCCCACTGCGACGATGGCTTGGGCGCGACGCCTTTCTCCGCCCAGGCCATCATGTCGATAAGCGCCTGATTGAAGATCCCGCCGACGATCCCGCCGTTTGTGTGGCCACCCCGCTCCTGATAGTAAACCCGCAGCATCTGGTCGGCCTTGGCGCTGCCCAGGTTCTGCTCGATCGTGTTCGCGTATCCCGCGACCCAGGACGGGAAGGCAAGGAAATCTGACAAGTTCTGGAAGAGCATGACCTTCGTCTTGATGNGCGGATACTTCGGCGTACCGTCCGCATCGCGGTACTGATCGTACTGGTAATAGCCGGGCACGATTGTGTGGCGCGGGTAAAAGTACGCGGCCAGCAGGAAACGGTTGGTGATCCTGATCTTGCTGCCTTTGGTCAGCGCGTCGAGCAGAACCGAGCTATTTTCGCCCGACAGCTTCAGCAGGCCCGTCTTCCGGTCGAGCGTGCCTGACAACGTCCCATAAGCTTCGGAGCGGCTGCTGGGGTCGACCACTCGCGTTTGCCCGTCGGCCGCGTAGACGTAGAAACGCTGACCGATCGTGCCGATCGGCGAAGCGGACTCCGGCGCGATGGCCGGGATGGTCGCCAGATCGAGCTGCACTGATGTTATGAAGCCCGTGGCGTCCCGACTGACGGCGGTAATGGTTGCGAAGCCGTCCATCTTCGCGGCCGAGAGATAAGACGGCGGATTGCTGCCGGCATAACCGGGCTTCGACCAGAAATCATCCTCGTACGTCGGGTCGAGGTGGAATATCTCGTTCGTGCCCGTGATCGGCGACAGCCTTAAGAACGAGTTCAACTCGTTCAACGGGTAGCCCGCGGCGAGCAGCTCGTTCAAGACGGACTTCTCTTCCTCGTTGAGGCCGGCGTAGAGCAAGGTCTTCTCTGCATCGGTCAGACCGTCGAGGGCATTGACGCCATTGCCGACCATGCGGAGTGACATGAGGCGAGCACGCTTCGCCTCCGACAACGCAAGCGCGAAATGCCCTTGCCACTGGAAAGCGTGGGCGGGGTTTCCGCGCGTTGCCGGACATACGATGATCACCCCCTCCCAGACGCCGGTCTGGCCTTCGGCAGCGGCCTGCGCCATCTGGCCGCCGCCGCTGCAGCCCCAA
>NZ_BMHK01000091.1 GCF_014640675.1 Novosphingobium endophyticum | reverse complement strand
CTTCTCGCGCACGGTACGGATGACCTTGTGGCGGGCAGGCACCTTCTCAAGCGTTTCCGTGATGTCGGCCGGCAGGTGGCTCAGGTCAGCCGAACCACAGCAAGGGCATTGCTCGGGAGCGGGGATCACTACATCTTCGCGCGGAACATCTGCCGGAAAGTCGCGACGGGTTGCTCGCTTGCGGGCGAAGGGGCCGACCGTGGTCGTTTTGGCCGCAGCCTGGGCGGCGAGGCTCTCGGCTTCGCTGGCATCGGCCTCGAGTTCCTCGAAGGTCATCTCGAGCTGGTCGATGAGCCGGCTGGCGCGTTCCGATTTCGCTCCATATTTGTCGCGGCGCATCAGCGCGTTCATCAGTTCGAGATGCGCATTACGAGCCAGAAGGTCGGCGTTGATCGCCTGGACGCGGGCCGCTTTTGCCTCTGCCTCGAGTGCCTTGGCCTGCGCTTCCCGGGCTTCAGCCTGAGCCGCCTGGACCAGTTGACGCGCCAAGGCGAGCTCGGCGTGCATCTGCAAAATATCAGGAAAATCGTCGCTCGAAGGCATGCCCGTCTATAGCGGGAAGTGCCCGGAAAACCTAGGGTTTTCTCAAGTTTCGACCCGCTTTTTGCCCTCTTTTCCAAGGCTTGATTGAGCACCCTGCGCATGCCCTGTGAAGCGCGTTCCGTCTCAGCCTACCCGGCTTGGCCGCCATGTACGCTGCGGGTTGCGCCAGTCGATTCCCTCGAGCATGCAGGCCAGCTGCGAGGGGGTAAGGGCGATTGCCCCATCCTTGGCCGAGGGCCAGACAAAATTCCCGCGTTCCAGACGTTTCGCATACATCGAAACGCCGAGCGCATCGCTCCACAAAATTTTCACCAGATCGCCGCGGCGCCCGCGAAAGACATACAGATCCCCTTCGTGGAAGGTCTTACCCAGCTGCTGCTCGACCTGCCGCGCCAGCGAGTTCATTCCCCGCCGCATATCGGTATGACCGGCCGCAATCCAGATCTTCACACCTGCAGGAACGGGGATCATCGCACACTCCCCAGGATCGCGCGGACCAGTTCCGGCCGGGCATCTTCCGCAAATCGGATCACCGCTCCTCGCGTCTCGATCACCGCCGCTACGCGTAGGCCCTGCTGCCCTTCACGCGGCAAGTCGTCCGAACCGTCCGCCTTCACCACCACCGGCATAAAACTCGCCTGGCTGTCCGACGAACAAACCCGCTGCGTGCGCTCCCGCCGCCAGCGGTGGATCAAGCTCGGATGGACATCCGCTGCCCGCGCAATT
>NZ_BMHK01000090.1 GCF_014640675.1 Novosphingobium endophyticum | reverse complement strand
TAGATGGGGTAACGGGCTGCCTCACCAGCCAGATTGATGGGCTGGTGGTCATCCCTCACACTGATGGTGTCACGGAGTCAGGATGGACCTGCTCCAAGCATCGGGAGAGATGACCGTGAAGTACTATGCCGGAATTGATGTCTCGTTGGAATGCTCAAGCGTATGCGTGGTCGACAGCGACGGCGAGATCGTGCGTGAAGCCAAGGTTCTGAGCGAGCCCGACGCGCTGATCGAGTGGTTCGCTGGGCTGGGGCTTTCGACGGAGCGGATCGGCCTGGAGGCTGGGCCGCTGTCGCAGTGGCTTCATGCCGCCATGGCCGAGGTTGGTCTTGCCGTAGAGCTGCTCGAGACGCGGCATGTGCGCAGCGCCTTCAAGACGATGCCGGTGAAGACCGACAAGAAGGACGCGCGCGGCATTGCCCAGCTAATGCGGCTTGGCTGGTTTCGGCCGGTACATTGCAAGTCGCTGCCAGCCCAGGAGATCCGTGCGGTACTCACCGCCCGCAAGATCCTGCAGAGCAAGCTCCATGATCTCGATATGAGCCTACGTGGTATCCTGCGCGGCTTCGGACTCAAGGTAGGACCAACCACACCGCGCACCTTCGCGGCGCGTATCCGCGAATTGGTCGAAGGCCATCCGACCCTGGAGACAATCGCGTCCTCGCTGCTAAAGGCACGAGATGCGCTGGCGACCGAGTTTGCAGGCTTCGAGCGTCGCTTGCGCGCGATGGCGCGGCAGAATGCCGATGCGCTCCGGCTGATGACCACGCCCGGCGTCGGCGTGCTGGTGGCGATGACCTTCGTGGCGGCGGTCGATGCGCCGGAACGGTTCCGATCTTCACGCGATGTCGGCCCGCATTTCGGGCTCACGCCGAAGAAATACCAGTCCGGCGAGACTGACCGCAGCGGCCACATCTCCAAGGTTGGCGACGTGGGCGTGCGAACCGCCCTCTATGAGGCGGCCAACGTAATTCTGACACGTCCTGTCAAAGGCTCGGATCTCAAGAGCTGGGCGCAAGGCGTCGCAAAGCGTGCAGGACCGCGCAAGGCCCGGGTCGCGCTTGCCAGAAAGCTCGCTGTCGTGCTGCATCATATGCTGAAGGACGGCACGACCTTCATTCCCCATAAAGCCGTCCCTGCGAAGGCGGCATGAGAAGGAGCAGATAGCAAACACCAGCTTCGGGCGGGCACGCCATCAGCCCGTCTGAGCGAAGTCCCTCCGCCGGGACGATGGACAGGTCAGGCCGCAAATCCGGGAGCAGCGCATTCGCGACTGCGTATCCCT
>NZ_BMHK01000089.1 GCF_014640675.1 Novosphingobium endophyticum | reverse complement strand
GTTCATTGAGCATCAGGCTCAGGCGCTGCGCGTCGATCATGGGAGCCGCGCTCATGCCGCTTCTCCCTGTTCGATCAATCCGTCGTAGATCGAGAGCGGCACCAGATCGACCACGACTTCAGGCAGATTGGCAGGGTCCGGGCAGAACCGTGCCCGCAATGTTGTCAGGCACGGTATCCGACGAGCGGCCAGGTCCTCTGCGAGGATTTGCGCGAGTTCGGATTCGCACGCCCGTTCGTGGGCCATGGCCAGAAGCTCGACGGAGAGGCGACATGCCTCCCTCTCGCCCACAGCCTCCAGCAGATACTCGAACATGAGGCGATAGGGCGCGCGCGGGAACAAGCTGTCGCGATAGACCAGCCCCAGCAGCGCCATCGGCTTGCGACGCAAGGAATGGATGATGTGCCGGTAATCGACGACGTGGCCGTGCTTGCCGTTCGCACCGGGGCGGCCGCGTGACAGGGTTATGAGCCTTGTGCCGCCAATGAAGACATCGAGGCGATCGTCGTAAAGGCGCACTCGCAAACGATGCCCGATCAGGCGCGAGGGGACCGTGTAGAACACCTTGCGCAGCGTGAAGCCACCCGAGGACGTCACCGTCACCAGGATCTCCTCGTAATCGGTAGTTCGCGCGTTCGGCAGTGACTGCAGCGACTTGCGCTCGGCATCGATGCTCGGGCCATGCCGCCGGTTGCGCGCGGTCACGACCTCGTCGATGAAGCGGCGATAATTGGCAAGGTCGGCGAAGTCCGCGGTTCCGCGCAGCAACAGCGCATCCTTCACCGCGGCCTTGATATGGCCATGGGCACTCTCGATCGCGCCGTTCTCGTGGGCGACGCCTGTGTTGTTGCGCGTCGGCTCCATTCCATAATGGGCGCACAGAGCGTCATAGCGCCTGGTCAGGTCGGCCTTCGTATCGGCGTCGAGATTGCGAAAAGCGGCCGACAAACTATCGGTACGGTGAAGCTTCGGCGCTCCGCCCGCCGACCAGAGCGCGTTCTGCAGTCCTTCGGCGAGGGCAACGAAACTCTCCCCGCCCAGAATGACGTGCCCATGCTCGAAGCCGCCGCAAGGCAGGCGGAAATGGTAGAGCAAGTGGTCCAGCGGCATTCCGGCGATGGAAATATCCAGATCGTTCATGCACGTAAAATCGGACATGCCGAGCCGGCCTGGCTCATGCACCTGTCTGAAGATGACCTCCCGATCCTGACCGTTCAGGGCGCGCCAGTCGCGGATGCGCCTCTCCAGGGTTCGCCGGGAGCCGAACTCGGTCTCGGGATATCGGCGGCGCAGTTCCTCGAAGATGGCGACGGGGCGAAGGCCGGGAGCGGCCTCCAACATC
>NZ_BMHK01000088.1 GCF_014640675.1 Novosphingobium endophyticum | reverse complement strand
CAGTAGCAAGCCCTAAACTATGCCGAGCCAATTACCGGTAATACATTGGCGCACCGAGGAATCCTAAACCCACTCGGCATAGTCCGCCGCTCGGCATAAGTTCCCTTATGCCGAGTTCGGCATAATGGCACGTACTGACTGCGAACGAGAAGGTAACAAATGTAGGCCCGTTCCGCCGCCTGGTGAAGAGTGAAGGCAGCAAGATTCGGATTCCCTCTCTCGCGATATAGCTCTGCGCCAGCGAGAAGATCATCGATTCCGGCAAACCATTGATCAAAATAGCCCTTCGCCATCTCGTACGCATCCGTCGCCGTTAGCGGTTTTGGCGCAGCAAGCGCGACACCGGGCAATTCGTAGAGAGCGATGCCATCGCGAGCGATATCAACCCAGAAGTATTCCCCGCGCGTCAGGCCCTGGTTCACTTCGTCGAGCGTGTGCACGATGATGTTGACAGGCCGCCCGATCACCGGATCACGCAAAATCCTGTCCTCGGCAACGTACCAGTACTCGGCAATGTCGGTGAGATCCGGGTGACTGACGATGACCAGCAGGTCGTAATCGGACTGGTAGCCGCTTTCCGGCTCATCCACCCAGTCGCCCCGGCTGTAACTGCCGAACAGGGCAATCGTCTGGATTTTGCCGTGCTTCTTCCATGGCTGCGTCGCGCGCGAAATCGCGATGGCAAACTCGTCCATCAGGATCTGCTTCACCCGGGCCAGCTCTTCTTGCTGGATCGACGGCAGGTGGTCAACGTCCGTTCTCACCAGAGGATTCTGGCCGGCCATGCCGCCGGAGGCAAGCCTTCGTTACGACGAACGCTAAACTCGATAGTGACGGCATTCTGCTTCGGCACTTCGTGCCTTGGAGCAGCGTAACACTATGCCGAGCCGATTGCCTGGGAGTCGCCGAAAAACAGGGGCGTCATATGCCCACGTGGCATAGTCCGCAGTTCGGCATAATCGCCTCACTACAGGATCAGGCCCGAGGAACTGGAAGAACGCATCGAACTTCTCCAGACCGTCGTCAAGGACGCCTGCGAACGCCGCATCACTGCGCGAAGCTACGATCTAGTGGTGCGAGTCTAACGCTTGGTGCCCACGCCTGACGGCGGCGATGATTTCGTCGGGGTCGGCAGTCCATTGGAAGGGTTTGGGATTATCGCGGTTATGCTCGGCAACGAATCGGTTGATGGCGGCCTGGAGATCGACCAGTGAGTGGAAGACGCCGCGCTTCAGCCGGCGTTTGGCCAACTTGGCAAAGAAGCCTTCGACCGCATTCAGCCATGAGCAGGATGTCGGGGTGAAGTGAAAGGTGAAACGCGTGTGGCGATCGAGCCATGCGCGCACCTTCGG
>NZ_BMHK01000087.1 GCF_014640675.1 Novosphingobium endophyticum | reverse complement strand
AGCCGGTCACCTTGCTGCCGGATCGGGCACTGGAGACGTCGCGGGCCTGGCTTGCCAAACGCCCGTCGATATCGATTGTCGCGCGAGACCGGGGCGGTGGCTATGGTGAAGCGATCGCAAGAGGACTGCCTGACGCCGAGCAGGTTGCCGATCGTTGGCATCTCATGGAAAACTCTAGCCGAGCGTTCCTGGACGCCGTCAGCAAATCCATGCGGCAGATCAGGCAGGCGGTCGGCAGCAATGTCGTCGATCCCAAACTTCTTACTTATGCCGAGAAGCTGCAGTACGAAGGCTATGTCCGGCGGCAGGAAACCAACGAGGCAATTCTGCAACTGGCCAAGAGCGGCACGTCCATCCGGCAAATTGTCCGGCAAACTGGTCATAGTCGAAAGCTGGTTCGCGATGTATTGCGCGGGCAGCGACTGGACGTCTTCCGTACCCGACCAAGCTCCTTGGATAGCTGGTTGCCCTGGCTGAACGAGCGATGGGAGGCCGGTGACCGCAACGCTCTGGCACTTTGGCGTGAGATGCGTGCGGAAGGCTTCGTGGGCCAGAGCGGCGTTGTATCGCAGTGGGCACAACGCCGCCGTCTCGCCGAGAGGGCCAATCAAAGCGGCCTCATGCGCACGCCTTCGGCAAGGGTTCTAGCGCGCCTCTTGACCTCAGCTCAGGATGGCCTGGCTAAATCGGATGCGGTCCTCGAGAACAACGTCCCTGAACTGGTGGCAGCACGCAAAGCGATCGGCGACTTCCAATCCATGATCCGATCAAAGTCGGCCGCGAAACTTGATGGCTGGATCGAGATTGCCAAGGGCAGCCTCGTCGCGTCCTTCGTCAATGGTGTTGAGAAGGACCTGATTGCGGTCCGGAACGCGATCGTCTCACCATGGTCGAATGGCCAGACTGAGGGGCAGATCACGCGCCTCAAACTGATCAAGCGACAGATGTACGGGCGCGCGAAACTTGACCTGTTGCAGGCACGCGTGGTCGGCGCATGAGCATCGCCATCAGCAAATGTGAGTCAGAGCCAACTCTCAGCGGAATCAACATTCAGGTGACCTTTGTTTACCTGAAGCCCCTCAACGACCTGTTTCACACCTATCCTTTAAACGCGACCGACTGGGCCCTGTCCAGCGCGTTCGCGTTGGTGGGATTTTTCGTTATTTCGCTGGAGAAATGGTTCTGGCGAATGAAGCGGGCTGGCAAGGAACTGGCCTAACCTCTCCTATTCACGAAGCGTTGGTTTCGTGACCCGATCCGCTGACTGCGGGCTTTGCAGCGTGACAGAGGCGAGCGAGAGCGCTGCGTCTTTTTCACCGCGGGATTTTCGATAGGTTTGCGAGGTTGAAGGACTGGAGTTGGACTTTCGACGGCGTGGCCGCGCCGGCTATGTCGGGACAGGCTTGAGGGCGGCGGCGATGGTTCGGAGCACGGCGGCATCGGGACAGGCGGACGCGAAGGCGATCCGGATCCGGGAAGCGGT
>NZ_BMHK01000086.1 GCF_014640675.1 Novosphingobium endophyticum | reverse complement strand
CGCCTGATTTGCACCATCTCGCCGAAGCGCGGATGGAAACGGTAGCTGATCCGGCCATCAGCCGGCTGTTCGTTGGCAGTATGTCGCCATTCTGAGCAGGATCTGGACGGCTCGCAGATTCCCTGTCGCCTTGTAAATCAGCGAGACTTTTGTGCGTTGCAGCGAATGGGTGCCGTATTCCCGCTTGTCCAGCCCCACGGTCGAGACCCACTCATCGACCAGGCGCGCATACTGCCGCGTGCTCAGGTGGCCGAGGTAGTCGATGCGGCTCGGGAAGGCGAAGTCGAGGACGGTGCCGCGGCGCCGTTCCAGCCATGTCGCCAAGCTCTTTCGGGCTTCTGTCATGATCTCAAACTGCACCGGTCTGCCGGTCTTCTGCTGGATGACAGTCGAGCGGTTGCGGATGCTTCCGCCGCTGGTGATATCTCCGATCTTGATCTTCACGAGGTCGCAGCCGCGCAGCTTGCTGTCGAGCGCCAGGTCGAACAACGCCCGATCGCGCAGTCGCTTGTGCTCGTCGAGGTAGAACCGGATGGCCCAGATGTCGCGTGGCTTGAGCGGGCGCTTGGGCCCGACATTCTGACCTGCGTTCCAAGGGCGCCGTTCATGGACGGCAGGGTCCAGGTCTGAGTATCCCATGGTGCTTCTCCAATGGCCAGAATGGCCACTCTGGAGGATACCGGATTTCGAAGCCGCGAATTGCGCGGCTCCTAGCGAAGCAAACAGAATATCGCCGAAGCGGCAATGCCTATGCGTTCGTGAGCATCGGAAGGGTGGGCCTGAGGTGCATATGCGTCATTGACATATGCGCCATTGGCGCATATGTGTTCCAGGCATGACCAGCTTGCAGGCCGTGGTGGAACTGCCCGAGTTTCTGCGGCGGGCTAAGGCGATCATGTCCGACGAGGACCGTGCTGCGCTCGTGAACTAATCGCCGCCTACCCGGAAACGGGCATCTCGCTAGGTGATGGGCTGCGCAAGGTCCGTATCGCTCGCGCGGGCGGCGGGAAGAGTGGCGGCTACCGGACCATCAATGTGTTCGGCGGCGTGCATATACCCATCTTCCTCGTCACCGTGTTCGCCAAGAACGAGAAGGACAATTTGACCAAAGCCGAGCAGGCGGAGCTGATCGCGATGAGCAAGGCCTTGCTCGCACGCTATGGAGACCGGATATGAGCGCTTATGACAGCATCAGGCAGGGTTTGGACGAGGCGCTGGCCTTCGCGGAAGGCAAGGAGACCGGTGCGCGCGTCCGCCAGGTGGAGGTGCCCACAGTTGACGTCGCCGCGATCCGGGCCAGCACGGGCCTGTCGCAGGGCGCGTTTGCGCGCAGCATCGGCGTTGCCAAAGGTACGCTGCTCAACTGGGAGCACGGCCGCCGACGTCCCACCGGCCCAGCTCAGGTGTTGCTCGCCATGATCGCCAAGAAGCCTTCGCTGGTCAGCGAGCTGTTACGCTAACAGCTTCTGTCCGCCCGGCAACGCGGAAAGCCGCCCTCTCCTGAAAATCGGCCGTTCTTGCGCAATTCTAACTTCCTGAAAGATCCCATGGGGGCTGGCGCTCTGGCAGAGTGCAGTTGCTAACCCAGACTCCGTGGAGGCAACCATGCTTGTAGCTGATCGACCCCAGGCGCCAGCCGCTATCCGTATTGATCTTGGCGCGATCTTTGTTTCGATGGAAATGAGTAAATCGACGTGGCTGATCACGTCGTTGTCGCCGGGTGCTGGCGAACGAATGTCGAAGCATGTCGTGCGCGCTGGCGACATAGCCACCGCCCCGGTCTCGCGCGACAATCGATATCGACGGGCGTTTGGCAAGCCAGGCCCGCGACGTCTCCAGTGCCCGATCCGGCAGCAAGGTGACCGGCT
>NZ_BMHK01000085.1 GCF_014640675.1 Novosphingobium endophyticum | reverse complement strand
TCGGGGATGGAGAAATCCACTGCGCCGGCGCCTGGCAAGAAACGGCGCAAGCGCACGCGCGGGGCGGTGAAGTCGAAGCTGGAGGTCACGCGGGAGGTGACGCTCAAGGCTGAAGCTCCAGCCGGCGCCCGTTGCCGCCAGCCGATCGAAGTTGGGAGTGGCGACTGGTCCGCCGAACCCGCTCGACATGGCAAACCCGACGTCGTCCGACATGAAGAGCAGGACGTTGGGAGCGCCTTGCGGTGCGCGAACGGGCTGCGGGGTAGGCAATTTCGCATCGAGGATGTGCTCGGTCACGACCCCGTCGAACGGCGCCGGCCGGAACGGCAGAACGGTCCGGTCCTGCGCGAGCAGCGGAGCGGACAATGCGAGGCCGAGGCAGGACGTGAGCAAAAAACGGAGCTTCATGGATGGGTCCTCAAATCGATGCGATGGTACGCGAAGGCGCCGTCAGGGCCGCGGCGGCCATCGTCAGAGCCGTGTCGAACAGATGCGCGGACGCCGTTTCTGCCTCGTTGCCTGCCTGATCGGCGATCTGCAGCGCCGTGAAGATCAGGGCGATCGCCATGCGGATAGGCCGCCGGGCCCGACGCGATGTCGCGCGACTGATCCACGGGCGCGGGCACAAGCAGGCGATGCGCTGGGTGCGCCGCTTGCGCACCTGGCTTGGACGGCTCGACCGTGACATTGGCCGCAAGATCGCCGGGAATGAGGAACTCGAGGCCGCGTTCGCCGTCGCCCGCGAGCGGGTGGCGAAGATCCTCACCCAGAAGGCTGGCAACACCGACAAGCTCTATGCCCTGCACGCCCCCGAGGTGGAATGCATCGCCAAGGGCAAGGCGAGGACGCGCTACGAGTTCGGGGTGAAGACATCGATCGCGGTGACCAACGCGCGCACCGCCGGCGGTCAGTTCATCGTGGGCATGCAGGCGCTGCCCGGAAATCCTTACGACGGACACACCCTCACCGGACAGATCGAGCAGGTCGAGCGCCTCACCGGCATCGCCGTCGAGCGGGCCTATGTCGATCGCGGCTACAAAGGGCACAGGCATGGCGGAAAGGCCAAGGTCATCATTGCCCACACTCGCGGCATCACGTCACCCACGATCAGACGCGAACTGCGGCGACGCAATGCCATCGAGCCGATCATCGGCCATACCAAGTCCGATGGCCTGCTCGAACGCAATCACCTCGCCGGCGTCACCGGCGATGCCATCAACGCCATCCTGGTCGCCGCCGGCCATAATCTGAGGTTGCTCGTCGCATGGCTGACCGCGCTTTTGCGCGCCCTGCTCACGACATTGTTACCCGCAATGCAGCCCGAACTGGCGATCAACTGACCGAGAGACCCTCGCCGAATAGGTGCCAACGTCCGGCACAGGCTCTCTCAACAACGGCATAGCGCCAAAATCCCATTGTTCACGGACGACTTGCTATTCCGCGTCCGATGTTCGAGGTTGCAGCGGTAACAATTACTACCTTGCCGTGTAGGCCTAAATCCACGTCATTCTCCCAGTCGGAAAGCCGCACCGGGCGGCTGCATCGCAGCGGTAAAAAGCTGCATATCGGATTTACGTTACCACAGGGTGCGCTCCGAGAGCCCCGCTCGGCGGGTACGATCCCGGGCCAAGACGGCCTCGGCCACTTGCTGCTGATAACCTAAAGCTTGGTCTTTGGCGCGAATTCGGTTCTTTCTTTTATCGAGACAAGAATGGTCGATGGGCTACTTAAATGGCGCAGATCACCAATGTGGCCGCTCCATTAATGATCGGCGGCGTTCACGTATGATGCCCTCTCGTTCCTGCGGCGTGACCATCGCGGTGTTGCGTGGAAGAGCCCCTGCACGACGCCACGTGCGTGCCCCGCTGTCGCGCGGCGATCTGGATGAGAGAGCGCGACGATCAAGATGAGAATCCGGTGTCTCGGGATTGGCGGAGGGCGTAGCCCGTAGCCGGTCCCGAGACACCGGA
>NZ_BMHK01000084.1 GCF_014640675.1 Novosphingobium endophyticum | reverse complement strand
GCGGTGAAAAAGACGCAGCGCTCTCGCTCGCCTCTGTCACGCTGCAAAGCCCGCAGTCAGCGGATCGGGTCACGAAACCAACGCTTCGTGAATAGGAGAGGCTAGGCAGCCGCTTCGAGCGCGGCGATGTGGCGTTCGCAGGCGTCCTTGACGACGGTCTGCAGCAGTTCGATGCGCTCGCCCAGCCATTCCAGTTCCTCGGGCCTGATCCTGTACTGGGGCGAGTAGCGCGAGCCGACGTAAGCCTGACGCAGCAGCTCGAAGCAGCGCTTTGCGAACCTGGTATCGCGCGGCCAGACCGCAATCAGCTCGTGTACCAGCGGCTCGGCCTGGCCGCGCAGGAAGTTCAGGCGGTGCGACTTGGGCGCGTGCAAATTCAGCGTGAGCAGCACGGTATGATAGAAACGCTCAGTGGTTTGATGGAGATCGAACGCAGCTTCATTGCGGAAACCTTTGTCCATGGCGATTCGGGCTAACTCGAGCCTGCGCGACGCACTTTCAAACCACTCTTCGTAGTATTTCTTGGACTCTGCCAGCGCTTCGGCAGGCGGCAAATCGCGGGGCTGCGCGAACTCCGTGCCATCGCTCTCATAGAGCGCGATGCCCTGCTCATAGATGTCGATGAAGAACGGCCGGCCGCGCTGCAATTGGTCGTTCACGTCCTTGAGGCTGTGCACGATGAAGTTGACCGGCGCCGATATGCGCTTGGCGATGGTCACCTCGCGCAGCAGGTGTTCGTCGGCCCTGGCCCAGAATTCGAGCGTGTCGGTGAGCCGCTCGTCGCTGACGACGACAAGGATATCGTAGTCGGAAAAGTACCCCCCGACCGGATCGTCCACCCAGTCGCCGCGTCCATGGCTGCCGTAGAGAATGACCTTGAGGATGCGGCCCTGCTTCTTCCATTTCTGCGTCGCAAGGCTCACCGCGTCCTCGAACTCGGCGAACAGGATCTGCACGATCCGTTCGAGATCGCGGCGCTTCTTGTCAGGCAGATGATCGAGGCTGGTCTTCATGGGCTGGCTCGACTGTGGGGCATAAGGGGCAAAGGGCGCAAGGAAAAGGCCGCATGCCTTCACCTTGCGCCCGCTTAAAACTCTGAAAGGTCACAATGGCCACAGGCGCCGCCACCATGGCTCGGATTCGCGCAGCGTGCGCGAGAGAATTCTGAGCGCTTCGGCGAATTCCGCCTGCACTTCATCGGTGCCGATCCCGTGCCGTTCGGCAAGCTCTGCGCAGTCGGTTTCCTCGAAGCGCAGGGCCCAGAAGATCGCGCGCTGCCGCTCGCTCATCCGCCGCAGGGCGCGCCGGCCCCGCCGCCGGAATACATGGGGTGGAAGACGGTCGGTCATGACCGCACCTCCCCGCCCGAGAGGACAAAATCCGCCGCCTTGCTCGCTGCGCTCGCCGCCCGGAAAATCGCCTTTTCATCGGCGCGAAGCACGGCCAGCCACGCCCCAATGTAATCCGAATGCCGGACCGTGGGCTCGATGCCGAGAGAGGCACAGGTGAAGGCCGCCGCCATTTCCGCGACAAGCTCTTCCTTGGCATACGCGGCCGAGCCGAATGCGCCGGACTGATCACGGTTCAACCGGCTGACATGGCCACTGTGATGCCCGAGCTCATGCAGTGCCGTCCGGTACCAGTTCACCGGATCATGAAAGGCAGCCTGCGGGGGTACCTGCACATAGTCCTGTGACGGCGAATAGTAGGCCTCGCTGCCACCGATCCGGAAATCCGCGCCCGTCGCGGCGATAATCCGTTCTGCCTCGGCAATTGCCATGACCGGATCGGGCAGCGCCGGAATACTGGTCAGCTCATCCGGAAGTCCCTCGCACTGATCCACATTGAACACGGTGAAGCGCTTGAGGAAGGCAATGGTCCGGGCCTCGCGATCTTCGCCGCGTGCCTTCTCAGCCTCGTCCCTGGGCGTGAAGCGGTCGGCATAGCAGATGACCGTGCCTTTTTCGCCGCGCCGGACATGGCCGCCTGCCTTCTCGGCCTGCCTGTATGTCAGCCAGCGCTGCGAGGAA
>NZ_BMHK01000083.1 GCF_014640675.1 Novosphingobium endophyticum | reverse complement strand
GTCCCACTCGTCCATGTGCGCCTCCCAAATAGCGCGCACACAGATTCAGCCTTCGCTCAAATCGTAAAGACCCTTTTTTCCGTTAACCTGAGTTCGGAGCCCTGGGGTCAGGCGGGCTGCCATGGACTACATCAACCATTTCAATGTAGTGCGGCATGCCGGTTTTCATGAGCTTACTGCGCGCCGGCCTCCACGGCTTGCGCTGCCCGTCGCCGGAACCTGACATATACCGAGTTTCACTTGCTTATCGTTCGTGCAGCGCCGGGAAGATGCTTGGCTCTTCCCGGCCCGATGACGCGCTCAGCTGCGGCAGGCCGGATTGTCGGCCTGCGGCAGGGCGATGAAATTGATGCTGGTGGGCGCAAGCGGCACCTCGCCCGAGGGCTGCCGCACGGGCAAGGTCTGCGGCACGGTGTCGCCCATCCCCAGCTCCAGCGGCGTTCCGTTCAGAAGCACCGTCCGACTCAGCTGTTCGGGCGCCGTCAGGGCATAGAGGTCCGCCGGACTGTCCACCTTGACCCTTTCCGCCTGGTCCTGAAGATTGATCGCCAGCAGCGTCACCCCGCCCGGCACGCCGCGCTGGCAATGGGCATAGAGATGCAGGCCCGGCTGGACGGGTCCGGCGTCGAGAATGCGCGTGCCCATCAGGCGGCGCCACATCAGCGCGGCCCAGTAGTTCGCATTAGGCATGAAGGTCTTCTCGTCGATCACGCCATTGCTGCCGCTGATCAGTGCGTGGGTGAAGATCGCATCCAACCCAATCTTGGCCAGCCGGGCATTGGTGTCGAGATAGCGGAACGAGTCGATAAAGCTGGGCTGCCACTGCGGACCCCCGCAGGCTGCCGCGCCGGTTTCGGTATTCCAGATCGGCGCGCCGGGAGCGTAGCGGTCGCGCAGCGCCATGCGGTCGCGCAATGGCTGCTCCTGCCGGGCGAGCCATTCCTCGCTCAGCGCGTCGTCGACGCTTACTCCGCGGCCGGATTCCGGTGGCGCACACCGTTCCGACAGCGCCCCGTAGTAATGGTAGGACACGATATCGAAGATCGGCTTCGGCAAGGAGCTGAAGTAGGTTTCCGCATCCGGAACATTCGGCCTTGGTCCGGGCAGTCCGACATCCACGTCGCCCGGCCCAACCAGCTTCAGATCGGGTGCCGCCCGCTCCATGAAGGCGCCATAGACCGCGAAGTCCTTCACGAAATCGGCGGGTCCATAGGTTTCCAGCATGTCGTCATAGGCGGCCATATTGGGTTCGTTGAACATCTCGGCCGCATAGATCTCGCCGCCTGCCGCTTTGGTGAAATCCAGCCAAGCCTGCGCATGCACGGGAGTCCAAACGCCTGCCTTGTCACGGACACCAGAACTGACAGTGAAGCCAGTCACGATCTTGGCATCGACGGCCTGCGCGAAGTCGATAGCCTTTCGCCATGCATCGCGCGTCAGCAGCCGCTCGAAACCTTCCGGTATTTCCTCCAGTCGGGGTTTGTCGTCATCCTGGAAGTAAACCGAATTCGACGTGGTGCCGCCATAGCGAACGTAGAACGGGCCGAGTTCTTCGGCGAGATTGCGCAGGCGGCTGTTTCCAAGATCCGTCGGGTCGCGCGGCTCGCGGACTGCCGACAGGTCCCCGGCGTAATCCCGCGTGATGTCCTCCTGCTCCATCGTGTCATAGGAGACCCAGGTGTCCCCGCCGGTCAGATGCGACATGCCGATCTGAAACGACTGAAAGCGTTCATCGATGTCGCGCACGAACGGCAGTTCCGAGGCATCGATTGCAACCCCTTCCGCCATCGATTTTTGCATTGGAGGAGAGGTGGTGCACCCGGCCATGACGGTCGCTGTCGCTGCAAATGCGAGCATTGCTGGCTTGGGCATGCTGAACTCTCCAATCGATTGGCTGCTAGATTCATGACGGGCTACCAGAATGCACTGCAAAGAGAGAGCGCAGTGGCGATATTCATCAAGTCCGCTATTAGGCCGACCGCGTTGGCTAAAAACTTGAGTCATAGTCGCGCTGCGGCGTTTTCATCAAATTTCAGACCGTTAAGTCGGTTGGCATGTAACCGGGGCAAATTCCCGGGCGTAGGGGGTATACAAACTGCCTGCGATCTGATTCACGATGTGGATGGTTCCTGGCGACGACATCGGCAATGGCAAGGCAGAG
>NZ_BMHK01000082.1 GCF_014640675.1 Novosphingobium endophyticum | reverse complement strand
TCAGGCTGATGGTGACTTTCTTGATCTCCCCGCCTGAAAAGTTATCCGGCACTTCGGCATCCTCGATCAGCGGCGCATCAGGCGCCCGGCCGATGTAGCTGGACGTCTGCGGATGGGCGAGCCGGTTCAACTGTTCCTTGGCGACAACCTGCCCGTCGACTTCCAACGACAGAATGCTTGCCCCGCCGCTGGCAGCGGTCGAGACTGCCACCGCCAGGACATGGTCCCCGGGCGAAAGCTTCTCATCCCCGCCAAGCACGACCCAGTCCATGGCCTGATCGGTTGCCCGATACGTCACCATCGGCTTGCCGTGGCGGATGTAAAGACTCCAGCCGGTAAACTGGTCGCCCTTGGCGATGATTGGCCCGCCAGGCTCTGTCCCGTTGGTCTCGATCTCGGCCACCGCGCGCCAGTTGCCGGTGAGCGAAGGAAGAGACGACGGGGTGATCCGCTGATCGCTCGGATAATAGGTGAACGAAGTGCGCCCCGCCATCAGGCTCGGTCGCAGGGCAGCGTTGAAACGTGGCAGGAAGCTGTCGTCCAACGGCAGCACCTGATATTGACGCGCCGCCTTCATGAAGCCTTCTTGAAGCGCCTTGAGTTTTGCCGGGTTGGAACTGGCGAGATCATGCGCCTGGGAAAAATCCGCGTCCAAATGATAGAGCTCCCACTTATAGGGCGCATCTTTCTCGGCCGCCGGCGCGCCGGCCTTCCAGGGCATGCGCTTGGGCGTGGTTGCTGCCAACCAGCCGTCCTCGTAAAAGGCGCGATTGCCGAGCATCTCAAAATATTGGCTACGACGCTTCGATGGCGCCGTCGGCTGGCTGAAGCTATAGACCATGCTGACGCCATCGATCGGCTGCTGTTGGACCCCGTCCACGCTCTGCGGCGGCTTCACGCCGGTTGCCTCGTAAATTGTCGGCGCAATATCGATGACATGGTGAAACTGGCTGCGCAGCCCGTGCTCGCGAATGGCTTTCGGCCAATACACGACCAACGGATTGCGGGTGCCGCCGAGATGCGAGGCCACCTGTTTTGCCCATTGGAACGGCGTGTCCATCGCCCAGGCCCAGCCGACAGGATAGGCGGGCAGGGAGTTGGGGCCGCCAATCTCGTTTATATGATCAGTTGGGTGCGAGCCCTCATCGAAATGGCCGAAGCTGGCATATTGGTTGAACGCGCTCGCCATGTTTTCCGCAGCGCTGCCATTGTCGCCCTGCACGAACAGAACAAGGGTGTTGTCGAGCTGTCCGGTTTGGCGCAGTTCCTCGATTACCCGACCGATCTGGTGGTCAGAAAAAGCGAGCGCCGCCGCATAGGCTTCCATCGTCCGCGAAGCGACCTTCTTCTCATCGGATGTGAGGCTGTCCCATGCGGGAATTTGCGACGGGCGCGGCGTGAGTTCCGCATCAGGCGGAATCACCCCCATCGCCTTCTGCCGCGCAAAGATCTGTTCACGCTGGATGTCCCAACCCTGATCGAATTGCCCCTTGAAGCGGGCAATCCAGTCGGCTGGCGCATGAAGAGGGAAATGCGCCGTCCCGGGTGCATAATAAAGCATAAACGGCTTGGAAGGCGTGTCATTACGCTGCCGCCGAAGCCAGGCAATCGCGTGATCTGTCATATCCCGATCGAATATATAGTCTTTCTGCCGGGGCGGATGGATCAGATTACGGTTCTCTACCAGTTCCGGGAAAAACTGGTGCGCGTAGCCTCCGATAAATCCGTAAAAATAGTCAAAACCAATTCCGTTTGGCCAGCGATCAAACGGGCCGTTTGCCGTATACTCCCATTTCGGTGTGTTGTGGTCCTTACCCACAAAGGCGGTGCTGTAGCCGTTGTTGCCGAGAACTTTCGCGACAGTGGCGGCGCTGTCTGGAATAACCGAAGTGTAACCCGGCTCGTCGGCGGACAAGTCGGCGATGGCCCCCGATCCGACCGCATGGTGGTTTCGTCCGGTCAGCAAAGCGGCCCGCGTGGGTGAACACATCGCGGTGGTATGGAAGCGATTGTAGAGCAGCCCGTCCTGCGCAAGCTTGTCGAACGTCGGTGTGGGGACAGCTCCGCCGAGCGCGCTGGCCGAACCAAAGCCAACATCATCCGTCAAGATGAGAAGAATGTTGGGAGCGCCCTTCGGCGCTTCAGGCGGAGCGGGGTAGTGACGCCAGCCTGCGCTTTGCGTGGGTTCCGCAGCGGCGTGACTGGCCAACATTATCGCCGCCAATGCCGCAGATGAAAGGATGAAGCTCCGCGCAATTCGTCTGGTCATTGA
>NZ_BMHK01000081.1 GCF_014640675.1 Novosphingobium endophyticum | reverse complement strand
CTGCTCAGAATGGCGACATACTGCCAACGAACAGCCGGCTGATGGCCGGATCAGCTACCGTTTCCATCCGCGCTTCGGCGAGATGGTGCAAATCAGGCGCCGGCTCGAATACGGCGGCGTCGCATACGTCGTCATACTCCAGCCCGACGGCTCGTTCGCCAGCTTGCCAGCCTGGATGACGGAACCCGCAGCATCCCGTTTCGCTATTGGCGGCAGTCCGCGCTTTCCACTTGATATCCTGCGCGCAATGCGCGCCGAAGTCGACGCCCTCCTAAGCTGTCTCTTGCCCGAGTCAAAAACGGAGACAGTTGATTATGGCGCGCAAATTCACAACCCACCAACCAAGTCTGTTCGACGCAGAGCCACCGCGCGTGACGCCGTGCCCGAGGCGCATGATCGAGTTGCGGGGCCTTCTGGAAGGTCTGATGCTCGAGATCGCGCAGACGCTGGTCAACGTGGGAAGCGCGGAGGGCGGTCATGAACAAGATCACGGCTGAGCATCTCCAGCGCAGCGCTTGCGTCTATGTCCGTCAATCGACGCCCGACCAGCTTGTCCACAATCGTGAGAGCCAGCGGCGTCAATATGCGCTGGCCGATCGCGCCAGGCAGCTAGGCTGGATGGCGGTCGAAATCATCGACGATGATCTCGGACGCTCGGGAGGCGGCATTGCGCGCCCAGGGTTTGAGCGGCTGTTGGCCGCGATCTGCGACGCTCGTGTGGGTGCGGTGCTCGCGATCGAGGCTTCGCGGCTTGCCCGTAACGGTCGTGACTGGCACACATTGATCGAGTTTTGTGGACTAGTCGGCACCATCATCGTCGACGAGGATGGAATTTACGATCCTCGTCACCCCAACGACCGACTTCTGCTGGGCATGAAGGGCACGATGAGCGAGCTCGAGTTATCGCTGTTTCGCCAACGCTCGCAGGAAGCTCTGCGCCAGAAAGCGCGGCGCGGCGCATTGGTGCTGGGTGTGGCCGCAGGCTATGTGAAGGTCGGGCGCGACCGGATCGAGAAGAATCCGGATAGGCGTGTTCAGGAGGCCATCGGGCTCGTCTTTGAGAAATTCGCCGAATTCAAGAGTGCGCGGCAGGTTCACATCTGGCTCAGGGACGAAGGGATCGAATTACCCGTGAAATCGCGCAGAGGCGAGGCTCACGGTATCGTGTGGCGCCTGCCGGCTTACAATATCGTGCACGGCATCCTGACCAATCCCATCTATGCCGGTGCCTACGCCTTCGGGCGCACGACCAGCCAGGTAAGCGTGGTAGACGGTCGCAAACGTATCCGGCGCGGCGTGCACAAGCCGATGGCCGAATGGGATGTCTTGATCAAAGACCATCACGCCGCCTACATCGCCTGGGACGAGTTCGAGAGCAACCTCAAGGCCATCGCCAGCAACGCGACCGGCATGAGCAATGCGCTGGCGCGCGGGGCCGCCCGTGAAGGCGAACTGCTGCTGCCAGGCCTGCTGCGCTGTGGGCACTGCGGGCGTAAGCTCTATGTTCACTACAGCGGCAAGCTTGGTCGCTATCACTGCTCCGGCGCACGCTTGAACCATGGCACCGCGCGCTGCATCTCGGTGAGTGGCTTAAGCATCGACGCCGCGATCGCCAATGAAGTGCTGCAGGTTCTGAAGCCGGTCGGGATCGAGGCCGCCGTCAAGGCAATCGAAACGCAATCGAGCGAGACCACGGCAGGTGAGCGGCAACAAGAGCTCAGCCTGCAGCAGGCCCGCTATGAGGCCACCCATGCCCGCCGGCAGTACGATGCGGTCGATCCCGCCAATCGGCTCGTTGCCGGCGAGCTGGAACGCCGATGGAATGAGGCCTTGCAGGCAGTGACCAAGATCGAGGCCGAGATCGCAGACATGGTCGCACGGCGCCCGCCTCCGCTGGGGGAACAGGAGCGGGAGCAGCTGATGGCGCTTGGCGCCGACCTCGAACGCGCCTGGTTGCACCCGGCAGCAACGCCAGCGACGCGCAAACGCATTCTGCGCACCGCGCTCTCGGAAGTCATTGTGCGTCGGGATGGAGCGATCATCCACGCCGTTCTGCACTGGCAGGGCGGAGACCACACCGAACTCAAAGTGAAGCAGCGCCTCAACGCCGCAGGGAGGCATAATCCTCGCATTCCTGATGACACCATCGCGCTGATGCGTGAGCTGGCTCGACTGATGCCGGATCGTCAAATCGCGCTCCTGCTCAATCGCATTAAGGTCGCAACCGGAAACGGCAACGCCTGGACGCAGGGGCGCGTGCGCGGCTTCCGCAATCATCACGAGATTGCATGCTTCCGCGAAGAAGAATGGACCGAGCGCGGCGAGATCACGCTCAACGAAGCGGCGAAAATCATCGGGGTGTGTAATATGACGGCGTTGCGCATGCTACGTCGCGGCACCATAACCGGCCGACAAGTCTGTCCCGGTGCTCCCTGGGTGATCAAGGCCGCAGATCTGGCCGGTCTCTCCAGAAGGAAACTGTTGGCGGCTCCGCTAACATCAAATCCTGATCAGCAGGTCTTTGCCTTTCAATGAGTTAAGATGAGGTGCATTATGAGTCGTGGCCGCTGGG
>NZ_BMHK01000079.1 GCF_014640675.1 Novosphingobium endophyticum | reverse complement strand
GCGTCATTAATCAACCACGATCTGGCTTCTACCCGGCCGGGATCAAATCGGAATGATGGCCGGGATCAGATTGGAATAGCCGACCGGGATCGTCGGAATCCGCACGATGAACTGCTGCCGTGGAATTGGGCTCCGCTGACACCCATCGCCGAGGCAGCCTGATGCCCACCGTCAGGCATGTGTTTACGCTCGATTATGTCGCTGGCATCCTCGATGAACACCCTGATCTCATCGATGCCATCGTCAGCAACGACGATAATCTCTCTTACGGCTCCATCATCACGGTTTGCGCTGGGCCAGACAACTATCTGTCGGCAATCACTGACGACGGTATCGACGAATTACGCGACCTTATCGCCGATGCTCGCCGCTCACCTGAAGAATGGGATGCCTTCCTGCGATCCGTCGTCGATGACCCGGGAACCATCGAAAACATCAAGGCACATAAGCCGCGGTAACAATCGGGCGGTTACAATTTAAGGGAGTCTGGCATAACACCTGCGGCGTTTGCGAGCATGCCATCCTCGGAGACGATGGCATAACCTTCAATGCGATGAGTATGGCGCATGGAAATCATTTTGCGGCTAATCACCTGAATCTGAAATTCGCATCATTGTCTTTTGGTAGAACCGTTTGACGGATACGAGCACCAGTTCAGGCATTGCAGCAATCACGGTCGGTGTGTCTCAGTCCGAACAGTGCTATGGATCAATTGACCGCGAGAGGGCCGGCTTTCACTTAACCCATTGATTATATTGGTTTAGGTTGCTCGCAACCAACTTTACTTGCTGTTTGCCGCCAAGGGGCTGATCGCGCGCCAAATGACTCGCAGATAACGAAAAAGCAGCGCGGACCCGAAGGTCCGCGCTGCCGCGCGAAGGAGCGCGAAGGGGGATATGGCGCTCCTGCTGAAGCAAACCCTATCGCGAACTCCAACGGTTAAAGCTCACGACCCACATCCTGGCCTCGGCTGCGGCGCGGGCGCTTCGGGCCACGGTCGGGCTTGGGAGCGGCCTGCTCCCGACCGGCTTCGACGCTGTACCACGGCGGCTCTCGTTCGCGATCGTACTCCTCGCGTAAAATCCTGTTGTGCTCGTTGATCTCGCGGCGCAGCTCCGGCGCGGGGCGGCCCTCCCGGTCAATGACAGGTGCGGGCGAAGCCAAGCCGACCATGTGCTCGATCTCGTCGAGAACGGACAGCCCCTTCGGCGTGACGACATTCTCGGCCTTGCGGGGCGGGAACAGCCCGGCTCCATAGACGGTGCCGGAATTATGCCAGGCGTCGGCTTCGGCGCGGGCGCGCTTCTTCACGTAAAGGGTGAATCTGAGATTCCTGTCGTCGGCGCGCCAGTGAGTGTCGGAACGGGCGGGACTGTCGTTCTTGCGCGTATCGGTCATACGGGCCTCCTTGTTTCAGGCCAGCGGATGCTTCCGCTGACAAGGCCCGTGTAGCGCGGCGATGCCACGCCGTTCCTCGCGCCAACCTCGCCCGCGCTGCCTGCGACGCAATGTTGCGCATAAAGCGTTACGCGCAAGAATGGAGAAACTGCGGGGCAACGGCCACCAGCTTGCCGCGAAGCTCGCGCTCGACATACCCGGCGATAACCTTCACCGCAAAATCATCGGGCGATAATTGCGGTGTAGGGTCGGCATGAATGCCAAGGAAGCTGCGGTAGCCTGTTGCGCTTAAGAACGGCTTGTCGGAATCGACGACATGCGCGGAAAATCCCGGCCAGTAGCCGAACGAGGCCCCTATGCCGAATACGCCTTCAAGTTCGATCCGCACACGCATACGGCCATGTTCGATGATGAAGCTTTATCGGGCGGCTCGTCTGGAACCGGCTGCGCTATATCAAGGACCCGGACACCGGTAAGCGTGTTTCGCGCCTTAATCCCGAAAGCGACTGGATCGTCAAGGACGTGCCGGAGCAAAGGATCATCGATGTTGATCTCTGGCAGGCGGTGAAGGAGCGCCAGCAATCGCTGGACGTGAAGTCCTCGAAGGCGATGGGTATGTGGGACAGGCGGCGTCCGCGCTATCTCTTCTCCGGCCTGATGAAGTGCGGGGAACGCGGCGGCGGTTATTCGAAAATCTCGCAAAATCATTTCGGCTGCTCGACCGCGCGCAACAAAGGCACCTGCGCCAATCGCCGCACTATCCATCGCGCGGTTCTGGAAAGCGCAGTGCTGGATGGTTTGCAGCATCACCTGATGGACCCTGAGCTCGCGGAAATCTTTGCCGATGAATATACGCGCCACGTCAACAGGGTGCGCATGGACAAGAACGCGTCGCTTGAGAGCTACCGCCGCGAGCATGCAAAGGCCGATAAGGAACTCGACAAGCTCGTCGATGCGATCTGCGACGGCATTCCAGCCGCGAAGGTCAAAGACCGTATGTGGGAGCTTGAGAACCGCAAGGCGGAACTCGAACGGCTGCTCGCAGAAACCGATGAAGAGCCCGTCTATGTCCACCCGAAGATGGGATCGGTCTACCGCGATGAAATCAGGAATCTCGTGACGGCACTCAATAGCGAGGATGCCCGTAGCGAAGCGGCGGAGATCATTCGCGGCCTTGTAGACCGGATCGTCCTCACGCCCGACACGGATGCGCCCAAAGGCCTGTCCATAGACCTGCAAGGCGCGCTCGCGGGCATCCTAAGTCTTTCGCAGAAAAGCAAAAAGGCCTCCGCCCCGAAGGAAGAAGACCTTTTGCAAGTAAAGTTGGTTGCGGGGGTAGGATTTGAACCTACGACCTTCAGGTTATGAGCCTGACGAGCTACCGGGCTGCTCCACCCCGCGTCACCATGTTCGGGCTGTCTGTGTTCAGCCCGGCAGCAGATTGTTTGTTGGTTCATTCCGACGTTGTCGGCCTGACCGGCGGGCTGCTCCACCCCGCGTTATCATGTATTTTGCGTTCGCCTGGAACGCGAAGAGGGCCCTTTGCCGGGGCCCTCTTGAGGGCGTTTGCCCTTGTCATTGTGATGGGTTTTTTCAGCGAAGCGCGCCGGCTTCAATGCCTGGCGACGTCCTACTCTTCCGACGCTTGAGCGTAAGTACCATTGGCGCTGTCAGGTTTCACGGCCGAGTTCGA
>NZ_BMHK01000078.1 GCF_014640675.1 Novosphingobium endophyticum | reverse complement strand
GCATCGGGCGCGATCAAGGCGGCACTGCTCGATCCGGCCGTACCGCTCCATTCGGGCGAGATGATTGCCGCCGCGCTTGGCAATTCCTTCCTTGGCTTCGCGCTCAGCCTGGTGGTGATCAGTCCGCTCCTCGACCTGATCGGGGCGAAGCGCGTGATCCTGTTCGCCTCCGCCTGCTATGTGATGGGGCCAGTGCTCATCCTGCTCTCACCCGAGATGGACGGCATTGACGCAGTCTATCGGATGCTCACGATCGGCATGGTCGTGTGCGGATTCGCGTGGGGCGCAACGGAAGCGTCCATCAACCCGGTCACGGCCGCGCTCTATCCCAATGACAAGACGCACCGCCTGAATGTCTTGCATGCCTGGTGGCCGGCCGGCGTCGTCATCGGCGGACTTGCCAGCCTGCTGTTCTTCAGCCGGCTCGACCTCGGCTGGCAGGCCCTCGTTGCGCTGATCGCCGTCCCGGGGGCCGCGTTCGGGCTGTGGACGCTCACCCAGGACTTTCCCAAGACCGAAAGCACGGCCATGGGCGTGCCGTTCAAGGATATGCTGGTGGAGCCGTTCAAGCGCCCGAGTTTCTGGATATTTCCCGGCATCATGATCCTCACGGCCTCGACCGAACTCGCGCCGGGGTCATGGGTCGACGTCGCGCTGACGCAGACGGTCGGCATGCCAGGCATCGTTGTGCTGATCTATGTCTCGGCTATCATGTTCGTCATGCGTCACTTCGCCGGTGCGCTGGAGCGCCGATTCTCCGACATGGGACTGCTCTGCCTCTGCACGCTTCCGGCCGCCGCCGGGCTCTTTCTGCTAAGTTTCGCTTCCGGGCCGGTCGCGGCGATTTTTGCCGCGACGCTCTGGGCGCTGGGCGTCTGCTTCATGTGGCCCACCATGCTGGCCGCCGCCGCCCGCCGCTACCCGCGCGGCGGCGCCTGGTCCATCGGCCTTCTCGGCTTTGCAGGCGCCATGGCGATCTATTTCGTGCTGCCGGAAATCGGCAAAATCTATGATCGGGCGAAGCTGGAGGCCGCCGGCGGCAGTAAAGCCTTCGCGGCACTGCCACCGGGCACGGAATTGCAGCGCGTGCTCGCTTATGCGGCCGAGCAGTCCTTCCAGGTGATTGCCGTCGTGCCGGTGGCGCTCTTCTTTATATTTGGCGCGGTATGGCTGGCGGAACGGCGCTGGAAAGCAGCAGGCAAGCCCATCCAGCCGCTGACGGAGCAACTACCATGAAGATCGGCATCAATCTCCTTCTCTGGACCGGCCATGTCACACAAGCACATGTACCGGTCCTACGCGCCCTCAAGGAAACGGGTTTCGATGGCGTTGAAGTGCCGGTCTTCGACGCCTCCGACGAGGCGCATTACCGGCAGCTGGGCGAGGTCCTGGATGACATCGGCCTCGAACGCACAGTCGTCGCCATCATCCCGGACGAAGCGCACAGCCCGATCTCGGCGGATGCCGCGCATCGCCAGGCGGCGACCGATCATCTGCGGCGCGTGATCGACTGTTCGGCCGCGCTCGGCGGGACCGTTCTCGCCGGACCGTGGTTCCAGCCGCTCGGCGTGTTCAGCGGCGACCGGCCGAGCGAGGCGGAACTGGAGCGTTGTGCGCAGGTCCATCGCGTCATCGTGCCCCTGGCGAAGGACGCCGGACTCGTCTGTGCGCTGGAGCCGCTCAACCGTTTCGAGGCCCATCTGCTCAACACCTGCGATCAGGCGATCGCCTATGCCGACCGTCTCGATAGCGAAGGCTTTGGCGTTCTCTACGACACCTTCCACGCCAATATCGAGGAGAAAGACCCGGTCGCCGCGCTGCGGGCGCTCCGCGCCTCCGGCTGGCTGACGCACGTTCACATTTCCGAAAACGACCGCGGCACGCCGGGGCGGGGCCATGCGCCGATCCGCGAGACGATTGCCGCGCTGCGTCAGCTCGGATACGACCAGTGGCTCACCATTGAAGCTTTCGGCCGTGGCGTTCCCGAACTCGCCGCCGCAACGCGCGTCTGGCGCGACTTCTTCGCCTCGCCCGAAGAGGTCTATACTGAAGGATACCGCTTCATCCGCACATGCTGGGACGAAGCCGAATGACCGCCAGCCGGCCTTCCCTTTCAGCTGTTCCCATGTGAGGCTGCGGGCGTCGTTCCTCCGCGCAAGATAATGACGACAGAGCACCGGCGACCGGGGGGAGTCTGCAAGATACCGTGAGCCGAACCGGGTTGGAATGCTGCCATTCGAGAAGGAGCGCCTCAATGTATATTCACATGTTCGCCTTTCGGTGGAGACCAACGGCAACAACGGAGGATAAAGACCGGGCATTGCGGGAAATCTCCGCCTTTAGGGGGGAAATCCCCGGACTTCTTGAGGTCCATGTCGGGCAAAATCAGTCCCCACGAAGCTCCGGATACGAGACGGGGGGCGTCATGAAGTTCGATTCCGCTCCGGCGCTAAACGATTATCAGAACCACCCAGCCCACAAGGCGCTGCTTACCTGGCTGCTGCCGCTCATCGATCCGGTGGAAATCGACTTCCCCAGTCATTGAATGGCGCGCGCCGTACTCCAGACGCCGCGAGCAACTCGCCCCCTGGACAGGCCGAGTACCCGGAAAAGAAGAGCAGCGATGACGGTATCACGTCGAACGATTTTGGGAGGTGCACTTGCCGCCGCAAGCGGCGCGCTTGCTGGAGCCGGAGCGGGCCAGGTGAAGGCGCAACCAAATCCGACCCCGAAGCCGCCTGCCCGGCACGGCGGATCGAAACGCCCTCCGTTTACGCCCGCCGAGGGCGCACGCGCCCGCGTGCTGATCGCCAATGAATTTAGCGGCGACATCGACGCACTGTTCTCGGCTGTGCACGCCTTGCTGTCGCGATCAACGGAAGTGCGTGGAATCATTGGCTGCCGCGCCCGTTTCGTTCCCGGCTATCCCGAACGCACCGCGGAACGATCGGTCGAACTGGTTGACGAGATACTGCGCCTCATGAACCTGACCGGCGCAGTCCCCTCGTTGCTGGGCAGCGCCCAGATGTCCAGTTCGACGGCCCCTTCAAAATCTCCTGGAGCGCAGGCCATCGTCGATGAGGCCATGCGCACGGACACCGTCCTGCCCTTGTATGTGGCGGTGGGTGGAGGTCTCACGGAAGTGGCGAGCGCATTGTTGATTGAACCGCGAGTGGCGGATCGGTTCACGCTCGTATGGATAGGGGGCCACGCTGACCCGAAACGTCCCGCCGAGAACAACTTTGTTATCGATCCACTGGCCGCCCAACTTGTTTTCAATCAATTCAATGTTCCCATCTGGCAAGTTCCAAGCGATGTCTACAGGACGTGCATGGTATCCTCGACGGAGTTGCAGGCCTTTATCGCTCCCTATGGCGCGATCGGCACTTGGTTGTATGACAAATTGCTCGAGGACCCTCGGAAGCATATTCCCGACCAGGTGAGCTTTGGCGAAACCTACAGGATGGGTGATAGCCCGCTCGTATTGTTGACGGCGCTGACCGACCTGCTCCCGGTCTCCGCCAATCCATCGGCAAGCGATCAGCGGACGAGCTCCAGCCGGTACGAGGAAAGTTTCGCGCCCTATTTGAACCCGGACGGGACTTACACGCCGCGCGACTCAGGCCGAAAGATTCGGGTTTACAAGTCAGTGGACACCCGATTGATGTTCTCCGATTTCTTTGCCAAAATGCGCGTTAACTATGATGGCTGCGAACAGCCCAATTAGCGGTTGGTTGATGTCCACTATCGACATTGTGACGCTCCGAAGCTGACCGTCTCAAAGGTCCCAGACCCGGTCTTTCCAAGTCACCAGCTATGATGTGAATGGACGACGGCTTTTGACGAGGCAATTTCGCCCCCGGAACGGCTGCTCTGTTGGCGGCAAGCGTCATCACCGTAGTTGACTGTCCTTGCTCCCGCGCCGATTGATGCCCGAATGGACGACGGCCTTATCGCGGCGCCCCTGACAGGACACACAAGTC
>NZ_BMHK01000077.1 GCF_014640675.1 Novosphingobium endophyticum | reverse complement strand
CGAAGGAGCCCAGATCCAATGGATGTTCACGACCCAAACGGCGCGCGAAAAACTCCGCAAGGCCTACCCCGTCAAAGAGTCATAATCTCTGTGGCGTGGTACTAGTCGGGACGGCCGGCGGAGGGGGCAGACACCCAGGTAAGTTATCTTTCGCTACTCGGCGGCGAGTGTGAACGGAGGGCTGCTTACCGCAAATTTCATCCTGAGTCCGGACAGTCGGGAAGGTCCAAAGGACGCGACATTCCCACCTCGTGCCAAAGTGCCACTTCTGTTGCCCCAGCCTGGCGGAACGGCCGCCCCGGTGCGCCGATCTACTCTGCCGCCTCGTTCACCTTCTCGCACTCGGTCAAAGCGGCCATAATCCGCTCGACCAGAGCATCTTCGGCGGCGAACCGCTCAAACTCGAGTTCCGATGCCAGGTTCTTGCGCGCCTGTTCGGGTAGTGCCGCAACCGCCGCCGTGACGACGGCGCGAACAAGACGCGGGTGCGGGCTCATTTCGCCTCTCCCTTCCGCCCCTGCTCGATCAGCCCGCGCAGGCTCTCCATCGGTACCAGCGTCATCGCGCCGACCTTGACGATCTCGATCTGGCCCCCGGCAATCAGCTCGTAGAGCTTGGACCGGCCGATACCGGTCAGCCGGCAGGCTTCGGAAATGCGCACCGCAATCGGCTCAAGCTGGGTTTCGCGATGCGGCGGCGCGGCGTTTGCGGCCATGTTGCTCTCCTTCATCTGTCTATTCCCCTTTTCCGGTATGAACCCGGCCAAGGCTGCGATCGGGCCTTGGCTCGGCCTGGGCGGTGCGGGCCGCAAGACGGCCCGCCGCCTTGACGAACTCGTCGTAGCGAAGCCGGCCGAGGCGCTGCGTCTCGGGATCGAAGGTGGGCTGGTGAGCGGTGAGTGTGAGCTGGTGGCGCACGAACAGGCCGAGCGCTTCGGTGAGGAAGTCGAGCTTTTCCTCCATGCGATCGGCGCTGCGGCTCTGCCGGTCGAGCCGGACGGCAAAGCGGGTGTCGAGTTCATGGGCCGCGCGGCGCTCGAACCAGGTGGTGAGCGCATCGGTGAGGATCGCGGTCTTCGACGATCCGGGCTCGGCCGCCATGGCGGCGAGCCGGGCCGACAGGTCATCGGGAAGATAGAATTGATGGCGGGTCTTGCGCGTCTTCATGCCCGCAAGGATGCGGCATCCCGGTTTCGGGCAACAGACACTCGCTGGTGCGGGCTCATGCCTATTGGGGGAATCTCAGCCGATTTGCGGACCCGAGCGGCCGCGGCCAAATCTCCAGCTGATGGTGCCGGCGCGCTCGATGCCCGAGACCTGGCGCCCGATCTGCCTTTCCAGCACCGGGCGCCAGGGCACGAGGGTAAACTCGCGCGACTTCTCGATGAGCGCGTACTTGCCGGTCCCCACCTGCACCGCCTTTCGGTAGGTGCCCTCGATGCGCCCGCCGCGGTGCTCGGCGTAATCGAGCCCGAGGTCTTGCGAGAGCTGGCCGGCCACCTGCCGCAGTTCGCGCTGGCGCAGCGCCGCGAGCATGTTCGGCCTGTAGCGGGCCGCGCCATCCTCGTCCCAGGCCAGCCCCTGTTCGATGAGCCATTGCCGGCGCTGGTTCAGCGCCTCGCGCACCCGGGCGCCGAAGCTGCCCTGCAGGCGCTCGGGCTTCGCGGCGACGCACTGCTCGTCGAGCCAGGTCACACCATTGTGGCGCACCATCTGCTCGAGCGGCCGGTCGGACAGGATGTCGACCTCGACGGGCCGCTTCGCCGCGCGCTCGCGCTCCCAGGCGAGAACGCGGTCGAGATGATCGGGCGCGATCTTCCAGCTTCCGTCGGGCTGGCGCTCGACTGCATCGCTTCCGCGCCGGATCGCTTCGAGGCGCCGGACATGCGCTTCGGCGAAGCGCTGGGTGGCGCTGGGATCATGCTTGAGGTGCCGATCGATGCTGTAGGTTCCCTGGTCGGCAGCGGCGACCTCGGCAATGGTGCGGTCGGCATCGCGCACCTGGACGAGCGCCGGCGAGACGCGCACCATGGCGTTGTCGCGCCCATGATCGAGCTGCGCGCCGCTGCCCAGATCGACGTAGTGCGTATGGCCATCGGTGGCCTCGAGGATCAGGTAGCGCCGGTCACGGTGTTCATCGGCCAGCCCGCGCGCGAGCACGCGGCCGACGAGGGGCGCGGCTCTGGCCGGATCATGGATCACATAATCATGGGGGACGATATCGGGGCGGGCGCGCAGCCGCTCGTGCATGGTGGCGATAATGTCGCCGCGCCGGCCCATGGCGCGCAGCGTTTCCTCGAGGGCGGGATCGAGCCGGTAGCGCCCCTTCGCCTCCTCGGCCGCCAGCCCCATGCGCGCCAGCGTGCCGAGCCGGCCTGCCCTGAGGCTCTGCTCGGTGGGATCGGCATGCCAGGGTGAGGCAAGCCCGTTCTCGTCCAGCGAATGCATCAGCCGCCGGTCGATCGCGGTGAAGCGTTCCTGCGCGATCTCGCGCTGGCCCGCCGCGATGATCTCGCGGGTCGTTCTTGGGCCGAGGTCGAGGTTGACCAGCTCGGCCGCGCGCATCGTAATGCCGCGGCTGATGTACTCGCGGGCGATCACGAGATTCTGATCCCTGTCGTCGATGCCTCTGAGCACAATATGCGTGTGCGGATGGCCGGTGTTGAAGTGATCGACCGCCACCCACTCGAGGCGGGTGCCGAGGTCCTGTTCCATCTGGTGCATCAGCCGCCGGGTGAGCGGTTTGAGGTCGCGGTATTCGGCGCCGTCCTCGGGCGCGACGATGAAGCGGAACTGGTGCCGGTCCTGTCCCCCGCGTTCAAGAAACGCCCTGCCGTCGACCTCGTCGCGGTCCGCGCCGTAGAGCGAGCCGCGTTCTCCCTCGCGCGTGGTGCCATCGCGTTGCAGGTATCTGAGGTGCGCACTGGCCGCCTTCATCCCCTTGCCGGCAAGCTTGACGAAGCTCGCTTTCACCACCACGCGGCGCGCGCGATTGCCGCTGAAGCGATCCGACGATCCGAGCACGCGGCCGATACCGGAACCGCGCCCGATGCGGCTGCCGTCGAAGCGCCGGGCTCGGGCCGCCAACGATCGCTGCGTTCTGCCTGCCAGGTTCGCCGCCTTGCGCAGCTCATGGCGCAGCGGGCGGTCCTTGCCTGCATGGCCCAGCCAGATCTCGAAGTCGTCGTCCGCCATCACCATCCTCGCGCCTAAAGCCCATGATGAGGGGCGTAAGGCGCCGTGCTTCAAGGGCCTCCATGCCGGTCTCGCGCGAGCGGCACGCAAATCCCGCCTCGCGCGAACCCGGGTCTCGCGCATGGAGGCGGTTTGCCGGCCTGCCGAAGCTCGTGTCTCCATCCCAAACGACGTGCAGACGCCGCTTTGCGGGCCCTTTGGAGGGTCCGCCTTTAACTTGCCTTCCCCCCTTTCTCCCGTCTTCCCCGTCCCCGAGCCCTTTTCCTGTTCCATCCGGCCTTTTTCGTGTTCGCTTTATGTTCTAACCAGAGCCATTTCCGATTCGATGGAAGGGATGCGCACATGGCTAGCAGGATCGCGCCGCTGGATGGGGCCAGACTGAAACTTTCGGGCGATGTCGAGACCGTCATTGCGCTCTCGCCAGGGGCGCTTCGCGAGGGCTTTGCCATTGCGATTTCGGACGGGACGCTGGTGCGCGGCCGGTACGATTCCGCGCGTCAGGATTGCCGTTTCGCGGTAGCCATCGAGGGCGCCGGGATTGCCTCGATCGGGCGCTGCGCGCAGGGCGACAGGCTCGATCTGGCATGGCGGATCGAGTGGATCAGTCTCGCGGCGGGCAGCCATGCGCTATGCCCTGCGGATGATCCCGAGGGCGCGGGTCAGGCGCAATTGATGCTGGAAATCGGTGGCAGAACCGAGGGCAGACAGGCCGCCTAGCCTCTCCTATTCATCGGACTGGTCGTGATGGTTGGCGGGAGTAGCGTAAACCATTGGCTTGTTGTAGGAATTTGGGTGTCTAGACCAACCTGCAACGAGGC
>NZ_BMHK01000076.1 GCF_014640675.1 Novosphingobium endophyticum | reverse complement strand
CCGGTGTCTCGGGACCGGCTACGGGCTACGCCCTCCGCCAATCCCGAGACACCGGATTCTCATCTTGATCGTCGCGCTCTCTCATCCAGATCGCCGCGCGACACAGATGCTACCCGCCCGAGGTGCACAGGGGATTTCATGCGAATTCTGGTACTTGGCGCGGGCGGCTTCATCGGGCGGCATATTGTTGCTGAACTGCTTGCCGCAGGCCACGATGTTGTCGGGGTGGCGCGAACGACGCAGGCGCTGGCGGCGGCGTTCCCTGAAGCAACATTCGTTGCGCTCGATCTTGCGAAGACCGTCAGACCGGAGGATTGGTCCATCCACCTCACGAGCGTGGATGTCGTCGTAAACGCGGCGGGGGTACTTCGCGGACCACACATGGAAGCAGTCCATGTCGACATGCCCAAGGCTCTTCACGCGGCTGCAATAACCGCTGCGGTCCAACGGGTGGTGCTGATATCGGCAATCAGCGCACGCGACGACGTGGCGACGGACTATTCAATCTCCAAGCTTGCTGGCGAGGCGGCATTGCGCAGTTCCGGCCTCGACTGCACTATCCTCCGTCCTTCGCTGGTCTATGGTGATGGGAGCTATGGAGGTACCTCGCTATTGCGGGGAATGGCCGGTTTGCCTTGGGTCGTGCCTCTGCCCGGTCAAGGAGATTTCGCTTTCACGCCGATCCACGTGAACGATCTGGCACAAACGGTGCGAATTGCCTGTGAGGGTGAGTTGCCACCGAGACAGACGCTTGAGCCGGTTGGCCCCGAGACCATCAGCTTGAAGCATCTGCTCGAACGCTACCGAGCGTGGCTTGGCTTCGGGCCAGCCCGCTTCGTGCAGATACCGATGCCGTTCATGCGGTTGCTCGGCCGCATTGGCGATTTCGTGGGCGATGGCCCCATCGCGACCAACAGCCTGACCCAGATGGTCGCGGGAAACGCCGGTGACAGCGAAGCCTTTGCTAGAGCGATAGGCTCTGTTCCTCGCAGTCTCGGTGCGGCCCTTCGTGACAGACCAGCCCAGGTGCAAGATCGCTGGCATGCCAGACTGTTTTTCCTCGCTCCCGCGCTACGAGCCACACTCATTCTGATGTGGCTGGCGTCGGCCTGGCTGGGACTTGCCTACGGAGCGCCGCAAACCGAGGCCCTTGCGCGCAGTCTCGGCCTGCCGATGGCTTGGGCCGATCCACTGCGGATCGGAAGCAGCGTGCTCGATATCCTTGTCGCCGCCGAATTGCTTTTTGGACGTTCGGTGGCACGAGCAGCCTTGGTGCAGCTAGTAATCGTGTGCGGCTACACCGTCGCGATCGGAGTGGCCTTGCCGCAGCTTTGGCTCGATCCACTCGGGCCGCTTCTCAAGAACCTGCCGGTGATGCTGGCCATCGCCGTCTATGGCGTAATCGGGAACAAGCGCTGATGGATCTCTACCTGTTCGTCAAATGGGTGCACGTCGTCAGCAGCACGATCCTGTTCGGCTTCGGCGCCGGCACCGCATGGTATTTCTGGAATGCGCACCTGACCCGCGATCCTGCGGCGATCGCGCGTGTCGGCCGCATGGTGGTCAAGGCGGATTGGATATTCACCGGTACCAGCGGAATCGTGCAGCCCGTCAGCGGCGTTATGCTGGTCCATCTCGTCGGCTATTCTTTGACCGAGTCCTGGCTGTTGCTGACTTATGGGCTCTATGCGCTTGCCTTCATCTGCTGGGCCCCTGTCGTTTGGCTCCAGATCAAGGCCCAGCGACTGGCGCAGATCGCCGCAGAGACGGGGCAATCTCTCGGAACCGATTATTTTCGTACCGTGTGGCTTTGGTTTGCCTTGGGGTGGCCCGCATTTCTTGGGCTTATGGGCGTGTTCTGGCTGATGATTGCCAAACCCGTCCTTTGGTGACGCCAGTGAACCCCTTGTTCCGCCGCCGAGCATCGCCGACAAAGGCGACATTCACGGTCCAGATCGCGTGCCTCGGAACTTGCCATACATTCATATTTCAGCGGCGCGTCGCGAATAGCAAGAAGTGGGACTTTCCCGTCATTACCGCCAGCAGAGACCAGCGACAGCTTCTGCCAACTGCGGTCATTCACGGGCGATGGCCGGATCAGACTGCGAATGCCTGAGTGGGGTGGTGTCCAGACTGGCCGCGTTGAGGGGGCACAATACCATAGCCGCCGCGTGCTCGTTGCGCGTATCCCCCTTCTCGCTATGTCTCTGGCAAAGCCGTTCCAGTCAGGAGAGACTAATGCCGCACGAGAGCTTTGACCTACGCATAGAGACGGGCACGCTTAGCGATGGGCACTCCTGGTCATTGGTCGCGACGGTGCATCTCCCGGACGTTGCCCATAATAGCGAACGGGTTCCGTTGGTCGTTTGCTTGCCCGGCGGCGGGTACAATCGTCACTACTTCAGTCTACAGGAACCGGGCTACAACGAGGCGCGCCACCACATGGATCGCGGCGTAATTGTGGTCGCTCTCGACCACATTCGCGTGGGCGAGAGCGACATACCCGAGCTTCAGGATGCTTCGTTGGAGATTGCCGCGGAAGCGAATCACGCCGTGCTGAAAGTCATACTGGAACGGCTTGGCGCGGGTACTCTGCGCGATGGTGTGCCCCCCCTTCAGCCCTACGGCGTCGTAGGTGAAGGTCAGTCCATGGGCGGGCACATAGCGCTCTTGATGCAGGCAAATCACCGCAGCTTCGACGGCCTCGCAATGTTGGGAAGCAGCGCGGTCTGTACGCGGCTACCCGCCAAGACGGTCGGCGAAGAAATCTGCTTGCTCGGCAAGGACAACCCGTCCGAGGGGCTCGCTGCACTTCGAACCTTCGACAAGCGGTTCGCTTTCCATTGGGAAGATGTTCCTGAGGCATACGCCAGCGCTGATGGCGAAGCTTCCACGTCGGCCTATTGGCTTAGCGCCACTACGCCTAACGCAGGTGGCGGCCTCGTCCCAGGGCATTTGTCAAGCAAGGCGGCGACCGTAACCGTGCCGATACTCATCGGGATGGGCGAACGGGACGTCTGCCAGGACCCTCTCCGCGAGGTCGCGGCCTACATGTCATCGCGCGATGTTAGCTACATCGTCGTCCCACGCATGGCGCATATGCACAATTTCGCGGGGACCCGGACTATGATGTGGAAGCGGCTCAGCGCGTTTATCGCCCAAGTGGCGGATATGCGATCTGATCGGTGACAAGATAATTGAACGGCCGGTATCGTACAAATCGCAGAACACTCGAAATGTCCGGGTGAGGCGGAAAGACCTGTAGCAGGGCATCTCATCCAGTGTCATTGCTCGACTGATCGAGACCGCGCTAAGGCGCGGGAGGTTCGCGCGCCGCCAACCCCATCGTGAGAAAACCCAAACTTTTGCAGGAGTAAGCGAGATGGCCTTCACGCTCTATGCCGCGACGATCCCATCCTACCTGCAGATCCCTAACTCGGTATCGAGGCTGATTGGCAAAGCCGAAGCCTTTTGCAATGAGAAGGGTCTCGAGCCCGAGGTATTAATTCAGGCGCGTCTGGCGGAGGATATGCTTCCGTTCGCCTATCAGGTTAAATCTACCGCGGTGCATTCCATCGGTGCCATTGAGGGCGTACGGAAGGGCATCTTCTCGCCTGACACCACGACAGCGCTCGCCACATTCGATGGCCTGCGCGAACGCATCGCTCAAACGATCGCCGCGCTGGAAGCGATAGGTCCGGACGAGGTCGAAAGCTTCATCGGCCGGGACATGCGCTTCGAATTTGGCGCCAATGCCATGGATTTTTCTGCCGAAGAGTTCCTGCTCTCCTTTTCGCAACCGAATTTCTATTTTCACGCCACGACCGCGTACGACATCCTGCGCATGAAGGGCGTCCAGATTGGCAAGCGTCGAGATGGGGCGGCTGCCGACCGTCCGCTTCTGCCCCTCCGGACGGCCGGTTCTGTGCTGAGCGGACGTGCGCCACCCGGCGAGCGAACGGCTTAAAGTGGTCGGCTGCTGCCATTCCCCCGAGCAAGCGAAACCGCCAACATTCCTGCCGTTCGTCCACCCGGAATCGCTCGTTCATAGCTGCCGGTCATTCATGCAGTCAGGCCGGCTCCCCGAGTTGATCGAGGAGCCGGTAAAAAGCTCAGATTTCGGTTCGCTCGGACAAGGTAAGCGCGTCGTCGATGTCGACGCCGAGATACCGCACCGTATTCTCGATGTTGGTGTGGCCCAGCGGCCACGACTCATAATGCACCTCATCTTAACTCATTGAAAGGCAAAGACCTGCTGATCAGGATTTGATGTTAGCGGAGCCGCCAACAGTTTCCTTCTGG
>NZ_BMHK01000075.1 GCF_014640675.1 Novosphingobium endophyticum | reverse complement strand
GGGAACTTATGCCGAGCGGCGGACTATGCCGAGTGGGTTTAGGATTCCTCGGTGCGCCAATGTATTACCGGTAATTGGCTCGGCATAGTTTAGGGCTTGCTACTGAGGGTTCAGGCGGCGAGAATCCCAGCGTGCGAAAAGATATCGATCATTTGCCGCAGCCCCAGCAGGATGAGCTGGCGCGCGCGACGCAGACATTGATGGACGAATTTTCCATCGCGATCTCTCGCGCGACGCAGCCATGGAAGAAGAATGGTAAGGTCCAGAAGATCGTCCTGTTCGGCAGCTATGCGCGCGGCGACTGGGTCGATGAACCGGAGAATGGCTACCAGTCGGATTTTGATTTGCTGATCGTCGTGAGCCATCCGGACCTCACCGACATCGCGGAATACTGGTACGTCGCTGAGGACAAAATCCTGCGCGATCCGGCGATCGGGCGGCCCGTGAACATCATTGTCCATACCCTCGATGAAGTGAACCTGGGGCTGACGCGCGGCGAATACTTCTGGGTCGATATCGCGCAGGATGGGATCGCGCTGTACGAACTGCCCGGCGCTGTGCTCGCCACGCCGCAACCGCTGACCGCGGTGGATGCCTATGAAATGGCGAGCGGCTATTTTGACTTCTGGTTCGAGAAAATCGATCACTCGCTCAAAATCGCGCGGTTCTGCTTGGCCGAAGGCCAAACCAATGACGCTGCGTTCAATCTTCATCAGGCGGTGGAGCGCGCTTACACCTGCTACTTGCTCTCACGCGTCCAATATGTGCCTCGCTCCCACAACATAAAGTTCCTGCGATCGCTGGCTGAGGACAAGGAACCGCGGCTGATCGACAGCTGGCCACGGGCAACCAAGATCGACCGGCGCCGCTTTGAGCTCACCAAACGCGCGTATGTCGATGCCAGGTACTCGAAAAATTACGAGATCAGCCCCGAGGACCTGATGGCCATCATGGTGGCGGTTAGTAGCCTTCGCGACACCGTCGACGCCGTGTCGCGGGAATGGCTCGAGACCCTGCGCCAGAAGGCTGGCCTATAATCCGCCTGGGACCGTTTTACGTCACAGGGCATCAAGGAAGGCCAGCAGCTTGTCCCGCGGTTCGAACCGGGCGGTTCGCTGGGGCTCGAGCGACTTGAGCTTGGCGAGGGCGGCGATCTTCAGCGCGATATGGGCATGGAGGTAAATCTGGGTGGTCTGGATGGACTCATGGCCGAGCCACAATGCGATCACTGAAATATCGACGCCCGCCTGCAGGAGCTCCATCGCCGCGGTGTGTCTGAGAATATGCGGCGTGATCCGCTTTTGCTTGAGTGATGGGCATCGTTCGCACGCCGATTTTACGTACTTGGCGAGGAGGAACTGAACGGCATCGGGGCTGAGACGACCGCCGTGAATGTTGGGGAACAGAGCCGTCGTGTTGCATCGTAATGGCTCGTTCAACCAGGCTTTGAGTGCCCTACGCGCGTAGCTGGTGAGCGGCGTGCGCCGTTCCTTGCGACCTTTGCCGGTACAGAAAATATGTGCCCCGGTGCCAAGCGTAACGGCATCGCGGTCGAGGCCGGTTAGCTCGGAGAGGCGCAAGCCGGTCTGAACGGCGAGGAGCAGCAGCGTGTAATCGCGGCGGCCGAGCCAGGTCGCTCTATTGGGGGTGGCGAGGATCGCTTCGATCTCGGCGCGCGACAGGAAATGAACCTCACGCTTCTCGCAGAGCTTGCCGGGAATGGCGAGGATCCGCTGGATCTGTGCGCTATGGGCGGGCTCTTCAAACGCGACGTACCGGAAGAAGGCGCGGATCGCGGTCAGCCTGAGGTTGCGGGTGTTGGTAGTGGCGGCGCGGCTGGCTTCGAGATCGTCGAGAAAGGCGATGATGAATGGCGCCTCGAGATCGGCGAGCTCAAGGCTCGATGGCGCCTTATGCAAGGCCTTCTGCGCGAACCTGAACAGCAGTCGAAACGTATCGCGGTAGGAGGCGACCGTGTGGGGACTGACGCCACGTTGATGGATCAGGCGCTGAGTAAAGAAGCGTTCGATCAGCGCGGGAAGCGGGGTGACGATGGTCATGACATCATCTCCCACCGCGCTTCGAGCCTCAGTGCAGCGTGCTCCATGAGCTCGGGACAGGCCGACAAATACCAATAGGTATCGCGAACATGGCTGTGGCCCAGATAGGTGGAGAGTTGCGGCAGGCGTTGCTCGACATCGTCGCCGGCACGATACCAGCGCAAGAGCGTCAAAACCGCATAACGATGGCGCAGGTCGTGAATGCGCGGACCCGTGGCAGCGTCGCCGTCGCGCAGGCCGATCTGTCGCGACACCGCGCAGAATGCGAGGTGGATGCCTTGATGGTAGATGCGACCGCCCCGATCGCCTGTGAAGAAATAGGCGCTGGCCCGTCTTTGGCGATGCGCATCACGCCGGGCCGTGTAGTCGTTCAGCGCGGCAACCGTCGTCGGGTGGATGGGAACGATGCGCGATTTACCGAACTTGGTGTCGCGAATGGTCAGGACGCCGCTGTCCAGATCGACATCATCGCGCTTTAGCCGAAGCGCTTCACTGATCCGCAACCCGGTGACGGCGAGGAGTCCGAAAACGACATAATAGCTCCAGCGACGCAAACTGGCGGCCGGTGGCAGTGACAGCATCGCTTCAAGCAACCTGCGAACTTGCGCCTCGGAATAGATATAGGGAGCGCGGCGCCGTCTTGGCGCAAGCATGCCGGTTGGCGGGATCTCGGTGCGCGGTTCGGTAATCGAAACATGGCGGGCAAACCCGCGCAATGCAGAAAGGCGATCTGGCCAGGATCGGGGGCCGCCGCTCTGGGTAGCCCAGTCCAGGGCGAGCCTGACGGTGATGACCTCCGCTGCTTGCCGCTCCATGTACGCAACGAAACCGTTCAGGATGCGGCCCTGTGTTATGAGCTTGAAGCCGAATGCTCGGCGGATGCTCAGGTAACGCGCGAGGGCGTCGGAAAGCGGGCTCATCGTACACCTCCCGGCCATGGCAGGCTCAGCGTCCGCAGGCTCGCCAGGTCGACCTTCGCGTAGATGCGGGTGGTATCGTGATCCTGGTGGCGCAGGACCTGCCCGATCTGGGTGAGGGTCGCGCCCGAGCGCAACAGCTCGGTTGCCAGGCTATGGCGGAGTACATGCGCGCCGTGATGGGCAAGGCCACCGATACCGGCGCTCTTGAGCGCGCGCCTAGCTATGCCAGAAATGCCCGTCGCCGATGGAAACCCGACATAGGCTGGGCAAGCCCGCAGGAAAACCTGGCGGCTATCAGATGACGGGCGACCGTCGCGCAAATAGTCGACGATGGCGGCAGCGATATCGGGAGGCAGTGGCATGGTCGCCGCTCGTCTTCCCTTGCCATGGATACGAAACTGACCGGCGCGCCAATCGATGTCGTCGAGCGTCAGCGTCGCGACTTCCTTGGCGCGCAACCCAAGCTTTGCGAGCAGCATGAGCACAGCATAATCACGTCGGCCAACGGCGGTGTGGCGATCACAGCTTTGGAATACCCGCTGAAGCTGGGCGACCGTGAGATAGGTCGGCAGCCCGGTCAGGTTCCACTTTTTTATCGACGGAACGCAGGCTGCGAGATCGGTCGCCACCAATCCCTCGACATGAAGGTATCGCAGAAATGATCGAACGCGCGCACACATGATCCCGGCCGTTGCCGGGCTGCCGTCACGAGCATGCTGCTCGACATAGCCAATGACAACGCCCGGCGTCAGCTCGGCGAGATGATCCACGTGCGATATTGACGTTGCACGCAAGAACGGCCGCACGAAATAAACATAGGCCTCGGCCGATGTTGGACTGAGGCCGCGCCTGTGCTCCAGATAGCCGCGAAAACCTTCGAGAATCTGGTCCGCTCCATTGAGCACGGCCGGCAACCGAGCGGCAATGACCTGTGCCTCGCGAAGCACCGCGATCAGTCTGGTCATCGCCGAACGGTCACCGCTGCGCAGCGGGTGGCGGCGCGCCTGAAACTTCAGAAACCGCCCCACGAGGCGCTCATTGATGGCGCGAGGATCGACATCATGATCGGCCAGCCACCGGCTAAAAAGAATAAGCAGGTGGAGCGCGCTGCCGGCGTGATCCTTGTGATAACCGTCGCGGAGCAGGCGATCTGTATAGAGGTCGACCCAGTCTCCGAGCGGTCCCGCTCTCAGGCGCCGCACGAGACGACTGCGGCTCAAATGTTCTTCAAGGGTCATCGCTTCCTCCTCTTCGCAAAGTGCTGAGGAGAAAGCCTAAACTATGCCGAGCCAATTACCGGTAATACATTGGCGCACCGAGGAATCCTAAACCCACTCGGCATAGTCCGCCGCTCGGCATAAGT
>NZ_BMHK01000074.1 GCF_014640675.1 Novosphingobium endophyticum | reverse complement strand
CCCTCCCGGGTGGCCGGGAATTAATCGGAATGGTGGCCGGCATCATCTCGGAATCCCGGCCGGGATCATTTCGGAATAGTGGCCGGGATCACCTCGGAATCCGCACTCGATGGCAAGGACGCGACAGAGATAGAACCACGCCACCTTTCTTACCCCATCCTGAGGCGGCCCTGTGCCGACTTCGAAGAGAAGCGAGAGCCCCGTAGGATGACATCACGCAAGCAGAACAAAGCAACGAAAGGAACTCGCCTATGCGGTGAAGGATCATTCTTGACTACGGCCGCGATAGAGAAGCCGCCGTTCAGCGATCTGAGGAGGCTCCCTGAAAGTTGCCGTTGGTTCATATGGCGGTGCCGACTCCCCCAAGATCTTCGGGAGCCGGCAAAAGCTCAAATTTCGGTTCTCTCCACCTGATCCCCGATCGAGGTCGTTGGGCCGTTTCCGGCGAGCAGAAATGCCAGATCGCTGCGCTTTCCCATCAAGTCCGCGAGCGAGTACCGATCAAGCACGGCGAGGAATGCGGATACGGCTTCCTTGAGCACGCCCGTCATCCCGCAAGCAGGGGCAATCACACAGCTTCCGCAATCGACCAGATCGAAGCCCTCTTCGGTATGGCGGACGAGGACTCCAATGTTGATTTCGCCGGGCGGCTTGCCGAGGCGAATGCCGCCGCCGCGCCCGCGGGTACTTTCGACATAGCCTGATCGCGCCAGGTCGTTGACGACTTTCATGAGGTGATTTTGCGAGATGCGGTAGGCCTGCGCGATCTCGGCGATCGAGCACAGGCGATCGGGCCGGGCTGCAAGATAGAGCAGCACGCGCATCGAATAATCCGTGAACAGCGTCAGCTTCATTCTCGCTCCTGCGTCCCGCCATCGGCTCATCGCAATAATATGCATTTTCATTGCATCTTTCAAATGTTCGTTATAGATGCATCTGCAATACATGATTGGAGCACGAGTCTTGAACCCCGCTGCAGACATCGACGAAGCAGATCTCGCACGTGTGGTGGATGCCTTCTACGCCCGCATTCGCGCGGACGCTGAACTCGGTCCGATTTTCAACCAGGCCATAGATGACTGGCCCGGCCATCTGACGAAGCTGACCGCCTTCTGGTCGTCGGTGATGCTGACGAGTGGCCGCTACAAGGGGCAGCCCGTTCCCGCTCATCTGAAACACAAGGACCGGATAACGCCGGCGCTGTTCGACCGCTGGCTCAGCTTGTGGAAGCAGACCACCGACGAGGTGATGGCGCCGGACGCGGCCCTCGCCCTCCAGTCCAAAGCATTGCGGATCGCCGAAAGCTTGAAGCTTGCCATGTTTTTCCGGCTTGACCGCCGGACTGAACCCCGGCCCGCCCGAGAGACGGACCGTCTCCAGAGGAGTGCCCACTCGTGACTGATATTCCGCTCGTCGATCTCGGCGTCCATCACGCTCCGCGGGACATGCGCGACAGGATCGCGCTCGGCTTCACCAGGACGCTGCGCTTCTGCGCCGATACCTTCTTCGCCAAGCGCTATGGTCACCGCGCCATTGTCCTCGAGACCGTGGCGGCGGTGCCAGGCATGGTCGGCGCCACCATCAATCATCTCAAATGCCTGCGCTGCATGTGCGACGACAAGGGCTGGATCCGCACCCTCATGGAAGAGGCGGAAAACGAGCGCATGCACCTCATGACCTTCATCGAGGTGGCACAGCCGACGCTGTTCGAGCGCCTGGTCGTCCTTGCGGTACAGTGGGTCTTTTACCTGACCTTCTTCGGGCTTTATCTGGTGAGTCCCCGGACCGCGCATCGCATCGTCGGCTACTTCGAGGAAGAGGCTGTCATCAGCTACACCCTCTACTTGAAGGAGATCGACGAGGGGCGCAGTCCCAATGTTCCGGCTCCTGCTATCGCGCGACGCTACTGGAAGCTTCCGGACGATGCGATGCTGCGCGATGTGGTTCTCGCGGTCCGCGCAGACGAAGCGCATCACCGCGATGTCAATCATGGTTTCGCCAGCGAGCTTGCGGGGATTGAACCGGTGGCCAGGGTCGCGCCTTATCCCGAACACGCCGACGACATTCGCGCGGCGGCCTGATCATGGCGGATATCAGGCCCTATCGTTCCACGCCGGTGTTCGATCAGGATACGCTTCCCGCGGCCCTGCGTGCCCGTCACGATACCAAGGCGGGCGTCTGGGGCGTGGTCCGGGTTATCGAAGGTGAACTCAGGCTCACCTACCTCGATCCGCCTTCGGAAATCGTCCTGACATCAGACAGGCCGGGCCTCATCCTCCCGCAGCAGCCGCATTTCGTGACGCCGCTTGGACCGATGAAGATGCAGGTCGATTTTTACGACCAGCCTCCAGAGGGCTGACGCCCGGCAGCAATCCCACTTCACCCAGTTCCAACGCAGGGATCCCACGTGCCCCGCTGGACAATCATCATAGGAGATTTTGATGACGCAGCCGCTTAGCGACCAGACCATCGCGCTCGTCAAGGCAACCGTTCCGGCATTGGAAGCCCACGGCCTGGATATTGTGCATGAGATGTATTCCCGGATGTTTCAAAATCCGGACATCCGCGACCTCTTCAATCAATCGCACCATGGCGATGCCGGCTCGCAGCCGCGTGCACTCACGGGCGCCATCCTCGCCTATGCAAGCAATATCGAAAATCTTGGCGCCCTTGCGCCTGCGGTCGAGCGGATCGCGCAAAAGCATGTGGGTCTGCAGATCCTCCCCGAACACTATCCGCACGTCGCCGAGGCACTGCTGGGCGCGATCAAGGCCGTCCTGGGAGATGCCGCGACCGACGAGATCCTGGCGGCATGGGGTGAAGCCTATTGGTTCCTTGCCAACATCCTGATTGCGCGTGAAGACCGGGTCTACACCGCACAGAAGGATGCGACCGGAGGATGGAATGGATGGCGCGACTTTCGCGTCGAGAGGGTCGTGCGAGAAAGCAGCGTCATCAACTCCTATATTCTTAGCCCAGTCGACGGGGGCCCCGTGATGGCACACAAACCCGGCCAGTATCTGACATTCTGGTTCGAAATCCCCGGCCACCCTCCGGTCAAGCGCAACTACTCGATTTCCGCGGCGCCGAATGGTGAGACCTACCGGATTTCGGTCAAGCGCGAACCTCAGGGTCTGGCATCGGGCTGGCTCCACGATGAGGCCAAGCAGGGGACCATTCTCAAGGTTGCGGCGCCGGCCGGCGAATTCTTCCTGGCAGATCGCAGCGAACGGCCGGTGGTGCTGCTTTCCGGCGGTGTCGGGCTGACGCCCATGGTGGCGATGCTCGAAGCACTGGTGGAAGATGGAGCCGATGTCCCGGTGCATTACGTTCATGGCACTCATGATCGGCAAACGCACGCCATGCGCGATCACGTGCGCGCGACGGCGGCCAGGGGCAAAGCCGTGAAGGTTATCGACTTCCACCAGACCCCGCTGGCGGATGAGGTGGAAGGCCGTGACTATGATGCGGCCGGCATCATCACGGACGAGTGGCTGGTTGCCAACACGCCGGTGAACGAAGCCACGTACTATATCTGCGGACCGCGCCCGTTCCTGCGCCATGCGGTCTCGACCCTCTCGCTGGCGGGCGTGCCATCGGATCGCATTCACTACGAGTTCTTCGGTCCTGCCGACGAACTGCTTGCAGCCTGAGAGATGGGTCGATGGACGACATCACAATCGCGCGAGCGATTCACGTCCTGGCGGTCCTTCTCTGGATCGGAGGCGTGGCGTTCGTAACGCTCGTGGTGATGCCGTCCATTCGCGGCAGTACCCTCCCGAAAGCGTGGCTCGACGCCTTCCATCGGTTGGAAGAACGCTTCGCCTGGCAGGCGCGGGTCTGGGTTCTGCTGACCGTGCCAAACCCGGGAGCGAGCTCTGCTAACTGCGGGCGTAGAGGACTGACTGTTGGCTGCGGCGCGGCTTTGTAAAAGAAGCTGAAAGGTGTTTTCCTGACCGCGGCGTCGGCGCCACGCGCGGCTCCGATCAAGAAGGGATCAACAATGCTGTTGGAAGATTGTGCCGGATTGCCCAGCGGCGAAGGCCGAGCGCCCGGGCGCCGCGGCGTTTCACCTCTCGGGGTCGGCTTCGCGGCCGTGGCAGCTGGGAGCCTGCTGTGTGCATCGCCTGCTGCCGGGGCGCCGGCGGCCCCAGGCGAGGACCGGCAGCCAGCCGCTGTGACCGAGTGCAAGACCGAGCCGCCTTCCACAATGATCGCGCGGGCCGAAATAGAGCCACGGCTGATCGTCGACGAAGATTGCGTCGATCCGTATTTCAACGCCAGCAACTTCGTGGTCACCAGCACAATNCCATCCCCTATACCGAGATCAAGGGTTACTTCCGGGCACGCGATGTGAACGCCGATCCTCTGCCGGCCGGCGTTGCCGACAGCCCGACCCTGAGGCAGCAGGATTACGTGTTCCGGATTCCCGACAAAAGGTTCTTCCGCAACCGCGCCATGCAGATACAGCATCCGGTCACTGCGAACAGCATCGTCGACAACCGGCTGGCTTTCACCAACGGCGCCATGTCCGTGAACCACGTCAACGCA
>NZ_BMHK01000073.1 GCF_014640675.1 Novosphingobium endophyticum | reverse complement strand
GTCTGCCTGTGGCCGTGTCATAGACGTGGATCGGCAGGAAGCAGCGCTCGCCGTGATGACCGTTCCAGAAGGAAAGCTGCTGGTATCCGTGGACGACATCACAGGGGACTCAGAGCCAGGCCATTGGCCGTTCCAAAGGCGGCATGACGACCAAGATTCTGGCGCTGACCGACGCGTTGGGCAACCTCGTGCGCTTTCAACTGATGCCCGGCCATCGCTTCGACACCGTCGGCGTCGCCCCGCTGATCGAGGGCGTCGAGTTCGATGCCTTGCTTGCCGACAAGGCCTTCGACAGCAACGACATCATTGCCGAACTCAACGAGCGTGGCGCGAAGATCGTCATCTCGCAGCACCCGCGCCGCGCCATTCCCATCCCGCTCGATGCCGAGATGTACAAATGGCGTCACCTCATCGAAAACTTCTTCTGCAAACTCAAGGAGTTCAAACGCATCGCCATGCGCGCCTGCAAAACCGACCGCAGCTTCGAAGCCATGATCTACCTCGCCGCAGCCGTCATCAACTCACGATGAATCCCCACAAGCCTTAGTGTGCGCCGGCAGTCATTTGGTTTGGCCCAGATGCGGATGGCGAGTGGAACTAACTGCGCGCTATCGGATCGAGCCGGATTCTTGTGATCTTGAACCCGCTGGTTTCCTCGATCGTCAGTCGATAACCGCCCAGCTCGATATGCTCGCCCTGTTCGGGCATGATGCCCCGGACCGAAAGGGCGAGACCGGCAATCGTGACGATATCGCCATGTTCAAACATTATTCCGTGGCCCTCTGAAAGCTCGGCGAGGGTTACCTCGCCGTCCAGCAGAAGACCGCCTTCAGGCGTCTTGCGAATCCAGTCCGACTCAGCTGCTTCCTCTTCATCGATCAGATCTTCGACAAGTTCATCCAGGGTTACAAAGCCAAGCGTCCCGCCATGCTCATCCACAACGAGAGCCGCATGCGTGCGCTGTTTCTTGAACAGGGCGAGCAGTTCGGTCGCAGTCGTCGTGGCGGCGACGCGCGGCAAAGGCCTGGTCAGGGCTTGCAAGCCATCGGCCCGGCCGGCGATGCGTGCCCGGATGAAATCCTTGACGTGAAGCACGCCTCCGATGTCGTCCAGCGACTGGGAGAATACCGGGTAGCGGGACTGGGGTGACGAAGCGATCAAGGCGGCGACATCATCCAGCGGAGTGTCCAGTGCGATCGCCTGGATCCGCGAACGCGAGGTCATCAGTTCCTCGGCGGTCCGATCCTCCATATCGAAGATGTTGTCGATCAGGATGCGCTGTGCCTCATCCAGTTGCCCACTGGCGGCCACCTCCTCGGTCGCGATCTCAAGTTCCTTGCTGCTATAGAGCATGGCGGTCTTGCCCGGGTCGGGAATGCCCAACAGGCGCATGAGCCCAAATGCTGTCTGGTTGAGCAGGTACACCATCGGCCGGAACAGGAAGCCGAACATGCGCATCATGGGGTTGACCGAAAGGCTTACCTGTTCGGGCACCTGGAGCGCCAACGCCTTGGGGATCATCTCCCCGAACACGACATGCAGGTAGGTGATCCCACCGAGCGCGATCACGAACCCGATGATATGCACCTGATCGTAATCTAGACCAAAGCCCTCCAGCCACGGATAGAGCCAGGCGGCAACCGCCGGCTCGCCGTACATGCCGAGACCGATACTGGCGAGCGTGATGCCGAGCTGCGCGATCGCGATATAAGCATCCTTGCCGCCCTCGCGGTCGAATACGCGAACCAGCCAGCGGGCGGCGGCACTGCCGCCCTTCGCCATGGTTTCCAGCCGGCTTCGCCGCGCTCCGACCAGCGCGAATTCGGCCGCAACGAATACGCCGTTGATGATGATGAGGATCGCGATGATCAGGATCGGAAGCAGGACGTCGCTCATACCTCCTGCTCCTCGCGCTTCTCGAGCCGGACCAGGACCCGCTGAACGGCATAGCCCGCCATCGCCTCGACTTTCAGAAGATAGGCGGTATCGGCCACACCTGTTTCATCGCCCACCGCGGGAAGGCGTCCCAACTCGTGCCAGACGAGACCGCCGATTGTATCGGCGCGATCGGCCGGCAGGTCGATCTGGTAGCGATCGGCGAGTGTGGCGAGACTAACGTCGCCGCGCACGCTGCGGCCATCGCCGCGATTTATGACCAGATCCTCCTCCTGGTCGAACTCATCCTGCATCTCGCCGAAGACTTCTTCCAGCGCGTCCTCAAGCGTGACCATACCCGCGATGCTGCCATATTCGTTGATCACCATGGCCGTACGGCGCCCGTTGTCACGGAGCGTTTGCCACAAGCGCGGCACCGTCATCATCTCGGCGACGACCAGCGGGGTTTGCGCCACCGAACCTACAGTCGCCTGCGGGTCGCGCTCGAACGCGGCGAACAGCGCGCGCACATGAACGATGCCGGCAATGTCCTCGTTGCTGTCCCCGGCGACGGGAAAACGAGAGTAAGGTGCCTCGGCAACGCGGGTCAGCGCGGTTTCCACCGTCTCGGCTGCTGTCACCGTCGCCATGCGCGTGCGGGGCGTCATGACCTCGCGCACCGTCCGCTCGCTGACGCTAAGTGCACCCGACAGCATATCGCGCTCTTCGGCATCGATGAGGCCACCGGCGGCGCTCTCACGGTATAGGCCTTCCAGTTCATCGGGCGAATGGACATGCATGTGACTGTGATCGGCGTGCAGCCGAAACAGGCGCATCAGCGCGAAAGCCGTCCCGTTGAACAACGCGATGAGCGGCCGGAATATGGCCAGGCTGATCCGCATCGGCAGCAGCGTCGCCATCGCCAGTCGCTCGGGATAGCGCAGCGCCACCGTCTTGGGCAGCAGCTCGCCCAGCACGACCTGGAGAACCGTGACGGCCAGCAATACGACTATGATGGCCGCCGCGGCGCCGCCGACCGGGCCCAGCAGGGGTTCAAGCAACGGTGTCAACTGGGCCTGACCGTAGGCGCCGGCCACAAGGCTGCTCAATGTTATGCCGACCTGGCAGCCAGCGACATAGGTATCGAGCTTCTTGGGGTCGCGTAGGATGGCCAGAAGCCTCAGGGCGGTGCGGTTCCCGGTCTCGGCGATCTCCTGGACGCGCGACTTGCGCGAGCCGACCGTCGCGAATTCCGCCGCCACATACAGGGCGTTTGCAGCGACCATCAGAAGGATGATCACTAACGAAACCAGGGCACTATCCAAACTCATCTATTTACCGTTCTCATGTTGTTCCAGCCGCCTATCACCGAACTGATCGGTGACCAATGGTAAGACGGAAAAACGGGAGGTCCACTGTGGCAACCTGAACGGTTTCGGGCCCAGCGCCAAAGGCTGGCTTCTTAAAAAAACGCCAGCAGTGCCAAGCCCAGCCCCACCCGGTAGAGCACGAATATCATCATCGACCTAGTCCGCAGGAAGCGCATCAGCCCCGCCATGGTGATGAAGGCCGCAACAAAGGTCAGCGAGCCGGCAATGATTGCGTCCCACTGCATTTCCCCTGTTGCCTCCGCGAGATCCAGACCGGCCAGCAACCCGGCTCCGGCGACGGCGGGTATGGACAGAAGAAACGAGAAACGCGCGGCTTCCGCGCGGTGGAAACCAAGCAAGCGCGCTGCCGTCATGGTTATGCCGGAACGGCTCGTACCGGGAATCAGCGCAAGCGCCTGGGCTAGGCCGACAATGACCGCGTCCTTCAGGCGCATATCCTCATAATGACGCGCCTGCCGTCCCCAGCGGTCAGCAGCGCCGAGCAGGATACCGTAGAAGATCAGGTTGAAGGCGACGAGGTCGGTCGAACGGAAATGGTCGAGAAAGCCCCCCATCTTGAAAAACAGGCCGAGCAGGACCGCAGGGATTGTTCCCGCGACAATCCAGAGGAACAGGCGTCGATGATCGGGTGCGTGCCCTACGCCTATCGTGGCCAGACCGCCCTGGGCCAATCCGCGCACGTCGCGGAAGAAGTAGATGATGATCGCGAGGAGCGATCCGACATGCACCGCAACGTCGATCAGGGGGCCTTGATCTGGAAAATCGGTGAAATGCGGGATCAGGATCAGGTGCCCCGAGGAAGATATTGGAAGGAACTCCGTGATGCCCTGAACGATGGCGATCAACAGTTGTTGGAGAAACGTCATATGGCGGTGTGATCCCTGTTTCGCGGCCTGTCTGGGCCGACTGGATTTCGATCAGCCTGTTATCGGCTTGCGACCGCCAAACTAATCACCGCTCGCGACCTTGATCGGCTTGCCCAGAATGGATCGCACATAGATGCGCTGGACCAATACAAAGACCACGACTGTCAAAGGGGCGGCCAGCAGAACGCCGAGGAACCCGAACAGCAGTCCGGCCGCGAACACCGCAAAAAGGAGTACCGCGGGCGGAACATCCACCGCATGCTTCTGGATCATCGGCTGCAAGTAGTTGCCCTGCAACTGCTGGATGGCGAGGAAGAGGAGCAATGTCCAAAGCGCGGTCATGGGTGACACCGTAAAGGCGAGCAGCACAGCCGGCACACCCGCGATGACCGGACCGACCATGGGAATGATATCGAGCAGACCCGCAATCAGGCCAAGCCCTCCCGCTGCTGGCACGCCCAGCAGTGCCAGCCCCGCCCAGGTCAGTGCGGCGACGACCAACGACGAAACAGCCTGACCGACCATCCATCCCCGCAAGCCCCGAGAGGCGTCGTCGAGCGCCAACGCCGCAATTTTTTCGGCACCGGCAGGAATGAGCAGCAACAGTCCTCTTCGATAGACGGCAGGATCGGCTGCCAGGAAGATCGCGGCCACCAGCACGAGAACGAAGTCGGCAAGACCGCTGCCCGCAGCCAGGGCATAACCGCCCGCGCGCGAGGCGAGTTGGGAGATATCCTTGCCACCGACTTCCACTAGTTCCCGGGCTCTTTCCCCGAGGCCATAGCGGTCCAGGAAGCCCTCGATTGCCTGCAGCGCGCGCGGCACCGTTTCGCGGATCGTGTCGAATTCTCGCGCGAGCTGTGCGCCGAAAAGCATAAAAGCACCAGTAAACAACGCAATCACGCCGATCACTGACACAGCGAGTGCAACCGAGCGCGTCATCCTCGACTTGCGGCAAAGCCAGGAGGCGATCGCGTCAAAAACCGCCGCGATCACGACGGCTGCAAAAACGAGCATCAGGAAGCGGGTGAGTTCGACGGCGATCCACGTCAGCCCTACGATCGCAACCACGATCAACGTGGCAATCGCGATCCTGCCAAGACCATATGGCGACGCAGGTGCCGCCGTTATCTTTCGAGATTTTGCCTCTGGGGCTTCGTCACCATCGCTCATACCGTCGTTGTATCGAGCAAAGAAGACCACGCAACCATCTCGCAGCGGACGATGGCGCTCGCGAAATGCATTGAACATTCGCGGCTCCGACCTAACGTCGTGAATCGTACGGGGCCGGGTCCCTCTGACGGCGGATCACGCCGTGATGTCGGACCGTATCGAGCATGCTCGTTGTGGCCTGATCCCGACCAGGGAGCGCCGCCAGCGCCGCTGCCACCATTGCCGAGGGCGCAGAAGCAAAAATGCTCACCCGGTTGCCCGGCGACAAATCGACCACGATGACAGGGCTGGCGTTGA
>NZ_BMHK01000072.1 GCF_014640675.1 Novosphingobium endophyticum | reverse complement strand
CGTGAGCCGGGCGCCGCCCGAAGCATTCAGCTCCTGGTCGCCCCCGAAGCGCTGCCCGTCCTGCGATAAGCCAAACCGTCATAATCTCTGTGGCGCGGTACTAGGTTAACGTGATCAGGCGAGACGTAGGAACCGGCGTCTCCGCGGCGTTCACCCAACGCAAGAGTACGAAGCCTTGGTCATGCCCGACGGTCGGTAGCCAGTTTCCGAAGCCGGGATCGCGACGCGCGATGACGAATGTAAGGGTGCCGTCCTGATTGCGCCGCGCGTTATGCTTATTCACCCAGATCGGATGGTATCGGTAGTCCAGGCTTTCCATCCACCAGTTGTTGACCTGGATGTTCCAGTGGACCGCGTCGGGTTCGGGCGTCTCCAGCACCAGCGCCTCATCCGGGGCGAGTTTCCAGTATCCATGGACGTAGAAAATCGACGGATCGCCGCCCGCCTTGACGAACATGTCCTGGCCCCAGTCCCGCATTTCGTTGGGGCGAGTCATGAACAAGTCCGCCCAGTCGGCGAACAGGCGTGAGGTTCCCACTACGAAATCGGCCGCGCTTCTCAGCCTCTGCGCGATCACGTCCGGATTATCGGGAGGCGGCGCGTCCGAGCCTTCGCTTATGCGTTCTATGCGTATGGTCGCGGGGGTCTCGTTCCGGCGGTCAAGAAAGGTCTGGCGCAACTGCAGCATCGTTGAGTCAGGAGCAAGCGGTAGCCAGGCTCTTGCCCCGCTAGCGTCATCCTGCGGCCGCTCCACGCTGGCGATAACCTCGAAGTTCCCTTCGGTATCGACGGCCAATTCGGCTTTGCCGATTTCTCCCGTCGAAGGCATCGTCCCATCGAGCGCATAGCGGTTGGCCTTCGAACCGATGCTGAGATAGGCGACGGTTCCGATATTGCCCCAGAGCCTGTAGCAGCGATCTCCGGAAATGGTCGCCGACAAATAGAGGTTGTCCGGATTGTCGCCGCCCATCTTGGCGGTTTCGTGGCTCGGCATGTAAAAGGATGGAAAGTCGGGATCGCCGTTCTCCAGGTAGATCTCCAGACCAAGGCGTGTGAGGCGGCTTAGGTATCGGGCGCCCTCCGTCTGATTGAACCGATCCGTTGGCGCTCCTTGCGTGCGTAACGTGGCGACGGCTTGTCCGAGGCGCGCGCAGAAATCGCTCCAAAGTCGTCCTTGTTCCACGCTCATCTCCTCCGACCTCTTCTCGCCTTGCGCGCATTGTTGCCGACAGAATCCCGGCGACTTCTTTCCGAAACGGCCATATGCCCGTCCCATTACGCTGCGGGAGAACGGGACTACCTCGGGATTGCGCATCTAATGTATATAGGGCATAATATGTCATATATGCGCACTAATGTACAACATATATTATAGAATATGATTTCCTTTTGTAAGTTGACCAGTTGTTTGCGTAATCATGCGGACCCTTCGCCTCGGCGGCATGCTGTTCGAGACTGCGGACACCGACGAGATCAACTACCGCAGCGATCTGCGCGATGCCGATCAAGGATGCGGGCCTGCTCCGCCTGCAGGCCGCGCCCGACGTGACGCAGACGATCCTCTTTCGACAAGGCGAGCGTATTGCCTCGGTTGTCCTCAGCGATCCGAGCCTGTTCTTCGTCAATGTCGCCGGCACCGGCGACAGCCTCGCGCTTCGCGCGGCCAGTCCCTCGGCGCTGGGCGTCATGAGCGTGCGCACGAATTTGCGAAGCTATGAGTTCGAACTGATGGCCGGACCTGCGCGCACGGCTCCGGCTGTGGTGCGCCTCACGCGCCCGCAAGAATACCCGCCCGCCGCCGATGCCGATCGATACCGGCGAGATCTGATCGTGCAGCTAAAGCGGAAAAACGGAAAGCGACTGATCCAGCGAATCTGGCGGCCGGACTGAGACAGTTCTTTCCGAATCGAGTTTGCGGGGAAAGAAGCGCTCGAAGTGGGACCTGAGATGGGACCAAGTTCGGGAAACTGTTAAAATATATCTATACCTCAACACGTTGGTCGGGGCCAACTGGCGGAGAGGGTGGGATTCGAACCCACGGTACGGTTGCCCGTACACCGCATTTCGAGTGCGGCGCATTCGACCACTCTGCCACCTCTCCGCTGGAGATCGCGCTGCAGCGGGGTGTCCCGCCGGGTCAAGCGAAGCGCGCCGGTAGCTCACTTGATCGTGCTTGCCAAGCCCCAAGTTCGGGAAACTGTGGGAACAGTCGGGCCGTTCGCTTGTTTCGCATTCACGGGCAACCTATAAAGGATGGCATGAACAGAGCGTCCTTCTTTTCCCCTCAGGCCGGCCGTGTCATCGACGCGCCGCTTCAGACGTGGGCGCGGTTCGCGATCGGCGATGTGGTTCGGCACAAGCATCACGACTTTCGCGGTGTCGTGTTCGACATCGATCCGGTCTTCGCCAACAGCGAGGAATGGTATCAGTCGATCCCCGCGGAAATGCGTCCCAACCGTGAGCAGCCATACTACCATCTCCTCGCCGAGAACGAGGATTCGAGCTATATCGCCTACGTCAGCCAGCAAAACCTGACGGTCGATGCCGAAGGCGGCCCGGTGGATCATCCGTCGCTGTCCCAGATCTTCGAGGCGTTCAGCGACGGGCGGTATCAGCTGCGTCGCGGCATGACTCACTGACGGGCGGGCAGGCGAGGGGGTAATCGCCCTCCAAGCGGCGAGGCGCATTCCGGGGCCGCGCGATCCGGCCTCGTCGACGGACCGGACGAAGCGGATCAGCCCTTCAGCTTCCAGCCCGAGCGCAGCACCAGATAGACTGCCACGGCCAGGGTCGCGTTCAACAGGCCGACGCCGATGGCGCTGTGCAGCACGGCGAGGTTCGTGTCGCCGATGTCGCTCTGGCCGAGGAACCCGAAACGGAAGCCCGAAATGATGTAGAAGAACGGGTTGGCGCGGCTTACCGCCTGGAAGGCCGGGGCAAGGTTGTCGATAACGTAGAACGTGCCCGAAAGCAGGGAAAGCGGCGCGATGATGAAATTGGTGATGGCCGCGTTGTGGTCGAATTTTTCCGCCCAGATCGACGACATGAAGCCAAGCAGCGCAAGGAAGATCGATCCCATCAGCCCGAACCAGACGACCGCCCACGGATGCGCGATCGACAGGTCGACGCTGGGCCACAGCAACATCGCGGCGGCGAGCGCCAGCCCGACGAGGAAAGCGCGGGTCACGGCAGCGGCGATCATGGCCAGCATCAGCTCGCTCTCGCTCAGCGGCGGCATCAGGTAATCGATGATCGTTCCCTGGATCTTGCCCGAAAGGAACGCGAAGCTGGCGTTGGCGAAGGCATTCTGCATCATGCCCATGACGATCAGGCCGGGCGCTACGAACGTCGCGAAATTAACTCCCAGCACTTCGCGCCCGCCGCGACCCAGCGCGACGGAGAAGATGACGAGGAACAGCAGGGTGGTGATCGCGGGTGCCCAGATGGTCTGCGTCTGCACCTTGAAGAAGCGCCGCACCTCCTTCATATAAAGGGTCTTGAGCCCGATCCAGTTCACCTGATGGATCACGGGCTCTCCCTTTGTCGGAAACCGGCGGGGCTGCGGGATCTCGGTGGGAGTCGGAAAATCGGTCGAATTCGTTTGATCGGCCATGAAGCGGCGACTATCGGCAGCGGTCTTCCGAAGCAAGCGGCACATGATTTTTTTGGGCGACGCGATGTGGCCCGCGCAGAGATGGAACTGGAATGAGCTGGACGGACGAGCGGATCGAGAAGCTGACCAAGATGTGGGAGGGCGGGGCAACTGCCAGCCAGATCGCGGAAGAGCTTGGCGGTGTGAGCCGAAATGCGGTGATCGGCAAGGCGCACCGCCTCGGCCTCAAGGCGCGGCCGTCGCCGGTCAAGGCCAATGAGAAGCCGGCTCGTCCTGCCGCTCCGAAGAAGGCCAAGCCCGCTGCCGTGGCTCAACCCGGCCCGTCCGAGGCTAAGCCGGAAGCCCCTGCGGCCAAGGCCGCGCCATCTTCATTCTCACCAGAACCTGCTTCCGCGCCGAAGCCCGCGGTCGAGAAGACGGCGGAGCGGCCGCGGATCGTCTCCGTCGGTCCCGGCGGCTTCCTTCGTCAGGGGCCTGGCGATCAGCAGCAGCCGATCCCGCCGGCTCCGCCGCGTCGTCTGGTGCCGGCCAAGCCGAGCCCCGAGATTGCCGACAAGACCAGTTTGCTCGATCTTAACGACCGCATCTGCCGCTGGCCGATGGGACACCCGGGCGAGCCGGATTTCCACTTTTGCGGCGAGAAGGTGAACCCCGGGTTCCCCTATTGCGTCGAGCACTGCGGACGCGCCTACCAGGCGCAGTTGCCGCGCGGCGCGCGCCGTCCTCCCCCACCTCTGCCGTTTGGCGGACCGCGGGTGCGCTGAGCCGATGGCGGGGAGGACGCGGCCGGGCAGGGTGCTCGCCGCGATCGCCGCATCGTTGTCGCTTGCGGTCCTTGCCGCGCCCGCTCTGGCGCAGCCATCCGTGCCCCTGCCGGTAGCGGCCGCCAGCGCGGACGAGCCCGCCGAGCACGTCTATGTGTCGCTGGTAACCGAGGTCGGCGTCATTACGCTCGATCTGGACGCCGGGCACGCGCCGCTCACGACCGCGAATTTTCTCAGGTACGTTGATGGCAAGCGCTTCGACGGCGCCGTGTTCTACCGCGCGATGCACCTGGGCTGGAGCGACGATCCGGCCGGCTTGCTGCAGGGCGGGGTACGCGACGCGGCCACGCTCTATCCCCCGGTTGCACACGAGCCGACCAGCCAGACCGGTATCCGGCACAAGGCGGGCACGATCTCGATGGCGCGATTCGCGCCCGGCACGGCGACGGCCGATTTCACGATCATGATCTCTGACATGCCCGCGCTCGATGCCGATCCGGACGCGGCGAGCGAGGATGCCCGCGCGGGGTTCGCCGCGTTCGGCCGCGTTGTCGGCGGCATGGATGTCGTTCGCGGGATCTGGAACCTGCCGCGCTCGGCCACCGCGGGCGAGGGCGCGATGAAAGGCGACATGCTCGAGACGCCGGTCAAGATACTGAGCGCCCGCCGCGTCGCGGCCCCTCCCGCGCCCGCGGCTGGATCCGATGCGGCTTCACCTGCCGCTGCGACATCGTCGGCCCAGCGGGGTGCGGACGAGAATTAACCATTGAATTATGAATCGGTACTTCGGGACATTCAATAATGGTGCCCGAGAGTAGCCATTTTTCGTGGGAACGAGGGTGCCCCAAGGGGCAATCCGGTTCGGGCGGCTCAATTTCATGGTTTCCGGAGGGTTCTTGTACTTTTGTTGGAGCACACCGCTTAAATTATGAACCGCGCTGCCGTTTACCGTGGGCATGACGGCAAAGGATACAGGTCTCACCCGCGAGGGCTTCATGCGTTGGTTCGGCCTAGGCGGAAAACGGCGGCATGGCGGAGGTGACGGGCAGCGCGCTTCTTCCTCAACCGAAGGTGCGGGTGCCGAGGATCCGCGCGATCGTCGGCGCAGGCAGACGCTTGAAGACATCTCGCGGTTCCTGCTGGCACACGGCTTGCCGGTTTCGACGTTCACGCTCGACGTTGCCCATGACATCGTGACCGGCGCGAACCCTGCGCTTGCGCAACTGGTTGCAGAACGCGTCAACAGCCGGGATCAGATTACTTCCGACTGGCTGGAGGACGTGATAGAAGCCCAAAACCGGGAAAATGGTGTGGAGCAGCTTCACGCCCTTGTGCACCGTCTGGAATCGTCGGTTGCGGCATTTTCGAGTACGGCAACCGCGGCGCGCACTGCGACGAAAGATTACAATACCGCGCTCAAGGCTCACGTCGGAGGCCTGGGAGCGATCGGTAACGACGATGTCATCGCCGAACTGACCAGACTGGCGCGCGACATGATTTCCCGCACCCGGGACATCGAGCGCGAACTCAGCCGGTCCGAAAAGGAAACGCGGACCCTTCAGAAGAGCCTTGTCGATGCCAGGCGCGAAGCCGAGATGGATCATCTCACAGGGCTTCCCAATCGCCGCGCTTTCGAAGCGGTCCTGAGGGCCGAGTTCGCGGCAACGCGCGATTCCGGTGAACCGCTCTGCGTCGCCTTCTGCGATATCGACAATTTCAAGCGGGTCAACGACGCTCACGGTCATGAAGCGGGGGATCGCATCCTGCGGGCAGTGGCCTTGTCGCTGGCCGGGATATCCAACGACAAGTGCCATGTCGCCCGGCACGGCGGCGAGGAATTCGTCGTCCTGCTGCGGGGCAAGTCCACCACAGAAGCGTGGAACATTCTCGACGACGCGCGCGAGCGGCTGGCGGCGCGCAAGTTCGTCAATCGGGCGACCGACCGTCCTTTCGGACGTATCAGTTTCTCGGCGGGCATCGCCGATGTCCATGCTTATGGCGATCCGCGTGAGGCGCTTCGCGTCGCGGATGAAGCGTTGTACCGGGCGAAAAGCGCTGGGCGCAACTGCGTGCTCACGGCCGACCAGTCCGTCGCCGATCTGGAGGCTGCCCGCGCCGCCTGACGGCGCGCGGACGGAAGACATCGGTTGTCCGCTGCGCCAGGGGAATCGGGTGAATGAGTTCTCACGAGATGAGGCTGACGAGGAAGTCCTCGTCCCAGCTGGCGGCCAAGCGCTTTGATGTCATGGATAGCTTGGTCGGAT
>NZ_BMHK01000071.1 GCF_014640675.1 Novosphingobium endophyticum | reverse complement strand
CGCTGCCCGAAGGTGCCGGAGAATGAATCATGACCGATTCCAGCCAGGCAATGGGCGCGCGATAAACGGAATCACGCCCGCGACCACTTGTGGGTAAGAGCAAGAGCAATCGGACGGTTACCGCGGTCCGAGGACATCGGCCGGTTCTCCGAGGTGTTAAAAAGGCTTTGGAAAACCAAGGGCTTGAGATATTCTGGAAGTTGGTTGCGGGGGCTCGCAACCAACTTTACTTGCTGTTTGCCGCAAACGCCTTAAGCGCGCAGTATATGGCTGAAACGTAAGAGAAAAATTGCAACGGCGATGCTGTGAACGGGTAACGCAGTCAGTCTGAAATAGGGCTGGCGCACAATCTCACACCCAATCGCTTCTGCTCTTGAAAGCAGACAATAGGCTATAGGGTGCTCTTAAGAGCGCTAATATTGACAGGATCGCGAAAATACGATATGCTCTTGAAAGCAGATTAACGATCATAAAGGGCTTTTAAGAGCAATGACCGCGAAAAACCTTCTCACAAGCGCGCCTCCCTACGAGGTCGAACAGGCGATCAAGCGCCTGGGTAAAGACCTGCGCACGGCACGGCTGCGCCGTAACCTGACGATCGATCAAGTTGCCGGAAAAATCGGCACCGGCCCCCGCGCTGTCATGGATGCGGAAAAGGGAAAGCTCAGCACGGGCATTGCCACCTATGCAGCCCTGCTTTGGGCTTATGATCTGCTCGGTCCGATGAACGAGCTCGCCGATCCCGCCAAGGATCGTGAAGGCCTGACACTCGAAAGCCTCAGTGGCCGCGAACGCGCCCGCACGAGCCGGGAGCTCGACAATGACTTCTAAGGCCGGAGCCAGCGAATGCTTTGTCTACATCATGCTCCCCGGCACGACGGAATTCGTGACGGCGGGGCGTTTTGTGCTGGAGCCGGACAGGACCGGCGTACCAGTAGGACGCTTTGTCTACGGCAAGAGCTATCTTGCCCGCGCGGATGCCGTGCCGATCGATCCGCTCGAACTCAAACTTGCCAATACGACCTACCAGACCACGGCGCTTAAAGGTGTCTTCGGGGCGCTGCGCGATGCCGGTCCCGATTACTGGGGACGGCGGGTCATTGAAAAACATGCCGGCCTGCCCGCACTCGGGGAGATTGACTATCTGCTCTACGCGCCGGACGACCGCGCCGGAGCGCTGGGCTTCGGCCTTGGCCCCGAGCCCCCTGCCCCGAAACGCAAATTCAACAGGACACTTGACCTTGAGCGGCTGCTGACGCTGGCCGATACCATCATCGCTGACGAAGATTTGCCGGAAGGACCGGAAGCGGAGCAAGCCTACGACCTGATGCTGATCGGCACATCGATGGGCGGCGCGCGGCCAAAGGCCGTGGTCGAAGATGACCAAGGCTTATGGCTCGCAAAATTCGGCAGGCCGGACGACAGGTGGAACCACGCGCGCGTTGAACACGCCATGCTGGAGCTTGCCAGAGAGTGCGGGATACACAGCGCGCAAAGCAAGGTGGTGGCAGCCGGTGGCCGCGATGCCCTGCTGGTCAAACGTTTCGACCGTGAAAAGACGCAAGGCGGGTATGTCCGTTCCCGCATGATCAGCGGCCTGACGATCCTGCGCACCGAAGACACGCACCAACATCGCGAACGCTGGTCCTATGTCCTGCTGGCCGAAGAGCTGCGCAGGATCAGCGCGAACCCGAAAGACGATGCCGCCGAACTCTTCCGCCGGATGGTCTTCAACGCGCTGATCTCCAATACCGACGATCACCCCCGCAACCATGCCGCAATCGCCAGGGATGCGGGCTGGAAGCTTTCGCCCGCCTATGATTTGACACCATCCACGCCGGTCAGCGTGGAACGGCGCGACCTCGCCCTGACCTGCGGCGATCTGGGCCGCTATGCCCATGCGGATAACCTGCTCTCCCAGTGCGCCCGCTTCCATCTTGAAAGAGATGAAGCCGCGAGCATCATCGCGCGCATGGAGGAGCAGATAACCGGAGGCTGGTACGAGACAGCGCGGCGCTGCGGGGTTTCAGAGAAAGACTGCGAGGCGATCAGCACGGCTTTCGTCTATCCGGGATTCCGGCTCGATCTGCCGGATCAGCGCAAAAGATAGGCTGCGCCTTCCTTGGCCTCGCGCGAAACCATTCTGTTAGGGCTCCAGGCCGACTACGGGAGAACTGATTTTCGTCAGTGCTCCGGAGCGGGGCTGGCGATCGCACCGGCGCTTTGCTGGTATTCAGCGGAGCATTCCGGCAGACTGGCAAGGTAGCTGCGATAATAACCCGATGAGGAGAACTGCCATGGCCAAGGTGCTCGTGATCGACGGCCACCCTGATCCCGATCGGGCGCATTTCATTCATGCTGCGGCTGACGCCTATGCTGATGGGGCGATGAGCGCGCACGAAATCAAGCGCATCGATGTGGCGGCACTCGATTTTCCTGTTCTGCGTTCGCCGAGCGAATGGCAGGATAGCGAGCCTCCCCCCGACATTGCTGCATCGCAGGAAGCGCTGCGTTGGGCGGAGCACGTGGTCATCCTGTACCCTTTGTGGCTTGGGGATGTGCCTGCCCTGCTCAAAGGGTTTTTCGAGCAGGTCCTGCGCCCTGGCTTCGCCTTCACCTATACCGAAAAGGGCTTTCCGCAAAAGCTGCTCAAGGGCAAGTCAGCGCGCGTGGTCGTTTCGATGGGAATGCCGGCGCCGCTTTACCGCCTCTTCTACCGGGCACACAGCGTCAGGAGTCTTGAGCGCAATATTCTCGGCTTCGTCGGCTTCAAGCCCGTGCGAGATACGATCATCGGCTCCGTCGAAAGCAGCGCGGCAAAGCGTGAGCGCTGGCTGGCCCGCTTGCGCGCGATGGGCAAGAATGCTTCATGAAATCTGGTGGTCAGATTTAAGCCGTGCTGCCCTTCACAAGAGACCGGTTCTTCGAACTGTTTGCGGCTTACAACGAGGCGATATGGCCGGCGATCCCTATATTTTATCTGCTCGCGATGATCGCGACCCTGGCGGCATGGCGTCGCCATCCGCAGGCCGGCTGTGTTGTGAGCGGCGCTCTGGCGGTGATGTGGGCATGGGCCGGACTGGTATATCATGGCCTATTTTTCACCCGGATCAATCCTGCGGCCTGGGCATTTGCCTTCGGCTTTCTCTTGCAGGCCGTGATCTGGGCATTTCAAGCAGGCAGTCGCACAGCATTCGGCTTTGAGGACCGCTCGCCAGTTCGCGCGATGGCCGGTTGGGCCATGATTGCCTATGCTCTGCTTGTCTATCCCGCCCTTGGGCTGTTGAGCGGTGAAGCATACCCTGCGCTCCCCATGTTCGGAGTGGCACCCTGTCCGTTAGTAATATTCACGCTCGGATTGATGACCTGGGCAAGCAAGGTCCACTGGTGGGTCTGGATTGTCCCGTTGGTCTGGGCGATCATCGGGGGCAGCGCGGCCATACTGCTGTCCGTACCTCAGGACTGGGCACTGCCAATTGCAGCGCTGGCAGCACTCGCCCTCAGGTTCAAAGGCCTTGGCAAGGGGCATTCCAGTCGAGCCGACGGGGCTCCTCTACACTGAGGATCGCCTTGCCTGCATAGCTCCTGACAATTGGCCTATTCAGGATGCGAGGCGCTAATCATCGCCGCCCATCGCTGGCATCTTAACCGTATCTATGCCCGCAGACCGGCAAGCTAGGCTTGCCGGTTGCAGACGTAAAATCGCTCATGATGCACCTGCCTTCACGATCCTGAATTCGGACGGATCGTAACCGTTATCGACCTCGCGCTGACCGGTCGCGATTTCTTCGCGGATTTCACCGAAGAACTCGGCAAGCGCGGCCTGCGCTTCACTCCTGCTCGCGAAGGTCGGCGCGCGCTGCGTCCCAATCCCTGAGCTTCTTTTCATAGGTGGTCGGCTGCCCGTCTGCTATTAAGCGCAGAACCGCAGAAGCGGAAATTGGCTTGATAGCATTTAGGAAATGTCGGTTTATCAATCAGGCTTTGATGAACGTTGCCAGCTAACGACCACCAAGCCTTTTGCAGGATCAAGCACCTGTCGGGGACCACGCTCGAGGCCGTGACTTGCAAGCACTTCCTCCGGGGTCCGACTGGGCACTTCAGGAAACACCGGACGCCCGCCTGGCAGCCGCACATCCGGCACCCGAGACAAATAGAACACGTCGTAACGGTCCAGGAATATCCCGAAAACTTCCGTACCGCCAATGACGCCAACACTAGCGTTTGGCATCCCGAGTGCAGCCAAGGCTTGCTCGAGCGAGGCACCGGCCGGGTTCCAGAACAGTGCCTTTTCATTCCGTGAGTCAAGCGTGATAGCCGGGACTCGCCGGGTCAGGATCAGTCGGCCGCGCAAATACGAATGCGGCTGTTGCTCATGAGAGTGGCGCCCATGAACCACCACATCGACCTCGTCCAGCCCGCGTTCGAAGAAGCGCTGGTCAGCTCCGAATTTAAGGTAAACGCACGGTTGAGGCCGCCTTCTCGGGTCTGAGCTGGGTCCGTAAGGGACGTCCATAAGGACGTACTTATGGACGTCCTCAGCGAGTGCGAGGGCAGCGGTGGAGATATTGGGCCGGGAACGGCGTCGTCGATGGACGCGAGCGGAAAAGCTGGAGATTGTCGCTGCGGTGGGCGTGAACGGCGAGACGCTCTCGCGCGTTGCGCAGCGCTACGACGTGACGCGCAGCCAGATTTACCAGTGGCGGCATGAGTTCAAGAAAAGAGGGATGCTCCCCGCGCCGCCGGCGCCGACCTTTCTGCAGGTCGACATTGGCCCGCCCATTTTCAAAGCGGAGCCTGCCTTCGAGGACCGGATAGCCTCACCTTCGATCGTAGAGCTGTGTCTGCGGCAAGGACGCCGCCTTCGTTTCGATAGCAGCATCGAAGGCTCGACCCTGATGCACCTCATTCGGGCGGTTGAAGGAGCGTGATTGGTCCAGGCACCGGTGTGCGGGTCTATCTGGCGTGCGGGGCGACCGACATGCGCAAGGGAGTAACGGGGCTCGCCATGCTGGCGCAGACCGTGCTGGGCCAGAGAGCATCGAGCGGCGCGGTCTTTGCATTTCGTGGACGCAAAGGCGACCGGGTGAAGCTCCTGTACTGGGATGGCCAGGGATTTTGCATGTATTATAAAATTCTTGAGCGGGGACGTTTTCCCTGGCCCTCTGCGGCAGATGGGGTCACGCGATTGACATCGGCCCAGCTTGCCATGCTGTGGGAAGGGATTGATTGGAGGCGTCCGAACTGGGGATCTCCGCCGGCTCGAGTGGGGTGATTTTCTTCACAAAAATGGCTGTTTTACTGGACCTTACTGCTGATTTTCCGTAAGGAAAATCATGCTGAATGCGGCTTCCGCTCTCCCCGAAGACACGGCCCTCCTCAAGGCGAAGATCGCCGAACTGCAGGCTGAGAACGAGAAGCTGACAACAACGCTGCGGGCCCATGATCTGGTCGTTCAGGCGCTTCGGCTGCAGATCGCAAAGCTGAAGAAGCAGGCCTTCGGCAAATCCTCCGAGAAGATCCGGCGCGAGATCGAACAACTCGAACTTGCTCTTGAGGATTTGCTCGTCACCGCCTCGGAACAGGGTCTCGGGCAGAGTGAAGGGGACGATCCGGATGAGGCGCCCGCACCAGCCAGCGCCGAGGCAGGCTCTTCTGACGCCCGCTCAAGGCGGCGTCCGCGTGTCTCGGCGGACACGCCGCGCGAGCGGCGGGAACTCGATCCAGGCAGCACCTGCCCGGATTGCGGAGGCGAACTGCGCCTCGTCGGAGAGGACCTGAGCGAGATCATCGAGATGATCACGGCAAAGCTCAAGGTCGTCGAAGTCGCGCGTCCCAAGAAGTCCTGCCGCTGCTGCGAGAAGATGGTGCAGGCGCCGGCCCCGAGCCGCCCGATCCCGGGCAGCATGGCTGGGAGCAGTCTCCTGGCCTACATACTGGTCTCGAAGTTCGACGATCAGCTCCCGCTCTATCGCCAGCAAGAAATCCTGGCCCGCATGGGCGCCGACATTCCGCGCAGCACGCTTGGTGACTGGTGCGGTCGCGCGATGCGGATGCTACTGCCTGTGATCGACAAGATCGAAGCATCGGTCCTGAGCAGCGAGATTCTCCATGCCGACGACACGCCGATCCGCGTGCTGGCTCCGGAACGGCGCGCCAAGGGGATCGGCAAGGGTGTGAAGCAAGGCCGGATCTGGGGGTATGTCTGCGATCAGCGACCCTGGGCTGGTACCGCGCCGCCCGGTGTCGTCTATCGCTACGCCCCCAACTGGAATGCAGAGCATGTGCTTGCCCATCTGGGCAATGCCAGAGGCATCCTGCAGGCGGACGCGTACAAGGGTTATTTGAAGCTCTACGAACCCGGCGAGGACGGTGAAGCGCGCTTCCGGGAAGCTGCTTGCTTTGCCCATTGGCGGCGCGATTTTCATGATATCTGGACTGCGCATAAATCCGAGATTGCGCATGAGGCTCTCAAACGCATCGGCAAGCTCTACGACATCGAGCGTGAGATCGCGGGCGAGTCTGCCGACATTCGCCATGCCGCGCGGCAGAAGTTGAGCAAGCCGGAGCTTGAGAAATTGCGGGCCTGGTCCGAGCAGCAACTCACCAAAATCCCGGGCAAGGGCGATCTGGCCAAGGCCTTTCGGTATGGCCTGAGCCGCTGGCATGCGTTCAGCCTGTTCGTCGATGACGGGCGTGTCGCCATCGATAACAATGCCGCCGAGCGCGCTCTCAGGCCGATATGCACTGGGAAAAAGAACTGGCTATTCGCCGGTTCAGAGGCGGGCGCCGAGACCCTCGCGCGCGCCATGACGATCATCGAAACTGCGAAAATGAACAACCTCGAGCCGCAGGCCTATCTCACCGACCTGCTCAGTCGCATTCATGATCACAAGATCAATCGGCTCGATGAACTGCGGATTCCGAGGTGATCCCGGCCACTATTCCGAAATGATCCCGGCCGGGATTCCGAGATGATGCCGGCCACTATTCCGATTAATTCCCGGCCACCCGGGAGG
>NZ_BMHK01000070.1 GCF_014640675.1 Novosphingobium endophyticum | reverse complement strand
CCCTCCCGGGTGGCCGGGAATTAATCGGAATAGTGGCCGGCATCATCTCGGAATCCCGGCCGGGATCATTTCGGAATAGTGGCCGGGATCACCTCGGAATCCGCACCCATCGGGCGTAGAGACTACAACGAAGTAAGATCACACAGCGATCGGGACAAACCGCCGGTATCGCTGCTATCCGCGTCGCTGCACAAGGCCGGCCGTGACGCAGGAGTGCTGGATCGGCTCCGGCCAGGCGGTCCAGAGATATAGTGTCGGATCAGTGGCAACCTCTTGTTCCATGGAACGACTCCTAGACGTGGACCTACAACGACCACATCATGGCACAGCTATGCGGAGGCCGTCCGCCACATCGGGTCAGTAGCAGTGCAGTCACGTGAAAGCCGCTAGAGCGGGGCGTTCCGATACGCCCCGCTCCCCGAAGTCACCGGTCAGAATGAATATTTGACCGACGCCCGCCAGATCCGCCCCTTGCTCGGCAACGCAGCCTGGTTCTCGTAAATGTCAGCGACCGGCGTGAAGTAGAGTTTGTCGAACAGGTTGTTGACATTCACACTCAGCTCCCAGGCATCCTTTTTATAGAAGGCCGAAAGATTCGACACATAATAGCTGGGATAGACCACGGCGTTCGGAAGGCTGCCCGAGGTCTTGCTCGCATAGGTCACCCCCCAAGTAACGCCAGCCTTGCCCCAATCATGATCGTCCGTAGAGTAGCTCGCATACAAGCTCCAGACGCGCCGTGGGATCGCCGTGTAGGTATAATCGCCTTCGCGGCCCGGTATCAGCGTCAAAAGTGTCCGCAGCGACCCGCCTGCCATGGAAATCAGGCATTCTGGAGTCTGGCCGCAAAGAACGGAAGGGGGAATAAAGGCAATAGTGCTGTTGGGACCTTTGATCCTGGTCTTCTGGAGGTTGCCCGCGAATGTGAAGCTCAGATTGGAGGTCGCCAGCCACCGCATCTCAAGTTCCTGCCCCTTGCCTGCCGTAATGACGCTGACCGGAGGAAGCCCAAACAATTGAGGCCGCGTTTGAGAATAGTAGGCAAAAGATCCAACCAAGGTACCGTTCAGCAACTGAAACTTGAACCCAACCTCTTTCAGCTTTGAGTCTAAAATCCATCCGCCATTTCGGACCAGGTTTGGCGCAATATCGCCGGCCTGATTGTATATCAGAGCCGCTGACTTTGCATAAGTTACATAAGGCATGATCCCAAACGGCGTCTTGTAGCTCAAGCTCGCGGTATAGGTGAGCTTGTCGGCTGAATCCCTGACTGGAGCCGGATTCACAAACGACCGGATGCCCGTGTCCCTCGTATTCACCTTGAAATTGTCGAATCGTCCCCCGATGGTGAGCGACAGACTGTCGTACAGCTCTATGTCGCTGGTGATGAACGCGCCATAGTTGTTCACCTTCGAGTGAACGTCGTTTTCCCAACCGAGGCAATTGGGTGGAATGCTGTCGTCCGTGATGCCCTCGTCAAAGGGACCGCAAACGCTGTCCGTAGGTGTGGCGCCGACGGAAATATCGCGGCGATTGAGTGCGATCACACCACTGTTGAAACTTTGCATGTGCCGGCCCCACATATAGCGGTTGCCGACACCCGCGATGGTCTCAATCGTCAACTTGTCGTCAAACAGGGACGACTTGTTTCTGAAGGTCAGCCGCGCTTCGGCCACCCCTCCGCGAACCCATGCAGGATAGCCATAGCTGACAAAGCGCTTGTGGCTGAGGTGACTGAAGAACCCTTCAAGCTTCAACCAATCGTCGTTCTCGAATGTCTTCGTAAGGCCAGAATAGATGGTAGGCGCGGTTGTTTTTGAGAGATCCGCCTCCGAGATATAAACGGTGCGGGGGCTTAATTGGGTGGTGCCAACACCACTATTCAGCGGAAAACGCCCATCGGTGACCAACGAAGTGCCATTATATTGATAGCCAAGTCCGCCCCCTCGAAACCCCGCGGCATTGGTGTACGTAAGCGCCGGGTAAGGCGCGCCGTTGATCCCGCCGCCCTGAACGGTCTGGATGGCCGTGAGATAGGGCGCCCCTGGCGATGCGGTGAGCGCGGTATTTTGACCGGTGATATAAGTGCTGTTGTCGATCAGATCCTGAGTAAGGCGATTCCACCCAACAGTCTGGGTTTCCCCGTCTGATTTGTACAGCATCCCGTCAAGTTCGTATGACCAGTCGCCCGGCATGTCCAAGGTTAGCGACATTTGCCCTACAAAACGCTCAGGGCTGATGCCGCGATAAAATTGATCGCCATGATCATATTCAAGATAGGTATACAGGCCGCCGTCCGTGTCCCCCAGCCTCAAGGGCAGGCCAAGCTCGCCCACCAGCTGGTAGCGATCATAGGCGCCATAGGTCGCCGAGATCGACCCTGTGGGGGATGTTATATATTTCCCTCCATCGCGGGCGGACTTCGGCGCAATATTCAGGAAACCGCCGACCCGGCCGGCGCCATAGATCGGCGAGGGCGGGCCGCGCACGATATCGATGCGGGAAGCCGCAGCCACGGGCGTATTATAGCTGCCGTTATTGGCAACAAGCTTGAATCCCTGGAAATAATTTTCAGCGAGCGTGCCGCGGATGTTGAGCGCTCCGGCGACGCCATAGTAGGTGCCCGTAAAGGTGCCAGGCGAAATCTTTGCCAGCGCATCCAGGGAATCGATGCCGTAACGCGATATTGTCTCGTCGCTGATTAATGTGGCCGACCGGGAGGTCTCGAGAAGGGGTTTATCGAAACCGAGCACCGTCGAACTTGGTTTTTTTTCCAGCAATCCGACCTTGTCCGCCGTTACAATAATGTCCGAAACCTCGGCGACGTCGCTATCTTTCTCCGGAGACTCTTGGGCGTGAGCCACACCGGCCGCCGCCATCATGGAGAACACGGATGCACCACAAAGTACTTGGCGCATTAAGGCATCGATAGGTCGAAAAGTGCGCTTGGTAAGATTTGACATTTCCTCTCCCCAATTAAAGCGTTCGCTCGCTGAGCGCCGTAACGCTAACGGCAACCTACCCTGCATTATGATTTGCCGTCTTGAACTTGGCCCCCCGATCAGTTGGACACCTCGAAGAATTCCTGGATTTTGGGTGATGGGCGCGGGATTGCGCAAGTTGGCGTTTCGGGGCTGTTTTTGCTGATTTTGCGGCTTGGCAGGCTATTTTAGGGTCATTTCCGCGTCATGCGGACGCAGTTCTCCTCTCAAGCCAGATCAGGCGCTGGAAATTGTCGGCCAGGTTGGCGATGCCTGGGCGCGGGCACGATGGTCGCATCGAGTATCTGGCCACCATGGCGAGATGACCGCGACCCTTGAGCGCCGCATCGAAGCGCGCGAAGAGCTTGTCGATCGCCTTGGCCTTCACCAGGCGCTCGCGGAACAGCCAGACCGTCGCGGCACCGGCACCGTGCCGTCGAGACCCAGCCCGAGGAACCGCTGGAACGACAGCCGGTCCCTTGATCTGGAACTCGCATCCTTCGCCCGACAGAGTACAGCGCCTGCAGCACTACGATCTTGAACACCAGCGCCGGGTCGGAGCGCTCCCGCCCGCCCTTGCCGCGCGGGAGCGCCGCAGCGCCGCAATCAGCGGGCCACGGAAAACCTCGAGGTCGACAATCGCTGACAGCCGTTCCAGCGGATCGCCCGCCGTGCTCAGCGCCCATAACGGTTCGAAAGATCAACGAAACCAGCCTGTCCCGACATAACTACCTCCGCCACCAACACGGCAGAGTGAATCAGTCTCGAGCTTCAAATGCGAGAGATACTCGACCGGCCTATAAATGCTTTCAATCCCCTGATGTTCTCCGGCGGGTGCGCAATAGCGTGAAGCGGCGCGCATAAGAAGCGAGTGCCTGCAGGCGTGGCATCGAAGGAGATGTCAGGCACGGGCGGGCGCGGCCTGGTCGGCCCGCAGAGGCGGGCGCATGATTGCCGCTGCCAAGAAGATGAGGAAGTTCACGCCCGCGAAAAGCAGGAACCCGGCCTGGAAATTGCCAGTCGCATCCCGCAGAGCACCGCCGATTGCTGGACCCAGCGCCGCCACCGCGCCGGTGAAAGCGACCGCGGTGAAAATCTCCAGATTGTGCGTTACGCCGAAATAGTTGAGTAGCAGCATGACCGTAGCGAATACCGTGAGCCCGTAGCCGAGTCCCGTAGCCAACGCGTACAGCAGCAGCATCGGATAGTTGTCGGCGAAGGTCAGCGCAGCGGGGCCCAGCGCCAGTAAGAACAGGCCTGTCATTAGGATGTAGAGCGGGTCAATTCGGTTACCGAGCACCCCGCCGAGGCCGCGCGCGAAGGTCTGGACGAGCTGCTCCAGACTCAACATCGCCACCGCGGTGGTCACTGCGACGCCCCGCTGGCTAAGATGAGGGATCGACAGGCTGGATACCGATATGGCAACCAGCATGTGGCTCATATAGGCCGCAGCGAGAATCCAGAATTGGGGCGCGCGCAACGCCTGGCGGAAGGTCCAGTCGACCGGCGTCCGCCAGATGGCGGGGTTGCTCTTCGGGTCGCGGCCCATGGCAGAGGCAGACTGCGCGCGCTGCATGTCCTCGTTCAGGCGGGCTGCGCCACCGATCATCACCGTACATATCGCGCCCCAGAGGAGCATGTTGACGGCATGCACGCGCCAGACGGTTCGCCACTGATCGCCCGTGACGTCGAGCACGCCAAGCGCGATGATCGGGCCGCATACGCCGCCGAGCGCGAAGCAGGTGAAATAGATGCCGATCGGCAGAGAGGGTTGTGGGAAGACCCTGCCGATCACGTACGTGGACGGGATGATCGACATCGTCTGGTAACCAATCCCGCACAGCACGGCGCCCAGATAAAACAGCCCGGCGCCACGCGCCTCGCTGAAACAAAGCATACCCGCCATCATCGCCAGCGTGCCGGCGACGAGCGCCGCGCGAACGCCATGGCGGCGGATTAGATAGCGGGGAAAGTAGGAGGACAGGCCGGTGGCTGCGCCCAATATTGTGAATCCGAAACCCGCTGCAGTCCAGCCCCAGCCAAGTTCCTTGACCATGTACGGCAGCAGAACACCCAGCGTTGTGAAGGCGGCCGCATTGACCCAGAAGCTGGCGACGCTCATCGTACCCAGCAGGATCCACGGGCGGAGCGTGCTTTCGGCGCCGTCCGCCACCCTTGCGACGCCTTCAGCCATCTGCTGTTACGCTTGGTGCAAAAATGAGACCGGCAGCCTTCTCTTGGACGGCGCGAATATGGCCGTTGAAGCGAATCTGCCGCGCGTCTTCCAGCGCGAAGGGCGGCCCCTCGACCCCGGAACGGCCCGGTGGGTTCAATAATGCTGCAACTGAAAAACAGTGCCGCATGGGCGCGCGGCTGAGGACCGGCGATTGTGCAGCCCAAGCAAGATCAGTAATGGGTAAGTCTTTCTTCAAGACGTCTCTTCCCTGCTGCCGCGAAAAATAGGTGACCGGCCGAGCCTAATGGATTAGGCGAGATGGCGCTACGAAGCAGCTACCCGAAAACTTGTCTCAGCACGCCTGATCGGTCCTGAAGGAACCCTACCGGTCGCGGATGACGAAGTCCGCTAGCTTGCCCGGCCGTAATGCGGTCGATGTCGGCGGCATTGAGCGCGTCGACATTCACACCCTAATTTTTGAACCGCCCCAAAAACGCCATCGCTTCAAGCGGCTTACGATCGCTTGGAAATTCACGCTCTTTCAAACCATCTGGCAAACTTTCCTTTTCCCCAAGCAATCCAATCGCGATTGCGACGTCCACCTTGAAGTGCTCGGGCACCTGGAGGCATGCGCGCGCTTTCTCTTCATCGAAGCCCACAACTGCGTGGGCATGATAGCCGAGCATGTGGGCTTGCAGCGCCATGGACATCCAAGCTGCACCTGCATCGAAACTATGAGAATAGTTCGGCTTTTCCGGCGACCCCATTTGCGTCTCGCTTACGATAAAGATGAGAGCGCCAGCGTCCTTCGCCCAGCTTCTGTTAAAAGGATTAAGCACATCCAGAAAGTCATTCCAGATTTCGCCGTGATCAGGCGTCGCATCGCGATCAGGCGTGGCATAGAGAAAACGCCAAGGCTGGTAGTTATAAGAAGACGGGGCCCAACGGCCAGCATCCAAAATGGCCCTGAGATCGCCCTGTGGAAGTGGGGATCCATCGAATGCTCTGGGCGACCAACGCGCAAGGAATATCGGGTTGAGGTCAGTGTTTGTACTGCGGTTGGTCGTCATATGAGCGTCCTTCTGTAGTTGGACAATTTGCCAAAAGCTCGCAGAAGCTGGCGAGGTTCATTGTGCCCAGCCTAAAGGATCATACGCCAAAGCGCTACGAAACAGCTACCAGAAGACTTGTCTCAGCACGCCTGATCGGTTCTGAATGCACGCGACTTCCCGTCACATGCAATATTCACCAATCAGTGAGTCTATTTGTCGCAATTTCGGTAAAAGAGCGTTTTTACTCTGCTCCCCGATACCGCAATTTTCCAATCCCTCCGTAGATTCCCAATCGTCAGTCGAGCACGACGACGAACTTGCCGAACAAGGCCGGAGGCGAAGCGCCGCTCGATCAAGGGGCGGATTCCGCCCACATCGACGGCGCGGTTGAGGTTCTCGGCCATGAGTCGACTGCCCACCGAGACGCCGCGCACGCTTGCGGACTTGGCGAGCAGTCCCTCCAGGCGCGGTGGTTCGCCTTTGGCCATCACCCCGATCAGAGCGACTTCGCCGCCATAGGCCACCGCGGGATCAATTGAGTGAGCGTGCCGCTGCCGCCTGTTTCGACGCCATGCTTGTCGCCGCCACCGTAACCGTCCGATTGCTCTTGCTCTTACCCACAAGTGCCCAATGGGGGTCTTGAGATGCGGGCGCCCTCGACGAGATCGGCGTGCGCGTGGGTTACCGGCCTTGGTGATCCCTGCCCGCCTGACCCGCTCCCCGGTCGAACTCTCGGACGGTACAAGCTCCAGATAGGCCATCAATTGCCGAGGATTGTCGAACCGGCGCACATCGCCGATTTCCACGACGAAGGTCACGGCCGTCATGAACGCGACCCCGCGCATCGCCTGAAAGGCTGCGACGACCGGAGCCATCGACCATGAGGCCGCAGTCTCGGTAACCTGCCTGGTCAGCCGTTGGAGACTGTAGCGCGACAAACTGGATGAGGTTTGCGCGTCAATCAGGATGAGAATGTGATTGTCGCGGCGCGTCATTGAGTGCCGATTTTAATTGCCGCTGGCAAGGCTG
>NZ_BMHK01000069.1 GCF_014640675.1 Novosphingobium endophyticum | reverse complement strand
TGCATGCTGCGACGCCTGGAACTGGCTCATCGCACAACCAGACCAAATCACTTCAATCGGTTCACGCCATTGGGCACAGGTCAATCAATGAAGCCGTGCGTATAACTCGTCTCCGTCGGGAGGGGGATGCAATCGATCCCCTTCCACGTCACTGCTTTTCGCCGGCGGTTAACCGCAACAACCCCAAGCCGTTCCAATGGACTGCCGACCCCAACGAAATCATCGCCTTCGCCTCCATGCAGAAGATCGCGCCAGCCCAGCCCAGTGCGATCTCTGCCCTGCATATTACGAGGCAAGCGTGCCCAGCCTCAGGCGAACATGTGGTCTAGCAGGATGCGGAAAAATCCCCTTGTCATGCGAACTGACAAACTGACCCCCGCATTGCCTCAAGCAAAAATGTTACCTGTAGGATTGCGGCCCCGATGGGGCCGCAGGCCATCCGAGGCCATCTCGAGATCGAGGGCGCCAGCCTGACGGGTTCTCTCTCGTCGCTGGATGGCAACCGGCTGCGCTTTGACCTGAGGTCGAAAAGCCGATGAAGATCACGCTCAAGTACGACATTAAGGTATCCGGTGATACGCTTGCCGGCAAGTGCAAGATGGGCATGTTCGGGTCGGCGAAGGTGACCGGCGAACGCGTGCGCGGATAGGCGGCAGACGGCCCGGCATCGCCAGCGATGCCGGTCCGTCGTTCAGGCGCGGTTACTGCTTGCAGTCGTTCTTTCGGTTTGAGGCCCAGCGGATGGCGCTCTCCAGAAGCGCCACGTGGTGCGGCTCGCTGTAGGTTTCGGGCATGTGGCCGATGGCTGAATAGAACGTGCGCCCCTTGCCGTAGCAGTTGGTCCACGCAATCGGGTGGTCACCCATACTGAGATCGCCCTGCATCCCCTTTGGCGAATAGCTGCTCTCGTCCAACGTGAGCACGACTTTCGCGCCGGCCGCGCGCGGGTTGGTGGAGAACGAGTACCATTCGTCCTTCATTCTCCACTCAGTGGGCAGGGACTTCGCGACTGGGTGGTCCTTGTTCACTTGGACCCGCGCATTCTGGAACTGCGGGTTCATGATATGTCCCTTGAAGCGCGCGCCGATCAGGCCGTCGATATACCAGTCCCAGAAATAGACCGGATCGCCGGCCGCCCCATGCACCGCGACGAAACCGCCGCCGCGCTTGAGGAAGTCCTGCAGGGCGCGGCGCTGGGTGAGCGTCAGCACGTCGCCGCTGACATTGTTCCAGATGATGGCGTCGAACTTGCGCAAGGTCTTCTCGTTGATCGCCCCGCCCTTCTCGGTGGAGACGATCGCCCAGCCATTACGCTTTGCCATGACCGTCAAGGCTTCGCGCGCCGCATCCACCGAAGGCCCGTCGCGAAAGCCGGTGATCTTCTCGAACACGAGAAGGCGCGGCTTGCCCTTTGGCATGTCAAAGTTCGGCACATCGTTGTCGTAGCGCGCGCAGCGAGCCTCTTTATCGGCCTCGGTTACCGGCAGGGCGCGCAGCTCTGCATCGATGACGGGCAGTTTGTCCGCCGGAATGCCTGTCATCATGCCCGCCATCTCGACCGAGAGGATCGCGGCGAAGGTGGGTGGCGTCGCGCTCGCGAAGCGCGGGGGTATCTTCGCCACGCGCCCGGGCGCGGCCTGCTCCAAGACAGCGCGGGCGGCGGGGCTGAGCAGCACGTCGATCAGCGGGGACTTGACTGAAAAGGGCTCGTCCCTGAGCGGACAGTCGACAGTCGCCGCAACGGCGGGCTGGTATGCGAGGATGGTCGCGCCCGTGGCGAGAAAGCTCAATAACGTCTTCTTCATGCGGAAATTCCTTCGTGATCGCCGGGCGCTTCGGTCCAGTAGACAATACGCAGCACTGCTGTTGCGAGTTTTTCGATGTATCGGCCGATCTCCTCATCGCACAGCTTGCGAACCATGGATTCGGTGCTCAGCCACCCGGTAACGCCATGCACCACAAGCTCGGCGACGAATGGCCAGTCCGCGTCCGCGAGTTCCGGCCCCGCCGCCTTTGATAGGTTGCGCACGAGCAGACTGCGGAAACGATGCGTTCCCGCCTCCACCCAGAACGCCGCGAGTTCGGGAAAGTTCTTGCCCCCTTGTTCCACCAGGCGCCCGAAGCGTTGCACGTCTTCCACTCCGAACATGCGGGCAAGCGTGTGCGCGTGATGCCGCACGCGGCCGGCCAGATCATCCGGCATGAGGTGGTCGGGCTGGCTCGCGTTTCGCGACCATAGCTCTATCCGGTGTTCTATCACCCTTCGAAACAGCGCTTCCTTTCCCGGGAACCGGGCATAGACCGTGCCCTTGGAGACGCGCGCCTGCCCTGCCACAGCCTCGATCGTCGCTCCTTCAAACCCGCGATCGAGGAAGACTTCCAGAGCGACGTCGAGAATGGCGCCATCGATCTGGGCTGCGCGGTTGGCCGTGGGCCGGCCGCGCGAAGGCCCCGCGCGCTGCGCCGGGGCAGGCCCGGACCCGGGCGGTCATGACCCTAGACCTTGCCCTCCTTGAGGAACTCTACCGCATGGTGCGCCGCGCGCGCGGAGAGCGCCATGTAAGTGAGCGAGGGGTTCTGGCAACCGCTCGACGCCATCGCCGAACCGTCGGTGATGAACAGGTTAGGCACGTCGTGCGCCTGGTTGTACTTGTTGAGAACCGAAGCCTTCGGGTCCTTACCCATCCGTGCGGTGCCCATCTCGTGAATGCCCAGCCCCGGTTCGCCAGGTTCCTCGGCGGCCGCCATGACCATTCCGCCCGCCGCTTCGACCATCGCCTTGCCGTCCGCGATGATCTGCTTCGCCATCTTGCGATCGTTCTCGCCATGCGTGCAACTGATGTGGACGGTCGGGATGCCCCACTGATCGGTGTCGCCGGCATTGAGAGTGACGCGGTTCTCGGGATTGGGCAGCATTTCGCCAAAGCCCGAGACGACGATCATCCAGGGCCCTAACTTGCGGACGCGCTGCTTCAGCTCGGCGCCGATGCCCGGCATCGCCAGGGCTGCGCTGCGCCAGCCGACCCGTGTCGCCGAGCCCTGAAATCCATAGCCGCGCAGGAATTCGCCAGGTTCGGTGACGTTGCGGAAGCGTGGTATGTAGACGCCAGTCGGGCGTCGCCCGTGGTAGTATGTGTTCGGACCTTTTAACAGGATGCCGGCCACGGACAACCCATAGAGGTGGTCGATCAGATTGCGCCCGACCATGTCGGAGCTGTTGGCCAGGCCATTCGGGAAAGCCTCCGACCTGGAATTGAGCAGGATTTGCGCCGTGCCGATGGTGGAAGCGCAGCCGAAGATGACCTTGGCCTCGTAGGTGCGGCCTTCCTTCGTATTGGCGTCGATCACTCGAACGCCGGTCGCCTTGCCGGTCGTCGGATCGTGTGCGATCGAATGGACGATGGCGTCCGTCACGATCGTCAGGTTCCCGGTCCGCTCGGCGGCGGGAAGGGATGAACTGAGACTCGAGTGATATGCGCCGTAGCTGCAGCCCCGCTCGCAGAGAGAGCGGTTCTGGCAGCTCGTGCGTCCCAGTTCCTCATGGTGCGGCTGCGCCTTGCTGAGATTGGCCACGCGGCCCGGGATTACCTTGCGTCCCGGGAACGTCTCCTCGACCGCCTGCTTGAGCAGAAGCTCGCCGTCGTTCAGCGCGAAAGGTGGCAGGAACTCTCCGTCGGGAAGCTGGGCCAGCCCCTCTTTCGAGCCGGCGACGCCGATGAATTTCTCCACCTGATCGTACCAGGGCGCAAGTTCCTCGTAGCGGATCGGCCAGTCGGTGCCGTAGCCGTCCTTGGCGTTGGCTTCGAAATCCATCGGCGAAAGTCGGTATGATTGCCGGCCCCACATGAGCGAACGACCGCCCAAGTGGTAGCCGCGGATCCAAGCGAAGGACTTGTCCTCAGGCGTTGTATAGGGATGCTCGCTGTCCTTCACCCAGTAATGCTTTGTCGCGCTGTTCACGGCGTAGCACTTGCTCTGGATCGGGTAGTCCTGTTTCAGTTCGTCTTGCGGAATAAGGCCGGCGTTGGGCAGGTCCCAGGGCTGCATCCAGTCGGTGTAGGAAGCGCCGTGCTCCAGTTTGCGCCCGCGCTCGATGACGAGCGTCTTGAGGCCGCGTTCGCACAGCTCCTTGGCGGCCATACCGCCGCTCATGCCTGAGCCGATTACTATGGCGTCGAACATCGTGATACTCTCCTTCGGCTCAGTACATGCTGCCGGCGGCGGGCCGCGTCTCGGGGGTGACGGGAATGGACGGCTTCCATTCCCCCGGCGTGTGTTCGTAGGTCAATTCCTGGGTCAGAGCGGGCTCGGAGAGGTAATAGAGCATGACGACAAGCTCCTTGATCCTTCCATAGCCCGGGTTCGTGTAGTTCGGGAAGCCCATGAGCGTAGCCACGCCGCCCTTGGTGTCTGCCGGCAACACTTTGAGCGATGCCGCGTCGTGAGGGGCGAGCAGATCATGCCTGGTTTTGGCGTCGAGCAGGGCAAAGGACTTGCCATTTGCCCTGCTAGCCAGCGTGTCGATCTCGGTCAGCGCGGCGGCGACCTGACTGCGGGTCTGGGCAGAAGCCCAGTCCTTGAGCATCGCGTCGAACTTTGTAGGAACGTCGGCCTCCAGCGCGCCGACAGTGTCGGTCTTCGGCACGATCGTATCGGCAACGGCACTCAAAACCGTGAAACGCTGGGCGTCAAGATGACGGTTGCCGGCGGCCGATTCGGCCAGCGCCGGCAATGAGAAACCTCCGGTCGCGGTGACGCCGGCGACAAGCAGCATTCGCTCGATCAGCGAGCGACGGGTAAGATTGAGAGGATCGGCCATCACGGGTACTCCTTCAGGCATGAGCTGATGAATTCGAAGCCTTTCGAACAGACTTCTTCCGGCGAGTTGAAGAAATCGCGCCAGACACGCGTGGCGGCGGCGAGCTCGGGCACGCCGCGGCCGAATGCCTCGATCGTCAGCCAGCCGTCGTAGCCGAGGCGGTGCAGGGCGGCGATGGTCTCGCGGATCGGGGCGTGGCCCTGTCCCGGCGTGCCGCGGTCGTTCTCGGCGATATGGACATGTGCCAGCCAGCCCGAGGCGTGGAGATCGACCAGCGCGGCGACCGGGTCCTTCTCCTCGATATTGGCGTGGAAGGTGTCGTAGAGCACGCCGAAGCCTTCGGTATCGAGACGGTCGGCATAGGCGATCACCTGCTCGCAGGTATTGAGCAGGTGGGCCTCGAAGCGATTGAGAGGTTCGAGTGCGCAGGCGAGCCCGGCGGCCTTGGCCAGGGGCACGATCTCACGGTGGATTTCGGCGCAGCGTTCCAGTTCCGCTTCGCTGGGACGTTCACCGCTGAACACGCCAAGCGGCTGGAACCACGGGCCGGCAAGGACCGTCGCGCCGAGCGCTTGCGAGCAGTCTATGACCCGCTTGAGATGGTCGGCAGCGGCCCGGCGACAGGCAGGATCGGCCGAAATCGGGCTGCTCGCTTCGTCTGGGATGATCGCGACGACCGTGCGTTCGAGCCCGATATCGTCGAGGATGCCGCCCAGCCGCCGATAATGCGACGGATCGGAGATGTCGAACACCGGCACTTCGACGCCGTCGAAGCCTGTGCGTTTTAACGCCTCGAACACCGGCACGTGCTCTTCGGTCACGTGCCCGGTCCAGAGCAGCATGTTCATGCCGATCTTCATGCTGTCTGTACCTCCCTTTTGCGGCGGCGTTCGATAAGCGCGAGAGCGCCGAATATGACGAACAGCGCCACCGGGATTACGGCAATCGCCTGGAACGATTGCTCGGCGGCATAGGCGAGGACGTCCTGAAGCTGCGGCCCCGGTTGCAATGCTGCGAAGGCTTCGCTGCCGCCGGCCTTGGCCAGCTTCGCCTGGTCATAGATCTTTCCGATCTGCGGCAGAACCAGATAGATCGCCATGGCGCCCGCGAAGCCGAGCAGCCCGATCCCCCAGGCGCCGCTGCGCGGATAGCGCCGGGCGGCGGCGGCGAGCATCGTCGGCCACATGAAGCACACGCCGAAGGCCCAGAGCGTTGCGGCAACGAGCGCGGTCGCCGGCGAATTGGCGAGGCTCAGCGCATAGAGTCCAATTCCGGCGGGAACGGTGCAGAACCACAGCATGCCGATATCGGAAAAGCGCTTCTCCAGGGCACCGGCGAAGTGGCGCATCACGAACATGATTGCCGAGACATAGACCAGCACGAGAATACCGGGCATTCCGGTGGTCTGTGTCAGCGCGATGTCCACCCACGAGCCAGGCGCGAGTTCGGTCGAGGCGGTCAGGAACATGATTGCCGGAAATATCCAGAAGCCCGGATGCTTGAACGGCTCCGCTATCATCTCGCCGAAAGGCACGCCGAGCGACGTACTCTCGGTATGCGGAAATTCCTGCGTCAGCGCCCATGCTCCGAAGATCAGGGCAGGGATGGGGATCAACGCGATCAGCACTTCCCAGGAAAGCTCGAGCTGCTGGAAGACGAGCACGCTCAGCAGGCCGCCGGCGACGATGCCGGCCGGCCACCAGGCATGCAGCACGTTGAGCCGGTGCGTCTTGTCCTCCGGGTAGAGTGCGGCGGTCATCGGATTGACCGAGGCCTCCATCGCCCCCCAGCCGAAACCCGAGACGACCATGCCTGCCATCAGCGTGGCATAGACAGCGTCGATGCCTCCCATGTGCGGCGCCGCCAGGATCAGCAGCGGGCCGGCGATGAAGCAGGCGGAGCAGAACAGCACGACTCGCTTGGTGCCAAGCGTGTCGAGCAGCGGGCTCAGCACGATCAGCGAGAGCGCGAAGCCAAGGAAGGAATTGCCAAGCGCGGCGGCAATCATCTCGCCCGAATGGAGCGGTACGGCCGGATCGAGCAGTGCCGCCTTGATCGCGCCCGATGCCCCGGTGCGGATCGAGAAGGACAATGCTGCCGTGAACAAGGCAAGCACGCAGATCCAGAATATCGCCCGGGGATTGATCCTGTTTTCCGGCATGTCCTCTATTCCCCCTTGCAGTCTCAACCGCGGTTCAGCCCGAGCACGTCGCGCAGGAACGCGCGGTCCGTTGCGATCCCGGCAAAATCGTCGAAGGCCTTGTCGGCCTTGCGGATCATGTGGCGCGCGATGAAAGGCGCGCCCTCGGCGGCGCCCTGCTCGGGGTGCTTGAGCGCGCATTCCCATTCGAGCACCGCCCAGCCCGCATAGCCGTACTGCGTCAGCTTCGAGAAGATGGCGGTGAAATCGACCTGCCCGTCGCCCAGCGAGCGGAAGCGGCCGGGCCGCTCGACCCAGCCCTGATAGCCG
>NZ_BMHK01000068.1 GCF_014640675.1 Novosphingobium endophyticum | reverse complement strand
GACCCGCGTCGCCATCTCCGAAATCTCCCCATCAAACAATTGGGGACTCACAGATTCAGCACTCTCACCAAATGTCACGCGCTAATTCACCCGATTGCCCTGCCCTTGGAGGCGGAACCCCTCGTCAAACCAGGGGCCGAGCTTTAAGAGGGCGAACCGGGATGCCTTGGGACGGCAGGTTCTTGAAAACGGCGTATTTAAGCCATTTTTCCGGGACGTCCTGGGTTCTCTCGGGAAGCCTTGGGGAGGAGTGCTGGCTGGGGCGGCAGGATTCAATATTCCGAAACAACTATTTGAAGAAAATATAAATTACGCATTTTATGTACAGTAAATACCAACAAAAATCGCATTATGATTGTGATCATGTTTGGCATTCACTGGGGTAGTATGAGATTGGGTGGCAATCAAGTCAAGATTGATTGATGGATAGCTGCCTGGCAAGCGGCGGCTTTCTTCAAGCCGAGATGCGCGCTCGGACCTTTCTTGGGTAACCTTGGGCCGATTCCAGAATGACCAATCTTGGCTAGCGAATGCGGGTTAGCTGCCATTCCAGGCCCGCCTTCGCTCGCAGCGGCATCCGCCAGCAATCCGGTCGTTCACAGGCTCGTGAGGCGCCGTCAAAAGCTGCCCTCATTCACGGTAAGTTCAACGCTGATAATCGACCGTCGACCAGCCGTCGAGAAGCAGCGGGTCACGCCCTTTTTTCTTGGAGTTGTTGCATCAATATTGACGTGCTCTCCTGGAATGGGACCGATTTCCGGTAGCAGAGTCGGACGAGGATGAAGCACAACCGGTCGGTGTAGGCCGCGAGCTTGTCCGCGCGTCCTACGGTTTGATCCCGACGCGGATGTAGAGCGCGTCAACGCCGGGATCGAGCTTGCGGGCGATGGCTAGTTCGTTCTTGCTTTCCGCCTCGCGGCCGAGGTGAGCAAGAACGATGCCCCGCATGTAGCGGCTCGGCGCCTGGCTGGGCGCGTCGCGCAACACGGCGTCGAGATCGCGCAGGGCATCGTCATAGCGGCCGAGGCGAAACCAGACGACCGCGCGACTGTCCAGCGGCCCGCTGGGGCTGGCCGAAAGCTCGATCGCACTGGAGCACTGGCGCATCGCACTGTCGACATCGACACCGCGCATGCCCTTGATCCAGCAGGCCAGGTTGAGGAGGTCGGGGCTGTGCGGGCGCATTTCCATCAGGCCATCAAGCAGCTTAAGCGCTTCACCGGAATCGCCGTAGAGGCCCAGCGATTCGACCTTGCCCATTTCCCAATAGCGCTTGTTGTCGCCGCCCAACGCGATCTTCTCGTCAAGCAGGGAGCCGGATTCTTCAAGATCGCCTTTTTCCGCCAGAAGCGTGGCGAGGATCTGCGTTGCGCCGTCCAGCGCGGGGTCGAGTTCCAGCGCTTTGCGTGCATCGGCGATGGCCGCCGGAATGTCGCCCAGCCCGCGATTGACGGCGGATCGTTGCAGATAGGTATCGGCATCGGCCGAAAGAGTGATGGCGTGGGTGAGGTCAGCCTGGGCGCCCTTATAGTCACCGGTGCCCTTGCGCAGGCTCGCGCGGGCAATCCACGGATCGGCGGTGGGTTCCTTTTTCGCCATGTTGGCACTGAGGATGGCATTGATCGCCGCGATCTGGGTAGAACCCTTAGCGGCGCGAGCCAGTTCCCACCGGCGCGTGGCGTTGGCGGGAGCGACGACCCGTGCGATCTGCGCCTGAGCCTTGGCCAGCCCGGCGCGGTCCACGGCGATCTGCGCCGCCGGCACTTCGGCGCCGGTGCTTTCGCTTCGTTCGTCAAGTCTGAAGATGTCGCCCGCAAGACCGGCGTGACTGACGAAGCGGGTCCCGCCCAGCGTCGTATCGATATCCGCTGCGCCTTCCATGGTGTAGCCCCTGCCGCCATCGGGCAGGTGGATGCGTACGTGGTAGACGGCAGCGATCGGGGGCCGCGTCGCCACGGGAATGTCGCGCCATTCCGCCCGAGCCCGGTCGGGCGCGAAGGTGAAGTTGGAAAGGGGCGTTGACAGGCCGCGCACCCGTGTTCGCTCACGCGCACGCCACATGGTGGTGAGAATGCCGCGCCCCTTGAACACGGCGGTGGCGTTCTCGGTCGACGTTTCGACGGACAGATCAGTGTATTGCCCCTCACCGATCATCTTCTGCATCTGCTGATGGATGAATTCGTCACGCTGATCGGGCGCGAGCGCATTGACCGCTAGACCTATTCCCAACGCCAGGGGGCCACGGAACGTGACCGTGGCATTTGCAACCGACGGTAGGTCATAGCTGGTGCTCTCATCGTAATCGATGGACACTTCCACTGCGGGGCGAGCATTGGCGTGCGTTACCAACATTTCCGGGGCGCCGCCGGTGGTCCGTAGCGGCAGCACATAACCGAGGTCCGGCGTATCATGGATATCCTCCAGTCGCGTGCCGATCCCGGTGCCGTCCAGCCACAGCGTCTGGCCGCCCACTTCCGCGCGTACCAGAACATGGTCGAACGCCCCGGCGCTGGGCAGGCGGCGCAGCAGGGCGTGACCGTTCTGGGTGTTGGCGAGCACGGCTTCGGCCTTGATGCCCAGCCGGTCAAGCAGGGCCAGTAACATGAGCGACTTAGCCTTGCAGTCGCCGTAGCGCAGTTTCCATGTCTCGTCCGGCTCCTGCGGAGTGTAGTTGCCGGCGTTCATGCTGAGGGCCAGATAGCGGACCTGATCCTGCACCAGTTGCAACGCGGCCTGCGTGCGCTTGAGTGGTTCCTGCGTGGCAGCGGCGATCTTGTCGGCCTCGGTCGCCAGCGGGCTGCCATCGGTAATCTTGCCCTTGCCCTGATAGAGGGGGGCGAAAGTGTGCGAAACCTCTCCCCAGTCGCGGAAGGTGGAAAGTTCGAAGATTGGCAGCGGCTGGAACCGAGCCGGAGCGTCCTGCGGCATTTCCGGCTGCTTGGGGACGGGCAGGGGGAATTCCAGTTCTACCATCTGGCCGTGGCGGGTGGGGTTGGCCGCCACACCCTTGGCCAGGACTTGCCACTTCGACTGCTCAGATACCGGCCAGATTGCACGGACTCGGCCCATGCCCAGGCGGAAGGGACTGGCGGGCAGGCCGATAGTGCTCTGCACGCGTTCGCCCAGCACCTTGTCGCGCACGGTGACGGAATAGCGTAGGCGAAACACGTCGCCCACACGCAACCCCTCGATCGCGGCGGTGGCGCTGAGGATGCCTGTCAGCTGGCGCTGTTCCAGCAGTTCCTCGCGTCGCAGCACTTCCAGCTTCATGCCCTTAGCCAGCAGGTCGATCGTCTCGCCGTCGCGCCGGATGGAAACATCGTGGACAATGAGGTCGCCCTTGTGGGGAGACCACTGCGCCGCAACCGTGGAGAACTGCGCCAGCATTTCCGGCGAGGTGATCTTCACCGCCGTGTCCTGATACTGCCAGAGCTGGCCGTTATCGACCCGCTGTTGCGAGTCGAAGACCAGAAAGGGGGAGGCGCCGCTAGGCTGATCGACGGGCAACAAGGCCTCTTTCACCCAGTCCGGATGCGCCTGATAGAGGATCGTTTCCCCCGCGAAGGCCGGGCCTGGGACCATGGCCAGAACGGCCAGCGATACGTGACGCAAATTCACCTTCAATTCCCCCTGATGTGCCCGGAAGAGGTGTTACCGCCGCAGCGGATACTTGCAATGGGCTGCACCGCTTCTTTCAATTCTTTCACAGAATCTGCACAATCGCCGATGGGTTGCCGCGCGGAAGGGGAATGTTCGAGGTCGCGTTGACCACGGCCCTTCAGAGGTGATCTTTTGCTTCTTGGCCTAAGGGGAGTTGCAAGGCGCCATTCGCCAACTAAGCCGCCGTTCGCGGCGCCGAAACCGTTCCCTGGAACCCGCCTTACGTTCATCCGCCAACTGCATACGCCGAATGGCCGGAATCAATGCCGCTGATCGAGCCCACGAACCACCGGTTTGTTGGGGGAGCGGACATTCGAATTGTGGATTCCGGCTGCTCAACGAGGGAGGTTTGTGACCTTCCCATTCATCGTAAGACGGAACTTGCCGCCTCCGTATGCAGACCCACTACTTCGCGCGGTGACGGTATAGGTCACCCCTCTGACGAGCGGCTTGGCTTTCACTGACTTCGTTTGACCATCCGCGTAAACGAACGGCGGGCCCATCAGCGTTGCACCATATTTGACTGGATAGGGATTTTCGCACGATGGCGAGGCGAACGTTTCCTCCCAGTACGTCCCCCGACGGACAGCATCCACATCGTCTCCCGGAGCCGGTATCGCGGGAGGACCATCATCAGCTTCGACCGAGATGCTCCCAACACAGTCTGGATTACCGAGAAGGTTAGTGTCGGCGACAAAGGCGACCGTGCCGTCGATGACAGTCGCGTGTATGTCGTAGGTGCTCGAACACCCGGTCACGGCAGCAATCATCGCCGTCGCGCAGCAAAGATGTTTAGCCCGCATCTTGCCAATAAAGCGATGAATGCGAACGACCGCAACGTTGGCGGCTCCGGAATGGCTCCTTGCGAATTAAAATGTTGAAATGCTGCCCTGCACTCGCGGCCCCATTGAGCCGGCGGTAGCGCCGACAATACTGCCGTTCATCCACCCGGAATCGCTCGACGATGGCTGCCGTTTTATTCCGTTCGGTGTCAGAGGGGGTTCCGTCACTCTTAACGGCAGTTTCCCGCTGGCGAACTCCGGTCGTGAATTGGAATGTTCTGCCGCAATGAGAATGGTTGACCCGTGCCATTACGCCGCATACTGACCATTTCGTCAGTTAGAGGATGTCGCAGTGACAGCAGCTGAGAAGGTTCGAAAGCGCGAAGGTCCTGAAGCCAGGCGCCGGTTGATCATTGATGAGGCAATCATCGCCATCGGCGAGCGCGGCTATTTCGGCTTTACGGTCCAAGATCTAGCGAAGCGCTGCGGCCTGACCAACGGTGGGCTCCTTTATCATTTCAAAACCAAGGAGGAGCTCTTCCTCGCGGTTCTTGTGGAATTCGAACGGCGGATGGAAACCGCACTAAGCGCCGTGGCCGAACGCTTCACGCAGGAGCTGGGCGATTTCGCCCTCCGCGCCAAAGCGTTGGCGCTCCTGCGCGGCATGGTCGAGCTATCCGCGGCCGAGCCAGAACTTATGCGACTGTTCGCCGTCGTGCAGGCCGAGGCCCTTCACCATGCGCACCCCGCGCATGACTACTTCGCCGAGTTGCAAGGCCGCATCATGGCTGGGCTTGGCGGCATAGTGCGCGACTTGACCAAGGAGCCGGACGCCACAGCGCGCGAAATCTACGCCATGATGATGGGGCTCGAATACCAATGGCTGCGCACCGATGGCGGGTTCGACTACCTTGCCGAGTGGGATCGCGTGGTCGTGAAGCTCCTGCCGGATCACATCGTTAGGAGTGAGGGATGATGCGCCGGATTGGGGTGGTGATGTGGGCGGCGTTGAAGTTCGCCGGCCGCTGGTTGGGGCCATTTCTAATTCTGATCGCCGCCGCCTTGTATTTGATCGCGCCAATCCCGTTCGGCGATCCAGCGGTGACACCGGCGCTCGCCGGGGGAATCGTGTGTGCCATTGCTTGGGCCCTTGCGCGCGGACCGGAGCGCAAGCGCCGGCGTAACTTCCTTGCGGTCTGTGCGATCTTGGCGCTGGCCTTTGCCGGCTGGCGAAACTGGGAGCAGAAGCGCGGTTACCATGAAGAGATCGTCAGATTCGACAATCGTGGCACTCGCCTGGTCGGCACACTTTACCTGCCTGAACGCTCTGGCAAGGCGCCTGGTATCGTGTGGGTTCACGGCTCGGGTCCAATGCCGCGTACCATGCAAGCGGCACACGCGGTCCATTTCGCGCAGCAGGGTTTCGCCGTGCTGCTCTACGACAAACGTGGGGTTGGCGATTCCGGTGGACGTTTTGTGGGCGGGGACCGCACTCTAGATCCAGCCAATATCAATCTGCTCGCGAGCGATGCCTCAGCCGCACTTTCTTGGTTGGCCACGCGTCCCGAGGTGCGGCCGGGAATGGCGGGTTTTGTAGGGCCCAGCCAGGCTGGCTGGATCACACCTCGCGCTGCGGTCCTCAATGGCCATGCCGCTTTCATGGTGTTGCTGTCCGGGCCCACGACATCGGCGCACTCCCAGCTGCGCTATGAGCGGTTCCACATCGGAGCGCCCGACACGCCAAACGGCGAGCCTAGCCTGTCCATGGTGTTCGGTGCTTTCACTCGGGGCAAAATTCCCAAGGGCATGACGCCGGACCAGGCGGACCTTGAGGCACAGAAGCAGCGCGTGCGCTTGCCCTATCCAGATTATGACCCCGTGGCAGACCTGCGCGTCCTCGACGTTCCTGGCCTGTGGCTGCTCGGAGACGAGGACTGGATGGTTCCTTCAGGTCCCACAGCGCGTAACATCGACGCGCTCCGCCAGCTTGGCAAACCGTACGAATACCGCCACATCCCAGGGGCATGGCATGCGATGGTCTTCGGACCGAAACGGCTCGTGCTGGATACCATAGACACCTGGCTGGCCAAGGTCGCAAAGCCCTGAGCAGGCCCCTTTTTTGAAGCCGGATTATTCCCACCGGCAGTGGCTCTCGCGGGGCGTGAGCGCCGGCTCCGCCGACATTGCCGCCATTCAGTCCTCTGCAACGCCGCCTTGATAGCTGCCGCTCGTTCACGTGACCCATCGGCTCCTCGGCAGCATCGAAGAGCCGATGGCAGATCAAATATCGGTTCGTTCGGACAGCGTCAGCGCATCGTCAATGTCGACACCGAGGTACCGGACAGTGTTTTCGATGTTGGTGTGGCCCAACAAAATCTGCACCGCCCGTAGATTCCCGGTCGCCTTGTAGATGAGCGATACCTTCGTGCGTCGCAACGAGTGCGTCCCGTACTCCCGCTTGTCCAGCCCCACCGTTGAAACCCACTCATCGACCAGGCGAGCATACTGACGCGTGCTCAAGTGCCCAAGGTAGTCGACCCGACTGGGAAAGACGAAGTCGTGGACGGTGCCGTGGCGCCGTTCAAGCCACGCCGACAAACTCTTTCGGGCTTCAGTCATGATCTCGAACTGCACCGGTCTGCCGGTTTTCTGCTGGATGACCGTCGAGCGGTTGCGAATGCTTCCCCCGCTGGTGACATCGCCGATCCTGATCTTGACGAGGTCGCATCCGCGCAGCTTGCTGTCGATTGCCAAGTCAAACAGCGCCCGATCGCGCAGCCGCCTGTGCTCGTCGAGGTAGAACCGGATGGCCCAGATGTCGCGGGGTTTGAGCGGACGCTTGGCTCCGACGTTCTGACCTGCATTCCAAGGACGCCGTTCATGCACGGCAGGGTCCAAGTCTGAGTATCCCATGGTGCTTCTCCCATGGCCGGAATGGCCATGAGTGAAACGAATGAGTTCTTCGGAGCCCGTCGACCAAGCTGCGATATGGAGCTAGCCGTGGGCAACCAGGTAGCTGCCCTTCATTCGCATTCGCTCAGATGTGTAGCGCGACAAACTGGATGAGGTTTGCGCGTCAATCAGGATGAGAATGTGATTGTCGCGGCGCGTCATTGAGTGCCGATTTTAATTGCCGCTGGCAAGGCTGT
>NZ_BMHK01000067.1 GCF_014640675.1 Novosphingobium endophyticum | reverse complement strand
GTCCCACTCGTCCATGTGCGCCTCCCAAATAGCGCGCACACAGATTCAGCCTTCGCTCAAATCGTAAAGACCCTTTTTTCCGTTAACCTGAGTTCGGAGCCCTGCCGATGTCAACGGGAGATTGCCGAAGCGCCTCACAGCGCCTAAGGGGGGCGGCTTGTGCATCCTTGTACTGGAACAAGATGAAGCCTGCCTCCACGCAACGCCACTATGGCATGGATTGGCTGCGCATTGGCGCTTTCGTGCTGCTGATCTTCTATCATGTTGGCTACAACTTCACCCCGTGGGGCTATCAGACGCCGACGCGCGGCGTCGTCGAATGGGCAGAGATTCCGCTGTCGGGCCTCAGCCCGTGGCGGCTTTCGCTGCTCTTCGCGATCTCCGGCTATGCCAGCGCGGCACTGCTGGCGAAAGACGGCAGCACCGGCGCGTTCTTCCGCAGCCGTCTTGCCCGACTTGGCATTCCGCTGGTCTTCGGCCTGCTGGTTGTGGTGCCGCCGCAGCCCTACATGGGGCTCGTCAATTCCGGCTATGAGCATGGCTATCTCTATTATCTGCTCAATGACGCCTTCAGCTTCCGGACGGTCCGCTACGAGTACGTGCCCCGGCTGATGCATATGTGGTTCGTGGTCTACCTGCTGGCCTACACCATGCTCTATTGTGCCGTGCAGGCCGCGCTGCCGCAGGCCTGGCGTGAGCGAATCCGCGGTGCCGCCGAGCGTGCGCTGGCGGGGCCGTGGCTGCTGCCGATCGGCATCGGGTTCGTTTTCCTGGTGCGGGAATACCTGGCCTATGGCTGGACCGACATGCACAGCCTGCTGGTCGACCGCGCGGCGCACCTGCATTACGGGGCCATGTTCCTGTTCGGAATGCTGCTGCGCCATTCCGAAGCGCTGCGTCAGGCGATTGCCCGACAATGGAAAACGGCGCTCGTGCTGGCGCTTGCAGGCTTCGCCTGGGTCGCGCGCGACGCGCTGATCTATCCCGGAAACATCCGAACGCCGGCGGAGTGGCATGCGCCGCTCTATTTCGCCAAGTCCGTTGAAAGCTGGTGCATGGTGATCGCGCTGTTCGGCATCGCCGACCGCTTCTGGAACCGCGACGCCCCCTGGCGCGCGACGCTGGCCGAGGCGGTCTTCCCGGTTTACATCGCGCACCAGACGATCATGGTGATCGTCAGCTACTGGCTGCGCGACAAGGGGCTTACCGCGCTGCCGGAATTCCTGCTGCTGTGCGGCTCGGTCGCTGTCGGTTCCTGGCTGTTCTACCTGATCGGCCGCGAGATCGGACCCCTGCGTCCGCTGATTGGCCTCAAGCGTCAGCGTGTGCCCAAGCGCGGCCCGGCAACGCAGCCGGCGCTCGCATCGACCTGACGAAGAAGGATGGAACCGGCCCCGCGGGAGGAGAGCCCGCAGGGCCGGAACCTGCCGGAGGTCAGTCCCTCGCGAGCAGCAGGGCCGCCGCCATCGGACCGCCGCCGGAAGTCGCTACCGCAACCTTGGGATCGCCGGGGATCTGCCGCTCGCCACCTTTGCCGCGAAGCTGCGTCACTGCCTCGTGCGCGAAGCCGAAGCCGTGAAGGCGCCCGGCGCCAAGCTGTCCGCCAAAGGTGTTGAGAGGGAGTTCGCCATCGCTCGCGATCCGTGTGCCGCCCTCGATGAAGCGGCCCCCTTCGCCTTTCTCGCAGAAACCCAGGCCTTCGAGCCAGGTGATCGGCAGGAAAGCGAAACCGTCGTAGAACTGGACGGTGTCGACGTCCTTCGCGGTGTAGTCGGTGCGCGTCCACAGATCGTGCCCGGTCTCATAGGCGGCCGGCCACTCGACCTGATCCCACGAATAGCGGTCGACCGAACCGGACATGGCGGCAATGCGCACCGGCTCGACCTTTACTTCGTCGAGCGCGTCCCCGGCGGAAACGATAACGACGGTCGAGGCGTCGGTGAAGCGGTCACAGTCGTAGAGGCAGAAGGGCGTCGAGATCATCCGCGAGGACATGTATTTATCGAGCGTCAGTTCTTCCCTGGTGATCGCGCGGGCACGCGGGTTTTTCATCGCGTTCCTCGAAGCGTTGAGTGCGATCTGCGCAAGCTGCTCGCGGGTCATGCCGTACTTGTGCATGTGCCGCATGGCGTATTGCGCGGTCCAGCAGGCGGCGGAGATCGCCCAGAACGGGCTGGTCCACTGCGAGGGGCCAGAGACGGTGTCCGGCCGGGACATCGGGTATTCCCTGGGGTTCGCCATGGCGCCGGCTTCGTAGACGGTGCGGAAGCAGATGACGTGGCGGCACAGCCCTTCCTTCACCGCCTGCGCGGCATTGCCGACGGCGGAGAGCTGGGCAGGCTGCTCCATGGCGCCGTTGTGCCACTTCGACCTGATTCCCAGCGCTTCGATCACCTCGTCCGAACCCACAGGAGAAAAGCCGAGGAAACTTGGCACCTTGCCAGGGTAAGTGCAGACGCCGTCGATCTGGTCGAGGGTCAGCCCCGCATCGGCGAGCGCCTCATTGACCGCATCGATCGTGAGCAACAGCGGATGGCGCGGCAGGCGCACGCCGACTTCCGACTGGCCGACGCCGGTGATGTAGGCTTCGTTGCGTGCCATGGCTCAGCCCACCTTCTCGAACAGGGGATAGAAAATGCCGTCCTGCTCTTCGAAGACGACCTGCACCTTGTCGTCGAAGTCGACGTCCTCGACCGGGCAGTTGACGATGTTGGTGGTGAGGTAGACCCCCGGCGCGCCGTCTAGGCGCACGCGGGCGATCACGAAGGGCACTTCGAGGCCCGGCGCCCAGGGCTGGTGGTTGATCGTGTAGGTATCGATCTCGCCGGTCCCCGCGACGGCGTGAGGCGCTACGTTCTCCGACTGGCAATGCCGGCACAGCGGCAGCGGCGGATGCGTGAACTCGCCGCAATCGGCGCACTTGCAGAGGTTGAGCTTGCCTTCGGCGCCGCCCGTCCAGAACGGAGTGTTGACGGAATCGAGGCGCGGCCGGGGCCGGTGGGGTGGGTTCATGATCGCATCTCCCAAGTCTTGCGCGATCAGTCCGACGCAAGGGGCAAGGGGTCAATACCGATGGCAGACGAAAGCGCCACTCATCGCGCCCACGTTCGTCGCCATCGCCTGCCCGCTCAACGTATCGCGGGCATGATCTCCTCGGCGATCCACTGGGTGTAATCGTAATAGGCGTCGATGCCGGGAAGATTCGGGATCGGCACCGAGCTCCAGGTCACGCCGAGATCGGCGAGCGCGCCGAGCCGATCGATGATCTCGTTTTTGGTCTGGCCGGGCCGGGCGGTGGGATCGTCGATCACCTTGTGCCCTTCGCCGACCCGTGCGGTCGACATGCCGTAGTAGACGTCGGCGAGCGCGCCATTGTAGTCGGGCTGCGACCTGATGAAGTCGATGCGCGCCGGGATGTCCTCCGGTTTGGTCAGGAATGGCCACCAGCCCTGCCCATGGCGGGCGATGCGCTTGAGGACCGGATCGGCATCTCCGCCGAACCAGACGGGTATATGCGGCTTCTGCACGGGCCTGGGTTCGAAGGCGACATCCCTGAACGAGACGTACTTGCCTTCGAATTCCGGGTTTTGCTGGGTCCAGAGCGCGATGATCGCCTGGACATATTCTTCCGCCATCGCCCCGCGCTCATGGAAGGGAACGCCGAGCAGGGCGAATTCCTCCTCCAGCCAGCCGACCGCGAACGTGATCGTGACCCGCCCGCTCGAAAGCCAGTCCATCGTCGAGAGCGCCTTGGCGGTCACGATCGGATTCTGCGCGGGCAGGATGGCGATGCAGGAATTGACCCGGATCTTCTCGGTCGCGCCCGCGATATAGGCCATCGCCGTGTAGGCGTTGAAATAGAACGGGCCGGAAAGCGCGACGTGCTTGTTCGGGATGATGTGATGCTCGGGCACCGCGATCATCTCGAAACCGAGCTTTTCCGCCCATTTGGCAAGCTTCGTCTGGTCCGCGCCGGTGACGGCCATCTCCCAGTCCTGCATGGTTGCCTTGAGTTGGAGCAGGTGCGGCATTGCAAAGCCGAGCTTCATTGTATCCTCCCGGTTTCTCCCCCGGCATGGAGAGGGGATTTCTGGCCCCGGTCAATCACCTTTGCCGGGGCGGGGGCCATGCGGCCGCCATTCTTGTGCAGTCAATCGGATTCGGCCTTCCACAGAGCGTTGTCGGTCGGCAGGTAGAGCTTGATAAAGGGAAGAATCGCGGCACCGATCACGGAAGCCGATCCGGAAAGTTCAGCCCGCCGCACCGGGGCGTGGGCGGGAAGGTCGGGGTAAGCCTTTTCGATAGCCTGCTCGGTCGCGGCGGCCAGGCGGTCGACGATCGATGCTGGTAGCCGGCTGCCGATCAGGACCACGGACGGATTGACGATACAGTTGATGGTGGTGAGCGCGGGCACCAGCGCCTCGACCGCCTCATCGATCCAGGCATTGACCGATGCCTCGCATCCTTCGTCTGTATCGCTGGAGAAAACCGTGGCCAGATCCTTCTCCGCGCGCGCCAGATGCCGAGCAAGGCTCGATAGCGAGACATGGTCCTGCAGCAGCACGTCGTTGCCCAGCGGGATCAGTCCGATCTCACCGCTGCGCCCGGTCGCGCCCCGCACTATCTGGCCATTGATGATCAGCGCGCCGCCAACCCCGGCGCTGATGAGCAGGTAGAGGATGCTCGAGTACTCCGGCCCCGAACCGAACTGCTGCTCGCCAAGCGCGGCGGCCCGGGCATCGTTCTCGACCAGAATGGGAACGTCGAAGGGTGTCGCAAAGAGTTTCTCGACGGCCACTTCGCGCCATTGCGTGTAAGTGCTCGGCGCCCCCGGAATGTAGATACTGCCCAGATCGTCCGGCATGGCGACGCCGATGCCGCACAGCCGCGCCGGATCCACCCCGCTCTCCGCCAGCATTTGCTGCGCGTTGGTCCGCCAGAGATGCTCGACGTCGGCAGGAAGCGAGAAGGCGTCCTCCCAGTTCCTCCGGGCGATCACTTCGCCCATGAAGTTGACCAGCACGAAACTGATGCGGTCGCGGTCGATGTTCACGCCGAACGAATACCGGGCGGCCGGATTGATCTCGATGACTTTGCCCGGTTGCCCGCGCCCTTTGCGCAGGCGGCCGGTCTCAACCACCAGCTCTTCTTCGATAAGGCGCTTGATGATGTTGGCGATCGCGGGCGCGGTCAGGCCCGTGATATGCGAAAGCGCGACGCGGGTGATCGAGCCATGGACGCGGATGGCGTGCAGGGTAGTGCGCTGGTTGTGTTCGGCGGCCCGTTCGAGATTGGTTCCCGACAACCGTACTCCCGTCTTGATCAAGCGCACTTCTCCCTTGACGCCCGCCCATCTTCCAAGGTTAAAAAAAGTAATTGTGTTAATGATGGCGCAGAATGCGATGGCAGCCATAATCGCGGAGAGGGGGATTACCAACGGGATTCGCGCGATCAAGTGCGCATTTCTGTGCATTGTCCTGCTTACGCCGCTATGGGCGCGCGATGCCGTCCCGGGCGCTGCCGCCGGCCTGCCGGTAGGTACCTGCATCAATCTGGGCAGGCGGGAAAAACCTCGGGGAGCCGGATTTCGCACGCATTCGCCACGCGGCTCGGATTACCGCACTTGGGAATGCCGCCTCTGGAGGGGCTGTATCGCCGTAATGGAAACAGGCGCGCGGAGGGGCGCCGGATTGAGAAGCGGCTCCTCCCGCGCCCGCCTGTACCAATGCGCCGTCTACGTGTCCGCTCTGCCTGTGCCCAGACCGTCAGCGACCAGGATCGTGTCGTCGCTTCTTCGGCGCCTACTGCGCTCCTTGATCGCGTCGAAATCATCCTCGTATTTCTTCCGCATCGTGCCGCACAACCTGTCCCAGATCGTCGTGTAACCGCCGAAATTTCCGGTAAAATAGCGGTGGTGCTGGTCATGGAAGGTTGCGGTAATGAACCACTTCGTTGCCCACGTCTTGTTCCACCAGCGCGGCAGGAACTCGTATCCTGAGTGAACGTAAAGGCCCATCAGGATGTTCGTCGGCAAGATCAAGGCCATCGTTGCATCGTGGACCGTGAAAACCGCGACGAACAAGGGCACGAATCCGCCATTGATGAGCGATTCGAGCGGATTTACCGACAGGGTGGTCAGCAGGTTCGGTGAGGTGGACTTGTGATGCAGCTTGTGGACCCAGCTATAGACCGGCTCCTTGTGCATCCAGCGGTGAAGCCAGTAGAAGTAGGTGTCGAAAAGAACGAAGTAGGCGCCGAATTCAAGGGCGATGATCCACCAGGCTGCGGGTCCATCGTGAAAGGTGATCCAGCCATTGGCGATGAGCCAGGACTTGGACGCACCCAGGATCTTGCCGGAGATCAGGAGTGTGATGACCGCCACAATCGCTTCGTTGCGGAAGATCTTCCATTTGAACCCCCGAGGCTGAATCTTCCTCGCCTTGAAAAAGCCGCTGATGATGCCGGCCAGAAGGCCTGTCGCCAAAAAGGCCCAGAGCCAGAGTTGCAGGGCGTGCTCGCCGCTCGATAAGATGTTTGGCATGGTCAGTTCAGAACCATGGCAAAGGCCGCGATATGGGCGATGATGGTGAGCGTCCCGGCAAAAGCGACGGGACGGAGCTGCGAGCACTTCATTCTTGAGTCTCCATTGGGCGTCCAGATGCCCCTGCGCGGTTGGCCGGCAACAGCTTTTACGTTACGCTTTCGGATGTGACGCCAACTTACGTTAAATGCTGCAGTTTTACGACTGGCGCTTCGTGAACGGGAGAGAATCCGTGGGCTGGCTCCGCCGTGTGCTTATCGAGCTCTGGGCTATGATCGCTCTATCAGCGGTTGTCGGGTTCCTCGGGCCTTTCGGAACCTATTCTGACGGCGATTTTCCGTCCCGCAGTTGGCATTGGTGGATGCAACTGATGGGAGCATACGTCCTGGTGCGCCCCTCGATCCTGCTGTGGGAGGCGATCGCCGAGGTCACGGCGCTTCCGGCCAGGGCGCTGGTGTTCTGGGGCGTGTTCTTGTCCGCTTTTCCTCTTGCGCTGTTGTGGGCCTGGAGCGCGGATGCCCTTTTTCACGGCCTGAATGGTTTTGCCGGGATCTGGCCCTTTGCGATGCTGTGTGCCCTTGGTGTTCTGGGAGTGACGGTTTGGGCGCGCCGGGCAGACGAACATCTGCGCAACGATGTGTCGCCGGGAAAGCGGCCCGGTTCGGCAAGGCCACAACCGGTGGCTGAACAAGCCTTTCGTGATCTTGAGCCGCCATCCGACCAGATCGAAAACCCAAAGGCGGATGATGCAAAAGCGCAAGAGCCACGGCTGGCTCGCCGGCTACCCGTGGACTTTCAAGGCCCGATCCTGGCACTGCAAAGCGAGGACCATTACGTTCGCGTGCATGGCAAAGCCGAAAGCGAGCTGCTCTTCATGAGGCTGAGAGATGCCATCGATGAAATGGATCACGTGTCGGGAGAGCAGGTACACAGAAGCTGGTGGGTGGCCGAAGAAGGGATTGCCTCGGTCGAATTCAAAGGCGCGAAGCGCACTGTAATACCAATGTGCAATGATCATGACCCATGGGCCCATTGGCGCAGACCGAGGGACATGATGCGCCATGGCTGATCGACGAGCTTGTTCCAAGCGTAGCAGCAGTGG
>NZ_BMHK01000066.1 GCF_014640675.1 Novosphingobium endophyticum | reverse complement strand
GCCTCGTTGCAGGTTGGTCTAGACACCAAAATTCCTACAACAAGCCAATGGTTTACGCTACTCCCGCCAACCATCACGACCAGTCCGATGAATAGGAGAGGCTAGTGGGGCTGTCGGGTAGGCCGCGCTCTTCGAGCAACCTGACGATTGCACGTTCGGTTTCCTCCATGACCTTATTGGACCATCGCACGCGGAAGAACTCCGCTTCGGCAAGGGTTAGGAGAAGGTTCCTGCGCCATACGCTGACCAATGTGCACGCGTCGATAAAGGCGGTGTAGCGGTTGGCGAACATGACTGAGGGTCAGATCAGGTCCGCGTCATCGCTGATAAGCGCGTCCAATGCTCGCGCTCGTTCTTCGTCCCGCTTGGCCTTGTAGGTAAAAATATCCTCTGCCCTTATCCTGCGGTGTCGCCCGACAAAGGTGTGGGGCATCGCATTTTGATCGAGAAGCTTGATCAAGTGTGGGCGTGAAATATTGAGCAGATCCGCAGCTTGCTGGGTGGTCAGCATCTCCTGGATCGGCACCAGCGTCACGGCATGCCCGCTGCCAATATGTCGCAGAAGTTCTAGGAAAATGTCGGACATTGCCGGCGTGAGAGTGACCTCGACAGGCTTCTTCGTCTCCGGCTCGCGGATGCGCAGAGTAGCTTCGCCAGACTTTTGAGCTGCCAGCATGCGGCGCAACTGGTTAGCGATCTGGCGATCGTCAGCCGATGGCAAATGGCCGCCGAAGGGCTCAGAATGCGCTGACAATGTCATGAGAGTCTCTCCGAAGTTGAACGTCCCAATAGCGCATATTCGAAATAAACGCAACACCATTTGGCTCCCGGAGCTCCGCAGCGTGGCTGATAGCGGCCTCGTCGGAGTGTATGAACGGAGGACCGGATTCGAGGAGCTCATTCGGGCCCCGGAACGGCAGCTCTGTCGGCGGCTCCCGCCGGTCTGGTATGGATGCCTCGATGAAGCCACCTCAATTCAGGCCGCAGCACTTCTTGTATTTCTTCCCGGAGCCGCAGGGACACGGATCATTTCGCCCGACCTTTCCTTGCCGCGGAGCTGACGGTCGACTCGGGTCATTCTCCAAACGCCATGCATGGAGCAATTCAACCCAAATCGGAATCAGGTCTGGCGCCTCCCGTGTCCATTGGTCTTCCTTGCTGCGAGATAGCCGTGCATCGCCGTTGGCGATCGCATAAAGCTTCGCGATACCCTTCAGCGCCGCTTTGCAGCCTGCGTCGTTGCTGGCGGCAATGCGACGCCAGCCATCGGGTGCCAAGTCCATCGCCTGCACGAAACCTTCAACCCACATCTCCCAGAGGATGTCGTCGTTCCGGGTGTCGATATCGAACAGCGGCTCATAGCTGCCGGGCTGGGCGAGCGAGGCCAGAACGTCGTTGTAATGCCGCATGATGAGATCGATGAGGTACTGGAAATCCTCCATCTTCTCGAAATGCGGCACTCCCACGCCGTCATCACCAGCCCAGATGTGCTTCAGCCAGCTGCCGGGTGGAACCATATCGGGGCTCACCAGCATGCCGGTGAGGTAGCCGTCGAGCTGGGTCAGTAACATCCAGTCGTCACCCTGGTCGAGCAGCAACTGATCGAGTTCGTCGAGATAGGAAGGAAGTTCGGCCATGAGGCTGATTCCCTATCTCAAGCAGCAGTGAAGCGTCCAGATTTCCGTTTAGGGCGATGGCGAAACTCAAGGCGACTTTGGCTGCCCACATTCCGCCGGTGGGCGGTTTTGCGCCCAAGCTCTGCCATTTCGTGAAGCCTCCGTCTTCATTCCGTGCCGAGGGCTTCTGTACTACCATGCGCCTGTGCTCGGCCGTGACTGGGCACTTCGTAACGTCGCCTCCGATGCTAATTCTTCGACCAAGGTGCGAAGTCGATGGTGCAGCAAAAGATAGAACAGCCCGAACACCGCAATAGCCTGGGCTATGTGATCTCGCAGCGAGGTTTCGGCATGGCGCCAGAGGAAGCCATGATTGTCTGGGGCAACAAGCCGGACGGCACCCGTCTATTCATAGATCAGGCGAGGCGAGGGGCCGCGGATCACCTGAAGTGTGAATGCGGTGCCGAGCTGATTGCGCGCAAAGGCGATGTGCGCGCCCATCACTTTGCCCATGCCTCAGGGGCTGCGCAAAACTGCACGGAGGCACATTTAAAGGCTCTGAGCAAGTTTGCGGCCGATGCCCTGGAACGATTTCGCAAGGTCAGAATTCCCCAAATACCGGGCAAGCCGCAGACCACTACGTTCGCAGAGGCAAAGCCGGAGGTCTTCGGCGCTTTCGGCGGGGTCAGAATAGCCCGGGGCACCGATCATGACCGACGTGAACTTTGCATCCTGTTCAAGGTCAAGCGCGGGAGGGCTCCTCACCTCAAGGAGACGTTCGCAATGGTGGGTGTGTCGGCGATGGTCGTCGACCTCTCACCGTTCCGAAATCTACCCGACGAACGGGTTGCAAATGCCGTGGCCTTCGAGGCTGAAAGGTCATGGCTCCACAACACCAGGCATCCTGAGGCTGAAACCTCTCAAGCGAAAGATGCGATCACCCGAGCAAACTCATCTCGCCGCACTCGCAAACGCGAGTGGGGCAGTCCTTCCCCGGCCCAGTTGCCGAGGATCGAAAAGACAGTGACAGCCGACCAGTCTCGAGCTGATGCCGATTCCGATCGGACGGAACCTAAGGTCAGCATCAGCCGAGAAGAGTGGGACACTCTGTCGCCCGCCGAGTTGCGCCGAAGACTCTTCGGCAGTGAGTATGGCGATTGAGCTCGCCGCTGTCGTCGCTACAGTGAGCATGATCTCGCGTCGAAGGACCACGAGTGGGGCAGTCGTTGGCCCGCGGCTTTTGCAGGTTGTGGTCCAGTTTCCGCCTTTGGTAGGCCGTGAATGTAGGGCGGCTTTCGACGGACCGATTTATGCGCGGGAACGTCGGCTTTGCTGGCGGTGGCCGCCGGCTCAATGGGGCCGCGAGTGCAGGGCAGCATTTCAATATTTTAATCCGCAAGGAGCCATTCCGGAGCCGCCGACATTTCTGCCGTTACCGCTGCCGAATCGGGCTCGTAATTGAGCGTTTCGCCGTTGGTTGGAGAATGCGCAACGACTGGATTGGGCCGTGAAGCCAGCAGTCCCTAGGGGATTTCCACTTACTTCGAAGCTTCATGAGACTCCGAGATTTCGCGGCGCAAGGTTGCGGCCAGACGTGGTGCCTCCATCGCATCGGGATAATGCGCGCGGTACCGGCACTGCGGGTCCATCAGATAGTTCAGGGAGGAATGCGGCATATCGTATTCTTCTGGATCGCCGGTGTCGGCCACCTTCGTGATAATTACCTTGAAGGCGGAACGCATCGCATCAATTTCATCCCGGCTTCCTGTTAACCCGGCGAAGCATGGCCAGCGGGCGTGGCGAAACAGTGCCGTCCTCGGAATGCGAAGAATGGAACCTGCTCTATGCTCGGATTCTGACGTTGCTGCGGAGCCGCCCGCATATGACAGCACCAACCTTTAAAACAGCGGCGGTTCGACATGCCGCGCTCCTGCGATCCAGCGATCCAGTGCACGGGCATTGGCCAGGCTGTCTGTATGGGTCATGCCCGGGCTTTCAAAGTTTTCACGGCCTGCAAGGATAGCTTCGTTCGCAGCCTCGAACTGAAAGCTGTAGACATTCCGCTCTTCGGTAAACGGGATCAATTCGGTCTGTCCTTCGGGCGGGGTGAAGCGGATGTGCGCCGTGCCACCCTGTTTGCCCGACCCGTACCAGAACGCATCCACTTCAAGCCTGCCGCCGGTGCCGACCAGTTGCAGGACATTGTCCTGGCCCAAGGTGATCGACGCGGACAGCTGGGCGATGATCCCATTGCTGAAGATTGCCGTTGCCGTCGCGATTTCATCGACCCCGGTGGGACCCCGCCTGAGCTGACCGTCGATCGAAACTGGCTCAATGCCCTCACGCCCCTCGGCGTGGCCGGCGAGTAACCGGGCGATGGACATGGGATAGCCACCAACATCAAGTATTGCGCCGCCCCCCAGAGCGGGGTCGAACAGGCGATGTTGCGTGTTACGCTCCGGCATCGCGAAGCCGAAGCTGGATCGGATCATCCGCAATTGTCCGATCTTCCCGGCATCGAGAAGGTCGAGGATGAAAGCAGTGATCGGATGGAGGCGATACATATAAGCCTCGCCAAGGAAGGTTCCGCTGTACGAGGCCGCCGCGATCATCGCCTCGACTTCTGCCGCGTTCATTCCCGCTGGCTTTTCGCACAATACGTGTTTGCCCGCCTGCGCCGCTTTGATCGCCCATTCGGCATGGAAGGGATGCGGCGTCGCGATGTAGATGGCATCCACTTCGGGGAGGGAGAGAAGACTGTCGTAACCCTCATATATATCGAGGCCCGGAAACTCGGAAGCCAGCCATGCGCGTGCGCGTGCGCGCGCACTTATCGCCGCAACCTTTCCTGTGGCGGAGCCACTGGCGCCATCAAGGAAGTCCCCGACGATTCCGCCCGTTCCCAGTATTCCCCAGCGGACAATATTGTCTTGCATCGTCTGTGTGTCTTTCGTTTGCCCTAATACCGTATACTCTGTGGAAACGGATGCACCGCCTCCACAGGTGCGGTCAAAGCATAAGCGCGCGCCAAGGGATTGATGTTGCAGGTTGTGAAATCATTGATCTGCATTCAAGTCCGGACGTATCAGCTACTGCGAGATCGCGCGAATAGGTCAGTCGGTCATCGATCACGACTTCGAAATGCGAAACCTCAACGTCCGCTCCCCCGACCTTGCCGTCGTTTAGGCGTTCAGCAGTCGGTCCTGATTTCTGCCGTTGGGCGTCTCTCGTGGGCAGATGAACCTACGGCAGGTTGCAACGACCTGTTCGGGCGCCGCGATGGGCGGCTTTGTCGGCGGCACCCCCTATTGTGGCCGCAGCGCGAAATCGACCTGTATGGACACATTGCTGGCGGTCTGTCCGGCCATGATCCTTGCCCCTCCCTGTTCCGGCGCCGGGGGTGGTGGAGGTGCGACTTGCAGCGCAACGGGCGGCGACGCGGCGTCCATGCGGGCAGCCACTTCTGCTGGCGGCAGATAGCGCGTGCCCTGCGATCCGCCGGCATCGCGAATGTAGAGCACCCGGCTCACTTCCATGCCTGCCGCCTCGGCATAGGCTTCAGCACGGCGCCGGGCTGCCTTGTAGGCCTCCGCATAAGCGAGATTGGCAGTGGCTTCCGGATCGCTCATCGTCAGATTGGGGCCATTGACGATATTGGCGCCAGCTTCCGTCACCGCTGCCACGGCAGCGCCTGCGCTATCGACGTTCCGTACGGTGACATTGACCGTATTCACTGCCTGGAACTGGCCCTTGCGGTCGCCCCAGTCGATCCGATCTACCGAGACGGCGCGGGTCTGGATGTCCTTCTCCTCGATACCGAGCTTCCCGAGCGCGCCGACGATCTCACCGATTTTCCTGGCATTCGCGGAACTGGCGTCCTTGGCGNCCGGTGGCGCTGACGGAAAGCAGGGTTTCTGATCGATCCACCCCACGCGAATCGGATGAGGCCTGGCCGCAGGCAGCAAGCAGCAGCAACGGCACGGCCGCAAGCGCCGGAGCGAAATTGCCGGCTGCGAGGTTTGTCATGGCTTTTCTCTCCAGGGCGTCGAGGCGCTCGGAGCTCGGCGCTCGGCCCCCGCTTGGGACAGCGGCCATGAAAATCGGCTGAATGGACGTCAACTGACAAGACAGCGATCTTGGACGCTGAATGACCGGATTGTTGGCGATTGGCGCCTCACCCCCTTCCAGGCAAATGGCCGCATCCTTCGGCCCATGGATTGAGCCCGGCGAGCCATGCTGCGTCCTCAAGACGTAATGCCGAAGGGGGCGACAGCGGAAATTCGCCCAATGCCACCAGCTTCAGAAGCACTTCCATCTTTCGGGCAATCTGGTCTTCCGTGTAGGCCGCTGGGAATTCCTTCGTGTCGAATTCCGCAGTCGGCGGAAAATAGCGCGCCTTGAAGCCAGGTCGGAACACCGCATCCCACACGTTGACCGATTGGCCGCCCCGACTGGATTTGCCACTGAAGATCGCAAAGGTCGGTATTGCATCGGAGTGATCGGCAAGCGCGCGGTGGACCAGTTCGTCCACCTTTTCCAGCACCAGGCTTTCCGCCCCGGCCGCGCGAACCCGGCGCGCCAGCGCGAAGAGGTCCGCCGCCGCATCGGCGGAGCCGCCCACCCTGCTCCGCTCGCCGCCCTGAGGCGTGTAGCCGATATGCGCCATGACCCGGAATCCCTCGCGAACGAGGGCATGGATGATGTCGACCGTCTCCTCGCCGGCCCCTGCGCCGCCGGCGTCCGAAAATGATGCGTCCCGCCCCTGCACAGTGCGAACCATCGCCCGCCGCTCTGCTTGAGATCGACGATTTCTGTCGCATAGACCCCGCAAAAGCCGCTGAGGAAGCGGCCGAGTTCAAACCTCAGCGAAACAGCCTGCATGCGGTATTCGGCAATGGCCTGCTCCAGGTCGCCCATGAACGCGGGCCAGTCGAACTGACGCTGCGGCTCCCGGTAGTCGATGCCAATGCCGCCGCCCATGTTGAGATGGTCGATCCGCAGGCCCCACCGATCCCGCCATCGGTGGAAGCGATCGAAATAGGTCCGGATGATCCGGATATGCGCCTGCCGGTCGAGCTGGTGCGAAAGCGAGTGAATGTGGAAGCCGCGCAGGTTCAGTATGGGATTTTCCGCGAGGAAGGCAACGCAATCGTCCAGGGCTGCTTCGTCCACTCCAAACGGTGAGGGAGCGCCTCCCATCATCAGCCGGCTGTCGGCACCGTCGAGGCCGACATTGACCCGCAGCAGAATGGGTATTTTCCGTCCCGCTCGTCGGACCAACCCGGCCAGGCGCCTCAATTCATGCAGGCTCTCGACGTGGATCAGCTCCACGCCCGCTTCGACGGCGAGCGCCAGTTCGTCGTCGAGCTTGGCGGGACCGCCGAAAACGACCGGTGCCTGGCCCCTTTTTATCCCGGCGTTGACACCTGCGGGCGTTTGGGATCGGGGCCTGCATGCCTGTGATGTAGGCGACGTCCAATTGCGCAGTCAGGAAGGGATCTTCGCCATAGGTTTCCTGGCCGCGGCCCCACCAGGGATCGCGGAAGATGTTGATGTTCGGTGACCAGACGGCAAGCCCGCTGCCCTTGCCGATCTGGCCGCGGGGCCTTGCGGTGGCAATAGCCCCTACTGTCGCGGAAATCCCGCCAATCCGCTTCGGTGCAGGCCGAAAATCTGATGGTGACCAGACTCGTGCAGGCTTACCGTGAGCAGGCCGGAAGAGCGGCATGCGATACCATTCGCTCCGAGACCCGCAGACCGCCGACGGTCTCTCGTTTGCCACGAGACCGTGCGACGTTCGCAACAGCGCAGAACGATCCATGCAAATTCGAGTACCGACGGCTCCCCTGGAGGCTATTGGTCACCCGGCGCTGCGCCTCCCGAAATTCCCTCCCATCCTTCACCTTGAGGCACACCGTCAGGGCCGCGGCGCGGTGGCAGCGCATTCACGATCACGCGGACCTCCCCGTAGTTCTGCGCCAGCGTTTGATTGTCCGGGTCAACCAATCCGTCGCGCTGCCCGTTGGCGGTCAGCCTGATGATGTAATTTCCCGGCGCGGTGAAGCTTACCGTGCGGGTAACGTCGACTTTCTGCAACGGTTTGGAAAGGATC
>NZ_BMHK01000065.1 GCF_014640675.1 Novosphingobium endophyticum | reverse complement strand
TCCGACCAAGCTATCCATGACATCAAAGCGCTTGGCCGCCAGCTGGGACGAGGACTTCCTCGTCAGCCTCATCTCGTGAGAACTCATTCACCCGATTCCCCTGGGTCTGCGGGCTTGGCTTGTACCTTCTATATTTGTCGGACTATATAGTGTGGCGCGTGGCAGTCAATGGCCATTAGCATCCATCCTGGCATTAGAAGGGGTATTGGGGACAATGAGGGAGCGGCTGGATGCTGGTATGCGGAGTGGCTCTTGGGGCCGCGTCGATGCTCGGTGCTGGTGCCAAGGCGACGGAGGTCACGAAAGACCCTGCTGGGCCGCGCGATAATCACTGGGCGGGAGACATCGGTGTGCAATTGACGGCAGATTGATCGCAACTTGCGACGGCGCGCTGTTGGAGGTCGAGTGCGGCGTGATGGGCGTCCCCCCCGAATCTATCGCGGCTAGAGGGCCTAGCATCTGATCTCTGCCCGCTGGCCCGCCCGCGTCAGTCTTCCAGAACAAGCCATGGCCGCACGTCTGGCATCTCCCGCGCAAGGTCACGGGCGATCAGGGTCGCGAAGAACTCGGCACCTTCAGTGCCGAGATGCGTAATGTCGAAATAGTGTCCTGCCTCGCCCAGCTGAGGATGTTTCGATTGCGCCGGCACTGTCCGATCGTCGGCGCAAACGCATTTCCTGGCGGTGTCGGGATAAGACAATCCGTCGAGCGCCGCCGCTGACGTTTCGCGCGACGGGCTGCCCATCGCCAGTCCATTGGCCAACGTCGGCCCCAGCGCCGATACGATCGCTGCGCTTTCGGCGTTGAGGTCGATGAGCGGCACGTTCATTCTCTTGGCGATTTCGCGGATTTCATCCGACCAGGGGACAAGTGTGTTCTCGTGCTTTCCGTTGACGAAACGGCGTCGGCTCAAGGGCGTGACGAGCACCGGGATCGCACCGGCGGCGCGCGTCTCTCGGACGTAGCGTTCGATGTAGACCGGAAATTCGGTGCTGAGGTCCGTCTCCTGACCAGGATGACCGGGCTGATCGTTATGGCCGAACTGGATGAGCACCAGCGCCTTCTGATACGCCGGCGCGTGCATTTCGGCCTGGGCGAGCGCCCATGATCCCTCGCGGATGTAACCGGCGGAGCTGCGGCCGTTGCGCGCCATGTTCACGCAGCTCGTCCACATCGTCACGTGCCGGCTGCAGAAGGCGCCGCCCCATCCGCTCAGGACCGCCGTGGTCGAGTCACCTATCAGGATGATCTTGAGTGCCGGCAACTGTTTCGGCGCTATCTCACTTACAGGCGTCGATGGAGTCGCAGCGATCGCTGGGCAGGGGGCGGCAATCGCGCTCGCTGCCAGCGCCATCGTGAACATCGGTCCGAGTTTTCCGGGATGCATGATGTTTCCTTATGTCGTTCGCCTGCCACAGGCGTAATTCGCAGAGGCGTAGCTCGGGAAGGTTCGCCGGCACAATATTGACAGCTGATCTCGACGACAGATCGCCGCGCCCGATGGTCGGGCGCGGCGATATCTATTTCGCTCGATAGACAACCGTGGTCGCCGGTCGAGCGGACATCAGCCGACGGCGCTCACAGGCGGAACCTGACGCCGAACTGGACGCGGCGGTCGCCAACAAGCGTCGCCTTGGGGCGATAGGTATATCCGTAATACTGGCGGCGTTCGGATCCGGTAAGATCCTGTCCGTCCAGCGTCAGGGTAATACGGTCGGTCACATCGTAGTTCAGCGAAAGGTCGAGCTGCGGGTATGCGCTGCTATAGATGGGCAGGCCGCCCGCGCCGCCCCCGCCGGTGCTGTCGACGTACTTGCTGCGCCAGTTATAGGCGACGCGCAGGCTGATGGGGCCCTTTTCGTAGATGCCTACCAGGTTGTAGCTGTACTTGGACAGCTTTTCCAACGGCACGGATTGCCCCACGATGGCCGAAGGGGCCGCGCTGTCGACATACGTGAAGTTCGCCTGAAGGCCCAGGCCGTCGAAGGGCGCGGGGAGGAAATCGAAGAACTGCTGATAGCCGAGCTCGACGCCCTTGATCGTGCCATTGCGGCCGTTGCGCGGGCGGCTGACAAGGAATGTCTGGCCGTCGATCACTTCCGGCGCGACGATGTTCTGGATGAAGCCGTCCACCTTCTTGTAGAACGCAGCGCCGTACAGCATCCCGCCGCCGGGCATGTACCACTCGAGAGAGGCATCAAGCTGGTCGGCGCGCAGTGGCTCAAGCGATGGGTTTCCGGCGGAACCGGTAAGGAACAGATAGTCGAGCCTCAGCGACGGATTCATGCTGGAGAACGTCGGCCGGGTCAGGGATTTCGATGCGGCAAAACGCAGGAAGATGTCGTCCGTCAGCTTGGCCCGGATGTTCAGGCTGGGGAGCGCATCGACGTAGGAGTTGGTCTGGACAAAGGGCTCGTAGCCGCCACCCGGAGAATTGACCGCGCTGGCGCCTCTCACCTTCGTTTGAACAACCCGCATTCCCAAGTTACCGTCTATGGGCAATGAGAAGATTTCGAACGCGAAATCGCCTTTGACGTAACCCGCGATTGTCTTTTCGCTGAAATCGAACGCATTGCTTGGAACGAGGGCGGGCAGGTCTCCGCTCAGCCCAAGTGCCTCACGCATGCCGCTGTAATCACGAAGCACGTCCGGCCTTGCGACAAGCCACTGGCGGATGGCCAGGCCCTTGCCGGGCCATACATCGTTGTCCGTCAGTTGGAACAGATCGGAATAGTCTGTTCCTGCCACTCCGGAGGGCCAGGTGAAATCGTTTGAGATGCGAGACGAGCTGGCGCTGCGATCGGCATAGCGAATACCGAATTTCAAGGCGGTCAGCCCGGTCTCCCCAATGTCAAAGCGGGCGTCCAGCTTGGCTGCGGTCTGCGAGCCGGCCGACTTGCCAAGAGCAAAGGAGGTCCGGTCCAGTTCGTAGTCCGAGATATCCGTCGGATCGATGCCGGTCAGCGAGATCCTGGGAATGAAGTCGCTCAGGTCGACGTTGTAGGTCGAGGCAAACCCGCGGAGCCCGAGTTCGTTGTAGTAGTTGCGTGACTTGCTGTTCGTGTAGCTGACATCGCCGGTCAGCTCGAGACGGTCGAGGTTATATTTCCCGCCGAAAGATACCTGATAGGTGTCGGTGAGGTCGTCCGAAACCAGTGCGCCCTCAGTTTGCTTTGGATTGGTCCACATGCCGCGCGATACGGTGAGATCGTCCTCGGCAAACTCGAAGGGGCCGACCGCCTGCGCCGGCGACTGGCGAATGCCGCTGTTACCAGTGTTGACGTAGAACAGCTGGTTGTACTGGTGGGAATCGAACCGGGTATAGAGCCCGTCGACATGAAGCTCAAGATTGTCGGCCGGTGCCCACTGGAACGATCCGTTCAATCCGAGCTGCTTGCGCGGCCCATACTGATAGTTCTGCCCGACATCGGTGGGCGAAACGATGAGATCGCCATCGTCTCCGGGGAAAATGCCGTCGCCGTCACGATCATAGAGGTCCCGGCGTTCGCTGAATGTGCCGGTCGCGTTGCGGTCGATACGATAATCGTACTTCTGGTATGCCGCACTCAACAACAGCCCCATGTCCCCGATGCCGGTCTCCCAGCGATGGCTTGCGAGCAGGGAAAGATAGGGATTTACGTTCTTCCGTTTGTCGCCGTACTCGGCCTTCGCCGACCCGGCCAGTTCAAAACCCGGGAAGTCGAACGGGCGCCGCAGGCGGATATCGACCGTGCCGCCGAGTCCCCCTTCGATCTGGTCGGCCTGCCCCGTCTTGTAAACGTCGATTCCCGCCACCAGCTGCGCCGGAATATCGGACACGGACATAGACCGCCCGCTCGAGGTGAAGGTGTCCCGGCCATTCAGCAGGGTTGCGACCTGGCTGAGGCCGCGAATGGCAATGGAGCGGCCTTGACCCTGGCTTCGCTGGATCTGAACACCGGTGATGCGTTGCAGTGATTCCGCCACGTTGCTGTCGGGCAGTTTGCCGATGTCCTCGGCAACGATCGAATCCACGATCGCCGACGCATTCCTTTTAACGGCGGCAGCGCTCTGCAAGCTCGCACGAACTCCAGTCACGACGATTTCATCAGAGCCCGAGGCCAATCCTGCCTCTGCCTGGGAATCGCTGCCGGATTGAGCGCTGGCGACATTCGGTACAGTCAAGGCCATTGCGGCCACGCTGCCCATTAGCAAACCCTTCATTTTATCACTCCTCCCTCTGTACATTCGCGCGCTATCTCACATGTCGCAATCGGCCTGTCAACAATTATCATATTTATAAGTTAAATCTCATTATGGGGCACGTGAGCGGGCGCGCCATAAGCGAACGGTGATTGGAAATCGACCAAAATTTGCGGATAATCGGGACAAAGTTCAGCCTCGTCGACTCAATGTGGCCGCAAGGCAAAGGCTATCGCGCAGAATTTCCGGAAAATCTCTTTGTCATATCAATCGCATGCTGGGATAGCCGGAGGATTGACATTTCTCGGCCTGCGAGCGCCTCGAAAAAGCGTTCTGGCTATTGGCCGCTGTTCCTCGCCTCACCAAAGGTGTGGAGTCGGACCTTCAACATGACAGGCTCGACAAAGTTCAGTCCGAAATCGGTCTGGTCGCCATTCCACCTGCGGCGCATCTTCCATTTGCCGTCAACGAATGTCCCTTCCTCGACACTGAGGAATTCCATGCTGCCCGCACCAGTCGGGGCAAAGCGCATGCGGATATCGCGGCCGGCGACCAGGAACTCGTCCGGGGCCAGCTGCGCGACTACCGCGCCGCCGACCATGCGCGTGGCGTTCGGGTGGGGCCGGAGCCGCGGGTCGTTCTTTTCCTTCATCTGCCAGAGGCCGAACTGGGCGGTTATCCTCCAGCGCCCCATGACGGTAGACTGGTCGCTACCCTCATCGTCCCTGGCCACGCCCCAGGTCGGATTTTCCAGCGCGATGCGGGCCCAATCCTCTGCGATCGGCGCAAACAGCCGATAAGACGCGGCAAAGGCGTCGATAGCCGTATCGTCGAGCACTGGTGCGCCCAGTGGAAAGTTGGAATAGCTCGTGCCGTCCATGCCGAAGGGCGCGAAGCCGATCGCTCCCTTGCCCAGAACCGGCCAGATGAAGCGCGCAAAATCCAGGGCATTGCCGGTCTCGGGTATCATGAGCGCATTGTCGGGCCGCGCGTAGTGGTCGAGAAACGCGAGATAGTGCTTGTGCTTGCGGTCATAGATGTCGGGTGCAACGAAATCGATGTGCGGGGCCGCGGCTTTCCAGATATTGATCACGTTCCAGTTCGGCCCGCCGCTCGCGCCGCCGCCCGCGTTCGCTTCATCGAACGGGTTGGTCAGCGCCGCGTTGCAAAACATCGGCAGGTTCAGCACTGCCTTGCCGGCGGCGGCGACTTCATCGATGTAGCGCGCGACGTACCAGGCGTTGAATGCCTGATCGGCATGAACACCGAAGACCTGCGACCAGTTGCCCGGATTGCGTCCAAGCGCCTGAACCAGTTCCGACGGTACCGGTCCCTCGAAAAGCTGCTGGGCCTCCGCCGAGAAATCGCGCGAGAGGCCGAGGCTGCCCGCCTCGTTTTCCGGCTGCACCATGATGACGGTATGACGGGTATCGATTTTGCGGATGTGCTGCATCAGCCTCGTAAAGGCGCGCTTGTCGGCCTGCAGCGTGTTGCGCCCGTGAGGGGAGAGGACGAAATGCATTCCGCCGGATCGGTTCGTCATGCGCGGGAAACGGCCGGGGTTGGTCTTGACCCATTCGGGCGTGTAGCTCGGGCCGCTGTTCTTCCAGGTGCCGAACCAGAGAAGGACGAGCCTGACATTATTCTCCCGCGCCTGCCGGACAAGCGCGTCGACGAAGCTGAAGTCGAATTGCCCCTCGACCGGCTCAATCTGCTCCCACGCCACCGGCACTTCCACGGTGTTGGCATGCAGCGCCTTGATCGTCGGCCACACCTGCGGAAGCATCTCCGTATAATTGGTGCTGTTGTGAACCTGCGCGCCGAGAACCATGAAGGGCTTTCCGTCGACCAGCAGCGCGTGGCGGCCATCTTTCGTGACGATCCTCGGCGGCGGCGTGCTCTGGGCGAGGGCGCCGGTCGTCAATCCAAACAGGAGAAATGCAGGCGTCAGCGACCGTATCGCATTCCGGAGCGTGGCCGAAGCGCGAGTGAAAATGCGCCGCGCGAGGCTTGTTTGCCGTTGTCCCGATGTCCCTTTCACCGCTCTCTCCGTATGATTGGTAGTTCGCAAAGGATGGCCACATGTGCGGGGGCTTTGACGTGGCGCGCGCGTGGCAATTGCGAACCCGGTAGGCGTATACGATTTATCATACTATATGCAACACGGAAGTCATTAGGCGTTCAGATTCTGGCGATTTTCGTGGATTTGTTCTCCAAAGATCAAAATTATGCGATAAAAACTGCGCATAGCGTCGACAGAGGTGACGCAATAGGTCAAAAGACTCGGATGGATGAAGATTCCTTGCAGGGCCGCGCGGATGCGCGTCACGATCTGGGCCGCAACCTGACGCGCGGCATGCTTGACTCGCTGGGGCGGGCCATTGTTGTCGGGCGTTTCGAGGGGCGGCCTTTTCCTACCGAGGCCGAGATCGCCAAGGCGCACGGCGTCAGCCGGTCGGTAACGCGTGAGGCGGTAAAAATGCTCACCGCCAAGGGGCTGGTAAGCGCGAGGCCGCGGCAGGGAACCGTGGTGGAACCCTCTTCGAACTGGAACCTCTTCGATCCCGATGTCCTTCGCTGGCTTATGGAGCGCAAGTTCTCGGTCGATCTGCTGCGCCATTTCAACCAGCTGCGGATCGCCATCGAGCCAGAGGCAGCGGCACTAGCGGCGCGCTTTCACGAGCCGGCGGATCTCGCGACAATTCGCGCGGGCCTTCACCGGATGGAGGCTGCCGAGGATGGCAATGACGATCCGCTCGATGCCGACATCGCTTTTCATGTCGCGATCCTGCGTGCCTCGAAGAACCCGTTCTACGCCCAGTTTCAGACGGTCGTCGCCACCGCCTTGCAGACCTCGATCCGCTTCACCAACCGGATCAAGGGGCGCAGCGCGAATATTGCCGACCACGCAGCGGTCGCGGACGCGATTGCGGCGCGCGACGTGGATGGGGCGCGAACAGCCATGCGCCGGATCATCGGCGACGTGCTCGAACTGATCGCCAGCCGGCCCGAAGTGGAAGCCTGAGAAGGATCCCTTGAGACATGGTCCTTGTGCCTGATCACCGGGACGACATCGCTGAAGGTGCTGACGGGGGACATCTGCTCCGTACAAGGGGCGGGCCTTTATCGGATGGGCTTGCGTAACCCCACAGCCCACGCTAGGGCGCCACTTCCCAGCGATGCGGAGCGGTGGCCGAGTGGTCGAAGGCGCTCGCCTGGAAAGTGAGTATACGGCAAAACCGTATCGAGGGTTCGAATCCCTCCCGCTCCGCCACTACCCTCTGAGACTTTTACCGATTCCTCGATCACCTCGGGGAGCTGGTCTAACAGCATGAATAACCGGCAGCTATCAACGAGCAATTTCGAGCAAGCGAACGTCCGGTCTGTTGGCGTGAGCGGCTACCCACTCGCTGGAGGCCAACGCTGGCTCCCGGCGCCGATGGCGTCTGGGACGACAGTGGCCTCGTCAAAGCTAACCCCACGCAGATTGCCGCTGCCGTACTCGTTCCGCGAGCATCCTTCAGCAATCGGGCAGTGAACTCAATGAATTGATAAGCTTCATCTCGAGTGCCATGATCGTACGCATCCGATAGCGGTCGCGTTGCTGCGGGGTGGTCGCGCGAGTTAGTGTCGGTGCAAGCTCATTGGCTAGCACCGGATTGCCACGGTTCAGAAGGTCAGGC
>NZ_BMHK01000064.1 GCF_014640675.1 Novosphingobium endophyticum | reverse complement strand
TCGGTGCAGCCATCGCTTCCTCCTCACTTGCGAGGAAAGCAGCGAATCATAGTCCGAAACCTACCGCAAGCTTCCGTGAGTCAGTCGATCAGGCCACGGGTATTAGCACGAGACTGCAGCTCCGGCGGCTGCCGCGCCGGGCCGCCCCACGGGGGTGACCCGGGCGTGAACCTGAGTCCTCGAGCGATCAGGTGCCCTTCAGCGGCGGGCGGTAGACCTTGCCGTCTATTGTGGTGACGAGCTCGCCTTCGAGCGGTTCGCCCATCGGGCTGACGACGAAACCTCCGGGGCTGGTCTTCTTGGTGCCGTTCTGTCTCCCGCTGGCGCGAATGTCGGAATGCCAGACGACCCGCGGCTTGCCGCCCACCACCTCCAATTTTGCGCTCTCTGTGCCGTTGATCACGTGCAAGCCGTCGTCGGTGTAATTGGTGTAAACAGCGCCGACGTAGCGTCCCCCGATGCTCCGGAACTCAACCTCAGCCGAGCCGCCCTTTCGGCCCCTCATCGTGTACTTGCCTGCTGGGACCCCGCCTACGCGGCGCGGCATGGGATCGCCGGGCTTGTACGGGGTGCCCCAAGGAACCGTGATGCGGCCGGGGGCGGCAACCTGGCCGAGCGGCAGCGGCTGACGGCTGGTTAGGCGCGCGATCATCAGACGCGAGTGGCGGCCGCCGGGCTCGGTCGATTTTGGGCATAGCAATGGATTGGCGCCGCCGCAGTCGGGACTCGTCACCAACGCCTGCCAATAGACTACGTCAGTGCCGTCAGGCGACCAGGCCGGATCAGCGCGCGCATTCCAGTTAGGATCGCTCGCGCTGCCCGCTGCGCCGGGGCCGGCGTTGAGTTGTTGGCCTGCGTACTCACCCCAGGGCCCGGAGCGGTCGCCCCAGCGGTCGATCAGGTACGGCTGAAAGAAGCGCCGTAGTCCGTTCCGATAGCCAAACTCAGCGCTCAGCTTCACCATCATCGTCAAAGTATCGAGCAGTGGCGGGATCCCTCGCAGGCCGCCGTAGTACATGTGTCGGTCGACGCCCCGATTATCGAGGACGACGAACCACTTGTCATCCGGCGACATCATGATCGGATCGGCATAGCCCGGCGCGCTGGTCAACCGGTCAGAATCCCCGGTCTTCAGATCAGTAATGTACATATCAACCGCGCCTGCTTCCTCGAAGCCCATCCCGACCGCGTCCTCGCCGTCGCGCGTCCAGCCTCGCGCTTCGCCGATCTGCCCCTTGGCCGGATTGTTGATCAGGCGGGTGGGGTCCTGCGGATCGACACGAAACTGAGCGAAATCCGGATTGTCAGTGTTGGTTAGGACGAAAACGTCGGCTAGCTCATAGCGCGGGACCAAGTGCTGTCCCGTCGTAGGAGAGGGATTGAAGACCAGCCGCCCGACCAGTCCATGCTGATCCAGGTTTGCGCCCGTGGCGATCATGTGGCTCCACATCAGGTGCTGCCCGTCAGGATTGATCCTCAGTTCTCGCATCGATCCGCCGGGCCCTGCTCCATCAGCCGATGTATCCCAACGAATTGGGTAAACGCGGAGGCGATCGGGCGTGCAGGCTTGGTCAGTCAGCTTGTGCGGTCCGCAATCGACGACGTTGGTGCCTGCCAGCATCTTTCTGTCGCCAGGGAAGGCCTGCGGATGATCGACCCGCATCCAGTTGTCACCCGGACCCGCCTGCCGCCCGCCGCCGTCGGTCACGGCAGGATTGGCATATTTGCGCCCCTGAGCCGGAATGCCGCAGGTGATGCACTTCCAGGGATCGCCGTTCGGGAACAGCTTGCCGTTGGTCTTAATCGCGATCACCTGCGGGCCATCGTACGTGCTGCCCCTTGCTGAGCCGGTGAACTGAACGGGCAGCAGAACATGCTTGGCATCCCACATGTAGGCCGGACCCTCAATTATCCCGTCCGCTCTTGCGCTCATGCAGCCGGTGCCGCGCGGATTGATCTGGGTGGTGCAGGCGCCTGGTTCATCGGAGGGTGCGGTGGGAGGCAGCGGCAGCGACTGGACCACGACCGGCTCAGGATTAGGCGGCGGGGGGACGGCCTTAGATGCCTGAGTGTAGAGCGGCGCCGCGCAGGCGGCGCACGCCAGCGCCAGGCCCAACGTGGCGCTCATGCGCCCCACTGTGGAGTGGATCATGCAGTCTCCTAATGTTTTTTTGTTGCGATCGCTCAGTCTTCAGGTCAATTCCTTCAGAGTAGGGCCGGTGAAGCGGTGCTTCATACCACAGGCACTCCGAAGGACCGGCGCGGTCCGTGTCAGTACTAGGCAACTTCCTGCTGGATCAGTGCCGCCATCTGCTGTGCCGATTGCCCCCTTCACCGCACCAACAGCCGGACAGACGACCGCACCGTGTCGGACCAGATCATCAGCCCCAGGTCGAGTTCCGCGAGTGCCTGCCTTCCTGTTCCTTTCAACGCGGCACCCATTCCTCGACCGTTCCCCGACTGATGTTTACGCGCCATCGTATCGCATATACGATCATTCGGCTCAAGGAGGTTTGCCCGTCATTGCCCCTCTGCACCGCTCGTATTGGAGGGACACATGCAGATCTTGGCCGAGCGCGAAGCTCAAACGCTTCAAGCGTGTCGCCCTCAGATGTGAGAAAACCGCCGAAAACTTCCGATCAATCATCAGCTTCGCCGCAGGCCTATGTTTGATCAAATTCGTCCAGACAGCTAGGTCAGTCAACAATCACCATCGATGGATGGAGATGAGGGCAGGCGCCGAAACGTACTTCTTAGCTGTGGCTCGCGACACTGCACCTGATGGCACCCGGATGTGCAACTCGGAGGTGGCTTTGTCGATCGGCTTGTACGGGAGGATGAGGTGATGCGACACCGGTCGTAATCTGCCAAGTCTTAGGAGAAATCAGCGCAGGAAAGCGCGTCCGACTGGATGGGATTAGCAGATCAGCGGATAGACATCAGAGGCACTGGAAAATTAGCCACACTCAAACGCAGGAGACATGACCGCACCCGATGCCGTCGGCTCACCACAACATCATCAGTGATCGCAGGGCGCCGGCCAGACATGACAGCTCCGTTTCCTCAGGCGAAGCTGAGCGTTCGCGGACGTGCCGTGATGTCGACCACCAACGCATTGAAAAGCTTTATCACGTGGTCGACCGGGTAGTCCTCCGGCTGACGCATCCACCAAGCCAAGATCTCGAAGATGCCGCTGGTGACGAACGGCACTGCCAGGTCAATGGGTAACCACGGATTCGCTTGCGGTCTTGAATAGGCGATCTCGCGAGCGATGCGCATGAACTCCGTCCGCATCGCCGACGACGCTCCTCCCGTCAGGAGCGTCGTCCATAGCTTGCGATTCGCCTGAACGTACTCGCACATCTGGGCCGAGGAGCTTGGCTCTCGGGCGCCCAAAGCGGCTTCGCCCAATTTCAACAATCGGCGAACCTCGCCAGCGGCGATGTGTTCAAGAAGGTCGTCTTTACCAGCGAAACGTCGAAAGAACGTGGGATAACTGAGTCCTGCTGCTTCCGTGATATCCTTGATTGTAACTTGATCGAAAGACCTCGTGTCGAGAAGCTCAAGCAACGCTTGCTGCAGCGCTTCGATCGAGCGCGTTGAACGTGCGTCGTCTGGCTTCGTGGGAATGTTCGTGCGTTTTCTGGCCAATCCTAACTCCTCTGCGGCCTCGCACGTCCGCGGAAGAGAGTTGTGCGATCCGCTTTCTGACGCTTCACTGAGGATCGCCTATACAACCGTCCTCGTTAGCCATCCAGTGCACAAAGCGGTGTAGCGGATACATTGCATCGTGTGGGTTGCCTATGGCGCTGGGACCGGCCTCGCCCAGGCGCACCACACGCTGAGCGCCGCCGCTTGCGAGGTAATCACGCAATTCCGCCATCCGGCTGAAGGGGTAGACGCCGACTGTCTGAGTAGCGACGTTTACATGTTTCATAGCGTCCTGAAGCGACGAAACGCAGACCACGTTGGAAGTCTTCCGCAGGGGGTGGAAATCGACTGGCTCCGTCGAACGGATGGCCACACCGCGGCCATCGGTTACCCCGAAGACTGCAAACTCGTCGTCCATCATCCGCAGCACGTCGATCTGCTCGCGCAAATCCATCTCGAGTGGGCGCGGGGTGCCCTCACCCATTCGGTCGACGCGGATCCTTTCAGCCAAGAGTTTGCAATAGCGGTCGGCCTCCTGCGGCGAGGCTTCGATGAATGTGAACCGGCTCGAGACGCAGGGCTCTTGGCCGCCGATGGAAACGTCCTGAGCGTTGAGTTCGGCGGCCGCTGCCATGCTTTCCTCCGACGCGAACGCTTCCTTGCCGATCATCGAAATGGACGTTTTCGGGTCGAATGAGACGAGCTGGAAGCCGGGCCCAATGTATTTCATCACGTTGTTGATCGCGTCGCCCCCGCCCCAGGCGACGAGTTTATCGAAGTACTGGGGGCGGTAGAGAACGCGTTCGATCGCCTCGTCCCCGCCGCGCCAATAAATGGCCGACATCGAACGCACGACCGGGTGGTCAGGATCGATGTCCGCCATTGTCCGCAGGAACGCCACGGTCGAAAATGGATCGGCCGAAGCCATCTTGAAGAGGCTCACCGATTTGACCAGCGCACTCTGCGCAATCGAGCGGATTCCTTGCGCCGGGGCATTCCCGGGCAGCACGTGAATGAGCCGCGGCGGAAAGGCTCGGATGAAGCTGCGGCGGCCTTGGTGATCGGTGTGGGGGATCCACTCGTCGAGCGCCTTGGGATTGGGAAAGTTCTGCTCCACAAGCTCCCACAGCGAACGCTTGTCGAGATACTCGGCCGCGTTCAACATCTGGTACTCGATCGCTTTGCGCGGCTGAAGGCTGACCTTGGCCATCCGCTCGATGCAGGCCTCCACGTAGGGGTTCTTGCCGTCGCAGAGCTTCTGGCCGGCCTCGACCAAGAAATCGATGATCTCGGTCAACGGCACGTTGAGCAACGGCGGAAGTTCGGTCCGGGGAAAGACCAGCGAGTTGAGATCAACGGCAGGCGTCGCGAAATTGACCCCCAGGTCACGTGACCGGTGGATTGCTTCGCCAGCCTCGATCACCTTCCCATGTACGAAGAAGGGTGCAGAATCGGGTTGCTCGGCGGCCGGAGCGTCGATTGTTGTCTTAACGGTCATGGTGCTCTCCGTGTTGGGAGTTTTGCTGGTGCGACGAGTAAGCTGGCCCTCAAGAGAGGCCCCGGACGTAGGCGTCGACGGTGCCGGCGCAGCCGATCTTGTCGTCTCCTTCGAGGTCGGCGTAACGTGCGATGTCGTCGCGGATCGATGGCGATTTCGCGCCGCACGCACAGGGACTGAAGTCGATGTGGACGCGGTCGCCGGAGATAACTCCGCCCCAGCGACCGTCGAGCGACAAGTCGAAGAACGCAGCGCGCGCCTCGACCTCACCTTCGCTGAAGTCCACTAGGGCATCGCCCTCCTTGTTGAGTGGAACGGCGACGACCCAGGGCGGCACGTGGTACCGGCCACCCTTCTGGCAGCGCGGCATCGAGCTGTTGATCTCCTGCATCCCGTACATTTGGTAAATGAACTCCGGCGACAGGTTGAACGTGTCATAGACGAACTCGCGGTAATTATCGGGCAGCTGCGCCCGTTTGAGGCCGCCGCCCAGATAGATGGCATTCTCCGGGTGGAAATCCTTGCCGCTGTAGCCGCGGGCGCGCACACCTTCAGCCAGCGTGTAGAGCGAGGCCCACATGCCGGTCATGTAAAGGCGCTCGCCGCGCAGTGTGATGATTTCCTCGACGGCTGCATCACGAGCACGGTCAAGGGCCTGTTGCCGGCCGGCAGACTCCGCTTCGTACTCTGCGATTTCTTCCGGCTTTGCCGTTCCGTCCGCGATCGACTTGCGCAGCACGATCATCCGAGTAATCGAACCGATAGTGATGGGTGGAACGTTGTTCGTAGGACGCGGCTTATTCGGGTCGACAAAGGCACCCATCAGCGCCTGTCCCATTGCCGCATTGCGCGGCGTATAAGCGACGACTCCGCCGCTCCCCGCCATCGCCCGCCCGTCGCCGCGGCGGATGGAAGAACCCCACTCTACAGCACTGACCCCGTCTTGCGAAGCAAAGTCGAGGTCGGCTTGCGATGCATCAAGCATAGCAGACTTCCCCGTGGTGCCGCTGGAGCAAGAGACAAAATGCCCGGCTCGCTCAAGGCGCGCTACCCAGTCATCGATCCCGTCCACGCCGTCGAGATCCACCCCCGCGGTCGGATGTGCAGTGACTGTCCCGAGCCACTTGGTCATCCGGTCCCACCGCTCATCCACCAGGAAGCTTTCAGGATAGCTTTTGTAGGCTGTGTGCGGCAGCAGCAACGGCACAACATCTTCAAGGCTGCGGATCTCGTTCAAATCTACATCCTTGGCGCGCATGGCGACCAGCTTGATCTTGCCGACCTGCTCATGCAGCCGCTCGTTCATCGCCGCCACTTGCAGGTCGCGCACCTCGGAATACGCGATGTCATGCCCTTTGCCGCCAGGCATGTAGCCGAGTAGCCGGTCCGCGATCTCTCCCATCAAAGTTCTCCATCCGTTCAAACGCTCTACAGCGAATCGTTGCGCCTCACATGAATAGGTTATACCAAATAACACAGCCGGCACCAAGCCGGCGCCATTTGGGAGTGACAAAGGTGCCGGCGCCACGAGACATTATCGCCCAACGGCTAATCAGGGCTGGCGGTGTCGGGCACGCCCACGCCTCCAGCGCCAGGGTTCAGCGAACCGTCAGAGAGGAATGGCGCCAGCATTGGACGCTCGTACTTGCCTCAGGCGTCGGCCTCTCGCTCCATACCGTGTCGACTTACACCTTGGGGCTCGTCATGGAGCCGCTGAACGCGGAATTTGGCTGGAGCCGGACTCAGATTTCGGTCGTGAGCCTCATTCCGGCAATCTTGATGGTTCTGTTCTCACCGTTGATGGGGGCGATCATCGACCGGTGGGGGAGCCGCAGGCTCGCCCTTCCCTCCATTGTCCTCACCGGACTCTCGCTCGCCATGATAAGCTTGGCGAATGGCTCTACGGCTCAGTGGATGATGCTGTGGCTATTTTACGGCGTCGTCACCCTGGGAATCAAGGTAACCGTCTGGACGACAGCAATTTCGGGAGCCTTTTCAGCCGGGCGCGGACTCGCGCTCGGGACGATGCTGTGCGGCGCCGCGTTGTCGCAGATCGGGGTTCCGCCGCTCGCCCAGTGGCTCGTCGACGACTACGGCTGGCGCACGGCATACGTCGCAGTTGCGCTGGTCTGGACCACGCCGGCTCTGATCCTCGCCATGTTGTTCCTGAAGGACCCTCGGCCAGCCGCTGCGAAGACTAACGAGACTCCGTCGGCTCCGGCCAATGCGGAACTCCCGGGTCTCTCCGTGCTCGAGGCATTGCGCAATGCGCCCCTAATGCGCATTGCTGTTTCGACCTTGCTGACGATGTTCATCGGAACCGCCATCCTAGTCCATCAGGTTCCAATCCTGACCGATGCGGGCGTGAGTCGCGGCAACGCCGCGCTGTTGGCCAGCCTGGCTGGATTGGCCGGCATCGTGGGGAAGCTCTTCACCGGGTGGATGACGGACAGATGGGACGCCAGCCTAATCGGGGCATTGACACTGCTCGCTCCGATCATCGCCTACGTCAATTTGCTTTACCCATCCGGCTCCATCGTCCTGATGATGCTGGCGATGATTATCATCGGCTACACCACCGGGGCAAAGCTGCAGATCTCAGCCTACCTCACGGCGCAGCACGCCGGAATGCGTGTCGCGCGGCGATCTGGATGAGAGAGCGCGACGATCAAGATGAGAATCCGGTGTCTCGGGATTGGCGGAGGGCGTAGCCCGTAGCCGGTCCCGAGACACCGGA
>NZ_BMHK01000063.1 GCF_014640675.1 Novosphingobium endophyticum | reverse complement strand
GCCTGCGCTTTGCGTGGGTTCCGCAGCGGCGTGACTGGCCAACATTATCGCCGCCAATGCCGCAGATGAAAGGATGAAGCTCCGCGCAATTCGTCTGGTCATTGACGTCAGTCCCCTGCTTCCACTGTCAATCGCAGCATAGCCCTATTCAGCGTCTGCGCTCCTGGTAGGGCTATGGAGGGCGAAATGATCTGTCTTGCGCACAGACGCATGAATAGATTGCAGATGCCGCCGGCGGCAAGTCTTGCCGGTTGAGGCGCGTTTCCAGCTAGAAACGCACCGATCGCGCCGCGGCTGGCTCCGGTGTGGTCGGCCCGGTGATTGTGTTACAGCATGATCAGTTTTTTGGCCCTGACGCGGACAAACTTTCGTGCACATTGGTGCAAGCCGCGCCATCGGATCCAAGCGATCCTGCCCACTAGGAGAAATGGGTGATGATTGGCACGACCGTTCCTGAAACTCAGGCAGTTGGTATGCGCAGTGCTCCGGCGGACAGGGTTTGTGCCGTTCCGGGCGGCGAGTTCTGGATGGGCTCCAACGATTTCTACGAAGAGGAACGGCCCTTGCGCAGGGTGCGCATCGAAGATTTTCGGATCGACGAATGCCCGGTGACCAACGATGAGTTTGCGGCGTTCGTGGCCGATACCGGGTACGTAACCTATGCCGAGATTCCGCCGGCTGCGGCGGATTATCCCGGTGCGCCCGCGGACATGCTGCGTGCCGGTTCCTTCGTGTTCGAGCCGCCGCGCGCGCCCCTAGCGGCTCCGTTGACGGAAGGCATTCCGCAATGGTGGAGCTATGTTTTTGGCGCCGACTGGCGGCACCCGTTGGGACCTCACAGCTCCCTTCAGGGGCTCGGAGACCATCCAGTGGTACATATCGTCGCGGCCGACGCCGAGGCTTATGCCAAATGGGCCGGCAAAGCGCTTCCGACCGAGGCCGAATGGGAATTTGCGGCGCGGGGTGGCCGCGACGACGGCTGCCCTTATGCGTGGGGCGACGAATTGGAGCCCGGCGGCAAGCGCATGGCCAACATCTGGCATGGCACCTTTCCCCACGAAAATCTGGCCGCGCCAGGATTTGAACGCACCTCGCCTGTGCGATCCTATCCGCCAAACAACTACGGCCTTTTCGATATGATCGGGAATGTATGGGAATGGACGGCTGATTGGTACGCTGCCGGCGCTCACCGTCCGAAGCAGGGCTGCTGTACAACGGAGAAGGGCAATGCTGGACTGCAGGAAGCAAGTGCTGATCCCGCATCTGCGCTGAAGATTCCACGCCGGGTCCTGAAAGGGGGATCGCATCTCTGCGCGCCCAACTACTGTCGTCGGTATCGGCCCGCTGCGCGATGGCCGCAGCCAATTGATACATCGACATCACACACCGGGTTTCGGTGTGTGATCCGAAAATAAACCCTGAAAACCGTAACAAATCGGGAATTTTTCAGTATGAATAGGCGGAACTTTATGGCCACCTCGGCGACAGCTTTAGCGCTGCCCCTGCTGTCGGAGGTGGCAGCAGCGGCAGGATCAGATCGAGAAGCGCCAACCCCTGCCAGGCGCTTGAATTTCCTGTTTATTACTGCCGATGACATGGACGCCTCGATGCCGGGCTTCATGGGCAATCGTGCGAATATTACACCTAATCTCGACAAGCTTGCCCAGACATCACACCGCTTTGTATCCACCCGCTCGGCTGTGCCGATATGTCAGCCGTCCAGAGAGGCAATGATGACGGGCATGATCCCGCATCGCACCGGGGGGATTGGATTTACTCCCATAAACGGTGACGTTCCGACATTCACCACCATTTTGCAGGATCACGGGTACTTCACCGCCGGCATTCACAAAATTCAGCATATGCAGCCGCCCGGCCGTTTTCCCTGGGATTTTCTGCGCAGCGGAAAAGACGGCAATCCGTTGACGTGGGACGACCGAAATCCAGTCCTTATCGCGGACCATGTAGAAGAGGCGATTGCCGCCGCGCGCGCTCAAGGCAAACCGTTTTTCATCAATTGCAATATTACCGATCCCCATCGGCCCTTCTACGGAAGCCCCGAGGCGATCAAGCAAGATAACGGACAGACGGGTCCGTACAAGATTCCTCGCGAAATCGGCCCGGAAGAGGTAACGGTTCCTCCATTTCTCGAGGATTTGCCGGAAGTTAGGGTAGAACTTGCACAATATTACAATAGCGTTCAGCGAATGGATATCGCCGTTGGGAATATACTGGAAAAATTGAGCAAAAGTCCGGAGGCAGCCAATACGCTCATACTGTTCAGTTCAGACCATGGCATGCCGTTCCCGTTTGCTAAGAGTACATGTCTCGATAGTGGAACTCATACGCCCGTACTGATCGCTTGGCCGGAAATGGGGAAGGCGAAATCATTCGATGCATTAACGTCGAATCTCGATATATTGCCTACTGTTTTAGATGTTCTTGGGATAGATACACCTGACGGCGTTGATGGAAAGTCATGGCTTCCTATCATCAATGGAAGGACGGATTCTATACGGGACTATAATTTCACGTATGTAGCCACCATGTATGATGGCACGAATTATCCGATGAGGGCGATACAGGATCATCGCTATTTGATGATGTTTTCGCCTTGGTCGGACGGCAATTTCTCCAGAGGGGTCATCGATAGCATGCATGGCTTGACCTTTGATGCCATGGTTGCAGCCGCCCGCGACAATCCAGCTCTGTCAAACAGAATCAAGGAATATACTCACGGCGTCCCACTGGCGCTATACGACCTTGAACAGGATGCCGGTCAAAGGATCAATATTATCGAACGGCAGGACATGCAGGTCCGAGTCAACGAAATGAAGCAGGGGCTTCTGAAGCATATGAGGGAAACAAAGGACCCCCAACTGAAAAACTTCGAGCTGTTCCTGACCGGAAAGGCGCCCGTAGTCGCCCAACGCCCTAAGCGATATCAACATTATGACTGGATCGAGCGGCGCGTACATTAGAGCGTCGAACCTGAAACCCGAATCTCTGGCACTACTTTGGCATGAACGGTCTGCTGGTGCTGAAGCCAGAGCCTGGAGGTGACGCGCTCCCGGGCCTATCGCAAGAATGATCAGGCGTGGGTCGAGCAGAAGAACGGCGCCATCGTCCGGCGCCTGGTGGGCTATGGCAGGTTCGTGGGAGCGGAGGCGACAGCGGCGCTCAGCCGCTTGTACGATGTGGTGCGGCTGCACGGTAATCTGTTTCAACCCTCGTTCAAGCTGCGGGAGAAGACCCGGATCGGCGCGCGCATCATCAAACGCTATCATCCGCCCGCGCCGCCGGCTGCGCGCGTGCTGGCTCATCCCGATGTAGCTGCGCCCGATAAAGAGCAGCTGAGCCGGATGCTGGAAACGGCCGATCCCGTGATGCTGTTCGCAGGCATCCGGGCAGCACAAGACGATCTGGGAAACGCGTCGATCGCCGCGGGCTGAATACCAAGCCCGAGGAGCCGGTCGTTATCGACCTGCAGCGCTTTGCCGCCAATCTGGAGACCGTCTGGCAGGCGGGCGAGACGCGGCGCACGCATCGGCGCCCATGCCGGCGAACCAGGCCCTATCCCAAAAGGCCGAGCATGCTCGATCCGTTCGAGGCGCAAATCCGCGCGTGGATCGAGGCCGACCCGACGCTTTCGGCAGCCGCAGTGTTGCAGCGGCTTATGAGCGCCGATCCGTCACGCTTCACGAAGAAGAACGAGCGGACGGTGCAAATTGCCGTGAAGGCGTGGCGCGCGGAAATCACCGGGCAGATCATCCTCAATGGTGACTGGATGAAGGACTTCGCCATATCTCCACCCGCCGCGGCGGGTGGAGATATGGCGCACCGCGCAACCGCTCAGTCCGGTAACAATCTTCGGTGAGGCAACACGGGGGGCAAGTTTGTCAGTTCGAATGACAGTCCAATATAGCCGCTACGGGCTTGGATTCAGCACGCGGGCTATCAGCATCAATCACATAGGCCCGAGGCTGCTTCGTGCAGGCAAGAATGACAAAAACAATCATTCCTATGATCGCGTGCGCAATGAACACGGCAACAAAATTGCCGCTATAATCACGCATGATGCCTCCCAACGCCGGGCCTAGTGCTGCGGACGTAGAGACCATGCACATGATGGCGTAGAGCTCCAGGTTAGCGCGTTGACCAAACCAGGACTGAAGCAGTACTGCCGTGCCCACATAACTGGCTCCAAAGCCGAAACCCATACATATGGCGAATAATCCAAGCCGCGTGGGGAAATCGGGCAGGATCAGAATAATGCAGGCAAGCGCCTGTAACCCTAGCGCGAACAACGTCAACGTACGAGCAGAGACGCGCTCACCGATCAAACCGGCCAGTCCGGACACAATCGCCCCAACAAGCGCTATTCCGCCCATTAGTCCAGCTGAATGGGCCACTGGCACGCCTTGTTCGCTTAGGTGCTGAACGGAGAAACTATGCACCGAAGTATTGATAAGCAAGCATGCCGTATAGGCGCTCACTACGACCCAGAATTGCGGGATCCGCACTGCAGTCTCAGCACTCCATCCGATGATATTCGTCGTGCGGATGTTGTTGAGTTCGCAATCGCCACTACCCCGTCCCCCGCGTGTCATGAAGATAGCAAACGCGCCAGTTGCCAAGGCTCCCAATGCGCAGATCACCCAGAACAGCCGCCAGTTCTCGATCAAACCATCTACACCGAAAAAGAGAAGAGGTCCCGCAATGGCGCCCAGATTTCCTATCGTAAAGTACACACCGAGCGCTGTGGACCGTCGTTCAAACAGCTTCGAAATTACATGAACACCCGCCACCGTACCACAAAAGCAGAAGCCTACGCCGGTGAGTATCGTGCCAACATGATACAATCGAGCCGTCATAGTGGCGGCCATGCAACTGAACCCCGCAACCAGCAGCAACGTACCAACCAGTAGTGTCTTCGGCACGCCGACGCGGCGGATCGAAACGGCGGGGACGAGGCTCGCCAAGCCGCATCCAAGTCCGAGCAGCGTAAAGCCAAATCCTGCTTCCGCCCAATTCATCCTCAAGTCTTTGACCATTGAGGGCAGAACTATTCCAAGAGAATTGAAAGTCCCTGCCATCAGCAGGAAATAAAGCAGACTCATAGATGCCAGAACTACAAATCGGCCGTCACCGTACAGGCGCATAGGTCATCTCCGGGTCAAGCTCGATCAGTTGCACGATGGTCACCTCACACTTAGACCGGTCCTGCAGTTCGCTGTAGCGGGCAAACTAGTGGTTGAACTCTTTGACGCCATGCAATCGCCGCACCCACGCCTTTCGCCGGAAGCGCAAAGTGCGCCCAGCATCGCTTAGGCGGGTAAACCGAATAGCTCGAATCCGCGATCATACTTAAGCTCTCCTGGGGCCATGTAGACCCAGTGTCTTGAGCATAAATGCACCGCTGCATGCCCCGATTTTCCTTCCTTATGAATTGGGCCGAAATCGGTGCGTATGAGCACTTCACATCGCGATGTTGAGGTCAAGGGATGTCGAATCGGCGCTTCCACACGTGTGTTGATGACATCGCCAGCCGCGTCGCGTCCGATCATGCCGGTCCGCGTGAGCGGAAAGCCGATTTCGGACTGGCGAGTCACGTCTGCGTTGCGGTATCGGCGCTAGCCTATCGTGCGCCGGACTTCTGAAACGCATAGGGCGTCCCGGTACCAACGCGCTTCGCTCGAGCGCACAGACGCGGTCGTCGCGGCTCTAGCCGGCAGCGAGACCACAATATCCCGCGAGATATCCAATTTTCACCAGCAAATGGCGCTATACTAGTCACTCATGATCTGGTGATGCGATCTTTCTCCACAATCACCCTGATGTGGTGCCGGTTTTCCGGACGGGGTGTTAAGCTAATCCCGGCCTGAAGGACTGGTACGGGAGATGGGGCCAGCTGAAAGTATCTCGATCTGGAAGGAACCTGCGGCGGGTTTCCACGGCGGACTAGGGAGCCGGGGAATGCCGGATTAGTCGGCGGCGGCAGGCGAGATATGACCCGCGTCACCGCCGTCAGCATCGGGAGCGAAATTGATCCTCGAATCGGCCGAATTGGACCATTGGATTCGCTCCTCGGAACCGAACCCGTTTTCTTTGCTTGACGTGGGCCCCATTGATGGTCCGATCCACGAATCGCGTCAGGAATCGGCTTTAAGTCAAGCCGTTAGGGTGGCAATTCGATTCCCTTCACCGCTCCAAGCTTTTCTGCGGTTTTCCGGAGCCAGGCCCTCTCAGCCCTGCGGTAAAACTGCGGTAAAGGCTCCGGGGGCCAGCGCCTCGATCTCGTCGATGATCTCTTCCGTCACCGCCAGAACCCGGCCCAGGTTCGCCGGGTCCGGCAGCGCATAGATGTCGCTGATGCTGGCCTTGCGGTGGCCGAGCATCATTTCTCCCTGTTGCCAGCGTTCCTCGCCTAGCCGCGTGCGGGCGAGCGTCGACATAGAACGCCGTATCAGCTTCTCGCCTGCTTGCCCTTGGCCAGGCAGGCCGAGTTCGGTTCGCATCTTCTCCCAACTCGTGCGTACGGTGGCCACCGGCAAGTACGGTCCTTCGAGATCGTCCAGCCACGGCTTCATCTGCCGTGCCAGCGGAACCTTCGGGCGATACTTCTTTGTCTGGCGACGACCGCGCGGATTGAGATCGAGCACACCGGCAGCAGAGTTCCACTGGGCCGACGTCAAATCGTAGATCGCTTCGGGCCGTGCCCACGTGGCGACGGCAAGCCGCAGGTATCCACCCTCGCCATGGGATCTTTCAGGTGACCGAAGCGCAGAAAAAGGCTGGCGTTGCGATCGCGCGTTGGAGAATCAAGCCGCCAGCAGCGGCTTAATTTCTTCGATGTCGGCGGCCTGATCCACAAGCAAATCATAATGCGTCTGGAGGTTGAGCCAGAACTCCGGCGTCGTACCAAGTGCCTTGGATAGACGCTTGGCCGTGTCCGGCGTGACCGAAGTCCTCTCCTCGCACAGCCGCTCGATGCGGGTGCGGGGGACATGGATATGCTTCGCCAGCTTGCCAGCAGAAATGCCCATCTCCCCAAGGAACTCATGCTTGAGGATTTCACCGGGATGGACCGGGGTTTTCAACATGGTCATGACGACTCCCTTCAATGATAGTCCACGATCTCTACGTCTTCCGGGCCATTGTCGGTCCAGACGAAACAGATACGCCATTGGTCGTTGATCCGGATCGAATGCTGGCCCTCACGGTCATCAGACAGGGCTTCCAGCCTGTTGCCCGGAGGCGACCGCAAGTCGACCAGATTTACTGCCGCCTCAAGCATAGCCATCTTCCGCACAGCAGCCCGGAAGATATCGTTCGGGAAGCCCTTGCCTGGCTTGCCCGCCAACACTTGTTCAACCAACTTGCCTTTGGCGCTATGTATCATGGACTGATACGTATCATCTTGTGATACATGGCGCAAGAGGCTTACCGACCCTTGCCAGACATTCAGCGGCCAAATTTCGCTCCCTGGGTGCAGACTGGCCGCTTCCGAGCGTTCCACCAAAGGAAGCGGTAATCACCTGGGGATCTTTCGGAAGGTCCATCCTGGCCGCTGAACGACAATCGGCTTTTGACGTTAGCCTGCGTGTTGATTCCGCTGAGATGTGACCCGGGATTTTCATCGAGAACTGGCTCTGACTCACATTTGCTGCTGCTGAGGTAAGCTCCTCCCGCATCATTGGGAGGATCTGCCATGCATGGTCGATTTCAACGTGCGCGCCTGGCTCCTGAAGGCTTGGTGGTTGTATCAGTGCAAAGCGTCGGAGATGATTTCCAGATCTTGCTCCGCTCACGGCGTAGTTCAGGTGTTTGCCCGGATTGCGGGCGTCCAAGCCGACGGATTCAGAGCCGGTATGTGCGCCGGCCGTCGGATCTTCCACTTGCTGGGCGCCGCGTCGTTCTCACGATCCTGGCGCGCCGCTTTTGGTGTGACACCGTCGTGTGCGGTCGACGCATTTTCTGCGAGCAGTTCGATGCCGGC
>NZ_BMHK01000062.1 GCF_014640675.1 Novosphingobium endophyticum | reverse complement strand
TGACCCGCGTCGCCATCTCCGAAATCTCCCCATCAAACAATTGGGGACTCACAGATTCAGCACTCTCACCAAATGTCACGCGCTAATTCACCCGATTGCCCTGGAATTTGCCCCGGTTACGGTTGCGGCCTTTTAAGTGCTGGTCCTATAAGGAAAATTACTGGTTGATGAAATGTGCGACGGCAAGAGACGGGCGGGTGGATGGTTTGTGAACATTTCGGGTTGAGGCATGGGTGAGCGCGGCGCGGGGCCGGCAACGTCGGTGCTTGCCGTCTTTCCCACACTGACTGAGAAGCAGCACGAAGTCCTTCGCTTTGTCGCGGAAAATCGCACCAGCAAGGAAATCGCCCGCGAGCTGGGTATTTCCGAAAGCGCGGTCAATCAGCGGATCGAAAGCGTGCGTAGCCGCACTGGCTCGCCGCCTCGCGCCGAACTGGCCCGGGTCTATCGCCAGTACCTGCAGGATCTGGAAAACGCCCGTGATCGAGTGCCGGGAGCCATCATCGGAACGTTTCCGGGCCGGGGCGACGCGGTCGACGCGCAGAGCCTCACCGATCCCGCTCCGGTCGGGGCCCCGGCGCCCTGGCGGGAGCCCGACGGCCCCCGCGTCGTGCCGGAGGCGCTCGACAAGGGGGATGCCGGACCTGGCCGCACGTTCACCTCGATCGTCATTGTCGCAGGCCTGGTTCTGCTGGCGGTGGTCGGCCTGGGCATGACCCAGGGGCTGACTGCCCTGCTGTGAGCGGCGAGCCGTGCGGCCTTCGGCCACGACTCGAAGGCGTTTCCATGCGAAAGCCGCGATCGGGGGTTTGACTTGGCCGAAAACGCCGCGAAAGTATCACAAGGTGATTGTATGCCGAACCGGGGGCAGCCCTCGTGGTTCGGCTTTAACCGGTTACTGGCACTTCAAATTTCTGCGGAGACTTGGGATTGACCCAGATCCTTACGGTACCGACCCGACCTTTCGAAGGGCAGGCGCCCGGCACGTCCGGCCTGCGCAAGAAGGTGAAGGTGTTTCAACAGCCGAACTATGCCGAGAATTTCATCCAGTCGGTTTTCGACGTGGCCGAGCGCGAGCCGGGCGCCATTCTGGTGATCGGCGGCGATGGCCGCTTCCATAATCGCACGGTGATCCAGCAGGCGATTCGCATGGCGGCGGCTAACGGATACGGCCGGGTGCTGGTGGGGCAGGGAGGCATCCTTTCGACGCCTGCGGCAAGCCATGTGATCCGCAAGAACAAGGCGAGCGGGGGGCTCGTGCTTTCGGCCAGTCACAATCCGGGCGGACCGGAAGAGGACTTTGGGATCAAGTACAACATCGCCAACGGCGGCCCGGCGCCCGAAGCCGTGACTCGGGCGATCCATGCGCGCACCCAGGAGATCGACCGCTGGCTCACCGTTGAGGCCGAAGATGTCGACCTCGATACGCCTGGGGAGACCAGGATCGGCGAACTGATCGTCGCGGTAATCGATCCGGTGGCCGACTACGCCGACCTCATGGAGGAGCTTTTCGACTTCGCCGCGATCCGCAAGGCTGTCGCCGGCGGACTGACCATGCGCTTCGATGCGATGAATGCGGTGACCGGGCCATATGCGGTCGAAATACTCGAAAACCGGCTCGGCTTCGCGAAGGGTACGGTGGTCAACGGCACGCCGCTGGAAGACTTCGGGGGGCACCACCCGGACCCGAACCTGATCCACGCGAAAGACCTGTACGATCTGATGATGTCCGAGAACTCGCCTGACATCGGCGCCGCGTCGGATGGCGACGGTGACCGCAACCTCATCATCGGGCGAGGCCGCTTCATCACGCCGTCGGACTCGCTGGCGATGCTTGCCGCGAACATGGGGGGCGCTCCGGCCTACAAGGGCCGGCTTGCCGGGATCGCCCGTTCCATGCCGACCAGCGCGGCCGCCGACCGTGTGGCCGAGGCACTGGGCGTACCGTGCTTTGAGACGCCCACGGGCTGGAAATTCTTTGGAAACCTGCTCGACGCCGGGAAAGTGACGATCTGCGGCGAGGAAAGCGCGGGCACCGGTTCCGATCATGTGCGTGAGAAGGACGGGCTGTGGGCCGTGCTGCTCTGGCTCAACGTGCTTGCGGCGCGCGGGATCTCCGTCGACCAGCTGGCGCGCGAACACTGGGCCCGCTTCGGTCGCAACTACTATGCGCGTCATGATTATGAAGGCATCGACAAGGCCGCCGCCGATGTGCTGATGGCGGGATTGACGGATGGTCTTCCGGCGCTGCCGGGCAAGAGCTTCGGGCGGTTGACCGTGCGTGTGGCCGACAGCTTTTCGTATACGGACCCGGTGGACGGCTCGGTCAGCGAGAATCAGGGTATCCGCATCCTGTTCGAGGACGGATCGCGCATCGTCTTCCGTCTTTCCGGCACCGGCACGCAAGGCGCGACACTGCGCGTCTACCTCGAACGCTACGAGTCGGCGGGCGGCCTGCTCGACGAGGAAACCGGCGCGATGCTGGCAGAACAGATCGCCGCGGCCGACGAGATTGCCGGGATCAGGAGGCATACGGGCAGGACCGCTCCCGATGTGATTACCTGACGTTCGGCGGACGTATCATTGATTGACCGCTAGCGGGTTCGCGGGGCTATTGCTCTCCGGCGAAGCCGCTGGCGACATGCGGTGTTGCATCGCGTGCCTGTCTGGCCGGTCGCGCAATGTGGCTATCAACATGTATACATAATGCGCAAAAAGAGCTTGCCCCCGAGGTGCTCGCGTTCCATCAGGTGACGCGAGAGAAGAACTCCTCAGCGGGCAGAAGAACATGAGCAGCCACATCCACCTCGTCAGTTTCCTGATCAACTCACCGATCAATCACACCGTGCTGAGCTGGGCGCAGCCCGGCGACAACCGACTGCAGGCGCTTCATGATATCGGCCTCTGGCAGGATCTTGCCCGCACGCTGGAGCGCGGCAAGTTCGACGGGATCTTCTTTGCCGACACGCCCGGCGCCTTCGACCGCTATCGCGACAGTCACGAGGACGCGGTCAGGTACGGCGTATGCTGGCCTTCGCTCGATCCGGTGGTGCTGCTTTCGGCGCTGGCTGCATCCACGACGCATCTGGGCCTCGCGGCGACGATGTCGACCAGTTCCTACCAGCCATGGACCGTGGTGCGGCAGCTCGGCACGATCGATTATCTCTCGGGCGGGCGTGTGGGGTGGAACATCGTCACCGGTCACTTGCGCGGCGAGCACCGGGCGCTCGGGCTGCAGCAGCTCGACCATGATCGCCGGTACGACCGCGCGGACGAGTACATGAAAGTCTGCTACGGTCTCTGGGATTCGATCCGCGAGGGCGCCATCGTCGCGGACCGCGAGACGGGGATCTACGCCGATCCGGGCAAGGTGAGGCGATTTGGTTTCGAGGGCGAATACTTTCATTGCGATACGGTAGGTCCGGTACCGCCTTCGCCGCAGGGCCGGCCCGTGCTGTTTCAGGCGGGCAGTTCCGGTCGGGGGCAGCGCTTTGCGGTCAGCCATGCGGACGTCGTCTTCTCGATCCAGCCCAATCTGGCCGGAATGAAGCGCTTCATGGGCAATCTGCGGGACGCGGCCGATGCCGTCGGCGTGAAGGCGCCCGGCGTCAGCTTCGGTATCCAGCCGATCCTCGGCGGGACCGAGGAAGAAGCGAAGCGCAAGCTGAACGACCTGATAGAGAAGCTGCCGATTGACGCCTGCCTTGCTCGCCTCTCCGGGACCATGGGCGTCGATTTTGCCGGGATGGACCTCGATCAGCCGCTTGCCGAGGTTGAGACCCAGGCCTCGCAGGGGCTCATGAAGGCTTTCTCCAATATCGAAGGCGACCGGCCGCTCACCTTGCGTGAAGTCGCGATCCGCTGGGGTCTGGCGGTCGGCAAGCCGCAGATTGTCGGCACGCCCGAGCAGGTCGCGGATGAAATGGAGCGCATCTGGCGCGAGACCGGGTGTCATGGCTACAACGTCACGCCAACGGTTATGCCCTCCTCGGTCGAGGACTTCGTCGACCAGGTCGTGCCGATCCTGCAGAGGAAGGGCGTATACCGCAGCGAATATGCAGGTACGACCTTCCGTGAGAACCTGGGGCTTTGACCTGATTTCGCAGTCCCGAAGGAGCGCCGCAACGCCGGGGCGATAGGCTGCGATCACCTTTCCGCTCCGGCCTTGCGCGCGGCGCCGGACAAGGCGAGCATGCCGGGCCAGGCGTTGCAAAGGACGCGGCGGACGGGAGAGCGACATGCCGAAGATCGACGTCGACGGAATTGGAATAGCCTACGAGCTGCTCGGCAAGGATGGCGATCCCCCCGTGGCGCTTACCCCCGGTGGCCGCTTTACCATGGATGTTCCGGGGCTGCGCGAGATGGCGGAGGAGTTCGTCAAGGCGGGGCGGCGCGTGCTGATCTATGACCGTCCGAACTGCGGCCTGTCCGACGCCTGCCTGCGCGGCGAGAGCGAATCCGAGATGCAGGCGGAGGCGCTTTCCGGCCTGATCCGTCGGCTGGCACTCGGCCCCACGGTGATCGCCGGCGGTTCGGGCGGCAGCCGCGTTTCGATGCTGGCGGCGGCGCGCGATCCGGAGATCTGCTCGCATCTGGCGATCTGGTGGATTTCCGGCGATCCGATCGGGCTCATGCAGCTTGCCACCTACTATTGCGGCGAGGCGGCGACCCTGGCGAGCTCGGGCGGCATGGAAGCGGTGATGAACGCGACGAGCTGGGCCGAGAATCTGGCCAAGAGCGAGCAGGCCCGCGCCTACATCCGGGGCTATGATCCCGACAAGTTCATCGCGGTGATGCAGCAATGGGCGTCGGCCTACGCGCCATCGCCGATTACGCCGGTGCCGGGCATGGCCCCGCGCGATTTCGCGCGCCTGACCATGCCGACGCTGGTCTTCCGATCCGGCAGGAGCGACCTGTCTCACACCAGGACAACATCGGAATGGGTCCATCGTCTCGTCCCGCATTCGGCGATGCTTGATCCGCCTTGGGGCGAGAACGAATGGAACTATCGTTCGGCCGAGACGATGGCCGGGAAGGACGGGCATACGCTGTTCAGGTCGTGGCCCCGGCTGGTGCCGCTGATCCTGGATTTCATCGCCAACTGATCGCCGTGCCGGCTCTTTTCGGCTTGCGATGAGTAGGTGCGCCGACCGGAGTCATAGTTGCGTTCGGCATTTTACTTGACAGTTGTACAGTCACTTTGCGATTCATGTGCACATAAGAAGAGGCAGCTAACCTGCCCGGGAAAAGAAAAAGATAGGAGTGCCGAAGGCGTTTGTCGCCAGCCTCTCTGCACATGACCTTGCGTAACTGCGGGATGAGGACGCCGAGGACTTCGGCTTCCCCGCATCAGAGGGAGGAAGTTTGATGAGGGTAATTGCGAACAGGTGCGCGATTCTTGCGGCCACGGCCATGTGCGTCGTTCTGACGAGTCCGGCGGTGGCGCAGGAAACAGGTGGGGATGCTGTCGGTAGCGGTGCCATTATCGTCACCGCCCGCCGCATGGAGGAACGGCTTCAGGACGTCCCGATTTCGATTACGGTCTACGATCAGGAAGACATTTCAAAACGCAACATCGTCAATTCCGGCGACCTTGCCACCTACACGCCGTCGCTTTCGCTCAATTCGCGCTTCGGGCCGGAAAAGGCCTCGTTCGCGATCCGCGGCTTCGTTCAGGACCTGGCGACGCAGCCTTCGGTCGGCGTCTATTTCGCCGATGTCGTCGCTCCGCGATCGGGCGGATCGACCACCTCGGGCAACGGTGTCGGCGTGGGGCAGCTGTTCGATCTTCAGAGCGTGCAGGTCCTCAAAGGGCCGCAAGGCACGCTGTTCGGCCGCAACACCACCGGCGGCGCGGTGCTGCTGGTCCCGCGCAAGCCGACCGGTCAGCTCGAGGGCTATATCGAAGGGTCGCTCGGCGATTATGACCTGCGCCGGGTTCAGGCGGTGGTCAATCTCCCGCTCGCGGATACGTTCAAGGTCCGCCTTGGCGTGGACCGGATGAAGCGCGAGGGCTATCTCGACAACCAGACCGACATCGGGCCGAGCCACTTCGGTGATGTCGATTACATCGCCGCCAGACTCAGCGTCCTTGCCGAACTGACGCCTGATCTCGAGAACTACACGATCGCCAACTATACGCTTTCCGACAACAACGGCATCGTTCCCAAGGTACTGGGCTGCAACGAGGCAAGCCCCTTTGCCCCGTTCGCCTGCGGACAGGTGACAAGGCAGGAAGCGCGCGGCGACGGGTTCTGGGACATCGAGAATACCGAAACCGATCCGAAGATCCGGATGGAAAGCTGGCAGGTCATCAACACGACGACCTGGCTCGCTAGCGATTCCCTGACAATCAAGAACATAGCCAGCTACGGCGAATTCCGTGAAACGGCGCGCCTTACGCTTGAAGGCGAGGCGTTCCTGCTGCCGAACGGAACGCCTTTCATCGAAGTGATCCGGCTGAACAATACGCCGGGCTACTTCAATTCGATTCAGTCGACCTGGACCGAGGAACTCCAGTTCCAGGGCCAGACGTCCAACGGCAGCTTCAGGTGGCAGGCCGGTGGCTACTACGAAGCCAGCGATCCGATGGGATTCACCTCGCAGTCGACCTCGGTCCTGCTGCGCTGTCCCGATCTCCAGGCTCTGCAGTGCATTGATCTGATCGGCGGCCGCAACATTTCGCGGCCTTACCAGAAGACGTGGTTCCGCAGCCGAGGCCTTTATGCGCAGGGCACTTACGAGTTCACCGATCAACTCGCGGTTACGGCCGGGGCGCGGTATACGTGGGATCGGATGACGCATCGCTACGATCAGTTCGCGATCTTCTTCCCGGCGCCCGGCCAGCTCGAATACCGCTGCACCAATCCGGTGCGCGTGCCGGACACGACGGTTACCGCGCCTGACGACCACTTCCCCTGTGCGGTGAAGTTCACGGCCAAGTCGGACAAGCCAACCTGGATGATCGACGTCGAATACAAGCCGATCCCAGATGTCATGCTCTATGCCAAGTGGGCGCGTGGCTATCGCGCGGGCGGCGCGGCTTCGGCCAATATCCTGTTCGAGACGTGGGAACCGGAAAAGGTCGATACCTATGAAGTTGGCGCCAAGACCAGTTTCCGTGCCGGGCCGGCGCGGGGCTACTTTAACCTGACTGGCTTCTACAACGACTTTCGCGACCAGCAGATCCAGGCGACCCTGATCCGGGCTCCGACCAGTCCGCTGGTCGGCGGCAGTGCCATCATCAACGCGGGCAAGTCGCGGATCTGGGGCGTCGAGGTCGACACGTCCGTGACATTGTTCGACCAGCTCAAGCTGGACGGCGCCTATACTTACCTCAACACCAAGGTGCTCGAACTCGACGTACCGGTTCTCGGCCCGGAGTTGGTGGACATCTATTCCGCCATCGTCCCGACGGCCGAGGTCGGGTCACCGCTGGCGCTTTCGCCGAAGAACCGTTTCACCATAACCGGCACCTACATGGTGCCTCTGGACGACAGTATCGGCGATATTTCCTTCGGAGCCACCTTCGTCCACACCGACGAGCAGGTCGTCAGTCTGGCCACCGCGCCGCAGTTCCAGAAGCTGAAACCCACCGATCTTCTGAATCTCAATGCCAGCTGGGATAGCGTGATGGGCAGCAGTTTCGATCTGGCGTTCTTCATGACGAACGTCACGAACGAGAAGTATAATGTCAGTGTCAATAACGCGTTCTTCTCGTTCGGACTCGAATCGGGCGTCATCAACGAACCGAGGATGTACGGGCTTCGTCTGAAGTATCGCTTCGGCAGCTGATGCCTGCGCGGCGAGAGCGAATCCGAGATGCAGGCGGAGGCGCTTTCCGGCCTGATCCGTCGGCTGGCACCCGGCCCCACGGTGATCGCCGGCGGTTCGGGCGGCAGCCGCGTTTCGATGCTGGCGGCGGCGCGCGTTCCGGAGATCTGCTCGCATCTGGCGATCTGGTGGATTTCCGGCGATCCGATCGGGCTCATGCAGCTTGCCACCTACTATTGCGGCGAGGCGGCGACCCTGGCGAGCTCGGGCGGCATGGAAGCGGTGATGAACGCGACGAGCTGGGCCGAGAATCTGGCCAAGAGCGAACAGGCCCGCGCCTACATCCGGGGCTTCTGTAACGGGCGCTCCCGAGTCAATCCCTTTTGAGCTTCATCCCTCGCCGGCTACGTGCTTCTGTCCGCAGTCGACGTGGAAGTCGCTGCTCTATGGGG
>NZ_BMHK01000061.1 GCF_014640675.1 Novosphingobium endophyticum | reverse complement strand
GATCCTTTCCAAACCGTTGCAGAAAGTCGACGTTACCCGCACGGTAAGCTTCACCGCGCCGGGAAATTACATCATCAGGCTGACCGCCAACGGGCAGCGCGACGGCTTGGTTGACCCGGACAATCAAACGCTGGCGCAGAACTACGGGGAGGTCCGCGTGATCGTGAATGCGCCGCCACCGCGCCGCGGCCCTGACGGTGTGCCTCAAGGTGAAGGATGGGAGGGAATTTCGGGAGGCGCAGCGCCGGGTGACCAATAGCCTCCAGGGGAGCTGTCGGTACTCGAGTTTAAATGTATAGTTCTGCGCTGTTGCGAATGCCGCACGGTCTCGTGGCAAACGAGAGACCGTCGGCGGTCTGCGGGTCTCGGAGCGAATGGTATCGCATGCCGCTCTTCCGGCCTGCTCGCGACAAGCCGGCGCAAGTCTGGTCGCCATCAGATTTTCGGCCTGCACCGAAGCGAATTGGCGGGACTGCCGCGACAGTCGGAGCTACTGCCACCGCGCACCCGGACCGCCAATCTTATAGGGGCGCTGGTACGACAGGTCCTCACGGTCGCGCGTGCCCTTGAGGAAGCCCTTGACCGGCGGCGAGTGCAGCCAGCTCGCGTCGCCCCGGATCGCAGCCTCGACGGTGGAGCGGCGCCACAGGATGCGCCATTCGCCGTTGCGCTTCTCGAGCTGGTCGAGATAGCGGCCGGCCGCCATCGTGCAGGTCAGGCCGTCGTGCGACAGCAGCGTGCCGACGACGTAGGTTTCGCAATAGGCGGTATCGCCGTCGATCTCGCAGGTGTGATTGGCCAGGTTGTGCTGGTTCATCGCGAACGCAGCGGCGTGGCCCTTGTTGGCAATCTCCGGATATTCGGTCGCGGGGAACGGCACCGGACCGTGCTCGTCCGCGCCCTCGGGCCAATAGCAGCTGGCCGTCAGTTCGGCATCGTGCCGGTCGCGGCCGCGGGACTCGCGGACGATAACGTCGAGGATATCCTGGCGGTCCTGCAAATGCTGGACCTGCGCCTTGAGCTGCGCGAGTTCGCTGTCGCTATCCATGCCTTCGCTCCTTTCGTTCAACGGGCTGCGAGGCCCGCGTTGTTCGCTTCCAGCCGTAAACACAGCGAGTTCTGAAAGTACGCCGTGGCGGTGAACTGGCCGATGAGGACCAGGAGCTCGAACATTTGGTGTTCATCGAACCGCTTCGCGAGTTGAGCCCAGGTGTCATCGCTCACCATTGCGTTCTTGTGCAGCTCTTCGACCGCCGCAAGGATCGCCCGCTCGTGGTCGGTCCAGCCGGGAGCCTGCAAGCCCAGGGTAACCGCCTCGACCTCCTCCGGCGTGAAGCCCATGCGCTTGGCCTGAGCGACATGCTCGCCGAACTCGTACGGCGCTTGGCAGAGCCATCCCGTGCGCAGGATCGCGAGCTTGCGGTCGCGCGGCGGCAGCACGCTGGCGGGACCCTGGAGCGGCTTGGTCACGTCCATGACTGCCTGCCACAGCACGGGGAAGCGGCACAGCGTGAACATGATCTCGGGGATGGCCTCGACCGGCGGGACCGGCATGTCGGCGCGGCCAGTGATCGCGCCGATGAGCTGCCGCGTCGTTTCCTGGACTTCGGCGGCAACGTCGGCGCGGTCGACCGGTTCGATGCGGGGCGGCTGCCCCAGGATCTCGTCGTGGCGATCCGCGATCCGGCGCCGGGCCTCGGTATTGATCGACATGGTCGGTCCTAACGGATGATGGTGGGAAAGTATTCGAAGGGTACGGCGCCGTGCGTCTCACGGTAGGACGGCGGTTGGCGGCCCTGATCGGTGATGCCGTATTCACGGGCGAGCTCGGCGCCGATGAAGGTCCTGCCCGATTTGCCGGCGAGTTCCGGATCGTTGAACAAGGCCCAGACCACGTCTCCGGTGAAGCCCGGGCTTTCCGAGATGTTCTCGAGCGTGCCGTACTTCTCGCGGTCGGAATCGATCACCGTCTTCAGGCGCTCGGTCAGCACCGCACCCATCCAGATCGAGACCGCGGCGACGTTGCTGTTCGCATAGGCGAAGTCGACCGCCATGTCGGAAGCCATCTTGTCCAGGCTTGCCTTGTGCGCACCATAGGCCGGACCCAGCGCATAGTGCACCGCGCCGGAGGCGGAGGTGAACACCACCAGAGCCTTGTCCTGCCCGATCATCAGCGGAGCCGCATGCCACGAGGCGACGTAACTGCTGCGAATGCCGACATCGATCATGTCGGCGAGCTTCAGCGGCTTTTCCCAGAAATTGCCGGGCTGGGTCAGCTCGTCATAGACTGCGGCGGCATTGTTGACGAGCACGTCGAGCCGACCCTGCTCGGCCTTGATCTGCGCAAACAATGCCTCGACCTGGGCATCGTCCGCATGGTCGCAGGCGACCGCGATGCCCTTGCCCCCAGCCTGGGTCACGGCGTCGGCCGTCTCATAGATCGTACCCGGTAGAGGGTGGTCGCCGGACGCCTTCGAGCGGCCCGTCACGTAAACAGTGCAGCCGTGTGCGCCGAGCGCGATGGCGATACCTCTGCCCGCCCCGCGGCTGGCACCGGTAACGAGGACGATGGGGTTTTGGTCGGGCATCAGTATCCTTTCAGGCGAGATCGAAGCGCGCAGGCGCAATTGCGAGGCCTGGCACGTCGGAGCGGCCCCGGAACAGGAAGGAATTTCGAGCGGTGATCTCGCCGCCCTCCTTCAGTGTGTCCCCGCCGTCGGCCGGCACCGAGTTGAAAAAGATGTCGCGCATGTCGGCGCCGCCGAAGCGGAGCTGGGTGATCGAGCCGGCCGGTGTCTCGACGCGGTCCAGCAGCATTCCGTCGGGGGCAACGCGGGTGAGGAAGCTCGAGCGGAAACCGGTGATCCAAAGGTTGCCCGCCGCGTCGAGCGCCATGCCGTCGACGTCCTCCTTCGCGAGGAATTCGGTCTTGTTCGACAGTGTGAGATCGTCGGCGACGTCGAACACCCAGGTGCCGTGAAACGTGTCGTTGCAATAAAACCTGCGGCGCGCAGCGTCGTAGGCGAGACCGTTGGTGAAGCCGATGCCCTCGGCAAGCTTGATAGCCTCGCGATCGGCGGTGAGCCGCCAGAGCTCGGTCGGGCGCGTGGCTTCACCCTTGATAACCATCTCGATGTCGTTGGTGCCGAAGAAGATGCCGCCGGCACCGTCGGGCACCATCTCGTTGATCCCGTTGACCGGTGCACCGTCCAGCGTGTCGATCAGCCAGCCCGATCGCCCCTTGGCCGGATCGTTCCACATGATCCCGCCTTCGCCGGAGGACAGCACCGCGCCATCGTGGTTCAGCATGACGCCGCCGGTCCACATCCGGCCGGCGTTGAACGAGCCGGCCGGGGTGCCATCGGGCGTCACGCCGTGGATGCCGCCGCCGATCACGTCGCTGTACCAGATGACCCCGCGCGCCCGGTCGACGGCGAGGCCTTCGAGGTAAAGGCCCGAGGCGATCCTGTCGAACGCACGGGTCGTCATGCCGGTCATAGCCATCCTCTCACCATGTCGTTCGTCATAGTGTTAGCAGCAATGGTTTGCAATGGCCTGCGAGCCTTGCTAACATAATGACGAACATCTCGCACGGCGCTGGCTCGTACGGTACAGAGCGGAGGAACTCCATGACGTCTCCGACCCCCGACTTCTTCAGCGATCCGGGAGTGATTGCGGATTCGCGCAGCTACTTCGAACTCATGCGCGCCCGGGGACCGGTCACCCCGGAAGCATTTCAGAACACATTGATGGTCACCGGCTTCGACGCCGCGCTCGAGGTGCTCAACGACAAGACGGGCGTGTTCTCGAACGCCTGCTCGGTCGTGGGGCCGATCCCGGGCCTGCCGTTCGCGCCCGAAGGAAGCGACATCCGCGACCAGCTTGAACGGCACCGCGGTGAGCTGCCCTGGGCGGACCACCTCGTCTGCATGGACGGCAAGCGCCACCAGGAGCACCGGATGCTGCTGGGAGGCCTGCTTACCTACAAGCGCCTGAAGCAGAACGAGGATTATCTGCGCGGGCTGGCCGATCGGTTGATCGACGGCTTCATCGGCAAGGCCCGGTGCGAGGTCATGCCCGAGTACGCGCACGCCACCACGACTTACGCCATTTCCGACCTGATGGGCATTCCCGAGGATGACCGGGCGGAGCTGCTCGAGCTGATCGGGGCGCCGCCGAGCCAGATCGACGGGGATGCGGTTCACAAGATCGGTCCCGATCCGCTGATCTCCATGAAACCGCGCTTCGACGAGTACTTGCGCGATCGGTTGGAGCGTCCGCGCGGTGACCTGATGTCGGACCTGGTCCATGCGACCTTCAAGGACGGCTTGCGGCCCGAATTCGATGCGGTCTCGGCCCTGGCGCGGTTCTTGTTCGGCGCCGGGCAAGACACGACCTCGCGCCTGATTGCGATGGCGGTCCTGATCCTGGCGGAAGACCCTGTGCTGCAGCAGCGGTTGCGTGACGAGCCGAGGCGCATTTCCGACTTCGTCGAGGAAGTGCTGCGCTACGATGCGCCGGTGAAGGTCGCCTACCGGCTGGCGCTCGCCGACACCGAAGTCGCCGGGGTCGCCGTGACGGCAGGCACCATCCTCACCGTGTGCTATAACGCCGCCAGCAACGATTCCGCGCATTTCGAACACCCCGAGCGCTTCGACATCGACCGTCCGAACCTGCGTGATCACATGGGCTTCGGGCGCGGTTTCCACGGCTGCCTCGGCGCACCGCTGGGCCGGATGGAGGCACGGATCGCGATCGAGCGCCTGCTGGCCCGCGCCAACAATATCCGCATCTCGGACGAGCACCACGGCCCTGCCGAAAACCGGCACTATCGCTTCGAGCCGACTTACACCTTCCGCAGTCTCGCCGAACTCCACATCGAGTTCGAGCCCGCTTAGGCCACCTCTCCGGCATCGGCGAGCAGGGTGCTGCCGGTCATGAACAGCGCCATGTCCGAGGCAGCGAAGAGCACGACCCGGGCGATGTCGTCGGGTACGCCGACGCGGCCGAGGCGCGAAGTCAGCGTCGCCGCAATCTCCTGCCGCACGCGGTCGGGAAGCTGGGCGAGCGCGGCCGTGTTGCCTTCGGTCTCGCAGAACGTGGGGGCGACGCCGAGCACGCGGATGTCGTGCGGGGCGAGCTCGATGGCGAGCTGGCGGACCAGGCCGCGCACGCCGTGCTTGGACGCCACATAGGCGGAAACTCCCGGAGCGACGCCGCTGAAGCCGGCCGTCGAGACGACGTTGATCAGCACGCCGCCCTTGCCCGCCTCGATCATGCGCCGCGCCGCTTCGCGGCAGCTCGCGAACACGCCGCGCAGATTGACCGCCATCACCCTGTCCCAGGCGTCGTCGGTCATCTCGATCAGGGGGACATTGGGATAGAGGCCGGCGTTGTTCACCCAGATATCGAGCCCGCCCAGTTCGCGCGCAGCCAGATCCGCTGCGGCCGCGATCGAAGCGCTGTCGGTGACGTCGAGCGCAGCGGCGACGACCTTGCCGCCGTAAGCTGCGCTCAGCTCGGCGGCGGCCGCCTGCGCCTGTTCGGCCTTGAGGTCGCCGATCAGGACGGAAGCGCCGGCTTCGGCAAGTCGCCGCGCCATCGCCTTGCCGAGCCCCTGGGCGCCGCCGGTGACGACGGCACTGCGGCCTTTCAGCGAAATCAGGTCGGAGAGCGCGACTTGCGTGACATCGGCGATCGCCATCGCATCAGGACTCCCGGCCGGCGTCGCTGGTGAATTGCCTCATGATCGATCTCCCTGGCTTCGACTAGAACGCAGCCCCACCGTTCACCCCAAGCAGCTGGCCGGTGACGTAACCGGCCTCGTCGGAGGCGAAGAAGGCGCAGGCGGCGGCGATCTCCTCCGCCTGCCCCAGCCGGGGGATCGGATAAGCGGCGAGGATCTGCTCGTAGGGAACCGGAAACAGGTCGCCCTCGATCGCGCGGCGTGCCATCGGCGTATCGATGAAGCCCGGCGAAACCGAATTGACGGTGATGCCCTTGGAGCCGAGTTCGACCGCCATCGAACGCGTCATCGAGATCACGCCGCCCTTGGTGGCGGTGTAGAGCGCCATGTTCGGCGCGCCGATCTGCGCGCCGAACCCCGATATGTTGACGATCCGGCCCCAGCCGGCCGCCATCATGTCGGGAAGTACAGCCTGGATCAGGAGGAAGGCACCCTTGAGGTTGACCGCCATCAGGCGGTCCCAGTCGGCTTCGGTGACCTCGCCGATCGGGGCGAAGTTCTCGACCGCCGCGTTGTTGACGACGATCGTGATCGGGCCGAAGGCTTGGCGCGTTTCCGCAACCGCCGCTTCGACCTGGCTGCGATCGGCCATGTCGGCTGCCAGCGCGATGGCCTTCCCCCCGGCTGCCGCGATTTCGGCCGCGACCGCTTCGGCGCCGGCACGATCGATATCGAGTACGCCCACCGAACGGCCGTCGCGCGCCAAGCGCTGCGCCGTCGCCTTGCCCATCCCGGAGGCGCCTCCAGTGACGATAGCGGTTCGAATATCGCTGCTCATGTCTGTCATCCTGCCATCACAGCATCGTCGTCCCGCCCTCGACGCCGATCGTCTGGCCGGTCACGAACGAGGAATCGTCGCTGGCGAGGAACACCGCCGTCGGCGCGATATCCTGCGGCTCGCCGAAGCGGCCCATGGCCACCTTCGACAGCTCGAGGTCGTATGTGCCCGAATCCTCGAGGTACCAGATCGCCTTTGGGGTGAGCGCTGAGGGCAGGATCGTATTCACCCGGATGTTGTGCTTGCCCCATTCGCGCGCCGCGGTCTTGGTCAGCGCGCGGATCGCCTCCTTGCTGGCGGCATAGGCGAGGAAACCGGGCTCGCAGCGGATCGAAAAGCCGGTGCCCATGTTGATGATCGACCCACCGCCCTGGCTGACCATGTGCGGGAAGCACGCCTGCATCAGCTGGAGCGAGCCGAAGAACGCCGACTGGAAGTCGGTGTGGCAGTTCTCCTCCATCTTGGGGTCCTCCAGGGGTAAGTAGTCGGTGAAGGTGTGGGCGTTGTTGACCAGCACGTCGACCCGGCCCCACTCGGTGAGGGCGCGCTCGACCGTGGCGACGGCGTGCTCCTTGTTGCCGGCAAGCGCCTCGATGCCGGTGGCCGTCCCGCCGGCCGCCGCGATCCTGGCGGCCACGTCGTCGAGCTTGCTCTTGGTGCGCCCGGTGATGAGCACCTTCGCGCCCTGCGCCGCATAGCCCACGGCGATGGCTTCGCCGATGCCCTGCCCGCCGCCCGTCACGATCGCCACCTTGCCGGCAAGGCGCTGCGCCGATTCTCCCATCGCACTCTCCCGACCACGCTCTGCTCGTCGATATGTTAGCACTGCCCCGGGCAAGGTCAATCGTCGTCGATATGCGCGACTTACCAGCTTTACGAACCTCCCCTCGCACGATACCCACCCCCGGATGGATAGCCTCCGATGACTACGACGAAGCCAGAACCGGCCCGACGAATGGGACCTCCGGGCTCAGAAAACTGGCATGCAATGCTCGACGGAGCTGAAGACATCCTGCGCGAGGAAGGCCACGCCGAACTCACCTCCCGCCGCATTGCCGAGCGGATCGGCGTCAAGCAACGCCTCGTGTACTACTATTTCCACACAATGGATGATCTCGTCGTCGCGCTGTTCCGGCGCCTGTCAGAGCGCGAATTGAAGCGGCTGAGGGATGCGCTCAATTCGCCTCATTCGCTGCGCGAAATGTGGAACACAAACGTCGGCAGCACCGACGCGCGGCTGATCTCGGAGTTTATGGCTCTTGCCAACCGAATCGCCGACCTTCGTGCTGAAGTAATCCACTTCATCGAGGAATCGCGCGACATTGAAATCGAAGCGATCGAGGCTGCCGTAAGGCGCAAGGCGAACAGCAACGCGATTCCGCCGGCAGCCCTGGCGATCCTTGCCAGCAGCGTTGCTTTGTCATTGAGCCGGGAGCGGCAGCTCGGAGTGTCCTCGGGACATGAGGTTGTTCTTGCGCTTATCGACGCCTTTCTGGACGAAGTAGACGACTAGAGGGCCGTAGCGCTTCCACGCAGAGGCCGCGCCCGGCGTGGGCTCGTATCGCAAGCGTGCCCGACTCCAGCACCGGAGATTCTGGCCAACTGTTGGTCGCACTGCCTCTCTGCCGGAGAAAAGGGGACGGCATGAGGTCAAGACGGCGCTGGCAGGTCCCGCCGACAGACCGGACGTTCGCTTGCTCGAAATTGCTCGTTGATAGCTGCCGGTTATTCATGCTGTTAGACCAGCTCCCCGAGGTGATCGAGGAATCGGTAAAAGTCTCAGATTTCGGTCCGTTCAGACAAGGTGAGTGCGTCGTCGATGTCGACGCCGAGATATCGGACCGTGTTCTCGATGTTGGTATGCCCCAGCGGCCACGACTCATAATGCACCTCATCTTAACTCATTGAAAGGCAAAGACCTGCTGATCAGGATTTGATGTTAGCGGAGCCGCCAACAGTTTCCTTCTGG
>NZ_BMHK01000060.1 GCF_014640675.1 Novosphingobium endophyticum | reverse complement strand
CTGCGAACCGCACGACCCGAAATCTCCATCAGACGCAAGCGCAAACGCTCAGGCTGGTCCAACGACTTCGCTCGATCCATCATCGGCCAAATGCGATAGCCCTGTCAAATCGTCAAAGGCCCCTTTTCAGCCCCGCCATAAGCCGCTAAGCGCGCAGTCCCTGCTGGGGCGTCGCCAAGTGGTAAGGCACCGGTTTTTGGTACCGGCATTCGCAGGTTCGAATCCTGCCGCCCCAGCCAGCATTTTGGGCCAAAATGACCAACAAGGTCTCAGACGGTCTCAAATAAATATAATGTTTTCAGTGGCTTATTTCGCATATATAATCCCAGACAGGAGCCATTCTGATCAGGCGGTTTCATGCGATTTGTTGGTCAATCTGTTGGTAAAAGCAACAGTCGAAGTCACGAAAACAGGCGGCACAGGTTCGAAGCCGAGACACGCTGTCCGGAGTCTCGTTGATGTTGACCGACCACTATCTGCAAACCCTCGTCGCCACCGATAAACCGATCAAGAAATCCGATGGCGGCGGTCTTCATATCTGCGCCGTGCCCTTGGGGCGCAAGCGCTGGCGCCTCGCCTATCGCTTCGACGGCAAGCAGAAGACGATCGACGGCGGCGAGTATCCTGCCGTCAGCCTCCACCGCGCGCGCGTCTGGCGCGAAGAAATGAAGGAGCTGATCGCAAAGCGCATCGATCCAATCGATCACAAGAAGGAAACCAAGTTCCAGGCCGTAGCCGAGAAGGTCACCTTTGCCATGCTCGCGCGCGAATGGATCGAGGCGCGCCGAGCCTCCTGGTCGCCGCGTTATGCACGCCTGATCGAAGGGAGGCTTGAGAATGATATCCTGCCGGTCATCGGCGACAAGCCGGTGCGCTCCATTCTACCACGCACCATGCTCGAAGCCCTGCGGGTCATCGAGGCACGCGGCTCTTACGAAATGGCCCACCGCATAAAGAACCATTGCAGCGAGATCTTCCGCTTCGGCATTCCTGATGGCCGGTGCGTGTCAGACCCTTGCCGTGACCTTTCGGCCGCCATGATCAAACCGGCGCCGGTCCGCCATCGCGCCAAGGTCGAGATCAAGGATCTGCCCGAATTCTACGCCCGTCTGAATGCGGACACAGGTTCGCAAATGAGCCTTCTCGCTTTGCGCTGGACCATCCTCACCATGGTTCGCACGCAAGAAACGCGCTTTGCCCAATGGACAGAGTTTGAGGGGCTCGGAACCGATGAACCGCTTTGGCGCATTCCAGCGGAGCGCATGAAGATGCGTTCGGAACATCTTGTGCCATTACCGCCTCAGGCGGTAGCGCTGCTGCGACAAATCCGCGACATCAATCCCTATGGCAAAGCGGGCAACGAACGGCTGGGCAAGTATCTGTTTCCGGTCGCGGGCTCGCGCTCCGACACGATCAGCGAAAACCGGATGCTGGACGTTATGTACCGGATGGGCCTGCGCGGAAAAGCTACCGTTCACGGGTTCCGGTCAGTTGCCAGCACAGTGCTCAATGAGTCCGGCCGCTTCATGCCGGACTGGATCGAAATGCAGTTGGCGCACATGCCGCGCGGCGTGCGAGGCGTATATAATTCGGCACGCTATCTCGATCATCGACGTAAGATGATGGTCTGGTGGGCAGAATTTCTCGACGCGGCCGAGGAGGCCGCCCCGGTTGTCCTTGAGGCCTTCAAGAGCCCTCAGCGCAAGCAAGAGAAGACCCTGGCATGGTTTCAGACCGCTTGGTAGCCGACCTGGCGCGCGCGGCTCCGCGTCCCTATCAGTGTGCTAGGGACGCGAGGCTGCTCCCGCCGACTAGTACGAACCCGCTGTCGCGGGAATGGCGCTTGGCCTGACGTTGTAGAGCTTCGGCTTATGTCGCGCATTGGTTGAGGCCTGGTGGCTGCGGGCGGACCATTGCGACTCCTTCAACACGAGGAGTCGAACGATGACCAACACAGCCCCTGCAGCCCCGGCCCGGACGCTGCGCCAGCGGATGATCGAGGACATGAACCTGCACCGCCTCTCGCGGGCGACACAGCGCAATTACCTGCGCGACGTATCGCGGTTTGCGACCTGGCTGGGACGGCCGCCGGACATGGCAACCGACGAGGATCTGCGTCGCTACCAGATCGAGCAGACCGAGACCGGCATTGGCGCACCGGCGATGAACACGGCGGTCTCGGCCTTGCGGTTCTTCTACACGCGAACGCTCGACCGGCCGGACCTGACCCGCAAGCTCCACCGGGTGAAGCATCCCCGCGCGTTGCCGACGGTGCTCAGTCGCGACGAGGTCACGCGGATGCTGGGTGCGACGACGAGCCTCAAGCACCAGGCTATCCTGTCGGTCGCGTATGAGGCTGGCCTTCGCGCTTCCGAGGTCAGCCACCTCAGGGTCCGCGACGTTGACAGCGACCGCATGCTGCTGCGGTCGAATGCGGCAAGGGCGGACGGCACCGCAATGCCATGCTCGCGCAGGATCTGCTCGTGCTTCTGCGCGAGTGGTGGAAGATCGGCCGCAAGCAGGGGGTGATGCATCCCGATGGCTGGCTGTTCCCCGGCCAGCATTACCTCAAGCCGGTCAGCACCCGGCACATCCATCGCATCGCCGCCGAAGCGGCCCATGCCGCGGGCATCACCAAGCGGGTCGGACCGCATACGCTGCGCCACAGCTTCGCCACGCACCTGCTGGAGGACGGCGTCGATGTGCGCATCATCCAGGTCCTCTTGGGACACGCCCAGCTCCAGACCACCACGCTCTATACCCGGGTGGCAACACGCACGGTCAAGGCCGTGGTCAGCCCCCTCGACCGGTTGGGGATGTTCCCCGCCTCGCAGGGATCGCCACCCGGCTGAGCCGGTGCCGACCGGCATCGAGGTCGCCGACATCTTCCGCGCTGCTGGACCTTCCTACCGGACAGCCCATGCCGGGCATCTGAGCCTGGCCCAGCTCAAGGTGATGACGGCGATCGAACACTGCCGCACCGCCGCGCTCGGTGGCCACGTCGAGGCCTGTACCGACTGCGGTCACTGGCGGATTGCCTACAACTCCTGCCGCAATCGGCATTGCCCCAAATGCCAGGGCGCGGCGGCGCGCACCTGGCTCGCCGAGCGCGAGGCCGATCTGCTGCCTGCTTTGGCGTGGCGGGCATCGACGCATATAGCTGGCAGTCCCTCAGCCTGGAGGGCGTGATAGAACCATACCGACAAAGGACCGGTCTCGAAGATGACCCGCTCCGGCTCTCGAGCATGCTTGCGGACCATCCGGGTGATGACCTCCGGGTCCGATGCGCACTTGCCTCGCCAGATCCGCTTGCCGTCACGCCGAACCGAGATCGCCGTGTCTTTCATCGATACGTCGAGGCCGATATATTCTCCCATGGCCGTTCTCCATCAGATGTTTGGGCCCGGCTTCCGTCGTGAGCCCGTACTTCCATCATATCGGGGAACAGCCACCGGTAAGCCGGCAGGCTTCGGGAATGCGCACCGCTATCGGCTCAAGCTGGGTTTCGCGATGCGGCGGCGCGGCGTTTGCGGCCATCGTGCTCTCCTTCATCTGTCTATTCCCCTTTTCCGGTATGGACGCGGTCAAGGCTGCGATCGGGCCTTGGCTCGGCCTGGGCGGTGCGGGCCGCGAGACGGCCCGCCGCCTTGACGAACTCGTCGTAGCGAAACCGTCCGAGGCGCTGCGTCTCGGGATCGAAGGTGGGCTGGTGCGCGGTGAGTGTGAGCTGGTGGCGCACGAACAGGCCGAGCGCTTCGGTGAGAAAATCGAGCTTCTCCTCCATGCGCTCGGCGCTGCGGCTCTGCCGGTCGAGCCGGACGGCAAAGCGGGCGTCGAGCTCATGGGCGGCGCGGCGCTCGAACCAGGCGGTGAGCGCATCGGTGAGGATCGCGGTCTTCGACGATCCGGGCTCAGCCGCCATGGCGCCCAGCCGGGCCGACAGGTCATCGGGAAGATAGAACTGATGGCGGGTCTTGCGCGTCTTCATGCCGGCAAGGATGCGGCATCCCGGTTTCGGGCAACAGACACTCGCTGGGGCAGCGAAGTACCTGCCCAGGGATGCTCAGCCGATTTCCGGACCCGAGCGGCCGCGGCCGAATCTCCAGCTGATGGTCCCGGCGCGCTCGATGCCCGAGACCTGGCGCCCGATCTGCCTTTCCAGCACCGGGCGCCAGGGCACGAGGGTAAACTCGCGCGACTTTTCGATGAGCGCGTACTTGCCGGTTCCCACCTGCACCGCCTTTCGGTAGGTTCCCTCGATGCGCCCGCCGCGGTGCTCGGCGTAATCGAGCCCGAGGTCTTGCGAGAGCTGGCCGGCCACCTGTCGCAGCTCGCGCTGGCGCAGCGAAGCCAGCATGTTCGGCTTGTAGCGGGCCGCGCCATCCTCGCCCCAGGCCAGCCCCTGCTCGATGAGCCATTGCCGGCGCTGGTTCAGCGCCTCGCGCACCCGGGCGCCAAAGCTGCCCTGCAGGCGCTCGGGCTTCGCGGCGACGCACTGCTCGTCGAGCCAGGTCACACCATTGTGGCGCACCATCTGTTCGAGCGGCCGGTCGGACAGGATGTCGACCTCGACGGGCCGCTTCGCCGCGCGGTCGCGCTCCCAGGCGAGCACGCGGTCGAGATGATCGGGCGCGATCTTCCAGCTTCCGTCGGGCGACCACTCGACTGCATCGCTTCCGCGCCGGATCGCTTCGAGGCGCCGCACATGCGCTTCGGCGAAGCGCTGGGTTGCGCTGGGATCGTACTTGAGGTGCCGATCGATGCTGTAGGTTCCCTGGTTGGCGGCGGCGACTTCGGCGATGATGCGGTCGGCATCGCGCAATTGGACGGGCGTCGCCGAGACGCGCACCATGGCATTGTCGCGCCCATGATCGAGCTGCGCGGCGCTCCCCAGATCGACGTAGTGCGTATGGCCATCGGTGGCCTCGAGGATCAAGTAGCGCCGGTCGTGGTGCTCGCCCGTCTGCCCGCGGACGAGCACGCGGCCGACGAGGGGCGCGGCTCTGGCCGGATCATGGATCACATAATCATGGGGGACGATATCGGGACGGGCGCGAAGCCGCTCGTCCATGGTGGCGATAATGTCGCCGCGCCGGCCCATGGCGCGCAGCGTGTCCTCAAGAGCGGGATCGAGCCGGTAGCGCCCCTTCGCCTCCTCGGCCGCCAGCCCCATGCGCGCCAGCGTGCCGAGCCGGCCTGCCCTGAGGCTCTGTTCGGTGGGATGGGCGTGCCAGGGCGAGGCAAGCCCGTTTTCGTCCAGCGAGCGCATCAGCCGCCGGTCGATCGCGGTGAAGCGTTCCTGCGCGATCTCGCGCTGGCCCGCCGCGATGATCTCGCGGGTCGTTCTTGGGCCGAGGTCGAGGTTGACCAGCTCGGCCGCGCGCATCGTAATGCCGCGGCTGATGTACTCGCGGGCGATCACGAGATTCTGATCCCTGTCGTCGATGCCCCTGAGCACAATATGCGTGTGCGGATGGCCGGTGTTGAAGTGATCGACCGCGACCCATTCGAGGCGGGTGCCAAGGTCCTGCTCGATCTGGTGCATCAGCCGCCGGGTGAGCGGTTTGAGGTCGCGGTATTCGGCGCCGTCCTCGGGCGCGACGATGAAGCGGAACTGGTGCCGGTCCTGTCCCCCGCGTTAAGAAACGCCTTGCCGTCGACCTCGTCGCGGTCGGCGCCGTAGAGCGCGCCGCATTCTCCCTCGCGCGTGGTGCCGTCGCGCTGCAGGTACTTGAGGTGCGCACGGGCCGCCTTCATCCCCTTGCCGGCGAGCTTCACGAAGCGCGCTTTCACCACCACCCGGCGCGCGCGGCTGCCGCTGAAGCGATCCGACGATCCGAGCACGCGGCCGATACCCGCGCCGCGCCCGATGCGGCTGCCGTCGAAGCGCCGGGCTCGGGCCGCCAACGATCGCTGCGTTCTGCCTGCCAGGTTCGCCGCCTTGCGCAGCTCATGGCGCAGCGGGCGGTCCTTGCCCGCATGGCCCAGCCAGATCTCGAAGTCGTCGTCCGCCATCGCCATCCTCGCGCCTAATGCCCATGATGAGGGGCGTAAGGCGCCGTGCTTCAAGGGCCTCCATGCCGGTCTCGCGCGAGCGGCACGCAAATCCCTCGGCTGGCGCGAACCCGGGTCTCGCGCATGGAGGCGCTTTGCCGGCCTGCCGAAGCTCGTGTCTCCACCCCAAACGACGTGCAGACGCCGCTTTGCGGGCCCTTTGGAGGGTCCGCCTTTAACTTGCCTTCCGGCCCTCTCTCCCGTCTTCCCCGTCCCGAGCTCTTCCCCTGTTTCCATCCGGCCTTTCTAGTGTTCGCTATATGTTCTACCCAAGACCCTTTCCGATTCGATGGAAGGGATGCACACATGGCTATCAGGATCGCGCCGCTGGACGGGGCCAGGCTGAAGCTTTCGGGCGATGTCGAGACCGTCATTGCGCTCTCGCCAGGGGCGCTTCGCGAGGGCTTTGCCATTGCGATTTCGGACGGGACGCTGGTGCGCGGCCGGTACGATTCTGTGCGCCAGGAATGCCGCTTCGCGGTAGCCATCGAGGGCGCCGGGATCGCCTCGATCGGGCGCTGCGCGCAGGGCGACAGGCTCGATCTGGCATGGCGGATCGAGTGGATCAGTCTCGCGGCGGGCAGCCATGCGCTATGCCCTGCGGATGATCCCGAGGGCGCGGGTCAGGCGCAATTGATGCTGGAAATCGGTGGCAGAACCGAGGGCAGAGAGGCCGCCTAGATGGCCGCTTCGAGCGCGGCGATGTGGCGTTCGCAGGCCTCCTTGACGACGGTCTGCAGCAGTTCGATGCGCTCACCGAGCCATTCGAGTTCCTCGGGCCGGATCCTGTACTGAGGCGAGTAGCGAGAGCCGACGTAGGCCTGGCGCAGCAGCTCGAAGCAGCGCTTTGCAAACCGGGTATCGCGCGGCCAGACGGCGATCAGCTCGTGCACCAGAGGCTCGGCCTGGCCGCGCAGGAAGTTCAGCCGGTGCGACTTGGGGGAGTACAAGCTCAGCGTTAGCAGAACGGTATGGTAGAGCCGTTCTGCGGCCTGATGATAGACGAAGGCGGCCTCGTTGAGATTGCCTTCGCTGATAGCAAGCCGTCCCATACTCAGGAAGGCATCGGCACTCGGATACCACTTCTCAAAGTAGGCCTTCGCCTCTTTCAGCGCTTCGGCAGGCGGCAATTCGCGGGGCTGCGCGAACTCCGTGCCATCGCTCTCGTAGAGCGCGATACCATCACGCGCGATATCGATGAAGAACGGCCGGCCGCGCTGCAATTGGTCGTTCACATCCTTGAGGCTGTGCACGATGAAGTTCACCGGCGCCGATATGCGCTTGGCGATGGTCACTTCGCGCAGCAGGTGCTCGTCGGCCTTTGCCCAGAATTCTAGCGTGTCGGTGAGCCGCTCGTCGCTGACCACGACAAGGATATCGTAGTCGGAAAAGTACCCCCCGACCGGATCGTCCACCCAGTCACCGCGTCCATGGCTGCCGTAGAGAATGATCTTGAGGATGCGGCCCTGCTTCTTCCATTTCTGCGTCGCAAGGCTCACCGCGTCCTCGAATTCGGCGAACAGGATCTGCACGATCCTTTCCAGATCGCGGCGCTTCTTGTCAGGCAGATGATCGAGGCTGGTCTTCATGGGCTGGCTCGACTGTGGGGCATAAGGGGCAAAGGGCGCAAGGAAAAGGCCGCACGCCCTCACCTTGCGCCCGCTTAAAACTCTGAAAGGTCACAATGGCCACCAGCGCCGCCACCATGGCTCGGATTCGCGCAGCGTGCGCGAAAGAATTCTGAGCGCTTCGGCGAATTCCGCCTGCACTTCATCGGTGCCGATCCCGTGCCGTTCGGCAAGCCCTGCCAAGTCGGTCTCCTCGAAGCGCAGGGCCCAGAAGATCGCGCGCTGCCGCTCGCTCATCCGCCGCAGGGCGCGCCGGCCCCGCCGACGGAACACACGGCGTGGAAGCCGGCCATTCATGGCCGGTCCTCCCCGAATGCGAGCAGGAAATCCGCGCCCTTGCTGGCGGCACTGGCCGCCCGAAAGATGGCTTTCTCGTCGGCGCGAAGCACGGCCAGCCACGCCCCAATGTAGTCGGAATGCCGCACTGTCGGCTCGATGCCGAGCGAAGCGCAGGCAAAGGCAGCCGTCATTTCGGCCACCAGTTCTTCCTTTGCATAGGCTGCCGAGCCGAACTTGCCCGACTGGTCGCGGCCGAGCCTGCCCTTGCCGCCGACCCAATGCCCGAGCTCATGAAGGGCCGTGCGAAACCAGTTCACCGGCTCGTGGAAAGCGGCCTGCGGCGGTACCTGTACATAATCCTGTGACGGCGAATAATAGGCCTCGCCCCCACCGATCCGGAAATCCGCGCCCGTCGCGGCGATAACCCGGTCTGCCTCGGCAATTGCCATGACCGGATCGGGCAGCGCTGGAATGCTGGTCAGCTCATCCGGAAGTCCCTCGCACTGATCCACATTGAACACGGTGAAGCGCTTCAGGAAGGCAATGGTCCGGGCCTCGCGATCTTCGCCGCGTGCCTTCTCGGCCTCATCCTTCGGCGTGAAGCGGTCGGCATAGCAGATGACCGTGCCTTTTTCGCCGCGCCGGACATGGCCGCCTGCCTTCTCGGCCTGCCTGTATGTCAGCCAGCGCTGCGAGGAA
>NZ_BMHK01000059.1 GCF_014640675.1 Novosphingobium endophyticum | reverse complement strand
CTTCGCCTTCGAGGCCGTGCCGATGATCTCCAAGGCCCAGGTCATGGCGCTGTGCGCCGGCGATGGCTGGCTCGAACAGGGGGCCAATCTCATCCTGTTCGGCCCGCCGGGCGGCGGCAAAAGCCATCTGGCGGCAGCGATCGGCCTTGCGCTGGTGGAGAATGGTTGGCGAGCCCTGTTCACCCGAACCTCCGACCTCGTTCAGCGTCTGCAGGTCGCTCGGCGCGAACTCTCGCTCGAATCCGCCATTTCCAAGCTCGACAAGTATCACCTGCTCATCCTCGACGACTTTGCCTACGTCTCGCGCGACCAGGCAGAAACCTCGGTGCTCTTCGAGCTGATCAGCGCGCGCTACGAACGCAAATCGCTGCTCATCACCGCCAACCAGCCATTTGGCGAATGGAACCGCGTCTTCCCGGACCCCGCAATGACGCTCGCGNAGGCCATCCGCGACAATCAGGATGAGAACGAGGCCCTTGCCAGCGACAATTAAAATCGGCACTCAATGACGCGCCGCGACAATCACATTCTCATCCTGATTGACGCGCAAACCTCATCCAGTTTGTCGCGCTACAGACTTTGGCGGGATATTGGCGAACGCCCCCTTCTCGCGGAGAGAAGCCCGGATGCGATCCGCATCGTAGGCCTTGTCAGCGAGCACGATGGTTCCAGCTCCCACATGGTCAAGCAGTCCGTCAGCCGCCTGCCCGTCGTGCCTTTGTCCAGCGGTCAGGCTCAGTCGGATCGGGAGGCCTTGCCCGTCGACAACCGCGTGGATTTTGGTCGTGAGCCCGCCTCGGGAGCGACCGAGACAATGATCTCGATCCCCCTTTTTGCAGTCGCGGCCTGTTGATGGGCGCGAACGGAAGTGCTGTCGATCATCTGGATGTCGTCGTCGTGGGCAGCGGTGATGCCATCCATCATCCGGTCCCAGACGCCCGCCTTTCGCCATCTTACGAAGCGGTTGTAGCAGGTGGTGCGCGGCCCATAGCGCTCCGGCAGGTCACGCCAAGGTGCACCCGACCGAAGCACCCAGAAGATGCCGTTCAGTACGCGCCGGTCATCGACGCGCGGCACGCCTCGAGGTTTGTTCGGCAGCAGCGGCTCGATCACGCGCCATTCGAAGTCAGTCAGATCATATCGGCTCATCGAGAGCCTGAATCACATTTCTAGCTGCCTGGAAAGACTATGCATCGGATGAGCCGCACCGACCGTTTTCGACTTTGAACTTGAAGCTCTGAACCGCTCCGGGCGTGACATAGCCAACCGTGCAATCCACGGCCTGCTGGTTTGGAAAGTGGACTCTAATGACCCCATCACCTTCGCAGCGGATGGGGATCACGCCAGCGAACCGCTCTCCCGACCGCGTCAGCTGAGCAGATTGGCCACAAAGGGTGAGTTCCGCTGATGCCGCTCCGGCAGCCTGAACCTCAAAGCTGTTCGCAACTCGATCGCAGCCCATGGCCAGCAGTGGGATCAGAAGGACGAGTGCTCTCATGGGTATCAAGATAACGCCAATGACCCTTATCGGCCACCGCTACATTTTATGAGTTCACGGCCTAGACAGGCGGACGCAAGATTCGTCCGCCTGTTCCCTCGTCAGGGTTGGCGGGTTTCCATTCAAACGATGATCTGACCGGGTTCAGCCCTCCGGCCGTTGCAGCATGTCTTTCACTGACCGGACGTTGGCCTCCAGCCTGTCGAGCAGCGCGAACAACAGCTCGACGTCGATCCCCTCCACGATGGCGGAGTAATACGGAACAACGTCGGCCCGGATCTGATCGTAAAACTGCGCTCCGACTGTTGTCAGGAAGACCATCAGGGTTCGTGTGTCTTCCAGTCCCTTTCTGCTGGCGACGAGTCCACGCTTTTCCATCGATTTGATCCGGCGACTGATCCATGCCTTGTCCACGCCAAGGTCGCGGCTGACGGTGCTGACCGATGCTTCCGAACGAGCCTTGAGGTAGCCCAGAATACGCAGTTCCGTGATGTTGAGAAAATGCCCGTCGCTCAGCATTGCGCGCGCGCATTCCTCGACGATGGCGGCGGTGGCGGAAAGGCGCACCGTGACGAAGGCATCGAACGTCAAGCCATCAGGTGGAAACTTTGCTGCACCCGGCTCCGTTCTCAGGTCGATCGTGGTGTTCTTGCCCATTTGGGGAGCAGTGCCAGAACTGAGCTCCCCTGCCAATCGTTGTCTTGACAACAAATGTGCGGGCTGTCACTCCACAGAGATCGAAACGAGACGCATCGTCTAGTGATTTGCTGGGCATGCGATGGGAGAGATCATGGCCGACCAATTGCAGCCCGCGAAGGTGTTCCCACCTGAGACTTCCAAGGATCCAAGCGCTTTCGTCACTACCGACGAATGTTACGAGGCGTACAATGAGCTTCGCAATTGCCCCGTTCAGCACGCCGATGCGATGGGGGGGTTCTACTGGGTCACGCGTTATGGCGATGTCGCTTCGGCCGTGCGCGATGGCAAGACCTTCTCGTCAGCGGTGAAGGGCGTATTGCTGCCTGCCGATCCCGATGCGCCACGCATTTTTGCGTTGGAGCAGGAGGCACCGGAACACATGGCCGCTAAGCGACTGTACATGGAGGCTTTCAGCCCCAAGCGCCTCGTCGCGCTCGAGCCGAGGCTCGTGACCATTGCCAACGATCTGATCGACAAGTTCGCGGCCAAAGGAGAATGCGACCTGATCGCCGATTTTGCACATCCGTTCCCCGTTCTGGGCGTCTGCTCAGCGATCGGGGTGAAACACGTCTCGATCGAACGGATCAAGACGGTTTCCAGCGAATTCGGAAAAAGCCCGGAACGCCGCCAGGAAGTGATCATGGAACTGGGCGGACTGGTACTGGAGGAACTGATCCGCAGGCGCGCGGCACCTAGCGACGACTACCTCTCGAAAATCGCGAATGCGGAACTGAACGGTCGCAAGCTGAACGATGACGAACTGGCGCGGTTCATGGTCGGATTTTTCACGGCGGGGCACGAGACGACGACTTCCACGCTTGGTTCGCTGTTGTTCCACAGCTTGCAGCGACCCGATCTGATCAAGCGAATGCTGGAAGACCAGGCATTCCTTGCAGCTGCAATCGAGGAAGCAACCCGTCTCAATCCGCCGTTCCATGCCTTCCACCGCACGACGACGACGGAGACGGAGATCGGTGGCATGACCGTGCCGCAGGATGCGACCGTCAGGCTCTGCTACGCATCGGCCAATCGCGATCCCGAGGTTTATGAGAGGCCGGACGAGTTCGACCCTGACCGCGAGGCGAAGCCGCATTTCGGGTTCGGCGGAGGCCGCCATTTCTGCGCGGGTGCACCTTTGGCACGGTTCGAGATGGCCATTGCGTTCCGGGTTCTGCTCTTGCGCCTGCCCGACATCCGCTTGTCATCGGACAATATGGAGTATCTCTATAAGGACGGCGTTTTCGCTACACCGGTTTCATTGGAGGCTAAGTTCACGCCTAGTCACTAGCAGCACTTTCAACAGCCCTGAGGTGGTCCCGCCTTTCAGTTTGGTGGCTGAGTTAAGCTAATCCCGGTTGTCGTTCATGCCGCCTGTTTGATCATCAGATCGTGGAGGGGCATGCCCCCCCACGATCTAATTGCCCGATCTGCCGGTAGGCCTCGACCGAGGTTCTCCCGGCAAGGCCTAAGTACGGACGGTAGTGTTGTGATAGGTGATCCACCGGCCAAGGTTCTCGATGACGCAGCGGCGGCTAGTGCTACGCCGGCGCCTCAGGCAGAACCGGTCAAGATTGCCGAACCCATTGGCAAGGCGCCGGCGGAAAAGCTGGCCAAGAAGCGGCGTATGGCCAGGCTGCCCGCGGCCGAGGTCAAGTCTTCGGCCGCAGTCCCGGTACCCGCGAAGGACGCTGAGACGGAACGTACGAGCCCGGATGCATCGCAGAAGTCCAGGCCTGCAAAGTCCAGGCCTGCAAAGTCCAGGAAGGCGGGCGGAGCTCCGGCTACGACCGATGGGGCAAATGCCAAACCTGCCCGCAATAGAGCGCAAAATGTTGTCGGCAGTGTTTGACTGAGCAAAATCGAACTGCATGGACGCAGGTCGCACGACCACTTCTGCGACGCTGTGCGTGCCGCCCACGAACGGGATGCACGGCGCGTGTTCCTCGCTGGATTTCCGGGAATTGTGGCTAACGGTGCGCGCCGAGGGGTAATCCGGCGCGCCCAAAAAGGGGCCAATGTCCTGCACGGTGGCGCACTCATTCGTTTCTCCGGGAAACGGGAAGTTTGTGGAGGTGAGGGGAGGGCAGGTGCTTTTCGGGAGGGATCATGCCCACCATACCCTGCCTTCGCCAGACGCAAGACCTCAAGTCGCAGGCGGAAGATCTCGTCAAACGCCTCGGCGGGATTTGGTTGCCTGGTGGCGCGATGTGCCGATGCCCCGCACATGACGACCGCACGCCCAGCCTCTCGGTTCGCATCGGCGAGAAGGCGCTGCGGCTCAAATGCTTCGCGGGCTGCGATACGATCGATGTCATTCGCGCGATCAGAAGGCTCGAAATACGTGTCCCGTCGGGCAGTCTGCGAGCTTCCATCCCGTCCGCAACCGAAGCGAGCCCAGGATGGCTGCGCCGGCGTGCGCTTGACCTGTGGGACCAGGCCCGTCCGATAACCGGGACGCCGGCCGAGATTTACCTCCAGCGCCGCGCCATAAAGCCGTTATCGCCCGCCTTGCGGTATCACCCGCGAACGCCGCTTGGTGGAGGCAAACTGGCGGTATTCCGGCCCGCCTTGATCTCGGCGCTCCACGAACGATCCCGCCTCGTCGCGCTCCAGCGGACATTCCTCGATGCGCATGAACCGCGCCGCGCCCGCGACCTTGCCAATCCGCGCCGGATGCTGGGGCTTCCGGGACGAGGCGCGGTCGTGCTCGCGCCGGCAACCCAAACGCTGGGCCTCGCCGAAGGCATCGAAACCGCACTCTCGGCCATCGCCTTATTGGGAATCCCGGTCTGGGCTACGCTCGGGAGCGAACGGCTCGCCCGCATCGCCATTCCTGATACGGTCACGCGGCTGATCCTGCTGCCCGACAATGATCGCGGCGGGCGGATCGGCGCGGCCAAGGCTGCGCAAGCCCATACGATGCCGGGCAGAACCATCGAAACGCTCTGGCCGCCTCAAGGCTTCAACGACTGGAACGACGTGCTGCGCGCAAAAAGGAAGGGGGTGGGAGACCGGACGCGGCAAGCGGCCTGAATGGTCGGGCCTCGTCCGCCAGGAGAATTTCCATGTCCCAGTCCATTATTCTCGTCCCGGCATCAAAGCTGACCAAGTCGCCGAGCAATGTGCGCAAGACCAGCGATCCCGAGGCCGACGCCCAACTCGAGGCCAGCATCGTCGCGCGCGGCATGCTCCAGAACCTCATTGGCCTCCCCGTGGCGCGCAAGAAGGGGCACTACCGCATCACCGCCGGCGGCCGCCGGCTCGATGCCGTCCACCGCGCGATCGAAAAGGGCGATCTGCCCGCCGATACCGAACTGCCGGTCATGGTCGTTACTGAGGCGGGCGACGCGGTCGAGATCAGCCTCTCGGAGAACTTCTTCAAGCTCTCAATGTCGCCTGCCGACGCCTGCCGTGCGTTCCAGGACATCATCGAAATGGAAAAGAAGACGCCCGCTGACATCGCCAAGCGCTTCGGTCTCACCGAGCGCTTCGTGCTCGGCCGCCTGCGCCTCGCCAATCTTGCTGAGCCTGTATTCGAGGCCCTGCGCGAAGGCGCGATCACGCTCGATGTGGCCGTGGCTTATGCCAGCACGTCGGACACCGCGCGCCAGGCCTCGGTGTTCGAGCAGTTGGGCAGGGCTACTACCGTGCCAATGTCGGTGAGGGTGGACGTCAAACTCCGGCGAAAATGCCAGCGCCGCGCGCGGCGCCTGAACGGCTGCGTGCGCAGAAGACCTGAGTAACGCAGTTAGCCGGAGCTCACAGCGGCTTCTGCCGCTTGGAATCCGATCTTGGAATGCTGACCGTCGCAGAATGGTTTGGTGATCGACGCCCCGCAGCGACAAAGGAAAACTCGGCGCTTGCCCTGGACGTCATAGAGCTGGCCATCTCCATCGCGTAACTCCAGCTGGCTCAAATCCCCGGTCAGGAGATACGGTCCATTTTTTGTTGCGACAATTTCCACCGTCATCGGAGCCTCCCGATCGTCTGTTACGTGGGCTGCGCTCGTCCCGGCCGCCCGGTCACATCCACTGGTATATCGCTCGGCGGGGACTGAGGAAATGGCCAAATCGTCAATGACGGCCGGACCAGCCACCGTTCCGGCGAGGCTTGCAGCACATGGGCGCTTTCTCGCCACGGCGTGGACGCAGCCAGCGGGTGGCTCACAAGCTGCGGCAAAACGGCAGGCGAAACCACTCTCAACCGAGACCGTTACCCTGATAGGCTTGAGCAAGCGCAAGGAGGGTCCCATGGCCAAAAAACCACGCGAACTGTCGGACGCTCCAAAGGTGAAGCTTCCGCGAGCCGCGGCGAGCATCGCACAAGCCAACCCCGAGCTGTGGGAGGCCTATCAACGGCTGGGTGCGTTGGTCGGCGCGGCGGGTCCATTGGAAGCCCGTGAGCGCAGGTTGATCCATCTTGCCTATGCTCTTGGGTCTGCTTCGGAAGGAGCAGCCCACTCGCACGCGCGTCGGGCCTTGTCCGAAGGCATTTCAGAAGCGGAACTTGAGCATGTCGCGATCCTGTCGGCGACGACCCTGGGCTGGCCTCAGGCCGTTCGTGCGCTGACAATTGTGCAGGATGTGACCGATGCAGGCAAAGACGCGGCGGATTAGGCGGCCGCGTCCGAAAGGGTCCGTTGCCGAGGTTTTTGGCGGTCGTTCGTCGGCGTTTCCCAGGCTCGCCGCATTTTTTTCCGTTCGGGCGGATTAATGGCCGCGGCTCAACCGTTTTTCCGATGAACAATCGGGAGTGATGGACATGCGCGGCTTGCCACTGTTGGCTATTCTTATCTCTGGCACGGCCCTTGTGCCCATGCAGGCAGGAGCACAGGATCCGCAACAAACGGGCGCTCCGATGGCCGTCGAAACATCCACCGGCCTTGATTATGAGGAGGGTGATTACGGAACCGATCAAAAAATCAGCAGGCTTTCCGTGCCAGCCACGGTGAAAGTCACCACCGGGCGTCTGCAACTGGCGGCAAGCCTCCCTTACATGCGGATCGAGGGGCCGGGCAATGTCGTAGTCGGGGGGGGGCTGCTGGGCCTGCCGATCATCGTCGATCCGACAATACCCCCCGGCGGGCGAATCCGCCGCGAAGGCGTCGGCGATCTCACGCTCGGCGCGTCCTATGCGGTCCCCACAAGGGTTGCCGACCTCACCCTGTCCGGTGAGGCCAAGCTGCCGACCGCCGGCAAGAACCTCGGCACCGGGAAAACCGACTTTGCGCTCGCGGCGGAAGTTTCCAAAAGCTTGGGCAACGTCACGCCCTTTGTCGGTGTCAGCTACACCATGCCCGGCGACCCCGACGGATTTTCGCTTCGCAACAGCCTTTCGCTGCGCGGCGGCATTGCCGCCAGACTGGGTGAGCGCACAAGGGGCTATGTCGCCTACAGCCGTGCGCAGAGCGTCAGCGACAGCCTGCCCGATGAACAGCAGGTCACCACCGGGGTGGACACGGCGGTGGCGAGGGGGCTCTCCCTGGGTGTCTACGGCACGGCGGGCCTCTCGGAGGGCGCGCCGGATGCCGGGGCGGGCATCCGGCTCGGCGTCCGCATCAAGTAGGGGCAGGTGCTCGTCCGGACGCTACGTGGTGTATTCCAGTCCGCTGTAGATCGGGAAACGGGCGCAGAGATTCTCCACCCGCATGCGAACCGATTGTTCGATCTGCGCGTCGCCCGCCTCACCGTTTTTCCTGAGGCCATCGACCACTTCGGCGATCAGCAGGCCGATTTCGCGGAACTCGTCGGTGCCGAAGCCTCGGGTCGTTCCGGCGGGTGTGCCAAGACGAATCCCCGAGGTGACGAAGGGCTTTTCGGGATCGCCCGGAATGCTGTTCTTGTTGCAGGTGATCGCCGCGCGATCGAGCGCATGTTCGGCATGCTTTCCCTTGGCTTCGTAGGGGCGCAGATCAACCAGCATCAGGTGGTTGTCGGTGCCTCCCGAAACGATGCCCAGCCCTTGTTCCATCAGGCTTTCCGCCAGCGCCCTGGCATTGGCCTGCACGGCGGCCGCATAAGCTGCGAACTCCGGCGTCATCGCTTCCGCGAAAGCCACTGCCTTGGCGGCGACGATGTGCATCAGCGGGCCGCCCTGAAGTCCGGGGAAAATCGCGCTGTTGATCTTCTTCGCAATGGCTTCGTCGTCCGACAGGATCAGGCCCGAGCGCGGACCCCGCAGCGACTTGTGCGTGGTCGTGGTGGTGACATGTGCATGCGGCACCGGCGAGGGATGGACGCCGCCCGCTACCAGTCCGGAGAAATGCGACATGTCCGCCAGCAGATATGCACCCACCTCGTCCGCGATCTCGCGGAAGCGGGCAAAATCCCAGAAGCGTGAATAGGCCGTGCCGCCGCAGATGATCAGCCTGGGCCTGTTCTCCCGCGCGATGCGGGCTACTTCGTCCATGTCGATGCGCTGGTCGTTCTCGCGCACGCCATAGGGAACGGGCTTGAACCACTTGCCGCTCATGTTCACCGGTGATCCGTGCGTGAGGTGACCGCCCGAGTTGAGGTCCAGCCCCATGAAAGTATCGCCCGGCTGCAGCAGCGCCAGGAACACCGCCTGGTTCATCTGGCTCCCGGAATTGGGTTGCACATTGGCGAACTGCGCGCCGAACAGCTTCTTCGCCCGCTCGATTGCGATCGTCTCGATCTCGTCCACGTATTCGCAGCCGCCGTAATAGCGTTTTCCGGGATAGCCTTCGGCATACTTGTTAGTCAGGATCGAACCGGCGGCTTCCAGCACCGCCTTGGAGCAAATGTTCTCCGACGCGATCAGTTCGATCTTGTCACGCTGGCGGCCCAGCTCCTTGCCGATCCAGGATGCGATCTCGGGATCACGCGTGCCCAGGCTGGCGGTGAAGAAGCCCTCGGGGCGGGTGGGATGATCGAGAATGGTGGCCATCGGTTGCTCCATAATTTGGGTCCAGCGGCGGCGGTAATCGCTGCGCGGGGAAAGTCTCACAGGGTTCCGGTCAGTTCCGGCACGGCGTTGAAGAGGTCTGCGACGAGGCCGATGTCGGCGACCTGGAAGATGGGGGCGTCCTCATCCTTGTTGATGGCGATGATGGTCTTGGAATCCTTCATGCCGGCAAGGTGCTGGATCGCG
>NZ_BMHK01000058.1 GCF_014640675.1 Novosphingobium endophyticum | reverse complement strand
TTCCATCGCGTCCTCGCTAACTCCAGTGCAAACCACGACGTTTGCACTCGCGCTAACTCCAACGGGACCAAAGTCAGGACAAGCCGGCCGCTAACGGAGGCGTACCCATGATCCGCAGATTCTATTCTATCGCAAAGGTACACCAAGGTGCCAACGACAGTTGAAATCGCCACCTCATTTCTACTGAACATTGGCCGCGGCGGCATCGATCGCCGCCACTATGCTGATGGTCTCACCGCATGGTCGCCTCTGATGGGCACGATCACGCTCGAACAGTACCTGCCAAAGCTCAAGGCAGTGAGTGAAGTGTGGCGCAGACCGCTAGAGGTCACCATCGACTCCGTTACGGCACAGGACGATCGCGTCGTGCTCCAGGCGCGCTCCAACGGCAGACTCTACGACGATCAGGAGTACGCCAACAGCTACCTGTTCCTCGTGGAATTTGACGAACACCTCCGCATCCTGCACGTCCGCGAGTACTTCGTCCCGATCCGGTTCGCAGCATTCTGCAGCCCGCTGTCAAGCACTGGCTGGAACGTCCCAACGACGAGCCTTAGCGCTGAGGTGCGTGCTCGACATGCTGACGAATGAGCTTCGTCGTGAGGATGCGCCAGCCGCAATCGAGGCGCACGTACGTTTCATCGTAGTACCCCATACCATGTAGCAGTAGCTCGTACGGCTGCCCGGGCGCAGACCGTTGATACAGCCGGTCATCCATCGCCCATCGACCTCGGGCCGTCGTCGACGATTGGATCTCCAGATCAGGCATCAGGGCGCGGTGCACCGATACTTTGTCTACCCACTGGTCCGTTACCCAGGCGATGATCGCTTCCACGCCAGCGACTGCCTTCCCAGTTGAAGGCACGGTCAGGGAAGCGTCAGGTGCAAAGACGTGGTCGCGCCAGAGCGTCCAATCCTGCTGATCGATGCCGTAGCAATATCGCGCTTTCAGCCGTTTCAGCGCCTCACGATCGCAGCAGTCTGCGCGGCTGATCACCATGGGGCTCGCCCTGTCCGTCTCGTCTCTTCACCGACTACTGCTGTCGTTCGGGCTACCGACATGCGCTTACGGCGGCGAGCGCCTCGGCTGCGTAGTCGAGGTGTTGTTCCGCAGAAGTGTGACCGAGGCCCATCGTCGAGATGGCAGCGTGGGTCCCGCCGGCCTCGGCCCAGCGGCGCGCGGTCTCGCCGACGTCCTGCGCCGCCTTAGGCCGAAGCATGTTGCAGCGAAGTTCGAACGGTTCGCTGCCGCGCCCGCCCTCGGACAGCAATTCGCGGAGCCGTGTCAGTTGCCCGAACGCGTCGGCAGCACCATCGGCGAAGATGAAGCCGTCGCCCACGCGAGCCGCACGGCGCAAGGCGACTTCGGCAAATCCGCCGAGCAGGATCGGAATTTGGCGCCGAGGACGCGGGTTCAATGCTGCGCGATCTATTTGGTCGAAGGCGCCATCGAAGGAGACGAGTGCCTCCGTCCAAAGCTGGCGGAGCAAGGCGATCTGCTCGTCCATCCGCTTGCCACGCGTGGTAAAATCCTGGCCGAGCACGTCGTACTCAACGTAGTTCCACCCGGTACCGACCCCGAGTGTCAGACGTCCGCCCGACAGCAAATCCACGTCCGCCGCCTGGCGGGCGACCAGCGCCGTTTGCCGCTGCGGAAGGATGAGAACGCCGGTCGCGAACTCCAGCCGCTTGGTCAACGCCGCAACGTGAGAGAACATGACCAGAGGATCATGAAAAGGATGATGCTCCGTATAGGGCCCCGTGAGCTTCGGCTCCCGGTCGTGGCTGGCGCCCACCACATGATCGTAAGCCAGAAGATAATCGAACCCCAGTTCTTCAGCAGCCAGCGCAATGGTCCGCGCAGCCGCGGGGTCGCCTCTGAGTTCGGTTTGCGGATAGATGAGTCCGATCTTCATGGGCTGTAACAATTCCTCTCGGTGGAAACTGATTTAACGGCGGGCAGCATAACCGGTCGTCACGGCAGCTTCACTGGCGCGCCGCGACCTTCCAACCAGTCGGCCAGGTTGCGGTGTAGGTTGATGACCTTCTGCTCCTGGTGCGGGTTTGGGATCGCGCCGCGCCACCCGCTGGACTTCATGCCCTTGTGCACGAACTCCATGTTGGCGAAGTCCTGCTCCAGCACCGGCCCCCAGTTCTCGGGAGTAGGCTCTGCATAGACCCATTCGGTCTTCGGCTCCTCACCCTCAGGATAGCGTTCGAGAGCGTATGCCTCGAAGATGCACTTGTTCGGGTCGTCGCCGTGAGGACGAACCCGATAGCAGGGGCTCGCAAAGGTGACGCCGTGCAGGATGTTCTGGTTGGGCCACAGCCCCCAGGCGAGCCCAGACTCGTCTTGGACTTCGGGCGGTATTTCCGGCCAGATTACCCCGCGGGCGGCGTCATCAGCTTTGGCCGACGCCAGCCAGTGCGCAATGCACTCGGCAGGCGATACGCCTTCGGGAAGTTCGTCCACCAAGCGCTTGGCAGCATTCACCAGTGTTTCGGTGGAGGCCGTGAAGTTCACCGTCTCGTAGTTTTCGCGGATCAGCTCGTAGGTCGAGATCCGAGGGTCCTCGCCTTTGCCCACGCGAACCGTGCCCGAGGCCTCCGGCATCTTGAGCGCAGCGTCACGCGTGTCATAGCTCGAGACCGAGTGCAGACCGTACTGCTTCGATTTTGAATAGTACTCCCCGTAGGCGAGTAGCTGCGTATGGGTGCCGGGGATATGATAGGGTTCGAGGAAGGCCTCGATCGCAACCTTCCAGTTGCACGGGTAGATCGCCCACTGGCGCCACTTGTAGCGCATCTTGTCGAGCTCGAAGTGATCGAGGATCTCGCCCGCGCGGCCCATCCACTCCTTCAGCGAACAGGCGTCCGGGTCTATGTTGATGTAGATGTAGCCGCCCCAGGTATCGACCTTGACCTCCGACAGGCAGGTCCGCTCCGGGGTGAGGCTGCCGTGCCAGTCCTGCGGGTCGAGGATGTAGGTATTGTTGCCGTCGAGATCGAAGGTCCAGCCGTGGAAGCCGCAGATGAAGTTCTTGCGGTTGTTGCCGCGGACGGAGTGGACTGGCTTGGCGCCGCTCACGCTCGTCACCGGATCGGGGATCATGTCGGGCACCGAGACCAGTTGCCGGCCGCGGTGGGGGCAGACGTTGTGGAACGCCTTGAACGTGCCGTCGTCCTTGCGCAGCACGATCACCGATTCGTCGGCGACGTCGTAAGTCATCCAATCGCCGGGATTGGGCAAGTCGGTCTCGCGCTCGACCATTTGCCAGATCTTGGGCCACAGCAGCCGCTTCTCGGCATCGAGGTACTCCGGCGACATGAAGGCTTCGCGGCCGTAAGTGACGCGCACTTCGCGGTCCATGTCTTCGGCAGTGATGTTTTCGCCGGACTCGTTGGGCCCGATCTTGGACATTTCATTCATAGCTGCGCTCCTTCAATAACTCCCAGCCAGCTCAGCGATTGCCGAACAGCGAGTTTCGGACCGTGAGTTGCAGAAGGACCGAGCGGGGCGGGCCAGCGATCCCCAGAATATCGGCCGGAGTGGTGGTGCTCGTACCCGTCCCGGTTCCGGTGAATGCCAGGGTGCCGCCTGTCGCGGTGTAGAGCTTGTTGGTGAGGTTGCGGCCGATCAGCGCCACTTCCCATGGCTTATCTTGGCCGCCGAACACCGAGACGCTGCCGTTGAGCTGCCAGTATCCCGGCTGCCGAGCAAGCGGATGGGCTTCGGTCTGGGTCGCGTATGAGCTGATATACGACGTGTCCACTGTCACCGAGCCGCCCAACCGCTCGCTGACCTCATGCTCGTAGGTGACGCCCGCGGTCAGCGCCCACTTTGGGGCGCGGGCCAGTCGCTGTCCGCTCTGATCCTGGCCGTTGAAGCGGTTGGCCGCCGTGCCGGCCGTGCCCGGGCTCGTTGGGTCGCTGGGGAGCAGGTTGCATCCCGCAGCGACCGACTGCCCTGCATAGCAGCCGCCGATGAAGTTGGTGTACTTCGCGTCGTTGTAAGCGACTGCACCGCGCAACTCGAGCCCCGGGATTGCGCGGGGGCGTGCCGTCGTGCTGAACTCGACACCTTGTACTCTGGCGCCGCCGGCGTTCTGAACCCGCTGGGTAAACGCAACTTCATCCCAGCGGGAGAGCTGCAAGCCGCTATAGTCATAGCGGTAAGCGACCAAATCGAACTGCATCTGGCGATCGGCAAGGTTGCCCTTGATGCCGATTTCACCGCCCTTTGCGGTCATCTGGTCGAAGGACAAGTCCCGTGCGGCCAAACCGGGGAACGCCCCGGTTGGCCCCGTGCGAAGTGCCCCCGGAACGGTGTTGAACCCTCCCGAGGTGAAGCCTTCGCGGTAGGCCGCATAGATGGTGAGATCGCTGGTCGGCTTGTAGGTGAGGGTGACTTCCGGGGAGAAGTCATTGTACTTGCGCTGCGGATTAAGGATTTCGAACGGGCTGGCGTTCGTCGCCGTGTTCGCGACTGTGCCTCTCAGACTCTTTGTTTCCCACGACTGACGGGCCCCGGCTGCAAGCTCCAGTTGATCGCTGAGCTCGTAACGAACTTGGCCGAACACCGAGTAGGCCTCGGTATCCTGGTCGTAGAATGTCGCGGCCGCGAGGAACGGGGCTCCCGTATTGATGAAGAACGCCTGTCCGACGGTCAGGTTGGCGTCCTGATAGAAGCCGCCGAGCATGAAGTTGAGCGATCCATCAAAATCGGAGGTGAGCCGCAGCTCCTGGCTAAGTCCCTTGATCTTGAGGTCCAGGGATGCGCCCACGGTGGGATCGTTGACGGAAGTGAAGGAGCCAAGGCCATGCTCCTGAAGCTTGAAGAAGCCTGTTACCGAGGTCAGCATGAGTGTATCATTGAGGTCGTAGTCAGCCGTGCCGGAGACGAGGAACTGGCGCGATCTCGTATGCGACGGGCCGTCGAGCTCTGGGTGAAGCGCGGCGACGGAAGCCGGCAGCGCGACTTCCGTATAGTTCCGATCAAGTGTGCAGTCGGTCGTAATCGGCGAGACCTGCGATGCACCGCTCGGACAGAACACCGGCTGGCCAACGCCGCCCGGACCGAAGCCCTCACGATCCCGCTGGCCGTGATTGACCTTGATCTTCATCCGGAAGGCATCGTCTGCCGAATTGAACATTAGGGTGCCGCGGATGAAGAAGTCTTCTGCATTGTTGCTCGGCGAACTCGCGCCCGAAGTACGGCCCGCGACTGGCACGCCAAGGTTGCGGAACCAGCCGTCTTCCTTGGAATAGTAGGCGGCCACGCGCGCCCCGATGTTGTCGGACAAGGGGCCTGAAACAATCCCCTCGACGAACCGTTGATCGGCAGCGAACTCATAGCCAGTGCGCAGTCGCGCCTCGAAGGTCGGCCCCGGATCGGCGGAGATCAGTGAGATGATCCCGCCGGGGCTGTTCTTGCCGTAAAACAGCGACTGCGGCCCCTTGAGCACCTCGACCCGCTGCAGGTCGAACTGGCCGAGGCGCACCGCGTTGCCATAGCTGATCGGGATACCGTCGAGGTTGAGCGTCACCGCCTGCTCGGTCGAAGGATTGGCGAGCCCCGCGCCGATACCGCGCAGGTTGATCGAGCCACCGGCTTGGTTGGTCGACTCACCGATCACAAGTTGCGGTACCTGCTCGCCGATCGCAGTCAGGGAGTTGGTGGCGTAACGATCCAGCGTCTCGGCTGAGAGCGCAGAGATCGCGACCGGTACGTCCATCAACCGCTCGTCGCGCTTACGGGCCGTCACGATGATGTCGCCCATGGTGCTTGAGGCTTCGGGCGATTGTACGGCTTCTGCTGGCGAAGCTGCGGGTTCCGCTTGCTGAGCATGCGCTACCATTGGGGCTGCGCAGATTGCGGCAGTCGCGAGCAAAATTCCCTTGGCCTTTTCCATTGTCCATCTCCCCTTGCCATTTGCTATGGCTCTTTCTGGTGGTTCCGAACCGCGCTTGTGCGCAATCTGCTCACCTTGAAGCCCGTCGTATCACGAGAAAGAATGAACAACCATTCTTTTTGTAGGTTTGAGGAGAGGCCATAGGATGGCGCACCAGTCTGCGTTATGAAGCAAGCTGTCTAAGCAAGACCCTTGAGGATCGTCACAATCGTATGGCTCGCAGCATTGCAGCAATAACCCGGCGGCAGGAACGAACTGCGTTGCGCCAGGATCAGGTCCTTGATGCCGCCGAAGTATGCTTCCGGGCAGAAGGTTTTCACGGCGCCAGCATGTCGAGAATTTCTGCCCAAGCTAAAATGAGCGTGGGGCACATTTATCAGTATTTCGACAGCAAAGAGGCGATCATCATTGCTCTATGCGAACGGAGATTTTCGGAATTTGAACGCCTTCTTCTCGATAGCGAGAGGGAGTATCGATCAGAATATGCTTCTCTCGTGGAAGCTTGGACGGCGCATTTCGCTTGGTGGATCGAACCTGTTCGGGCACCGCTGACTTTAGAGATCATGTCCGAGGCGGGGCGAAACCCCAAGGTTGCTGATGTCGTGATGAAGATCGATCGCCGGTTTCGCGAGATCGCGCGGCAAAGTCTGATCCCGTTTGCTCCGCCGCTTTCCGAGGAGGAAATTGAAGACCGAATCGAAGCGATCGTAATGGTCTCGCATGGAATGACCAGCCGCATGACGGCCGACCGGGCAGCCAATCCGGAGCGGCTGATAGCTGCGTTCCGCCTCACGGTGCAGAAGCTAATCGGCAGTTGAGATGGGTGAACGAACGACCGCTTTCGGGATCACATCCTTACAGTAATGAACGGCGGCTTTTGCGGCGCAAGGGGCCGTGGAGGTTGACCGCACAGGTACGCTCGAACAGCTCCCAGTCGATGTCGGGCGGGACGCCGGAGGGCCGGTAGACTCCGGCATTGTTGACGAGCACGTCGATGCGCCCGAACCCGTCGACCGCTGCGGCCACGGCTGCATCACTGCCCTCGGAGGTGCCGAGATCGATCACGTCGGTGATGGCCTGACCACCTGCCGATCTGGCGGCCGTCGCGGTGGTTTGGGCGGCGTCCGCCGAGAAATCGACCGCGACCACCGCCATGCCGGCGGCGGCGAGCGTCTGCGCGATGGCGCGGCCGATGCCCGCACCAGCCCCGGTGACGACCGCGAATTCGCCGTCGAGTCGAACCCAACCGGCAGGATCGATCGCGCCGTCCAGTTCCTGCCCAATGCTCAGCCCAGCACCAGCGGCAGGTATTCGAAACCGAAGGTGCGGCCGGTGTGATAGCGCGGAGTTTCGCCCGGTTTGACGCGGATGTCGGCGAAGGTCGACAGGAACTCTTCGAGCACGATCCGCATCTCCCGCTTGGCGAGGTGAAGACCGAGGCAGTTGTGGGTGCCGGTGCCGAAGGCAATATGACGCGGCTTGCGGTCGATATCGACGACGTGCGGATTCTCATGGACCGAGGGATCCCGGTTGGCGAGCATGATCGGCATGTTGACCTCGTCGCCCTTCTTCATCGGCACCCCGTGGAACACGAAGTTCTTGGCGACCTGCCGGTGGGTGACCACCACCGAGAAGGCGCGGGAGAATTCCTCGATTGCCTGCGGCAGCAGCGAGGAGTCGGCGCGCAGCCGGGCCTGGAGATCCGGGTGCGTGGCGACGTGGTGCATGATCCAGCCAAGGGTCGAGTAGACCGTGTCGAGCCCACCGACGTAGAGCACATAGAACATGCCCATCAGCTCGTAGTAGTCGATCGGGCGGCCGTCGATCTCAGCGGTGACCATGCCGCGCAGAAAGTCGTTCGTGGGGTTTTCCTGCTGCGCCAGCATGTGCTGCTTCAGATAAGCGTAGATCGAGCGCGCGGCGGCAACGCGGTCCATCGGATCGGACGCGCGCATCAGATCGTCCTGCCAGCCGATGAAGTCGTCGAGCCGGTCGCGCGGCATGCCCATCAGGTCCAGGAAGATGTAGGATGGGAATGGCACCGCGAATTCGTCGACGAACTCGCATTCGCCCCGATCCTTGAACTTGGCGATCAGCTCACGACAGCACTGGCGGACGGGATCGTCGAAATCCTTGACGGCCTTGGGCGTAAAGAACGGGTTGAGCACCTTGCGATAGGCGTGGTGCCGGGGCGGATCGATCTCGATGGGGTTGAGACGCACCGGCTCACCGAGCATGTCGGCAACCATGCCGGGGCGTTCGGACGAGAAATGCTCGTAATCGATAAAGGCTTCATTGATCACGTCGTGCCGGGTCAGCACCCAGCCGGGTCGGCCGAAGTTCGCCTCGGTCATCCACACCACCGGTGGTCCTTCATGCAGTCTGGCGACCGCGCGCCATGGATCGTCGCCTTGCGAGGCCAGTACGTCGAAATCGGCCTCGCAAACGAGTTCGGGCGGAACGGTCGCGGGAATGCGTTCGGCGGTGGCAAACGGGGCATTCATAAGGTCTCTCCGGATCTCGACTTTTCTGGGTCAGTCGATCGGCGGAACGGTCATGGGCATTGTCACGACGATTCGAGGCATAGTCCTCCTCTCGCCGGACACGCATCAGCGTTCCCGGCCTCCAGTCCATGGTCACATTTGCTGCATTCGGATGCGGCCGCCTGCTGCGCTGTCCGCGTATCGTCAGCCCTCCGTGTGGGCTTCGTGCTATATATCGCGGCGCAGGATCACACGTGCATGAATTCGAGTCTCAGCAAATCATGGTGCGGATCGCGCAGAAAGCGTTCGGGCTGCTCGGCCCAAGTCCGGCGCAGGAACTCGTAGGGCGTTTTTCCGCGCAGGGCCTTGACGCGTCGCTTGAAATTATACGCATGCACGAAGTCACGGAGCATGCGAGCCAGATAAGCCTCGCTGGTATACGTGACATTCTCCAGGAGCATACGCCCTAGCCGCATGTCTCGCGCGCGCGTCCAGGGATGGGGGCCGGCTGTCAGGCGATGCTCGATTCCGCGCTTTCGGCAGACGCGCGCGAAATCAGTCTCCTCACCCTTGGCGACGAACGGCTCCGCATCGACCGTGAAGACCCGCTCGATCCGCAACGGGCTGCGCTCGGCGAGTGCAGCCAGGAAGCCCGCTGCGTCGGCAGCCTTGCCTCGCGTTCCCATTTGCACGAAGACAAACTTGCTCGATTGCTCGATGGCATTGAACAGGCAGTGCGAACCGTCGTTCGAGCGCACTTGCGACGTGTCGATATGCAGGTCGCCAAGTGGGGGCGTTTCTTGTCCCACCCCCATCCTGACATCCGATGCCTCGGCGAGGCGGTTGATGCCGTGTCGCTGCAGGCACCGGTGCAGCGACGAGCGGCTCAGATGCGGTATGTGCGCCTGCAAGGCATACAGGCAGTCATCCAGCGGCAGCAGCGTATGCTCGCGGAACTGGACTATCATGCCCTCTTCCTCGGCCGTCAGCTTGCGGTGCCGACCCGGCTTCGGACCGTGAGGCAGATCGTCGGCACTTTCGCGCTTCTTCCATTTGGCAACTGTCTTGGGATTGATGCCGTAGCGCTTAGCCAGAATTCTCAAGCTCTCGTCGCTAGCGCGGATCGCTCGACGTTCTTCTTCCGTCGTGCGAGCACTTCTGCGTGGAACCTGCGACATGGCACTTCCTCCGCGCGCAACGTGAACGATGCCTCGATGGTCTTCCCCTTGTCCGCATACTTGATGAAAGCCGCTGTTTCCATGATCAGTGGAAAAGCTGTCCGACGAAGGCCGATTTCTGGAGGGCTTCGTTGGCTCGAAACTTCCAAAGCCCGGCACCAGATGAATTGCGGCGAAAAAGGATGCAGCTGATGCGAGTGTCGCTGGCTGCACCTTAACCGACGGCAGCTATTAAGGAGTCATTCCGTAAGCGCTGTTTTCTGCGTAGCCATCCGCCGAACCCCGCCTAGCCTATCAGATTAATGACCGGTCTTATGAGCGCTCTTATGAGTGTGCTTAGGAGCGATTGGGTGAGCCAGATAGCGGT
>NZ_BMHK01000057.1 GCF_014640675.1 Novosphingobium endophyticum | reverse complement strand
GTGACCCGCGTCGCCATCTCCGAAATCTCCCCATCAAACAATTGGGGACTCACAGATTCAGCACTCTCACCAAATGTCACGCGCTAATTCACCCGATTGCCCTGCAGGCATGATCCTACACTATTGACGGGGACGCCAGATTGCGGGCACGTCGCTATGCCGCCGCCTTTTCCAACTCGACGATCCTTTCGGTGCAGACCTGATGCACAACGCGTCCGAGTTCCTCGACGCGTTCGCCGAGCCAGATGAGTTCCTCCTCACTGACTCGGAAGTGCTTGGAATATCTAGCCTTCGTGTATGCTTCCTTCAATTTCTGGAACATGGCCCGCTCGCGCCGGTTGCCTTCGGGCCAGATGCCGTAGATGCGCCGGTCAAGCCCTTCAGCTAGCGAACGTAAGAAGGCGACATTGTGGTTGAATGGTGTGTAGTAGGTTAACGTGAGAAGCAAGCAACCGTAGAGCCTTTCGGTTGCCTGATGCAGGTCAAACGCGGCGTCCTTCAGATAGCCTTTCTGAAGGTAAAATTGCGCGCCTTCGTATCGCTTCATTGCTGACGGGAATCCCTCCTCGAAATACTCCCTCGCCGCGTCCAGCGCCTGCTGCGGCGTCTTGGGCTTGGGCGTGTGCAATTCGATATCGTCGGCCTCGTAGAGGGCGATACCGTCCTTCTTGATCTCCATGAAGAACACGCGACCGTGCGCGAGGCCATCGTTCACCTCGTGGAGGCTGTGCACGATGAAGTTGACCGGCGTGCGCAGCGTCTTCTCGATCGTGTAGGCACGGATCAGCCGCTCCTCGCACTTGGCCCAATAGGCGGCGCGGTCGGTCATCTCCTTCTGACTGACGATGACCAGGATGTCGTAATCGGACTTGTACTGGTTGGCCGACAGCGGCGCATCGACCCAGTCGCCCCGCGCATAGCTGCCGAACAGGATCACCTTGAGAATCCGCGCGCCCTTGCGCCTGCCGGTGGCATGCTCGGTCGCGGCGCGGAATTCGTCGAAGATGATCTCGACGACATGCTCAAGCTCGCGCTGCTTGGCCGGGGGAAGATGATCGAGATCGGTGCGCATATCCATGAGAATCTTCGGGAATTGATCGCGCTTTGGCAAGCCGAAACGATCCGGCGCCATCAATACCGCTTGCGGCGATTCGCCGGTTTCCGGAACGGGATGGGTTCTGAGAGCACCAAACAGACAGGCGCAGCCGGCGGCGAGACGGCATGGGAAAAATGTTCAGTCCCCCTCAGTGCACGACTGCGGACGCCAGAGAACGACAGCGTACGACAGGGCTGGACAAGGCCCATTTGCACAGGTGCCGGGCACTCTTGCACCGCGCGTCCGCAACCATAATTCTGGTCCCAGGGGAGCCTTGCCAACACCAGACGATGGAATATTGCCCCATGTCCCATGCCGAAAGGATCATCCGCCTCAGGACCGTTCTTGCCCGCACCGGTCTGTCCCGTTCCACCCTCTATCGCAAGATCGCCGAAGGCACATTTCCGCGCCAGGTGCCGATCAGCATCCATGGCGCGGGCTGGTACGAGTCCGCCGTCAACCGGTGGATTGCCGATCCTGCCGGCTACAGGGCCGAGGAACTGGAACATCGGGCTTAGGAGGCACGGCGGGCAGGCTGCTTGTTCTTACGCTCAGCAGCAGCGTTGGTGCCTACCTGCTTTCCGCAATAGCTTGCCCATGCTTCCATAAGCTTGCGGCGCTTGTCGAACAGGTCGCCGCGGCGGTAGGCGGCCTCGGCCTTGTTGCCGATGGTGTGGGCCAGCGCCATTTCGCAGACCTCATGTGGAAAGCCGGTGGTCTCGGATGCCCAGTCGCGGAAGGTCGAGCGAAATCCGTGGACGGTGACATCCGAGGCCATGCGCCGCAGCAACATGGCCATGGCCATCGTCGACAACGGCTTCCTGGGCTTGGGGCCGGGGAAGACATGCCCCTCCCCTCCAGGCTCGTACATGGCCTCGACGATTTCGATCGCGCGCGGTGACAGCGGAATGCGGTGCTCACGCCCCGCCTTCATGCGCGCGGCGGGGATGGTCCAGATCTTTTTCCCGAGGTCGATCTCGTCCCACTGCGCGCCCAGCACTTCGCTGGTCCGGGTGGCGGTAAGGATCGTGAACTCCAGCGCCCGTGCCGCCACGGCGCTACGGCCGCGCAAGTCCTCCATGAATTTCGGCATCGCCTCGTAGGCAAGCGCCGCGTGGTGCCCTCGCGACAGACGCTGCCGCTTGGGAAGGAGTTGGTCGAGATGCCCCCTCCAGCGCGCCGGATTCTCGCCCGAACGGTATCCCTTGGCCCTGGCGGCATCGAGCACATTCTCGATCCGCCCGCGCAGCCGCTCGGCGGTTTCCGGCGTACGCTTCCACAGGGCCTGCAGGACATCGAGCACATCCTGGGTCTCGATCTGGTCGACCGGTTTGCCGCGCATCGGCTGGGCATATTTGGTCAGCGTCATCGTCCACTGCGCGGCATGCTTGGCGTTGCGCCATGAGGGACGCATCGCTTCGACGTAGGCGTCGGCGCATTCTCCGAAAGTGGGAATGGTATCATTCCTGGCGCGCTCGATCCGGGGATCGCCGCCAGTCGCCAGCACCTCGCGCAGTCTGGCTGCTTCGGCACGGGCATTAGCCAGCGACAGGTCGCGGCCGCTACCCAAGCCCAGTTCAGTGCGCTTGCCGTTTCGCGCGTACATGAAGATCCAGCGGCGCCGGCCATGCTGGTCGATGAACAGGTAGAGCCCGCCGCCGTCGGAATGCCTGCCGGGCGCCTTGAGCTTGGCCGCCTGAACCGCGCTCAGCTTGTTGATCGCTCTCGCCATAAGCCGTCACCTTCGGTCCCACTTATGGTCCCACTTTATGCGCGAGATTGGGGTGGATGTCGAGCGACGGGATGGAACCCCACAATGGCCTATATTCCCAGCTTTTCCTGCTATTCCCGCATCATTTGGGACATCACGGGATTCTGTGAAACCCCCATATTGGCGGACACCCTCTCCGCCAATCACGCTTTTTCAGACAAGCTCAAATCGTCTCAGGACGTCTCAAAAATCGTTCAAAATCAGACGATTGCAGAAAATCGGTGTCTCGGGTAATCTCAAATCGGATCCTTTGAGCGCGCAGCAAAAGAGGGTCCCAAAGAGGGTCCCGATCCGGACCCGATTTGAACCGGCAACCTTTGGCCCATGGCGGGAAGGGGTCTTGAACAGGAGTTCAAGATCATGAGCAGTCGCGCCCTGCACCGCCTCTCGGCAACACGCATCGCTGCAATCAAGGAACGAGGCCGCTACGGCGATGGCGGCGGCCTGTTCCTTTTCGTCGATGCCACACGCCGGCGCTGGTTGTTCCGCTACACCTGGCACGGAGCCAAAATGGAAATAGGCCTCGGTAGCGCCCGTTCGGTATCCCTGGCCAAAGCCCGCGAGAAGGCCGCCGAGTACCGCGCCATGATCAGCGAGGGGAAAAATCCCAAAAGGGAACGCGCCAAAGCCGATCGCCGCGTCACCTTCGGCGAGTATGCCGACGGCTTCGTGGAGACGATGTCGCCATCGTGGAAAAACCCCAAGCATGTCGCGCAGTGGAAGATGACACTGACCGTTTACGCGGCACCGATCCGATCGTTGCTGCTGCACGAGATCGATACCGACGATGTTCTCAAAGTTCTGAAGCCGCATTGGAGCCGAGTCCCCGTAACCGCGGACAGGCTGCGCGGACGAATCGAGAACGTGCTCGATGCCGCCAAGGCGAATGGCTTGCGCGAAGGCGAAAACCCGGCGCGGTGGCGAGGCCACCTCGATCAACTTCTGCCCCGGCGGCGCAAATCCTTGCAAGGTCATCATGCGGCCTTGCCGTTCAACCGAATCAAGCGATTCATCAGAAAGCTGCGAGAGCGCCCCGCGGTCGCGGCACGCGCGCTTGAATTCCTGATCCTTACAGCAGCCCGCACTGGCGAAGTGCTCGAGGCCGAACGGCAGGAGATCAACCTGCGCCAGAAGGTCTGGACTGTCCCCGCGGAGCGAATGAAGGCGGGGCGCGAGCACCGCGTGCCGCTGTCGGATGCAGCCCTCGCCGTTCTGACAGCCATGCCGGAGAAGTCACGCACGGGTCTGATCTTCAAACGTTCGAATGAAGGCAAACCCCTCACCATCATGGCCATGCCCATGCTGCTGCGCCGGATGGGCATTGAGGAAACGGTGCACGGGTTTCGTTCCACCTTCCGGGACTGGGCATCGGAAACGACCAATTTCCCAAACGAAGTGTGCGAGATGGCCCTGGCTCACACTATTCCAGGCAAAGCGGAAGCGGCCTACCGGCGAGGTGATCTCTTCAACAAACGCCGCAAACTGATGGATGCCTGGGCCAGGTACTGCGGTTACGAAACCGGCCCTGCCAGCAGTTGAATGCTAAAGCCCGGCACATAGACGGGCGTGCCGGGCTTTCAGCATGCCGCTCGCGCGGCCTTTTCCGAATTATCTCTATCGGCCTCAACAGTCAGTTGGGCCGTGGAGCAGTCTGCGGGAGCATCGTTTGAGAGCCGGCCGCATCCGACAGGCAGTATCGTCATCGAACGCCGTCACGGCGCTGCGAGACGCGGATGGCTCACCCGAACTGCCATTGGCTGCGAACTGAAAATTTTTCTCCGGCAGATCCACGGCGCGGGGCAGCCAAAGCCAGATTGAACAATATGTAACCCCGTCATTGCCTTCATGGTCACGCCCTCAAGTACCACGCCATCAACAGCAACCGCCAAAGGGCGATCAGCAATTTGCGAGCGAGGGCAACGATCATCACCTTGCGGACCCGGCGACCGGTAGAACCCGCTCTGTTCACGGAACCAGACAACCTGGGCGCTGCCAGAACCATGCGAGTTCGACCATCACCGTTTGGAGCCGGTTGATGCGGGCGAAGGGTGCCTCGAACTCTTCGCCGCGATTGTGTTCCATGCCCGACCGGTAGCGCTGCATGAAGTGGTATCGCCCCGCCGCCCACGCGCCATGGATCTCAATCACGTAATTCCATTCGGTCGGCCTGATCTGCGGCAGGAAGCGCGGCTTCAACACCTCGACGATGAAGGCGTCACAGGCCGCGACAATCATTTGCTTTTCCGCGTCGTGCGGCAGATTGGGGCGTGCCGCGCGGGTCGTTTGCATCCACTGTTTCGTTCTGGCCTTATCCCTGATCCGTTTTCGTCCTTCTCGGCGCTTATCGCATGAGGCGGTGCGACGGCGGAACAATCGAGTAGCGGCCGCGAGGTGCCGTTCTCGTCGGATCACCTAGTCATAGTCCGCCAGATTCTATCCACCAGCCGCCGCGTCCAGATTCTCTACGACCAGTTTCGTCGGTGCCAGCCTGCTCGATGCATTTGCGGTCATCCCCGAAGATCCGGCAGCACATGGATCTTGGTTTCCTCGTTCGGGCCGCGTAGCATCTCCATCGTCTCGGGCAGGCGCGTGAGCGGAACGGTATCGGTCAGGATCACCTTGGGGTCGGCATGGCCCTTGTCCATCTGGTCGGCGATATAGAGGAAGTCACGCATCTCGTAACCGACGAGGAACTGGTAATTGAGGCACTTGTACGCCGCCGTCGCGGGCACCAGCGGATCGGGCCGCGTGCAGAAGCCGAGCGAGACGACGCGGCCGTACAAGGGCGCGTGCATGGCCGACTTCATCAGCATCCCTTCCGCGCCGACGCATTCGTAGACGATGTGCGGCGAACCGCCGAGCGCTTCGACGCTTTCGGCCACCTCGTTATCGGAGTACGGGATGAAGGCATCCGCCCCCATCTGCAGGCAAAGCTCGCGCCGCCGGTCCGATCGCGACATCGCGACGATACGCCGCGCGCCCAGCCGCCGTGCCCAGTAGATCGCATAGAGCGCGACCGTGCCGCCGCCGAGGATCAGCACATCGTCGCCCGCCTGCAAGCGTGACTGGCGCACGCCATAGAGGCTGACCGCGAGCGGCTCGATGAGCGCACCGTCCGCCATCGACAGGGTTGAGGGCAGTTTCACCGCAAGTTCGGCGGGCAAGCGCGCAAGCTCGGCAAAGCCGCTGGCCGCATTCTCGCCCGTGCGGCACATGACATGATTGCCACCGGCACACCCGGGACAATGGCCGCATGCGCCCGAGGGTAGCACCGATATGCGGTCGCCAAGCGTCAGGCCCTCGACATCGCGGCCCAGCGCGACGATCTCGCCAGCATATTCATGACCGAATTGCGCGTCGGGGCCGTAATCCCACGTCTCACCCCTGGTCATCGCAAGGTCGGTGCCGCAAATGCCGCAACGATGCACGTTGATGACGATGTCGGACGGACCCGGCTCGGGATCGGGCAGATGCTCGATGCGGATCGGTTGGCCTTGGCCCGGATAGATCGCTGCCTTCATGCCGCCGCTTCCTTGCGTTCGATAAGGTCGAAGCGCTCGACATAATCGCCGAAGGCTTCGCGAACCTGCTCCGCCGTCATCCCGAAATCTGCAATGTCGTAGCGGTGCTTGCCGTGAGATAATTCGGGCTTTTCCTCAATGCGCTGCGCCATCGCGGCCTCGATGTCGCCGGGAATGTCCATGTCGACGAAATCGTAGATGCGCGCGATCACACCCGCCGGATCGCGGTGGAAATCCGAATGGACGACATCGATCACCTGGCCTGGATGCTGCTCCCGCACCGCGTCGGCGCTGCGCACCGCATGCGCCCATTTCACGGTCTCGCGCGCCATCATGATGCGAGCGCGCTGGTCGGCCGGCCGCTCCTCGAAGATCGGGTGGAGTTGCATGAGGAGCGAGCAGAGCGAGGGCACTGCCTTGGCCGGATCGCGGTGCGTCTGGATCACCTTGGCGTCAGGAAAGACGGCGAACAGCAGGTCGAGATTCTCGATATGTCCGGGGTTCTTGAGCAGCCAGCGCTTGTCGGGATCGTTGCGGCCGATCAGCTGCACGCAGCGGTGGTAATGATCGTAGGCCGGCGCTTCGCTCGCAGATTGCCACCATGCGTCGTAGGTCGCCGCCGGCCAACTGCAGCTCAATATATTGCTCGTGAAGCTCTGGCTCAGCAGCATGCAGCATTCGTGCACGTCCTCCGCTGCCATACTGTGCGCCGCACGTTTGCCGGGGGCCTCCCGGTAGCGGTTTTCGAGCACTTCCACGGTCTTGCGGAATTCGGGAAAATCGGACCAGGTTGCGCGCGGCGGGCGCGGCATCGGGCTGTCCAGCAGCCAGCTCTGCAATCCCTGGAACCGATCGTCGACCGCCATCAGCCGGTGCAGCGCGGTGGTGCCGCTGCGCGGAATGCCAATGATAACGACGGGCGCGACGATGCGCTCGGCATCGAACCCGGGATTGGCCTTCATCGCAGCGATCGCAAAGGCGCGGGCTTTTAGTGTGTTCACCACATGCCCCCAGGCGTAGCGGCGACCCTGCCCGGTGAACTGCGGATCGTAATCCATCGACTGCAAAAGCGTGCGCAACCCCGGCAGATAGTCGTCCGGACCAAAGTCGTCCGCGCCCACTTCGCGCGCGACGAGCGCGTGCAGTTCGTCGAGCGCCATTTCGAATCGAGACGGAGGAGCGTAGCTGTCGTCCATTATTGTTAGGCCTTGCCTGTCAGTCCGTGTCGATCATGCCCTTGAGTTGCGGGCCGCCGCCGACGGTAAGCGTTTCGCCGGTGATATACGCTGCCGCGTCACTTGCCAGGAACGCCACGGCCTGCGCGACTTCCTCGGGCGTGCCGGGCCTGCGCAGCGGAAAGGCCTTGCATGCGCTCTCGACGTCGAAGCCCATTTTTTCCCAGCTCAGCTTTGCCTTGCGTGTTTCAGTCATGCCGGCCGCGACGGCATTGACGCGAATGCCGCGCGGCCCCCATTCGGCCGCAGCGGTACGCGTCAACATCTGCAGTCCCGCCTTCGCCGCCGAATAGCCTCCGGTGCCCAGCGTGCCATGCTGCCCGGCAAGCGAGGATATGTTCACGATGACGCCGCGGCTTTCCGACAGATGCGGGTAAGCGGCCTGTGAACAGAAAAAGGCTGAAGACAGGTTGAGATCGAGATCGCGTCGCCACTGCTCAGGCGTCGCCTTGCGCAAAAACGCATAATGCGCCGCGCCCGCATTGTTAACGAGGATGTCGAGCCGCCCGAATTCCTTCACGGTGCGTTCGACGAGAGAGGCTGCCTGGTCGGGATCGGTGACGTCACCCGTAACGGCAAGCGTTCGACGACCACTGGTCTCGCCGATGTCCGTAGCCGCCTGTTCCAACCGCTCGGCACGGCGCGCGGCAATGGCGACGTCGGCGCCGCGTTCGGCGAGCAATTGGGCGATGGCACGACCGATGCCGTCGCTGCCCCCGGTGACGAGCGCGACGCGCCCATCGAGACCGTAAATCTGCAGCGTCTTCGTCACCACCGCCGTCTCCTCTGGCACGCACGCACGCGGCGCGAGAGTTCCTCGCGCCGTTCTTCCGGCGTAACGATGGGCGTGTCGGTGGGCATATGGTTGCGAAGATCAGCGAGCTTCACGCGTTTTATCTCGGGCGTCGGGCAGCTATCGGCCTCGTACCAGCGGCCGTAGATGCCGCCTTCGGTAAACCCTGCCGGGTCGAGCCAGTTGGGCACGCCGGGATCGGTGAGCGAGATTACCGCGCGGAACTTGCCGTCGCTGCTCAGCTTCGCCATCGCGCCATTCGTGCTCGACAGGCGGTAGACATATTCAAGCGCGTTGAAGAGGGGGTCGTTGAGCTGGAAATTCCAGTAGCGTACATTGCTCGGGATTTCGGTCTCTACGATCAGCGCTTCGTCATCTTCCAGCTGGAAGATGGCAGGCAGGTACATCTGCTTGGTCAGCGCGCCTTTCATCTTCTGCGGCAGGAAGGTGTTGAAGCCGACCGCGTCCTTGATCTTGTTCTGCAGCGGGAAATAAAGCCGCGTCTTGCGCACGGGCAGCTTCGCCATCCCTTCCATTCGCTCGGCAATGTCGTCGGGGGTCAGGCGCGGCTTGGGCTGCACGGCATCGAGGCATTCGATCGACAATCTCGGATCGACCTCGTTCAGCCAGTCGTAGCTGCGGAACCGCACGAATACTCCCGTCGCCTCGGGATGAATCGGAGCCCAGTTGCCCTTGTGTCCGGAGGGGCGTTCGGCGCTGAAGAGCAGTTCAAAATCGCCATTATCCTCATAGACGATGTCGTCGTCATCGATGTCGTTGTGGCCGTAGAACTCCGACATGTCGTCGACCATGCCCGACATTCCGTGCTGGCTGGTGAAGCTCAATATATGGATCGTGCCGCGATTGCCGCTTACGCGGTAGCTGAGATCACCCCGGATCGGGCTGTAGAGGTAGATGTCGTCGGGATTGGGCTGGAGCGTGTAGACTGGGTTCCACAGCGGTGCCCAGTCGGGATGCTCGGGCGTCGCATGGAACCAGGCGAAATAGCCGTAAGACAGGTTCATCATCGCCTGCCGATAGAGCTCGGCACGGTAGGCGAGATCGTCGGGCTTCCAGGTGTTGGCCAACTCGGCCACCGCGTCGCGGAGCGGGGCGAGATGGTCGAATATGTCGTGCGATAGCCTCTCGGTCACTTGGCGGTCGCTCCCTGTCAATTTGCCGGGACGCTTGCGAAAAATTCTCGTCCGGCGTCAGTCGGCCAGAGATATTCGAGATAATGGCCCAGCTCGGGTACATCGACGAAACAGCTTCGCATGAACCCTGGCGTTTCGTTCTCATACGGCACGGCGAAGCCCTGGCGCTTCGCCTCGGCGTGCACCGCGTGCCATTGCGCCTCGTCGGCGATCATGAAGCCCAGATGGTGGTGCCGGATCGCGAATTCGTGGGTGCCGAGCCGCCCGACGTAAAGCTCCGACCCAGGCCCGGTCGCGGTGATAAGCTCGTACATCGTCGGCCCCACCCATGCGAGTTCGACGCGGATATGCCCGCCCGCTGGCGTAGCCCCTTCGAGCGAGCGGAACTCTGCAATGCCGAGGCGCTCAGACAGCCAATCGCGCGCGCGGTCGATATCGTTGGTGGCGTAGGCGACCTGGAATTGCTCGGCACATAGAAGGCCCTTTGCCGGGGTGCAGGATGCGGAAGGTCGCCGCAGCGCGTTCGCCATGTCCTCGTCCTTTTGCCTAGATCATTCCCGCAACGCCGGGACTCGACCTAGTAGATAGTAATTACTATCTTATGCCCTGTGAGCGGCTTCGTTCAAGCGAATAATCCATTTCGAAGGTGACTGATGACGAGCAAGCCGAAGAAGGAACCCGCAAAACGCACGCGCCGAGCGCCCGGCGAGATTCGCAAATTGTTTCTCGATGCCGCTGCGCACGAATTCGAAACCTATGGTTACCGGGGCGCGACCACCGCCGCCATTGCCCAGCGCGCCGGTGCGACGGAAGCTCAGCTGTTTCGCTATTTCCAGTCAAAGAATGACCTGTTTCGGGCCGCGATCTTCGAGCCGCTCAACACGCATTTCTGCGATTTCATGGCGAGTACGCTGGACGTGGACGACAACGCGAAAAGCCTGCGCGAGCGCGAACAGGCCTATATCACCGAACTGCAGCGCTTCATGCGCGAGCATTCGCGGCACCTGATGTCGCTCATCGTCGCGGAAACGCACGGCGCACGCGACCTTGACGGCTTCAGCGCGATCCCGGGGCTCGAGGAATATTTTGCGCGCGGTGCCGCCATGATGCGCAGCCGCTACCAAGGCGAGCCGCCAATCGCCCCCGAATTGCTGGTACGCGTGTCCTTCGCCGCGGTGATGGCGAACGTGCTGTTCAAGGACTGGCTGTTCCCCGAAGGCATGGCGAGCGACGCGGCGATCGCGTCCGCGATCATCGACTTTACAATCGACGGGCTGTCGAGCGGTCCACCGCCACCGGGGGACGGGATTGAATAAAAAGGTGGCGGAATTTGAGCAATCAAGACGAAGAATTCGCGCGCAAATTCCTTGCAGTCCTGTCAGCAGGCCAGCTTCTAGACGAGCTGCTCACCGTCGACATGCAGGCGTCGACCTCGTCGGCGGGCGAATGGGTTGGTGGCCAGAACCCGAACAAAGCGCCGGTCGGCATCGTCTCCCTTGCCCAGCTTGCGGCGCAACTGCGCGAGCGCGGGCGGCAAATCCCAACCCTGGAAGGGCGCGCCGTTGCGCAATGCTCCGGGCTTGCGGGCAAGCACCGGTAGGTAATGCCAGGGATCGAGAATTGTCTGGTTCCGGCCGAACACGCGCGCATGCTCGGCAACCACACTGCCCTCACAGCGGACCACGATCCGGTCGGCATAGGCGCGTAACTGAACTGTCTGACGGGCCGCGCTGGCCATGACCGAGTACCGGTTCCGATCGAAAGTCACCAGGCACGTCGAGCTGGCCACGTGTTCACTCTCGAAGAACCCGTCGAAGGGTGACGGCAATAGCTGGAGCATTGTCCGTTCCGTCTCGAGTGCCTGCGCGATCATGGTATCGTCCAGGTCGGGGTGGGCATTGCGCTCGGCCCAGCGCCGGCACTCGGCCTCCAGCCAGGCGTTCAGTTCCTCGATGCTGGCGAAGCGCAGGCGCGGCTTGAACAGGCGTTCCCTGCTCGTCTGGACCTGGTTCTCGACCTGACCCTTCTCCCATCCCGCCGCCGGGCTGCAGGCCACCGGTTCAACGCCGTAGTGGTCGGTCATGATCAGGAACCGGCGGTTGAACACCCGCTCCTTGCCGGTGAAGACCGTCGTCACCGCCGTCTTCATGTTGTCGTAGATTCCGCGTCTTGGAACGCCACCAAAGAAGGCAAAGGCGCGGGCGTGCGCGTCGAACACCATCTCCTGCGTCTCGCGCGGATAGGCTCGCACGAACGGCGCGCGCGACCAGCAAAGCCGCATATGCGCCACCTTCACGCGCATCGGCTTGCCCGCGATCTCCACGTCCTCGTGGCTCCAGTCGAACTGGTAAGCCTCACCGGGGCGGAACATCAACGGAATGAACACCTTGCTCATATCCCCGGCATCGACACGACGCTCACGCTTCCAGCGCGCCGCATAGCGCCGGACTGCATCATAGGAGCCCGTGAAGCCTTCACGCTGCAGCAGGTCGTGGATCCGCGTCAGCCGTAGCCGGTCACGCCGCGGCAAATCCTCATTCTGTTCCAGGAGTTCCTCGAGGCGACGGCTGAACGGACCAGTCCGGGGGCGGTGCTGCTCCTTCCTCTCGTAGCTGAAATCCGCATCCGGCGCGCGCACCGCCTTGCGCACCGTGTTGCGCGACAGACGCAAATCCCGCGCTATCGCCTTGATCGATTTACCGTCCCTGTGCTCCCGTCGTATCCTCGCAATCGTCTCCACTACCAACATCCCTGTACTCACCGTTCGGAAGCCCAAACGGCGGCGCCTCACACAATGAGATGAAGGGGGTCAATTTTAGACGCCGTGAGTAGCCCCTAGATTTCTGGACGCCTTCTATCCTAATTTTGAGGACAGGAGGCGACGATGGGGAAGCCCAATTTCAGCGATGAGTTCAAGCGTGATGCGGTGGCCCAGATCACCGAGCGTGGGTATCCGGTAGCGGAGGTTTCACAGCGGCTCGGCGTCAGTCAGCATTCGCTCTATGCCTGGAAGCGGCAGCTGGCTGCGGATTCCGACGATCCCGGTCGGCTATTCCAATCTGATCCCGGCCATCATTCCGATTTGATCCCGGCCGGGTAGAAGCCAGATCGTGGTTGATTAATGACGC
>NZ_BMHK01000056.1 GCF_014640675.1 Novosphingobium endophyticum | reverse complement strand
CCCTCCCGGGTGGCCGGGAATTAATCGGAATGGTGGCCGGCATCATCTCGGAATCCCGGCCGGGATCATTTCGGAATAGTGGCCGGGATCACCTCGGAATCCGCATGATGTACTATCGGCTCGGCACCAGCGTGCGAACCGCACAGTTGCATCGTGAATTCCCTGCGGATCGAATATTTCGCGAGGGTAGGCTGCCGTGCGGGGCTGCTTAAGCAGGCGTGCGATGGTCTCGGGTTGACCAATCTGGGCATGGTAGCTCTGCTCGTCGAAAAAGTCGTGAAACAGCGGGGGCAACCAGGGGCGGTCGTGATGCCGGCGTGCCGAGATTGTGGCGCCATGCATGTCGGCCAGCATCAATAACATTGCCTCGGCATGGTCAATCAATTGAGATGTCTGATTTTGGCCGATGGCGTCACTGAATGTCAGACTGGTTTTTCGATACCACGCGGCGGCATAAGGGATGCTGTCGCTGGTGAGCAAATCGCAGGCCCATAGCGATACGAGGCTGTAGAGTCCCAGGAGTGCCGGGGTGGTTCGCGCTATGGCGTTGTCGGTCCATTGGCGCTGTGTCTCGACGCCCAGGTGCGCGCGGGTTTCGGCGAACGTGACCTCGATCTGCCATCGGCGGACGTATAAAGCGATGATGTCCGTGGGCTCGAGGGAGACATCGGTACTGAAGAAGGCTTGCGGATCGCGCTTTGCGTCGGGATCGCGGACCAGTACCCATCGAACCGGTAACACCGGGGTGCCCGGCCTGTACCACAGGGCGATGTCGGATGTGATCTCGAGTGCGCCTTGCCCTCGGCATGGCCGTACCAGGCGGAGACAACGATCCTTGTCCAGCTTGTCGCCGGGTTGGACAGCAGGGTCTTGAGTTTTGGCAGTGCGGGGCCTTTTTGCGCGGGCCGCCCCATCGTGCGCGTGATGTTCGTTTCGCGGGCGGTGCAAACAGGCTCGCATCCAACCGCAGCCGGCTGATGAGCGTTGCCCGCCGGGTAATAGCATGGGCCAGTTCGTGGACGGCAAAGCTGCTGTCGCCGATGAAGATGATACGGCGGCCTGGCAGCCAGCGACACAGCTGTAGTGCGCCCTGCCGGGCCCAGTCCGTCAGCAACTTGTGACGCCGGCCGCGTTGATGGTTGGATCGTTCCGAAGGGGCAAGCAGCGTCAAGACCGGCAAGGCCTTGATCAGGCTCGTCCATGGCACCGGAGTGAGCACCATGAAGCTCAACCAGCGCAGCCCGCTGGCCTTGACGAAATGGCCGTGGCTGGAGCGGACCGGGTCCCGGTAGATACCACGTGCGCTGATCCGACGCCCCAAAGGACGAGATCGCACTGCGCATCGAAGCGTTCGACGCAGCCAATGGCGGCGGCGTGGGCTGGTACGAGGACAAAGGCGCTTATCATCTCTACCTGCTGGAAACCGAGGCACCGATCGCCCGCCTTAAACCAACTGGCACAGATGACGAGGTCAGAATCACCTACTGGTCACATCGGCGAAAATGGGAAGATATCGACGACATGGGCGGATGCGTCCTACCCCTCGATCAAGCCCTCAGCCACATCGCTAACAACAGCATCTTCTGGACCTGGACCTAGTCAAAAACGTACAAAGTCGAGCTGAGAGCCCGATTTTGAGCCCCTAAAGCGAACTTTCGGGAATCATCAATCGAATTCCTTCGAGTTCTGCAGTGACGACGATCTGACAGCTGAGCCGACTTTCGAGCGTCACGTCCAATGCGCTCTCCAACATCGTCTCCTCGTCCGCACTCATGTTTGGCAGACTCGATCCCCATGCAGGATCGACATAGCAATGGCAGGTGGCACAGGAGAGATTGCCTCCGCAATCACCGACAATTCCGGGAATACCCGCTTCCACGGCCACACGCATGACCGTTTCGCCAACCGGACTGTCGACCCGGGTTTCTTCGCCGTCCGGGTGCTTGAATATTATAGTAACCATGCCATTAGTGTCCTGCTTTAGCAGCTGCGGATTGCCATCCTCAGGGAGTATCGTATCAACGCCAGCTAAGCCAAAGTTCCCGCATCGAATTGGTCATCCCAATCCGGGCCTGAGGAACCGTCCCCGGCTTTACCGTGAACTCCGGAATGCGCGATAGCCAGCTGCGAAGTAATAGCCGCACTTCCAGCCGGGCAAGCGCCTTGCCAGGGCAGCTATGGGGTCCGTTACCAAAGCTGGCGTAGGGGATCGGCTTCTTTCGGTGGAAGTCGACTTCCAGAGGGTTGTCGACAACCGTCTCATCAATGCCATAGAGGCAATTGGGAATCTGGATAAGATCGCCCGCCTTCAGCTGCACGCCGTGAAATTCGTAATCCTCGACCAGGATGCGCCCGGTATTGGCAATGCCGCAGCGCCGAAAGAACTCTTCCGTCGCCTGTGGAATGAGGTCCGGGTCGGCTACAAGCTCAGCCAGATGTGCCGGATGCGTGGCGAGGAAGCGGAATATGAAGCCCATCATTGATGCAACCGTGTCGAGCCCGCCTGCGAGCAGCAGCGTGCACATCCCCAGAAGCTCATCATCGGGAAGCGGCTCCCCATTCACCTTGCCGTGCACGACCTGACTCAGCACATCGTCGGTGGGATGCGCTTTGCGCGCTTCGATTTTGTCCTTGAGATAGTCGGCCATTTCGGCGCGCGTTCGCTGCGAAACCTCAAGCTCCTTGGCTTGCGTATTCAACGTCGAAAGCGGCAAGAGGTAAGCTGCATCTTCTTTTGGCAGGCCCATCATGCCCAAGAAGACGTTGATAGGCAGAACATGCGCGACATCTTCAACAAACTCGCACTCGCCACGGGGCGCAACGCGATCGATCAGACCGTCGAGTACCTGCTGGATAGTGCCCTCAAGCGCCGCCAGTGCCTTGGGAGAGAAGGCCGGCGAGATAAGGGCACGATAGCCGAAATGCTTGGGTGGATCGAGATCGATCGGCGGGGCAGGCATGCCGCGCCGGTTTTTTGGTATGTTGTGCTGGGCCATCGAGAAATGTTCGTGATCGACCTGGATCACCTTTATATCCGCGGCATCGGTAGCGACCCAGTGGCCGCCATTCTCATTTGTCCAGAATATCGGCGGGTTGGCCAGCTTGATCTCGCGCCAAACCAGCGGCGGATCGGCATCCGGGACTTCGAGATTGAAAATATCAAAGCCGTCCACGACCAACTCGCGAGGGACGTGAGACGGCGTCCGCGGATCAGCTTCGTCAATAGCAGTCATCATCGAGTTCCTCCACTCCCTGCAGCTGCGTATCTGAAACCGCGGGCAACCAGTTGGCTTTTTTCCGTATAGTGACCGCGTGCAGGAAGACTTGACGCGATGCTGACGAACACAACTTTTCGCTAGATCCCATGACCCGGTCTGCACTCAGGATTTGCTATATCTTGAAATTAAAGTCAACAGGGTGCAGAGAGGCATCCCAGAACGAAGACGGGATACACCGGCGAACCCGGTAACGAGAGAGGTCCGATGGAATTTAATCACAGCTTCGATGTCGCTGCACCAGTAGACCATGTGTGGCGGATCCTCCTGGATTTCGAGCGGATCGCGCCCTGCGTTCCTGGCGCGCAGCTGACCTCGGTAAGCGGCGACGAATATTCGGGATCGATCAAGGTGCGACTGGGCCCGATCACTGCACAGTACCGCGGCACCGCCGAGCTGACGGAGGTGGACGAAGCGGAACGGCGCATTGTCGTGGTGGCCAAAGCGCGCGACACGCACGGCCAGGGCAACGTCGGGGCGACGCTCGTGGGCCGCATTGAACCGAAGGACGGCGGCTCACATGTCGTGATCGACACCAACCTTCAGATCACAGGCAAGGTGGCACAACTCGGGCGCGGCGTGATGCAGGAGGTTTCCGCCAAGCTGTTGCAGCAATTTGTCAGCAACCTGAATCGCGACGTTTTGAGCGTCACGCCCCCCGTCGACCCTAAAACCGAGGCTGCCTCCCGCGAGCCCGCCAATTCCGACGTCGCAGTCGATGCACCATGCCCATCGCCCGCACCGCGTCCATCAGACGCAGGAGATTCGACGGGACAGCCGCGCCTGATCCACAGCGAAGAAGTCGAAGCCATCGATTTGATCTCACTTGGCGGGGCGGCGGTTGGCCGCAAGCTTATCATCGGCGCTGTGTTGGCCGGCATCACGGTCGTTCTGATCTATCTATGGCTTTCCAATGGCGGAGGTTGATCGCCGGTTCGGTGAACATTGGATCGGCGATGCCGGACAAGCGAGGCACACATGAAGCGCACCTACGCTGACTGACACGAACAAAAGCGCATCCCCACACCTAGCGCCACAGATCCGAAGCAAGAGCGCCGAAGGTACGAAGGGCCGACTCCTAGTTGCGCGCATCCTCGCGGATCATCGCAGCCGCCTTCTCGCCAATCATCATCGCGGGCAGGTTCGTCGCGGAGCTGACGATCTTGGGCATGATGGAAGCGTCGGCGACACGGAGGCCCGCGACCCCGCGGACGCGCAGACGGGAATCGACAACGGCAGCGTCGTCTTCACCCATGCGACAGGTTCCTACCGGGTGATAGGATGAGGTCGCAGTGGCCTGGATATAGGCATCGATGTCCTCGTCCGACTGGACCGTCTCACCCGGGCCGATCTCCGGGCCGCGGTAGGTGTCGAACGCGCTATGCGCCAGGATTTCGCGACTGACCCGTATTCCTTGACGCAATACCGCCAGATCGAGCGGATCGCTGAAGTAGTTGGGATCTATGAGTGGCGGGGTCATGGGATCGGCACTCTGGAGGCGGAGTTCGCCGCGACTGCGCGGTTGCAAGCCTTCGGTCAGGATCATGTATCCCCTTCCGGGCTTGAAGGCTGCGCCCGCACTTGAATAAGCTACCGGTATGAAGAAGAGCTGCATGTCGGGCTCTTCCAGCTCCGGGCGGGATCGCAACAGGGCAGTCAGTTCGAACGGATGGGCCGAAAGCGGTCCGGACCGGAAAAAGGCAAATCTCAGGCCCGCCTTCAGCATGCCCAAGGGCGTGAGATGATCGGCCAATGTAACCGATTTTGTGCAGACGTACGAAACACCGCAAAGCAGTTGATCGTGCAGATTCTTGCCGACCGACCCGTTGTCCACCTGGGGCTGAATGCCCAGTGCCTTGAGATCGGTGGCGTCACCGATGCCCGACAGCATCAGCATCTGCGGGGAGTTGATGGCGCCACCGCACAGGATGATCTCGCGGCGCGCCCGAAAGCGGACGTCCTGACTATTGCGTCGCGCCTCGACGGTGCGCGCATGGCGCTGTTCGAGTCCGATCCGCGTCACGAGGAGATCGGTTTGGATATCCAGATTGGTTCGGCCTCGCGCCAGCCCGAGATAGGACCGGGCTGCACTGGATCGCCGACCATTGGCATAGGTGCCCTCAAGCACCCCGTAGCCCTCTTCTCCGGTAGTCGTGATGTCCTTCTTGAAATCATATCCAAGCGCCGCCGCGCCTTGCGCGAAGGCGTCGCTCAACGGCGAATCCTGCCGCGGCGCCGTGATTTTCACCGGTCCGTCGTGACCATGATCCTTTCCCCCGCCGGGATAGGTTTCGATCCGGCGGAAGAATGGCTGCACGTCGTCATTGCTCCAACCACGGGCACCCATCTGCGCCCAGCCGTCGTAGTCTGACGCAAATCCCCTAGCATAGACCATACCGTTCACGGAGGAGGATCCTCCGAGCGTCCATCCGCGCGGTTGCGGAAGGCTACGCCCGTCCAACCTGTCCTGCGGGACCGTTTCGAAGTTGCGCGTGTATTTGGACGCGATCACCTGTTGCAGCGCGCCGGGAAGATGGATCAAGGGGCTGCGGTCGCGAGGCCCTGCCTCGATCAGGAGGACTGTGGCGGCGCTGTCTTCGCTCAGCCTGCTGGCAACAGCACAACCCGCGGAGCCCGCGCCTACAACGATATAATCGAACTCGGTCATATAGTGCTCCTGAACTCAATGCTGCGGAGGCTGCACGCCAGCTGACGATGCCGCCGAGATCAGTTCGAGAAGACGGTCGGGCGATAACGGAAGTATGGCGCTGCGGACTGCAAAGGGTGTCAGCGCATCGGCGACGGCGTTGACGACAGCGGCCGGTGCGACGATCGCTCCGCCCTCGCCGACACCGCGCGCGCCTGTCGGAGTGTCCGATGGCGTGCACAAATGACCAAACTCGATCTCCGGCATGTCGGTGATGAGCGGCAGCAAATAGTCCTTGTAAGTCCCGGCCTGCGGGTTGCCATACTCATCGTACACGGCGTTCTCGAAGAGGACCCCGCTGATCCCTTGAGCGACGCCGCCCGCGATCTGCCCCTCGACGACGGCCGGATTGAGCATCACCCCGCAATCCTCGACGCCAATCCAGCGCAATATCCGTGTGAGGCCGGTATCGATATCCACCTCACAGACGCAGAAATGCGCGGCATTGGAAAAGGTGATCGGCGCCGGCCGATAGCGGTTATGCGCCTGCAGGCCCGGATTGATGTGCTCGGGCAGGCTTTCCGTACCGAAATATGCGGTCCGGGCAACTTCGGCCAGGCTGACCGATGCTCCGCCGTCCCCCCGGGTTTCAATCATCCCGCCACGAAGACTCAACATCTCGGGCTGCGTCTGCAGGAGGTGAGCGGCAATCTCGAAAACCTGACCGCGAACCGTTTCCGCCGCGCGCTTTACGGCGCCTCCACCGATAACGGCCTGTCGGCTGCCCGATGCGCCAATGCCCCATCCGATGAGCGCCGTATCGCCGAAACGGATCACCACATTATCGAGCTCCACGCCCAGCTCGTCGGCAACGATCTGCGCCATCGTGGTTTCGATGCTATGACCTTGGGAGCTGAGGGTCACGGTCACTTCAACGCGACCAGTTGGGTCGATCCGGATGTCTGCTGCCTCGGTCGCGAAATCCACGAAAGCGAAGGATGTCGGCTCGACATAGACGCTGGTACCCAGACCAATATAACGTCCGTCCATTCGCGCCCGCGCCTGCATCTCGCGAAAGGCGTCGATACCGCCCAGTTTCTCGAGTGCCTTGTCGAGGGCCTCTGCGGGCGTCACGCCGGTGAGCACCGCGCCCGATGCATAGGAAAAAGGCTGTTCAGCGAGCCCGATGACATGACGGCGGCGGAACGCGACCGGATCGACGCCCAGCCGCTCTGCCGCCGCATCGATCAGCGATTCCCGCGCCAGCGTCTCGAACATCCACGGACCGCGATAGGCGACCAGTGGCGGCGTGTTGGTGAACGTCATGCACGCAGAGACGCCGGATCGGGCGATCCGATAAGGCCCCTGGAACATGAGCGTGACGTTCATCGCATTGGATTCAGGCGGGAGGAGCGGATAGGCGCCACAATCGGCGCGATAGTCGAGATGGGTCGCAAGAATGTCACCCTCGGCCGAGAGCGCCATCCTCGCGCGTCCCCATTCCCGACGCGCATGGCTTGCCGACAGATTCTCCACCCGGTCTTCGATCCAGCGGATCGCGCGCCCAAACCGGCGCGCCGCGGCGATCACGGCCAGTTCGTCGCGGTGCAGGAAGAATTTCATTCCAAATGCACCGCCGACGTCGCCGCAGGCAACCCGGATGCTGGTCTCGGGAATCTCGAAGACCTTGGCAATGTAGGCGCGAAGGAACTGCGGATTCTGGATCGAGGCATGGATGGTCAGTTCCTGCCCCGGCACGACAATCATGCCGCGCGTTTCCATCGGCGAAATGCTGTGGCGCTGCTGGTCGATGATGTGCTCGACGACGATAGGCGCGGCCGCGAAAATCTCTTCGAGTTCCCCCATGTCGGCAGGTTCGGCGCTATAGGCGACATTGGTGCCAAGATCGGGATGGACGATGCGCTGTCGTTCGGCTTCCAGATGGTCGACAACGGCATCGATCGGATCGTAGTCGACCTCGACCAGTTCGGCGCCGTCCTCCGCGATATAGCGGTCGTCGGCAATCACCACCGCTATCGGATCGCCGACATAACGAACCTCGTCGTGAGCGAGAAACGACGCCTCCGGCTCCAGACTGTCCATGAATCCGCAGCTATAAGGGACCCGCGTCATATCGCCTGGGCAAAGATCTTCGGCGGTATAGACGGCATGCACGCCCGGAAGCGCACGCGCTTCGGTGGCATCGATCGAGACTATTCGCCCCGCCGCGACCGTGCTCCGCACGAACGCAACATGAAGGGTGGTAATGTCCAGGTCATCGATATAGCGCCCCTGGCCAGTCAGAAGACGCTGGTCCTCCTTCCGCAGAACCGGTTCGCCGACGAAACGCTGGGGAGCAGTAAATCGAGCTTCAGCCATCCTGGCGGTCCTCCGCACCCGTCGCCTGACCCAGCCGTCGGGCGACGCGCTTCATCCCTTGATAGCCGGTGCATCGGCACAAGTGCCCCGTCAGCGCCTCGACGACGGCGTCTTCGTCCGCACCCGCCTCGTCCATCTGAACGAGTGTCATGACAACACCCGGGGTGCAAAAGCCGCACTGGAGACTGAACTCCTCGCGCATCGCCCTCTGGACCCGGTGGAGAGTCCCGTCAGGCTCGGCTACGCTTTCGACCGTCCGGATTTCGCAACCGTCGGCTTGCGGCGCGAGCATCAGGCAGGCACGGACGGCTACGTCATCGACGATGATCGTGCAGGCGCCGCATACGCCATGTTCGCACCCGGCATGTACACCGGTCGTGCCGCATTGCCTGCGCAAGACGTCGAGCAACGTCCAGCGCGGCTCCACCTCAAGCGCGGTTGCGGCGCCATTCAGCGTGAAACTGATCGGATGACTGCTCATTCGACGAACCCTTCAAGCGTATCACGAAACATGGCCGCTACGAGCCGGGCCCCGGCGCGGCTGCGATAGCCTGCGGTGGCATGCACATCGTCACGGGCCTCGATTTCCGCGACAGCCGCCGCGCCGACATCCGCGCAGTCAAGCCCGTCGACCGCCTGCCCGATCAGGGCCGCCTCGGTAACGACAGATCGGATCGGTTGATGGGCGATGCCAAACCAGCTCAGACGCGCATCGGCGATTCTGCGATCGGCACCGACGCGCAATCGGACGGCGGCCCCGACGAGCGCGAAATCTCCATGGCGGCGCGAAATCTCCCGGATCGCCATCGTCGTGTCCGGTGTCACGCACGGCAGATTGGCGGCAACCAGTACTTCGTCGAACTCGATCGCGGTACTGTAAGGGCCTGTAAAAAAGTCCGCCGCGCTGACGGTCCTGACGCCGCGCCGTGAGCGGAGTTCGAATTCCGCATCGAGCATGAGCGCGAGTGCGGGAAGCTCGGCTGCCGGATCGGACAGGCACAGCGATCCACCGAAGGTCCCGCGATTGCGCGTCTGGAGATGCCCGATATGACGGATCGCTTCCGCCAGCACCGGCAGTTCACGCGCGACCACAGGATCCGCGAGGATCGCCGCTTGTCGCGCCATAGCCCCGATCCGCAGGTTTCCGTCAAGGGCAATGCCCGACACCCCCGATACCCGATTAAGATCAATCAGAAAGCTGGGCCGCGCGAGACGCAGCGCCAGCATCGGCACGAGGCTTTGCCCGCCCGCCAGCAGCCGCGCGTCTTCGCCCTGCTCGGCCAGCAATTCGACGACCTCGTCAAGCTCGCTCGGCGCGGCGTAATCGAAAGGCGGCGGCTTCATCCTTCTGCTCCGGCGCTGATGTTCGACAATATTGGAAGCGACTGATGGGCAGACCTGATCATGACAGAGCGGCCAGCTTATCGAGCAGACAGGCCCGCCCTCCACCCAGCCGCGACATCAACCGGGCTCGTTTGAGGAACAGATGCGCGGTACATTCGTCGGTGAAGCCCATTCCACCGTGTATCTGGATAGCGGCTTCAGCATTGAGGATCGCGGCCTCCTCTGCAACGATGAGCGCTGACAGCGCCTGCGCCCGTGCATCCTCATGGCCGTCTTGCGAGGCGAGCCCGGCATAAATTGTCTGGAATTGTGCCGCCTCGGTTCGCATGCGCGCGTCAGCGCAGAGATGCTTGATCGATTGGAAGGCACCGATCGGGCGACCGAACTGCTCGCGCAGTTTGCTGTACTCGACAGCCGTCCGCAAAGCTGCTTCAGCGACGCCGAGCTGATATGCCGCGAGCAGGACCAGGAAGCGATCGTATTCGGCCTCGGCCAGCCCCTCGCCGACCGGCCCGCCGGAACCGAGCACGGCGCGTTGCAGATCCACGGTACCGTCCAGCGGATCGCAGGCGACACGGTCAACGACATCAGGCGCCGGGATGAGCGCCAAACACCCCTTGTCGACCATCAACAGAAGATCGGCCTGCTGCGCGGCAATAAGGTAGCATTCGCCGGCTTTGGCCGCTGGGACGGCAAGACCGACCCGTGCATCGCCTTCCAGAATCGCGCGTGCCCTGCCCTCGTCCCCTAGCCCGACCGACAAATGCGCGGCGAGCACGGTCGCGAAGGCGGCCGGCGAGACCAACGCTTCGCCGAAGGCGCGAAAAGCCTGGGCTTCATCCGCGAGTCCGGCACCCGCTCCACCGGCCTGCTCAGGCAAGGCGAGACCGAGCCAGCCGAGCTCGATGAGGGCATCGATACCGTCGGTGACATCGCCCTGATGCAGCCGGTCGACTGGCATTTCGAGCGAGAGGAAGTTCACAAGTTCCTGCTGGATCGCATTCTGTTCGTCGCTGGGAAGCAGGTCCACCATCAGTTCAACGCCTTCTCGCGCGGGAGGCCGAGCACTCGTTCCGCGATAATGTTTCGCCTTACCTGCGACGTGCCCCCTCCGATCGTATATTTGAAGGCGTCCAGGTAGCGCCCGATCCACTCGCCTCTCGCACTGTCGCGGTCCAGCAGATCGTCATCGATAATGTCGAGCGCCAATCGCTGGACGCGCTGCGCCAGCTCGCCATGGTAAAGCGCGACGATCGCGCCTTCAGCCCCCGGCACATTGTCGCGCTGCCCGCGGGAAATGGCGCCATAAGTCATCGCCTTGAGAGCATAGACTTCGGCGCGGGCCGTCGCGATCCGCGTCCGGATGTCGTCGCGCTCCCACGCCGTCCCCGATCCCGACGGGGCGGGAATGGACTTTGCAAGCGCCGTCAGTTCATCGAGCTCGCGGCTGAGCGCCATCTGATGAGGGATCATTGCGGTACCCCGCTCGAAAGCGAGCGTTGCCTGCGCAACCGCCCACCCATCGTTCACCTCCCCGACGACATTGGCGAGCGGGATGCGAACGGAATCGTAAAACACCTCGTTGAAATGGTAATCATTGTTGATGGTCCGGATCGGTCTCACCGTGATCCCGGGCGAACGCATGTCGCAGATCACCCAGGTGATTCCCGCCTGCTTGGGCCCCGATGCATCCGTGCGGACCAGCAGTTCCTGGTAATCCGCATGCGCCGCATAGCTTGTCCAGATTTTCTGCCCTGTGACGACGAGTTCGTCGCCCTCGATCACGGCACGCGTCTTCAGGCTTGCAAGATCGGACCCCGCGCCAGGCTCCGAGAACCCCTGGCACCAGACGGATTCGCCGCGCAAAATGCGCGGTAGGTGGAAAGCCTTCTGAGCCGCGTTGCCCTTGGCGATGAGAGTAGGCCCGCCATGGTTGAGTGCGATGAACATGAAGCCCGGCGGCGGTGCCCCGGCGCGTCCATATTCTTCATGCCAAATCAACTGGTGGATCAAGGAGAGCCCGCGGCCGCCGGCTTCTTCGGGCCAGGCAAGCCCGGCCCAGCCGCCCTCATATTGAGTTAGCTGCCACGCGCTGTCGAACGCACGAGCAGCAGCGCCGTCGCTTGGCCGCTTCTCTCTTGGAGTGTAATCAGCGAGCCAGCTTCGGACTTCATCGCGGAACATCAGCTGCTCTTGCGTGAAACTAAGATCCACCCTCACCTCTTTCTCGGGCAGCCGCCCGTCCCAGGGAAACTTGTGGCCCAAGGGAGTTCCCCATCCCGTTCGCCCTGCCGATGATTGTCAACACCAGATCCGCAATGGGATTGGATTGCTTCAGACGATGCCCCTATCAATAGCAGGTCCTCCAAACTCGTCAACGGGATGAAATGCATTTCGGCATAATGAATTCGTGAACATTGTCAGGCATCATGCGCCAGCAGCCCAAGGCACCCTTTCCCGCTAAGGCGAACGGCATGCCGGCTGCCGCTTCCGATCGGGAGCGGACTCCAGTCAGTTCGGCCGCAACCAAATCAAGTTCGCTTCACCACGCGCGCCAAGGAAATGCTCCCCGATGGCAAGCGTATCGTCGTGCGTATGTGCAGGACCCCAAAGAACTGGCGCGCCTCGCTGTCGAATATTTTTGGTCGCGCCGCGACCGGAGTATCCCCTCGTTGCCGGCCGGCGACCGGACACTCGCAACATCGACGCGGTCCGCGCCGCAATCGTAATGCCTTGGCCAAACGCCAGATGTATGGCCGGGCGAGGCTTGATACTCACAAACAAAATTGCCCCAATTGCCCGCCAAATACACGCACTTGATATTCGAACGCATCCGTACGATTAAAGGGGCAGACGATTCGTGGATCGGGAGAGAACATTGAAAGCTGGCCTCGTCCGGGCTCTTNAGGAAGCCGGAAAGCCTGCCAGGGTCGGTCCCAATCTCGCCGGAGTTGTGGGACGCAAGGCGGCGGCGACCGATTTCAACTATTCGGCTGCGCTGAAGGGCTCTGGCCTTACCTGGAACAGGGAAAACCTCGACAGGTATCTCGCGGCGCCTTCGAAAGTCATACCCGGTACACGCATGGTGATCGCCTTGACGGACGCGGCACAGCGCAAGGCCCTGATCGACTATCTCGCAAAAAAGCGCTGACTCGCGACGAGGGCTAAACCATGCTGCGCAAGATCCTGAAAATCGTTCTCTGGGCGCTGCTTGCCCTCGTCCTCTTCCTTGCCTTCAGCGCCTGGCGCAACTGGGATACGGTCCAGCGTGTG
>NZ_BMHK01000055.1 GCF_014640675.1 Novosphingobium endophyticum | reverse complement strand
GGTTCCTCGACGTGTTCGGCGCCTGGGATCCGACGCTGGTTTTCGTCATGGGCGGCGCCGTGCTCGTAATGGCGGTGGCATGGCGCATGCGCAATCGCATGGGGAAGCCGATCTTCGCCGAGCGGTTTTCGCTGCCGGACCGCAACGATCTCGACGTACGCCTGATCGCCGGCTCGATCCTGTTCGGCATCGGCTGGGGCATCGCCGGCCTTTGCCCGGGTCCGGCAGTCGCTTCGCTGGCGCTGTCCCCCCTCAGCGTCCTGCCGTTCGTTCTTGCCATGCTCGCGGGCATGGCCGCTCAGCAGTTCACCAGCCTCATGCCACGGCGTCGCCAAGCGGCTTCGGAGTAACGCGTCATGGAACTCACCAAGCTGTCTCACCGCCTGAGCACGTCTCCCCGGACACGATCCTGCCGCCGGTCTATTGACACGGCATGCTCAAGGGCCGCGAATGGATGGTCAAGCTGTACCTGATCGGCAATTCGTCCGGCACCAGGCTTTGGCGGATGAAACACCCGTGGGCCGCGGCAAGAAGCTTGCGAACGCCAACGTGGTTCAACTGACACCAGTTCATTGCGCCGCTTGCTCGGCTATTCTGCCCAGCCTTGCCTGAATGTCTTCCTCGGGGACCCACCGCCCGCGCAACATCACGCCGACCCGGCGTTGGACATTGGCAAGATCGACCAGCGGATTGGCTTCCAGCAGGATGAGGTCCGCCCGCTGTCCGGGCGCGATGGTCCCATTCGCATGGGGGTCATCGAAGTAGAGCGCGGGATTGCGTGTCCCGGTAACCAGCACCTCGTATGGCGTCAGTCCGGCGGCGACCATCATGCGCATTTCGTGATGGATGGAAAAGCCCGGCACGTTGAAGAACTGCGGTGCGTCAGAGCCGAGAGCGATTGGCGCACCCGCATCATGCAGCGAGCGGAGCAGCTTTCGGCGCAGTTCGACAAGGCGCCGAGCGGCGGGGGGTCGAAAGCTCGTCTCCGCCTGTTGCCCGCGTTTCGCACGAACCCATTGGTCGAGGATTTTGCGCGGCATGTAGCGCATCTCAGGCCACTTTATCATGTCCTCCGGCGCCTCCGGGGAAGCCAGATGCTCGACCAGGCTCAGGGTCGGCACGTTCCAGGTGCCTGCCGCGAGTGTCCGGCGGACTGCCTGCGGAATACGGCGTTCGTCGACCAGATGAACCCAGCCGCTGCCGAAGAAGCCGCGCTCGAGCCCATCGGTGTGCGCTCCCTCGGGGACGAGGAATTCAACGTAGCGGTCGAAATGGTCGATCGACAGCTGGCGCGCATCCAGGGCACCTGTCAGCCCTACCTCTTCAGGGATGTGCCCGCCGAACGGGATGCCGATGTCCCGGGCGGTGTCCGCCATGGCGCTGTATGCGTCACCGGAGACGCTGCCGATCTTTATCAGATCGTAGCCTGCGGCCTTGTAATCGCGCGCGGTGCGACTCGCCTGCTCCGGGGAGCCGGCAACGCCGGAATGAAGCCAGGGGCTTGCCGTGTAGAGGGTCGGGGCCAGCAGCCCCCGTTCGGCGATGCGATCACGCAAGGCAAGGTGAGATGGGTCGCCGGCCATGTTGCGCACGGTGGTCACACCATTCGCGACGTACAGGAACAGCACGTTGTCGCGATAGGCCGGATCGTCCGGTCCCGGGACATGACCATGCATTTCCGTCAGGCCCGGCATCAACCATCGCCCCGCCCCCTCGATACGCCGGGCATCCTGCGGAATTTCGGCTGCGTCGGCCGGCTCGACGGATATGATCTTTCCGTCGTCGATCACGACCGTGTGATTTTCCAGCACTGCCTCGCGATCCATCGGGATCACGTTCACGCCGACAAATGCTGTCACGGATGAGGGTTGGCTCTGGCGGGGCTGAGCGCAGGCACCCAGCATCAACGCGGCATTCAGAAACAGCACGGCGAACGACCCGATTGCTACGGTACGCACCTGACGGGCAAACGCATTGAACATCCAAGCCTCCGTTGGGACATCGCCGCCGGAATGCTGCATCCGAGTCAGGCAGAAAGCTGCCTCCGGCCAGTGACTCAAACCCTAACCTATCCGGCGGACGACCGAAATAGCGGCCGAACCTGGTTGCCGCATGCAGGTCGGATCGTTGCGTGGCCGGCGACAAGCCTGCGGGAAAGGGGCGAGCATCGCGGCGCGCAGGCGGGTATTGGGCCTGCGGGTCTGGGACGTCGAAGAAATAGTGCTTTCCTCTCATATGTTCTATGATATACCATGGATCATATTGTGGCAAAAACCGCTCCGGTTAAGAAGCAAAGAGGCAAGTGATGAGTGCTACGGCTTCAGTGTGTCCCGCCCATCAGGGAAGGGACGATCGCAAGAGCGCCCAGATTGCGGCCGCCAACCTCGCGCCGCAGGAGGGTGCGCGCGTGGTCGGTGCCTTCGCGTCGGTTCGTGAGATCTTGCGCTCCACGCAGGTTCGACAGGCCGGGGCAAGCGCCGACCAGGCCGATCTGAGCAAGCCGGGCGAGATTTCGTTCTTCTTCCTGGACGGCGATCTCCATCGCAAGCGTCGCGCGGCCGTTGCCGGGCTCTTTGCGCCCAAGACGATCGTCACGCGGCATCAGGCCGTCATGGATCGGACGATGGATGAGATCATCGCCAAGCTCCGCTCACGGGGATCGGCGCCGCTAGATGAGCTCAGCTGGCAGATGGCGGTTGACGTAGCGGCCGACATCATTGGTCTGACCGACAGCGACAGTAGTGAGAACCTCGCCAACCGCGTGAAGGCTGTTCTGGATTTGTCCATGGGACGAAGCGATTCCTGGCTCGGCAAGGCGCTGCTCACCGCGAAAATCATGATCCGCGTCGGCGCCTTCTGGAAGCATGACCTGTCCCCTGCGGTCGAGGCGCGCCGCAAGCATCCCAAGAACGATGTGATCTCCCACCTGGTGAAGGAGAACTATTCGAAGAAGGGCATGATCATGGAGTGCCTGAGCTACGGCGGCGCCGGCATGATGACGACGCGCGAGTTCATCGTCATGTGCGCTTGGCATCTGTTCGACGATCCGGCGCTGCTCGAACGCTTCCTCACTGGCGGTGAGGATGACCAGTTCGCCATACTGGAGGAAATCCTGCGGCTGGACCCGGTCGTGTCGCTACTCCACCGGCGCGCGGCAGCACCTGTCGAGGGTAGTGCCGGGGTGATGATGCAGGAGGGCGAAGTCGCCGCGCTGAGCATCCGCGACGCGAATACCGACGAGGCCACGACTGGCCCTTGCCCCTACGAGCTGGATCCCGACCGCGCCAAGCGGATGAAGGCGGTCGGCGCCTACATGAGTTTCGGCGATGGTCCGCATCGCTGTCCCGGCGCGCAGGTGGCGCTTCACGAGACTCGCATCTTCCTGGATCGGCTCTTCCGCCTGCCGGGCATTCGGCTCGTTTGCGAACCCACGATTATATGGAACCGCCAAATACAAGGCTATGAACTGCGCGGCGCCGTCGTCGCCTGCGACCCCGCCTGAGAGAGCGTCGCATGGTCGCGATAACATTCATTGCCGCGGACGGCACCGATCAGCCAATCGACGCCGAGGAAGGCTTGTCGCTTATGGAGAGCGCCGTCGGCAACGGCATCGAGGTCATAGAGGCGCAATGCGGCGGCAATGCCTACTGCGGGACGTGCCGGGTGTACATTGATCCGGCGTGGCGCGCTGTCACCGGCGACGTAACCGAGGTCGAGGTGGCGATGATCGAAGTCAGCGGCGACATGACCCCTGGCGTCAGGCTCTCCTGCCAGATCACGGTCACCCCGTCGCTCGAAGGGCTGATCGTCCGCACGCCAATGTCGCAAAGCTGAGGCCTGAGTGGGCGTGAGCGGCAAACATTTATGGCGCAACGGGATCCGTGAGAGCTCAACAAGATGAACTTGGATCGCATTCTTCCGACGGTCGCGCCGTTACTCGCCCGCGTGCTCAAATCGAGGCAGGCCCTTCGTGAAGCTCAATTTGCAGCAGTGCCCCAAACCCCAGGTCGCGTAATCTTTCTAGGTGACAGCATCACGGAATGGACGGCTTGGGAGGACTGGTTTCCTGAGCTTCGCACGGCGAACCGCGGCATCGGTGGGCAGGCGATCCGCGATGTTCTGGCGCGCCTTGACTCGGCTGTCGTAGCGCCGCGAGCAATTTCCCTGCTCATAGGTACCAATGATCTTCATGGTCTTGGCAAATCCATGAATGTGCCTGAGATCGCCGCGCACATGGACACGCTCGTCCGGCGCATCCGAGAACTGGCCCCCTCGGCTGCGCTTTTCGTGAACAGCGTACTGCCTCGTTCGACGCACTTCCGAGATCGCATCGTGCAGCTAAACAAAGAGTACCAACGAATAGCCGCGGGGTATGACGCGGTCTATGTGGATGCCTGGTCCGCGCTGGCGGGCGAGGATGGAGCCATCCGTTCCGAGTTTACGACAGATGGCCTTCATCTCTCCATTGAGGGTTACAATGCCTGGGTTGCCGTGCTTCGGCCACACCTCGTTCGTTTCGCGAGCTAAACGTCCGCGTCCGGGAAATTGCCGGGCGAACAGAAATGGACGGATTGAAATACCAGGTCCAGAGCGCCCAGGCTGACCAGCGCCCAAGGTGCTGCTTGCAGATGCGGGCTAGGATGCTGACTTCATTCGCGAAGATATGGAGAGGCGCGGTGGCACTGCCATGATCCCGACCAAAGCGGAACTGGCCGCTCGGGCGATCCATGGCGGGCGCTCGCCTCGCCGTGCCGCAATTGCCTCTTGCGGGATTGCTGCTATTCGCGAGCGCGTGCCGGATTTTACTGCCCCTCGCTTCCTGGCCAGCGTCGCAGCGCTTGCGCTTGCTTTGTTCCCGACCGAGCGCGCCGCATCGCAGGAGGGACCGGCGGGGTCCGCTCGCGATGCCGCGGTGACGGCCGACGTGCAGGAACCGGCGGCGAAACGGGGATCGCTCTGGTGGGAAACCGCCGGCGATCCGGTTCTGGCGGCGCTGATCGACCGGGGTCTCACTGCCAATCCCGATCTTGTCTGCGACGCCGTCAGCCTGCGGACGAAGGAGCAAGAGGCCGACGCGGCGGCGCGCCGTCTGGGCAACCGGATCCGGCGCTTGTTCGACACCGGAGCGACGAGCGCGGACGAGGCCGCCAGCCAGGCGCGCGCCTATCGCCATGCCGACAAGCGGGCGCGTCTGGCGGCCGAGATCGCCGCGGCTTACATCGACGTGCGCCGTCTCCAGGAAACCCGCGCGGCACGGGCCGAGCTGCTGGAGCAGTTCAGGGATAATGCCGAGATTGCGCGGTTCCGCCGCGAGGCGGGCCTTGTCCCCGGGCTCGACACCGGCCTTGCCGGTTCGCTCGTTGCGGTCACCCGGAGCGACCTTGATGCGTCGCGCGAGCAGATCGCGGCTTCCGTACGCGAGCTGGCACGGCTGACCGGGATGGAACCGTCGGAGGTCGAGGACGCTATCGGCGATCAGGGTCACGTTCCCGACATTGCCGCCGACGTCTCCGGGGAAACCCGGCTGTCGCTGGCGCACCGGGCCGACCTGCTCGCCCTGGAAAGCAGCCTTCTGGCCGACATGACGCGCGGGAAAGTGACGCAGGAGGATCTCGACGCGGCATTGGCCGGAGGCGCGGCGGACGTGCCGGCGGAAGCGTCTCCCGTGTCCGCGGCGGCCCGCTCGGTCGCACGGTACCGCGAGGCGCAGGTTCGGGCATACGAGGACGTCGAGCAGCGCCGCCAGACGGTAGCCACCGCGTCCGCGCGGCAGGCGGAACTGGAAGGCGGTGCCCGCGAGGCGCGTGCCACGGTCGGCGATTCGCGTCTCGCCTATCGCAACGGAACCGGCGATTTCGCGACGCTTTATGTTGCCGAGGCGGCGGATCTTGCCGTCAACGAGGCGCGGATCAGGGCGCGTGCGGCGCTGGCGGTCGCGACGATCCGCCTCTGGACGGCCGAAGGCGGCGGCTGGACAGCGGCTGACCTTGAGCTACCCCCGGCGGGGCTGGGCGTCCGGCCGGAGATGACCGTCTGTGAATGACGCCGCGCACCATTCCCCGCTCGATGCGTTCCTGGGCGCCACGCCGAAACGGGTCAGGCGTCATCTCGTCAGCATAGCCGTTCTCGCGGTGGCTGCCATCGCCGCCGCCGTGCTGTTTGTGCGTTTCGTGGCCGGCACGGAGAGCCCCTATTATTTCGCGCCCGTGATGGCCGGCGATATCGTTCCTCTCGTGTCGGGACGCGGCGTGGTACGCAGCACGCGCGAGATGACGATCCGGGCGCGGTTCGCTGGGACGGTCACATCTGTGCCCGGACCGGCGGACGGACAGGTCAGGTCCGGTCAGGTGCTTGCCGTGCTCGATGCGGCGTCGATCGAACAGGCGCTCGAGATCGACCGCGCGGCCGTAGCGGCAGCCGAGGCCGCGCTGGAATCCGCGCGGATTACCGTACAGGAGACGGCATCGCGCCTTGATCGCTTCGAAAGCGTCTGGCGGCGCTCCGGGCAGCGGGTTCCCTCGCTCAACGAACTCGAGGCGGCGCGTGCCGACGCCAGCCGCGCCAGACAGCAGGAAGCGGCGGCGCGCGCCAGGCTTGGAGCGGCCCGCTTGCGGGTCGGGGACGAAGCGCGGCGGCTGAGCGGGGCGGTCGTGCGTTCGCCGATCGATGGTTACGTCGTGGCGCGCCGCGTTGAGCCGGGGCGCCATGTGGAGCGGGGGCAGCCGCTGTTCGTGCTGGCGCCGGGCGGCGGACAGATGACGGTGACGGTCCCGGTCACGAGCGCGCAGGCCGCGCTGCTACGTCCGGGCAGCAGGGGCACGTTGCGCATCGACGGCATGCCCGAAGAGACGCAGACGGCAAGGCTCGCCCGCGTGGACACAGGCCGGAGCGGACCGATCGCGGTCTTCGTGCTCGAAAAGCCCTCCGGCAAGGTGGTGCCGGGCATGCGCGCGAATCTCGAGATGGAACTGCCGAAGCGCAGCGATGTGCTGCTTGTGCCCGATGCCGCCCTTGAATTTTCGCCCGAAGGCTCGGCTGGTCGCGAGCGGGACCGCATCTATCTCCTCGGCGATGACGGCCAGCCGCGCCGCGTCTACGTGTCCGCCGGCGCCAGCGACGGCAAGCGTACCGAGATCTCCGCCCAGGGCGTGGAACCCGGCGCGCGGGTCATAATCGGCTGGCGAAACCCACCGGCTGACGGTGACGGGTCGCAATAACGAGGTCGATGAAACAATAGCGATGCCTGAGCGTATTCCCCCCGAACGTTCGATATCGGCATAGGTTGACAGTCCTGAACCCGGCTAGTCCCACACCCCGTGCCTGCGTGGGCGAGACGCAGGTGCCTGTTTCCCTTGCCGTGACGCGGCGCGCAGCAGCCGGATTGCTGCTGTCGCTGTTCGGCACGGCTTTCGCCCCCGCGCGCCTGCTGGCGGCGACCGACCGCCTCGGCCCGCCGCGGCGCTTTTCGTGGGAGGGTCTTGTCGCGCGCGCGCGGAGCCTTGCGCGCGAGGCATTCGTCGCCCCGGCCGCTTCCGCCACGGCCGTTTCCGACTACGACGAGATGGTCCGGCTGACTTACGGCGAGGCGGAAAGCGTCGCCGGCCGCGTGCGGCTGTTCCCGGCGAGCAAGGCGATCGCGCCTCACGCGGTCGCGATCCATGTCGTCGAGGGGGGGCTGGCCCGGGCCATAGTCGATACCTCGGGACTGTTTATCAACGGCAAGGATGCCGACCCCGCCGGTTTCCGCGTCATGCGCCCCGACGGCCGCTCGGACTGGTTGGCCTTTCTCGGCGCCTCCTATTTCCGCGCCTCGGGTTCGCGCGATCAGTACGGGCTTTCGGCGCGCGGCATAGCTGTCGACACGGGCCTTGCGAAAGCCGAGGAATTCCCCGCCTTCACTGAATTCTGGATCGAGCAGTTGGGTGCCGCACGCCTGCGCATCCATGCCCTGCTCGACGGGCCGAGCCTGACCGGCGCCTACGTGTTCGATTGCTCCGAGGACGAGCGCGGCGCGGTGCAGGACGTGAAAGCCGCGCTCTTCTTTCGCCGCGACATTGAGGAACTGGGCATTGCCCCGGCCTCGTCGATGTTCTGGTACGACCAGTCGGCACAGCGCCGCGACTGGCGGCCTGAAATCCACGATTCGGACGGGCTGGCGATATTCTCCGGCGACGGCGAACGGGTCTGGCGCCCGCTCGAGAACCCCTCGCGCCAGACGCTGAGCGCCTTTCGCGCCGATCATCCCAAGGGCTTTGGCCTGATCCAGCGCGACCAGTCCTTCGATCACTATCAGGACGACGGCGTGTTCTATGATCGCCGGCCTTCGCTGTGGGTCGAACCGCGCGGGGACTGGGGGGCGGGGGCTGTCCGCCTGTTCGAGATGCCGACTGGTTCGGAAACGATGGACAATATCGCGATGTTCTGGTGCGGCGACGAGCCGGCCCGCGCCGGGGGCAGCCGCGAGCTTGCCTATCGTCTGGTCTGGACCTCGAACGATCCGAGCGCCGGAGCCACGGCGCGCTGCGTCGATCTGTTCGAGGGACCGGCCGGCATACCCGGCGCGCCGCCGATTGAGCGCGCGCGCAAATACGTGTTCGATTTCGCCGGCCCCGCGCTCGCCGGGCTCGACCGTTCGAGCGGGGTGGAGGCGGTGACGAGCCTGCCGGCGGACGCGGTGATCGCCGCCAGCGCCTATCCCGTGGTGGGCGCGCAGGCGCGCTGGCGGGCCATGATCGACGTCCGGCTGAACGGCCTCAAGCCGTCCGAATTCCGCATTTATCTGAAGCGCGGCGATGCCGCGCTCAGCGAAACCGTGATCAAGGTACTCAAACCATGATGCCATCTCCGCGACAGCTTCCCGAGGAAGCCCCGCTCGACATGCCGATCCAGCGGCTGGACGGGAACCCGCCCGGCTCCATCGAGGTCCAGACCCGCCCGCACGGACTGGTGATCAAGCGGCTGCTGCTGATCGCGCTGACGGCAGTGCTGGGCCTTGCCGCTTCCAGCGAGCTGCGTTTCACGTTCTCGCGCGATGGCCTCGATCCCTTCGAGATCGCGCTGCTCCTGTTCTTCGTGCCGCTGTTCACCTGGATCGCGTTCGGCTTCGTCAACTCGGCCATCGGTTTCCTGAAGCTGATCAGCGGCGAACATCCCGGCTTTACTGCCATTCCGAGTCCGGCGTCCGCCCTGCGCCACCGCACCGCCGTGCTGATGCCGGTCTACAACGAGAGCGTCGAGGCGACGTTCGGGCGCGTTCGCGCCATGGCCAGGTCGATCCACGAGGCAGGCGGGGGCGAATGGATCGACTTCTTCGTGCTCAGCGATTCGAACGCCTTTCAGGGCAAGCGCGAGGAAGCAGCCTGGCGTGAGGTGGCGGCGGAAGCGAAGATCAACGTCTACTATCGCCGCCGCGAAGAGAACATCGCGCGCAAGCCCGGCAATATCGCCGAATGGGTCGGCCGCTTCGGGGCGGCTTATGAAAACATGCTGGTGCTCGACGCCGATTCGCTGATGAGCGGCGATGCCATCGTCGGCATGGCCGCAATCATGGAGGAAAAGCCCTCGATCGGCCTGCTCCAGACGGTGCCGATGATCATCAATGCCCGCACCCTGTTCCAGCGCTGGATGCAGTTCGCGAGCGAAGCCTATGGGCCGATCGCCAGCGCGGGCCTGCTCTGGTGGTCGGGGTCGGAGGCGAACTTCTGGGGCCACAACGCGATCGTGCGCACACGCGCCTTCGCCGAATCCTGCGGCCTGCCGGAACTGCCGGGCAAGGCGCCCTTCGGCGGCCACATCCTCAGCCACGACATGGTCGAATCGGCCCTGCTGCGGCGGCGCGGCTGGGCCGTGCACATGGTCATGATCGGCGGCAGCTATGAGGAATTTCCGCCCACCGTGGTGGACCACGCGATCCGCGACCGGCGCTGGATGCAGGGCAATCTCCAGCACCTGCGACTGCTCGGCGCGTCGGGGCTGCACTGGGTGAGCCGGCTGCATCTGCTGATCGGGGCTTCGGCCTACCTGACCTCGCCGGGCTGGTTCCTCCTGCTCGTTATTGCGATCGTGCAGGCGGCCTCGGCCGGCGCGGCCGGTTTCATCGATGCCGCGCCTCCGGGCCTGCTCTGGCTGACGGCGCTGCTGCTGTTCGGGCCGAAGCTGATGGGTCTGGTCTGGGTGCTGGTCGATGCCGGCCGGCGCCGGGCCTTCGGCGGCGTTTCCGGCGTGCTGAAATCGGCGGCGCTGGAGGTGCCCCTGGCGATGCTTCTGGCTCCGGTGACGATGGTGACCCAGACCAAGGCCATGCTCGGCCTGCTGCTCGGGGTCCCTTCGGGCTGGACCACGCAAGTGCGCGAGGCGCGCCGGATACGCGTGCGCGACGTGATTCTCGACTTGCGCGAGCACATTGGTCTCGGGGCGCTTTTCGCGGGGGTGGCGTTCGTTGATCCCGTGACCGCGCTGTGGCTTTCGCCGCTGACTCTGGGCCTGCTTGCATCGCCCTGGCTGGTGAGCCTGACATCGAGCGAGCAACTGGGCGTGCGCGCTCTGGAGAGCGGCTGTTTCCGTGTTCCGGACTGCGAGATCGAAGTGCCGGCGGGCGAGGCGCCCCCGCGCGAGGGTGCCATCGCGCTCGGGCAGCGTCTGGAACTCGGCTCGGCAGGTTCCTGACCGGATCTGGCTGCAACTGCCTGCCCAGCGGGAAACCCGCCACCTGTGCAATCCCGACATGAAAAAGGGAGGCGGCATCGCTGCCGCCTCCCTTCGTTCGAGGTGCCAATCCGGTGCCGCGCGTCAGAGCGCGATGATGCCGCCGTCGTCCTTGGTGATCGCGACGATCGCGGAGCGCGGACGCACCGTGGCGGCGACCGACCCGGACTGGCTGTCGGGCCAGTTGCTGGATGGCGCGGTCGGGGTGCCGCGTTCACCCGGATGCTGGATGCCGACAAACAGCGTGCGGCCGTCCGGTGTGGTGTCGACGCCGGTGATCTCGCACTCCACCGGGCCGACCAGGAAACGGCGCAGGCTGGCCGCGGTCGCCGGGGCGCCGGCAATCGTGGCCTGCTGGGCCGTGGCGCCGGTCGAATCCCTGTTGGTGATGGTCACCGCTCCGCCGTCGCCGACAGTGCCCGGCAGCGCCGCCAGCATCATGCAGTTGCTGCGGTCGGTCATCGCCCCGTCGTCGGTCTGGATCCACAGCAGCGGCTTGCCCTGGCCCGCCGGGTTGCTGGTGCGTGAGAACCAGAGGCCGTCCGGACTGGAGAAGTCGTTGTTGGCAGCGAGACCGGATATGTTGACGTTGCTGTCGGCATCGGCCGAGTCCGCCCCGAACAGATAGATGTCCCAGGCAAAGGTGGTCGCCGCCGTATCGCCGCCGGTCTCGCGCAGGCGGATGATGTGGCCTTGCGGGTTGCCAAAACTCGTCGAGCCCGAAAGCTTCGGGTCGCCGTAGTGGCGCGGATTGGCTGCGTCGGTGCCGTTCAGCGGACGGTTGGAGGCGTTGTTGTTGGTCAGCGTCAGGTAGATCTCGCCGGTCACCGGGTTGCCCGCCGTCCATTCCGGGCGATCCATCGGCGTCGCGCCCACCGCGTCGGCGGCGAGGCGGGCGTTGATGAGGATATCGGCCTGGTCCGCGAAGACGTATTCAGGGAACGAGCCGGAAGCCGCGCGGTTCGGCACCTGACCGAAGGTCAGCGGCAACCACTCGCCCGTGCCGTCTGCGTTGAAACGGGCAACGTAAAGGGCGCCGTCGTCGAGGTACTTGTCGCCTACGCCGAGGCGGTCGGTCGCATCCGCGTCGGCCGGATCCCAAGTGGCATTCGAGACATACTTGTAGAGATATTCGCGGCGGGCGTCGTCGCCCATGTAGACACCGACCTTGCGCCCTTCCACGGTCCGCAGGAAGGCCCCTTCGTGGCCCATGCGGCCGAGCGCGGTGCGCTTGCGGGGAGCCGAGGCCGGATCATAAGGATCGATCTCGACGACCCAGCCGTACTGGTTCGGCTCGTTGCGGAAGTCGGCGCTGGCCGAAGCGCCGATCACGCTGGCGTTCCACCGGGTGAAGGTGGTGTCGGCCGAAGCGACGCTCGACCAGCCGTAGTTGCCGGTCGTGCTCGTGACGCCGTAGCGGGCGAGCGCGGTCAGCTCGCGCGCCGTGCGGGCGGTAGCGTCGCTTGCGTCGCGGCCGAAGTAGCCGGCCCAGTTTTCCTCGCAGGTGAGGTAGGTCGCCCAGTCGGTGAGGCCGTTGGCGCAGTTGTTGATCGTGCCGCGCCCGGCGGTGCCGTCGGGCGAATAGGCGGTGACCATCATCGCCGAACCCGCAGCCGGACCCTTGAGCGTCATCGGCGTGTTGGGCGTGATGCGGCGGTTGAAGCCGCTGTCCTGCACGTAGCTCCAGGTGCGGTCGCCCGAATCGCGATATTCGGTGACGCTGACGCCGTGCGCCTCGATCTCCTTGATCGCCTCGGCCTGCGGGCGCGGCGAGGGGCTCGGGTTACCGGGGTGAAGGTACTGGTCGCTCAGGTTCTCATGGTTCTGCACCATGAGGCCGCGGGCCGAGCTGGTATCGTCGCGCGCGCCGGCCGAATCGAGGCCGAAGAATATCAGTGCGTCGCCGTGATCGCCGATTCGCCGGGCGAAATCGGTGTCCGTGCCGTTGTTGGCATAGGCGGAAACGCCGGCGGCGATCGGGTCGCCCACGCGGGTCATGACCGTGACCGAATAGCCGGCGGGCACGGTCACGATGTCGTTGAGGTTCTTGGGGGCCGCCGCGAAGCCGAGGACCGCCGGCGATACGCGCACGGTCGTCGTCGCGGTTGAGCTCTTTCCGAACCGGTCGGTGGCGCGGAAGGCAAACACGAGGTCGGTCGGCGCGTCGACGCCGGGGGCAATGAACGTCACGGTGTAGCCGGTGCCGACGAGTTCGACGTCCGGCCCGCTGGTCTGGCTCCACGCGGTCGACTTGATGCCGTGCTCGTCGCTTGCGTTTCCGGTCAGCGTCACGACGCGTCCCGCGCTGGTTGCCGCGTTCTGCCCGGCGGTCACGACGGGAGCATTGTTGGCATCATCGGGGCCGCATGCCGCGAGCACGCTCGTTCCGAGGAAGGCCATCGCGCTGGCGCCGGCGCCGCCGAGCAGCGTCTGACGCCGGGAGAAGCGTTCGGCCGCGAGACTCTCGAGCGAGGGCACGCAGCTGTCGTTGGTGTCGACGTCGCCATCGGTGTAGCCGTTCGCAGGCACTAAATCGGTCATGGTCACCCCACTGTTGTTGGTCGGTGGGGGCTTCCTATGCGGCATTGATGACAGTGCGGCGCCAGTTCGATGACCGGTAGAAGTCGATGCGATGACGGGAATGTGATGACGGCGGGCGCGCCCGAATGCCAGGCTCGCCGCGACTCTCCAAAAGCCGCGCCGGCGAACGGTTGTCAGACGACTCCCCGGATCACGCGAAGGCGGCGCTGAATGTGTCCTTTGCGGCGCGCGCCGCGGATTTCGGTGTATTTTGTGTATTGTGGCGATTTTTTGAAAAAAGGGTTTGACGGAATCGGTGGTGGGATTTAGAGGCGCTCTCACCGCAGCGGACGGGGTGATAATCACCGTTTGGGGCGGTCGCCAGAACAG
>NZ_BMHK01000054.1 GCF_014640675.1 Novosphingobium endophyticum | reverse complement strand
CGGTGAAAAAGACGCAGCGCTCTCGCTCGCCTCTGTCACGCTGCAAAGCCCGCAGTCAGCGGATCGGGTCACGAAACCAACGCTTCGTGAATAGGAGAGGCTAGAATGTCGCGATCAGATCAAAGTAGCCATAAAGCGGATTGCCGTTCCGATTTGCGCCAGGCGCCCTGTCGAGAAACCCGCTGGTTAACAGGACGGCAGCGCCGGTATCGACCCGAAGCAGCTTGGGCACGATCCAGTAGCGCGCCCGCGCCTCGACCTGATGCCCCGCAAAGCTGCCCGAAGCGCCGGAGGGATCGCGCACGCCGGTATTCGCGAAACTGTCGGTCGCGCTCTCGAGCCAGGCAGCCCGGTACATGACAAGGCCGTCCCAGCGCTTTTCCGGCGTCACTTCAAGCCTCACCCCGGCCGAGCTGATATTCGCCCGGCTGAGCGGGCCGTAGATCGAGGTCGGTCCGAAATCCGTGCGGCGGGCGCCGTAGAGCGTATCGAACCTGCCGAAGGAACCGTTGGACCCATCGCCCGATGCGCGGTCGTATTCGAACGCGATGCGCGGGCTGCCCGGCATCGCGAACTGATATCCCACGGTAGCGTGTACGAAATAGGCTGAGACGTCCAACTTGGCCGCGCTCGCCGCCTTGCTCGCGCGGATATGGCCGAACTGATAGGCACCCTCGAACTCGTAATCGAATTTCCCGCGTTTCGGCTTGCGATGGAGACGCAGCCCCGGCGTGTAGAGCGTACGATTGCGCGTAGCGACATCGGGCGAATCGTTCTCATCGAGACCATAGAAATAGACCTCGACCGTGGAGCCGTCATGCACCGGCTTGCCGAGGGACACGCCCCAGAAGGTCAGGTCGAAATTCTGGCGGTCCCGCTCAACCTTGTTATCGAGGAGCGAGGCCTTGTCGTCAGGAAGCCGCATCAGCGGAAGCGTGTAGAAGGCGGTGCCGTAGGTGCCGCCGGAACCGTTATACTGTGCCTTGAACCCGAAAAAGGCATTGGTCGTATTGCGAAAATTGTTCCGCGCGACAAGCCGGCGCGATCCCACATCCATCGTGAAGCGGCCCACATCGAGCGTCGTCTCCGACTTGCTGCCAAGCGCCTTTCCCAGATCGAAGCCGACATAGGCCTGGATCAACTCAACCGCATTGACTTCCCCCGTGCCGATGGAACTGCCCGGCCCGGCCGAATAAACGCGCGAATCCATGACCTCAGCGCCGACACGGACGGGGCCTGTATCGTATTCAGCGGTCAGAGATGTGCGCAGAAGCACGATGCTGTCGCTGTCCTTCAGTCCCGGGCGGAACTGGTTGTCCAAAGCTTCGTAACGTATTCGGACGCTGCCCGAGACCTTGAGGTTGTCAGGATCACCGATCGCCTGCTGCAGCGTCCATGCGGCCGCATCACCGTCCTTGCCCCACGCTGCGGGAGCGCCAATGCTCGCGGCGACCATGCCCGAAACCAGCGCCAATCCCTTCCCCGCATCAATCCATTTTCCGGCCACTCTTGTTCTCCTTGCCCCGACCCGAGGGGGCACCCGCGCGGCAACGCCTCCCCTGGCGCATGGGCCCTGGATCGTTCCCCTTGGGATCTCAATTTTCCGGACAGCCCGGCACTTTCTATATCCTGTGAAATATAGAACTCCGGGTTTTCGACATGCGAAGCCGCACCGTCCCCTTGGCACTGCTCAGGTGAATGCGGAAGTTTGGTTGCTTTCCGGCAAGGGCCGCATACGTGGTTTAACTTGGAAAGCCCTTTGACCTCTCGGTCGGCGTTCGTGCCGCGCCGCGCGACTGTCGCAGAAATGACAAATACGGCGGGCAAATAAAAAACCCTCCCGCAAGGGAGGGCTTTTTTCCGCACGAAGGCGGATTGTTTCCGTTGGCCCCGCAAACCTGCGGGCGGAAAGCAACTGGGGGTCGGCGAGCCGGGTTGGGCTGGCGCCGAGCCCCCGGCCGGATTACATCGCCTCGGTGGCTTCCTCGGTCGGAGCATCGGTGGCCATGCCGGTCATCATTTCACCGGGAACGGTTTCAACCGTCTCGGTGCCTTCTTCAACCGGAGCCTCACCACCACAGGCAGAGAGAGCCAGGGCGGCAGCCGACGCGAACGCGGCGTAAGCAATCTTCTTCATGCGAATCCCCTTGCATTGTTTGGCGCAGGCGCCAACGCTTGCAGGCAAGCCTGCAGCGCCATTCTTTAGACGAGACGTTTGTGCAACGCAAATGGGAAGTAGAGGGGTAAGAATCCGCTGAATCCCTAGGGGTTGCACACATATAAAGATATCTTTATATGACTTCGCATGCGGATCGATCCCCTCCTGCGTGCCCTTTCGGAGCCGACGCGCCTGCGCATCATGCGCCTGCTCGCCCATATGGAGCTGGCGGTGGGAGAGCTTGCGCAGGTGCTCGGACAGAGCCAGCCGAGGGTTTCCAGACATATCAGGATTCTGTGCGATGCCGGGCTTGCCGAACGGCGCAAGGAGGGAAGCTGGGTCTTCCTGCGCAGCGCCGTGGGCGAACGCAGCGCGCCGCCGCTGGGCGCCGCCGCCGCCACGCTGCTGACGATCGCCGAACGCGACGACGCGATCTTCGCCGCCCGCTGCGCGGAAGACCGCCGCCACCTCGCCGCGATTCGCGCCGCGCGCGAAGCCAGCGCGGAGGCCTACTTCGCCCGCCATGCCCAGGAGTGGGACACCCTGCGCCTGCTGCACGGCGCCGATGAACCGGTCGAAGCCGCGCTGCTGAATGCGCTGGACGGCCGCGTGCCGGGCCGGTTGCTCGACGTCGGCACCGGCACCGGGCGCATGGCCGAACTGCTCGCCGAGCGTGCCAGCCACGTCACCGCGCTCGACAAGAGCCCGGAGATGCTCCGAATCGCCCGCGCCCGGCTGCAATCCTTCCCCGCGGGCCAGATCGACCTGGTGCAGGGAGACTTCATGGCGCTGCCCTTTGCCGAATCGATGTTCGACACGGTACTGTTCCATCAGGTCCTGCACTTCGCGCAGGAACCGGAAACCGTGCTGGCCGAAGCCGCCCGTGTCACGCGCGAGGGCGGGCACATCGCGGTGGTCGACCTGGCCGCGCACGAGCGCGAGGAATTGCGCGAGCGCCATGCCCATGCCCGCCTGGGTTTTTCTGACGAACAGATGCTCGTCCTGCTTACCGATGCGGGTTTCGAGCCGCAGGCGCCGACGGCGCTTCCCGGCAATCCGCTTACCGTGAAAATCTGGACGGGACGCCGCGGCTCAGGCACGGCGCCCGTCATCGAAGCACATACCCAAGGAAAGGCCGCGCGCCCATGAATGCCCTTATTCGCCCCCTCGAGGCTCCGCTTTTCGCGGACTTGCCGGGCGACATCTCCGTCTCGTTCGAATTCTTCCCGCCCAAGACGGAGAAGATGGAGGCGCAGCTCTGGGATGCGATCACCGAACTCTCGCCGCTCGGCCCGAGCTTCATTTCCGTGACCTACGGCGCCGGCGGCTCCACGCGCGAGCGCACGCATGCCACGGTATCGCGAATCATCCGCGAGACGAGCCTGGTGCCGGCCGCGCACCTGACCTGCGTGGCGGCCAGCAAGGCTGAAATCGACGAAATCGCCGACCAGTACTGGGAGGCGGGCGTGCGCCACGTCGTCGCGCTGCGCGGCGACCCCCCGCCGGCCGACGCCGGCAGGTTCGTGCCCCATCCGGAAGGATATTCCAGCGCCGCCGAACTGGTGGCCGGCCTCAAGGCGCGGCACGACTTCGACATCTCCGTCGCCGCCTATCCCGAAGTCCATCCTGAAGCGCTGAACGCGCAGTCCGATCTCGACAACCTCAAGCGCAAGATCGATGCCGGCGCGAACCGCGCGATCACGCAGTTCTTCTTTTCCACCGACGCCTATTTCCGCTTCCTCGACAAGGCGCACGCGGCCGGGATCGACGCTCCGATCCTGCCCGGCATCATGCCGGTGACGAGCTTCGCCGCGATCCGCCGCATGTCGGGCAACACCGAGATCCCGCGCTGGCTGGAGGCGATGTTCGCCGGGCTCGACGAGCGCCCCGGCCCGCGCGCGCTGGTTGCCGCGGTCGCCGCCGCCGATCTCTGCAAGCGCCTCTACGATGGCGGCGTGCGCGACTTTCACTTCTATACCCTCAACCGCGCCGAGCAGGCCTATGCGATCTGCCAACTCCTCGGCCTGCGCCCCAAGGAGACCACATGATGTCGGCGCGCGAATCGTTCCTCGCCGAGGCTGCCGGACGCATCCTCATCACCGACGGCGCCTTCGGCACCGAAATCCAGGGCTGGAAGCTCGCCGAGGGGGACTATGCCGGCAATCTCGGCCTGACTCACGAGCAGAAGGGCAACAACGACATTCTGGCGCTGACGAAGCCCGAAGTGCCAGAGGCGATTCACCGCGCCTACTTCGAGGCCGGGGCGGATATCGCCGAGACGAATACTTTCAGTGCCAATCGCATCAGCCAGGCCGATTACGGCGCGGAGCACCTGGTGCGCGAGATCAACGTCGAATCGGCCAGACTGGCGCGCAAGGTCGCTGACGAGTTCCAGGCCAAGGACGCCCAAAATGGAATAGAGCGCCCCCGCTTCGTCGCCGGCGCGATCGGCCCCACCAACAAGACGCTCTCGCTCAGCCCCGACGTCAACGATCCGGGCTATCGCGAGATCGACTGGGACACGCTGGTCGACGTCTACAAGGAACAGGCCGCCGCGCTCGTCGAAGGCGGGGCGGACTTCATCCTGATCGAGACGGTGTTCGACACGCTCAACGCCAAGGCCGGGATCATGGCGGTCAAGCAACTGGAGGCCGATCTGGGCCGCGAAGTGCCGATCATGCTGTCGATGACGCTGACCGACCTTTCGGGCCGCAATTTGTCGGGCCACACGGTCGAGGCGTTCTGGCACGCGGTGCGGCACGCGAAACCACTGACGATCGGCCTCAACTGCTCGTTCGGCGCGACACAGCTTCGCCCGCACGTAAAGACGTTGTCGGAAATCGCCGACACGCTGATCATGATCTACCCCAATGCCGGCCTGCCCAACGAACTGGGCGCCTATGACGAAATGCCCGACACCACGGCGGGTTTCGTCAAGGAATGGGCCATCGCCGGACAGGTCAACGTGCTGGGCGGTTGCTGCGGTTCGACCCCCGCGCATATCGCCGCCATGGCCAAGGCCGTCGCCGGCCTGCCCCCGCGCAAGCTGCCGGTGCTGGAGCCGGTGACGCGGCTTGCCGGGCTCGAGCCGTTCATCATGGCGGCATAGGCAAACGCCCCTCCCCGCAAGGAGGAGGGACCACAATCTCCCCTCCCGCTTGCGGGAGGGGCTGGGGGAGGGCCTGCGGGGGCCGCCCGCCCCAGCAACGAACAGGCCCCCCCCCGACCCCTCCCGCAAGCGGGAGGGGGGAGTAACGAGATGAACACGCAGTCTTCCGCCCGCCCCAGTGGCTCCAGCTTCGTCAATATCGGCGAGCGCACCAACGTCACCGGATCGGCCAGGTTCAAGAAGCTGGTCATGGCCGGCGACTACCCCGCCGCCGTCGAAGTCGCCCGCCAGCAGGTGGAGAACGGCGCGCAGGTGATCGACGTCAACATGGACGAAGGCCTGCTCGACGCGGTCGAGGCGATGACCACCTACCTCAAGCTGATTGCCGCCGAACCGGACATTGCCCGCGTCCCCGTGATGGTCGACAGCTCGAAATGGGGGGTGATCGAAGAGGGCCTCAAATGCGTGTCCGGCAAGCCTATCGTCAATTCGATCAGCATGAAGGAGGGCGAAGAACCGTTCCTCGAGCAGGCGCGCAAATGCATGACCTACGGCGCCGCCGTGGTGGTCATGGCGTTCGACGAAACGGGACAGGCGGACACCAGGGAACGCAAGGTCGAGATCTGCAAGCGCGCCTACAAGCTGCTCACCGGCATCGGCTTCCCGCCCGAGGACATCATCTTCGATCCCAACATCTTCGCCGTCGCCACCGGCATCGAGGAGCACGACCGCTATGCGCTGGACTTCATCGAGGCGGTGAAGGAAATCCGCGAGGCCTGCCCGCACGTCCACTTCTCGGGCGGGCTGTCCAACCTCTCGTTCAGCTTCCGCGGCAACGAGACGGTGCGCCGGGCGATGCACTCGGTATTCCTCTACCACGCTATTCCCGCCGGGCTCGACATGGCGATCGTCAATGCCGGCCAGCTCGACGTCTACGACCAGATCGACCCGGTGCTGCGCGAGGCCTGCGAGGACGTGATCCTGATGCGGCGCCCCCCAAACTCCGAAAATGGCGTGGGCGAGGACGGCAAGACCGCGACCGAGCGCCTGATCGAGCTGGCCGAAAGCTACAAGGGCAAGGACACCGTGGCCGAGAAGGCGGCCGAGGAATGGCGCGGCTGGGAAGTGACCAAGCGGCTCGAACATGCGCTGGTCAAGGGCATCGACATGTATGTCGTGGAGGATACCGAGGAGGCGCGCCAGGCCGCCTTCGACCGGGGCGGACGGCCCATCGAGGTCATCGAAGGCCCGCTGATGGACGGCATGAACGTGGTCGGCGACCTGTTCGGCAGCGGCAAGATGTTCCTGCCGCAGGTCGTGAAATCCGCGCGCGTGATGAAGAAGGCCGTCGCCCACCTCATCCCCTTCATCGAAGCGGAAAAACAGGAAGGCGCCAAGGCCAAGGGCCGCATCATCATGGCCACCGTGAAGGGCGACGTGCATGACATCGGCAAGAACATCGTCGGCGTCGTCCTGCAGTGCAACGGCTACGAGGTGATCGACCTGGGCGTCATGGTGCCCTGGACCAAGATTCTCGAATCGGCGAACGAGAACGACGCGGACATCATCGGCCTCTCCGGCCTCATCACGCCTTCGCTCGACGAGATGGTGACCGTGGCCGAGGAAATGCAGCGCGCCGAAATGAACATCCCGCTGCTGATCGGCGGGGCGACCACCAGCAAGGTCCACACCGCGCTGCGCATAGATCCCGCCTATGAAGGCCCGGTGATCCATGTGCTCGACGCCAGCCGCGCGGTGGGCGTGGCCTCGCAGCTTCTCTCCGACACGCAGGCCGAAGGTTTCAAGTCCTCGGTAGCGATCGATTACGAGAAAGTGCGCGAGGCGCGGGCGAACAAGGGCCAGTCTGAACTGCTGTCGCTCGCCGACGCGCGCGAAAATGCCTTCCCCGCCGATTTCGCGCAAAAGGCGCCCGCGCCGGTACAGCCCGGCCTGCACGTGCTTGAGGACTGGGATCTGGCCGATCTGGTCGAAACCTTCGACTGGACGCCGTTCTTCCGTGCGTGGGAGCTGGCGGGCACTTATCCGAAGATTCTCGATGATGAAGTCGTCGGCGAAAGCGCACGCGGCCTGTTCGCGGACGCCAAGGCGATGCTGGAAAGGATCATTTCCGAAAAATGGCTGACCGCCAAGGGCGTCTGCGCCTTCTGGCCCGCGCGGCGCGATGGGGATGACATTGTTCTTCCCTCACCGTTCGGTTCGAGCGAAGTCGAGAACCGCAAGCGCGAAGGTGTCTCGACTTCGTTCGACACGAACGGTGACGTGAGGCTTCCCTTCCTGCGCCAGCAGTTCAAGAAGTCGCGCGGCCGCGCCAATTTCTGCCTGTCCGACTTCATCGACACCGAAAACGACTGGCTCGGCGGCTTCGCGGTGGGCATCCACGGCATCGAACCGCATCTGGAACGCTTCAAGGCCGCGCATGACGATTATTCGGACATCCTCCTCAAAGCCCTAGCCGACCGCTTCGCCGAGGCCTTTGCCGAGCGCCTGCACCAGTACGTGCGAACCACGCTGTGGGGCTATGCACCGGGCGAGCAGCTCACCAACGAGGCCCTGATCCGCGAGGAATATCGCGGGATCCGCCCCGCGCCGGGCTATCCGGCATGCCCGGACCATTCGCTGAAACCCATCCTGTTCGACCTGCTGAAGGCGCAGGACAACGCCGGGATCGTGCTCACCGAAAGCCAGGCCATGCTGCCGACGGCGGCCGTTTCCGGCTTCTACTTCGCTCACCCGGAAAGCCAGTACTTCGGCGTCGCCCGCATCGGGCGGGACCAGCTCGAGGACTATGCCGCGCGGCGCGGCGTGGACCTGCCGACGGCCGAGCGCTGGCTGCGCCCGAATCTGGACTGACCGGTTGGAAAGACCCGCGCCGCGCATTGTCGCTCCCGGAGCGGCGCTGCTGCTGATCCTCTACCTGTTGTACTGGTTCATCGGCCGGCCCGAGCTGGAACAGCTTCTCCGCCTCTGGCCGCTGCCTGCGGTCGGCGTGATCGGCGCGGTCATCGCCAACACGTCGGGCACCGGCGGCGGCGTTGTTTTCGTGCCGGTGTTCAACGCCCTGCGAGAGCTTTCGGTACTCGACCTTTCTCCGGTTCAGGTGACCGCAGCCTCATTCGGCATTCAGTCCATGGGCATGTCGATGGGAGCGCTCCGCTGGACCGACAGGCTGCTCCACCAGCGCCATTACGCGTTGCTTCCGGGGCATGCCTGGGTCGAACGCCGCGACTTCGTCAAGGTCGTCAGCGCGGTCCTGGTGCTCTCGCTTCCGGCGATGCTGGCGACCCAGCGCCTCGCCCGGTTCGACAGCCACGACGTGCTGATGGCCTACAAGCTGTTCTCGATCGTTCTGGGAACGGCACTCGTTATCCTGACCTGGACCATCAACCGCAACAGGCCGGAAAAAGCGCGGCTCGAGCCGGTCGATCTTGCCGCGATCATGCTGCTGGCGATTCCGGGCGGGTTCATCACTGCGCAGTTCTCGGTCGGCATCGGTGAGCTGGTCGCGCTCTACCTGTTCTGCCGGCATTACCCGGTCCTGCTGTGTACCGGCGCAGCCTGCGTGATTTCCGCCGTGAGCGTGCTGGCCGGTCTGCCCTTTCACATCGCCGCCGGCAACGTACCCTGGGCGGTGGTCCTTCTCGCCGGCCCCGGCGCCGCGCTCGGGGGATTTCTCGCCCGGCCCGTCGCGCTCTTTCTGGGCGCGCGCAGATTGAAGACCTGCGACGGCCTGTGGATCGTGTGCTCGGCGGTTTACCTGCTCTACCTCGGCAGGCGTTAGCCCGGCGAGGACAATGCATCCCGTGCCCGCCTCCGCGCTCACAGAAAATTACCGGCAAGGCGTTTTCAGCCGGCGCCCCAGTCTGCCATAAGCGCCCCGTGCCTGACGCCGACCTTCTTCCCGACGCGCTCGATGCCCTTCACGCCACTTTCGGCTTCACCGCCTTTCGCGGCGTCCAGGAGGACGTGGTGGCGCGCGTCCTTTCCGGGCAATCCACCCTCGCGGTCATGCCCACCGGTGCGGGCAAGTCGCTGACCTACCAGCTTCCGGCGGTCATGCTGGAGGGAACCTGCGTCGTCGTCAGCCCGCTGATCGCATTGATGCACGATCAGCTCCGCTCGGCGAGCGCGAACGGCATCCGCGCCGCGACGCTCACCAGCGCCGACGCCGACCGCGAGCTGACCATCGACCGCTTTCGGGGCGGCGAACTGGACTTGCTCTACGTCGCTCCCGAACGTGCCAGCCAGCCGCATTTTCGCGAACTGCTTTCGCGCGCACGGATCGCGCTCTTCGCGATCGACGAGGCGCACTGCGTCTCTGAATGGGGCCACGATTTCCGGCCCGATTACCGCCTGCTCAGGCCCCTGCTCGACGCTTTCCCCGAGGTGCCGCGCCTCGCCCTGACGGCAACCGCCGACCACCACACCCGCGCCGACATCCTCGCCCAGCTCGGCATTCACGAGGATGGGCTGATCGTCGCCGGGTTCGACCGCCCGAACATCCGCTATGCCATCCGCCCACGCGACAATGCAGCGCGCCAGCTCAAGGCGCTGCTCGACGAGAACCCCGGCCCCGGCATCGTCTATGCCCCGACCCGCGCCCGCGTCGAACAGCTTGCGGAGAAGCTCGCCGCCGCCACCGGGCGCCGCGTCCTGCCCTATCATGCCGGTCTTGCGCCCGAAGTGCGCGCGCGCAACCAGGCCGCCTTCGTCGCCTCGGAAGACATGGTGATGGTCGCCACGGTCGCGTTCGGCATGGGCATAGACAAGCCCGACGTGCGCTTCGTCGCCCATGCCGGCATCCCCAAGTCGATCGAGGCATACTATCAGGAAACCGGTCGCGCCGGTCGCGACGGCGATCCCTCGCTGGCGGTCATGTTCTGGGGCGCGGATGATTTCGCCCGCGCGCGCATGCGCCTGTCCGAGGTCGAGCAACACCGCCAGCAGTCGGAACGCCAGCGCCTCGACGCGCTTGCCGCCCTCGTCGAAACCGCGCAGTGCCGCCGCGCCGTGCTGCTGCGCCATTTCGGCGAGGAGCCGCCCCAGCAGTGCGGAAACTGCGACAATTGCCTCGAGCCGGCGGGCGTCGTCGACGTCAGCGAACTGGCCCGGAAGCTGCTTTCGGCCGTATACCGGACCGGACAGTCCTACGGACTCGGCCATCTCGAAAAGGTGCTGACCGGCGTATCCGACGACCGGGTAATCCAGCGCGGGCATGACCGGCTCTCGGTCTTCGGCATCATGACGGAGGACGAAAAGCCGCTGCTCAAGCCCCTGTCGCGCGCGCTCCAGGCGCGCGGCAGCCTGGTGCCGACCGAACACGGCGGCCTCGCGCTCGGGGATGACGCCCGTGCGATCCTGAAGGGCGAGGCGAACGTGCCGATCGTCGTGCCGCCCAAACGCGAACGCAAGCGGCGCGGCAGCCGCGACGGCGGCGCCAACCCTGTCGGCGATCCGCTGTTCGACGCCCTGCGCAACCTGCGGCGCGACCTTGCGCAGGAAGCAGGGGTGCCGCCCTATGTCATCTTCCACGATTCGACCTTGCGTGAAATGGCGGCCGCGCGGCCATCATCGCTCGCCGAGCTGGGGGAGATCGGCGGCGTCGGCACGCGCAAGCTGGACGCCTACGGGGACGCTTTCCTTACGGTGATCCGCCAGTCGTAGGCCGATCTCCTTTCCCATGACGGGAAACGCCCGATCTGTTACGATAGGCCGGTCATCGATGCGATGACGCATCGAGGCTCCAGGCACCGGCCCCCGTTCGATACATAGGGAGAGGCGGCGATGGCACTCATAATACTGGGCGCATTGCTGATGATCGTCGGCGTTGCGCTGGCGGCGGTAAAAAGCGCCGGTCGCGGCCGGTTGAGCAAGCCGCCGGACACCACCGACGACGAATCGCGCGACACGCTGGAACCCCGGGGTCCGGGGAAACGACTCAGCATCAAGGCCGACCTGCCGGGCATCGCCCTGCTGGTCGTGGGCGGCATTCTCATTTTTGCCGGAGCCGCTGGCTACGCGTGAGAACCGGCCGTGGACGACCGGGAGGCGCTACCCCTCGCGCTTGGCAAAAGTCACCGGAACCGCGAGCCGCGACGGCAGGTCGGGCGAGGCAATCCGCGATTCGGTGCCGTTCTCGTGGATCAGCACGGCGCGCCCGACACCCGGCGTCGCGACGACGGCGGTGACGCTGTCGACCCAGGCGTGAAGGATCTCCTTGGCACGCGCCAGCGCCGCCGCTTCGGTAGTGACATCGCCCGATGCCTCGAGTTCGGATTCGAGCTCGACAACCCGGGAAATCGCTTCCTCGATGCGGCTCGGGGATTTCTCGGTCATGGCGGGTCCTCTCGGCTATGGGGGCGTCCGGCCTAGGTGGAACAGTCCCGCAGGCCGTGCAAGCACCCTCGGCCCCGCAATCGCCTACGCGTTGTGGTATCCCGGCGCGTCTCCCCGCCGTCAGAGCGGATTATCGAGCTCTATGATCTCTTCGTCGCTGGTGCGCTGCGTCGTCTTCAACTGGCGCGGCTGCCGGAAGCTTTCCAGCACCGGCTCGTCGCGGCCGTAAATGTCGTCGAACTGCTGGAGCTGCCCGTCGATCGAGCGAGCCATGGTGAAATAGGTAAGATAGACCGGGAAAGTCCGGGTCATCTCGACCTTGGTATATGCCCCCGAGCGCGAAATCTCGGCTGCCTCGGTCCCGGACATTTCGGCACCGAGGATGGCCATGGTCATGCCCAGCTCGACCGCGCGCTCGGTGCGGATGCAGCCGTGGCTATAGGCGCGGACCGGATCGTCGAAGTACTGCTTCGAGGGCGTGTCGTGAAGATAGATGGCGTGCGAATTCGGCATGTCGATCTTCATCAGGCCGAGTGCGTTGTTCGGCCCCGGCTGCTGGACCACGTAAATCGTGCCGTCTGCGCCGCGCGTCGCCTTGTAACCCTGGCCGCGGGCCCAGGCCGGGTTGTTGAGCACTTTCATGCCCAGTCCCTCGCCTTTCACGATCGACTGCGGCACTGTCCAGGTCGGGTTGAAGACGACCGCCGTCACCGTCTCGGCAAGCTGCGGCGTCGCCGTGCGGCCCGGCTTGCCGACGACCGTGCGATAGGTGCGGATGATCTTGTTCCTGACCGTCAGGCGCAGCTGGAACTCGGGCACGTTGGTGAGCAGATAGACGTCGCCCAGGTCCCGCGCGAGCCAGCGCCAGCGGTCCATATTGGTCCGGATCAGGGCGCGACGCGCCTTGTCGGTCGCCGGCACCGTGCCCAGCGCGGCCTTGAGCGCGGCATAGTCCGGCACCGTGGGCGCCAACCGGTCTACGATGCCGCGCACGTCATGGTCGGCCAGCGCCTGGGCCATGAGCTCGGCGGTGGGCATCTGGTCCCGGTCCGGGTCGACGGCGAACCACTGCACGCGCGCCTCCACCGGCGTGCGCCCGTCGCGCAAGTCCTCGATCAGCCAGCCGAAGACCCTGCTCGCCAACTGGTCGAGGTCGTCGCCCTCACCCCTGGCTATCGCGGCCTTGAGGGCGGCCGGCTGATAGTCGGCCGGGATCAGGCCCTCCTTGCCGATATACTCGATGGTGGCGAGCAGGTCCTTCGCATTGGCGAGCGACCAGGACATGACCGGCTCGGCGAGGAACAGCGGCTGGACCACCGGCTCGGATATCGTCCCGGCGCCATCGCCTGTCGGCGCCTGGCCGGGAAGCCGGACCGGCGACTGCATCGGCACGGGGGCCGGCGTCGAACTCGGGGACGGTGCAGGCTCGCCGGGCAGGATGTCCTCCGGCATCTGCGGGGTGATCCGCTGCGCCAGAACGGGCTGCGCCATCAGGGTTGCCGCCACGACAAAAGAGAGAACCGTACCCCCCAGCTTCTTGAAACTCGCCATATTTTCCGAAACCTGCCCGTTCTTCTGCAAAGGTGGATGCCTGCGGCCAACGGGGTCCGTCAGGCACTTGCCGCCTCGATTTGCCCCCAGTTTGCCCCATCATCAAGGATTTGTCCTGTCGCTGCGATGAATTGCTTGCGCACAACTTCGCGGGACCCGAAAGGCAGGGGCAACGATGTCCGCCGATTCATCCCGTTTACAGGCTCCGGTGCTGCCCATTCTTTCGGTCTGCATCGGGATCGCCACGTTCAGCGCCATGGACGCGGCGATGAAGAGCGCCTCGATCGCCATCGGGGTGTTTACCGCGCTGCTGCTGCGCAACCTCTTCGCCACGCTGCTGACCCTGCCGCTCTGGCTGCTTGCGGGACGCCCGATGCCGAGCAGGGCGGTGCTGCGCATCCACGCCCAGCGCGCCGCGATCATCGCGGTCATGGCCAGCCTGTTCTTCTATGGCCTGGTACGCGTGCCCATGGCAGAGGCGATCGCCATTTCCTTCGTCGCGCCGATCATGGCGCTCTACTTCGCCGCGCTGCTTCTGGGCGAGAAGATCCGCCCGCGGGCGATCCTGGCTTCGGTTCTCGGCATCTTCGGCGTGCTGGTGATCGGCGCCGGCCGCTTCGGACCGGGCGAACTTTCCGCCGAAGCGATCAAGGGAACCGCGGCGATCCTCGTCTCGGCGATGTTCTATGCCCTCAACCTGGTATTCCAGCGCAAGCAGGCGCTGGTGGCCGGGCCGGTCGAGATCGCGCAGTTCCAGAACCTTATCGTGACGTTGATATTCATGGTCTTCGCGCCATGGCTGGCGGTCGTTCCCGACGCGGCCAGCCTGCGCATGACGCTGGCCGGCGCCGCGCTGGCGACAACGGCGATCCTGTTCCTGTCCTGGGGCTATGCCCGCGCCGAGACGCAAGTGCTGGTCGCGGCGGAATATACCGGTTTCCTCTGGGCGGCGTTGTTCGGGTGGCTCATGTTCGGCGAGGAGGTGGGCCTGCCGACGATCGCGGGGGCGGGCCTGATCGTCATCGGCTGCTGGATAGGCGCGAGAAACATGCCGCCCGGCCCCCTGGATGAGGGCAGGGGAATCGCATTTGAAAAATAGGTGTGGCGCGTAGGGTAAGAATGGATTCTTTGGCAGGCCTCACAATTGGGGAGGTCTGATGTCCTGGTTTGCCTGTGTGT
>NZ_BMHK01000053.1 GCF_014640675.1 Novosphingobium endophyticum | reverse complement strand
CGTCCAGCTACATCGGCCGGGCGCCTGATGCGCCGCTGATCGAGGATGCCGAAGTGCCGGATAACTTTTCAGGCGGGGAGATCAAGAAAGTCACCATCAGCCTGACCCAGGAAAAGCCGTAGAGATTGGCTGCATTCGCGCCAATACGATCTGCGCTGGCCGAACGAGAATCTGAACCTGAGCGAGGAAGATGGTTGGCGCAAGGATCGGGGCCTTTGAATAGCGCCGCGAAATGGGCTGGATGAGGTATTGGCCTGATAGACTCCCGACGTCATCGCGATGTGCCAAGGTGTACCTTTACTCGGGAAAGGCTCCGCCTCCAAGCCGATCGCTGTCATCTCAAGGCCAGGGTCCGCAAGCCATGCATTGATCGCCTGGCAACCCGAGCTTCCTTCGCCACGTTGTCCACCGCATCTACGACGAAAAATGTGCGACTTTCAGCGAAACGTCGCCCGGAATTTATGGTCTACGGTGGTCTCCCGCAATGCTTGACGCGGCCCCAACGCTGACGCCGTTCATCATCTACCGGGAGGCCACCAAGCCTGCGCCAGGGCTGCGAGACCGGCGCGGGAGCGTTACTTCACCTAGAGATCCAACACCAGCTTCGGAGAATGGGCGCCGGAACAGCAGATCATCATGGTCTTGCCCTCCGCCTTTTCCGCGTCGGTAAGCACAGCGTCGCGATGATCCGGCGTGCCGGATAGCACGACCGTCTCGCATGAGCCGCATATGCCTTCCCGGCAGGACGATGTTGTCTTTATCCCCGCTTCGCGGATAGCGTCCAGCACCGTCTGGCCAGGCTTTACCTCCAGGGTTTTGCCCGTACGCGCGAGCTCGACGCTGAACCCGCCCTCGGCGGCCACCGGGGCTACGGCGGTAAATTGCTCGTAATGCACCGTTTCTGGCGGCAGGTGCGCCGTGGCGGCCTTTAGTGTATCGAGGAGGCCGCCCGGACCGCAGCAATAAATCTGGGTCCCCGCCGGGACATTCCGTACAATCGTTTCAATGTCGGGACGACTCCCCCCCGGATCACGGCTGAAATAGGTAGCGATCCGTGCCATTTCGCCCATGGGTGTGATCTCCATGCGATCGAGGAGCGGAGCGGTGGCGCGTCCACGCACCACATAATGCAGCTCGAATCCGCGTCCAAGATGGCTAAGCCGCTGCGCCATGCACCAGATGGGAGTGATGCCGATGCCCCCCGCGATCAGGATGCTGTGCGGCGCATCCTCCTTTAAAATGAAATGGCATCGCGGGGTGCTGATCCTCAGAAGGTCGCCGGCTTCGACCTCTTCATGGAAATAGCGCGAACCGCCCCGGCTTTCCGGCTCCATCGCTATCGCGATGACATAGCGATGGCATTCCTGTGGATCGTTGAGCAGCGAATATTGGCGAACGAGATCGGGCTTTGCATGCAGGTCAATGTGCGCGCCCGCGCTGAACGGCGGCAACTCTCCACCGTCCGGGGCACGCAGTTCGAATATGCGCACGTCGCCACGGTCCTCAAGGACCTCAGTGACGCGAACGAAAAATTCCGCATCATTCTGCTTCGACAATGCCATGCTTCGCCTTTCGCCCTGGACTGTTGGCGCAGGCCCTCCGATCGCTCACGCCGCTCACGCATCCATATAGAGCCGGAGGCCGTGGAAAAGCCGTAATCGGCTGCGAAACCCGCCATTTCGGGGCTTCGGGACATAACTCCAAATGTTGAGGAGATTGGAGGCAAACGCAGGCCACGCTGAGCATATTGCTAAGCTTACGGCGTGGTGACCCATCCCTCGCTTCTCGCCAAGCGGGCTCTCACCGGACGTGTAACTCTCAGGTTCGATGTTCAGCCAGGCAGGCCGAAGGCGTAGCAAGTCATCGATACCGATGCGAGCACCCGCCGATTGAAGACGGTGGGAGGTTCCGCCCGATCGCGCGCGCCGAGCACGTATAGCAGCGGCAGATAATGTTCGTTTGTAGGGATCGCCATGTCCGCGTCGGGGAGGCGCGTATAGTTGATCAACGCCGCATCGTCGGCCGCGACCACCTTGTCGACCACCAGATCGTCGAAGCGCTGGGCCCAGGGAAAAATCTCGTTCCCGCGCGGCCGGGCTACCTTGAGATTGTGCACGACGTTGCCGCTGCCAAGGATCATGACGCCGTCGTCGCGCAGGCTTGCCAGCGCTCGGCCGATGTCGTGATGCTCGGAGGGTGAACGCCGAACGTCCAGACTGAGCTGCACAACGGGAATGTCGGCGTCCGGATACATCCAGCGCAGCACCGTCCAACTGCCATGGTCGAGACCCCAGCTATCGAGATCGGCGCGAGCTTGGAAGGCATTCAGCCGTTCTTCGATGGCAAATGCGAGATCCGGGTTGCCTGGTGCAGGATATTCGATGTCGTAGAATTCTTGCGGAAACCGATAGAAGTCGTGGATCGTTCGGGGATGCTTGGCGCGGGTGACGAGCACGCCTTTGCTCTCCCAGTGGGCCGAGATGGCCAAGATGGCGCGCGGCCGCGGCGTTTTGTTTGCGATAGCCCGCCACGCGCGGCTATAGTCCGTTTCCGTCAATGAGTCGCGCGGTGAGCCATGGGCGGCGAAGAGCGCGATGGCGGGATCAGTCATTCCGCATGTTCCCTGTGCGCCGCAATATAAGCCCGGACCCTATGGTGGTATCGAGCCGCATGCAGGAAATGGCGGCCGCAAAACTCATCACGGCAATAGCGGCGAAGCAGAGATGAAAGGCCGCGGGCGTTTCCTCGCCGTGGAAGCGCGACCCGATCTGCAGCGCGAGCGCACCGACGGCGACGCCTATCGCCCCGCTGATCTGCAACGTCGTGCTGAGCAGCGTATTGGCATGCGGCATCTCATCCGGCGCGACGTCGGCGAAGGCGAGCGTATTCAGCGTGGTGAACTGCATGGATCGGGAAAGTCCATTGAAAAGCAGCATTGCCGCGAGCACGACGAAGGGCGTGTCCGGCCCCGTCAGCATGAATGCAGCAAAGCCGGCGCCTAGCAGGAGTCCATTGCCCACGAGTATGCGCTGAAATCCCACCCTTCGGAGAATGGGCGATGTAACCGCCTTGATGCCGATGTTGCCTGCCATGCCGATCATGATGAGCAGGCCGGTCTCTGAGATCGACTTGCCAAGGCCGACGTGGAAATAGAGCGGCAGGAGAAACGGAGTGGCGAGAATGGAGGCACGGAAGACGGTGCCCTCCCGGACGGCGGCCCCAAAGCTGCGATGCCGCCCAATCAGCTTAATGTCCAGGAGCGGACGAGGCCATGCATGGAAATGGCGCCAGCAGAGCAATGCTGCGACGAGCCCGGCGCTAAGCGCTATAACTATCACGGGCGGGGACGTACGCTTTGCGCTCTCGATCCCACCGATGAGCATAGCTGCCGTGATTGCCCAAAGCACGAGCCCGGTCCAGTCAGGTCGGCTTTGTCCGCTGCTGGGCCACCGAGGCGGGAGGACGCGTAACGCCGCAATGATGCCAAAAAAACCTAACGGCAAGTTGAGGAAGAATATCCACTGCCAGCTCAGATGCTCGACTATAAGACCTCCCAACGGCGGCGCGACGGCCGGCGCGAGCAATGCGGGCCAGGTGAGGAGTGCCACGGCATTGATGAGGCCGCTTTTTTCTGTATGTCGTAGGACGACGAGCCGGCCTACCGGCGTCATCATGGCAGCCGCCGATCCTTGGAAGAGACGAGCAATGGCGAATGCCAGCAGCGTCTGGCTCGCGGCGCAGGCGATCGAGGCCAGGGTAAATAGGCCAACCGCCGTGACGAAAACGCGGCGCGGCCCCCACTGTTCGGCCGCCCAATTGGAAAGCGGCAGGAGGACCGCCAACGCTATCAGATAGCTCGTGATGCCGACGTGCATATCGGCTGCATCGACGCGGAAATGGCCCGCCATTGCAGGCAGGGCGATAGCGACGATCGTCCCGTCCAGGCTTTCCATGAACATTGCGGAAGCGGCGAGAAGCGCGATCGCGCGCATCCGCTTGGGCGGCGGCCTGCTCTCCGACTCGGCAGGTGCCGCCAGCGAGGCGATCATAGAAGATGGTCGTCAGGCAAAACCGTTTGCCTGCTTGTGCTCAGCCCAGCCGCTTCGGTAGCGTTGGACCAGCCAGTAGTTGAACTCGCGCTGGGCCTTTTCCTGCCAACTATAGCGGCCGCGCACTGCAAAGCGTGAACGCAGACCATAGGGGATCAGACCATCGACGTGCAGATCCTGCGCTGCGATTTCGGCCGAAGCGGTTAGATTGATGCCCAGCTTTTCCTCAAACAGTGGCATCTGCTTGGCGCCAGGTGCAGCGAGCCAACCCCGCTTCGTGGTGATCGTATCGTGCGTGTTGGCATGGAGGATGATGAACGCGATCAGATCTGCTCGTATAATGAGCGAAAGGCTAGGCGGTATGTTGGCGAAGAGCAGCCGGCCGCGATCCTCGTCGGTGAGTTTGGGGAAAATCGGAAGAAGTGCCTTGAGCGTCGGATTGAAGCTCGCGTCGGGATGGATTGTCGCATTGTAGCGGTAATAGCCTGCCGTATCCTCCGGCAGGTCGTCCGGGAAGCTCGAAAGATCCGACGGCGCGATGTCGTGCACCGGTCCGGCATGGAGGCGATTGGCATGATAGCCGTCATTATTATTCTCGAACATTACCTTCCAGTTCCAGGGGAAGGTTTGCTCCTCGATCTCCATCGAAGTGTCGACATTTTCGAGATCGTAATTCTCCAGCACTTCGGTCACCTTCTGGAGACGCGGCGCGAGTGGGGCCGCTTTCTGGTCCAGGTTGATGAAGATAAAGCCCAACCAAATCTCGACTTTGAAATTCGGAAGCTTGATCGCCGACTTTTCGAAGTTGCAGGCGCGTTCCATCGCTGGAGCGCCGATGAGCTGACCGTCAAGTGAGTAGGCCCAATGGTGGTAGGGGCAGAGGAAAGTGCGGGTGTTACCATGGCCTTCCGCAACCAGCATGGCGCGATGTTGACAGACAGTCGACATGGCGCGGATGACGCCGTCGCGGCCGTGGACAACGACATAGGGCTCACCCATGTGCACCCCTGTGAAGTAGTCTCCCGGCTTCTCAACCCATTCCTTGCGCCCGACGCACAACCATTCGCGTTGAAATATGTGCTCCTTCTCGAACTCGAAAAATTCGGCACTTGTATAGCACGCGGGTGGCAACATCTCCGCCTCGTCTACGGGCAGAATCGATGTTTCGAGACTCTCGAAGAATGCGTTGTTGAATATGGTCGTCATTGGGTCGTCCCGGCATTTTGGAGGCTGCAATCATTACTGCGGCCATGGTGGTAATTGCCGGCACAATAGCACAGACGCGCGACTGCGAAGCCGCAACGGCTTTTGCTTGATCTCCTATATGCTTGTCCTCATCCGCCCACGGCAGCCAATAGGAGGGTCGTGGAAGACCTTAAGGACGCCGGCCCACGGCGCTATTACGGCGCAGTCGCGCTTGATACCGGTGCTGCTGCTTCTACCGCGATGTCGGCATCGTCGAACATCGCCTTTCGCACGATGGCATGCACGCCGCAGTTGCCGTTGGCGACTTGCGATATACCGAAGTCTACCGCGACTGATATCAGCGAGAGCGCCTCATCCTCGCTGAGCGAGCGCGCGCTGATGAGAAAGCGCCGCACTTTGCGGAAAGCATCACGCATAGCGAAATCGATCGAGGACTTATGGTAGATATCACTCTGAGCGTCCTGACCCAATTCTCCAAGATAATCCGGATGGCTGAAGCCGGGAATAACCCACTCGTCGTTCGTTTCGATCAGTGGATAGTTCACATCGGTGAGCGGTGTGCCGGCCAGTTGGCTGCGCTTGTGGAGGATGAGTTCGAAGCGACCGGTGAGCGAGCATTCGATCGCAGTGCCGCAAGTCTCGCCGTCGCCCTGCGACGCATGTGGATCGCCTACTGAAAAAAGCGCGTTTGGTACGGCGACCGGCAAATACACCGAAGCTCCCTCCCCCAATCGCCAGTTGTCCATATTTCCGCCATGAGAGGAAGGGGGAATGGAATCAACTTGGCCATCATGATCCGGAGCGACCGCAATGACACCGAAATGCGGGCGCACGGGAATCTTGATGCCAGGCAGGATGTTCTCGATCTTTTCGATGGTAGAGTGATCCACGGGAACGCCGGGGTAATCGTAGCGGTCGTGGATGATCCCCGACGGATCGGTCTGGGGGGTCCAACGATAATTATAGACTGCTTGAGCTGTAGCCGGGCCATCCTCGCAATCCACTTTGTAAATCGTGACTACTTCGCGGTCGCGGGGTTCGGTCAGCAAATGCTGGTGGTGAAAGCCCCAATAGGCCGCGAGATTGCTGCCGAACGTTTGGCCCAGAAAATCCGGATTGGCGCTGCGACGCGGTTCGACTGAATGAATCCGCACCTCCAAAATATCGCCTGGCCGAGCTCCCTCCACGGCGATGGGGCCAGTGCAGATGTGGACACCGAAACCTTCCCCTGGACCACGCCCGCAGATGGAGGCATCCATGGGTCCGGCGCCGCGTCGTTCTATTCGCTGGCCCTCGGTCGTCCATTCGAAGATCGCCTCAGCCGCCGGATCGCCGGCGATCATCCGTTCATAATCATCGTAGGCATGATGGGTGAGGCACTCGATCGTCACGAAATCGCCAGATCGCACTTTCAGAACGGGAGCCAAGTTCCGATGGAAAAAACCCCAATGAACGGTTTCCGGCGAAACCGGCAGGTAATGTTCGCGCGGTTCGCGCCCTGCCGCGTCAAGATCATCCGCCTCTTCTGAAGCGTGCAGGAAGTCCCCAAGTCCGTCCGACGGCATCGAAAGCGCGGTGTCCGACAGTTCCGGTCCTTTGGGTCGCCCACGTCGAAGCGTCGGGCCTTCCCGTGCGGGCGTCTGATACAGATGCGGCGCTCGCCGGAATCCACGCGGAGAAGCTCCGAACTGCTCGCGAAATGACCGCGAGAAATAGGCTGGATCGGTGAAACCCCACCTGTAGCAGATCTCGGAGATGGAGAGCTGCGTCATTAAGGGAGACGCAAGATCGTCCCGGCACCGCTCAAGCCGCCGGGAACGCACATAGACGCTGAAGGCCTTGCCGAACGCTTCGAAAAGCTTCTGCAGATTACGGACAGACATACCGTTTGCCGCGGCTATGTCAGACAACTTGAGGTCGGGTTCTCCGAGGCGCTGCTCGATTGACCGGGCCACCCGTTGCAAGACCCCCGCCCGGCGACCCGTCACCCCGCCGAGCATGGTGGTATCGCCCTCGCTGAGAATGGCGGTCCCAACAAACTCGATCAGGGCCAGTTCGAGGGAATGGAACTGCTCGAAGGTGAGCGCGCCGAGCTTCGCAGAAACTGAGGTCAGGAGGTCGGCAAAGATAGCCGCGAAGCTAGAATCGCCGGAGATCAGCTGCAGCGCGTCAGGAACGGGGGCTACGAGACGTTGGGCAAGTATCTCGCGCGGGAGACGAATGATCAGTGCCCGGAAATCTTCGTCCATTGTCAGAATAGAGGCGCTGCGCGGTGCCCCAAAGGCAAAGTCTCCCGACATGAGGGGTGTAGCAGATTTCCCTTTTTGGTTGATGGCGCCTCTACCTTCTATGAGGAGCATCAGCATCGCACGATCGTTCGGGAGGCCGGGGAACTCTATCTGCTGTGAGCGAGAGGACAGATAGACATATTCGGTCTGCTGCGGCGTTTCGATCGCAGCGGCAATGCCAAAGAAGCGCGAGTGATCAGCGATTTCCCCTGATGCAAGTGATCGGTTGTCGAGTGCGCGTCGCCACCTTTCGACGCGATCCGCTTCGGTATGGGCTGCTGTGGAAAAGTTCCAGAATTGCATATGTCTCGCCAATAATGCGGCATCGTCGCAATGTGCGCGGTGTTGCCTGCAGCTGGGTAACGGCCGTCCGTCGTTATGGTAGCCGACAGCTCAATCCACAAGCCGCGCGTTATAGCCTGGCGACCGTTCGACGGGGTGCCAGCGGCGGGAATCCACACGCAGGTGGCCAGGTGGCCGGTGTTTATCGGAGGCATCGCGCTGATCGGTTTTTGCTGATGTTCCCTGGCTTTTGATCGATCTTAACGGTGAGAGCCCTGGCCGCGCGCGCCCTTCAGCCAGCATCCGTGTTCGAGCCCATGGCTTTGAGCCTATTCGCAAGGATACAAGTTTTTCGGGAGAAGAAGCCATCTAAAGGCGCTTCTGCCTCCTGCCGCAATCACTATAACCGGCTTATCCCATCTGGGCAGGAAAATGGCTATGACGCAATCGCTCACGATCCCCATAGAGTCGGCTGCCGCGTGGACAGGCGCGGAGATCAATCAGTCGACCAGTTGGCTTTACCAACTTTCATCGGCCGAAATTGCCGAGCTGGAGGAGGTGGGAACCCGTTTTCTCCATGAGGATCCCGATCTCCACTGCGTCAAGGCCGACAACTATGCTCTGCCTATCACTGCCGCCGGACTTCGCGCCTGGGCGGCCGATATGGATAGGGGACGTGGCTTCGTTCTGGTGCGGGGGTTGCGGTCGGAGCTGTATTCGGACGCGCTCAGTGCGGCAATTTTCTTCGTTCTGGGCCTGCATCTCGGCGAACCCATGCAGCAGAACCGCATGGGCGACCTCTTCGATCATGTCGTCGCGACGACGGACAAGACGATGGACGATCCCACGGCGCTGCCAAGCCGGACGCGGGATCGACTGAACTTCCACTCAGACAGCAGCGATGTCGTCGGGCTCATGTGTCTGCGCGGCGCGAAGTCGGGTGGCGAGTCCATTCTCATCAGCGGCGTGACTATTTACAACGAAGTCGTTCGGCGACGACCGGATCTGGCGCACCTTCTTTTTGAACCTTGGCATTATGACTGGTATCGTCAGGACCATGACGCACCTGCGCGCTATTACTCCACGCCGATGGTCAGCTTCGTTGATGGCGCCTTCAGCATGTATGCCGGCTCAAATGTAATTCGCTCCGCACAGGACTATCCCGAGGTGCCGCGCCTGTCGGCGGCGCAGTTGGAGCTGCTTGAGTTGATGGACCAAATTTATCTGGAGCCCGACCTTCCCGTGATCATGGATTTCCGGCCAGGGGATATCCAGTGGCTGCTCAATTATGCTGCGTTGCATTCGCGGACATCGTATGTCGACTTTCCTCAGCCGGAGCGGCGTCGCCATCTTCTTCGCCTTTGGCTCAAGCGCAATGTGGGGAGGCCACTCACGCCTGGCTTTGGAAAGCCGGTTTCGGGCCAAGGCGGGAACGAAATCGATGTTCCAGCAGAGACACGGCGAAATCGTATCAGCGAAATTTGCTACCCCCGTCACGACTGGGGCCTCTAAGCGTCTTTCCTTGATCCGTCTTATCTACATTCGGACAAATGGCTGTCTGCGACATGCGCAAATGAGCATAGCCTTTCGCCTTCGCGCGTCGCCCGACACCAACTCGCGCGCCGGAAGCGGACATTCTCAAGGCAATGGCGTAACGGGTGGGCGCCTCAAGAGTAGCCAGTCGGGTGGCTGTTTCTCAGAATGATGGTGTGAGAACGGGCAGCGACTGCCCGCCAACACCCGCACAAAGGGTCGGAAAAGCGCCGAGGCATTTTCGTTCACGATAATCCGCATTTTGAAGCATTCTGGTTCAACCGGCCACGGACGGTTCTGCTCTACGCTTGCGATGATTGCGGAGCATGCACGATCCAGCGTCCTTTGGGATAACGGTGAGTTCGATCCTCCGATCCAGCCATTCAAAGAAGCGGGTTTTCCAGCTACATGTCCGATTTCAGTTTGTTAATTGATGGAGCGCTCGTTCCGGGCGCCAAAATCATGCCGGTCATCAACCCGGCGACCGCCCATCCCTTCGCCGATAGTCCGCGGGCATCCGAGGAGCAGATGAACAAGGCTGTCGCTGCCGCTGCGCGGGCCTTTCCTTCATGGTCTGGCACTTCTATCGAAGCGCGGCGCAATATACTCGTCCAAATGGCGGACGCCGTGGCGGAGCGTGCGGACGACCTTTTGCCCCTTCTTGTGTGCGAGCATGGCATGACACTGGCCGCGGCGCGCATTGAGCTGATGATTTTCGGCTTCAAGTTGCGCCAGGCCGCCGCGGCGGCGCTGCCCACGGGCGTGATAGACGCTGGACCGGGCCATCATGTGGAACAACGGCTTGCCCCATTGGGTGTAGTCGCCGCGATCATCCCTTGGAACGTGCCGCTAACACTGTTCGGATCCAAGATCGCGTCAGCGTTGCTGGTCGGCAATTGTGTAGTTGCGAAGCCCGCGCCGACCACGCCACTTACGACACTGCGCATTGGCGCGATCGTGGCGGAGCTGCTGCCACCGGGCGTCCTCAACATTGTCACCGACGCTAATGATCTGGGCAGTTTGCTCTGCCGCCACCCCGACGTACGCATGATCAGCTTCACCGGTTCCACCGCAACGGGGCAGCGCATAATGGAGAGCAGCGCGGGCGGCTTGAAGCGCTTGCTGCTGGAGTTGGGCGGCAACGATCCGGCAATCGTTCTGGCCGACGCCGATGTCGCGCTTGCGGCGAGTACCATATATGAATCCGCCTTTTTCAACTGCGGGCAGGCCTGTATCGCGACCAAGCGTGTCTATGTCCATCGGTCGCTTCAGAGCGCGCTATGCGACGCGCTGGGTGAGAAGATCGCCGCGACACGGATAGGCGACGGCATGTCGGGTAACGTCGACTACGGCCCTATCCAGAACAAGGCGCAATATGACCGGATCGTTGCGCTGATCGACGATGCCGAGCGCCTCGGCACCGTCGTCGCACGGGGCGAAGCACAGGCCGGTGAGGGCTACTTCGTCGCACCGCGCCTCGTCACTGGCGTGGACGACAACGCTCCGGTTGTGAGAGAGGAGCAGTTCGGGCCGATACTCCCCGTCCTCACCTTCGACGATGTTGACGATGCGATCGCACGCTCTAACGCCACGCCGTTCGGCCTTGCAGCATCGGTTTACTCCACCGATGTGACTGCCGCGAGGGCTGTGGCCCAGCGGCTTGAAGCCGGGACGGTGAACATCAACAAGATCATCAGTTTTCACCCCGCGATTCCGTTCAGCGGGGCCAAGCTGTCCGGTTTTGGTATCGATGGCGGGCAGCTGGGCCTGCTCAACTACGGGCAAATCCAAATCGTAGACGAGGCAGATCTCGCCGCGGAGACACACTGATGAATATGTTCTCACCCAAAGCCACCATGCGTGTCGTCCATGTGACCCAGGCAGGCGGCACGCTCGAACTTTCCGACAGGCCCATTCCGGGGCCGGGAGCCGGCGAGGTCCGCATTAAAGTGGAGGCCTGCGGCATCTGCCACAGCGACTCCGTCACCAAGGAAGGCTATTTCCCAGGCCTCGTTTATCCTTTGATCCCCGGTCATGAGGTGGTTGGGATCATTGACGCGCTCGGTCCAGACGTAAGCGGTTGGTCAGTCGGTCAGCGTGTAGGTCTTGGCTGGTTCGGGGGCCATTGCAGCTGCTGCGACTGGTGCAGACGCGGCGATTTCACCCGCTGTTCGAATGCAGACATTACCGGCGTTACGCGCGATGGCGGATATGCCGAGTTTCTTACGGCGTCCGTCGAGGGTCTGGTGACAATCCCCGACGCCCTTAACGCCATCGAAGCTGCACCTCTACTGTGCGCCGGCATATCCACTTACAATGGCTTATTACGTTCCGGGGCCGGCGTCGGCGAAATCGTCGTCGTGCAGGGTATAGGTGGACTGGGTCATCTGGCGATCCAGTTCGCCGCCCGGTTCGGGCACAAGGTGATTGCCATCGACAAGGGGGCGGAGCGGAGAGAGTTGGCCCTGTCTCTGGGCGCCAGTGCCTACTACGATGCGGATCGGCAGGACGTAGTCTCGGAACTTCAGGCCGCGGGTGGTGCCAAGGCGATTCTCGCGGTGCACAATCACGCACCATCCATCGGGCCGATGCTGGAAGCTCTAACTCTCGACGGAACGCTAATGGTGCTGGGCGTGCCGGAAGCGTCGCTTGAAATCGTTCCCCGCCTTCTGCTCAGCGGCCGTTCGGTGAAGGGCAGCTCAGGCGGGACGTCGATGGAGGCGGAGCAGATGATGTGCTTTTGTGCGGATCACGACGTTCGTCCTATAGTGGAGGTCGTCGGTCTCGGCGACGTGCCCCACGCCTATGAGCGGATGGAACGCGGCGAGGCGCGCTTTCGTTACGTTATAGACCCAAGCCGCTAATCGCTTCATTCAAAAAGCGTTTCAATTACGTTGATGGCGCGGACGCTTCAGCGACGTCCAAATGCTGAAATGAGCCAGCTTTTTACAATACCGAAATCATGGGGTCGGCAAATACGAAACGTATTCATCCGGTGAGTACCGCTTCGGGGAAGCGGTCTCTCACTGACTGATCTGACTTTTCAGTTGTCGAGGAAGGCTTCAGCGCCTTCTTCCGCGAGCGCCTCGCGAAAGGCAGCGTCGGCTTCGCGATCGGTGGCAAAGAGATCATTCCAAACGATCGAAGTTCCGCACTGATTGACTACCTCGAGCGACCAACCTGGCTCGGTAGCGATCCGCACGATGTTTATGGTCAGGCGCACACCGTCCTGCTCAATGGACCGGCCGAGCGGCGATTCAATCAGTTCGGGGTGCGGACCAGATTCCATGTAGCGATGTTAGAAGGATCCGACGTCAGCATCAACGATTTGGATTTCCATTTCCAAGGCAGTAGCTCGTCGAGCCGATTGACGGGATGCTCTGCGATGCGTGCGAGGACATCGGCGAGCCAGGCTTGAGGATCGACGTTGTTGAGGCGTGCTGTCTGAATCAAGGAATAAGCGATGGCGGCACGTTGACCGCCGCGATCCGAGCCGCAGAATAGCCAGGCTTTGCGACCGAGAGGCACGCAGCGCAGTGCTCGCTCGGCGGCGTTGTTCGAGAGGCAGATCCGACCGTCATCGAGGAAGCGGGCGAAAGCGTCCCAACGGCGCAGCATATAATTGATGGCCTTGGCGAGGTCGTGCTTGTTCGACAGCTTTGCGAGTTGGGCCTCCAACCATTCTTTCAGGCCGGCCATGAGCGGGGCGCTGAGTTCCTGCCGGACGGCGAGCCGCTCGGCAGCCGTCTTGCCGTTGCTGTTCCGCTCGATGGCAAAGAGCGCGTCGATCTTCTGCACGGCTTCCAGCGCAATCGGGTAGATGAAGCTGGCCTTCTTGCCGCGGCTTTTCTTGCGCGCCGCGCCTTCAACGTCGGCGAGCTCGAAGAACTTCCTGCGGGCATGAGCAAAGCACCCCGCTTCCAGGATTTGCCCGGGCTGCCGACCAGCGTCGTACAGTTCCCCATAGCCCGCGTAGGCATCAGCCTGCAGGATACCGGACCATGTCTCCAGATGCGCTCGCGGGTGTTCCCCTCGCCGGTTGCGCGAGTAGTGGAATATGACGGCGGGTGGATCGGCACCGCCGAAGGGGCGGTCATCGCGAACATAGTCCCATAGTCGGCCGGTCTCGGTCTTTCCTTTGGCTTTGATCGGCACAGTCGTGTCGTCGCCGTGCAGGCGCTCGGCGGCCAGCACATGGCTCTCGATCAGCCGGAAAATGGGCATCAAGGCGAAGGTTGCGGCACCGACCTGATCGGCGAGTGTCGAGACGCTGAGCGGTACGCCCTCGCGCGAGAAACGATCGGCCTGCCGGTTAAGCGGCTGATGCTGGCCGTACTTCTCGAACAGCAGCATGGCCAGGAAGCTGGGGCCGGCCCATCCGCGCGGCACGACGTGGAAGGGTGCCGGAGGCTGTGTGATCTTCTCGCACTCGCGGCACGCAATCCTCTCACGCACCGTCTGGATTACCTTCCACGAGCGGGGGATCACCTCGAGCGTCTCGGTTACGTCCTCCCCGAGCTTGGTCAACCGGTCGCTGCCACAAGCAGGGCAGGAACATGGCGAGGGGATGACGATACGCTCACGGGGCAGATGGTCGGGGAATGGCTTCCTGGCCGGCTTCCTGCGTTCGAAGGCGGCAACCTTCGCCGTCCTGGTCGCAGCCGCCTCGGCAATCAGGCCTTCCTCAGCCGCATCTGCCTCGAGCTCCTCGAGTTCAAATTCCATCTGCTCGAGAAGGCGGCGGGTACGCTCCGCGCTGGTGCCATACTGTTCACGCTTCAGCTTGGCGATCTGCAGCTTGTAGTGCGCGATCAAGGCTTCTGTCGCACTCTCGCGGGCTCGGGCGTTGGCCAGTTCGGCTTCAACGCTCGCGGCCCGCTGCTCGGCGGCCACAGCCCGCTCGGTACTCAGCCGCAGCAGCGCCTTAAGCGCTGCGACATCGTCCGGAAGGGGCGAAACGGCGGGTTCCATGAGGGGAATTGAATCATCGCCCGGGGCCTGAAGCAAGCCGAAAATCAGTTCCCGCGCGGTTATCCGGCGCTTTGTGGCCGCCAGCTATATTGCGGATTGCGCCAGTCGATACCGTCGAGCAGGCAGGCAAGTTGCGAACGCGTTAGCGACACGATGCCGTCCTTCGCTGATGGCCATATGAAACGCCCCTTCTCGAGCCGCCGGGTGTACAGCGACATGGCAATCCCGTCGTGCCAGATTATCTTCACCAGCGATCCGCTGCGCCCGCGAAAGACCCATAGATCGCCGGCGAACGGGTCCTGCTCGAAATGCTGCTGCACCATCGCCGCGAGCCCCTGCATCCCGCGGCGCATATCGGTGTGCCCCATGGCGATCCATACCCGCGCGCCCTCCGGGATCATCGGAGCGCCGCCAGCGCCGCTGCCACCATTGCCGAGGGCGCAGAAGCAAAAATGCTCACCCGGTTGCCCGGCGACAAATCGACCACGATGACAGGGCTGGCGTTGA
>NZ_BMHK01000052.1 GCF_014640675.1 Novosphingobium endophyticum | reverse complement strand
ACCCGCGTCGCCATCTCCGAAATCTCCCCATCAAACAATTGGGGACTCACAGATTCAGCACTCTCACCAAATGTCACGCGCTAATTCACCCGATTGCCCTGTCCGCTGCGCAGGTCTGCCTTGACCTTGCCCGCGATCTCGCCTAAGCGCGCCCATCTTCGGCGGGCTGGTCCTGCCGAGACGACATAGAGCTGAACATTGTCGTTCCAGCGCTTCCGGTGCCTTCCGCGGCATTGCCGCTGGCAGGGTTCCTTTGACTGTCCTGGCCCCCGAATCGGGCAAGGTCGCGTCGGAAGCAGGGCGACAAAGTAATCCGGTGTCTTGACCGGGTGGAGTGTTTTTCGGCTCACGCTGGCGGTGATGTATTCGCTCCCGTTCGGGGAGCGGGCGCGAATTTCCCGCTTTCGTGATTCCAGCACATGCCACTCTTTCGATGCGCGCCGGACCTGATGATCCGGGGTGCGACGGGTCCGTCCCGTGGCCGGTGTGCGGTGCGGGACGGATCCATCGCACTCCCATTTTGAGAGAAGAGTATAGATGCCAACGATCAACCAGCTGGTCCGCAAGGGCCGCGAGCCGCAGAAGGCCAAGTCGAAGGTCCCTGCGATGGAGCAGAACCCGCAGAAGCGCGGCGTCTGCACCCGCGTCTACACCACGACCCCGAAGAAGCCGAACTCGGCTCTGCGCAAGGTCGCCAAGGTGCGCCTGACCAACAGCCGCGAAGTCATCTCTTACATCCCCGGCGAGGGCCACAACCTGCAGGAGCACTCGGTGGTGCTGATCCGCGGCGGCCGTGTGCGCGATCTTCCGGGCGTGCGCTATCACATCCTGCGCGGGGTGCTCGATACGCAGGGCGTGAAGGATCGCAAGCAGAGCCGTTCGAAGTACGGCGCCAAGCGTCCGAAGTAAGCGCAAGCGGCGTTGCTTCGAGGCCCCGTCATCCCGGGCTTGACCCGGGACCGCTGGAAGTCTCGGCGCAATGCCGAAGGACAAGAAATCTACCGAGCGCCCAGGAGGCCAGCGGTCCCGGATCAAGTCCGGGATGACGTTTAAAGACCTCCGCTTCGCTCCGGACGTTTTGGAGTAAAAAAATGTCACGTCGTCGTCGTCCCGAGAAGCGGGAAATTCTGCCTGATCCGAAGTTCGGGGATCAAACCCTGTCGAAGTTCATGAACAACCTCATGCTCGACGGCAAGAAGTCGGTAGCCGAAAGCATTGTCTACGGTGCGCTCGACACCATGGAAGCGCGGGCGAAGGCCGATCCGGTTCAGCTGTTCCACGATGCGCTGAACAATGTGAAGCCGCAGATCGAGGTCCGTTCCCGCCGTGTCGGCGGCGCGACCTATCAGGTTCCCGTCGAGGTCCGGCCGGAGCGTGCCCAGGCGCTCGCCATCCGCTGGCTGATTACCGCTGCCCGGAACCGTCCGGAGACCACGATGTCGGCGCGTCTTTCGGGTGAGCTGCTCGATGCCGCCAACAACCGTGGCAACGCGGTGAAGAAGCGTGAGGACACGCACCGCATGGCGGACGCGAACCGCGCTTTCTCGCATTACCGCTGGTAATCGGCGCCGTGGCGCTCGGAGCGTAAAGGTCATCCGGGCGTCACACTTTCAATTCAGGGGGCTCGGGCTTATCTGAAGCACGGCCCAGCTTCCCAAACTCCTGCTAAGGATTTTCACCATGGCCCGCAGCCATCCGCTCAATATGTACCGCAACATCGGTATCATGGCGCACATCGACGCCGGCAAGACCACAACTACCGAGCGTATCCTCTACTACACCGGCAAGTCCTACAAGATCGGCGAAGTCCATGACGGTGCCGCCACCATGGACTGGATGGAGCAGGAGCAGGAGCGCGGCATCACGATCACCTCGGCGGCGACCACCTGCTTCTGGGGCGACTACCGCATCAACATCATCGATACGCCGGGCCACGTCGACTTCACCATCGAGGTCGAGCGTTCGCTGCGCGTGCTGGACGGCGCCGTCGCGTGCTTTGACGGCGTTGCCGGCGTGGAGCCGCAGTCCGAAACCGTGTGGCGTCAGGCCGACAAGTACGGCGTGCCGCGCATGTGCTTCATCAACAAGCTCGACCGCACCGGCGCGGACTTCAAGTACTGCGTGCAGTCGATCATCGACCGCCTCGGTGCGACCCCGGCAGTCCTCTATCTGCCGATCGGCATCGAAGCCGACCTCAAGGGCCTTGTCGACCTGGTCGAGAACCGCGCCATCATCTGGAAGGACGAGTCGCTGGGCGCCGAGTTCTTCTATGAAGAGATCCCGGCGGACATGGCCGATGAAGCCGCCGAATACCGCATGAAGCTCATCGAACTCGCCGTCGAGCAGGACGACGATGCGATGGAAGCGTACCTTGAGGGCAACGAGCCCGACGTGGCGACGCTCAAGGCGCTTATCCGCAAGGGCACGCTCGGCCACGCGTTCGTTCCCGTCGTCTGCGGTTCGGCGTTCAAGAACAAGGGCGTGCAGCCCCTGCTCGACGCGGTCGTGGACTATCTGCCTTCGCCGCTCGACATCGAGGATGTCCAGGGCGTCAAGGTTGACAGCGACGAAGCCGACAGCCGTCCGCCCAAGGACGATGCTCCGTTCAGCGCGCTGGCGTTCAAGGTCATGAACGACCCGTTCGTCGGCTCGCTCACCTTCTGCCGCATCTACTCGGGCACCCTGAGCAAGGGGTCTTACCTGAACTCGGTCAAGGGCAAGCGCGAAAAGGTGGGCCGCATTCTTGAAATGCACGCCAATGACCGCAAGGACATCGAAGAAGCCTTTGCGGGTGATATCGTCGCTCTGGCCGGCATGAAGGAAACGACGACCGGCGACACGCTCTGCTCCGAAAAGGCGCCGATCGTGCTGGAGCGGATGGAATTCCCCGAGCCGGTCATCGAGCTTTCGGTGGAGCCCAAGACCAAGGCCGACCAGGAGAAGATGGGCGTCGCGCTCAACCGTCTCTCGGCCGAGGACCCCAGCTTCCGCGTCTCGACCGACCACGAATCCGGCCAGACCATCATCAAGGGGATGGGCGAGCTTCACCTGGACATCATCGTCGATCGCATGCGCCGTGAATTCAAGGTGGAGGCCAACGTCGGCGCGCCGCAGGTGGCTTATCGCGAGTATCTCGCGAAGCCGGTCGATGTCGACTACACGCATAAGAAGCAGTCTGGCGGTACCGGTCAGTTCGGCCGCGTGAAGGTCAAGGTCACGCCCAGCGAGCGCGGTTCGGGCATCACCTTCAAGGACGAGATCAAGGGCGGTAACATTCCGAAGGAATATATCCCCGCGATCGAGAAGGGCATGCGCGAAACGGCGGAAACGGGTTCGCTGGTCGGGTTCCCGATCATCGACTTCGAAATCCTGCTCTACGACGGCGCGTACCACGACGTCGACTCGTCGGCCTTGGCCTTTGAAATCGCCGGTCGCGGTTGTATGCGTGAAGTCGCCCAGAGGTCGGGGATCAAGCTGCTTGAGCCGATCATGAAAGTCGAAGTCGTCACTCCCGAGGAGTACCTCGGCGACGTCATCGGCGACATGAACAGCCGTCGTGGCCAGATCCAGGGCACCGACACCCGCGGCAATGCGCAGGTGGTGGAGGCCCACGTGCCGCTGGCCAACATGTTCGGCTATGTGAACCAGCTTCGCTCGTTCACCCAGGGCCGGGCCAATTACTCGATGTTCTTCTCTCACTACGACGAGGTTCCGGCCAACGTCGCGGCCGAGGTGAAGGAGAAGCTTGCCTGACGGCAAGAATGGTTCTAGGGGCGGCGCCTGATTCAGCGGGCGCCGCCTACCTATCCCGCGGATTCAATTTCAAACGAGAAGAAGGTTTGTAAGATGGCGAAGGCAAAATTCGAGCGGACGAAGCCGCACTGCAACATCGGCACCATCGGTCACGTCGACCACGGCAAGACCACCCTGACGGCTGCCATCACGAAGATCATGGCCGAGACCTACGGCGGTGAGGCTGTCGACTTCGCCAACATCGACAAGGCTCCCGAAGAGCGCGAGCGCGGCATCACCATCTCGACCGCGCACGTCGAGTACGAGACCGAAGCGCGCCACTACGCGCACGTCGACTGCCCGGGCCACGCCGACTACGTGAAGAACATGATCACCGGTGCCGCCCAGATGGACGGTGCGATCCTGGTCGTGAACGCCGCCGACGGCCCGATGCCGCAGACCCGCGAGCACATCCTGCTCGCCCGTCAGGTCGGCGTGCCGGCGCTGGTCGTGTACATGAACAAGGTCGATCAGGTCGACGACGAGGAGCTCCTGGAGCTCGTCGAGCTCGAAGTGCGCGAGCTGCTCAGCTCGTATGACTTCGACGGCGACAACATTCCGATCGTCAAGGGTTCGGCTCTCGCCGCCCTCGAAGGCCGCGACGACGAGATCGGCAAGAACTCGATCATCGAGCTGATGAAGGCGGTCGACGAGTTCATCCCGCAGCCGCCGCGTCCGACCGACAAGCCGTTCCTGATGCCGGTCGAGGACGTGTTCTCGATCTCGGGCCGCGGCACCGTGGTGACGGGCCGCGTCGAGACCGGTATCGTCAAGGTTGGCGACGAAGTCGAGGTCGTTGGTATCCGCGACACCCAGAAGACCGTCGTTACCGGCGTCGAAATGTTCCGCAAGCTGCTCGATCAGGGTGAAGCTGGCGACAACATCGGCGCGCTCGTTCGCGGCCTGAAGCGCGAAGACGTGGAGCGTGGCCAGGTTCTCGCCAAGCCGGGTTCCGTGACGCCGCACACCGACTTCGACGCCGAGGTCTACGTCCTTTCGAAGGACGAAGGCGGCCGCCACACGCCGTTCTTCGCGAACTATCGTCCGCAGTTCTACTTCCGCACGACCGACGTCACCGGCGAGGTTATCCTTCCCGAGGGCACTGAGATGGTCATGCCGGGCGACAACGTCACGATCTCGGTCAAGCTGATCGCGCCGATCGCCATGGACGACGGTCTCCGCTTCGCTATCCGCGAAGGTGGACGCACCGTCGGTTCGGGGGTTGTCAGCAAGATCACGAAGTAATATAGGCCGCGCACCGCAAGGGAGATTCGTCTCCCCTGCGGGCAGGTTTCTGGCTGGTCGCCCCGTTCTCCCGGCAAATGGAGAGGGTGGGGCGATTGGTTTTTTTTGAACGCTCTTTCTCATCGGTAGTAGGTTATGGAAGCTCAGAACATCCGCATTCGCCTGAAGGCGTTTGACCATCGCGTACTCGACCAGGCGACTGGCGAGATCGCAGACACCGCCCGCCGTACCGGCGCGCTTATTCGGGGCCCCATTCCGCTTCCGACGAGGATCGAAAAGTTCACCGTGAACCGCGGTCCGCACATCGACAAGAAGTCGCGTGAGCAGTTCGAGGTTCGCACCTACAAGCGGCTGCTCGACATCGTGCAGCCCAACGCCGCCACCGTCGACGCGCTGATGAAGCTCGATCTGGCTGCTGGCGTGAACGTCGAGATCAAGCTCGCCTGAGCGGGTTTGCCGAAGCCCCCGCGAAAGCGGGGGTGGCGCAAGCCGGCTCGATGCAAGTTTCGGACTTTGGTCCACATCTCTTCCGGGTTTCGGCCCGGCTCTAGCGGGGAAAATCCGCGAAGGGACAGAGCCGCAGCAGCTGCATTTGCTGCGGACACAAGGGATACCTCTGGAGCCCCGTTCTCGGGATGACGTTCCAGGCATGCGTCCCCCGTCTCGCTTCCGGCAGGCCAATGTGGTCTGTGCAGGGAGCACCCAGCCCGGACGGGGCTCGCATCACACAATTGGGTTGGACACGCCTGTTCGGGATGGTCCCGTGCAGGCCTCTGTGAAGGAGTAAGGTCATGCGTACCGGCGTGATCGCCAAGAAAGTCGGGATGACCCGCCTGTTCCAGGAGGACGGCCGCCACGTGCCCGTCACCGTCCTGGCGCTGGAAGACTGCCAGGTGGTTTCGGTTCGCACCGCTGATCGTGACGGTTACGTCGCGGTGCAGCTCGGTGCCGGCGAAGCCAAGCAGAAGAACGTCGCCAAGCCGCAGCGCGAGCACTTCGCCAAGGCTGAGGTTCCGCTCAAGATGCGCGTTGCCGAGTTCCGCGTCGCGGACGACGCCGTGCTTGAGGTCGGTTCGACCCTCGCTGCCTCGCACTTCGTGCCCGGCCAGCTCGTCGACGTTGCCGGCCACACCCAGGGCAAGGGCTTCCAGGGCGCCATGAAGCGCTGGGGCTTCGGCGGTATGCGTGCAACCCACGGCGTGTCGATCTCGCACCGTGCGCATGGTTCGACCGGTAACCGCCAGGATCCGGGCAAGGTCTTCAAGAACAAGAAGATGGCCGGCCACATGGGTGATCGTCAGCGCACCCAGCAGAACCTCGAAATCGTCCGCGTTGACGACGAGCGCGGCCTGATCTTCGTCAAGGGTTCGGTTCCGGGCGCGAAGAACGCCTGGCTCATCGTTTCGGACGCCGTCAAGGTCGACCGTCACGCCGAGGCTCCCTACCCCGCCGGCCTGAAGCAGGCCGCGAACACCAATGAACCTGTCGTTGCCGACACGCCTGCGGAAGACACCGCGGCGCCGGAAGCGGCCGAAGGCCAGGAGGGCTAAGTCGTGAAGGTCAAGGTCCTCAACCTCGATGGCAGCGCCGCCAAGGGCGACATCGAACTGTCGGACGACGTGTTCGGCCTCGAGCCGCGCGCCGACGTCCTGCACCGTGTCGTTACCTGGCAGCTGGAAAACCGCCGGGGCATCGCCCGTGCCACCCGTGAGCGCAGCGACGTTGCCCGCACCGGCAAGAAGTTCGGTCGCCAGAAGGGCGGCGGCACGGCTCGTCACGGCGATCGCGCTGCTCCGGTCTTCATCGGCGGCGGCAAGGCTCACGGCGCCCGTCGCCGCGAGTTCAACGTCTCGCTGAACAAGAAGGTCCGTGCGCTCGGCCTCAAGATGGCGCTGTCGTCGAAGGCCCAGAACGGCCTCGTCATCGTCGACTCGCTCGATGTTGCCGACGGCAAGACCAAGGCTCTTGCCGGTCAGCTCGCCAAGGCGGGCTTCGGCAAGAAGGTGCTGGTGATCGACGGCGAAGCGGTGAACGACAACTTCGCCCGCGCAGCCCGCAACATCATCGGCGTCAACGTGCTCCCCGCCATCGGCGCCAATGTCTACGACATCCTGAAGCATGATACGCTGGTGCTGACGCGCGCCGCGGTCGAGAAGCTGGAGGCGCGTTTCAATGGCTAAGTCCAAGGAAGTGGATATCCGTCACTACGACGTGATCCTTGCTCCCCACATCACCGAGAAGTCGACGCTCCTTTCGGAGAACAACGCGGTCGTCTTCAAGGTGGCCGACAAGGCGAGCAAGCCCGAGATCAAGGCTGCTGTCGAGGCGCTGTTCGACGTCAAGGTTACCGGCGTCAACACCCTGGTCACCAAGGGCAAGACCAAGCGCTGGCGCGGTAAGGCTTACCGCCGCAGCGACGTGAAGAAGGCGATCGTCACGCTGGCCGAAGGCCAGTCGATTGACGTGACCGAAGGCGTACGGGGCTGATCCGATGGCACTGAAGAACTACAACCCGACCAGCCCCGCCCGTCGCGGCCTGGTCCTCGTCGACAAGTCGGCGCTCTGGAAGGGCAAGCCCGTCAAGGCGCTGACCGAGGGCAAGAGCAAGACCGGCGGCCGCAACAACAAGGGCCACGTCACGTCGCGCGGCATCGCTGGCGGCCACAAGCAGAAGTACCGCTATATCGACTTCAAGCGTCGCAAGTGGGACATGGAAGCCACCGTCGAGCGGATCGAGTACGACCCGAACCGCACGGCGTTCATCGCCCTGGTGAAGTACACCGACGGCGAACTGGCTTACATCCTCGCGCCGCAGCGTCTGGCAGTGGGTGACGTGATCGTCGCCGGCGAGAAGACCGATACGAAGCCCGGCAACGCGATGCTCCTGTCGCAGATGCCGGTCGGAACGATCTGCCACAACGTCGAGATGAAGCCGGGCAAGGGCGGTCAGATCGCCCGTTCGGCCGGCACTTACGTACAGGTTGTCGGCCGCGACCGCGGCATGGTCATCGTCCGCCTCAACTCGGGCGAACAGCGCTACCTGCGCGGCGATTGCATGGGCACGGTTGGTGCGGTTTCAAACCCCGACAATCAGAACCAGACCCTGGCCAAGGCGGGCCGCAAGCGCTGGATGGGCCGCCGTCCGCTGACGCGCGGTGTTGCCAAGAACCCGGTCGATCACCCGCACGGCGGTGGTGAGGGCCGTACCTCGGGCGGCCGTCACCCGGTCACCCCGTGGGGCAAGCCGACCAAGGGCGCACGTACCCGTAACAACAAGCAGACGGACAAGATGATCATCCGTTCGCGCCACGCCAAGAAGAAGAGGTAAGACACGATGGCACGTTCCGTCTGGAAAGGCCCCTTCGTCGACCTGTACCTTCTCAAGAAGGCCGAGGTCGCGCAGGATGCCGGCAACCGCGCTGGTCCGATCAAGACCTGGTCGCGTCGCTCCACCATCCTTCCGCAGTTCGTTGGACTGACCTTCCAGGTCTACAACGGCCGCAAGTTCATCCCCGTCTCGGTGAACGAGGACATGGTCGGTCACAAGCTTGGTGAGTTCGCGCCGACGCGCAGCTTCCCCGGCCACGCCGCCGACAAGAAGGGCAAGCGCTGATGAGCAAGGAAAAGGCACCGCGCCGCGTTGGCGAGAACGAAGCGCTCGCGGTCGGCACCACCATTCGTGGTTCCGCCCAGAAGCTCAACCTCGTCGCCGGCCTGATCCGTGGTCGCAAGGCCGAGGAAGCGATGAACATTCTCGCCTTCTCGAAGAAGGCGATGGCGCAGGAAGCGCGCAAGATTCTCGCCTCTGCGATCGCCAACGCCGAGAACAACCACAACCTCGACGTCGACGCGCTCGTCGTCGCCGAGGCGTCGGTCGGCAAGTCGATCACCATGAAGCGTTTTCATGCCCGTGGCCGCGGCAAGTCCACCCGGATCCTGAAGCCCTTCTCGCGGCTGCGGATCATCGTTCGCGAAGTCGAGGAGGCCTGATCCATGGGTCACAAGAGCAATCCGATCGGTCTGCGCCTGCAGATCAACCGTACCTGGGACAGCCGCTGGTTCGCGGAAGGCCGGGACTACGGCAAGCTGCTTGAGGAAGACCTCAAGATCCGCAAGTTCATCATCGAGAGCCTGCCGCAGGCGGCAATCTCGAAAGTGGTGATCGAACGGCCGGCGAAGCTGTGCCGCGTGTCGATTTATGCCGCCCGTCCGGGCGTCATCATTGGCAAGAAGGGCGCGGACATCGAGAAGCTTCGCAAGAAGCTCGCGGCGATGACGAGCAGCGAAGTGAAGCTGAACATCGTCGAGATTCGCAAGCCGGAAATCGATGCCAAGCTCGTCGCGCAGGGCATTGCCGACCAGCTCGTGCGCCGCGTGGCGTTCCGCCGTGCGATGAAGCGTGCGATGCAGTCCGCGATGCGTCTGGGCGCCGAAGGCGTCAAGATCATGTGCGGCGGCCGTCTCGGCGGTGCGGAAATCGCCCGCGTCGAGCAGTATCGCGAAGGCCGGGTTCCGCTGCACACGCTGCGCGCGAACATCGACTACGCCGAAGCCGAAGCGCTGACCGCCTACGGCATCATCGGCATCAAGGTCTGGGTCTTCAAGGGAGAGATCCTGGGCCATGACCCGACGGCACAGGATCGGCTGATGATGGAGGCTCAGACCTCCGGCGTTCGCCCGGCACGCTGAGTCTAGGATAGAGTAAGCACCATGCTGCAACCGAAAAAGACCAAGTTCCGCAAGGCCTTCAAGGGCCGGATCAAGGGCGATGCCAAGGGTGGCACCGACCTGAACTTCGGCTCGTACGGCCTCAAGGCCCTCGAGCCCGAGCGGATCACCGCCCGCCAGATCGAGGCGGCCCGCCGCGCGATCACTCGTCACATCAAGCGCCAGGGGCGTCTCTGGATCCGCATCTTCCCGGACGTGCCGGTTTCCAAGAAGCCGGCCGAAGTCCGCCAGGGCAAGGGCAAGGGTTCGGTCGAATACTGGGCCGCCCGCGTCAAGCCCGGCCGCATCCTGTTCGAACTCGACGGCGTTGCCGGCCCGCTCGCGGCGGAAGCGTTCAGCCGCGCCGCGATGAAGCTGCCGATCAAGACCAAGGTCGTTGCCCGTCTCGGTGACACCTCGCACCTGGGAGGCGAATGATGGCCGCCAGCAAGACCGAAGACTTCCGCGCGAAGACCGACGACCAGCTGACCGCTGAACTCGCCGACCTCAAGCGCGAGCAGTTCAACCTGCGTTTCCAGGCCGCCACGAGCCAGCTCGAGCGCCCGGCACGCATCAAGGAAGTCCGTCGCGACATCGCCCGCATCAAGACGCTCCAGGCCGAGCGTCAGAATGCAGCGGCGAAGGCGTAAGGAGGAAACACGATGCCCAAGCGTATACTGATCGGGACCGTCGTTTCCGACAAGACCGACAAGACCGTGACCGTGCTCGTCGAGCGCAAGGTGAAGCACCCGCTCTACGGGAAGATCATCCGCCGCTCGAAGAAGTACCACGCCCACGATGAGGACAACGCCTACCGCACCGGTGAGCGTGTGCGCATCGAGGAGACCAAGCCGCTCTCCAAGACCAAGACCTGGAAGGTCCTGGATCGCCTGCAGGCCGGCAAGGGTGTTGCCTACGAAGCGAACCTCGATGTCGAGGGCGCGCGGAACTGAGTAGACGTCCCCTCGAGGCGTTCGAGGTGAGTTTTTTGGAACTGCCGGACTGGTTCCGGCAAGCCAGTTGAGAAGGAACCGGATCGATGATCCAGATGCAATCCAATCTCGACGTCGCGGACAACAGCGGCGCAAAGCGCGTCCAGTGCATCAAGGTGCTGGGCGGGTCCAAGCGTCGTTTCGCCGGCGTCGGCGACATCATCGTGGTGTCGGTGAAGGAGGCGCAGCCCCGCGCTCGCGTCAAGAAGGGCGACGTTCACCGCGCGGTGATCGTGCGCACCAGGAAAGACGTGCGCCGCGCTGACGGCAGCGTGATCCGCTTCGACAGCAACGCCGCCGTCCTCGTGAACAAGAACGAGGAACCGATCGGTACCCGTATCTTCGGCCCCGTCGTGCGCGAACTGCGCGGACGCGGCTTCATGAAGATCATCTCGCTTGCGCCGGAGGTGCTGTAATGGCTGCCGCGAAAATCAAGAAGGGTGACTCCGTCGTCGTCCTGTCCGGCAAGGACAAGGGCCGCACCGGAACCGTCCTCCAGGTCCTGCCGAAGGATGGCAAGGTCGTGGTCGAGGGCGTGAACGTCGCCACCAAGCACCGCAAGCCGACCCAGGTGAACCCCCAGGGCGGCATTGAACGCACGCCGGCGCCGATGGCGATCTGCAAGGTCGCGGTTGCCGACAAGGACGGCAAGCCGACCCGCGTTCGCTTCGAAGTCAAGGACGGCAAGAAGGTCCGTGTGGCCGTGAAGTCCGGGGAGACGATCGATGGCTGATAAATACACTCCGCGCATGCGTTCGCGCTACGACGACGAGATCGTCAAGGCCATGACCGAGAAGTTCGGTTACAAGAACGTGATGGAAGTGCCGAGGATCGAGAAGATCACGCTCAACATGGGCGTTGGCGAGGCGAGCCAGGACAAGAAGAAGGTCCAGACCGCCTCTGCCGAGATGGAAGCCATCGCCGGCCAGAAGCCCGTCATCACCAAGGCCCGCAAGTCGATCGCGCAGTTCAAGCTGCGTGAAGGCATGCCGATTGGCTGCAAGGTGACGCTGCGCCGCGAACGCATGTACGAGTTCCTCGATCGTCTCGTCACCATCGCGATGCCCCGCATCCGCGACTTCCGTGGCCTGAACCCGAAATCGTTCGACGGTCGCGGCAACTATGCGATGGGTCTCAAGGAGCAGATCATCTTCCCGGAGATCAGCTACGACAAGATCGAGAAGGTGCGCGGGATGGACATCATCGTGACCACCACCGCCAAGACCGACGACGAAGCGCGCGAACTGCTGCGCCTGTTCGGTTTCCCGTTCCCTGCCGAAGAGGCGGAAGAACAGAAGGAGGCGGCGTGAGCCGCTGCTGAGGAAGAGAGCTTAAGTCCATGGCGAAACTGAGTTCCGTGAACAAGAATGAGCGTCGCAAGAAGCTCGTGAGGAAGTACGCAGGCAAGTACGCGCGCCTCAAGGCGATCGCTGACGATACGTCGCTCGATGAAACCGAGCGCCTCATCGCCCGCCTGAAGCTGGCCGAGATCCCGCGCAACGGCAACCCGACCCGGGTTCGCAACCGTTGCGCCACGACCGGCCGTCCGCGCGGTTATTACCGCAAGTTCGGCCTGTGCCGCGTCGAGCTGCGTGATCTTGCCAACAAGGGCATGATCCCCGGCGTGACCAAGTCGAGCTGGTAAGGGGTTACTAGAATGGCAATGACCGATCCCCTGGGTGATATGCTCACCCGCATCCGTAACGGCCAGCGGGCAAAGAAGGACTCCGTCCTTTCGCCGGCCTCCAAGCTTCGTGCCCGCGTGCTCGAAGTGCTCCAGCGCGAAGGCTACATCCGTGGCTTCAGCGAAGACGCGACCGGCGCTCACCCGCAGCTGCGCATCGAGCTGAAGTATTTCGAGGGCGAGCCAGCGATCAAGCACGTGCAGCGCGTCTCGAAGCCGGGCCGCCGCGTCTATTCGGGTTCCAAGGAACTCCCGATCGTGCGCAACGGCCTTGGCATCACCATCGTTTCGACGCCCAAGGGCGTGCTCTCGGATGCCGAGGCGCGCACCCAGAACGTCGGCGGCGAAGTGCTGGCGGAGGTGTTCTGATGAGCCGCATCGGCAAAAAGCCGGTGGTGATCCCGAACGGCGTCACCGCCAATATCGACAACGGCACCCTTTCGGTCAAAGGCCCCAAGGGCACGCTGACCATGGGGCTGTCGGACCAGGTCGAGTACACCGTCGAGGACGGCTCGATCGCGGTTAAGCCGATCAACCAGAGCAAGCAGGCCCGCAGCCACTGGGGCATGCAGCGCACGCTGGTCTCGAACCTCGTTTCGGGCGTGACCGAAGGCTACACCAAGGTCCTCGAGATCAAGGGCGTCGGCTACCGTGCGAACGTCCAGGGCAAGAAGCTCAAGCTCCAGCTTGGTTTCTCGCACGACGTTGACATCGACGTGCCCGAAGACATCGAGATCAAGACCCCGGATAACACCACGGTCGAGATCTCCGGTATCGACAAGCAGAAGGTCGGCCAGGTTGCGGCCGAGATTCGTCGCTGGCGCAAGCCCGAACCTTACAAGGGCAAGGGCATCAAGTACCGCGGCGAGTACATCTTCCGCAAGGAAGGGAAGAAGAAGTAATGGCAAAGCTTTCCCTTTTCGAACGCCGTCGCCGGCGTGTCCGCACGGCGCTGCGCGCCCGTTCCAGCGATCGCCCGCGTCTGTCGGTGCACCGCACCGGCCGTCACATCTATGCGCAGATCATAGACGACGCGCAGGGCCGCACGGTGGCCGCCGCCAATACGCTTGGCGGCAAGGGCACGGACGTCGACGCCGCGACCCGCGTGGGCAAGGAGCTCGCCGAGGCCGCCAAGAAGGCGGGTGTCACCTCGGTCGTGTTCGACCGCGGCGGTTTCCTGTTCCATGGCCGCGTCAAGGCGCTGGCCGAAGCCGCCCGTGAAGGCGGGCTGGAGTTCTGATCATGGCTGACGAAAACACCAACTCCGAACAGCCGATCGCGGCCGAGAACCCGCAGGGCGGTCAGCCGCAGCAGCCGGAAGCGCGCGAAGGCCGTGGCCGTGGCGATCGTGGTGGCCGCGGACGCGGCGGCGGCGATCGTGGCGGACGTGGCGGCCGCCGTGACGACCGTCGCGGCAACCGCAACGACGATGATGGCGGCGAGGAGCTGATCGAAAAGCTCGTCCACATCAACCGCGTCTCCAAGACCGTGAAGGGCGGCAAGCGCTTCGGTTTCGCCGCGCTGGTCGTCGTCGGCGACGGCAAGGGTCGCGTCGGCTTTGGCCATGCCAAGGCCCGCGAGGTTCCCGAGGCGATCACCAAGGCGACCGCTTCGGCCAAGAAGAAGATGGTCCGCGTTCCGCTCAAGGAAGGCCGCACCCTGCACCATGACGGCCGTGGCCACTTCGGTGCCGGCAAGGTCAACGTGCGGACGGCGCCTGCCGGTACCGGCATCATCGCCGGCGGCCCGATGCGCGCCGTGTTCGAGAGCCTCGGCGTTGCCGACGTGGTGACCAAGTCGGTCGGCACCTCGAACCCCTACAACATGATCCGCGCCACTTTCGACGCGCTGACGAACCAGACTTCGCCGAAGTCGGTTGCCCAGCGTCGTGGCAAGAAAGTCGCTGACCTCCTCGGTCGCGGCGGCGCCAGCGAGGTGGAGGCCGAGGCCGCTGCCGAAGCCATCGTGGAGTAAGCGACATGGCCAAGAACGCTAAGAAGACAATCAAGATCAAGCAGATCGGCTCGCCGATCCGCCGCCCCGAGAGCCAGAAGAAGATCCTCATCGGTCTCGGCCTGGGCAAGATGCACAAGGTCGTCGAACTTGAGGACACCGCCGAAGTGCGCGGTGCGATCGCCAAGCTGCCGCACATGGTGGCCGTAGTCGACTGATCGCCTCCGGGCGTCGCAAGACATTGAGAAGGGCTCCGGTGGCGACACCGGGGCCTTTTTCTTTTTGGATAGCCGGCCAGAGGCGCGGGCCGCCCGCACCGGTCAGNTTTGTTGGTTTTGCGGCGCAGGCCGGAGCGGGGTCTGACTGGCTCGGGCGCGATGCGGACATGGTTGATGGCGAAGTGTCGGACGACAGCCATGTTTTTGGCGCCATGGCCCTTGCGCAGGCGGGATTGATCCTCGCCGAAGACGACATCGAGCACCCAGTGCAGCTGGTTTTCGATGCCCCAGTGGCCGCGCACGGCGCAGGCGGCGGCCTCTGCTGCGAATGGGGCCGAGGTGATATAGTAGCGGGTCTCCAAGCGGCAGCGATCCTTGAGTTCGGTCTTGCTGTCGACCTTTATGATGGCCCCGACGTCGGGCAGGCGCAGTTCGCCGGGGAAGCGGCGGTCACCGTTCAGCCAGTCGACCTCGCGCGCCAGTGTCACGGTGCGCTGCTCGATGCGGCCATGGCCCT
>NZ_BMHK01000051.1 GCF_014640675.1 Novosphingobium endophyticum | reverse complement strand
CCAGAAGGAAACTGTTGGCGGCTCCGCTAACATCAAATCCTGATCAGCAGGTCTTTGCCTTTCAATGAGTTAAGATGAGGTGCATTATGAGTCGTGGCCGCTGGGACACGCCAAGATCGACACCACCGCGATCTACACCAAGGTCTCGACCCGCACGATCCAGGCCGTGGCGAGCCCGCTCGACCGGCTCACGGCGTTGATGGAAGGCCGGGAACGAACGGCATCGCCTTCCGGTTGAGCCGGTGCGAGCCGACCTGGAGGTCGCCGATATCTTCCGCGTGGCCGGCCCTGCTTACCGGGCCAGCCACGCCGGGCACTTGAGCCTCACCCAGCTCAAGGTGATGACGGCGATCGAGTATTGCCGCACGGCCGCGCTCGGCGGGCACGTCGAGGCCTGCCAGGACTGCGGGCATTGGCGGGTCGCCTACAACTCCTGCCGCAACCGGCATTGTCCGAAGTGCCAGGGTGCGGCCGCGCGCACCTGGCTCGCCGCGCGCGAGGCCGACCTGCTCCCCGTCGGCTATTTCCACGTCGTCTTCACGCTGCCCGCCGAGGTCGCGGCCGTCGCCTTCCAGAACAAGGCTGTGGTCTATGATCTGCTGTTCAAGGCAGCGTCGGAGACGATGGCGACCATCGCAGCGGACCCCAAGCACCTCGGCGCCCGGATCGGGATCACCGCCGTGCTCCACACGTGGGGATCGGCGATGACGCACCATCCCCATGTGCACATGATCGTGCCGGGCGGCGGCATCGCCCTCGATGGCACACGCTGGATCTCCTCGCGTCCCGCCTTCCTCCTGCCGGTGCGCGTGCTGGGCAAGCTGTTCCGCCGCCTGTTCCTCACCCGCCTGAACCAGCTTCACGCCGCCGGCCGGCTCGCCTTCTTCGGATCGCTGGCCCACCTGATCGATCGTCACGCCTTCCAGCGCCACCTTGCCCCGGTCAAAAAGCAGCGCTGGGTGGTCTATGCCAAGCCGCCCTTTGCCGGACCGCAAGCGGTGCTCGCCTACCTCTCGCGCTACACCCACCGGGTCGCCATATCGAACCGCCGCCTGATCGCCTTCGACGAGACCGGCGTTACCTTCCGCTTCAAGGATTACCGCCTGGACGGCCCCAATCGGCAGCGGGTGATGACGCTGGCAACCGACGAGTTCATCCGCCGTTTCCTGCTTCACGTCCTGCCGCGCGGGTTCCATCGCATCCGCCATTACGGCCTGCTCGCCGGTTCTGCCCGCAAGGCCTGTCTCGAACGGGCGCGCCGGCTGCTCGCGGTCGCACCGCCGGCCAACAACGAGCCCGAAGAGATCGACGACTATCGCCCGCCATGCCCGTGCTGCGGCGGGCACATGGTCGTGATCGAGACCTTCGCCCGCTGGCGCCAGCCCCGCGCGCCGCCAGCCTACACCTCACCGATCCGGGAACTCGCGCCGTGATCCGGCATGGCCCGCTTCATCAAATGGCCGCGCCTCGCATGCGCCGGCCAAGGGGATGGCGTGCGCCCCGCCGCGCACCAACGACCGCCAGCACCGCGTGCCCCTTCAAAATCACCGCACCCGCCTCCGCGGCCACGCCTCCAAGCCACCCGTTCAACCCAGCTTGCCTACTCCCGGAGCCACAGCGCGCCGGAAGCTGGACCAAGGCGAAGCACAATTCCCCATAAGCCAGTGAGCGCGGCCCGCGGGTTCCTCCATGTGACGATTTCGTACGCAAGCGCCCGAAATCCTTCGACATAGCGGACGTTCGACACCTGATTTCAGCTTCCCGAAAGCCGCCCGTCATTCATGTCGCCGATCACGCACCGACATTGCCGGTTGCGGCCGCCAGGCGCTGGGCCGTCCGCCCGATCACCGAGTAACCTTCGCCAGCCAAGTCTGGATCGTATCCAGAACCGGCGCCTTGGGCGCGAACAACATCGCATGGCCCGCGCCAGGAATGTTGCGATATTCGTATGGCTTGCCGAGCTCGCGCAGCGCGTCAATATTTCGCTCGGTCGTTCGAGAAGGAACGATCCAGTCGCTATCGCCGAGCAACCAGAAGGCAGGGATGTCGAGCGCGCGCAAATCGGGTCGCGGGTCGAAGTCTGGGCAGGGAAAATGGCTTGGCCGGGTTTGCGCATAAGCGAAGGCTTCGTCGACGTTCATGCCCTTCGGAATGTCGCGGCCACCTGGGCGGAAGGCGGCGAAGACTGCACCGAGGTCGAGGCCCTTGACTTCACCGATGCGAAGGCGCTCCAACCGGACGATCTCCTGCGCAGTATTGGTCGGCGCCGAAATCAGCAGCATGAAGGCGGCCTTGCCGCCGCTCAGCACCGCGGCGCGCGGCGTTATCCACCCGCCTTGGCTGACGCCAACGAAGCCAATCCGGTCGGCGCGCACTTCGGGACGTTTCGCCAGCACATCCAGGGCAGCCGCGTTGTCGCTGGCGAGCAGGTTGAAATTCTCGGGACAGATCTCCCTCGGCGTGCCGCCGCCGTAGCGTCCGGTGGACTCCCCAGTTCCGCGCTTGTCGAAAACTAGCACTGCATAGCCCAACCGCGCCAGATAGCGGCTGTAAGGGAAGACTAGGCTGCGCGTCTGGGGTCCGGAGCCGTGAACCCAGACGATCCCCGGCGCCTTGCCCGGGCGATCGGGGAGGTAGAGCGTCGCCGCGAGCCGGGCGCCGCGATTCTCGAAAACAAGGTTCTGGGTCCGGTAGCCGGTGGATTCGTCCCAGATGCGCCAACCGCCATAGACGAAGGCGAGTGCCGTGACGGCGGCGAAGATGATCCTCGGCCGCCGCCATTCCGGCGCGCGCATGAACAGGCAGGCGACCGCGGTGACGACCGCACCCGCCAGCGCCGGCCCCGCCGTGCCATCCGTGAAGGGGATCACGGGGTGGAAATGGAAATAGACCGCAAGCAAGAGCAGCGCCGGGCCCAGCCAGAGTCCTAGGAATCGCAGCACGGCCCAAATCCGGCGCATCATTCGCCTTTCCCCCTCACATTGTCCGGCAATAGCTTTTCGATGGCGCGATCCCATTCTACGATCAGATCGAAGCAGGGATCCTCAAGCCACAGCAGGTAGAGCCCGTTCATCATCGCCAGCGCCTGGCGCGCGACGACGCGCGGATCGTGGCACAGCGGCTCGAATAATGCCGAGAAGCGATCGAAAGTCGACCGGCTGTTCTGCATGATCCTTTCGTGCGCTGGGTGGTCGGGATCGAGCGCCTCGATCTGGAGCATAGTGAGGAGTCGGATGACCTCGGCCTCGGCGCTGGTCTGCGAAAGCATGCCGCGCATGATCTGCAGCACCACGTCCCGCGACAGCGGCCCCTCGCCGGGAATGCCGACGGTCCCACCGATGTGCGTCATGATACCCTTGACCATCCGGCGCTCGAGCTCTCCGAGCACGCCGGTCAGCACGTCTTCCTTGGAGGGGAAGTGATAGAGGACGCCGCCGTTGGTAAGTCCGCATTGCGACGCCAGTTGCTGCAGTGTGAAGCCGCGATACCCCTTGAACCCGATCAAGCGGATAGCCTGATCGAGGATTTGCGAGCGCCGCGCTTCGGCTTCGTCTTTACGGGTGGGTTGCCCCCTTTTCGGCATGTGCGACTCACTGACTGACTGTATGGTCAGTATAATTGCGACCCGCTATATGTCAATGCGTGCAGGATCGAGCATGCCTGCCATATTCCATCCGTGCGGGTTCCGAAGCAGCCGTTCTACGGAGGCTGCGCTGCCTAACTTGTAGTCCACGCCGAATTGACGAAACGCATGTCCGCGGCGAGCAGGTCGGTCAGCCCGGGACCAGCGGGCGAGCCCCGGAGTTATAGAACTCGATCTTATTGGCACTTGTTCCATGGGCCGCGAGATGCCGACCTTAATTCCATTCGGTGAGGATTCGCCAATACTACTGGAAATAGAGGCCGGACGCGCCAACATTGCCGCCGTTCGAGGGTCAGGATCAGTTCCTTGAAAGCGGACATCGCCCGTGCGGATCGATTGGGGCGGGCTTAATCACCCTGCTGGACGCACGTTCGGATTGTCGCGTATGCCGCGCCTAATTTGATCCGCCACAGCTTCTTGAGACTGGGCCGCAGCTCTCAACCCCGTTTCAGATTCGCTTGCCATGCAATGAAACGCGCGGCAATTTTCGGGAAACAGGGGATGTCATGATGAGGCTGGTTTCGCTGACACTCGAAAACTTTCGAGCCCATCAGACTGCGACGACTATCGAGTTCTCGGAGCTGACCACGATCATCGGGCGGAACGACATCGGTAAATCTTGCCTGCTGGAGGCGTTGGAAATCTTCTTCAACGGCGATGTCGTGAAGATGGATCACGCCGACGCCAACGTCTTCAGCGGTTCGCCACTCGTCAGCATTACTGCTGAATTTGCCGACCTTCCGGAGGAGATCACACTGGATGCCGGGGCCCCGACTACGCTCCGTGACGAATACCTCCTGACCGGCGCTGGCACCCTGAAGATCGCGCGAGTCTACGACTGCTCGAAGAAGACGCCGACATGCGAAACATTTATACTTGCCCGGCATCCGAGCGCTTTGGGGTTGGATAACCTCCTTGAACTGAAGGAAAAAGAGCTGCAGGCTCTTGTGAAGGCGCAGTCGCTAGACGTCGCGCTAAAGGGCAATCCGGGCATGCGTCGGGCCCTCTGGGGAGCCTGCCCCGAAATTGGTTTGGTGGAAGCGCGCATCCCGGTTTCGAAGCCGAAGGAGGATAGCAAGCGTATCTGGGATCAACTGGAGCTACATCTCCCGATGTTCGCGCTCTTTCAAAGCGATCGTCAGAGCCGCGATTCCGATGGCGAGGTGCAGAACCCGCTCAGAGGGGCCATCGCGGCGGCCATCTCCGAGGCTCAGGAGGCGATCGAGTCCATTCAGAATCTGGTACAGGCGAAGACCGAGGAGATCGCAAAGCTCACGCACGAGGCTCTTAAGAGCATCGATCCTAAGCTTGCGAACTCGCTTTCGCCGAAGTTTGTCCCGCCCACCGCGTCCAAGTGGATGGGCCTGTTCTCGCTCGGAATGGACACAGATGACCGCATTCCCTTGAACAAGCGCGGCAGCGGTGTGCGGAGGCTCATCTTGGTCAGCTTCTTCAAAGCCGAGGCGGAGCGCAAGCTGTCAAGTTCCACAAAGCGAAACCTGATCTATGCGATCGAAGAGCCCGAGACGTCGCAGCATCCAGCGAACCAGCGGGTCCTCATTGACGCGTTCAAGGAGATAGCGACGACGCCTCATTGCCAAGTGATCCTCACGACTCACAGCCCGGGGCTGGCGGCCGACCTTCCTATCGAAAGCATCCGGTTCGTTTCCAGCGAAGGGCCGCCGGCCACGCCTGCGGTCCAGGCCGGGGTCGACGTGTTTGACACGGTGGCGAAAGCTCTCGGCCTCATCCCGGACAGTCGCGTACGCGTCCTCATCTGTGTCGAGGGGCCGACGGACGTGACAGCCGTGAAGTGCCTGAGTGCCGCATTGCACGCGGAAGACGACACCATACCGAACCTGATCACCGATGAGCGCTTCGCCTTCATTCCGGCGGGCGGGTCGACGCTCAAGCACTGGGTGACCGAAAACTACTTGCGCAACATGCACCGACCCGAGGCTCACATCTACGACTCCGACGTGGCTAAGTATGCGGCATCGGTCGCCGAGGTGAACGGGCGCACCGACGGCCTTGGGTCCTGGCAGTCCAGACCCAGAAGCATGAAATCGAATGCTATCTACACGCTGACGCGATCAAAGCTGCCTTCGATATCGATGTGGACTGCGTGGATCACCCCGCTGAAGGAGCGCCCTCCGTGCCAGAAGCCTTCGCGATCGCGCTCTCGGCCAAGCGAAATTTCGACGGAAGGATGGGAGCCGACAAGGCGAAGGGCTATTTGTCGAAGGCCTTCAGCCACATGACCGCAGCGCAAATTCGTGCACGCGATCCGGCAGGCGAGATCGAAGGATGGCTTCGAAGTATGAGCGCACTTGCCTGATATTTGAGGGCGCTGCTCGACAAAGGACAGCGATGGCGCGGCAAAGGATGAGGAATGCTCGAGCACACGATCGAAGCGATGAAATGCATGTGCGCACGCCACCAACTGCCCTCGCCGCTTGTTCAGCTCCCGCACTTTAGCTGTGTGTACCGCCCTCGATCAGCACTACCTCGGCATTCCGCTGCCGCGCCCAAGCGATCCCTTCACGCTGTGCTTCTTCGACCGATCCGAAGTCACGCTCCTCGGCAAAGCCCTGCATCGGACTTTTGACGGACATCACCGCGCGCACGCCGTCACCATGGGACGGGATGATCTTGAGCGTCGCAAAGATGGCACCGCTGGGCAAGTGAACCAACTTCATACCGTTTCCCCTCAGTACCTTTCAATCCGCCGCAAGATCACGGGCGCGAGCGAATTTCGAACGCCGAGCGCGTGAATACTAGGCGGGATCGACATTCAACGTAGCCAGATCATGGCAGCGGCGAGATGGACGAAGCCGTTGAAGTGGATGGTTCGTCGATCGTGGCGGGTGGCGAAGCGGCGGAAGTGCTTGAGGCGATTGAAGCAGCGTTTCGATGCGATTGCGGTGTTTGTAAGTGCCGGCGTCGTGCGGGATGAGCACCTTGCGCGAGCGGTTCGAGGGGATCACGGCCTCGGCCTGCATGTCGGCGATGACTGTGCGTAAGGCATTGCTGTCATAGGCTTTATCGGCGAGCACGGCATCCCCGGCCTGACCTTCGAGCAAGGCCGGGGCCTGCGTGATGTCACCGACCTGGCCGGCGGTGACGATGAGGCGAAGCGGCCGGCCAAGCGCATCGGCCAGCATGTGGATCTTGGTCGTCAGTCCGCCTCGGGAACGCCCCAGCGCCTGATCTTGCGCCCCCCTTTCCGGTCGCCGCCTGCTGGTGGGCGCGGACGATGGTGCTATCGATCATCAGGTATTGGTTGTCCCGGTCAGCGGTGAGCGCAGCGAACACCCGCTCCCACACGCCGGCATGGCACCAACGGCTGAAGCGTCGATGCGCCGTCTTCCACCGGCCATAACGTTCCGGCAGGTCGCACCAGTGGGCGCCTGAGCGCAGAACCCACAAACATCCATTCACGAACAATCGGTTATCTGATCCCGTCCGACCCGGATCGCTCACTTTGCCCGGCAGCAATGGCGCCACCTTCGCCCATTGCACATCGTTAAGTTCGTATCGCTTGACCGCCATCGTACACTCCGCGCCTCAACACGGAGCACTATGAATCAGCCTTCAGATCATTTGGGAATCCTGAATGTCGATCACGCCTAGCGCGGGAGGCGATCGGCAGTAGAATATTGTTCGACCCATAATGCATCCCGTCGAAAGGGCGGGCGGAGTAGCCAGATTTGACGTTCAGTTTCGACGCCCTCTCTCCTGCCGATTTCGAAGACCTGTCCCGCGACCTGCTCGGCCGCGAACTTGGCGTCCGCTTTGAGGCCTTTGGGCCCGGGCGCGATGGCGGTGTCGATGGGCGGCATGCCGCGGCGGGCGACACGACGATCTTGCAGGCCAAACATTACCGGCTGTCGGATTTCAATGCGCTGGCGCGCACGGTGCAGAAGGAACGGGCATCGATCGATGCGCTGACGCCGAACCGGTATCTGCTGACGACATCGCGGCCGCTGACGCCGCCGAACAAAGACCAGCTGGCGACGATCATTGGACCTAGCCTCGAGGGCACGTGCGATATCTTCGGCAACGACGACATCAATGGGCTGCTGCGAAAATATCCCGATGTCCAGAAAAGCCATGTCAAACTCTGGCTTTCGGGCGCCGGGGTGCTTGAGCGCGTGCTCCATGCCGCGACGCATAATTTCACGACGCTGACGCGCGATGACATCAAGGACAAGCTCAGCGTCTATGCCGAGAACCCCAGCTTCAAGGCCGGGCGCGACATCCTTGAGTCCGTCCACGTCCTGATCGTGTCCGGCCCGCCCGGTGTCGGCAAGACCACGCTCGCCGAGATGCTGAGCTATGCTTATCTTGCGGAGGATTGGGAACTGGTCGCGATCCGCAGCTTGGACGATGCATTCGCCCACATCGACGATACCAAGCGGCAAATCTTCTTCTTCGACGATTTCCTAGGCCGGATCGCGCTCGATGCCCGAGCCCTTTCGAACCAAGATTCCGATCTCGCCCGGTTTATCGGCCGCGTTCGCCGCACGTCCAACGCGCGGTTCATCCTGACCACGCGCGCCTATATCTACGAGGAGGCGCGGCTTCAGTCGGAAGCCCTGTCGACCCGGGCCCTCGACGTGGCCAGCTATGTGCTGGACGTCGGCATCTACACCCGGCGCATCCGGGCACGCATCCTGTATAATCACTTGATCGTCGCCGGCGTCCCCGAAGCGCATATTCAGGCGCTGGTCGAGCAGAACGCGATCAAGAAGATCGTCGATCACGACCATTATAATCCGCGCATCGTCCAGACCCTGACCAATGCCGACCGCGTCGAGGAAATCGCGCCGGCCGACTATCCTGCCGCGTTCATCGCCGCGCTCGACGATCCGCTGAGCGTTTGGGACACAGCGTTCCGCACGCATATCGCCAGCCGCTGCCGACATTTGCTGTTCGCGATGTACGTCAGCGCTGAGCACGGCGCCGAGATCGAAGATCTCGAGGAGGTCTACAACCCGTTGCACCAGGCACTATGCCGCCGCTTCTCGCTGTCATCGGGGCCCAAAGATTTTGAAGAGAGCGTGCGAACGCTTGAGGGTAGCTTTGTCACGATCTCGAATGGCCAGGTATCCCTGATCAATCCGTCGGTTCGCGACTATCTTGCGCAATATCTGACCGACAGTGCGCTGCTACGCGCCATGGCCGAGGGAATGGCGACGCTCCGCGCCGCGCGGGCGCTCTACGATCATTTCAAGAAGGTGCCGGAGGTGAGCCGCGAGGACAAGGCGGCTTTCCTAATCTCCTTTATCCCCCTCGCGGCTAACGCGGTGAATGAGGAACCGTGGAAGCCGATCCGGGGCGAACCCAACCGGCGTCGATGGATAGGCATGTCCTATTCGAGTCAGATCGAGCTTTTGCGGGGATGGTGGAAGACCAGCAAACGCCAAGAATTCCTAGATGCGGCACTGGTCGTGGCTTCCAGCAGAGACATCTGGTTCAGTTCCTGGGCCGATGGCCGTTTAATGCCGCGGCTGATCGCCAGCTTGCGCGGCGCCCCCAAGGCCGAACGCGGAAAGACTACTGCCTTGGTTGAAGCACTGGAGGAGCGGCTGATTCAGATCTTGAATTTTGATCTCGATCTCGACGACGTACACCGCATCCGCACTGAAGTGCTTCCACGCAAAGGGCATTTGGCGCAGCGTATCGGCTGGAGTGCCGATTCCGCGGCGCACCGCGTGATAGCCGAGCTTCCCAGTAATCTCGAACACGTGGATTCCGAATCCACACTCGACGACTATACGAAGCTGGTCGATGAGCTTGGCCCCGCTGTTGGCGCGACACCTGCCGAAATAGCCCGGGCCAAAGACGCCATATCCAGCCGCGCCAACCGCCTGCGTGCGGAAACACCCGAGGAAGATGCGCTGTCACTACGCGGCGACAGCAACATCGAGATCGATTGGTTCACTGATGAAGATCTGCGCAACCTTTTTGCGCCGCTGCTCGCGTCCGAAGAATAATCGCGCCCACAGGCGAACAGAGCGATGAACGCGAAGAAGGCAGCCGCCGACAAAGCCGGCGTTAGGACCTCGATCGACGTCAACTCAAACTTGCCGTTCATTCATCGCGCTTAAGTGAATGCCGATTGAGCCCCGGCGTCGCGGGAGAACAGCAGCTCGATTCGCCGCCAAGCGGGTGGACATCTTCCCGCCGCGTCGATTGAATTGCGCAGGCGATGGTGATGGCCGCGGTATTGGCGCAACCGCCGATGTGAAGGACAACGGCACCAAGTTTTCGAATAAGCGAGAGTCTAATGGCGCAAGAGAGGTTTGCCGAAGCGCGAGCGAAGATCACCCGATCCCTGGTCCATTACGAAGGCCTTCGGTCGGCGATCGAGAGCTATGAGAAGCATCACGGCGCTTCCGTCGAAAAAATCGTGGAGGGCGAGCAGAACCTATATCGCGTTCGGATTTCGCCAGAGCCTACAACTGGCATAAGCCTGATCATTGGGGATTTCGTCCATAACCTGCGCTCGGCCCTGGACTATGCAACGTGTGCGTTGATGGCGGTGACCGATCCCCAACTACCGCAGAGCCGCATCCAGTTTCCTTTCGGCCGCGGTGGCCAGATCCTGAACCATCAAGAGAGAAAGAATCTCGGCTGTTCCAGGGCCGCGATTGGTGTGCTCGAAGGAGCACGGCGGCTGGGTGGCCCGGCGCTCATACTTCTCAACTTAATGAGCAACCAAGATAAGCACCGGCTGTTGGTCGCGTCGGTCATCCGCCAGCAAAAAGCCGAAATTCAGATCGACTTCTCGAAGAGCATCGCGAACATCATCGCCTCTCCGGCGCTCGACACGCACATGTGGAACCGATCCCTCCAGGACGGTGACGTGCTAGCGATCGACACGGATGCGAACCCCGGGGTCGGCCTGATGTTCAGCTTCGTGTTTGGACTGACGCTCGACGGGCGAGATGATGCGATCCCGGTCAACGACCTACACGAAATTGGCCGGATCGCTGAAAAGGTCGTTCAGCATCTCGACGCCGCCGCCTCGCGGCTAGGTGGGAGTGCGTGATGGCCATAAAGACGAGATCATGAGCGGCCACAATCGGCCGGCCTTGAAACCAAGGGGAATTGCTGTGAGCGACATGCTAATGGCTGCCGATGGCGAAAGATCGACACTAGCAGAAGCGTCAGTGGGCTCGCTGGTCCTTGTGTACGGTTATTCCTTCGAGGGGCTGCCTGGGTTTGTGATCCACGATGCAAAGGGCGTGAACGAAATTTTCATGCTGGAAGGCGACCGCGTTGGCGGTGCTGCGCTAGACAGCCGAACGCCAGTCGTCTCGTTCGGTCAAGCTGTTGCTCGGTTCGACCGACGAAGCTTCGCCAAGTCGGACGCTTCGTTACCTACGTCATCGCTGGTTCTGAGTACCCATGGCGTCGGGGTTTACGAAGCGGGACAATTCGCTGCTCGTGGCGGCATTCTAGCCTTACTCAACGGTGAACAAGTCAGTTACTACCGCGACTACGAGACGCCGGCTTTTCTTCGCTGGGACTAGGGTTTCTACAAGATAACGAGTTCATCGCAGTGGTGCAGATCAACCTGAAGGCGTGACGCTACCTACTTGTCCTTCGGTTTGGGTTTAGGAGTAGGAGACGGGGCCGGCTTTGGCGCAGACTTGTTCGCTTGCTTATTGTTCTTCTGAACATGCGAAAATTCGCCAGACCGTGTCTGTTTCTCGGGTATCTTTGCCATCAACAGAGACTACGCTGAGGAAATGGAAAAGCGCAATCTGGATTCTCTCCAAACGTTAGATGACGACGTCCTGCGCGAGGTTGTGCGCGAGGGCGAGAAACTGCTCGATGCCCAGCTTATGACGGCTAATGCCGCCGACCAGCGAGCGATGGCGTGGGCAGCATTGTTGGTCACTGGCGCGATCGCAGTCATTGGCGGCTCAGCGGCCCTACTCGTGAGCGGAAAGCATCTGGCCCTTGCCGTCGTGGGAATCGTCGTCGCAGCAATAATGGGCGTAGCAATCTCGAAGGCTACCAATGTTGTCCGGCCAGCCGACTGGCACTTTCCAGGCAATCGTCCTGGCAACTGGCTCCCCGAGCACTGGCAGTGTCATGGATTGGGGATTCAATGCGACATGCACCAAGCTATGTTGGAGCAGGCAGCTTCGCTGGAAGAACAGATCTGCGACAATGCCGCCGCCTCGGCTGAATCGGGAAAAGAACTGCGGTCGTCTATGTCATGGGCCTTGTTCGCCGTTATCATTGGCGTAGTTGCTGTGGGGATGCTGATACTGATGCAAGCTGTCGGCATAAGCGGCGTAACCGTCATTGACCCGCCATCTGCCGCTGGATCAGATAACGCCGACATAGCCAACGTTTCGAGGGTCGAATCGCGTCATTAAACTTACTGCTCGTTCAGATGTGACTCGGCGCACCTACTGCGCGCCTATATATACCGAGGCGCTGCGATGGACCGCGGCATCGCGACCTAGGGATAATATGCGCAGCTGAGCGGATTGGGGGTGAAGCGTGAATTTCGCGGATTATGAGCGGCGCGGTCAGCGCCTATATTGCGAATTCGCGGAGGCGATCGCGTCGATCCTCAAGATGGCACTAGCATCTAAGCCCCATCTGCAGCTCCAAGAAGTCCAATTTCGCGCGAAAGACCCGGGCTCGCTCGGCCGAAAGCTCGAAAACCGGCAGCTGGCCGATTGTCCCGATGTCGCTGAAGAGATCAAGGATCTGGCCGGCTGCAGGCTAATTTTCTACACCAACACCGACGTCGAGGCGTTCGCGCAATCGCGGCTCCTGCACGAGAATTTCGACGTCGACTACGACCGGACGAAGATCCATTACCCCACCGGCCAGGGTGATGATGCGAATGCGCTCTTCATTTCCGACAACTATGTCATTCGCCTCAAACCCAACCGCGCTGAATTGCCCGAATATGCGCGGTTCACCGGCCTCCGGTGTGAAGTCCAGGTTCAAACCATCCTGAATCACGCATGGGCACAGATGGCCCATGATACGATCTACAAGAGGCCCATCGAAAAGGGGTTCGGGACGGCGATCGTCGAAGGCATCAACGCGCGCCTCGCCAAGGTCATGCGCGACCATCTCCTCCCCGCCGGATACGAATTCCAGAAGATCACCAGCGACTATCGCCGCCTGCTTGCCGGCAAAGACATGTTCGACGCCGGTGCGCTCGAGACCATTAGAGACTGCGGAAACCTGAATGATCTGCATGAGACGATCGAACGGTTCGGGTCGCACGTCCTTCCCAATTACGATGACATCGAGGCGGTTTTTTTCGACGTCTCGGGCACGTTGGTGGACGCCGCCGAGCGGGCGCTGGCGATGCCTGAGATCCCATATGACACCGGGTGGGGCGAGTATCCGGGCGAAAAGCGCGAAACGATCCTCAGCGACGTCTGCGGGATCCTGTCTCACCTGCGCTATATCGACATCGATCGCAGCCTCGACACCGTGCTGCGCCTCGCCGGCCAGATCGACGGCGCCCCGCAGCGCAAAGCGCTCGATGGGTTCGCAACCAAGCTTGCCGAGCATAATCTGACTGCGTGGAAGAAGGTCGGCGGCGCGTTCCAGGCGCATCTGGTCGAGCGTATCGGGAAGCTTGACGATCCGGCCGTCGCCGCCGCGCTACCGACGTTGACGACGATGCTGGCCCAGGTCCTGAAATCCACTGTTACCGGCACATCTTACAAACCCGACGCGATCGTCCTGCATCAGGGGGCCGTTCCGGCGTCGGGCGAACTGATCTCCGCGCGGCGAGGTGCGATCGAACAGCTCAAGCGCTTCTATCCGTTTGCGCGGACGGACGAGGAGCGTGCCGAAATCCTCCACGGCCTCAGCAGTGCGGGGGAAACGCCGATGAACTCGGGCTACAGCAACGCTCTCGGCAAGGTCATCATGGATGACCTAGCGGTGGTCGTTGCCTTCTATCGCGACATCGCGCCGGGCATGTCGCTGGAGGATCGGCGCAAGCTTGAAGAGCGGCTATTTCGTCATTATTATTCCTATTCGAATCTACCGCCGGATATGGTTGATGACGCGGACCTCGCAGCGGCCAGCGCCGCCTTGGTCGCGGAGATTCAGGCCGGTCGGGCGCTGCTGAACGGCGATCCTGATTTCGTGATCTACAAGACGCTGGTCGGCTTCGATTCCGTGTCGGACCGTATGTGGGAAGACTGCTCTTACGACTACCGGATCGACGGCGCCGACAAGGATGATGAGGTCGAGCAGCTGGTGCGGTCAGTCTCGCCGGAGACGATAGACGAATGGGTCGATCGGTTGAACCGCTATGCGGAGACGGAGAGCAATGACCTTGCCACCTTCTCCGCGTTCGGCACGTTCCTCCAGCGCCTCGCGGAAAATCAGCCCGACCTGATCGATTCCTTTCGCGCGCGCATGAACGAGCGCCTTGGAAAGTTCCTGCCGGCCCTGCTTCATGGCCTCGCCAAGGCTGGGCATCAGCAGCGGATCAATAGCTATGTCGATAGCTGGATCGCCGCCGGTCAGCATCTGGGCAATGTCGGCTGGTACCTGCAGGCCGCGATCGACTTTAATGAAGAGCGGCTCGTGCGGCTCCTCGACCGCGCCCGCGCGGCCGACGATTCCAATGCCGTGTTCAACTGCAACTTGACGGCAATTCGTCAATATGAGGCGCATCCAGGCGGGCTGATCGACCGCGTCTTCCTTCCGTGCATCGAGTATCTCACCGCCCGCGACGATCTGAGCTGGTTGGGGTTTGGCTTCTTCACCTGGCGCAAACAAGAAATCCTGCGCGGTCTCGACGAAGCGCAATCCCGACGCGTTCTGGATGCGATGTTTCTGGCGCCCGATCTCGAGCGTCGCGGCGAAGAGCTGCTCGCCGGAATCGCCGAGGCATGGCCCGATCTGGTCCTCGACTTCCTGCGGCGGCGGCTCGTTCTTGCAGCGGGGGACGCCGCCCCGGAAAAGTTCAGGGCTATCCCCTACAGTCTCCATGCCCTCAACAAGCCGCTCTCTCGCTCACCGGACCGCCTCATCTCGGCGGTTCGGAGCTGGTTCGATGCCGACAAGTCGCTGTTCGAGTTTCGCGGCGCGCGCCTCGTACATACAGTGTTCCCCGATTTTCCGCCGGAACTCGAATCACGATTGCGCGCTGAAACCGAGCACGGCGATGCCCTGTCGGCAGAGTTCATCATCAAGATCCTGCGGACCTATGATGGGAAGGACGCGGTGTTCCCGCTCTGCCGCGACATCATCGCGGCCCTCGATCCCAAAGATCCTCTGATCAACTCGATACGGCTGGTTCTCTACGCCAGCGGCGTCCTCACAGGCGAACATGGATCGGCGCTCGCGCTCGCTGAAAAGCGAACTGCGCTCGCCGCATGGCTGGAGGATCCTCGCGAGGCCGTGCGGACGTTCGCCGAACGGTTCATCTATTCGCTCGAACAGTCGATGGCGCAAGAGTATCGGCAGGCCGACCAACGCATGGCGATGCGCAACCTCGCCTATAGCGAATGAGGCGATCGCGCGTTCGCGAAATGCCCGGTCGGCTTCGACCGCGGCCGAAGCTCCAGCTGACTCCATCGCCGCGCATGAGGCCGGACACGCTTGCACCGACATGTCGATCAAGGATCAGTCGCCATAGCACCTGTGTGAATTCTGAATATTGTTGATGAGCGCGAAGCGACCGCCTGAACGAAGGTCCGCTTCGCCGGTTCTCAACCCAAGTCCGGACTGTCGCCTAGGTCCAACATTGCCGACTTCGAATCGGCTTGCTGAATTCTCCAAATCGATCCATTTTCGAGAATTCGGCAGGCATGATCAGGGGAATCGGGTGAATGAGTTTTCACGAGATGAGGCTGACGAGGAAGTCCTCGTCCCAGCTGGCGGCCAAGCGCTTTGATGTCATGGATAGCTTGGTCGGATG
>NZ_BMHK01000050.1 GCF_014640675.1 Novosphingobium endophyticum | reverse complement strand
CCACTGCTGCTACGCTTGGAACAAGCTCGTCGATCAGCCATGGCGCATCATGTCCCTCGGTCTGCGCCAATGGGCCCATGGGTCATGATCATTGCACATTGGTATGAGCCTCCTGGCAATGCCCTCGCGCGCGCCGGCCGTGCGCAGGAGGCGTCAGCGCCAGCCCGGCAGCCACAACCAGTAGTTGTAGGCATCCGTGGGCAGCGGCAGGCCGGACAGGATCGGGAAGAACAGCACGAAGAACCCGAGCGCGAGGACGAAAACGCCCGTCGCTCCCTGACGCCATCTGCCCTGCCTCGCCCACATCGTATCGAGCGCGAGCGCCAGGACGCCCATCAGAAAGGCGCCGGGCAGCAGGTAATGGTAATAGAACTGCACGGGCTTCGCGTTGTGGATCCACACGCCCAGCGTCGCGGCATAGAGCACGACGAAGGCGAGCACGTCGCCGCGCCTGTGGAGCAGCGATGTCCACAGGCCCCAGGCCAGGGCAATCAGGCCGACGATCATCGAGAAAGGATTGCCCAGCATGACGATGCCGTGCTGCCGGTCCTTCACGGTCTCGAACAGGTACCAGATCACCCGCAGGTCCGCGACCCACTGGTACCAGACGCTGCGGTAAGGGTGCGGCTTCCTCACGCTTTCCTGCAGCTTGAGCATGAATTCGTGCTGCTCGATAAAGCCCAGCGGCGCGACCGGCCGGTCAATATAGAACATGGCCGGCACATAGGTCGCCCAGTAGACCGCGAGCGGGAACAGGCCGAGCCAGCACGCCGCCTCGATCAGCGAGATGCCCCGGGCCGGCCCCGATACGCGTCCGCCGGTCAGCGCGATGCCGTTCTCCCGGACCCAGAGGAGCAGAAAGCAAAGTCCCGGCAGCACCACCGCCGGAGCGCTCGTCCACTTGGCGCCGATCGACAGGCCCAGGGCGAGACCCGAGAGGAACAGGCGCGACCGGGCGCTCCCTTTCGACCCGGTGCGCAGGGCGGCGGCGAATTGCCACAGACCGACCATGCACAGGCCCGCGCCGATCATGTCCAGCATGGCGATGCGGCTCTGGACGAACCACATGAAGTTGGTCGCGAGAAGCAGCATGGCCGCCAGCGTCGCGGCGCGGCGCTGCGAGGCGTGCCACATCAGCCTGCCGAAGCCGAACAGCCCGAGCGCCCCGAACAGCGCCGAAGGCAAGCGCCATGCGTAGGGGTTGTCGCCGAGCAGGTGGATCGACGCGGCAATCACTTCCTTGCCGAACATCGGGTGTTCGCGGTTCGCCGGTATCAGGTCGAGCAGCTTGAGCGAGGCCGGGACGTAGTGGATCTCGTCGAAGTAGTACCGGTGCGGCAGGCCAATCCGCCATAGCAGCAGCGCCAGAAAGCCGAATGCGATCAGGAGGCACCAGCCGAGCGGATCACGGTCTTTGCGGGGGGCAAGCGGCATTGGCTTGGCGGGATAGGGGGGAATGCACGAGACCGCAAGAGCAGGGCGGGCCGCTTCCCGGTGGCAGTCCACGTCGCCGCCGAAGATGCATTTGCTTGCGCTGGCCCCTGCGCGAATCTAGAGGCTTGATGCATGAAACGCACTACCGGACAGGACCGAGCCACGACCTCCAAATGGCGCCCCGCCACCCGCGCGATCAGGGGCGGCACATGGCGTTCTGAAATGGGCGAGACAAGCGAGGCGATCTTCCTCACCTCGGGCTACTGCTACGACGATGCCGCGACGGTGGCGGCGCGCTTCGCGGGCGATGAGGAGGGCATGACCTACTCGCGCCTGCAGAACCCCAGCGTGGCCATGCTCGAAGAGCGTATCGCCTTGCTCGAAGGCGCCGAAGCCTGCCGCGTGCAGGCCTCGGGGATGGCGGCGATGACGGCCGCGCTGCTCTGCCAGCTCTCCGCCGGCGATCACATGGTCACGGCGCGCGCGGCTTTCGGATCGTGCCGCTGGCTGGGCGACAACCTGCTGCCGCGCTTCGGCATCGACGTGACCGTGGTGGACGCCACGGACAACGCCGCCTGGGAGGCCGCGATCCGGCCCAACACCAGGGTCTTCTTCTTCGAGACCCCGGCGAACCCGACGATGGACGTTGCGGACCTCGAATATATCTGCGGCCTTGCCCGTGCCCGCGGCATCATCTCGGTGATCGACAACGCGTTCTGCACGCCTGCCTTGCAGCGCCCGCTGGAATTCGGTGCCGACGTCGTGGCCTATTCGGCGACGAAGCTGATGGACGGGCAGGGTAGGGTGCTTGCCGGCGCGGTCTGCGGCAGCGAGGAATTCATCAACGAGAAGCTGCTGCCGTTCCAGCGCAACACCGGGCCGAACCTTTCGCCGTTCAATGCCTGGGTCGTGCTCAAGGGCCTCGAGACGCTCGACCTGCGCGCGCGCCGGCAGAGCGAGAACGCGCTGAAGGTGGGCAAGTTCGTCGAAGGGCGCGTGCCGAGGATCCTGCACCCGTGGCTCGACAGTCACCCCGGAAAGGCGCTCGCGCAGAAGCAGATGGACGCCTGCGGGCCGATCTTCAGCTTCGTGCTCGACGGCGGGCGCGAGCAGGCGCACGGGCTCCTGGACGCGCTTCAACTCATCGATATTTCGAACAATATCGGGGACTCACGGTCGCTGATGTGCCATCCTGCCTCCACTACGCATCACAACATGGGTCCGGAAGGGCGGGAGGCCATGGGTATTTCGGAGGGAATGCTGCGGATCAACGTCGGGCTCGAAGATCCCGAGGATCTGATCGAGGATCTCGATCAGGCCTTCACCAGGGCTGGCCTCTGAACGTCGCGGACCTCGGCGCCGATCCGGCGAGATTGCTTGCGGCAATCGTCGAGTCCACGGACGATGCGATTGTCGGGAAGAGGCTGGACGGTACCATCCTCTCATGGAACACCGCGGCCGAGCGCATCTTCGGCTATACCGCCGGTGAGATAGTCGGCCGCAACATCCGCACCATCATTCCCGAGGACCGACAGGCGGAGGAAGACCGGATCGTCGCCTGCATCACGCGCGGCGAGCATGTGCCCACGTTCGAGACCATTCGCCGGCGCAAGGATGGCGGCGAGGTCCATATCGCGGTGACCGTCTCGCCGATCCTCGACGATGCCGGGCGGGTGATAGCGGCGAGCAAGATCGCGCGCGACATTACGCCGCAGAAGCTGATGCTGGCACGGCTGCAGGAAAGCGAGGAGCGCTTTCGCCTGCTGGCCGACAACATGTCGCAACTGGCCTGGATCGCGGATCCGAAAGGGTGGATATTCTGGTATAACAAGCGCTGGTTCGATTACACCGGCACCACGCTTTCCGAGATGGAGGGCTGGGGCTGGCGCGCGGTTCAGCATCCCGAACATGTCGAGGCGGTGACCGAACGGTTTCGCGCGCACATCAAATCGGGAGATGATTGGGAAGACACATTCCCGCTGCGCAGCGCTACCGGGGAATGGCGCTGGTTTCTCTCGCGATCCGTGCCGATCCGTGACGACGAGGGCAAGACCATCTGCTGGTTCGGGACCAATACCGACATCACCGAGATGCGCGACGCGGAGCAGCGGATCGAACTGCTGCTGCAGGAGGTCAATCACCGCTCCAAGAACATGCTGACGATCATCCAGGCGCTGGCACGCCGCAGCGACGCCAATGATCCGGAATTCGTCGAGAACCTGGAAAGACGCATTGCCGGGCTTGCCGCCAATCAGGACGTGCTCGTGCGCCGCGCGTGGTCGGCCGTTCCCCTTCTGGAGATGGTCGAGGCGCAGCTTCGTTCGCTCGGAGAAGCGGAGGCCCAGGTTTCATGCCGGGGGCCTGAAGTCCTGCTTTCTCCTCGTGCCGCCGAGACGCTGGCCATGGCGCTGCACGAGATGGGTACAAACGCCCTCAAGTACGGCTCGCTTTCAATTCCCGAGGGGCGGGTGGAGATCTCCTGGTGGCTCCAGGGTGAGGGGACGGGTGCCCTGTTCCGGATCGGCTGGGCCGAAACCGGAGGGCCGCCGGTCACCCCGCCAAGCCGACAGGGTTTCGGCTCCAGGATCATCGCCGACGTGCCCCGCGCGAAACTCGATGCCCAGGTGGAGACGGACTACTCAGCTTCGGGCTTCCGCTGGAGCCTTGAGTGCGCCCTGGCATCGGTTTCCTGAAAAGCGCGGACCTTCGCCAAGGGGGGAACGGGAAGGCCAAGCGGTTGTGTAGCGGGGCGTTCGCCGTTAAGCTGTTCTGACCATGAAGGAACTGTTTCAGCATACCGCCATTACCGAAGGCATCGTTGTCAGGGTTGCGGTCAACTTCCTGCCGGAACAGTCACGTATCGAAGCGGGAAAGTGGTTCTGGGTGTACCATATCCGCATCGAGAACGAATCGGACGAGACGCTGCAACTCATGACCCGCTTCTGGCGTATCACCGACGGCAACGGCGATGTCAGTGTCGTCGAAGGTGAAGGTGTCGTCGGCGAACAGCCCGTCATCGCGCCCGGACGCAGCCACGACTACGTTTCCGGCTGTCCGCTTCCTACGCCCCACGGCAGCATGGAAGGCCACTATGTCTTTCGCGGCAAGGCGGGCCGTAAGGTGAAGGCGCTCATTCCGTTCTTTCCACTCGCCGCGCCGGCGACGGCCGGTTGACGGACGGCCTGCTCCGAACCTGCTGACCGGATTGCTGCATCGCCCGTTCAAAGCGGCGGTATGCTCGCCTGAAAGCAAACTCCATTGCCCCGGCCGCGCGGGGGGCATAGGGATGCGTCATGAAGCGTACGCACTTGCCCCTCAATGCCTTGCGCGTCTTCGACGCGGCGGCGCGCCACTTGTCCTTTACGCGCGCGGCCGACGAGCTGGCGGTCACGCCCGCCGCCGTCGGCCAGCAGATCCGCGCGCTGGAAGACCTGCTTGGCGTGGTCCTGTTCCGCCGCACCAGCAAGGGACTTGAACTGACGGATGAGGCAAGCTCGGGTCTGGCCGCGCTGCGCACCGGTTTCCTGCATTTCGAGGATGCGGTGCAGGCGATGCAGGCGGGCCAGTCGAGCCACGTCTATACCATAGCCGCGCCGCGCGAATTCGTCGCGGCCTGGCTGGCGCCGCGCCTCGCCGCCTTCCGCGCGGAGAACCCGCAGGTCCGCTACATCATCGTCGATGGCGAGATGACCGACTTCACCGAAGCCAACCTCGACCTTGCGGTGCGCTGGACCGATGGGCCGGGCGAGCTGGAAGGCGTCTCACTGGGGACGGCGGAATGGGTCGAGATCGGCTCGGGCGACTGGATCGGCTGGCCGGGCGACCCCACGCCGGGCAGCGACGGCGAGGAAAACGACGACAACGAGGACATCAAGCCTCCGGTCAGCGTGGGTGATGCCGGGCAGGCCGTGGCCGCCGCGGTGGCGGGCCTGGGCAAGACGCGGGTGCCGGCGCTGCTTGCCGCCGGTCTCGTCGGAGAGGACCAGAAGGAACTGATTGGGGCGACCGTCGCTTGCCGGCGCGGCTACTGGCTCGTGGCGCCGCTGCCGCAGTGGCGCCAGAAGAAGGTCAGGGCGCTGGTGGCGGCGCTTACCGCCGGGGCGTAAACGTCTTCGTTGACGCCCGGATCATCCGCGAATGCAGGCGCACCCAGCCATCGTCGGGTTCTCTTCTCTGGCGAGTATCCGGACAAAGGCCCCCGGGAACACCGCTCCCGAGGGCCTTTTTATCTGGAAATGACAACCGGATGGCGAAGGCTCAGAAACCCAGGTCCTCGATCTTTCCGTCGAAGTTTCCGGCCAGCTTGTGGGTCGCCTTGGCCAGCTTGTCCTGGGAGACCCCGGCGAGATAGCCGTCGATGATCCGCTCATAATTGCTGATCAGGCCTTCGATGTCCTTGGACAGGCGCATGAATTCGAAGCCCTTGGCATGCAGGCCCTTTTGCTGGATGGGGATGTTCGAATAATCCTGGCGCGGAATTGGCGGGAACTCGGTGCTGTCGAAAGGTAGCACGATGGGTTCCATGACCGGTTCGGGTTCCTCGCCTTCGGGAAGGAAGGTGAGCGACCAGATCTCGAAAAAGCAGCTTTCCGGGCCGAGCGGTCGGATACGGTATGCCGACATCGAGCTGAAATATGGCAGCAGGAAGTAGTGCGGGAAGAGGAACTCGACGGCGTTGATCGGGTCCGACTGCTGGACGGCGCAGAGATCCGGTACCGGCTCGCCCCTGGCTTTTAGCTGCTCTGAGATCTGGTGCATCACCATGCCCAGCCACATGAACATGGCCTGGTTCTGGTCCTCGGGAAGACCATCCTCGATGCCGACCATGCCGCGCGCGATCTCCACTTCCTTGGCATGGAGCATGCCCGCCATGCCTTCGGAGAGCCGCTCCATCGAGACGACCTGCATTTCCTGGTTTTCACGATAGGAAAGCGCGGGGTCCGCCATCTGCGGGAAGGGCCCGCGCGGATCCCGGTACATGCTGTCGTACATCATCGGCACGGCATGCTGAAGCTGCGGGTGCGTCTGTCTTACGTGGTAGCCTTCCATGAAGGCTTCCATCGCGATCTTCCAGTTGGCAGGAAGCACGGTGCCGTAGCACCACTCGGCGCGCAGCTTGTCGACATTGTGCGCTTCGAGTCGATCTGCCACCGGACCGAGCGATTCCTTTACGGAAGGGGCGTCGTCGTCATGGTTGATCCAGACGCAGCCGCCCCACACTTCGGAGCGGCAGGGGATCAGGTTGATCTCGTCTTCCTGCAGCTGCTTTTCGCTGAACAGGTGCTTGCCATAGACCTGCGTGCTTTCGCCATCCATGTTCCAGCGCCAGCCGTGGAACGGGCACACGAAACCGGACTTGGCGCAGTTGCCATGGGCGGTCGCGTGCGAGGAACCCAGCGGGGTCCCGCCCGCGAAGGGAACGCCGCGGTGGCGGCAGGCATTGTGAAACGCCTTCACGCCGCTGGCGGTGCGCACGATGATGACGGACTTTCCGACATTCTCGTATTCGATCCAGTCGCCCACTTCGGGGATCTGCTCCACGCGGCAGGCCATCTGCCAGACGTGCGGCCACAGGTGGTCGAGTTCAGCCTGGTAGAACTCCTCATCGTAATAGCGCTTTACCGGGATCCGTTCCGGATCGTCGATCGGGAAGGGGACGGAACGCAGGCCGCCATCAGCTGATTTGAGCACTCCCACACCTCTCTGGATTGTGTGTCTTGTCATGGTTTCGCAGCCCCGGACCGCCATCCGCACGCGGGGAGGAAGCCTCAGGGTCTTGACGGCAAAGTGTACCTTCCTGCCGGCGGGACGCAATGGCGCACAGCGGCTCAGATCATCGTCCGCACGGTAAATGGGACGCGGCGACCTCTCAGCGGCGGCGGTTCGGATCGAGCGCCGAGCGGCCTGCCATGGGCGCGGAGCGGGGCGGGGCCGAAGTGCTGCCGGTACCGCCGAGCGCCATCAGCGCGGCAATGCGCTTCTCCGTCGCCGGATGGGTCGAGAACAGGTCCGAAACGCCGGTCGGCACGATGTAGAGCTGAGATGCTGCGGGATTGCGCTCGGACGTCCGGTTGGGAATGGACCGGGCCGGGCCGGCGATCTTTGCGAGGGCCGATGCCAGCGCGCGCGGGTCGCCGCAGATTTCGGCCCCGGCACGATCGGCGCCGAATTCGCGGGTGCGGCTGATCGCCATCTGCACGATCATGGCCGCGAAGGGCGCCATGAACACGGCGGCAATGGCGGCCAATGGATTGACCCGGCCGTTGCCGTGGCCTCCGAAGAACAGTCCGAAGTTGGCAATCATGGAGATCGCGCCGGCAATCGTGGCGACCATTGTCATGATCAGCGTGTCGCGATTGCGCACATGACCGAGTTCATGGGCCATGACGGCGGCCACTTCGTCGCGGCCGAGCATGCCAAGCAGCCCGGTCGTTGCCGCCACGGCCGCGTTTTCCGGATTGCGTCCGGTTGCGAAGGCGTTGGGGTTGGGGCTGTCGACGACGTAGACTTTCGGCATCGGCAGACCGGCGCGCTGCGCCAGCCGGGCGACCAGCCCATGAAATTCGGGCGCGGTGCGCGCGTCCACCTCACGCGCATTGTGCATGCGAAGGACGATCTTGTCCGCATTCCAGAATGTGACGAGGTTCATGCCGGCCGCCACGGCCAGGGCGATGATCGCTCCGCCGGTTCCGCCGAAAAGGTAGCCCAGGCCCATGAACAGCGCCGTGAGTGCCGCCAGCAGCATGGCCGTCTTGAAGCCGTTCACGTCAGTTTTCTCCACTGGAAAAGGTGCGGATCCTATCTAAGAAGATGGGCTCCCGATTCAATGTTCCGCGCGGGAGCTGGCAGTGTCCGGGCAGCCGGTGAATCGCGGCTACCGGCGGGGGGCGGCGCAATTGCCGAAGCGAATCCATGGCGATGCCCGCGCGGCAGGCACGAGGTTCGTAGCGCTGCCGCGATGCTCTGGCCTTCCGGCCGGCGGGAACGGATCGACCGCTTGATGCCGCCGAAGGCTTCGCTTAGCCCAAATTCCGAAAACCGGGCCGGCAGCAGGCTTGCAGGGAGACAGAAATAATGGCGTTTAAGACCCGCATTACCGAACTGCTCGAGATCGAGCATCCCATCGTGCAGGGCGGCATGCAGGGCGTGGGCTACGCCGAACTGGCGAGCGCGGTTTCCAACGCCGGGGGACTGGGCACACTGACCGCACTGACCCAGCCCTCGCCCGAGGCCCTGCGCGAGGAAATCGAGCGTTGCCGGTCGATGACCGACAAGCCTTTCGCGGTGAACATTACCGTGCTGCCGACGATCCTGCCGCCGGACTATGCCGGCTATGCCAAGGCCGCGATCGACGGAGGCGTGAAGATCTTCGAGACGGCCGGCACGCAGCAGGTGCGCGAGATCTGGGAAATGGCCAAGCCCCACGGAATCAAGATCCTGCACAAGTGTACCGCGGTTCGCCATGCCCTGTCCGCCGAGCGCCACGGCTGCGACGTGATCTCGATCGATGGTTTCGAATGCGCGGGCCACCCCGGGGAGGACGACATTCCCGGCCTGATCCTGATCCCCTCCGCGGCCGACAAGGTGAAGATCCCGATGCTGGCGAGCGGCGGCTTTGGCGACGGACGCGGCCTCGTCGCCGCGCTGGCGCTCGGCGCGGAAGGCATCAACATGGGCACCCGCTTCTGCGCCACGAAGGAAGCGCCGATCCACGACAACGTGAAGGCCAAGTACATCGAGAACGACGAGCGCGGCACGAACCTGATCTTCCGCAAGTTCAAGAACACCGCGCGCGTCGGCAAGAACGAGGTCTCGGACGAAGTGGTGGAGATTTCCGCGCGTCCGGATTCGACGTTCGAGGATATCCGCCATCTCGTCGCCGGGGCCGTCGGGCGCGAACTGCTGCAGACCGGCGACCTGTCCAAGGGCATTTTCTGGGCGGGCATGGTCCAGGGACTGATCCACGACGTTCCCACCTGCCAGGAACTGATCGATCGCATCATGGGAGAGGCCGAGGAGATCGTGAAAGGCCGCTTCGGCAGGATGTTGGGGTGAACGGAGAAACCCGAATGACTTACGAGCATATCCTCTACAGCGTCGAAGATGGCGTGGCGCGGATCGCGCTCAACGATCCGGATTCCATGAACGGTGTGACCGAGGCGATGGGGCACGAGATGGTCGACGCCTTCGACCGTGCCGGCAAGGAAGCGCGCGCGATCCTGCTGACGGGTGAGGGCAATGGCTTCTGCTCGGGCGCAAACCTGACGAAGGCGCAGGACATGCTTGCCGACCCGATGCGCGACGTCGGTGGACAGCTCGACCGTGCCCTCAATCCGGTAATTCTGGCGATCAAGCACGCCGAGCAGCCGGTAATCACCGCGATCCGCGGACCCGCCGCAGGTTACGGTGCCGGTCTCGCAGCGGCGGGCGATGTGGTCATGATGGCGGAAAACGCCTATTTCTTCTGCGCCTTCTGCCGCGTCGGGCTGGTGCCGGACGGCGGCTCGACCTACCTTCTGGCCAAGGCCGTGGGTCGCGTTCGCGCCATGCGGATGATGCTGCTGGGCGAAAAGATCGACGCGAAGACCGCGCTCGAATGGGGCCTCGCCACGATGGTCGTCCCCGACGAGGAACTGGACGAGGCCGCGATGACGCTCGCCAGGGGTTTTGCGCAAGGCCCGCGCTCGCTGGGTCTCATCAAGCGCATGGCCTGGGACGCGCTCGATTCCAGCCTGGAAACCGCGCTCGAACTCGAACGCCGGGGCCAGCGGGACGCCGGGCGGACCGAGGACTTCCTCGAAGGCGTGGCCGCATTCGTCGAGAAGCGAAAGCCGGAGTTCAAGGGGCAATAGGTGCAGCGCGCGGGACGCCGCGCGCGATGGCCTGTGCCCGGAAGCGTCAGAGTACCTTGAGTTCCTGAAGTTCGGCGACGCGCGCGTCGTCGTAACCAAGCTCGTTCAGGATTTCGCGGGTGTGCTCGCCCAACATAGGCGGGGCGCTGCGGATGGTCGCCGGGCTCTTCGACATTTGCGCCAGCGGGCTGGCGATGAGGTCCACCGATCCGCTTTCCGCATAGGCGTGCGGCGTGGTCGCGCGCAGCTCGCGGTGCTTGACCTGCGGCTCTTCCCAGACTTCCGCCAGTTCGTTGTAGCGCGCCGCCGGAATGCCGACTTCGTCGAGCGCCGCCTGTATATCGGCGACGGTCCACTGCCGGCTCCATGCATTGATGATGTCCATCAACTCGGCGCGGTTGTGCTTGCCCCGCTTCAGGTTGGAATCGAAGCGCGGGTCCTCGAACAGTTCGGGCTGCTTCATCAACACGGTCAGGCGGCGCCAGTGCTCGTCGGTGCCGGCGGTGAGATAGACGATGCCGTCCTTGCAGTGGATCAGGTCGGCCGGGCCGCCGCCGTTTCCGCCGTTTCCGAGGCGGGGAGGGGCACTGCCGCTGATAAGGTAGTCCTGCATGATGTGTGAGACCATGGCCACCGAGGTATCGAGCAGGGCGATGTCGATATACTGGCCCTCGCCGGTGCGGCTCCGGTACATCAGCGCGCCGAGCACCGCGAGCGCGGTGTTGTGGCCGGTGATGAAGTCGACAAGGCTGGGGCCTGCCTTCAGCGGCCCCGCGCCGGGCTCTCCTTCGGGAATGCCCGTTACGGCCATCATGCCGCCGGTCGCCTGGAACAGCCCGTCATAACCGGGGCGCGCGGCCATCGGTCCGGTCTGTCCGTAGCCCGTTACCGAGCAGTAGATCAGTCGCGGATTGATTTGCCTGAGGCTCTCGTAGTCGAGTCCGAAGCGCTTGAGATCGCCGACCTTGTAATTCTCGATCAGCACATCGGCGGTCTCGACCAGCTTGCGGAGAATCTCCTGCCCTTCCGGCTTGGAGTGGTTGAGCGTCATCGAGCGCTTGTTGCGGTTGGAGACGGTGAAGAAGCTCGAATGCCGCGTTTCGATGCCGTCCTTGCCCTTGACCCAGGAAAACCCGTAACCGCGCCCGTCGTCCCCGACGCCGGGGCGTTCGATCTTGATGACGTCGGCGCCAAGGTCGCCAAGGATCTGCGCTCCGACCGGCGCGGCGAAGACGCGGCTCATGTCGATCACGCGGATGCCTGCCAGTGCGCTGTTGTTCGTGGTCATGTAATCTCGCTTCTACGCGTTGGCTGGAAGTGCGGCACGGGATCGCGGCGCCCCGTTTGCACGATGGATCGACACTAGCCACCCGTCCCACCCCGGCCAAGAGGGCGCGCCGACGGTTATCGCGGCGACGATCAAGCGCGATTGCCGCGCCATTCAGGCCATTTCTGCCGGCCTCAAGCGGGGCGAGCCATGGTAGTGGCTTTGCTTGCCTGGCAAAGCCGGTTAGCGGATCGGCAGGCTGCGGATCAAAGATGGAAAAAGGGAGTTCGTCATGGCCAAGACGGCTATCATTACCGGTGCGGGAAGCGGCATCGGCCTTGAAACCGCCAAGATCCTGCATGGCGAGGGTTTCTCGATCGTCGGCGTAGGCCGCAGCAAGGACAAGCTGGCGACGCTGGAGGCGGAAATCGGCAATCCCGATCACGTCCTGGCGATCTCCGCCGACCTCAACGATCCCGTGGCGCCCAAGATGATCGTCGAACAGACGCTGAAGCGCTTTGGCCGCATCGATGCCCTGGTCAACAACGCCGGCGTCGGCAGCCCCAAGCCGCTCGACGAAACCGACGACCAGACGCTCGAAGATTTCCTCAGCATCATGCTGGTCGCCCCATTCCGCCTGTGCCGCGATGTCATCCCGCACCTCAAGGAAGGGGCGAGCGTCGTCAATGTGACCTCCACTTTCGCGCATATCGGCGGGCGGCGCGGCGGGGCCTATTCGGCGGCCAAGGGCGGCCTGAAGTCGCTCACCGAGCACATGGCCTGCGAATATGGCCCGCGGGGCATCCGTTCGAACTGCGTGGCACCCGGCGTGACCATGACCGACATGGTCCGCCACCGCTTCGAGGACGAATCGTTCAAGCGCAACAATGTCGAGACCACGCCCTATCCGCGCCTTGCCCAGCCGCAGGACGTGGCCTCCGTCATCGCGTTCCTGTGCCTGCCCGGCAGCGAGATGATCAACGGCCAGTCGATCGTCGTCGATGGCGGCTGGACCGCAACCAAGTATCTCAGCCCGCGCGTTACCCGCACGAAGTGGATCGAGCCGGAGGACGAATAGGAGCCGGAGGCGATCATCGGACATCCGCCGGGGTCAAGCCGAAGCGATTGCCTAGCCGCGCTGCCTCCGGGATAGTCGCGGCAAACTGTCCGGGAGAAATGGTCATGATAAGAGGCATCCACCACGTCGGCATGAACTGCCGCGACCTTGAGCGGATGAAGCGCTTCTACCGCGAGGCCTTCGGTTTTCAGCCCGTTGACGAGAAGGGCTTCGCCTGGGCGGACGAGCCGGTGATGGACCATATCGTCGACGTTCCCAATTCGGCGGCCAAAGGCTGCATGCTCCGCGCCGGGCAGTGCTATCTCGAACTGTTCGAATACAGCGCGCCCGCGTCCGACATCGATCGGCCGCTGCGCCCCTATGATCGCGGTTACACCCACTTCTGCGTCGATGTGACGGACATCGAGAAGGACATCGAGCACCTGCGCAAATGCGGCATGACCTTCAACGACCGCGCGTTCGCTGACGTCGGTCATGTCAAGACGCTCTACGGCTACGACCCCGAGGGCAACATGATCGAAGTGCAACAATGTGCGCCGGCCAACGGCTTCACGCTGGAGGAACTGGCGGCGTCGACCTGACAACAATCGCGACCTGGCGGAGTATATCCGGCACATAAAAAGATTGTCGCGGCCACCGAGGGAGAGAATCTTGGCTGAAAGCAGTCCGACGGCGGCTGAGGAGTTTCGCCAGCACTGGAAGCTGATCCTTGCCGCGGCAGCCGGTTTCTCTTTCACCGTGGTCATCACCTCGAGCACGGGCCTGTTCATCGCGCCGATCAGCGACGAGTTCGGCTGGAGCCGGACGTTGGTATCCTCCGGCATTTCAATCACGGCGATCCTGACGTTCGTGTTTTCGCCGCTGTTCGGCGTATTCATCGACAAGTGGGGTGTGCGCCGGCTGGCGATTCCGGGGCTGGCGTTGATGGTCTGTGTCATCGCTTCGCTCAGCCAGCTCGACGGGTCCACGTGGATGTGGTTCACGATCTGGACGGCCTACGCGGTTACCGCGCTGATGACCAAGTCGACGGTCTGGACCGCTTCGGTCAACAGTACGTTCAAAGCGGGAAGGGGGCTTGCGCTGGGGCTCGTGTTGTCGGGCTCCGCGCTCGCACAGGCCTTCACGCCGATGTACGCGGAGTATCTCATCCGCGTTTACGGCTGGCGCATGGCCTTTATCGTTCTGGCCGTGACCTGGGGCACGGTCGCCATCCTGTTGTGCCTGCTCTGGCTGAAGGACGGCTATGAAATCAGCCGCAAGATGCGCGACGCGGCACAGGCGGCGGGCCGGGCCGCAGGCACCCTGCTCGACGTTCCCGGTCTCTCGGTGCGCGAGGCGATGCGCGATCCGGCCTTGTGGCGCATCGCGATTTCCACCTTCATCATCATGACCGTGACCATCGGTCTGGTCGTGCACCAGATTCCCATCCTCACGGAAATCGGGGTCGATCGCCGGACCGCCGCCCTCTATGCCCTCCCTGCCGGCCTCGCAGGGATCGCCGGCAAGCTCATTACCGGCTGGCTGCTCGATCACTTTCCCGCGCGCTGGGTGGGTGGGCTGACCATCGGTGTGACCTCGCTTTCCTTCCTACTGCTACTGCTCCCGCATGCACCCACCTGGGCCATCGTCACCGCGCTGATGATCAACGGCTATGCTGGCGGAACCAAGCTCCAACTCGTCGGCTTCCTGACCGCCGCCTACTCTGGCATGCGCCAGTTCGGCACCATCTTCGGGATCATGGCGAGCCTGATTGCGGCCGGATCGGGTTTGGGTCCGGTCGTGGCGGGCCTGATCTACGACATCTGGCAAAGCTATGCGCCGGGCCTGTGGGGCGGTTTTCTCCTGACCCTGCTGAGCGCCATCCTGCTCTTCGGGCTTGGCCCCTATCCGGACTGGGCGGCGGAAGAAGGCACGGCCGCTCCCGCCTGATCGCCGAGGGGCAGCACGGAATTGCGTACCACCAGCTCCGCCGTGAAAGCGCGGTCGGCCTGCGGCTGTTCAGCGGCGGCGCGGATGATCGAGACGGCCTCCCGCGCCATTTCCGCCCAGGGCACGCGCATCGACGTGAGCGGCGGCCAAATCCGTTCGGCCAGGGGTGTATCGTCGAATCCGACGATCGACAGGTCATCGGGTACGGTCAGTCCGGCCCTTCCGGCGGTCTGCATCACCCCGGCCGCCATCTCATCGTTGCAGGCGACAATGGCGGTCGGGCGCGGGCTGACTTCGAGCAGCAGGCGGCCGGCCTCGATGCCCGATTCGAACGAGTTGTCGCCCGAGACGATGAGCGAAGGCCCCCGGTCGAGGTCGTGGTCGGCCATGGCGTCGAGATAGCCCAGTTCACGCTGCTGGGCCGTGAGCGACGATTCGGGGCCGCCGACGAGGCCGATGCGCCGGTGTCCCAGCCTGACGAGCCATGCGATCAGGACGGCCATTGCCGGGCGATCGTCGCAGCCCAGCCCGTGGCCGTCCCGGACCTTGCCGAGACGGACGCAGCGCGTGTCCATATCCTCGCAGAGCCGGGCGAGTTCATCCATTTCCGACAGCGGCGGCAGCAGGACGACGCCCGAGGGGCGGTGCTGGTCGACAAATGCGCGAAGGTGCGCGGCGACATTGCCCTGGAGCGGCCGCAGCACCAGCGACAGGTCGCTGCCCTCCATCCCGCGCAGCATGCCGGCCTCCACCGCTTCCATGATGCCCCGATCCGAACCGTCGTGAACGAGCGCGACGATGAAATTGCGGCGCAGGGCGAGGGCGCGGGCCTGCGCGCTGGGAACGAAGCCCGTCTCGGCAATGACGGCCTCGACCCTGGCGCGGGTCTCTTCGCCGACGAGCGGGGACTGGTTGATGATGCGGCTGATCGTCTTGGTCGAAACCCCGGCGAGGCGGGCGACGTCGTTGATCGTGACGCGGGAAGGCGGGATCTGCATGGCGGACGTGTATAACCCTTTGTTTCCGGTAACCAAGGCGTCTTCGCGCGTGTCCGGGGGAGAACCGGCGATCTTGCCGATGTCAACAGGGCTCCGAATCCAAGTTAACGGATTTTGGTATCGAGGATTGAGGCGAGATAATCGAGATTCCATCCGGCGCGTTTGCGGCGCAGACTGATGGTGGTTGGCTT
>NZ_BMHK01000049.1 GCF_014640675.1 Novosphingobium endophyticum | reverse complement strand
GCAAGAAATCCATCAAAACCGCCCGCAAAGCCGCCGGATGGAACCCGGCCTTCCTCACTTCACTCCTCCAGCCCCAAATTCGTTAACCTGGACTCGTTGCCGTGTCGCGGCGCGGAATTCCTTGACTTCGGCATCGTTTCCCGCATAGGGCGCGCGCAGTTGCGCTTTGGTCGTCTGGGGACATTCCGTCCCGCTTGCGCCGGTGCTACATGATGCCTCATATTTTCCGGAAACCTGATTGCCTATGAGCTTTGCCGATCTCGGCCTGTCTGACGAATTGCTGCAAGCGGTCGAAGCCGCGGGCTATACCGAACCGACTCCTATTCAGGCGCAGGCGATTCCGCCGGTGCTGATGATGAAGGATCTGATCGGCATCGCCCAGACCGGCACCGGCAAGACCGCCAGCTTCGTTCTGCCGATGATCGATATTCTCGCTCATGGCCGCCGCCGCGCGCTGATGCCGCGCTCGCTGATCCTGGAGCCGACTCGCGAACTGGCCGCGCAGGTGTCCGAAAACTTCGAGAAGTACGGGAAGAACCACGATCTCAAGATGGCGCTGCTGATCGGCGGCGTGCAGATGGGCGATCAGCTCAAGACCCTGTCCGAAGGCGTCGATGTGTTGATCGCCACGCCCGGTCGTCTGATGGATCTGTTCGAGCGCGGGAAGATCCTTCTCACGGGCTGCGAACTGCTCGTTATCGACGAGGCCGACCGGATGCTCGATATGGGCTTCATTCCGGACATCGAGAACATCTGTTCGAAGCTGCCGACCACGCGGCAGACGATGCTCTTTTCGGCGACGATGCCGCCGCCGATCAAGAAGCTGGCCGATCGCTTCCTGTCGAACCCGAAGTACATCGAGGTGGCGCGGCCCGCGACGGCCAATATCAACATCGTCCAGCACAAGATCGCGGTGAACGCGCGCAAGAAGCGTGACGTCCTGCGCCACCTGCTGCGGACCGACAACGTTTCGACCGCGATCGTCTTCTGCAATCGCAAGACTACCGTGCGCGAGCTGGCCCAGAGCCTGAAGCGCCACGGCTTTTCAGCGGGCGAAATCCATGGCGATATGGACCAGTCGTCGCGAATTGCCGAACTCGATCGTTTCAAGGCCGGCGATCTCAACATCCTTGTTGCTTCCGATGTCGCCGCGCGCGGTCTCGACGTGAAGGGTGTCAGCCACGTCTTCAACTTCGACACGCCGTGGCATCCGGATGACTATATCCACCGTATCGGCCGGACCGGCCGTGCTGGCGCCACCGGACGGGCCTTCACCTTTGTCGCTCCAGAAGATGCCGAGGCGATCGGCAACGTCGAGAAGCTGACGGGCGGCAAGATCCCCGTTTTCGAACTGGCGATCGAGGAACCGGCTGAGGAGCGCGAGGAAAAGCCCAGGCCCAAGCGCGAAGCGCGCGAGCCGCGCGAGAGCCGGACCGAGCAGCGCAGCCCGCGCCGCGAACCGCGTGCCGAGGAGCCGCGTCGCGAACGCCGTCCGCGCCGCGCGGAGCCCGAATCTGCCGATGATGGCTGGAACGGCCCCGTGCCGGACTTCCTCGGCGTTTCGGCGCTGGCCTAGGGACTGCCCCCGAAATCCGGCCGGCCTACTCGGCTCTACTCGGCCAGTTTCACGAAGCTGTCGATCACGCGCTTGCGGCCCGATTGCTCGAAATCGATCTCCAGCTTGTTGCCTTCCTGCGCGGCGACCGTGCCATAGCCGAACTTTTCGTGGAATACGCGCGCACCGGGCGTGATGTCGGCGCGCGGCTTGGCGGCGAAGCTGGCGGCGCTGCGGGTAGTCTCGGCAATGCGGCGCGGCTTGGGGTCGAACTCGCGCGTGGCTGCCCGCTGCCAGCCGGGGCCGCGCGTAACCGCCCGCGAAGGTTGGGCGCGGGCAACGTCGGCGAACGGGTCGGCGTGTTCCGACCACTGCGCGCGCCACAGCGAAGCGCCTCCCGATAGCGTGGTTTCGCTCTCGATGTGGTCATCGGGAAGTTCGGCGATGAAACGCGAAGGAATGGAACTGGTCCATTGGCCGTAGATGCGCCTGTTGGCGGCGTGGAGGATAGTGCATTTCCTCCGCGCGCGCGTGATGGCGACATAGGCGAGGCGGCGTTCTTCCTCCAGGCTGGCAAGGCCGCCCTCATCGAGCGATCGCTGCGAGGGGAACACGCCTTCTTCCCAGCCGGGCAGGAATACGTGATCGAACTCGAGTCCCTTGGCGGCGTGCATGGTCATGATCGTGACCTTTTCCTCCTCGCCGGCCGCGTCATTGTCCATGACGAGGCTGACGTGCTCGAGGAAATCGCCGAGGCTCTCGTATTCTTCCATGGCGCGCGCCAGTTCGGCCAGGTTTTCCAGCCGGCCGGCGGCATCGGCCGTGCGCTCTGCCTGAAGGGCATCGGTATAGCCGCTTTCATCCAGCACGGTACGCAGGAGGTCGGCGGGGTTTTCGGTCTTCTCCAGATCGCGCCATCGGGCGAAGTCGCGCATCAGCGAGAGGAAAGTGTTGCGTGCGCGGGCAGGCAGTTCGTCGGTATCGGCAAGCTCGATCGCGGCCGCTGCGAGCGGGATCACCTGTCGCCGCGCGAGCTGGTGCAGCTTTTCCAGCGCCTTGGCGCCGAGCCCGCGCTTCGGGGCATTGTAGATGCGCTCGAACGCAAGATCGTCGGCGGGCTGGGCGATCACGCGAAGGTAGGCGAGAGCATCGCGGATTTCGGCGCGTTCATAGAACCTGAAACTGCCAATAATCCTGTACTTGAGGCCGATACTTATGAAGCGGTCTTCGAACTCGCGGGTCTGGTACTGGGCACGCACCAGAATGGCCATCTGGTCAAGCGGCGCGCCTTCGCGCTCCAGCCGCTCGATCTCGTCGCCGACGCGGCGGGCTTCCTCGGGGGCGTCCCACACGCCGATGACGCGAACCTTGTCGCCGGCATGGCGCTCGGTCCACAACGTCTTGCCGAGTCGCTGGCTGTTCTCGTTGATGAGGCCCGAGGCGGCCGCGAGGATCTGCGGCGTGGAGCGGTAGTTCTGCTCCAGCCGGATCACCTTTGCGCCGGGAAAATCCTTTTCAAACCGCAGGATATTGGCAACTTCTGCGCCTCTCCATGAATAGATCGACTGGTCATCGTCGCCCACCACGCAGATGTTCTGGCGCCCTTGCGCGATCAGGCGCAGCCAGAGGTACTGGACCTGATTGGTGTCCTGGTATTCGTCCACCATGACGTACTTGAACCGCTGCTGGTACTGTTCCAGCACCTCGCGGTTGGTGCGCAGGATATTGAGCATGTGCAGCAGGAGATCGCCGAAATCGCAGGCGTTGAGTGCTTTCAGCCGGTCCTGATAGAGCCGGTAGAATTTCTGTCCCTTGCCATTGGCGTAGGCCTCGTTTTCGCCCGCATCGAGGTCCTGCGGGTTCAGGCCGCGGTTCTTCCAGCGGTCGATGCAGGCGGCAAGCTGGCGGGCCGGCCAGCGCTTGTCGTCGATGCCTTCGGCCTGGATCAACTGCTTGAGCAGGCGAAGCTGATCGTCGGTGTCGATGATCGTGTAGTTGGACTGCAGGCCGACCAACTCGGCATGACGGCGCAGCATTTTCGCCGCGATCGAATGGAACGTGCCGAGCCAGGGCATACCTTCGACCGCCGGACCGATCAGTCGGCCGACCCGTTCGCGCATCTCGCGCGCGGCCTTGTTGGTGAAGGTAACGCACAGCACTTCGCTCGGCCAGGCGAGGCGGCTGCGGACGATGTTCGCCAGGCGGCGGGTAAGGGCGGCGGTCTTGCCGGTTCCCGCCCCCGCCAGCATCAGCACTGGGCCTTCGGTCGTCGCCACGGCCTCACGCTGGGGTGCGTTGAGCCCCGCGATCAAGGGATCGTCGCTGTCGGCGGGCAGGCCGCCGGGCGGGGAATCTTGCAAGCTGTTCACCGGGTGAACAACTAGGGAACGGAACATCGCGGCGCAAGGTCGCTCTGCCGCAACGACGGAACATTTCGAAGGCTGGGGCGTCGCTAAATCTATCACATGGCCTGGGAGATAGATGATGCGAAATCCGATTATCGCGGGTGTCTCGGCGCTGGCTCTTGCGGCACTTCCCGCCGCCCTTTCCGCGCAGCCGATGCCGGACGAAGACGCTGCGGCGACCGTACCCGGTCCGGCAGGCGCACCCATGGCGCAAGGCAGTGCAACCGTGACCCTGACGCCCGCGCAGCAGGCCCAATACGAGGCCTGGCCCGAGCAACAGCGCGCGGACTACGACGCCTGGCCGGCGGAGTACCAGAGCTATTACTGGTCGCTCACCGCTGACCAGCAGCAGGGTTACTGGGCGCTGACGCCCGAACAGCGGGAGCAGATCTACAAGTTGGCCCCCGCGCAGCGCGAGCTTGCGTGGAAGTCGGTCGTCGATCAAATGAAAGGACTAGCGGCCGGGCCGGCGCAGGTTCAGGCCAATCCGCAGGGGCCCGGCACGCCGATCACGGGCACTCCGGCTCCCCAAACCGCCGGGCAGTCCGTGCCGCCCGCAATGCCTGCGGATCCGAGCTATGAGGCCGGCCCTTACAAGGGGGCCCTGACGCCGCCGCCGGCATCGGCCATGAACAAGGAGTATCCGGTCTGCAGCAAGACCGTGCAGGATAGTTGCCGCAATCCCGGCGGCGTCTGATTCGTTTGCGTCCCCCGCGATGAGGGCGCCGTTCTCGGCGCACCTCATCGTTCAGCCTGTACGCCGAAGAATGTGAAGCCGTGCCTTGCCGACGTCGCGGACGGTTTCGGTCTCGAAGCCCCTGACCGCGATGGAATCGCCTTTGGCGGTCTCGAGGCTGACCCAGGTCGTCTCGGCGATCCAGCCCAGCCGGGCCAGCTTGTCGATCGCCACGCTCCCGGCGCCGGTGTCATAGGGCGGGTCCAGCAGCACGAGATCGAGCGGCTCCTTGGCGGGGCCGAGCGAGAGCGCCGAGCCGGCGCGCACGTCGCATCGCGTGTGGGCATTCAGGTTTGCGATGTTGCGGCGGATGGCCCGGATCGCCCCCGGATCCTGTTCGACGAACAGACAATGCGCCGCCCCGCGCGAGAGAGCCTCGAGCCCGAGCGCGCCCGATCCCGCGAAAAGGTCCGCGACTTTTAGCCCCTCGAACGTACCGAGCCGGCTCACGAGCATCGAGAACAGCGTCTCGCGCGTGCGATCGGCTGTCGGGCGCGTGGTGTCCCCCTCCGGCGCGGAGAGCTTGCGGCCGCGCCATTCGCCGGCGACAATTCTCATGGCTGGCGCGGTTCCGGCAGGGTTTTGCGAAACCGTTCAAGCGCCTTCGGATCGATCTCCATCACCATGCCCTTGGGCAGGTCGAGAAGGCGGAACGGGCCGTAAGCGGTGCGGATCAGGCGGCTGACCTCCAGCCCCAGATGCTCCAGCACCCGGCGCACTTCGCGGTTCTTGCCTTCGGTCAGCGTGAGTTCAATCCACTGGTTGCGCCCGGTGGAGCGCTCCATGTTGGCGTCGATCTTGCCATAACGCATGCCGTCGACTTCGATTCCCTCGATCAGATCCTCAAGCTGGGCCTGTGTGATCGTCCCGAAAGTGCGGGCCCGGTAGGTGCGCGGCACGCCGGTAGCGGGCAGTTCGAGCTGGCGCTTGAACTCGCCGTCGTTGGTCAGCAGCAGCAGCCCCTCGGTGTTGAAGTCGAGCCGCCCGACCGGCATCACCCGGCCCGCGCCCGGTGGCAATGCATTCCTCAACGCGGTGTAGATCGTCGGCCGGCCCGCCGGATCGCGCTCGGCGGTGATGAGGCCGGCAGGCTTGTGGAACACGAACAGGCGGGTCGCCTCGGGCGCCTTGACCGGATTGCCATCGACCGTGACGCCGCGCAGGTCCTTGAGCACCGTCGAGGGCGCGGTAATCGGCTCGTCACCCAGCTTGACGCGGCCTTCCTCGATCATCCGTTCGGCCTCTCGCCGGCTGGCAACGCCCGCGCGGGCGAGCAGCTTGGCGATACGCTCGCCTTCTCGCGGCGGAAGAGAGGGATCGCGCGGCGTCGGCGGGGTGGCGGCCGGGCGCTGCGTCCGGGGGGCACCCGGCTTGCGCGGGCCGCGCGGGGCTCGCTGTGTCGTACCGGGTTTCTTGCCGCCGGATTTCTGGGGAGGTCTTGCCATCCGCCGCGCCTTAGCTGTTGATCGCCGGTTCATCCAGCCTTCCCATAGTTCGTACCGTCGCTAAGTTGGCGAGCATCCAAGGAAAGGGAGACGGGCGTGGACGCCGAAACCATTGACGAACGGCGCAGCGTCCGGGCTTCCGTGAAGCCCTATCTCGAAAAGGAATCGCTTGCGGCCTTCTTTCTGGGCGTTTCCTCCGGCTTTCCCTTCGCCTTGCTGGCCGCGACGCTCACCACGCGCCTTTCACAGGATGGCATCGAGAAATCGACGATCACCGCATTCGCGCTCGCTTTCTTCGTCTACAATCTGAAGCCTTTGTGGGCCTGGGTCGTGGACGGCGTGAGGCTTCCGGTGATCGGCAGGCTGGGCCAGCGCGTATCGTGGATGATCGTGGTCGGCCTTTTCGTCATCGCGGCGACGGTGAACCTCGCGCTGGTCAATCCTGCCGAGGACATTGCAGGGGCGGCACTCGCCGCCGTTCTGCTGGGGCTTGCCGGCGCGAGCTTCGACATCGTGATCGATGCCTACCGGATCGAAACGCTAAAGCCCTATCAACTCGGCGTCGGTTCGGGGATGAGCCAGTACGGCTGGCGGATCGGCGCGGCTTCGGCGGGGGCGCTTGCGCTTATCCTTGCAGCCCGGTTCGACTGGCATGTCGCCTATGCGGCCTGCGCTGTCTTCGCGCTTCCCGCCATGCTTACCGCGCTGGTGCTGGGTGAACCGGAGCGCCACAAGGTCGTGAGCGAGAAGCGGGGACTAGGCGAGGTATGGGCCTCCATCGCCGGGCCGTTCGCCGAATTCTTTCAGCGCAGCGGCGCTTTGCTGGTGCTGCTGTTCATTCTCGTCCACAAGATCGGCGACACCCTCGCCAACCTGACTTTCCGCCTGCTGTTCGACGATTTGGGTTTCAGCAACGACGAGATCGCCCTCTACGATATCGGCATTGGCTTCTGGGCGCTGATCGTGGGGGTATTTGTCGGCGGCGTGATCTATTCGCGGCTCGGACTCAAGCGGGCGGTGCTGATCGCGCTGATCCTGATGGGTGTCTCGAATCTGAGCTTCGCGCTCCTGGCCATGGCCGGGCACAGCAATATCGGCATGGCCAGCGCCATCGGCTTCGAGAATTTCGCCAGCGGCTATGGCGGCGTGGTAGTGGTCGCCTACTTCTCCGCCCTGTGCGACCTGCGTTTCACCGCTTCGCAATATGCGCTGATCTCGGCCGGGGCGAGCGTGATCGGGCGGTTCCTGACAGGCACCACCGCCGGCGCGCTGATCGAGGCAATGGGCTACGTGAACTTCTACCTGCTCACGACGGTCGCGGCCCTGCCGGGCATAGTCCTGTTCTGGTGGATGATGCGTACCGGTCTTGTCGACGACGCGATGGGCACGGCGGGTGAAGTCGGCGAGGGCGACGCGCGGGATTAATCCGGAAGTTCGCCATTTTCGCGCAGGACCACGCCGGCCAGGTAGAGCGAACCGGCGATCAGCACGATCTCGCCCTTTGCCGGATCGATCCGTAGGGACCGTAGCGCCTGCGCCACGTCCGCCGCCGCCCGTGGCTCCGGGATCAGAGGAATGTACGCAAAGGCGTCCGGGTCATGATGGTCATGACCGGGCACCGGCACCACCGTTACGCTCGCCAGACGTTCGCCCAGCGGCGCAAGTAGGGCGTTCGGATCCTTGTTCGCCAGCATGCCGAGCACGAGATGTATGCTACCCGGCTCGACGAAATGCGCGGCAAGCGCGTTGCCCGCATCGCGATTGTGCCCTCCGTCGAGCCAGCAGCGCGTGCCCGGCGGCAGCAGAGCGGTGAGAGGGCCTTGCCCCAATTCCTGCAATCGGGCGGGCCAGTGCGCCCGCTCCACGGCGGCTGCGCAGGCTGCCTCGGGCAGGTCGAGGGCGTGCTGGTGGCGCAGCATGGCCATCGCGAGCCCGGCATTCGCGATCTGGTGCCTGCCCGGCATGCGCGGGCTAGGCAGCGTCAGTTTTCCGCTACCGTCGCTGTAAACGAAGCCGCCGGGCGCAGGTTCGATCCGCCAGTCGCGATTCTGGCGAATGAGGCGCGCGCCAGCTTTGGTCGCCTGCTGTTCGATCGTCTCGTTCATGGCGGGCGGATAGTCGAAGGTCACCAGCGGAACTCCGGCCTTCACAATGCCCGCCTTTTCAAAGGCGATGCGTACGAAGGGGTCGGTCGGCACATTCTCCTCGGGCGCGAGCAGGAAGGCCTCGTGGTCGATCCCGAGCGAGGCGATGCCGCAGACTGCGGGGCTTTCCAGAACGTTGGTCGCGTCGAAGCGGCCGCCCAGGCCGACTTCGACCACGCAGGCATCGGCGGGTGTGCGGGCGAAGGCGAGGAAAGCGGCGGCAGTCGAGATTTCGAAGAAACTCGCGCCGATGTCGGCCGCCTCGGCCGCGTCGAGCACTTCGGAAAGAAGCGCGTCCAGCGTCGTGTCCTCGATCAGCTTGCCGGCGATGCGGATGCGCTCGTTGAAACGCACGAGATGGGGGCTGGTGAAGACGTGGACGGTCTTTCCTGCTGCCTCCAGCGCGGCGCGCAGGAAGGCGCAGGTCGATCCCTTGCCGTTGGTCCCGGCGACATGAAAGACCGGCGGGAGATGGCGCTGCGGATTGCCGAGCCGGTTCAGCAGGACGCGGATGGTATCTATGCCGAGCCGCCCCTGCGGCACTGTAAGCGCGCCGAGGCGGTCTAGCTGGGCCTGGACGCGCGGATCGTCCGAAACCGCGAAGTCGCGCATGGTCTCAGCGCGCCGAATGCACCGCTTCGGCCAGAGCCGAGGTCAGTTCGCGCAAGGGACCGGGGGCATCGTCGCCATGCTGCTTGACGATATCGACCAGCGCCGAGCCAACGACGACGCCGTCCGCGACTTTGGCGATCTGGCTCGCCTGCTCGGGCGTGCGCACGCCGAAGCCGACCGCGACGGGAATGTCGCTGGCCGCTTTCAGCTTCGCCACGGCCTCCTCGATCGAGCCTTGCGCCGCCTGCTGCATGCCGGTGATTCCCGCGACAGAGACGTAGTAGAGAAAGCCCGAGGAGCCGTTGAGGACGGCCGGGAGCCGCGCAGCGTCGGTGGTCGGAGTGGCAAGTCGGATCAGCGAGACGCCCGCCTCGCGCAGCGCCGGGCCAAGTTCGGCGTCCTCCTCGGGCGGGATGTCGACGCAGATCACGCCGTCAACGCCGGCCCTGGCGCATTCGCCGGCGAACCATTCGGGACCGCGGATCGTCATCGGATTGGCATAGCCCATCAGCACCAGCGGCACTTGCGGGTGGCGGGCGCGGAATTCGCTCGCCATGCGGAAGATGTCGGCGGTGCGCGTGCCCTTGCCGAGACTGCGCAAGTTGGCTTCCTGGATCGCGGGACCGTCGGCCATGGGATCGGTGAAGGGCATGCCCAGTTCGATCACGTCGGCCCCGCCTTCGACCAGCGCGTCGAGATTGGCGGCGGTATCGCCGTCACCGGCGGTGATGAAGCAGACGAGCGCGGGGCCTTTGGCGAAAGCGGTTTCGAAGCGGGTCATGTCAGATTGCCGCCCCCAGCGCGTCCGCAACCGTGAAGATGTCCTTGTCGCCGCGACCCGAGACATTGACGATGAGGATCTTGTCCTCATCCATCTCGGCGGTGAGCTGTGGGAGGGCAGCCAGCGCATGAGCGCTTTCGAGCGCCGGGATGATACCCTCCAGCGCGCAGCAGAGCTGGAAGGCCTCCAGCGCCTCGTCATCGGTGATCGGCACGTAGCGTACGCGGCCGCTTTCGTGCAGCCACGAGTGTTCAGGGCCGAGGCCGGGATAGTCGAGGCCGGCGCTGATCGAGTGCGCCTCGGTGATCTGGCCGTCCTCGTCCTGCAGCAGGTAGGTCTTGTTGCCGTGGAGGATGCCGGGGCGTCCGCCCGTCAGGCTGGCGGCGTGCTGGCCGCTCTCGATGCCGTGGCCCGCGGCCTCGATGCCGACCATCGCGACGTCGGGATCGTCGAGGAAGGGGTGGGACCGACGCCACCAGCATGTCGGGCAAACGGCCTTCGGCTTCGAGGATCTGCTCGCGCGTCTCGGTGCCGATCACGCTCTGGAAATCGCGCACCAGCTCCGGGTACGGGTGCGGGCCGGCGGCGGTGCCGATGATGTAGAAGGTGTCATGGACGTTCGCGACCCAGTCGCGCAGCGCCTCGTTCATCGCGTCCTTGAGCGTCTCCGCGCCGCTGGTGACGGGCACGACTTCGGCGCCGAGCAGCTTCATGCGGAACACGTTGGGCTTCTGCCGCTCCACGTCCTTGGCGCCCATGAAGATTACGCAGGGCAGGCCGAAACGCGCCGCGACAGTGGCGGTGGCGACGCCGTGCTGGCCCGCGCCGGTCTCGGCGATGATCCGCGTCTTGCCCATGCGGATGGCGAGCAGGATCTGGCCGATGCAGTTGTTGATCTTGTGCGCGCCGGTGTGGTTGAGGTCTTCGCGCTTGAAGTAGATCCTGGGGCCCCTCTTTTCACCATTTGGGCCCTCAGGCGCCAGCTTGCGGAAATGCTCGGTGATGCGCGGCGCATGGTAGAGCGGGCTGGGGCGCCCGACGAAGTGCTTGAGCAGATCGTCGAATTCGGCCTGGAACGCCGGGTCTTCCTTCGCCTTGCGATACTCTTTTTCGAGATCGAGGATCAGCGGCATCAGCGTTTCGGCGACATAGCGCCCACCGAACCGGCCGAAATGACCGGTATCGTCAGGCAGTGCGCGCAGGCTGTTTACGGGCGGTTGGGAAGTCATAACCCGGGCGCTTGGCAGAGGAGGGCGGTCAAGTCCAGAGGGTTCGCGCGATAGGTACGATCGGCGGACTTTCAATTGCAAACTGTTCATCCGCCATAGCGAAAATGACAACATCATGTCTCAATATCGCGGCATCGCGACACTTCTGAACGTTTCTGAAAAACTTTGTTCAGGTGACGGCAATGGCCGGAGGGGCAGTCGGGTGGTCCCCCGATGAGGGTGGGGGAAAGTACTGGAGTTATAAAGATATGCGTATTGCACTTGTTTCGCTCGCCGCTGTTGCCGTTGCGGCATCAGCCACTCCCGCTCTGGCGAACGAGGCCCGCGTCGAAGCGCGTGGCGGCGTGATCTGGAACGGCAGCGACAGCGATGCCGTCGCGGGCGTCGCGGCCGGCTACGACTACGATCTGGGCGACAAGCTGTTCGCCGGCGTCGAAGGTTCGGCCGACAAGGTACTGGCCGACAATACCCGGGTTTCGTGGGGCGCAGGTGGCCGTATCGGCGCCAAGGTCATGCCGGGCAGCAAGCTCTACGCACTGGCGGGCTGGCAGTCGAAGCTGTGCAGCACCTGCAACAGCGCTGTCGGCGTCGGTGGCGGCTGGCAGCAGGACTTCGGCCAGAAGCTCTACGGCAAGGTCGAATACAAGCACCTGCTTATCGGCGATAACACGCCCGACGCCGATGTCGGCCTCGTGGGCGTCGGCATGAAATTCTGATCGGAGGTGCCCGGCCAGAACGTAGCTGCCGAGTCGCGTTGCCGGGCCTGCTTCGCTCAAAATCGCTCCTGAGGAGCGTAAGCCAGGGAAAGGGCGGTCCGAAACGGGCCGCCCTTTCTCGTTCGCGGGTCAGGCCGAGCGGGCCGCCAGGCAAAAGGCGGCGATACGGTCGACGTCCTTGACGCCGGGCGCGCTTTCCACGCCCGAGGAGGTGTCGACCAGCGCCGCGCCGGTGATCTGGACCGCCTGGGAGACATTCTCCGGCGTCAGGCCGCCGGCAAGGCCCCAGGCAAGCGCTCCCTTCCAGTCCGCGACCAGTTTCCAGTCGAAGCTCAATCCCATGCCGCCGGGCAGCGCGCCCTTGGGCGTCCTGGCGTCGAACAGCACCCTGTCGACCGCGCCGGCATAGGCCTGCGCGCCGGCGACATCCGCTGCGCTGGCGACCGGCAAGGCCTTCCATACCGGCAGGGCGAAGCGCGCGCGCAACTGGGCGGCGCGCTCGGGGCTCTCCTTGCCATGGAGCTGCAACACGTCGAGATGGGCGGCCGAAACGGCTTCGCCGATCGTCGCATCGTCCGCGTCGACGAAAAGGCCGACCCGCCCGATGCGGCCTTGCGCGCGGGCTGAAAGCGCCGCCGCCTGAGCGGGCGTGATATTGCGCGGGCTTGGGGGAAAGAACACGAAGCCCGCATAGGCGGCGCGGCCCTTGATGGCCGCGTCAAGCGCAAGGGGCTCGCTGATCCCGCAAATCTTGATCTCAGGTATTGGCATCGTCCCGCCGTCGTTTATGAATGCCGTCCCTTGCTTTCGGGGACGAGAATGCACCGTTTCGCGCGCTATCTAATACCATTTGCCGCCGCTGCAATGCTCGCCGGGTGTGGGGCCAGGGAATCGGTCAAGGATGCCGAAGTCGAAATCGGCCGGTTTCATGCCGCACTCGATGCGGGGGACTGGCAGAAGCTGTGGGCGGCGGCCGATCCTGACTTGCGCGAGGCTGCCAGCAGGGAGCAGTTCGGCAAGTTGCTGGAGGCCGTTCGCCGCAAGCTCGGCGCGGTCAACAAAAGCAGGCAGGTCGGCTGGAACGCAAACTCCGGTACTGGCGGTACGTTCGTTACCGTGACCATGCAGACCACGTTCGAAAACGGCACCGGCACTGAAGAGTTCGTCTATCGCAAGCGCGACGAGCGCAAGCTTGCGCTCGTCGGCTATCACATCCAGTCGCAGGACATGATGTTGAACTGATCACGGGGCCAGTTCGAACTGCACCGTGACGTTCGTGGTCATCTCCAGCTCGCCCGGTGCGACCGGTGTGGAGTCCGACGCCTTCATCGCCTCCATGCGCATCATTTGCGGCATCGGCGCATAGCCCCCGCTTTCGCTGATCGTGACGATGCGCACGACCCGCAGGCCCGCGGCCCTGGCGTAGAGATCGGCACGAGAGCGGGCCTTCTTCATCGCTTCCAGGCGCGCTTCGTCGCTGGCCGCGTCGGGTTCGCTCAGCATGAAGTTCGGGCCGTTGACCTGATTGGCCCCGGCGCCGACCAGAGCGTCGATCACCTTGCCCATGTCGCCCAGCTTGCGCTGGCGGACCATGACATTGTTGGTGGCCTCGTAGGCGACGATCGTCCGCGCCTCGCCATCATAGCTGCCGTCGGGCAGCCGCTTGGGCTGTGAATAGACGGGATTGAGGCTGAGGTTGCTGGTCTGGATGTCCTTGTCGGCGATTCCGGCGCGCTTGAGCGCGGCCATGACCTGATTCATCTTCCTGGAATTCGCCGAAAGCGCTTCGGTGGCGGTCTGGCCCTGTGTCGTAACACCGGCGGAAAAAGTGGCCATGTCGGGTGCACGCGTGGACGAGCCCTGGGCATTGACCGTCAACAACGTGTGGCCCGCGGCGATGCTGGGGACTATGTCGGTGTGCTGCGCCAGGGCAGGCTGGGACAAGGCAGCGGCAAGGGCAGCGGCGGCGATCAGGCTCAGGCGTTTCATCGTGTCACTCTCTCCATCGTCTGGAACTGGAGCAACGGTCTGGATCAGTTGAGGTTTCCGTGCGCTGAACCGTGTGCCCGTCAGAGTGTCGCTTCGATCGCGCGCGCGGCGGCCAAGGGGTCTTCGGCGCGGCTGATGGGGCGGCCGATCACGAGCACGCTGGCACCATCATCGCGCGCCTGGCGCGGGGTGACGATGCGTTTCTGGTCGCCATGGTTGTTGCCGTTTTTTCCGTTGCCGGGGCGCAGGCCGGGGACAACGAAGAATCCGTCCTTCCACTGCCGGTGCACCGCGCCGACCTCCTGGCCGGAGCAGACGATGCCGTCGAGTCCGGCTGCGTGGGCCAGTTCGGCCAGGCGCAGTGCCTGATCGTGCGAGCTGCAATTCACGCCCGCCGCGGTGAGATCGCCGTCGTCGAGGCTGGTGAGCACGGTTACGCCAACGACCTTGCAGTTCTCCCCCGCGGCCGCCTTGGCATCTTCCATCATCGCCCTTCCGCCCGAGGCATGGACTGTGACGATCTCCGGCTCCAGCACATGGATCGCCTGCATTGCGGCGGCAACCGTGTTGGGAATGTCGTGCAGCTTGAGGTCGAGGAAGATCGGCAGGCCCAGCTTGTGCAGTTCGTGGACGCCGTGATGGCCATGGGCGCAGAAGAACTCGAGCCCCAGCTTGATCCCGCCAACATGGTCCGCGACCTTGCGCGCCAAAGCCTCCGCCTGATCGAGGCGGGGCAGGTCCAGGGCGAGATAGACGGGGTTCTGGCGCATGCTCAGGGTTCCGGGGAAGTGGGGGGCAAGGGGGCTTCGAGCGAAGCGGAAGAGGGCGCCGGTTCGGCCGCCGGCGGGGCGGCGGAAGGGATGGAACTTGCGCGCAGCGAATTTTCCAGCGCAGCGATGCGGCGTTGCAGGCGCCAGCGCACGGCCCGCAGGTAAAGCCAGACCGGCACCATGCCCAGCAGGAAGAAAAGCAGCGCCACCACGCCGACCGGCCATTCGAAGTGAACGTAGTTGCCGTCATCGAGCGGCCAGAAGTTAACCGGAACCGTGGTCCAGTTCATCGCTATGAATGCCACAAGGATCGCCGTGATCGCGATCCACAGGACGGTGCGGACAACCTGCATTTTTCCTCCTGCGCTCCCCCGGGATTGCGCGATGCTAGGCGCGAATGCAGGGCATTGGAAGACTGGGCTGAAGGCTTAGTTGCCGAACACGCGCGCGAAAATCGTATCGACGTGCTTGAAATGATAGTCGAGGTTGAATTTCTCCTCGATCACTTCGGCCGGAAGCGCGGCGGTGACATCGGGATCGGCCTTGAGCAGTTCAAGCAGGCTGAGCTGCCCGTCCGATTCCCATACCTTCATGGCGTTGCGCTGGACGAGGCGGTAGCTTTCGTCGCGGGTGAGGCCGGCCTGGGTGAGGGCCAGCAACACGCGCTGCGAATGGACGAGGCCGCCCATGCGATCGAGGTTCTTCTGCATGCGTTCGGGATAGACGAGCAGCTTGTCGATCACGCCGGTGAGGCGCGCCAGCGCGAAGTCGAGCGTGATCGTGGCATCCGGGCCGATGAAGCGCTCGACCGAGGAGTGCGAGATGTCGCGCTCGTGCCACAGGGCCACGTTCTCCATCGCCGGGAAGGCGTAGGAGCGGATCATGCGGGCCTGGCCGGTGAGATTCTCGGTGAGCACCGGGTTGCGCTTGTGCGGCATCGCCGAAGAGCCCTTCTGGCCGGGCGAGAAATATTCCTCCGCCTCCAGAACCTCTGTGCGCTGAAGGTGGCGGACCTCAACGGCAATACGCTCGATCGAGCTGGCGATCACCGCCAGCGTGGCGAAGAACATCGCGTGCCGGTCGCGCGGGATAACCTGGGTCGAGACCGGCTCCACGCCGAGGCCCATCTTCTCCGCGACGTAGGCTTCGACGGAAGGGTCGACATTGGCGAAAGTGCCGACCGCGCCCGAGATGGCGCAAGTGGCGATTTCTTCGCGCGCGGCGACGAGGCGGGTACGGCAGCGCGAGAACTCGGCATAGGCTTCGGCCATCTTGAGGCCGAAAGTGACCGGTTCGGCATGGATGCCGTGGCTGCGGCCGATGCAGGGCGTGTACTTGTGCTCCTCCGCGCGGCGCTTGATGGCGGCAAGCAGGTCGTCGAGGTCGGCCAGGAGGATGTCGGCGGCCTCGGCGAGCTGGACGTTGAGCGTGGTGTCGAGCACGTCGGAACTGGTCATGCCCTGATGCATGAAGCGCGCCTCGGGGCCGACCTGCTGGGCCACCCAGTCGAGGAAGGCGATGACGTCGTGCTTGGTCACGGCCTCGATCGCGTCGATTGCCGCGACGTCGATCCTGGGCCCGGTCGCCCACCAGCCCCACAGGGCTTCGCCGGCGCTCCGCGGCACTACGCCGAGTTCGCCCATCTTGACGGCGGCATGAGCCTCGATCTCGAACCAGATGCGATAGCGTGCCTCGGGCTCCCAGATCGCGGTCATCGCGGGGCGGGCGTAACGGGGGACCATGTTCAACTCCTTGAGAGGCCTGACGCGCGAGAGCCGCTAGGGGCAGGGCGGCGGAAAGGCAAGGGCGAGCTGAGGTTGGGCTTTCCCCGACGGATCGGAATTCCGCGAAAAGCCACGGCCGTCACGAGCCTCCACGATTTTTCGATCATGTCGGTTGCGGCGTAACCGGGGCAGATCCCGGGGCATTTATGCTTGAGCTGCGATGACGAGGTCTGGCAACCAGGGAATGTGTCGTGCTTTGGGAACGGCGAAGCGGCAGCCGAGGAACTTGTAGAACGAGATCCCGAGCTTGGCGCAT
>NZ_BMHK01000048.1 GCF_014640675.1 Novosphingobium endophyticum | reverse complement strand
CACACAGGCAAACCAGGACATCAGACCTCCCCAATTGTGAGGCCTGCCAAAGAATCCATTCTTACCCTACGCGCCACACCTATTTTTCAAATGCGATTCCCCTGGACGATTTGACTGCGACGGGATGCGGGAAGTCCGTCCGGAGGTTCGATCACTGACGGGCGCGGGGGTCAGATCTGCAATCGGCAGTGGGGGCGACCGGCGAGGAAATCGCCAAGCCAGGCGCGCTCCGGCCGTGATTTCGTGCCGCGAGGACGAAGGTGAATAGTAGCAGGAATGTCGCCAGGCCTTGCCCACGCCGAAGCAATCGACCATTCTCCCCGCAAACGGGATGAGATGAAGGCGTAGGCGGTTTTTCAATGAAAAATGCTGTAAACCAGCGGCTTGGCAACAAGGGCCGACGCCGTAACAAGGCATTCGACGAAACCCATGCCGAGCTTATCGATATCGCTGTCCGGCTGATATCCCAAAAGGGGATGAATGCGCTTTCCCTGACCGAAGTGGCGCGCGAGGCGGGGGTCAACCGCACGACCGTCTATTATCATTTCGACAGCCGAGAGGCATTGATCGACGCCGTGCGCGAATGGTCTTCCCGGCAGATCACGACGGCTTTCGCTTCGGTCAATTCATCCGTCGAGCGCATTCGCTACCTCGCCCGGTTCGTGTTGGAGAAGCCGGAAGTCATCGCCATGTGGACGGAGGATTTTCTCGCTCCCGGCGACATCGCTGAGCGCTATCCGGCGTGGGCCGGCCTGGTGGAAGGCATCGGCGCGCGCCTTCGCGGCAAACCGGAGACGGCAGGGATCGATCCCGACGTCTACGGTACGCTGCTTCTGACCTGGGCGATGATCGGCCCGCGCGTCTACTGCAACAGCGTCTGCCCGGACCTGCCGATCGACGAAGCGGTGGAACGGATCACCCGTTCGCAACTCAGGATGCTGCAACTGCACGGGGTTGTTCCCGGGTAGGTCCTGCCATGCTGATGTTGTGAAACGAGCGGGAAAATGCCGTGAATCCACAGGCCAGGATTTTCGAGGTCCGCGCGAAAGCGGCTCCCGTTTCTGTCCTTGCGGACGGGTATGGCCGGGGGCTTACCCGATCTTGCGGATCCAGCCGTGCCTGTCCTGCGCCTCGCCGCGCTGGATCGCGACCAGCCGGTCCTTGAGCCGCTGCGTGAGCTGGCCGGGGCCGCCCGAGCCGATCGAGAACTCCCCATCGCGGCCCGAGACCTTGCCGACCGGCGTGACGACCGCCGCCGTGCCGCAGGCAAAGGTTTCGACCAGCCTGCCGGATTCGGCATCCGCGCGCCACTGGTCGATGCCGTAGCGGCCTTCCTTCACGGTCAGCCCTTCCTCGCGCGCGAGGGTCAACAGGCTGTCGCGGGTTATGCCGGGCAGGATGGTGCCGGTCAGTTCGGGTGTCAGCAGGGTGCCGTCGTCGAACACGAAGTAGAGGTTCATGCCGCCCAGTTCCTCGATCCACCTGTGCTCGGCGGCGTCGAGGAAGACGACCTGGTCGTGTCCGCGCGCGATGGCTTCGCCCTGGGGGACGAGGCTGGCGGCATAGTTGCCGCCGCACTTGGCCGCCCCTGTGCCGCCGGGCGCGGCGCGGGTATAGTCGCTGACCCAGATCGAGACGGCGGGCGCGCCCGACTTGAAGTAGTTGCCCGCCGGGCTGGCGATGACGATGAACTTGTACTGCCGGGCCGGACGCACGCCGAGGAAGGCCTCGGTGGCGATCATGAAGGGCCGGATATAGAGCGAGGCGCCTTCGCCCGAGGGGATCCACTGGCGGTCGGCGCGCACGAGTTGTTCGATCGCCTCGACGAAGGCCGATTCGGGCAGTTCCGGCATGGCCAGCCGCTCGGCCGACCGGTTGAAGCGCGCCGCGTTCGCCTCGGGACGGAACAGCGCGACGCTGCCGTCCGTCTGGACATAGGCCTTCAGCCCCTCGAAGATTTCCTGCGCATAGTGCAGCACGGCTGCCGCCGGATCGAGCGCGATCGGCTGGCGCGGCCCGATCACGGCATCATGCCAGCCGCGTTCCTCGGTCCATTCGATCGTCACCATGTGATCAGAGAAATTCGTGCCGAAGCCCGGATCGGCCAGCACGGCGGCACGCGCCTCGTCGCTTGTGGGCGCGGGGTGGGGAAGGGTGGTGAACTTCATGCCGGCATCGGCGAGACTCGCCATGGTAACGTGAATCCTTGAACTGTCTTGACTGTGCGCCGTTGAACGAAAATTACGCCACGGGCAAGAGAAAAGAAATTTTCAGTCGCTTGCAAATTGTCATAGCACGGAGGCGCAGACAGGCAAACGGGAGGTAAGCGTCCAGTTTCAGAATGGAACCGGGAGGTGCAATGCAGCCCGCACCTGAGCGCGAGCCACGTTCGCGGAGTCAAGGCCGGAGATCTTCGATGGTTACGGTGGTGCCAGGATAGCTCGGGGCACCGGCGATGACCGACGTGAACTTTGCATCCTGTTCAAGGCAAAGCGCGGAAAGACACCTCCTCTCAGCGCCGCAAGCCAGTCCCAGCCAGGAGGAATGGGACACTATGTCGCCCGCCGAGTTACGCAGAAAACTCTTCGGCAGTGAGTATGGAGATTGAGCTCGACGTGGCCCGTGACAGTGAGCATGATCTGGCGCCGGAAGGTCGATGAGTGGGACGGTCGATGAGTGGGACGGTCGATGAGTGGGACGGTCGATGAGTGGGACGGTCGTTGGCCCGCGGCTTTGGCAGATCGTGGCTCTGGAAGTGGACCATCGGCTTACGGCGACCACATCCCCATTTGCGGCGCATGAACGAAAGGCCGCTTTCAGAAACCCGATTCCGGTACTGGACCGACCGGAATGCTGGCGGCTAGTCACCTGCATCGGACAGCCAAGTTGGCATATCCCGCTTGGCATGAAGCACACGCCAGACATCCACATGGGTGTCGAACTCAAGGTCGAATACGAGCCACGGAAATCCCTTGAGTCGTATGGTCCTCAGCCCGGGCAAGTTGAGCTCATGGGACCACCGTGGAGACCCCGCCGCTGGTGTTTCCCCAATGAAGGTATAGGCCTGTTCAAGCGCGTCGATGAAGCTGAAAGCCACGTCCGCGCCGGCTTCATTCATGTAATGGTCGACCGCAACGTCGACATCCTCCCGTGCCTTGGCGCGCGGTGCGACCGGTTTTACAGTCATGACGCCGTGCGTTGCGTCACACGGTCACGAAGGCCTCGGAAATATCCGGCGTCGACCGGTGCGGTGGCGGCCGAACTGGCGCCGTCGAGAAGCATTTCCCGAAGGCGCTGGATGTCCTGATCCTTACGGATCAATTCCCGCACGTACTCGCTGCTCGTGCCGTATCCCCGCGCGTTGACCTGTTGGTCGACAAACGCCTTGAGCGCATCGGGAAGCGAGATGTTCATTGTCGCCATCCGCTAGAATATAGCGGTTTGGCAAAAATTGGCAAGGCCTTGAGCGATAGCCGCCATCTGCAAACAGGGCGAAGCTCGGCGTCGGCGTCCGGTATCCCCTGATTGGCCATTCCGGCCATGGGAGAAGCATCATGGGATATGCAGACACGACCTGCCGTGCATGAATGGCGCCCTTGGAATGCAGGTCAGAACGTCGGCGCCAAGCGTCCGCTGAAACCGCGCGACATCTGGGCTATCCGGTATCACTCGACTGCGATATGTTCAGAATCAGCTTCAGCCAGGCGCTTTGCCGCTTCTCGCGCTGGGCGATCGAGCAACAATGCCGCGAGAAATGCCCAGCCGGCTCCTGACAACCAACCGGCTATGACATCGCTGGGGAAATGGACACCAAGCCAAACGCGGCTGATCGATATTGCCCAGGTCAGTACCAGCCCGCCGCCGACGATTGTCCAGCGCACGGGTCGTCTTGAACTCATCGCCGCAAAGGCCAGCGCGATGGCGATGTAAACGACCGCCGAGTTAAAGCTATGGCCGCTAGGAAAGCTGTTGCCTCCCGCTTCGGTCAGGTGCGGCACGATTGCGGGTCGTTCGCGGCCGACTGACAGTTTTACTAGGCTGTTGGCTAGCCAACCGCCGATGACTGTTCCGGCCAGTATGAGAGCCTCACGGCGCAATTTCAGGAAGAGGAGCGCCGCTAGCGCGCCAAGTGCGAAGAGATGCCGCAGCAGGACGCCGCCCATCGCGGTCAAGTCTCGTATTCCTTCGACGAGCCAGGCAGGACCACGGGAGACAACATCTGGGCCGAACCACCAGAGTCGCAGCCCGGCTTCGTCGAAGGACGCAGTTCGTCCGGTGAGTACGAGACCTGCGGTCAGAGCAAACCCCGCCCAGCAAAGGACCGCTGCGGCAAGAGCATGGGATCCATCTATCGGCCAGCCTCGGATATGCGGGCGCATCATTGTGCCTGCGGCATCTTCATCTGTCATCCAGTTGCCTTTGTAGCAGAATCTCAACGAAGATCGAGACGATCCCTGTCCAATCTGCGGCTGCCCACCACTCGATTTCTGCGACGGCTGGAATCTACTTTGTCGTCGTGTGGCACAAACGATCGTTGCACGCGTTCACAGCCAGGTTGAGGAGCATGCAATGGCCGATACATCGGAAAGGTTTCGCCTCCTCGTGCGCGTAGGGTACGCGGCACGCGGCTTAGTCTACATCTTGCTTGGCTACCTTGGCCTGAGCTCAGCAGGTGAGGCTTCCGCTGGACCGCAGGCGACATTTGACTTTCTCCAGCAGGTTCCGCTCGGTTCGGCGGTCCTTTACGTTGTAGCCATCGGTCTGTCAGCGTATGCCGTATATAAGTTCATCGCCGCGTTGGGCGATGTCGAGAACCATGGCTCAGATGCCAAGGGCGTTGCCCATCGGATCGGCTATTTCGCTAGCGGATTGGCCCACGCGGTGCTCGCGTGGGCTGCATTCCAATTCGCATGGGGCGACAAACGTTCATCAAGCGGCGACGGGAGCGAACAAGCGGCCGTGACGCTGCTCGCTTGCGATTTGGGAACCGCTGTTCTCGGAGCCATCGGAATAGGATTTGTTGCAGCTGCCGCTTTTCAGGCTCGCAGCGCAATCACAGCGCATTTCATGCGTTCAGTAGAAGCCGGAGTCACTTCATCAATATGCTGGATTGGGCGAGGTGGCTATGCTGCACGCGCCGTCGTGTTCCTCATTATCGGCTGGTCGCTGATCCGGTCGGCCTGGATCCACGATGGCGCCGAAGTCAAGGGCTTGGGCGACGCGCTGATGAGTTTGCGAGACGCTGGCGCACTCTACACGGTCGTAGCAATCGGGTTGCTGATGTTCGGCGTGTTCAGTCTCATTGTTGCGCGCTTCCAAATCATACCCCCCATTGACCGGCACGATCTCAAGCCAATGTTTCGTTGAAGGGGGATTAACGATCGGCTGCTTTCGCGGCTGGTCGTGGTTACCTTGAATGGCCGGGATAAGGCGTCAGGCGACTTGGATGCTGAAAGCGAACCACGAACCCGCCGCGTGATCGTATAACCGCACAATCTGATCCGTCACGGAGAGCGAGTAGTGGCTCGATGAGCCGCGGTCATATCCCTGCGCCTTCAAGCCATCGATCGCGAGCGAAATGAAAGCATTGTCGCCTGCGTCATAGATTTCGGATGAAGTGCCCGTGAAACTCGCCGATCTGTCCCCATCGAACCCCTGCAAGCGATCCCCACGCGCTTCAGCAGCAATCTGCAGGTCCTGTCCGGAACCATGGTCATGGACGCCAGCGATCTTTTTGCCGAACATGAAGGCGTGAGCGGCTGCGGCGACCATGGCTCGAGTGTGAGGTAACATGCTGCCACCTGGCACCGACCGCGCACCGACGCAAGCAGCGCAGAATGATCGACGTCAGCTCACATGACGAGGGTGTGGGTCAATGGCTGTAATCACAGCAGCATTTGGATAGCGGCTGGCGCCTGGGGTCGATCAGCAACAAGCATGGTTGCCTCCACGTAGTTTGGGTTAGCAACTGCGCTCTGCCAGAGCGCCAGCCGCTATCCACCCTCCCTGCCTGCGCGGGCAAACGGTCGGCAACAGCGGGGCCGAGTGTGCCAATGAACAGTGCGCCATCGGGCCGGGCAAAACGCAGCGTGCGAATTATGAGGCTGCGAACCTTGCGTGCGGTTTCAGGCTTGCTGGTCCAGATCGGACGCAGGCACGCGGCAATTGCGTCTGCATCGATGCTTTGCACTTGCAGCTTACCAAGGGCGGGGAAGGCGTAAGCCTTTAGCTGCGACAGGTTCTGTTTCCGCTTTGCATCGGAAATTTTGGCATCAGCCGACTTCGCTTCGAGAAAGTCTAGCGCAGCCTCCCGGAACGTGCGCGTCATTTCCTTCGATGGTTTCAGTTCAAGGTGCATCGCGCCCAGCCACGAGGGCCGCCTTTACAAGCATGGCTTTTTCGTGCGCTTCCCCGAGTCCCACGGCCCGTAGGCCCCCCAAGCCGAATTCCCTGCGCGCACCGTCATGCTGAATGCGGGCAACCCAGCTTGCCTGTTTGAATTCGCGAACGAACAGGATCAACCCGTTGCCGTCATGGTGGCGTCTCGGCTTGTTCAGCGCTGCCCGGATGTGTGCCTGTGTCAGCTTGCCCATCGAGATTCGAACTTTTTGCCCGAAATTTGTTCCCCCATTCCGTCCCCCACTCATAGCGCGAAAAGGGGCGAAAAGCAAAGAACGCGCGCGGACGCGCACACGGCAAATCTCTCGGTTTTCTGGGGCTTCCCCGGACGTTGGCGAACATCTTCGGAAAGGAAATTGGCTCCCCGAGTAGGATTCGAACCTACGGCCATTCGATTAACAGTCGAATGCTCTACCGCTGAGCTATCGGGGAGCAGCCCTGCAGTGTCTCCACCGTCGGGCAGGGGTGCGCCTATAAGCGGCGGCAGTGGGCTTGGCAACCCCGTATCCGATGAATCATCCCGAAATTTTCCGGGCGTGCTTCAGACCTGGAACTGCTCGGCGAAGATGCGTTCCTCCAGCGTGTAGCCGGGGTCGAACAGCAGAGTCAGTTCCTTCTCGGTGGCCGCGCGGATGCGCACGCTCTGGACCTCGCGGACTTCCTTCTGATCGGCCACGGCGGCTACGGGGCGCTTCTCCGGTTCGAGGATGCGGAATTCGACATCCGCGCTTTCCGGAAGGATTGCCCCTTTCCACCGGCGGGGGCGGAAAGGGCTGATCGGCGTCATCGCCATCATGCGCGAGCCGAGAGGAAGGATCGGGCCGTTCGCCGAGAGATTGTAGGCCGTGGAGCCTACCGGCGTCGCCACCAGAATGCCGTCGCCCGCCAGTTCCTCCATGCGGACCCTGCCGTTGATGCGCACTTCCAGCTTGGCGGTCTGGCGCGTTTCGCGCAGCAGCGAAACTTCGTTGATGGCATAGAAGCTGAATGTCGCTCCCGCCTGGCAGATCGCGTCCATGCACAGCGGGCTGACGGGAACCCTGTGCGCCTCGGCAATGCGCTGCGCGATCGAGGCATGGCCGTGGGGATGGTTCATCAGGAAACCCACGGTTCCCAGGTTGATGCCGTAGCAGGGCTTCTGAGTTTCCCTGCCCAGCATTTCGTGCAGGACGTGCAGCAGGAAACCGTCGCCGCCGAGCACGACCAGCACATCGGCCTCGTCGGGAGAGACCCAGTCGTGCGATCGCCGGAAGGTGTCTGCGCCGGATTGCGCCTTGGCGCTGTCCGAGACGACGAGGGCCAGCTTCGGGTCACGGCTCACGGCATTTCCCTCAAATTCCACCCGTTTATCATGAGAGCACCAGCTGTGTCTGTTTCCGGGCTGTAAAATTTTGAACCGTTTGGCAAGTGCTTTGGTCTAAAGGCCGGATGATGGGTGGGAATCGGCAAGAGCTTGCACCGGGCAAGGCCAGGGGCATCGAGGATCGGCTGACCGGGATTCCCGGTCTCGACGCCGTGCGCGAACGGATCGGGAGCTGGGGGGCGGACGGGGCTTCCGTGCCGCGACATGTCCACGCCCTGCTGCTGGGTCTGCGCCGGCTCGATGCGATAAACCTGGCTTACGGGCCGGCCGCTGGCGACGGCGCGCTGGAAGAGGTCGCCGCCCGCATTCAGCATTTCGCGGCCGGAGACCTCGATGGCCCCTGGATGCTGGCGCGGGCCGGCGGCGGGACGTTCCTGCTCGTCGCCAACGAGTCATGCAGCCGTGAGCGCTGGCAGCTCTTCGCGGACCAGCTCGCGGAAATGATCGCGCGCCCCATCGCCGTGCCTTCGGGCGTCCTGCGCCTCTCGCCGAGGATCGCGCTGATCCGCGCGTTGGCCGGAGAGAGCGTCGATTCGATGCTCGATCGTCTTGGCAATGCGCTCCAGGACGCCAACGAGCAGCAGCGCGGGCGGCTCGCCTGGGCCGATGGCGAAGTGTCTCCGCCGGGCCGCTCGAGCGCGCAGCTTGAGACGGATCTGCTGGGCGCGATCGACCGCGACGAGATCGAGATCCTGTTCCAGCCGCAGTTCAGTCTTGCCGATGACCGCCTGATCGGCGCGGAGGCGCTGGCGCGCTGGAACCATCCGGAACTCGGACGCATCGGGGCAGGGGTGCTGTTCGGTATTGCCGAGCGCGTCGACCATCTCGCGCCGCTTTCGCGCCATATCGCGCACCGGGCACTGGCGGCCGGGTGCGCGTGGCCGGGCGAGCTGCGTCTGTCGATCAACGTCACGCCCGCCGATCTCGCGTTCGGAAGCTATGTCCGCCAGATGCTCGATCTCGTGCGCGAGAGCGGCTTTCCGCCGCGCCGGCTGACCCTTGAGGTGACCGAGCAAGCGCTGATCAGCGACGTCACGCTGGCGGCGCAGACCCTGGCCGAATTCTCGGCGCAGGGTATCCGGATCGCGCTCGACGATTTCGGCGCGGGCTTCTGCAACTTCCGGTACCTGAAAGTGCTGCCGATCCATTACCTCAAGCTCGACCGCTCGATGATCGAGGGCGTCGCCAGCGACAAGCGCGACGTGGCGGTGCTGCGCGCGATCGTCGCCATGGCGGAGGCGCTGGACCTTCAGGTGATCGCGGAAGGGATCGAGGATGAGGCGCAGCGGGACGTCGCGGCGCACGAAGGCTGCGCGTACTATCAGGGCTTCCTGCGCGCCCCGCCGATGAGCGCTGCCGCGTTCGCCGAGCTGGCGTCGGTCTGAGGTATCAGCCAGCGACGATCCGTTTGCCGATCCTGGGAACGCGACCGTCCGGCCAGCACTCCTGCGTCTGTTGTGCCCTGGATGGCTTGTCGACCCGAGTGAGGCGGCCGTGTGCCTTCATGAGGCGTGTTGCTTCGTCTGGGGACGGCAGGGCAAGATCCTCGACCTCGACCGTCGCGATCGCGGCCTCGTCGCACCAGCCTGGCAGGCGTTTCATGGCGGCAGCATGGGCACCGCTGCCACGATAGGCGCGCATGGCCTCGCGCGATTGCCAGCAGGAGACGGTCCAGAACGTCCATTTCCAGTTGAACGCAAGATATCCGCCGGTGAAGCCCGGCGTGTTCTTCAATTGCTCCGCGCTGGCATTCGCGTGGCGCAGGAAAGCGGGCAGGTGCCAGAACCTGCGGAGCTTGAGGCGAGTGAGTGAGACGGTCGCCATATATGCCAATCTTTCAAGAAGATATGGCGCGATTATGACGTGTTCAGGCGAAACGAGCTCAACCGGCCTTGCGCGCGACAGCGGAAAGTCCCCTGGTGAGCTGTAACAGCCCGTTGAGGCGCGACTTGGGATCGCCCCACGCCCGCGAGAGCACCAGCTTGTTGTCCGGGCGCAGCTTCACGGTGCCCTGCAGCCGCTCGGCATAGGCGATCAGGCCCATCGGGTTGGGGAAGCTGTCGTTATGAAAGCTGACAAGCGCGCCGCGTGGCCCGACGTCGATCTTGGCGATATGCGCTTCGATCGCCTGCCGCTTGATCTGGATAAGCTGGATGAGGTTGGCGGTGGGGGCGGGCAGGTTGCCGAAGCGGTCGATCATCTCGGCGGAGAGCGATTCGATCTCCTGCTGGCTGTCCGCGTCGTTGAGGCGGCGGTAGAGCGCCATGCGCACGGCCAGATCGGGCACGTAGTCGTCCGGGATCATGATCGGCGCATCGACGGTGATCTGGGGGGAGAGGCCGGAGGCGCCCTTTTCCAGCCCCACGCCGCCCGCACGCGCTTCCATGATCGCGTCTTCCAGCATCGACTGGTAGAGTTCGAAACCCACCTCGCGGATATGGCCGGACTGTTCGTCGCCCAGCAGATTGCCCGCGCCGCGAATGTCGAGGTCGTGGCTGGCGAGCTGGAAACCGGCGCCCAGACTGTCGAGATCGCCCAGCACTTTCAGCCGCTTTTCGGCGACTTCGGACAGCGCGGTGTTGGCGGGCGTGGTCAGATAGGCATAGGCGCGCAGCTTGGATCGGCCCACGCGCCCGCGAAGCTGGTATAGCTGGGCCAGACCGAAACGGTCGGCGCGGTGGATGATGATCGTGTTGGCACGCGGGATATCGAGGCCGCTTTCGACGATGGTGGTGGAAAGCAGCACCTCGTACTTGCCCTCGTAGAACGCGCTCATGCGCTCTTCCACTTCGCCGGCGCTCATCTGGCCGTGCGCGGTGATCGATTTCACTTCGGGAACGTGCTTGTGCAGCCAGTCCTCGACTTCCGGCATGTCGGCGATGCGCGGCACGACGACGAAGCTCTGCCCGCCGCGATGGTGTTCGCGCAGCAGCGCCTCGCGCATTACCATGTCGTCCCATTCCATCACATAGGTGCGCACCGCCAGGCGGTCGACCGGTGGGGTCTGGATGGTGGAGAGTTCGCGCAGGCCGCTCATCGCCATCTGCAGGGTGCGCGGGATCGGCGTGGCGGTGAGCGTCAGAACATGCACGTCGGCGCGAAGCTGCTTGAGCTTTTCCTTGTGCGTGACGCCGAAGCGCTGCTCCTCGTCGACGATGACGAGGCCCAGCCGCTTGAACTGGACCGATTTCGACAGGATCGCATGGGTGCCGCAGACGATATCGACGGTGCCGCTCGCCAGTCCCTCGCGCGTGGTGCGCGCTTCCTTCTCGGGCACGAGGCGCGAGATGCGGCCCACGTTGAGCGGGAAGCCGGCAAAGCGCTCTGCAAAGCCCGCATAGTGCTGGCGCGCGAGCAGGGTGGTCGGCGCGACCACCGCCACCTGCTGCCCGGCCATGGCGGCCACGAAGGCCGCGCGCAGCGCCACCTCTGTCTTGCCGAAGCCGACATCGCCGCAGACCAGCCGGTCCATCGGCTTGCCTTCGGAAAGATCGCCCAGCACGTCCTCGATGGCGCGGTCCTGATCGTCGGTTTCCTGCCAGGGGAAGCGATCCACGAACTGGTCGTAGGCGGAGCCTTCGGGCACCAGCACCGGCCCCTTGCGCAGCGCACGTTCGGCGGCGGTCTTCATCAGCTCGCCCGCGATCTCGCGGATGCGCTCCTTCAGGCGGGCGCGGCGCTTCTGCCAGGCCTCGCCGCCCAGCTTGTCGAGCATGACACCTTCACTCTCGCTGCCGTAGCGCGAAAGCACGTCGAGATTCTCGACCGGGATATAGAGCTTGTCGCCGCCCGCGTAAGTCAGCATCACGCAGTCGTGCGGCGACTGGCCCACCGGGATCGACTGCAGCCCTTCGTAGCGGCCGATGCCGTGGTCCATGTGGACGATCAGGTCGCCCGGCGTCAGCGCCGAAAGTTCGGCGAGGAAGGCATCGGAATCCTTGCGCTTCTTCTTGCGGCGCACAAGGCGGTCGCCCAGGATGTCCTGTTCGGTGACGACCTCGATGGCGTCGTTCGAAAAGCCGGTTTCCAGCGGCAGCACCAGCGCGGCGGAGCGGCCCTGTACGGCCAGGCCCAATGCCTCCTGCCAGGTATCGGCCAGACGCGGCTCGGGCCCCTGCGCCTCACCCAGAATCGAGACGAGGCGGGCGCGGCTGCCGGTGGAATAGGCCGCAAGGATCGGCTTGCGGCCGGCCTTGCCCACAGCGTGCAGATGCTTTGCGACCGCCTCGTAGGCATTGTCGCCGCGCGCCCGCTCGGGGGTGAAATCGCGGGCATTGCCGAAGCCGAAGTCGATGACCTTGGAGCCTTCCGGCCTGGAAAAGGCATCCGCCTGATGCACCGGAAAGCCGGACAGTGCCTGCCGCAGCTCCTCTTCTGCCAGATAGAGCGCGTCCGTCGCCAGCGGGCGGTAGCTGCCCGCCTTCTGGCCGGAGGTGTCGAGGCGGGCCTTGTGATAATCGGCGATGTCGCCCAGCCGCTCTTCGGTGGCGCCGATGGCGGAGGTGTCGGCCACGATCAGGTCGTCGCCCGACAGATGATCGAACAGCGTGACCAGCCGGTCCTCAAACAGCGGCAGCCAGTGTTCCATGCCCGCCAAGCGCCGCCCGTCGCTGACCGCCTGATAGAGCGGATCGCCCGTGGCATTGGCCCCGAACATCTCGCGGTAGCGGCCGCGAAAGCGCTTGACGCTATCCTCGTCGAGCAGGGCCTCGCCGGCGGGCAGCAGCAGATATTCGTCCACGGTGCCGGTGGAGCGCTGGGTACCGGTGTCGAACAGGCGCAGCGTTTCCAGCTCGTCCCCGAAGAAATCGAGCCGCAGACCGGCATCGAGCCCGGCCGGCACGATATCGAAGATCGATCCGCGCACCGCGAATTCGCCCGCGTCGATCGCGGTGTCGCTGCGCTGATAGCCCTGACGGCGCAGCAGCGCGATCAGGCTTTCGTGGCCGATTTCCATCCCCGGCTTGATCTGCCGCACCGATTCCCGGATGCGAAACGGCGTGAGCACACGCTGCAGCACGGCATTGGCGGTTGTGACCAGCAATTGCGGGCCGCTGCGCTTCGCCTGCAACCGATAGAGCGCCGCCAGCCTGCGCCCGCTGACCGACAGCGCCGGGCTGGCGCGGTCATAGGGCAGGCAATCCCAGGCCGGGAATTCGATCACGTCCAGCTCTGGCGCGAAGAACCTGGCGGCTTCGGCCACCGCGCTCATCGCCGCTTCGTTGTCCGCCATGAGCACGGCGCGGCCTTTCGCGGCGCGCGCCAGGTCCGCCATGACCAGCGGCTGCGCCCCGCGCGTAACAGAGGCCAGCGTCAGCGGCGTCGTGGCCGAGAGAATGCGTTGAATGTCGGGCATATCAGGAAGCGCGCGGAATAGCGGCTGCGGCGGGAATTTCAATCGGGAAGCGGGAAGTCGGTTCCGACGACATGATTGGGCGGTGCGGCTGCTTTGCGCCACATATCGGCGCTTCCCGACCTCGGCTGTCCAAATGCTCAATCGCACAGGGTACGCAGATGTAAAGTGTAACTTGACGATTGCGTATCTTGTAAAGCGTAACTATACACTTTTCATGGGCATCGAAAGCATCGGCGACAAGGCGCTGCGCAAGTTCGCCGAGACCGGCAAAAGCAAGGGGGTGATCGAGCCGGAGCGCATTCGCAGGATGGTCGGTTTCATCGTAGCGGCCGGCTCGTTCGATGAACTCGCCGTTCCACCGAACTTCGGTTTCCATGCCCTGACCGGCAACCGCGCCGTCACTTATGCAATGACCGTCACGAAGAACTGGCGGATGACATTCACCAAGGTTGACGAACAGACCATCGCCGACCTCGATCTGGAGGATTATCACTGATGGCTATCAAGGTTCATGCATCGTTCCATGTTCATCCCGGCCCTTGGCTGCGCGACGAACTGATCACGCCCCATGGCCTGAGCGTGACGCAGGCGGCCAGACATCTCGGTGTGACGCGCCCCGCCATGAGCAACCTTCTGAACGGCAAGGCCGGGCTCTCCGCCGACATGGCCCTGCGCTTCGAGAGGGCGTTCGGCATTTCGGCCGATACGCTGATGCGAATGCAGTCCGCCTACGAGCTGGCGCAGGCACGCGAACACGAGGGCGAGATCAAGGTGGAGCGGTTTGCGGAAGCGGCTTAGGGGCGAATGATGCGGGGGCAGCTCGGCGCAACATTGCGGTCGCTTCCGGTCCTGTGGCGGATGGTTTGAAACCTGCCGTTCGTCCGGCTTGGGCTTTCTACGACACCGCTGGCCAATTCTTGCCGATAGAGCCTTGGCCCTCCAAAAATAAACATGATTTACTGATGAAATATTAACACCGTTGTTGGATGATTCGGCAGCTTCATTGCGAAGCGGCTGAAAGTACCAATCCAGTGTACCAGAAATCAAATCTTGAAACTCTGCATTCGGCCAAAGGCGTGCCAGCGCCCGACGATTTCGGGATCGCCAGAATCCACTCGGTCAAGCCGCTCGGCGTTGCTGCCCTCCTTGTGTTCCTGGTGATGACGGCAGTGTATTTTGCCTTCCGCATCCCCCTGTGGAATCCTGCGGCGCCCTTCCTTTCCGGCTTGTTGCTCGCGGCGGAACTGTTCGGCACCTTCACGGTGCTGCTCCATGTGTTCTCAACATGGCGTCTCGTCGAGCGTCAGGCACCGCCTCCGCTGCCGGGTTTCGAGGCGGACATCTTCATTACGACGTGGAACGAGTCCGTCGAGATACTTCGCCATACCCTGCTCGCGGCCAGGCAGGTCTCCCACGCGCGCGCGGTCTGGCTCCTCGATGATGGATGCCGTCCGGAAATGCAGGCATTGGCGGCTGAACTCGGCGTGCGCTATCTCACGCGCACGGACCGCTCGCACGCAAAGGCGGGAAACCTCAACAATGCTCTCCAGCACTCAGACGCGCCCTTTGTCGCGATTTTCGACTGCGATCACGCACCGTCGCCGGATTTCCTCGAGCGCACGCTTGGCTATTTCATCGATCCGCGGGTCAGCTTCGTCCAGACACCGCAGGACTTCTACAATGTCGACTCGTTCCAGCATCGCGGATCGGATGAAACCGGCGAAGCATGGCACGAACAGACGCTTTTCTATCGCGTGATCCAGCCCGGCAAGGATTACTGGGACGCCACGTTCTTCTGCGGAAGCTGCGCCGTCATGCGGCGGGCGGCGATCGACGACATCGGTGGTTTCGCTACCGGCACCATCACCGAGGACATGCATACCTCGCTTCGCCTCCACAAGAACGGATGGTCTGCTGTCTATCATACCGAGGCCCTGGCCTTCGGCCTTTCACCCGCCACTCTCGAACAATACGAGACCCAGCGCCTGCGCTGGGGACGCGGTGCGATGCAGGTCTGGACCAAGGAGGGCTTCCTGTTTTCCGGACGGCTCACCCTGGCCCAGCGCGTAGCTTATCTCACCTCGGCGGTCACCTATTTCGAGGGGTGGCAGAAGGCGGTCGTATATTTCCTGCCGATGGTAGTTCTGCTCACCGGCAGGATGCCAATAATCTGGGTGGGATGGCCATTCGTCACGCTCTTCCTGATGTGGCTGCTCTCCGGCATGATCGTGAACGAGATTTTTAGCCGTGGCTATGCCAAGACGATCTGGATGGAGGAGTACAACCTCCTTCGCTTCTTCACCTTCATCAAGGCGACATTGACGCTCGTCGTGCCAATAAAATGGGGCTTCTCGGTTACGGCGAAGAGTCTGGCGGGCAACCGTGGCGAGGCGCTCAGGCTCTGGCCCCAGGTGCTCATTGCGCTCGGCGCGATCGGATCGATCGCGGTCGGCAGCCTGCTGTACCGTGACTCCCACCATCTGCCGCCGGGCGCGTTCCTGGCCAATCTGGTCTGGGCATCGATCACCGGCGTGGTGGCCATCAAGGCGCTCAGATTCGCGACACGACGCATGGGCCAGCGGCGGAGCGACCACCGCTTTCCCATCCCGCTGGTTGCCCGCATCCGCACCGGCCAGGGTCCGAAGTCCGAATCGAGCCTGGTGATCGCGCAGGACGTCTCGTCGCAGGGGTTGCGCCTGGCGCTCGACGCAGACATGGCCAGCGGCGCCCCGATAGCGGGAACACTGCTCCTGCCGGGCGGCGAGATGCCGTTTCGCGGCACGATCCTGCGCACGTTGCCTGCACCTGGCGGCGACGGGTACATGGCGGCGCTACGCTTCGATTGGGCGAAGCCGGGCGATGCGGACATGCTCAACAGCGTACTGTATGGCAATGCGCTTCAATGGGATATCAACGGCTGGGCCGAGGTACGTCGGTTCTCGTTTTCCCGTGTGCTATCGCTCTTCGGAAGGCGCGTGGATGGGGGGCACAGGCGCTGGCGCTTCGGCCGCTTGAGTCATGGCATGGATGAAATTCAGGGGCTCGTCCGGCGGGAGGGAGACTTGTTCCGGATCCTTTCCTCCACCGCGCTGCCCTCCACCGCATATCTCGATCTGCGCGTTGCAGGCGGCACCGCGCCGACCGACAACCTCAAGGTCGTTGGATACCGCGAATATCATATTGGCGGCGGCTCATTGCATATGGCAGTGCTCGCCGCCAGCGGTACGTACAAGACGGTCTTTCACAGGGAACCCACATGGATCGATACCGCGCAGCGCGCTGCATGATTGCCCTCCGTGCCTTGTCCGCAGCGGCCGCGCTGCTGGCCGTTGCTCCGACGCACGCCGAAACGCCCACCGGCGTATTGTTCGCGGGCGGGACGGTCAGCGAAAGTTCCTCGGTCTATGCCGGCGCGGTCGTGTCGGTGCCGGGCGCCACGCTCGGGCATGGCTTCGCGCTGCGCGGCAGCGCGAACGCCGGCCAGTACCAATATGACGGCGGTCCGGGCCGCATCGACGCGGACTATGCCGGCGGCGAGGTGGCGCTGGTCTACCAGACCTCGGGAAACTGGGGCTGGACCAATTTTTCGGCCGGGCCGCGCTACACGCACACGCGCCTGTCGCCGGCAGACCCCGAAAATGATCGCCGAGGCTCCCGTTGGGACCTGGGACTGCAGACCGACGGTGCGCTTGACGGGCCCCAATGGCGGCTCGGCTGGTACGGGTCGCTGGGCCCCTTCGACGGGTCGTATCAGGCGCGTTTGCAAATCGGGCGCAAGCTCAATTCAGCGGGACTGCGTATCGGCGCCGAAAGCGGTATCCAGGGTGACCCGTCCTATACCAAGGGGTCGCTGGGCGGTTTCGTGGCGGTTCCGGTCGCCCGGAACTTCGATCTGCAATTCGGAGCCGGCGCTACCGAACAGGCCGGCCGTGGAGCCCGTGGCTATGGTTCCATCGCACTCAGTCGCATATTCTAGGGGCGGCGCGACCGTCCGGCAATCACACTCGGCACCTTGTAGAACTTCGCGCCTGCAGGCAGCAGTTTCATTAGAACGAGCCGGTGGCAGGGCATCTCGTTTACACCGACAAGGTCGACCTTCTTGTCTGCATCACCTCATTCTAGTTCGTTAGCTGCCTTTCCGGACACGGCGACAATCCTGTCACCCCGCCAACCCGCTTTCCTACATCGCCGCCGTCTGGGATAATCGCCCCGCTCTTTTCCCATCGTCGGCTTCGTCGCCCTTTCCGAATTCGCGCCCCTCGCGCTTCGGAAGAGGCCCTTTCTCGCACGGTCGGGAGGGGGAGCTGTTTTGCTTCAGGACTGTGTAAACCGTGTAAACCTGACCGTCACCTTGCGACAACGCCAGGGCTCCGAATCCAAGTTAACGGATTTTGGTATCGAGGATTGAGGCGAGATAATCGAGATTCCATCCGGCGCGTTTGCGGCGCAGACTGATGGTGGTTGGCT
>NZ_BMHK01000047.1 GCF_014640675.1 Novosphingobium endophyticum | reverse complement strand
GGAGAAACGGTAAAGGCTATTCCAGTGCGCATGCCCTCCCATCGCATAGGCGCCTCGGCCTGGGAATCCCTTTCAGGACTCTTCCGTTAGGCGGAAACCACTAGGCCTGTCCGATGGCGATACAACCTAGACGGATACTGGAACAAGTTCAGCCAAGCTGACTGAAAGAAGAAGGAGCTTCAATTTCAGAACGCGGCAGCGAGTACGCAGTGCATCCGCTCAAAGCGGAAACGCTCCGGAGCCGGCAGCAGGCGTGGCCTGCTTCAGAACTTGTTGTCCCTCGGAAACCCGTTCGGCGGCAGGCGGCCGGCGGCGCCGCGCGCCACCTTCCACATGACCATGTCCTTTTCGGTCCGGGTCCGGCCGCTCTCGCCGCCCATGGTCCACGACAGCCCCTCTTCCAGCCTGAGCGTCGTAACATCGGACATGCCACCGTCGCGGTAACGTTGCAGGGTAACGCCCTGCCCCTTGGCGAGCACGGGCAGCTCCTCGAGGCTGAAGATCACCAGCTTGCGGTTGTCGCCGACGACCGCGACGTGGTCGTGCTCGGGCGGGATCTCGCGCACGACGGCGAGGCGTACACCCGGCTTGGTGCTCATCACCGCGCGGCCCTTGCGGGTTTCCGCGAGCAGTTCATCGGCCTCTGCGGCAAAGCCCCGCCCGACATTCGAGGCCAGCAGCAGTTGCGCCTTGGGCCTGTAAGCCATGGCCGCGACGATCTGCGCATCAGCGTCTATGTCAACCATCGTCCTGATCGGCTCACCGAAGCCGCGCGCACCGGGCAGCTTGTCGGCGCCCAGGGTGTAGAAGCGCCCGCTGTCCACCGCGATCAGGATCTTGTCGGTCGTCTGCGCGTGGAATGCGAAAGCCGGGCCGTCGCCTTCCTTGAACTTGAAGTCGCCATCCAGCGGTACGTGCCCCTTGGCCCCGCGAATCCAGCCGCGCTGCGAGAGGATCACCGTCACCGGCTCCTTCTCGATCATCGCGTCCATGCTGAACTCGACCGTCGGCCTTGCCTGCGCGATCGTGGTGCGACGGCGGCCGAGCACCGTATCCTCGGCATAGTCCTTGCGCAGCGCGGTGAGATCGCGCTTGAGGCGGGTACGCTGCCGGGCGGGACTGTCGAGCAGCTTTTGCAGCTCGTCCTGCTCCCGAAGCAGATCCTCCCGCTCGTGCCGCAGCTCCATTTCCTCAAGCTTGCGCAAGCTGCGCAGACGCATGTTGAGGATCGCTTCGGCCTGCCGGTCGGTGAGGTTGAATTCGGCCATCATCACCGGCTTGGGCTCATCCTCGGTGCGGATGATCTCGATGATCCGGTCGAGGTTGAGGTAGGCAATGATATAGCCTTCGACCAGTTCCAGCCGCGAGGCGATCTTGTCGAGCCGGTGGCGGGTGCGGCGCAGCAGGATATCGATCTGGCTGTAGGTCCATTCCTGCAGCAACAGCTTCAGCCCCATGACCCCCGGCGTCCTGTGGGAATCCAGGACGTTGAGATTGAGGCTGAACTTCGATTCGAGGTCCGTCAGCCGGTAAAGGCTCTCTTTCAGCAGTTCGGGATCGACATTGCGGCTCTTGGGCACGAAGACGATGCGGACCTGCTCGTCGCTCTCGTCGCGAATGTCCTCCAGGATCGGCAGCTTGCGGTCGGCGATAAGCTGGGCGACCTGCTCGATCAGCTTGCCCTTGGCGAGCATGTAAGGGATTTCGCTGATGACGAGCTGCCACTGGCCGCCGCCCAGCTTTTCGATCCCCGTCTCTTCCCAGTTGCCCGCCTCGTCCCGTCCGGTCGAAAAGCGGCCGCGCATGCGGAAAGCGCCCTTGCCGGTCTCGTAAGCCTGCGAGATCGCGTCTGGGCTGTCGACGACCAGGCCGCCGGTGGCGAAGTCCGGCCCCTTGAACACTTCCATCAATTGGGCGTGCTCGGCGTGGGGATTGTCGATCAGCATCAACGTCGCGTCGATGATCTCGGCGACGTTATGGCTCGGGATCGAAGTCGCCATGCCGACCGCGATGCCGGTCGAGCCATTGGCAAGCAGGTTGGGGAACAGGCCGGGGAAGATCTCCGGTTCGCTTTCCTCGCCGTTGTAGGTGGGTACGAAATCGACCGTGCCCTCGTCCAGCCCGGACATGAGCTGGATCGCGGTCCGCGTCAGGCGCGCTTCGGTGTAGCGATAGGCCGCCGCGTTATCGCCATCGATATTGCCGAAGTTTCCCTGCCCCTCGACCAGCGGGTAACGCAGCGAGAAACTCTGCGCGAGGCGCACCATGGCATCGTAGACCGAAGCGTCGCCATGCGGGTGATATTTGCCGATCACGTCGCCAACGACGCGGGCCGACTTCTTGTAGGCACTCGCCGGATCGAGCTTCAGCTGCCGCATCGCCCAGAGCAGGCGCCGGTGTACCGGTTTCAGCCCGTCCCTGAGGTCCGGCAGCGACCGCGCCGTAATCGTGGACAGGGCATAGACAAGGTAACGCTCGGACAGAGCGGCATCGAACGGCGCATCGACGATGGCGTCAAAGGGATCGGATTCGTCTTCGGTCGTGGTCACCATGGCCCAACCGCACTAGCAACGCGACGGCCGGAGAGGAACTGGCGGAACCCGAGTTTTGCGCCGTTCATTGGTCTTTCGAAGACTCAATTCCAAGGAGATCACGAAATGGCCAAGCAAGTCCTCATCATCGCCAGCGACGGCTTCGAGCAATCGGAGCTGCTCAAGCCGCGCGAAGCCCTCGAAGCGGCGGGGATCGGAACGACGGTTGCCAGCCCCCAAAGCGGCGAGATCAAAGGCTGGAACCACACCGACTGGGGCGACAACGTGAAGGTCGACAAGGACATCGAAGATGTGCGTGCGAACGACTACGACGCGATCCTCGTGCCGGGAGGACAGATCAACCCGGACAAGCTGCGGATGAACCGGACGGCGGTGGAACTGGTGCACACCTTCTTTACCGCCGGCAAGACAGTAGCGGCGATCTGCCACGGCCCCTGGCTGCTGGCGGAGGCAGACGTGCTTGCCGGCCGCACCGTCACAAGCTGGCCCTCGATCCGCACCGACCTGCGCAATGCAGGGGCCAAGGTGGTGGACAAGGAAGTCGTGGTCGACGGCAATCTCATCACCAGCCGCAAGCCGGACGATATTCCCGCCTTTTCGAAAGCGGTCATCACGGCGGTTAACGAAACGGTGCAGGCCTGACGAGGTCCCGCGCGGGTCAGCCGATCTGCATGTCGTGCGAGATTCCGGGGATGCGCAGCTCGATCCCGTCGAGCGCCTCGGTCAGTTCGATCTGGCACGACAGGCGGCTGGTACGCGTCACCCCGGCAGCCAGATCAAGCATGTCCTCTTCATCGCTGGAGGCGGGAGCGAGCTTCTCGAACCACTCGGGCGCAACGATCACGTGACAGGTCGAGCAGGCCATCTGTCCCTCGCAGGTTCCCTCCAGCGGCATCCCGGCCGCCTGGGCCACATCGAGCAGGCACGCACCCGCCTCGGCCTCCACCGCGACCTTGTTTCCCTCGGCCGTCAAAAATCGGATTGTCAGCAATTCAGACTCCCTGCGCCGCTGCAGCGGCATCTATTTGCGCGCAGGCATCCTCGATTTCCCGGCCCGCAGTATACCTCCCGAATCCGAGACGGATAGAGGCTTTGGCGTCCTTTTCGCCAAGCCCCAGGGCACTGAGCACGTGGCTCGTCCGTCCGGATCCGCTGGCGCATGCCGACCCGGCCGAGAATGCCACGTTGCGCAAATCGGACATCAGGCGGGCGACGTCGAGGCCAGGGAGGCGCAAATTGAGATTGCCGTGCCAGCGCTGGTGCGCCGAACCGTTGAGCGTCCAACGCCCCAGGATCTCTCGCGCGCGCAACCATAGCGCCTCGATATGCGCGGCATCCTCTTTCATGCGCGCTTTGGACAATGCGGCGGCGGCTCCGAATCCCGCGCAGAGCGCCGGGCTCAGCGTGCCCGAGCGCAGTCCCTGCTCCTGCCCGCCGCCGTGGATCACCGGCGCCAGCTCGATGCCGTCGCGCACCCACAGCGCGCCGATGCCTTTCGGGCCATAGAGCTTGTGCGCGGAGACCGCGATCAGGTCGGCATTCGCGGGCGGAGCCATCTTGCCGACGCCCTGCACCGCATCGCACAGGAACAGCGCGCCGGCGGCATGGGCCGCCTCGGCCAGTTCCTCGACAGGCTGGATCGTGCCGATTTCGTTATTGACCTGCATCACCGCGACCAGACCTGCCTCCTCCCCCAGAGGCACCGAGGGATCGACCAGCCCTTCCCCGTCGACGGGAAGCACGGTCAGGCCCGGGTCGAGAACGGAAGCCGTATCGAGCACGGCGGCATGTTCGATGGCCGACACCGCAAGCCGCCGCGCGCGCGATCCGGCAAGCGCCAGATTCAGCGCCTCGGTCGCGCCTGAGGTGAAGACCACCTTTCCCCCCGGCGGCAGGATCGAGGCGACCTGTTCGCGCGCCGCTTCCACCGCAGCGGCAGCGGCGCGTCCCGGCCGGTGGGGGCTATGCGGATTGGCGAAACCCATGGTTCCGGGTCCGCCCAGCCATGGCAGCATTGCCTCGCGCGCCTCGGGCGCAAGCGGCGTTGTCGCCTGATAATCGAGGTAGATCATGCCGCCACCCCCAGGCCGGCGATCTGCTTCCACGCGGCAACGAACCTCTCGACGTCCGCCTCGCTTGTCTCGCGGCCGATCGAGACGCGGATGACTTCGGAGGGATGCGGATAGTCCATGGCCTCCAGCACATGGCTCGTCCTGAGCGAGCCCGAGGAGCAGGCGCTGCCCGCCGAGACCGCAATGCCCATCGCATCGAAGCGGATGAGCTGCGCGGCGGCGGACTTCCCAGGCATGCGATAGCTGCCGATCGTCACCGAGCGCATCGCGCCTGCCGCAACGACTTCTCCGCCGGCCTCGACGATCGCTCCTTCCAAAAGCCCGCGCAGACGCGCCGCTTCCTCTATCCAGCCGGAACCGGCCTCGAGCGCCGCCGCCATGGCGAGCACGCCCGGCAGGTTTTCCGTGCCCGGACGATAACCGCGCTCCTGACCGCCGCTGGGCTGAAGCAGGTTCCAGTGGCGCACCAGCAATGCGCCGACGCCGATGGGTCCGCCGAACTTGTGCGCGGAAAGCGCGATCAGGTCAGCGTCGGGCAAGGGTCTCTTGCCCGCCCCTTGCGCGCAATCGGCCAGAAGCACGCCGCCGGCGCGGCGCACCGTTTCGGCAATGTCCTCCAGCGTCTGCACGACACCCGTCTCGCTGTTGACCTGCTGGACGGCGACGAGCCCTTCCTCGGCGGCCTCCGCCGCGTCGATTCGCCCGCAGTCGTCCACCCCCAGACGGGCTGCTTCACCCGCGAGCCGAAGCACCGAATCATGCTCCACCGCCGAAACCGCGCGCAAAGGCGCCTTGCTGCGAGAAATCGCCAGCGCCAACGCCTCGCTCGCGCCCGAAGTGAAGATGACCTCGCCTTCCCAGCCCAGCGCCTGCTTCACCCGTGCGCGCGCATCCTCCAGCGCTGCGCGCGCCGCGCGCCCCTGCCGATGCGGGCTCGAGGGATTGGCCCACATCGCCGCGCCTTCCAGCCAGGCGTCGCGCGCGGCGGGCAGGAGCGGCGTGGTCGCCGCGTGGTCGAGATAGAGAGGTTCAGCCGGCATCGCTTGCAAAGTTGTTTTCAGGGCAAAGGCTTCTATATAGCGATCCGTGTCTTTTCCACTCCCGCTAACGGCAGGCGAGCGCAGATCGCAGCCCTTTGCGGGAGTTTCAACAGGTCAGGTCGTAAATACAAATGCCCGCAGTCATCTTTCCCGGTCCTGAAGGCCGCCTTGAAGGCCGGTTCCAGCCCGCTCCACGCCCCCGCGCACCGGTAGCCATGATCCTCCACCCACATCCGCAGGCGGGCGGAACGATGAACGACCGGATCACCCAGCACCTCTACAAGACATTCGTCAACCGCGGGTTCGCCACGCTGCGCTTCAATTTCCGTGGCGTCGGCCGCAGCCAGGGCAGCTTCGACAACGGCATCGGTGAGCTTTCGGACGCCGCCGCCGCGCTCGACTGGGTGCAGTCGATCCATGCGGAGGCCTCTACCACATGGATCGCTGGAACCAGCTTCGGCGCGCTGATCGGCATGCAGCTTCTGATGCGCCGACCGGAGATTCGCGGCTTCATCTCGGTCGCGCCGCCGGCGAACATGTACGACTTCAGCTTCCTGGCGCCCTGCCCGGCCTCCGGCATTATTATCCAGGGCACGGCCGACACGGTGGTAACGCCGAGCGCCGTCCAAAAGCTGGTCGACAAGCTGCGCACGCAGAAGCACATCACCATCCATCACGACGAGATCCCGCGCGCGAACCACTTTTTCGAGAATGAGACCGACGAGCTGATGCGCGCGGTCGACAATTATCTCGACATGCGCCTTGCGCCGGATTGTCCGATCAAGTGACGCCGCTGACTGGTATTCGCGCAGGCGAACGCCAGCTCTCCGCATCACCCTGAACGGGAAGATTTGAAAAGGTGTCGGATCACTCCGGCGCCTTTTCCGTTTCCGTGACCAGGGATTTCCCTTCCTGCGTCGGCACGGTCCAGATCACCACGTTCACCGCCATGACCGCCGCCAGCACGAGCATCAGCACCGCCTGCTTGCGATAGCCACCACGCCGGAACAGGGCGACGGCCCCCAGCACGAGGGCGATGGCAGTCAGTACGAGAAGGGAAATCGCGATGTCCATTTCCCATTGCTAGCGCAGCGGCGCGCGTGAGGCGAGCCGGTTTGACTTGTTCGCCCAGCGCCGCCAATTTCCGGCCATGCTCGATACACCCCCACATTCCAGTCGTTTGTCGCGTCGTTCGGCACTGCGGGTGCTGGCCGTTGGCACAGCAAGCCTCGCGCTGCCCGGCTGCGCCCGTACGCTCACCAGCCCGCCGGTCTCCACGCAAGCCGCTGCGCCCGGCGCCGCCACCCTTCTCGACCAGATCGCCTGGCGCCTGCTGCGACACGTCCCCGAAAGCGCGACCGGGCTCGGCGTCGACGTCGGCGAGCACGCCGGCTTGCGTTACCGTCTCGAAGACCGTTCAGCCGAAGGCAGGACCCAGCTCGCGCAGACCCTTCGCGAGGATCTCGCCCGGATCGAACGGGTCGACGCGGCCAGCCTGGACGCATCCACCCAAACCAGCCTCGCGGTCGTCCGAAGCGCATACCGGACCGCGCTCGACGGTTTCGCCCAGCCTTACGGGGACGTCGCGGTCGGCGGCTGGCGCAATGCGCCTTATGTCGTGATCCAGAATGTCGGCGCCTATCTCGACACGCCGCGCTTTCTCGACGCCGATCACCCGATCAGGACGCGCGAAGACGCGGACGCCTATCTCTCCCGGCTCGGCCAGATGGACGATCAGCTCGATGGCGAACTCGAACGGATGCGCAGCGCCGCCGCAATGGGCCTGATCCCGCCCGACTTCCTGCTCGACCGCGCGATCACGCAGATGACCGGCACCATCGCCGATGCGCGCGACGGCGGTGGCGGTCTCGTGCGTTCGCTGGTGGACCGCACCGGGTCGTTTCCCGGCAACTGGCAGACCGACGCGAAAAGCATCGTCGCCGGGCAGACGGTTCCCGCCCTCGAACGCCAGCTCACCGAACTCAAGCGCCAGCGCGCCCTCGCCACAAGCGACCCCGGCTTGCGCGAACGTCCCGGCGGCAGCGAATTCTATGCCTGGGCTTTGCGCACCAGCACCACGACGCATGTTCCGCCCGAGGAAGTCCATACGCGCGGCCTCGATCAGCTCGCGGCGCTCCACGCGCGGATGGACCCGATCCTGCGCTCGCTCGGTTATACCCGGGGTACTGTCGGCGCGCGCATGACGGCGCTGGGCAAGGACAGACGCTTCATGTTCGCCGAGGGCGATCCGGGCCGGGCGGAAATCCTTGCCTTCATCCGGAAACGCATCGACTGGATCCGCGCGCAGATGCCGCGCGCCTTCCGCGAACTCGTGCCCGGCAATGTCGAAGTGCGCCGGCTTCCGCCCGCCGAGGAACCGGGCGCGCCCACGGCCTATGGCGGAGCAGGCTCGAAGGACGGGACCGTCCCCGGCAAGATGTGGATCAATCTGCGCAGCACCGACCTGCACCGCAAGTACGACCTGCCCACGCTCGTCCATCACGAGGCGATCCCGGGCCACGTCTGGCAGGGCGAATACGCCAATCGCCTGCCGCTGATCCGTTCGATCCTGGCCTTCAATGCCTATTCGGAAGGTTGGGCGCTTTACGGCGAACAACTCGCCGATGAACTGGGCGCTTACGACGATGATCCGGTCGGCCGCCTCGGCTATCTGCAGTCAATCGCTTTCCGCGCCTGCCGCATGGTGGTGGACACGGGCCTCCACACCAAGGGCTGGACCCGCGAACAGGCGATCCGCTTCTTCATGGAGAAAAACGGGAACAAGCGCGAGGAAGTGGTCAATGAGGTGGACCGCTATTGTTCATGGCCGGGGCAGGCCTGCGGCTACAAGATGGGTCACAACGAGATCAACCGCCAACGCGACCGCGCGCAGGCGGTGCTGGGAACGGCCTATGACCTGAGGGACTTCGACCAGGCGGTGGTCGATGGCGGCAACGTGCCGCTCGACGTGCTGGCGGACAATGTCAGCCGCTATATCGCAAACGCGCGCAGGGCCTGAACGACATGTCCCAGCGGCTTTCACCGACCGCGACCTGTCAGAGCAGTCCCCGGGCCTCCAGATCCGCGCGCAGCCGGGCGGCGTCTGCAAAATGGTGGACATGCCACCCCAGTGCGGCGGCCGCCGCAACATTGGCGGCGTTGTCATCGATGAACAGCATCGCTTGCGGCGGATAACCGAAGCGACGCGCGGCTAGTTCGAAGATGCGCGCGTCAGGCTTGACCAGCTTCTCGTCCCCGGAAACGACAATGTCGCCGAACAGGTCGAGCAACGGCTCGCCCGCGCGGAACTCGCGCCAGAGCTCGCTGCCGAAATTGGTGATCGCGAAGAGCGGAAGATCGCGATCATTGAGTTCGCGCACGATCTCATAAGTGCCCGGAACCGCGCCGGGAATGGTTTCGAGAAAGCGCACGGCGTAAGCGTCAATCAGTTCGTCGTGGCCGGGAAACTCGGCCTTGCGCTCGGCGACCATGTCCGCGAGGGCGCGCCCGGCATCGTGCTGGAAATGCCACTCCTCGGTGACGACGGTGGAGCAGAACCAGTCGAGATGCCCGGCATCGTCGATCAGCTTGGCATAGAGGGCGCGCAGGTCCCACTGGATGAGCACGCGGCCCACGTCGAACACAACGGCTTTGATGCCTCCGGTTTCGTCATCGGCAGACATGACAAGACCCCCGCGAATGGCGGGGGCCATCATGTCTTCAACGAGAATGGCCCGTCCGCCGTTGATCCCCGCCGGTCATTGGCGGGGATGGACGAAACGAATCAGCCCTGGCGAGCCTTGAAGCGGCGATTGGTCTTGTTGATGACGTAAGTACGGCCGCGACGGCGGATCACGCGGTTGTCCCGGTGACGGTCCTTGAGCGACTTCAGGCTGTTGCGAATCTTCATCGTTTGTCTCGTCTGCGTCTGTCGGGCGGTTACCGACCGCGCCGGAAAATTGAAGTCGGGCCGTTAGGCGGCAGCGCCCGTAAAGTCAAGCGCCGCAGGCCGATCTCGTGCAGGAGAGTCACGAGCCGCTTGCATCCCCCCTCCCGCCGCTGCACACCGGGTTGCACCGCTACCGGAGAGGATAAAATGCGCAAGTTCCTGCAAACCGTCGGAGGCGCTGCAACCTTAGCCATCGCAACCGCACTTGCCGGCTGTGTGGCACCTGTCGGTCCTGTCGAAGTTACGCGCTTCCATGCCCCGGACGCGATCCCGCTGCGCCAGGGCACGATCAGCGTCGAACCGGCGCCGGGCCAGGAGGGCGGCATCGAGTTTCGCACTTACGCGGGCGCCGTCATGCGCGAGCTGACGCGCCTCGGCTATTCCGACGCGGCCCAAGCCGGCGCGCCGGGCCAGCAGGTCGCGACGCTTTCGATCGAGCGCCACCGGTATCGCCCCGGACGCGACGGCAGCCCCGTCTCGGTCGGTGTCGGCGGCAGTACCGGCAGCTACGGATCGGGTCTCGGCGTAGGCCTCGGCATCAACCTTTCCGGTCCGCCGCCCGAGCAGGTCGAGACGCGGATGCACGTCATGATCCGCGAACGCGACAGCGGCCGCACGATCTGGGAAGGCCGCGCGAGTTTCGCTGTGCGCGCCGACTCCCCCCTCGCCCAGACCCCGCTCGGCGCGGCGAAAATGGCCGAGGCGCTGTTCAAGGACTTTCCGGGGCAGTCAGGCGAAACTATTCTCGTGAAATGAGCGACATCCAGATCAGCGCCGCATTCGATTCCGGAAACATCGAAGTTCTCTCCATCGACGGCACAGAGGCGCGCCTTGCCATCCGGCGCGACCGGGATTCGGATTTCTTTCAGTGGTTCCACTTCCGCGTCAGCGGCGCCGGAGGGCGCGAACTGACGTTGCGGATCACCGGTCTCAACCAGTCCGCCTATCCGCTGGGCTGGTCCCGTTACAACGCAGCGGTATCCGAAGACCGACATTTCTGGGGCCGCGCCGCGAGCCAGTGGGACGAGAGCCGGGAAGGCGGTACGCTGACCGTGACCTACCGTCCCTCCGGCGACCTTGCCTGGCTCGCCTATTTCGCGCCCTATTCCATGGAGCGACACCACGACCTGATCGCGCGCGCGGCCAGTGCGGGCAGCGCCGAGTACCGATGTCTCGGCACCACGCTCGACGGCCAGCCGATCGACTGCCTGGAGATGGGCGTGGGGCCAGTGCAGGTCTGGCTCTATGCCCGCCAGCATCCGGGCGAGACAATGGCCGAATGGTGGATGGAAGGCGCGCTTGAGCTGCTGAACGCCCCGGCAAGCTCCGTGGCACGCGAACTGCGACGGCGCTGCCGCTTCCATATCGTGCCCAACGCCAACCCCGATGGCTCTCGCCGGGGCCACCTGCGCACCAACGCCATCGGCGTGAACCTCAACCGCGAATGGCACAATCCCACCGCCGAACGCTCACCCGAGGTTCTGGGGCTGCGCAGCGCCATGGATGCGAGCGGCGTGGACTTTGCGATGGACGTTCACGGCGACGAGGCCATCCCGGCGGTGTTCCTCGCCGGCTTCGAGGGCATACCCTCGCTCAAGCCGGAGCAACGCGATGGCTACAACCGCTTTGCCGAATTGCTCGAGCGGCGCACCCCCGATTTCCAGACCAGACTCGGCTATCCGGTCGCGCAGCCTGGCAAGGGCAACCTGACGATGTCGACCAACCAGGTCGCCGAGCGTTTTGGCTGCGTGGCGATGACGCTGGAGATGCCGTTCAAGGACCACAACCCCGCGCCCGCCCCACGTCAGGAGTGGAGCCCCGAGCGATCGAAACAGCTGGGCCGGGATTGCCTGGGCGCGCTGCTGGAGTGGCTGGTGGAACGCGAGAGGGCCGCGTAGCTCGCATGCGCGAATCGGCACGGCACCGGGCCAACGCCTCCGTCTCCCGCGCGCTACCCGAGACTCGCCGGCCCGAAGGCATGGGGCAGCAGTTCCGATAGACGCAGTTCCAGCACGCCTTGCGCCCCCTCGCACCAGACCACCGGATCGGTACCGCCAAGCTGTGCCAGTTCGTTGAGGACCTGACGGCAGCGCCCGCAGGGCGTCACCGCCGCGCCCTCACCCGGCGCGCCCGGCGCTCCGCCAACCACGGCGACGGCTTCGAGCCCGCTGCGCCGCGCCGCCGAGAGAACCTTCGCCGCCGCCACCGTCTCCGCGCATAGCGAAAGGCCATAACTCGCGTTCTCGACATTGGCACCGGTCACCACCGACCCGTCCGTCAACAACAGCGCCGCGCCTACGTGAAAGTTCGAATAGGGCGCATAGGCACCCCTCGCCGCGTCCCGGGCGGCTGCGATCAGGGCATCTCGCTTCTCCAGGGTCATGGGTGGACGACAACCCATCGCAGCCCGTTCGCCGCGATCTCGTTCGCGAACGAGGAGTTGGCGGTCCACATCGTCCACGGCCGTCCGCCGTAACCGGGCAGAAAGCGGTCGCGCTCCAGCCATAGGTTGCGGTCGAGCTTGCCGGCGACACCATAGCGCGATTCGAACTGCCGCGAGACCTTCAGCATCACCGGTTTGCCGGTATGCGTCTCTACCTGGTTGAGGAATGTCATCAGTTCGCTTTCGACCTTTGCGTCGGAAACACGCAAGGGGCAATCATCTGCGAGCATGTCGAGGTCCACCGCCGGGGGCAGCAGGTCCGGATCGCGCGGCACGGTCGTAACGAAGTTGGCCGCCTGCTTCTCCGCCGGCTGGCAAGGATCGTAGCGGTGTACCGCGCCGACCTGCATCTCCTCGGCCCTCGCCGCCTCGAAGTTCGTCACGAACCGCGGGTCGCGCGCGAAAGCACTGACGCTGGCGTCGATATAGACGAAGTCGGCGCCGATCGCCTTGATCGACTTCCAGTTCACAAGCCCATCGTCGACGCCGATCTCCACGCCCTGCATGGGATATGTCGCGCGATCGGGCAGCCAGTGGCGCAAGTGCCACCAGCCCCATGCACCTGCGATCATTGCAACAAGAAGCAGCGCGCCCAGTATGCGCAGCTTCGTTCCGGCTCCGCGCCCACGCGCCCTGCCGGCGTTCCGTTTCCTTGCCATGCCTGCCCCCTCACCCGCGAATATGCAGGACGCAGATCAGGGTGAAAAGACGCCGCGCGGTGGGAAAGTCGGTCTCCACCTTGCCTTCCAGCCGTTCGAGCAGGAGTTCCGCCGCATTGTTGTGGACACCGCGCCGGGCCATGTCGATGGTCTCGATCTCCTGCGGGGTCGCCTTGCGAATCGCCTGGTAATAGCTCTCGCAAATCGCGAAATATTCGCGGATCGGACGGCGGAAACGGGCAAGCCCCAGCACTATCGCCTCGAGCGGTTCGCCCGCTTCATCGAATACTTCCATGAGCAGCCGCCCATCGCGCACCGAAAGGCGCAAATGGTATGGCCCCGCCTGACCGTTGGCAAAGCTGCGCGCCGGCTTGAAGACGTTGTCCTCGATCAGGTCGAAGATGGCTATGCGCCGTTCCTGCTCGATATCGGCGTTGCGCCACAGAATGGTCGCGTCGTCCAGTTCGATATGCGTGATGCGCGGGTCCGCCATGATGCAATGGCCCTTTACGCGCTTGCAGCATGGGCCGGCAAGCCCGAGAGCGTCCGTCCACAAGCTGTGGATGAAAAAGGGGTCAATCCCCGCTTGCTGGCAGCCGCGGACGGGAGCATGGTCCGCCGCCTTATGCCCCAGGATCAGATTCTTCTTCGCGTCACCGAATCTCCCGCTTCCGCCGAGGGCCGTGCATTGCCCTCGAACGTCGAGGCGGAAGCAGCGTTCCTTGGCGCCGTGCTGATCGACAACCGCGTTATCGAGGAACTGCAGACCCAACTCGGGCCTCAACACTTCTTCGAGCCGGTCCATGCCCGAATCTACGAGCGGATTCTTCATCTGCTGGACCGCAAGGCCGTGGTCACGCCGGTGACGCTGCGGCCCTATTTCGAAGCGGACGAGCAGCTGAAGGCGCTGGGCGGCGTGTCCTACCTCGCGCGCCTTACCGCCGATGGCCAGGGCCTTCTCGCCCCGCGCGAGTTGGCCGAGCAGATCTATGACCTGGCCCTGCTGCGCGAGCTGATCTCGGTCGGGCGCGGCCTGGTCGAAGGGGCCATGGACACGTCCGAGTCGGTCGAGCCGATGGAGCAGGTCGAGCGGGCGGAAGCCGCACTCTACAAGGTGGCCGAAGGCGCCGCCGCCAGCAACGAGGCGCAGAGCTTCGGCGTCGCCACCCGCACCGCCATCCAGTCCATCGAAAAGGCGTTCAACTCGGGCGGCCATATCTCGGGCAAGACCACCGGCCTCACCTCGGTCAACGAGCGGATCGGCGGCCTCCACGATTCCGACCTCATCATCCTTGCCGGACGGCCCGGCATGGGCAAGACCTCGCTTGTCACAAACATCGCCTTCAACACGGCCCAGCGCTTTGTCGACGACACCGAGCGCGACGGTATCGATCCGGCCAAGTCGGTTGGCGCGCCCGTCGCATTCTTCAGCCTGGAAATGAGCGCGGACCAGCTGGCGACACGTATCCTGGCCGAGCAGTCGAACATCAGTTCCGAAGCCCTGCGCATGGGCAAGATCAGCCGCGAGGATTTCCAGCAATTGTCCTTCGCCAGCCAGCGGCTGGCCGAACTGCCGCTTTACATCGACGATACGCCGGGCCTCTCGATCGCCGCGCTGCGCACCCGCGCGCGGCGCCTGAAGCGCCGCTATGACATCGGCCTGGTCGTTATCGACTATCTGCAACTTCTCCAGGGTTCGGGCCGCGCTAACGACAACCGGGTCAACGAGATTTCGGAAATCTCCCGCGGCCTGAAAACGCTGGCCAAGGAACTGCACGTCCCCGTGATCGCCCTGTCGCAGCTCTCGCGCGCGGTCGAGCAACGCGACGACAAGCGGCCCATGCTCTCGGACTTGCGCGAATCAGGCTCCATCGAGCAGGACGCCGACATGGTCTGGTTCGTCTATCGCGAGGACTATTATGTGAAGGCGACCGAACCGAAGTTCCCCAGCGATACGGATTCCCCGGACGTGCGCGAAAAGTGGGAACTCTGGCGCCAGAAGATGGAGGAAGTCACCGGACTTTCCGAACTGATCATCGCCAAGCAGCGCCACGGCGCCACCGGCAAGGTGCGCCTGCGTTTCGAGGCGCGCATCACCAAGTTCTCCGACCTCGCCGCGGACGAAATGCGCGCCGCGTATGAAAGTGACTGACCCGAAGGTTTTGCTGATCGCCGGGGGAAGCGGCTCCATCGGCAGTGCGATCGCGCACCTTGCGCTCGATCAAGGCTGGAAAGTCGCCGTCCACGGCCGCAGCGAGGACAAGGTCCACGCCCTCGTTGCCGGGCTTTCGGACGAAGGCGTGATCGAGGGTTTCATCACCGATATCTGGGAAGACGATGCGGCCGAAACGCTGATCGCCGAGGTCGCGGAGCATTATGGGCGGATCGACGCCGTGATCGATTGCACGGCGACCGGCCCGCTCGGGATAACCGGGCTGTTTCCGGACACGTCGCCCGAGGCTTTCACGGACTTTCTGGACGTTTCCGTGGGCTGGTTCGAGCGGCTTGCCCACGCGGCCTACGGCTTCCTCGCGCAGGAAGGCGGCACGCTGATCGCTTTCGTCTCGGATGCGGGAATCTTCGCCGCGCGCCGCCAGACGCTGATCGGCGCGGCGCGCGCGGCCACCATCGGTTTCGTCCGCAACCTCGCGGTCGAGGCCGCCCGTGACGGCATCCGCGTCCACGCCATATCGCCCAGCTTCGTCCAGGGCAGCGACAGCGCCCGGCGCATGGGTTCCGAGCGCATGGCCCGGGCCGCCAACCGCGCCGGCCTCGGCCTGCCCGGCGCCGAGGACATCGCGCCGCTGGCGCTGTTCCTGTGCGGCGACGCGGCCCGCAAGGTTACCGGTCAGGTGATCAGCGTGAACGGCGGGCTCAATGCCTGATCCCCGGATACGATCCGGCGTGCCCGCATTGACCAACCATCCGCAGGGGCGATACTTGCGGCCTGCAAGCGAAGCCCCGCCACAAATGCGCGGCGATTTCGGCTAGCGAGGCCGCCAACTCGATTCGCCACACGCGGGAGATTTCGCCAATGAAAATCGACAACACCATCGCCGCTATCGTCACCGGAGGCGCCTCCGGCCTCGGCCGTGCCAGCGCCAAGGCCCTGGCGGATGCCGGCGTCAAGGTCGCCATCTTCGACATCAGCGAGGAAGCGGGCGAAGCCTTCGCCGAGGAAATCGGCGGCGTGTTCTGCAACGTCAACATCCTCGACGAGGAGAGCGTCGAAGCCGGCTTCGCCAAGGCGCGCGAAGCGCACGGTCAGGAACGCGTCGTCGTCCACTGCGCCGTTGTGGCCGGCGGCGGTAAGACCGTCTCGTTCGACAAGAAGACCGGCGCCTACAAGCGCACGCCCACCGAGCAGATCGCCAGGTCGGCTGAAGGAATCTTCACCGCGAGCTACCGGATCGCCTCGATCGCGGCCCTGGGCATGGCCAATGCCGAACCCCTCAACGACGACGGCGAGCGCGGCAGCATCATCTTCACATCCTCGGCCGCCTCGCAGGACGGCCAGGTCGGCCAGGTGGCCTATGGTGGCGGCAAGGGCGCGGTGAACGCCATGGTGCTGCCGATGGCGCGGGATCTCATGGACCTCGGCATCCGCGTCAACGCGATCCTGCCCGGCACCTTCGCCACCCCGCCCATGCTGCGCGTCAAGGAAATGGCACCCGAGGTTTTCGATGGCCTGGGCAAGGCAGTGCCTTTCCCGAAGCGTCTCGGCAATCCGGAGGAATTCGCCTCGCTGGTTATGGAGCTTTCGCGCAACACCTACCTGAACGGCCAGTGCATCCGCCTGGACGGCGCGATCCGCATGCCGCCGAAGTAAGCAACCTCTACCAGCATACACCGACAGGGCCGCGCCGCGAGGCGCGGCCCATTTTTTTACAGAGCGTGCAGTGGCGACGCAGATCGGGCGCCATGAATGAGCAACGTGCCCAAAGGTGTCAGGCAGCTTCAGAACCGATAACTTGCCTCGATACCATACATTCTTGGCTCACCGAAAAATCGAGTAACATAGCCAAAGGCTGAGCCATTAGTGCTATTCAGAGAATACGTCTTGTTGGTGATATTTCTCGCGTACACCGCGACATCAATCTGGGTATCTGCAACATTGGTATATTCGATACGGCCGTTCAACAGGCCGTAGGACGGGATGAACGTTTGGGGCTCTTCCTCGAAATTAATAAAATAGCCTTTGCGCCACGAATAAAATATCGATGGTGTAATCTTGCTGTTGCCTACTTCAATCCCGTAGGATCCTGTTAGCGTATAGGTGAATTTTGGCTGGGAGTTGTAACTTGCACCGGCAACGTCGCGCGCCACAGTATTGCTATCAATTACGGTCCCGCGCGTGAACTTGCCATCGAAGTAATTAAAGGTTGCGCCCAAAGACAGGTTGTGCACTGGCGAGACAATGAGCTCTGCTTCGCCACCCCACAATCGTGCCTTGCCAACCGTTTGGGTGAGCGACTGGGGTCCTGCAACAGGATCGATCAGAACGCTTGTCAGTTGCAGTCCGTCATACCAATCATGAAAGCCGGATGCATTGAAGCGCACGTCAACATTCCCAAGCCTCTGCTGCACTTTCAAGCCAAGCTCAATGTCGTCCAGCTTTTCAGGCGTAAAAATGAACTGGCTGCCGGAAAAGTCGGAAGTCGAGTTGAAGCCACCAGACTTGTAGCCGTGACGCAGCGCGCCATAGAACAGCAGGCCAGGTGCCGGTTTCCAGTCGAGTGTGGCGACATAGTTACCAGCGCTGAACTTCGCGCGTCCCCGGCGCGTGCAGGAAGCGGGATCAACCGTGACACCGTCAGCCAATGGACTGGAGAGCAAGGAACAGGCAACGGTACCGGGAGGCACACCTAAAATATTGCCTGTAGCGCGACAAACTGGATGAGGTTTGCGCGTCAATCAGGATGAGAATGTGATTGTCGCGGCGCGTCATTGAGTGCCGATTTTAATTGCCGCTGGCAAGGCT
>NZ_BMHK01000046.1 GCF_014640675.1 Novosphingobium endophyticum | reverse complement strand
CTCTATTCCCCCTTGCAGTCTCAACCGCGGTTCAGCCCGAGCACGTCGCGCAGGAACGCGCGGTCCGTTGCGATCCCGGCAAAATCGTCGAAGGCCTTGTCGGCCCGGCGGATCATGTGGCGGGCGATGAAAGGCGCACCTTCGGCCGCGCCCTGCTCGGGGTGCTTGAGCGCGCATTCCCATTCGAGCACGGCCCAGCCGGCATAGCCGTACTGCGTCAGCTTCGAGAAGATGGCGGTGAAATCGACCTGCCCGTCGCCCAGCGAGCGGAAGCGGCCGGGCCGCTCGACCCAGCCCTGATAGCCGCCATAGACACCGCTGCGCCCGTTGGGGCGGAACTCGGCGTCCTTGACGTGAAAGGCGCGGATGCGCTCGTGGTAGATGTCGATGAAGGCCAGATAGTCGAGCTGCTGCAACACGAAATGGCTGGGATCGTAGAGAATATTCGCGCGCGCGTGATTGCCGACAGCTTCGAGAAAGCGTTCGAAAGTCACGCCGTCGTGCAGATCCTCGCCGGGATGCAGCTCGTAGCAGACATCGACACCGTTCTCGTCGAACGCATCGAGGATCGGCTTCCAGCGGCGGGCGAGTTCGGCGAAGCCTTCCTCGACCAGCCCGGCCGGGCGCTGCGGCCAGGGATAGACGGTATGCCACAGCAGCGCGCCCGAGAAGGTCGCATGGGCGGTGCAGCCGAAGCGCCGGCTTGCTTTTGCCGCCAGCTTGAGCTGCTCGGTGGCCCATTCGGTCCGCGCGTCGACATTGCCACGGAGGCCTGCCGGCGCAAAGCCGTCGAACAGACGGTCATAGGCGGGGTGCGAGGCGACGAGCTGGCCCTGCAGGTGCGTGGAAAGCTCGGTCACCTCCACGCCGCCCGCCGCGCAGGTGCCCTTGATCTCGTCGACATAGTCCTGGCTTTCGGCCGCGCGCTTCAGGTCGAACAGGCGTGCATCCCATGTGGGGATCTGCACGCCCTTGTAGCCGAGATCGCCTGCCCATTTCGTGATGTTGCCGAGCGTATCGAACGGTGCCTCGTCGCCGGCGAACTGGGCGAGAAAGATGGCCGGACCCTTCATCACGTCTTCTCCTTCATTCCACGCTGGCAAGATCGACCCAGACCGCGCCCTGGCGGCTCGAATCGAGGCTGGCACGCACGAACCGCATGCCCGCGAGCGCATCGTCCATGGTTGCGAAGCCCGGCTCGTCGCCTTCCTGCGGCATGCCCCGCAATGTGCGACCGAACGCGGCATAGATGTTGGCAAAGGCCTCCAGATAGCCTTCCGGGTGGCCACCGGGCGTGCGCTGGATGGCCAGGATGTCGCTTGCGAGATAGGCGCGGTTGGCGCCGGCGTGCCAGATTTCGGTCGGCTTGTCGCGATAGCCGATGCGCATGGTGTTCGGCTCCTCCTGCCGCCAGTGCAGGCCCGCCTCCTCGCACCAGACCGAGATGGCGAGGTCGTTGATGTCGCCCACGCAGACCTGGCTGGCCGTCAGCGTTCCCCGGCCTCCGCCCGACAAGCGAAACAGCGCCGCGCCGTCGTCATCGATGCGGCGTCCGGGCAGCATCGTCAGTTCGGCGCAGATCGCGGCGATGCGCTCGCCGGTGATGAACTCGACGAGGTTGGCGGCATGGGTGCCGATATCGCCGAAGGCCCCGGCCTCGCCCGACCGGGCCGGGTCGACGCGCCACTCGGCCTGCTTGTTGTTCTCCAGATCGGAGGCGCGCGAAAGCCAGTCCTGCGTGTACTTGACCATGACCCGGCGTACCGGCCCATACTCCCCGGAGCGGATCAGCCGCCGCGCCTGCTTGACCAGCGGATAGCCGGTGTAGGTATGCGTCACCGCGATCCGGCGGCCGGTGCGCGCCGCCGCGTCCACGATCGCCCGGGCATCGGCGAGATTATCCGCCAGCGGCTTGTCGACGATGACATCGAAACCGGCTTCCATGGCGGCGATGGCGGGCGCCGCATGCATGTGGTTGGGCGTGACGATCGCGACCGCCTCTATCCGGATATCTTGCGGAAGCTCCGCCTCGCGGGAAAGCATTTCCTGCCACGAGCCGTAAGTCCGCGCCGGGTCGACGCCGATCTCAGCGCCCGAGGCACGCGATTTCTCCGCCGTCGAGGAAAAGGCGCCCGCCGCCAGCCGCCAGTTGCCGGCAATCGCCGCCGCGGTCCGGTGAATACCGCCAATGAAGGCGCCCCGGCCACCGCCGACCATTCCGTAGCGGATGGGTTTCACTCTTTCCCGTCTCCCAATTCGCGGCTTCGCAGCCCACGCCTTTCCGACTTGAGCGCACAGCTTCAGATCATGCTACGGGAACCTGGCCGCAAATAAATTGAAAAGTCTCTCTGCTAATTCATCAAGAAACTTCATGCGTTCGGGTGAAAGCCGCCGGCCAGATCGGCATACATGAGCGGCCCGTCATCGTCTCGTCGGTGCCTGGCCTGTCGTATCGAATGCCCGGCGTAGTGCATTACGCTTCGCGGCGTTGAATTGGATCGCAAGAGAGCTATCCGCGACACTGTCAAATCCGTGAAAGGCCCCCGGGACCACCAGCAACTCCGTCGCAACCCCCGCATCGATCAGGCGACGAGCATATTCGATGTCCTCATCGACGAAGAGGTCAATCGACCCCACGCCAATGAAAGCTGGCGGCAGGCCGGAGAGATCGACGGTCCGCGCGGGCACTGCGGCTGCAGGCACGTTGGGGCCGCCCGGCTGCTGGCCCAGGAATGACTGCCACCCGAAGCGATTGGACTGCGCCGTCCAGCCAATCTGGCCGACATGGGGCGGCACGGTGCGGGAACTGCCGGTGCGGTCATCGAGCATGGGGTAGACAAGAGCCTGGAACACGACCGGCACCTCGCCTCGGTCCCGCGCGGCGATGGCGAGCAGAGCTGCATGGCCGCCGCCTGCGCTTTCGCCCATGATCGCAATCCGGTGCGGATCTATGCCCAACTCGCGCGCATGAGCGTGCATCCATTTGAGGCCGGCATAATTGTCCTCAATCGATCCTTTGTAAGTCGTCTCCGGGGCGAGCCGGTAATCGACGCTCACCACCACGCAGTCCAGATCTTTCGCCAATCGTTGCAGGGCCGGAACTTTGAGGGCGGCCCAGCCAGTCACATAGCCGCCCCCATGGGCGTGTAGTATGGCCGGCCGGATGACACCGGGCTGCGCGTTGACGACGTAGACAGATACGTCGGGTGCCCCCGCTACAGGAATGCGGTGCTGTTTGACCGGCACGTCTGGCAATCTCGGCTTCTCGTACCTGGCCATGCTCGCTCGCACAGACGGCAGGGTGTTTGCCGACATCGGCGGCATTTGCTTTCCTATCGCCAGTATCTGCCTCGCCGCCTCTCGAAGCTCCGGGGCGACCATCGCGAGCGGATCAGGCGCAGGCGGAGCGGCCGACGCCGCGACAACTCGATCCGACCAGGGGAGGGCCGCTCCGACTGCCAAAATGCCAGCGGCCCTTGCGATTTCGCGTCGCGTGAACATCGTCACCGTCTTCGTCTCCTTGAGCCTGCTTGCGCTGAGTGCTCTACTTCATTCCTTGGCAAGCCAACCGTTCGCATTCATCCAGGCAAGAAACTCGTCCATCAACAGTGTGGATGTGGTTCCCGCCCTGCCCAAGCCGAAACCATGATCTCCCTTCTGATAGGCATGCAGTTCCACCGGCCGGCCCGCTTTTTGCCAGCTCTCGATAATGCCCAAACCCTGGTGTCCAAACAGCCTGTCATCGAGCGCCAGCGCCGCGAACATGGGGGGCGCGTCGGATGGAACAGTTACCGGCAACATGGGGCCGTAGATATAGCCAATGAAGGCCGGTCGTGGGGCGCTACCGGGCGCAAGCGTGGCATTGAGCGTGGTTATCGCGCCAGCCGAGAAGCCGATCATCCCAACACGCGAGGGATCGACGTTCCACCGCGCGGCGTTTGCCCGAACCAGCTTCAGGGCCTGGAGTGCGTCCAGCGTGGCGCGGGGTTCCTTCAACTCAGGCAGAGGGCCGGTGCCGCTCAGCGCGCCACGGAACCTCGCCTTCAATTCACGCTCGAATACTTCCGCATTGTCGGGCGTTTCATTGAGCCGGTATTTAAGGACGAACGCGGCGATGCCATGATCGATGAGCCATCGTGCGACTGGCCAGCCTTCATGGTCCATTGCGAGCATCTTGAAACCGCCGCCTGGCACCACGATTACGGCGGCGCCGGTCGATTTGGCGGGATCGGGGAGAAAAGGGGTGATGGTCGGGCGTGTGACGTTGCGCACCGCGCGCTGGCCGTTGTCCGTCCGGTACCAAATCTCGGCGACCTTGCTGTTCTCTGAACCGGGGGCAACCCCGGGGTAGAGCGCAATCGCGCCCTTTTCAGCCGGCGTCAGGTTGAACGAAGGCGGCAGCTCGCTGGCTGGCACCACAGGCTGCGCCGAAACAGGCGCGGCCACCAACAAGGTCAGCGCCAGAGCTAGGCCTTTCATATGCGGTTTCCTTTCCGATAATATTCAAACGCATTTGTTCATGCACCATAGCGCGGCGTCAGATTATCGCGTTTGGTAGCTCCGGCTAAAATCAACCACGCCCTGCATCGAGTGCGCGATCCGGGCGACGACGCCGCCCTCTTCATGGCGAGGGTAGACAATGCGATAGCGCACCGTAGGGGGCGGCGTTGCCGTCTTGATTTCTATGAGATCGCCCGAGGCAATCAGGAACTGAAAACAATCCCGAGGCATCACCGTCAGACCCATGCCCGCGATCGCCACGCCCGCCTGAGCGGAAAGGCTGTCGAGTTCTATCGTCGCCTTGGGAGTCCACTCCAGATCGCGCATCCACGAAGCGAGCATCTTGATCGACCCGGTTTGGGAACCGTGAGCCACCACGGCGAATTGCGACAAATCAGGTCCTGAATAGACGCGGTTGCTGCGGCATAGATGCGGGCTGCCCATGAGCTCCAACGAGACATCCGAAGCCCGAATGTCGACAAATTCCGGCTCCGGCGTGAAGGAAGGCGTGACGATCAGGTCAAGCTCTCCCATACGAAGTTTGGTCAGAAGCGACGCACTTTGCTCGATGTCGACATGGGCCGTCACCATGGGATAGCGCTCGGCGAGCAAATTGACCAACTTGGGCAGCCACGTATAGGCCACGAGTTCGGTAACCCCGATGGTGATCGTCCTTGGACTGATGGGGGACTTGTCGCGGATCTCATGCACTTGCCCGACGAGCGAAAGGATTTTTTCCGCGATTTCATAAAGCAGGGCGCCCTGCGGCGTTATGGCCACGGATCGTCCTATCTTGTCGAACACGTCAAATCCGCACGCCAATTCGAGCTCCTGAATGCGCTTCGAAATGGTGGGCTGCGCCATGTTAAGCTTCGTCGCGGCGCGGGAAAGCGTCTTTAAACGAACCGCCCACACGAATGCTTCAAGCTGACGAATCGAGATCATCTCTCAAATATGTCTTTTTTTGATGCATCAAGGTCAAGATAATTCGCTTTTTTTGTGTCTTCGGGTGAGCAAAATCCTTGCCTCAATGGGGAGATGCCTATGACAAAAGACGAGCTGGGCGTTCTTGCACGCGCCGGAACGCCCCTGATTGGCGATGCACTCGGCCGGCTGGACGCCATTCACGGGCTGATCCGCTTCGACGGTTGGCGGGGATGCATGGTCGGGCGGGCGTTTACGGTCAAGACGCGGGAAGGAGACAATCTGGCGTTGCTTCACGCTCTGAGCGTGGCCGACCCCGGAGACGTGCTCGTCGTTGATGGCGGCGGCTGGCCTCACCGGGCGCTTGTCGGGGATTTGGCGCGGAACTTCGCGATCAGCCGGGGCATTTCCGGATTCATCATCGAGGGCGCGATTCGCGATGTGTCGACGTTCCAGACGGAAGAGCCATTTGGCTGCTTCGCCCGCGGCATCAGCCACAACGGCCCCTTCAAGGACGGGCCGGGCAGGATAAATGTCCCGGTGGCGATCGGGGGGCAGGTCGTCAGTCCGGGAGACATCATTGTCGCCGATGACGACGGGGTCGTCAGCTTTGCGCTCCAACGCCTCGATTGGCTGATACAAGCCGTTGCCGATCGAGCGGCGGCGGAGAACACCATTCGCGCGCAGATATTGAGCGGCGAACGAAACCAGCCTTGGCTGGATGCCTTGATGGCAGAGGCAGGGTCCAAAATTTCATGAGCGTGAAGCTTTCCGAGCGCCTGACCAGGCTTCGTCCTTCCCCGAGCATGGCGGCCATCGACGAGATCGCGCGTCTTCGGCGGGAGGGGCATGAAATTCTCTCCCTGACAGTGGGCGAGCCTGATTTTCCTACGCCTCCGCACGTCATAGAGGCTGCCGTCAAGGCGCTGCATGACGGGGAAACGCGCTATACCTCCGCTGCGGGTATTCCGGCCCTGAAGCGGGCCATTTGCGACACGTTCCGGAAGGGCGGCCTCACCTACTCCGAAGGTGAAATCGCTCTTGGAGCCGGCGCGAAGCAGCTGATATTCTCGGCCTTTGCTGCAACGCTCGACGCCGGGGACGAGGTGGTGGTGCCTGCTCCATATTGGGTTTCCTATCCTGATATCGTCGATCTCTTCGACGCAAGGCCCGTGATCGTCCGATGTCCTGCGGCGGCCGGATTTCGTCTGACGCCCGCCGCCCTTGAAGCCGCCCTCACCGATCGCACGCGATGGCTGGTGATCAATTCTCCGAACAACCCGACCGGGGTCGTCTATTCGGCAGAAGAGCTTTCCGCCTTTGGCGCGGTGCTTGCCCGCTATCCCAAGTGCCTCGTCATGAGCGACGAGATCTATGAGCACTTTGTTTATGACGGCCACCAGTTCACCTCTTTTGCCGTCGCGAACCCAGAGCTCGAGGACCGCGTACTCACGATCAATGGCGTGTCGAAGGCCTATGCGATGACGGGTTTCCGGCTCGGCTATGCTGGAGGGCCGGCGTGGCTGGCCGCCGCGATACGAAACCTGATTACCCAGGATACCAGCTGCGCGAATTCAATTTCCCAGCATGCCGCCGTAGCAGCGCTGACGGGCGACCAGTCGTCGCTGGCGATCAACCGTGCGCAGTACGAAGGGCGGCGCGACAGGCTGATCAGCGGTATTGGTGCGGTTCCGGGAATGCGCTGCCTGGCACCAGAAGGCGCTTTCTATGTCTACGCCTCGGTTGCCGGCCTGATTGGCGCCCGAACGCCCGCGGGAGAGACTTTGCAGACGGACAGCGACGTTGCGTCCTATTTCCTGCGAGAGGCGAAAGTCGCCACCATAGCGGGGCCGGCCTATGGTCTGTCGCCCTATCTTCGGCTCTCCTTTGCCACGACGGTTGAGGTAATCGATCGCGCATGCGCCGCAATTGCGGCGGCAGCGGCGGATCTCGACGGCATCGCCGAGGGGACATAGGTTCCATGCGCCGGGCAATTCTTGCCGCTGTGGCAGCAATTCTCGGACTGGGCGCCGCCATCTTCCTGTTTGCGCCGGAGCCGAGCGACACCCTTCAACAGGTCCGATCGCGGGGGACTTTGATATGCGGTGTGTCGTCGAGCATCAAACCCTTCGGCTATCTCGACCCGGCCTCCCGCGAACTTGTCGGCTATGACGTGGATTTCTGCCGGGCAGTTGCGGAGCATATTGGTGTTCGCGCCCAACCGATGGCGGTTTCGGTGGAACAACGCATTCCGGAACTGAATGCCGGTCGCATCGACCTGCTGGTATCCGTCCTCGGCTGGACGCCTGAACGCGCCCGCCAGATCGATTATTCCCATAGCTACTTCGTCAGCCGGCAAGTGGTGATTGTCCCGCACGGCTCCGACATTCGCGATTTGGCCGAACTCGCAAATCGCAGGGTTAGCGCGGCAAAGGGATCCACAGGCGAGCAATATCTGCGGGTCAAGGTCCCCGGCGCCGCCGTTCTGACGTTCCAGGACGCACCAAGCGCCTTCCTGGCCTTCGAGCAGGGGAAGGTCGACGCCATGGTCCTTTCGGACTTGGCCGCCATGCAGTTGCGCCAGGAATCCGGAAGCGATTTCGCCACGATCCGGCAGCCCATCGCCATCGAGACATGGGGCCTCGGCGTCCGCAAGGGCGAGAAGGCGCTTCTCCATCAGGTCAACGCGGCCTTGACGGAGATGGAGGTGAAGGGTCAGGCGGAAGCGATATTCACCAAATGGTTCGGCCCGGGGACAGAATTCGCGCAGTCGCGAACTTTCAAGGTGCAACCAATCGCAAATGGCGATCAGGCGGCTGAACAAACTGACGGGACATTGCTCGATCTGCTCAAAGCCCCCTATCCAGGCTGGCTGTGGCAGGGATTTCTGACCACCCTTCACCTCACCGGGCTATCCTGGGTCCTGGCGTTCGCAATCGCCATGCTCCTCACCGGCCTGCGGATGTCGCGCGTGGTCCCGCTTCAATGGTTCGTCAGCACCTACGTCGAATTTTCGCGCAACATCCCCCTGCTGGTACAGGTGATGTTCTGGTATTTCGCGATGCCTTCGCTGCTGCCGGATGGCGCCCAGCTTTGGTTGCAGAACCACAACAGCGAGTTTGTGCTGGCGACTTGCGCGCTGGGATTTTGTCTCGCAGGCTATTTTGCGGAATCCATTCGTTCCGGCATCCGCGCGATCCCCAACGGCCAGGAGGAAGCCGCGCGCGCCCTGGGTTTCGGCGGGGTCAAAACCCTCCGGTTCATCATCATTCCCCAGGCCATTCGCCTGAGCCTGCCGCCGCTGATGAACAACACGCTGCTTCTGTTCCAGAACAGCTCCATTGCACTCGCCATAGGCGTTCACGAGCTGATGTATCAGACGCGAGCGATTGAAAACGAGACCTATCGAACGGTCGCGATCTTCGCCTTGGCGACGCTGATGTACTTCAGCGTATCACTCCTGCTGATGTTCCAGGCTGCTCGCGTCGAACGCCGGCTTGCGAAACGGTAGAACGATCATGCTCGACATCATTCGCGAAAATTGGGTTCTCCTTCTGATCGGCAATTATCCGCACGGACCCGTGGGAGGGTTGGTGGGAACACTCCTTCTTGCGTCGGTTTCGCTGCTGATCGCCTTGCCCTGCTCCGTGGCGATGGCCATGGCCCGCAATAGCCATAGCCGAATTCTGCGCGGCGGCGTGACGTCGATTGTCTGGCTGATGCGCGGAACACCGCTTTTGATGGTGGTATTCTGGTCCAACTACCTCGTTCCGCTGCTGCTCGGGTGGCCGGTGGGACCGTTTTGGGTCATGTTCGTGGCTTTGGTCGTTTATGAGAGCGCCTATCTTTCCGAGGTGGTGCGCGCCGGGATCAACGCCCTTCCCCGCGGTCAGTCGGAAGCGGCCCGCGCGCTCGGCCTGCCCGAAAGCGTGACAATGTTCACGATCATCCTGCCTCAGGCGCTCTACAACAGCTTTCCGGCCCTGCTCACGCAGTTCGTGTCCATCATCAAGGAAACGTCGCTGGGATTCGTCATCGGCGTTCATGAGTTCACGTATTCGGCCGCGGTGATTAACGCGAACCTTCTCGTGAGGCCGGTCGAAATATTCTCGATCCTGGCGCTGACCTACTTCATCATCTGTTTCTCCTTCGCATCGGCGGCGCGTTGGGTCGAGCGCCGGATACGCAGGAATCGGGGGCTCTCAGCACAATGATCACGCTCGAACATGTTGAAAAGCACTTTGGCGCGCTTCATGCCTTGAAGGACATCTCGGGGCAAATCGTGCAAGGGGAAGTTGCCGTCCTGTGCGGACCGTCCGGTTCAGGCAAGAGTACGCTTATCCGTACCATCAATCGCCTGGAGGAGATCGATGGCGGCCGCATCATCGTCGCCGGCCAGGACATTCACGAAAAATCGCTCGACCTTAATGCCTTTCGCGAGCGTGTCGGCTTCGTTTTCCAGCAGTTCAACCTGTTCCCTCACTTGTCGGTGCTCGACAATATTACGCTTGCGCCGCGGAAATTGCGCAAGGTGCCCAAGGCGGAAGCCGAGGAGAAGGCCCTGTTGCTCCTCGATCGTGTCGGGCTTCGCGAAAAGGCATCCGCATTTCCGACCAGTCTGTCGGGCGGTCAGTCCCAGAGGGTGGCAATCGCGCGAAGCCTGGCCATGTCGCCGGAGGTGATGCTTTTCGACGAACCGACAAGTGCGCTCGATCCGGAGATGGTGTCAGAGGTGCTCGCGGTCATGACCGAACTCGCGCAGGAAGGCATGACCATGGTTTGCGTAACTCACGAAATGGGGTTCGCCCGCAGCGTCGCCGACACTGTCTGGTTCCTCGAAGCAGGCAGGGTGGAGGCGCAGCTTTCTTCCGAAGAGTTCTTTGAAAGCGGCAATAATCCCCGAATACGCGCATTCATGGCCCACGTCGGCCGGTCGCAGTGATGTACCGGGCCCCTTTCGCTGGGATGCCACGACCAGGGAATTAGCGATGATCACAATTCGTCCATGCCAATCGCATCTTGCAAAGGCCGTTCGGCGGGCCATGACAGTATTTGGGATCGGCTTCGTTGCGCTTGTGCCATTTATGGCGGCCGTGCCCGCAGCCGCGGCAGCGCCCGATTGCCCTCTGGCGCGGGCGCCATATTCGTCCCGCCTGCCAGTCGCTGACATTGTGGTCGATCCAGCCGCGCAGGACGTTTTAGAGCAAGTCGCTCCGGAGGTGCTTGAACCGTTCAGCGAAACCGGCCGCTACGGCCGCCATCCTACGTTCGCCCGCATTACAACGCCTGAAAAATTGCTGTCGGCTCTGCCCTATGGCGCCGCCCGGACGGCTGCGCTTGACGCTGCCCTGGCGCCAATACGGGTGACGCCGGCAGCATCGCGAGCACGGTGCGCGCGCTACGATTCAGAGCCGCCGGAACTGCCCGACACAATAGAACGGCCGTCCATGCTGGTCTTCGACAAGATTACCGGCTTCCGCGATGCCCCTTCGGTCGACGCCGCGCAGGCCGCCTTTGAACGCATGGCACAGGCGCGGGGCTGGGGCCTGTTTCGGACTGACAACGCCGCCATATTCAACCCCCGCGACCTGCGACGTTTCGATGTTGTAGTGTGGAACAATGTCAGCGGCGACGCCCTGACCATAGACCAACGTGCGGCGTTCCGCAGTTGGATCGAGCAGGGCGGAGGCTTTGCCGCGATACATGGCTCCGCAGGCGATCCGGTCTATTTCTGGGACTGGTACATAGATACGCTGATCGGTGCCCGTTTCCTGGAGCATACGGGCCAACCGCATTTTCAGGCGGCGCGTGTGGTCATCGACGATCCAGAGAGCTGGATCGTGCGAGGCATCGGCCCGGACTGGACGATGACAGAGGAATGGTATTCCTTCAAAAGCAATCCCCGTACCGCAGGCGCCCATGTCCTCGCAACGCTGGACGAAACAACCTACGATCCGATCAGCAGAAGGGGCGAGGACCTGCGTATGGGCGACCACCCGATCGCCTGGACCCGCTGCGTGAAAAATGGCCGGTCCTTCTACACGGCCATCGGGCATAGACCCGAAAGCTATGTGGAGCCCCATTCCGCCATTCTTCTTGAGCGCGGCATAGCCTGGGCGATGGGTATCGGCGATACGCATTGCCGGGCAGGTCGCGAGAAACAAGGGAGTGCGCGGGGTAAACTCGATCCGCAGAGATGATCCATCATCGCGAGCCAAAATATACTCCCTGGAAATATAGATTTCCATAATTGATTAAGATCAGAATATTTCAATTTATTTGAATTCGGGTTCGAGCGACACTCCGTCGATAATGCCGTCTTGCCATGCGCCGGGCGCCCAGACCGGGAGGAAAAGCCCTCGGCTTCGGAGATCGGGAGAGCGAGAGTGGAACCAAGCTGCGGCGGAATGACGGCGGCTTTTGTCCCTTTATTCCCCGCCTTCATAGGGTCGCCGCATTCGTCCGTCGATGCGGGCGGTAAGGTGGCATAATGTTCCGCCGCTTTCCGCGCCGCAGCGGCCATCACTTAGGGAGGGGATCTTGACCGATATATTCATGCTCGACCGCCGTTCGCTCATCGCGCGCGCTCTGGCGCTTGTGGGCGCTACCGTCGCGACCGGGGTTCCTCTGTCCACGTTGGCGAACACTGCCGAGAGGGTTCCCTATCTCGATTCGCCCCGATATCAGCTTCTTTCGGCCATTAGCGATACTATCATTCCGGCAACCGACACGCCTGGCGCGTTAGCCGCCGAGGTGCCCGCGCGCTTCGAGGCGCTTTTGCTCCATTGGGCATCGAGCAAACGCCGGTATCAGCTTGTAAGCGCCATGAACGCGATCGACGCATTGGCGCATCAGGCGCACGGCAAGGGCTTTGCCGATCTGGCTCCGCAACAACGCCACGAAATTCTGGCGTCCCATGACGCTGAGGCGATGCAGATCGATCCGGCCCGACAGCCCACGGTAGCCGCGCTCCGCGCCGATCCGGGCTACGTCGATCCCGCCTATGTCATTCTGAAGGAACTCATTGTGGTTCTCTATTACGTTTCCGAGCCGGCATTGACGCAGGAGCTCTCCTACGAACATTCGCCCGGCGAATGGAAGCCGTCGATACCGGTCACCCCCGAAACACGTCCAGCCGGCGGCGGCTTGATCTGACCAGGAGAGCAATCATGTTTGATGCAATCGTCATCGGTTCGGGCATGAGCGGGGGGATCGCCGCCAAGGAGCTTTGCGAACGCGGGCTCAAGACCCTCGTCCTCGAACGCGGCCAGAAGATGGAGCACGGCGTTTCAAACACGGACTGGATGCAACCCTGGGAAGTGCCGAACGCCGGCATGGTCCCGGAGGAGGAACTGGCACGCGATTACCCGGTCCAGAGCCAGTGCTATGCCTTCAGCACTTCGACCCAGCATTATTGGGTGAAGGACAACGAGCATCCGTACAGCACGCCTGCGGACAAACCCTTCTCGTGGATACGCGGCTACCATCTGGGCGGCCGCTCGATCATGTGGGGGCGCCAGTCCTATCGGCTTTCTCCCATGGACTTCGAAGCCAACGCCAAGGACGGCCATGGGTCGGACTGGCCGATACGTTATGAGGATCTTGCGCCATGGTACGATCATGTCGAAAAGTTCATTGGCGTGTCGGGTTCGAAGGAAGGTCTTCCGCAGCTGCCCGACGGCGAATTCCTGCCCCCTTTTGAACTCAATGACGCCGAAAATGCCTTCAAGAAGGCGGTGGAAGGGAAATTCCCCGGACGCAAGGTTATTCCCGGACGCACGGCAAATCTCAGCCAGGCGCAACCTCACCACGAGGAACTCGGTCGAGGGACCTGCCAAGTCCGGTCACTGTGCCACCGCGGATGCATTTACGGCGCCTATCATTCGAGCCTGATTTCATCGCTCCCGGCTGCCGAGCGAACGGGCAACCTTACGATCGTGACTGACGCCATCGTCCATTCGATTGTCCATGATCCCGCCACCGGCCGGGCGACCGGCGTGCGAGTCATCGATGCCAACACCAGGGAAGGTCGCACCTACGAAGCCAGGATCATTTTCAGTTGCGCCTCCACGATCGGCACGGCGCAAATTCTCCTGAATTCGAAGTCGGAAGCCTTTCCCGATGGCCTTGCGAATTCGTCCGATATGGTCGGTCGCAACCTCATGGACCACCTTATGAGCACTCCGGTGATCGGCGTGCTGCCAGCGGCCCCGAACACCTACTATCATGGGCGCCGTCCGACGGGCCTTTGCATCCCGCGCTACCGGAACGTTAACGAAACGGCGGATTTTCTGCGCGGATTCGCGTATCAGGGCTCAGCCTATAGGGAGGGGTGGCGCAGCACCGCTCTCGGCAGTCCGGGCATCGGCGAAAAACTGAAGGAACGCGTGCGCGAGCTCGGCCCGTGGACGATCCGGATTGGCGGGTACGGCGAGATGCTTCCCAACCCGGAAAACCGGGTCACGCTCAATTCCGACCAGACGGATCGGTGGGGCATTCCCACTGTCGATATCAATTGTTCAATTGGAGAAAATGAGCAAAAAATCGCCGCGCAAATAATATCAGACGGCAAGGCGATGATCGAGGCGGCAGGCGGGACCGTAGTCAGCAACGTTCACAAGCTTGCGCCGCCCGGCCTTGGCGTCCACGAGATGGGGACAGCATGCATGGGCAAGGATCCGGCGACTTCGGTGCTGAACAGATATAACCAAACGCACGATGTGCCGAACCTGTTCGTGACCGATGGCGCAGCTATGGCGTCGAGCGGATGCCAGAATCCTTCGCTCACCTACATGGCACTATCGGCGCGCGCCGCACATCATGCCGCCGAGTTCCTCAAGGAAGCAAAGATATAGACGGTGGGGCCAACACGCCCGGCCCTTTCATCGTATCGACTCCATGTAGGCCTTATTGCAGCGAAAAAGCCCCTTTTATGCGCAAGCTCCTCTCCGTCCACGGCTCCGCGGCGGTGACGCTTGGCCCGGTGGTCGCAGCGGCGACAGCGCCCGATCGCCCGCTGCACGATGTGCAATTCGCGGCCAATCGTCCCTCGTCGATCTACTGTTAAGCAGCAGCGGCTCGGGCTGTGTGGGAACGTGTAGCGCCGGGCCGATTCGACCGTATGGGCGGCGCTTGAGAAGAAGGGCTGTCCGCAATAGGCTGAGCCGCCCAGTATCAGGCGTAGCCTGACAAGAGATCTGCAAACGATCCATGGGGTTCATCATGACCGACCCTATAACAAAGGGGCGGAGATTCCTCCCCGCCCCCCTGCGACCCTCTGGGCATTATTTGTTTGCCATTTCTCCGTTGCAGCCGTTTCGGTTCGGATGTGGCAGTATCACTTCAGCGAGGCGAGATAACGGATCAGATCGGTACGATCTTTTGGATCAGAGACGCCCGCAAGGCTCATTTTTGTCCCTGGGAAAACGACTCTCGGATTGGCCAGGAATTTGTCCAGATTCTTCGGCGTCCAGGCGATTTTGCCATCTTTGAACGCTTGGGAGAATTTGTACCCCGGCGTTGATCCAACCTTGCGTCCAACGACGCCCGCCATGGTGGGCCCGAGCCGGTTCTGACCCGGGGCCACCGCGTGGCATGCGGCGCACCGTTTTTTGAAGACGACCTCACCCGCTGCGGCGTCTTCCGCAGGGCCGGGTGAAGGCGCGCCGCGTACGACGGTGGGCGATAAGCCCACCGTCACACTTAGAACGATGCCTGCCAGAATTGCCCTGCTTGACGCCGCCCAGGCCATCAGACTCTCCGATCTGTTAGAAGTTGACCGTCAGACGCGCACCGTACGTGCGTGGCGGAGCGAACTGGTAACGATAGGAGTTGAACGCGCCTGAAGTCGCATCCTGAGAGTTGGTGATGATCAGGCTGTTTTCGATGTTGCGAACATAGCCCTGCAATTCCCACGTCTCGTCGGGCGACGTATAGGTCACCAACAGGTCCGTCTTGGTATAGGCGGGCCGCTTGTCCGAATCGTAGTTCTCGAAATTCAAATAGGATTTCGACTCATAGTGCATCTGCACACGTGTGTTCAGGGTGCCGCCGAACAGCGACCAGTCCCGACCATAGCCAGCAATGATTTGCCACTTCGGCGATTGCGGAGGACTGCGGCCGGAAAGGTCCCAGTTGCCGAGCGCATCGAGATTGCCTTCCGCGGCAGCCTGGCGCCTGTGCTGCCCGCCGACCCCGACGAGGAACTCCTTGAAGACCGCATCCGTATATCCGACGAAGAGGTCGAGCGTGTCCTCCGGCGTGGGCTGGAACTTCAAGTCCATCTCCACGCCCTTGTATTCGGATTTTCCGGCATTGACGCGGATCGACGCCGGGGCACCTGTTGGGGTGGTAATGAACTGATTAATGTGCTGATCCGAATAGTCGTAGTAGAAGGCCGCAAGATTGACCTGCAACCGGCCGTCGAGGAATCGATTCTTGGAGCCGATCTCCACAGCCCTGATCGTTTCCGGCCGGAGCAGTATTTGCTGTCCGTCGAGGCCCGTTCCGCCGAAACCGCCAGCCTTGTAGCCCGTATCGAATTTCACATAGTGCAGGTTGTTCGGGCTGGACTGCCAATTGAGCGCCACATGATAGGTCGTCTTGCTCCACTTGCCGCTTAGATCGACCGGAGTAACAGTATAAGTGCAGGCAGGCGTGCCACGAATACCGCACGGCGACGCGAGATAACCGCCAAAATCGCTGATGGACGTATCGGCACCCTGGCTTATCTTCGAGTCTTCGGTGTAGCGGGCGCCGGCTTCGACCTTGAGCCCAGGCAGCACCTCGTAAGAGACCTGGCCGAACGCGGCTTTCGATTTGGCGACGATACGATCCCGACCGAAACCGAATACGAGCACCTGCTCGCCGAACAGGCCCTCCGAAAGCGGGTAATCGGCGAGGTCGGAGACAGGCGTCGGATTGTTCTCCTTGAAGTAATATCCACCGAGCTGCCAGAAGAAGGGCTTGTTGGCATCGCCACTGAGCCGCAGCTCGTGCGTCCACGAGTCGAGCCTGTCCTGGTGCACGTATGTGAAATTCTGCCGATTGGTACCGAAGGCACCGCCGTGCCACGTGTGACGGTCGACATCCATCGCACGCCAGCCGCCGACATAGGTAAGCGTGGCGACATCGAAATCGTAGGCGAGCGAGCCGCGCACGCTCTTGATCTCGCTATCCCACTGCTGGCCCCGGGGAATTGGAAAACGCGATTCATCGATGTCCGGCTGCCTCAGGATGACGTCGCCGACCAGCAGGCCGGGAGGCACATTCTCGGCGGTATAGCGCTCGACGGCCTGGGAATAATAGGCCGGACCGTGGTTCGAGCTCCTGATATATTCGGCGGTGAGGATGCCGCTCAGCCTATCCGTCGGATCGAGCGCCAGGGTCAGGCGCATGGCCTCGGTATTGTCGTCGTCGCCGTCGACACCCGGCGCATTGTTCCGGTACCCGTCATGGTTGCGTGTCTGGAATGCCACGCGCGCCTTCAGCCAATCGTTGATCGGCACGTTGACGTGACCGCTGGTGTTGAAGGTTTTATAGCTGCCGACTTCGGCACTGATTGAACCGGAAAATTCGTCGGTCGGCTTGGCGGTAATGATATTGATGGCGCCGCCTGTCGAATTGCGGCCCGCCAGGGTGCCTTGTGGGCCACGAAGCACTTCCACGCGCTCCAGGTCGAACATCGACGCATTCAGACCGCTGGACCGCTGAAGTTGGACGCCATCGATGCTTACCGAAACCGCCGGGTCGCCGATCGAGGTGGTGTCGCGGCTCGACACGCCGCGAATGACGATGATCGTCTGGTCGACCTGCTGGCCGAAACTGACGTTCGGCGCAATCGACGAGATATCCGTCAGCGAGTCGACCCCGTTCTGCTCGAGAGTGTCGCCGCTGATGGCGCTGATCGCAATCGGGGTGGTCTGCACCGTGCCAACGCGCTTTTCAGCTGTGACCACGATGTCATGGATGCCGATCGTGTCGTCGGCCGCGGATGGTTCGACCTCTTGCGCAAGCACCATACCGGGCGACAGTGCACATGTCGTAAGCGCGATCGCGGATGCCGAATTCAAAATGGTTCTGCTATACATCTTTACCCTCCCTTTTCGTCACTGCCCCTCATGGCTGCAACGCACTCGCAAGCCCCGTTGCAAGCCTGAATTTGAGTTGCACGAAGCGTGTTTCGCGCCAGTCAATCTCGCCAACTTTTGGGTGCCTTGCGGATGAGCATTGCCCGAAACAAAATCCAAATAAAGTGAAATATTATTAGGGAAACCAATCAATAAATCGAATGCAATTTGACAGCTTTCAGCGCGACACTTTACGGGTCGTCCGGTACGTCGAGGCGGGTCGAGCGACGACACCGGCTTTCCGGGCAACCACTTGAATAAGAACGGTTTGTAGTGGAAAAGATATTTGACGGGCGATCGGCCCACGCCCGTCAGCCCGCCCCGATCAGCTCCCGACCGATGAGCATGCGGCGAACCTCGCTGGTGCCCGCGCCGATGTCGAGCAGCTTGGCATCGCGCAAGTAGCGCTCGACCGGCCAGTCCTTCGTATAGCCCGCGCCGCCCAGCGCCTGCACCGCCTCGCCCGCCACGCGAAACGCGCTTTCGCTGGCGAGCAGGATCGCCCCCGCCGCATCGAAACGCGTGGTGCGGCCGGCATCGCAGGCCCGCGCCACGGCATAGACATAGGCGCGCGCCGATTGCAGCGCGACGTACATGTCCGCGACCTTGGCCTGGATGAGCTGGAAG
>NZ_BMHK01000045.1 GCF_014640675.1 Novosphingobium endophyticum | reverse complement strand
TCGACCACAGTCAGAGCGCGTGGTTTGCATACGACATTCAGGACGCAGAATCGGCCAATAGTTATCATCGCAACGTAGAGGCCAGCCGCTAACGGCAGCTTCGCGGGGCTTTGCGGTCGTTGGCGTGCCGCTGGCGGCTCTCTGATTCCGGACCTTCAGCTTTCCCGCCATGGACAGATCATGCGTCTGCACGAAAGAGGGTGGAAAAAGGCTTGGACGTTGTTAGGCTCGCCAAATGGCTGTGACGCTGCTGCACGTCGATGAGCATGTTTCCCTTGAATTCGGGACTGAGGATCTAAGCGCGATCCGCGATTACATTGGCAGGGAATATCCAGATGCAAAATGCGAGTCTGCCGGAATTGTCGCGGTGGTCTCGTTTGGCGACGAGGCATTCATCTTCCAGAACGAGTGGGATGCTCCATGTCTGATCTCAAATTCAATGCGCGGTGACGAACTACTGCGGAACGTCCATACTCACTTCAACCAGCGCTAAAGTCTGCATCGCGCGGCATCCCAGTCCTTCGGCGGCCCCGCTGCCGATCCCGTAACCGGTCGTTCGTGGGCCGCGCCGACGAACAATATGAAAGACCGGGTCGTTGGACGATCCGGAACGTCTCCTTCGAGGGACGTAAATCGAAACATGGTATTTCATTCACCACTTGCGGACTTAAGCTAGGACACGCTGGAACGCTTACATCGAAGGATTTCTACGAATGGCCGCCCTGGCCAAATCTCCGGCTGGATACTGACCGAGATATCTGTCCTAGCCTGACGGCCTGAGGTTCCCGTTTTCATGCAGATTTAACGCCCTACAAGGGTAACCCCCATCGAATTTTCACGCGCCAGGCGCGCATGGCGAGGTCCAAATGAAAGGAGCCTCGCATGACGTTCGACCTCGTCCTCGCCGGCCTGGTAGCACTGGGACTGCTTGCCTATTTGACCGCCGTTCTCCTCAAGCCGGAGCGCTTTTGATGCAGAGCGCCTCCTTGTTTGAACGCAAGCTAATGGCTCCGGCGATCCGCGATGCCTTTGCCAAGCTTGATCCGCGAAAGCTGGTCCGCAACCCGGTGATGTTCACCACGGCCGTGGTCGCAGCGGTGGCCTCCGTCATCCTTCTGCGCAACATTGCGATCGATGGTGACGGCCTCGCTTTCCAAGGGCAACTCGTCTTCTGGCTTTGGCTGACGGTCCTGTTCGGCAACTTTGCCGAGGCTCTGGCCGGAGGGCGCGGCAAGGCTCAGGCGCAAAGCCTTCGCGCCACCAAGGATCAGCTTGTTGCGCTGCGGATCGGAAAATTCGGCGCGACCGAGGAAGTGCCCGCCAGCCAACTCCGCTTTGGTGACGTCGTCCTCGTAACACCGGGCAGGCAGATCCCCGCCGACGGCGAGGTTGTGGCGGGCGTCGCCTCGGTCAACGAAGCGGCGATCACCGGTGAGAGCGCGCCAGTAATCCGCGAGGCGGGTGGTGACCGGTCGGCCGTGACGGCTGGCACCACGGTCATCTCCGATGAAATCCGCGTGAAGGTGACGGCCGAACCGGGCAGCGGCTTTCTCGACCGGATGATAGCGCTGGTCGAAGGCGCAAGCCGACAGAAGACGCCGAACGAGATCGCGCTGACGATCCTCCTCACCGGTCTCACACTGATCTTCCTGGTTGCTGTGGGGACGCTTCCGGCGTTCGCCGAATTTTCCGGCGACGCCATTGCGGTTCCAGTGTTGATCGCGCTGTTCGTGGCGCTGATCCCCACGACCATTTCCGGCCTGCTTTCGGCCATCGGCATAGCGGGCATGGACCGGCTGATCCGCTTCAACGTCCTTGCCAAGTCCGGCCGGGCGGTCGAGGCAGCCGGTGACATCGGCACGCTACTGCTCGACAAGACGGGCACGATCACGATCGGCGACCGGCAGGCGAGCGAATTTGTCCCGCTTCTCGGCGTGGCGCCAGCAGACCTGGTTTCAGCCGCCCGGCTCTCCAGCCTCGCCGATCCCACGCCTGAAGGCCGCTCGATCGTGGCGCTGGCCGGGGCCGGCGAGACGCTTCCCACGGAGGCTGAGACAGTTGCCTTCTCCGCACAGACAAGGGTCAGCGGGGTTGACCTGCCGGGCCGCAGCATCCGGAAAGGTGCTGTCGACGCGGTGCTCAAGCTGGGCGATTTCCCACCAGGATCGGTGCTTGCACTCAAACGGATAACGGACCGCATAGCGCAGGCGGGCGGCACCCCTTTGGCGGTAGTCGAGAACGGGCGTTTGCTGGGTGCAATTCATCTCAAGGACATCATCAAGGCGGGCATTCGCGAGCGTTTTGTCGAATTGCGGCGCATGGGCATCCGCACCGTCATGATCACTGGCGACAACCCGCTGACGGCTGCTGCGATCGCGGCTGAGGCGGGGGTAGATGATTTCCTGGCGGAAGCCACGCCGGAGGACAAGCTCGCCTACATTCGCAAGGAACAGGGCGAGGGTAAGCTGGTGGCCATGTGCGGGGATGGCACCAACGATGCGCCCGCGCTCGCCCAGTCGGACGTTGGTGTCGCCATGAATACCGGCACCCAGGCTGCACGCGAAGCTGGCAACATGGTCGACCTCGACAGCGATCCGACCAAGCTTATCGAAGTCGTCGGGATCGGAAAGCAGCTCCTGATGACCCGCGGTGCGCTCACGACCTTTTCCATCGCCAACGATATTGCAAAATACTTCGCAATCCTGCCGGCGATCTTCGTAGTGCTCTATCCGGCGCTGGGGGCGCTCAACATCATGGGGCTGGCAAGCCCGTCGAGCGCAATCCTCTCCGCGATCATCTTCAACGCGGTAATCATCCCGCTGCTGGTGCCGCTAGCGCTCAAGGGCGTGGCCTATCGCCCGATGCCCGCAGCCAGCCAGCTGCTGCGCAACCTCGCCATCTATGGCGCAGGCGGCGTGATCGCTCCGTTCATCGGCATCAAGCTCATCGACCTCGCCGTCGCCGGCCTCGGCCTCGCCTGAGCGGAAGGGACAAGAAAATGCTTACAGCAATTCTCACCGTAATTCTGATCGTCGGCGGAGCGGCGCTGCTGTCCTGGCCGCTCGGCAATTATATGGCCTGGCTGTTTTCTGGCCGCTTCGCGCGCGCGGACCGCCTCTTCATTCGCGCCGTTGGTGATGCACCCGATCAGAACTGGAAACAGTATTCCGTCGCGTTGCTGGCCTTCAACGCGCTGATGTTCGCCTTCGCCTTCCTCCTGCTCGCGACGCAGCACGCGCTGCCGCTCAACCCGGACGGGCAGACGGCGGCGCCGCTCGACCTCGTGTTCAACACGGCAGCCTCGTTCACCACCAACACTAACCTCCAGCACTATTCGGGCGAGAGCACCTGGAGCTATCTCGCCCAGTTGGGCGGACTGATGTGGCTACAGTTCGTTTCCGCCGCGACCGGGATTGCGGCGCTTGCGGCATTGGCCCGGGGCATCGGTGGGCAGGCGAGCATGGGCAATTTCTTCCTCGACCTTCAGCGGGCCGCATTCTGCGTGCTTCTGCCGCTGGCCATGATCGTCGCCTGCTTCATCGCCCTTCGCGGCGTGCCGATGACCTTTGAAGGCGCTGCGGCGGTCACGACCCTGGAAGGCGTAACCCAGACCATCGCGCGCGGTCCTGCCGCAGCCTTTGTGGCGATCAAGCAGCTCGGCACCAATGGCGGCGGCTTCTTCGGTCCCAATTCCACGCACCCGCTCGAAAATCCCGACTTCTGGGCGAATTCCCTCCAGATGATTTCGATCATCATCATACCGATGGCCTGCGTGTGGATGTTCGGCCGGATCATTGGGCGCATGAAGCATGCGGGCGTCATTTTCGGCGTGATGCTTGTCTTCCTGCTGGTAAAGATTGGCGGCTCAGTCGCTTTCGAAAGCGCTCCTACCCAGGCTTTCGCCAATCTGCCGATCATGGCCGATGTCGGCAATCTGGAAGGCAAGGAACTGCGCCTCGGGGCCACGACCGGGCCGCTGTGGGCCGTGCTCACCACATCCACCAGCAATGGCTCGGTTGGCGCGATGCATGACAGTCTCAACCCGCTCACCGGGCTGATGCCGATGGCTGGAATGTGGCTCAACGCCACCTTCGGAGGCGTGGGCGTGGGCATGATCAACATGTTTCTCTATGTCGTGGTCGCGGTGTTCATCGCCGGCATGATGGTTGGCCGGACTCCCGAATATCTGGGGCACAAGGTCGAAGGCCGCGAGATGCGCCTCGCGATCCTTGCGCTGATCAGCCATGCAGTGCTGATCCTTGGCGGTACGGCAATCTTCGCCGCCACGGTCTGGGGGCAAGACACGCTCAACAATGTCGGCGCGCACGGCTTTTCCGAGATTCTCTACGAATTCAGCTCTGCAGGTGCGAACAACGGGTCGGGCTTCGAGGGATTGGGCGACGATACCGTTCCATGGAACATCGCCACCGGCCTTGTCATGCTGATCGGCCGTTATCTTCCTATCATCGTGCCGCTGGCCATCGTCGGATCGCTGATGGCCAAGAAGCGCAGCGCGGAAAGTGCCGGGACGTTGAGCGTCGAAGGCGGCACATTCGGCACGATGCTGGTGATCACCATCCTGATCTTCGGCGCGCTGACCTTCTTCCCCGCAGCCGCACTCGGCCCGATTGCCGAACATGTGACTTTGATGCGCTGATCCAGACAAGGAACGGACCAATGACCTATCTTCTCCCTTCGCTGCGCCTCTGGCTGCTGACTCTGTTCGTCTGTGTTTTGGCTTACGCATCCCTTGTATTCGGCGTTGCGCAGGCCTTAGCTCCCTTCCGGGCCAATGGCTCGATCATCGAAGTGGGCGGTCGCGCCGTCGGCAGCGAACTTGTGGCGCAAGATTTCACCGAGCCCCGCTATTTCTGGCCGCGCCCATCCGCCGTCGACTATGACGCGATGGGTGCGGGTGGGAGCAACCTGTCCCCAACCAGTCAAACCCTTGCCGAGCGCGCTGCGGAAACGGTTGTCCGCTATGGAGCGACCGCAGACAAACCTGTCCCGGCAGATCTCGTTGCCGCATCAGGCGGAGGCCTTGATCCGCACATTTCCCTGGCAGGCGGGCTCTATCAGGCAGATCGGGTCGCAGCTGCGCGGGGCATTGATGCGGCGGTCATCCGCCGGCTCGTGCAGGACGCCGCAATCGCGCCCGGCGGAGTCCTCGCGCCCGAGCCCGTCGTCAACGTACTGCAACTCAATCTGGCGCTCGACCGGCTTGAGCAATAGGCTGCTTTCACGATGACCGACCCAACGCCTGAACGGGACGCCGAACGCTTCCTGCGCATTGCCCGAATGGCAGAGCGCGGTCGGCTGACCGTCTACCTCGGCGCGGCACCTGGCGTAGGCAAGACCTACAGAATGCTTCAGGATGCCGCGCGGCGGCAAGCCGAGGGTATGGATGTGGTCGTGGGCGTGGCGGAAACGCATGGCCGCTGCGAGACCGCAGCTCTGCTCCAACCGCTGGAGGAACTGCCCCGGCGCATGATCGACCATGCCGGGCACCAGCTCGAAGAGTTCGACATCGACGCAGCGCTTGCCCGGCGCCCGGACCTTATCCTGGTCGATGAACTGGCCCACAGTAATGCACCGGGCAGCCGCCACCCCAAACGCTGGCAGGATGTTGCCGAACTGATCGTAGCTGGGATCAATGTCGCGACCACAATCAACATCCAGCACATCGAAAGCCTCAACGATGTCGTTGCCGGTTTCACGCATGTCCGGGTGCGCGAAACTGTGCCCGACAACATTCTCGAACATGCCGAACTGATCCTGGTCGACCTGCCGCCGGAAGCGTTGATCGAACGCCTGCAGGCCGGCAAGGTCTATCTCCCCGACACCGCCGGGCGCGCGCTGGCCAATTTTTTTACGCCCCTCAAACTTGCTGCCTTGCGCGAGATGGCCTTGCGCTTTGCCGCGCACAGCGTTGACCGCCGACTATCCGACGATCTTGAAACTAGCGGTGAAACGGGCAATTTCGTGGCTGGGGAGCGGCTGATCGTAGCCGTCAGCTCCGGCAAGGGCGGCGCCCGTGTTGTGCGCCATGCCAAGCGCCTTTCTGACCTGCTCCATGCGCCGTGGACCGCAGTGGTGATTGAAAGCGCAAGCGCCCGCGCCGTTCGCGGAAGCCAACGCGAGCAACTCGCCGACAATCTGGCATTGGCCGCGTCGTTGGGCGCATCGTTGATGACGGTCGCTGCTGACGATATCAGTGCCGCGCTCGTTGACCAGGCCAGGCAATTGCGTGCCAGCCAGATCGTGATCGGTAAGAGCCGTCGAACGCGCTGGTTCGAGTGGCGACACGGATCTGTCGCCCAATCCGTCATCCGCAAGGCCAACGGCGCGGCAGTTCATGTCGTTCCGCTCGATGAAGCCGACGATAAGCCGGAGAAGCCCAAAGAGCCCTTCACTATCCGGGCAAACTCGATTGCCGTCCTGCTTGTCGCGGTCACCGTCGGGATATTGCAGCTGGTCAGGCCCTGGATCGCGCTGGGTGCCATCGACCTTGTCCTGCTTTTGCCAGTGATCGTTTCGGCGACCAGGCTAGGGCTCCGGGCGGGCCTGTGGGCGGCAATGGCTGCAGCGCTTTCCTACAACTTCTTCTTCACCGAGCCCTACCATACGCTGTTCATTCACAGCCCGGCCGAAGTCGTGACATTCGCGGTGCTGGCGGTGGTTGCCATTGTCATTGGCGGCCTGGCGGGGAAGGTAAGGCGGCAGGCGAAGACAAGTGTGGGCGTGGCCCGGCTCAACGCCTCCCTGGCCAGATTTGCCGGCCTCATGGGCGGCCTTTCGGGCAGGGACGAAACCGCACGGGTTGCCTGCCGCGAGATCGGCGGGCTGCTCGATGTTGAAGCCATCATCGTCGCGCTTGAAGACGATGCGATAGTCGTTCGCGGGAACGATAAATATGGCCGGATCGACGCAATTGACGAGGCGGCGGTCCGCTGGGCCATCGAGAATGGCGTTGCCACCGGACGCGATACGGGGACGCTGAATGCGGCGGACTGGCAGTTTCACCCGCTCAAGACCTCGCTCGGGACTATGGGCGCCCTCGGACTTGCGCGTCCATCGCAGGAACGCGTGATCCGCCCCGACGATGCCGTGATGCTGGCATCACTGGTGGATCAGACCGCTCTCGCACACGAGCGAATCGTCTTGGAAGGACAGGCGCGGCAGGTGGATGCCCTGCGCGAAAGGGACCGGCTACGCGGGGCACTGCTTGGCAGCATTGCCCATGACCTGCGCACCCCGCTCACGGCGGTCATCGCGGCAACAGAGGCAATCCCGGTCCAAGGCGATTATGCTGAGGAGTTGCGCATAGCCCGTTCCGAGTCCCGGCGACTGCAGAGGTTCCTGAATGATCTTCTCGAAGCATCACGGATCGAGCACGGAACGATCGAACCCAAATGGGAAAGTGTCGACATGACCGACATCGTCACGTCCGTGTTGCGCGATCTGCGGCAAGACGGACCCGGCGCGCGGGTTGCTACGCGGATCGACAGCGACTGCCCGTTTGCGTTCACTGATCCGCTGCTCCTGCGCCATGTGTTGATCAACCTGGTCGACAATGCGCTCAAGTTTTCGTCTTCCGGATCACCGGTCGATGTCGAGATCGATTGTTCGGGAGATCAGGTCAAATGTCGCATCCTTGATCGCGGCCCTGGCCTGCCTGATGAGACCGAAGCGCTTTTCGAGCGCTTCCACCGTCTCGAAGGCGGTGACCGGGTGGGCGGTTCGGGTCTCGGCCTGTGGATCGCCAAGAACTTCGTGGAGGCAGTTGGCGGGGCGATTACGGCGGGCAATCGCGAAGGCGGAGGGGCGGCCTTCACCATTGCGCTGCCCGTCGCCTCAGCGAAAGAAAAGGATGGTGGTCCGAGCGATGCATAGGGACGTCCTGATCATTGATGACGAACCCGCGATCCGGCGGCTGCTGATGGGTGCGCTGGACCGGGTGGGGCTCAGTCACGTCGAAGCTGCCAGCGCCGGAGAGGCCTTGCGTCTGGCCGCCGGGCCGCAGCGACCTGCCGTTGCGCTGCTCGATCTGGGCCTGCCCGACCGCGATGGCCTCGAAATCGTGCCGCAGCTTGCTGCACTCGGTGTCACCATCATCGTCCTGACGGCGCGCGATGCGACAGAGGAGAAGGTTGCAGCTCTGGATCTCGGAGCCGATGATTTCGTGACCAAGCCCTTTGATAGTGCCGAACTTCTCGCGCGCGTACGTTCTGCGCTTCGCCGGAAATCTGGCGCCCTCGTCGATCCGCACAGGCGAGACTTCGAGGGCGGCAGCATCGACCGGGCGAAACACTCGGTGGTGATTGACGGCACGCCGGTGCCCCTGACGCCGCGCGAATTCGAACTGCTTTGGGCGCTATCGGAAAAGCCTGGCCGCGTGATGACCCACACATCCTTGCTTGAAACGGTCTGGGGTGCGGCACATCGCGACGATCTCGACTACTTGCGCGTGGCGATTCGCTCCCTGCGCAAGAAGGTCGAAACGGACGCTTCGCGGCCGAAGCTGGTCATGAATGAACCTGGTATCGGCTATCGCCTCGCCAGTCTTGGCGATCAGAGCGATTGACCGCGGTCGAAAACTTGAAGCATTCGTGGAAAGGTTGTGGTTGGCTTGCTAGGCAAAGCCAATGCACTTGTTCGCTCAATCACGTCAAACACCTGATTTGCAAGACACTACCATTTGGCAGCGCGCTGCCAGGTGAAGGGCCTCGACCATCCCACTCGCGTGGTGCCCGCCGCCTTCCTCGCCGCCATCGCGATCGGCACGGCGGTGCTGATGCTGCCAGCTGCTACCGCCAGCGGGCAGAGTGCTGGTTTCGTCACCGCCTTCTTCACCGCCACATCGGCCATCTGCGTCACCGGGCTGATCACCGTGGATACCCCCACCTTCTGGTCTCCTTTCGGCCAGGCGGCGATCATGCTGCAGTTCCAGATCGGCGGGTTGGGGATCATGACTGCCGCCACACTGCTTGGCCTTGTTGCCGGGCGGCGAATGAGCCTTTCGGGCCGCGCCATCGCGCTGACCGAACATGGCCACGTGAACCGCGCGGAAGCGGCCAGCCTTGTCCGGCTGGTGTTCATCGTTTCCATCGCCTTCGAGGCTCTGGTCGCGGTTGCCCTGTGGCTGCGCTGGTGGCTGGGCCACGGCATGAATGCGGGCGAAGCGGCCTGGCACGCCTTGTTCCATGCCGTGTCCGCCTTCAACAACGCTGGCTTTTCCACTTTTTCAGATAGCCTGATGAGTTGGCAGGCAGATTCGCTGATCCTTGCCCCCGTGATGGCCGCTATCATCATTGGCGGCATCGGATTTCCGGTGCTGCACGAAGTATGGTCGCGCCGCAATCGCAGGCAGCGGCACAAACCATGGTCGTTGCACAGCCGGATCACCCTGGTCGTCAGCGCCGCCTTGCTGGTGGGCGGAACCGTGCTGATGCTGTCGGCGGAATGGACCAATCCCGACACACTGGGCGCAATGCCGCTGGGCGAGCGGCTGCTGAATGCCGCGTTCCATTCGGTCACCATGCGCACCGCCGGTTTCAACGCGTTGGACGTGGGGGCCTTTGCCGATCAGTCACTGTCGATCAACTACCTCTTCATGATGATCGGCGGCGGCAGCGCGGGCACGGCAGGCGGGCTGAAAGTGACGACATTCGCCCTGCTTGGCTTTGTCGTCTGGTCCGAAATTCGCGGCCATGCCGAAACCACGATCTTCGGCCGCACGGTGGGAGCGCAGATCGTTCGGCAGGCGCTGTCCATTGTGCTGATCGCCATCGCTCTGATCGGCCTTGTCACCCTGATGATTGAATGGATCGAACCGGTCATCGACTTCCGCTTCATCCTGTTCGAAACCATATCGGCATTTGCCACCGTGGGCCTTTCCACCGGCATTACGGCACAACTTTCCACGCCTTCGCAGATGCTGCTTGTGCTGCTGATGTTCGTTGGCCGCGTGGGCACGGTCACCTTTGCCACCGCCCTGGCGCTGGCACAGCGCAGCTTGAAGTATCGCTATCCAGAGGAGCAACCCATTGTTGGCTAGCAAAAACAACCGCAAGTCTTCCCCTTCCGCGGTAGCAGTCATCGGCCTTGGCCGCTTCGGCACGGCTGTGGCGCAGTCGTTGCTCCAGATGGGTCACGATGTGCTCGCCATCGATTCCGATGGAAGGCGGGTGCAAATGCTGGCCGATGAAATGCCACATGTGTTGCAGGCCGATACCACCGATCCCGATGCGCTTCGGCAGATCGGGCTTGCCGATTTTCGGCGGGTTGTGGTCGGCATTGGGAGCGATGTGGAAGCCAGCGTGCTGACGGTCATGGGTCTCACCGATCTTGGCATCCCGCAGATCTGGGCCAAAGCCACCCACCAGACCCATGGCCGCATCCTGGAAAGGGTTGGCGCGCACCATGTGGTCTATCCTGAAGAACGCATGGGTCGGCGCGTCGCGCGGCTTGTGACGGGTAAGATGATCGACCACATTGAATTCGATGAGGATTTCTCGATTATCAAGACCAAGGCCCCGGAAGCGCTTGTCGGTGGGCTGCTGGGCATCATCGATACGATGTCGAAATTTGGCGTCGCGGTGATTGGCGTGAAGCCGCAGGACGGGCCATTCCGCCACATCACGCAGGACATTATCGTGCAGCCCAACGACCTATTGATCGTGGCGGGCTCCAATGATGCCTGCGAGGCCTTTGCGGCGCTCGAATGATTTAGGCGCTACCGCCAGGGCACCGCAGGCCTTCACACATTGGCACCCGGATGCCCTTATGGGGGAGCCATCGACTACGGGAACCATCGATCTCATCTCTGATGTCGGCGGGAGTCGTCCTCCAAGATTTATGAATGAGCGACAGCTTCCAGGGAAGTCTATCGCGAACGGGAGCGACCGCTCTGGCGGCGGCAAGCGTCATCACCGTAGTTGACTGTCCTTGCTCCCGCGCCGATTGATGCCCGAATGGACGACGGCCTTATCGCGGCGCCCCTGACAGGACACACAAGTCCGCACACCCGGCAAGGCTTCGCGGCGTCCGGCGGGGATAATCTCGCCACAGTCTTCGCAATTTTCGAGGCCATCTCCCGCAGGCATCCGTGCACGTGCGCCACGGATCGCATCGTTCACCGTATCTTCGATCTGATCCTGTACCGCACCGTCGCGCGACCATCCGCCGGCCATATGATCTTCCTTGCACCTTCGATGTATTTCAGAATGGGGACGCGCAGGGCCTGGTTCAATCCACCGACAAGGTTCCGGCGTAAGGCCGCATTCCAAGCAACTGAATGGACATGCACGACTGGAAGCTATCAAGGTATCGCTTTGAGCCGTCCAACGGCAGCAACGTCGGCGATCATGATCTTCGAAAGGCAATCGTCTCGGCAGACACGAAGGCTGGCTGCGAAACGGTGGCAAACCAATCTTCTCGAAAACCAGGTAAGCCCTTCAAATGGTCAAGCAGGAGGTCCCATCCCGGCATCTCCTCGTGGAAGAACCAGTTCTGACCGTTGCGCTGGACATCACAGCACAGGAGGTCCGTTGTCAGTTCATCGCGCTTGAAGAATGTGATGCGGTCGATTTCAGTAAGAGACAGCCGATCCAGCAAGGCGGGTGCGATCGCATCCATGCCAAGATCATGGCGTGCCAATTTGCCGCTGGCAAGGATGTCTGGCGATGTCCGCTATCGAGAACGCCCGAGGCGCTCGCAAACGGCGGCTTAGTCGGCGGGTACCGTCGACCAACCATGACCGCAGGCGAAGGGCAGCATTTCAACATTTTAATCCGCAAGGAGCCATTCCGGAGCCGCCGACTTTGCGGACATTGCTTCAAATGCTAATCAGCGACTGATGGCTGCGATAAAATCACTGAAGCGAAAGCATAGGATCATCGCGGTTATCGTGTCCCTCCTACTTGTGGGTGCCTATTTGTTCATCGCTCGGCCCATGCTCCGGGCGATGGGAGCGACCACATACGGTGCGTTGTCATCGCACAGCAAAGGCATAGTTTTGGATAGCGGTGAAAGTTTACTCTCGGAGTTGCCGCCTCTGAGCGAGCTTTCCGGCGATAGCTTGCGCTTCGTTGCAACGCCCTCTTTCGGGAAGCGTTGGATGGCAGTGTCACTTTCCAAAGTTGATGCCCGCGTATTCGGGCAATTGGTAATCTTGAACCGCGAAACAGGCTCCGTGAGCAGGCGAACATTTCAAATGAACCCGTCTGATTTCGACGAGTTCACAAAACGATGGGATGCCCGAACTACCGTCTACTGGGGCGACTTCAGGATGTTCACCGACGGGACGCCTCTAGGTTATGAACGCAAGCGCGGGAATACAATAATGGCGGGCATCGGAAATTCGCCTTGCCACTACGATGTTCTGGGCAATCTCGCCGCTGTCTATGTTGGACCGCTAGCTGAAGAACTGAACGATCTTCGCGAGCCCAGAATCAACGAGCTTCTCGAAAGCGATCAATGCTGACCGCCAATTGCGAATGTCCGCTTCCCCCAACAAACCGGTGGTTCGTGGGCTCGATCAGCGGCATTGATTCCGGCCATTCGGCGTATGCAGTTGGCGAGTGAACGTAAGGCGGGTTCCAGGGAACGGTTTCGGCGCCGCGAATGGCGGCTCTGTCGGCGTCACCGGGCATCGAGATCGACCTGCAATTCGCGCGGCCAATGGCGAAGCGCCGCGGCGGCCTCGAGGAATTTCGCCGCGTCCTCGGCACGTTCTAGCGGCACACAGGCCTCGTCGAGCATGCTCCCAATACCGCCCTTGGCGAAGATTAGCTCGGCTTCCTTCGTGTAGCCGATGAATTTGCAGTGCCCGAACGCGTCGCGCACGAAATCTTGGGCAACCGCATCGCCGGCCAACATGGCCGCGCCCTCCTTCGAAACGACGATCGCCACGGCATCGAACAGCACCGATGGCCCCCCGTCGATCTTGTGCCTGGCCGTAACCTTCGTCCCATCGGACAAGGTCACACCTCCTATCTTCGGAGCGACCACTTCGTAGATCGCCCCGAGCTTGTCGACCGCGCTAACGAGCGCGCCGAACAGTGTGGGATCGGCGCCATCGCTGAGCAGGACTCCGAGCTTGCGGCCCTTGAAATTGGATGGGCCGTTCTTGACGATCGAAAGCGCGTCTGAGGGCGGCAGGTCGGGAACGGTCGGTCGTGCCGACTGCGCGGGTGCCGGCATATCAGAAAGGGCGAGCCCATCCGCGACCTTTGCGGCGAGACCATCATCGATGTTGAGCAGGTGCGAGACCATTCGCGCGCGAATGTCGCGCCGCTCGACCTTGCTGAGCTCGAAAGTCAGGGCGTCCGCCATGTGTTTCTGCTCGATCGGGGTCTGGCTGACATAGAACTGGCGCGCTTGGCTGTAGTGGTCAGCGAAGCTCTCGGAACGGATTCTGAGCTTGGCACCCTCCGCCTCGGCACCAAAGCTTGTGAAGCCGCGCTTGGGGTCCTCGCGCGGCCCGCCGGTCTCGGCACCCCAGCTGTTGGGCTCGTAGTTCACCCGGCCATGCGGATTGGTGATCGCCATGTGCCCGTCCTGCTGGAAATGGGCGAAGGGGCACTTCGGCGCATTGATCGGAAGGTGCGTGAAATTGGGGCTGCCCAGGCGCTTGAGCTGGGTATCGAGATAAGAGAAATTGCGGCCCTGGAGCAGCGGATCGTTGGTGAAGTCGATGCCGGGTACCACGTTCTGGGTGCAGAACGCGACCTGCTCCGTCTCGGCGAAGAAGTTGTCGACGACGCGGTCCAGCACGAGCCGACCGACCACGCGGACCGGAAGGATTTCCTCGGGGATGATTTTGGTCGCGTCGAGAACGTCGAAATCGAAGCTGTCGGCGAATTCCTGATCGAAAAGCTGCAGGCCTAGTTCCCATTCGGGAAAGTCGCCGCCGTTGATGGCATCCCATAGGTCGCGGCGATGGAAATCGGGATCGGCACCGTTGATCTTGACCGCCTCGTTCCAGACGACCGACTGTAGTCCCTGCTTCGGCTTCCAGTGGAACTTGACGAAGGTAGAATTGCCGGCCGAGTCAACTAAGCGGAAGGTATGGACGCCGAAGCCTTCCATTGTCCGGAAAGAGCGCGGGATCGCACGGTCCGACATGATCCACATCACCATGTGCATCGATTCCGGAGTCAGGCTGATGAAGTCCCAGAAGTTGTCATGCGCAGTCTGCGCCTGAGGGAACATGCGGTCCGGCTCGGGCTTGGCCGAATGGATCAGATCGGGAAACTTGATCGCGTCCTGGATGAAGAAGACGGGGATGTTGTTGCCCACAATGTCCCAGTTGCCTTCCTTGGTGTAGAGCTTGACCGCAAAGCCCCGGACGTCGCGGGCGAGGTCGAACGAGCCCTTCGAACCCGCGACCGTCGAGAACCGGACAAAGGCGGGGGTCCGCTCGCCGACGCGCTGGAAGATGTCGGCGCGAGTTATATCGGCCAGGCCCTCGGTGAGCTCAAAGAAGCCATGGGCGCCGTAGCCGCGCGCATGCACAACGCGCTCGGGAATGCGCTCGTGATCGAAGTGGAAGATTTTTTCTCGAAAGTGGAAGTCCTCCATCAGCATGGGCCCACGTGTGCCCTGCTTCAGACTGTTTTGATCGTCCGCCACCAGCACGCCTTGCTGGGTGGTCAGTACGGCGGTTTTGCCTTCCGCGACCTGACGGGTTTCGCCGCCCTCGCCCTGGGGCTCGGAATAACTGTCGCTAATGAGCGCGTCTTCGGGAATCGGTGAAGCCTTCCGCGGAGACTCTCCCCCGATGTCGGCGCCAGCCAGCTTCGCGGGTGCTACGCCGGTCTTGGTCACAGAGGGATTCTTGGCGGGCGCGGGCTTCTTGGCCATGGCGGCTCCTTGTCGCTGTAAGAGGTTGGCACCCCCGAAGCCGGACAGGGACCACAGGGAAGCGCCGATACCCTTCGTTAACCCCGGAAGCGGGCCCCGGTTGCGTCTGGCCAGCCAAATTTATCTGCTGCTTGGCGCGACCCATGACCTCGGACTTTTTTCAAATCGCGGGATCCGCTGGCGATGAATGAACGGAAGGTCTAAGGCCGCAACATTCCCGTCTTGAACGACCGAGATGTCGGCGGCACCCCCTATTGTGGCCGCAGCGCGAAGTCCACCTGTATGGACACATCGCTGGCGGTCTGTCCGGCCATGATCCTTGCCCCTCCCTGTTCCGACGCCGGAGGTGGTGGAGGTGCGACTTGCAGCGCAACGGGCGGCGGCGCGGCGTCTATGCGGGCAGCCACTTCGGCGGAAGGCAGATAGCGCATGCCCTGCGATCCGCCGGCATCGCGAATGTAGAGCACCCGGCTCACTTCCATGCCTGCCGCCTCGGCATAGGCTTCAGCACGGCGCCGGGCTGCCTTGTAGGCCTCCGCATAAGCGAGATTGGCAGTGGCTTCCGGATCGCTCATCGTCAGATTGGGGCCATTGACGATATTGGCGCCGGCTTCCGTCACCGCCGCCACGGCAGCGCCTGCGCTATCGACGTTCCGTACGGTGACATTGACCGTATTCACTGCCTGGAACTGGCCCTTGCGGTCGCCCCAGTCGATCCGATCTACCGAGACGGCGCGGGTCTGGATGTCCTTCTCCTCGATACCGAGCTTCCCGAGCGCGTCGACGATCTCACCGATTTTCCTGGCATTCGCGGAACTGGCGTCCTTGGCACTTCGCGCCCATGTCTGAATTCCCGCCTGGAACTCTGCCTTGTCGGGACGTGCCTCGGCATGGCCGGTGGCGCTGACGGAAAGCAGGGTTTCTGATCGATCCACCCCACGCGAATCGGATGAGGCCTGGCCGCAGGCAGCAAGCAGCAGCAACGGCACGGCCGCAAGCGCCGGAGCGAAATTGCCGGCTGCGAGGTTTGTCATGGCTTTTCTCTCCAGGCGTCGAGGCGCTCGGCGCTCGGCCTCCGCTTGGGACAGCGGCCGTGAAAATCGGCTGAATGGACGTCAACTGACAAGACAGCGATCTTGGACGCTGAATGATCGGATTGTCGGCGGATCAAGCCAATCGGCGACATGCTGTCAACGCCGCCTCGGGTGACGTTCGTCCAGGATCACGTCGGTAGACGCCCCGGTTATCGCTTCCCGCTCGAGATCGGCCTGCTGCACATGCGAAAAGCCCGTGCGAACAGAAAGTTCGAAACGCGCAGCGCTCGCGGCATAGCTTTCGCTTGCCCGCCGGGCCGCCCAGATTGCGCGATTGCAATCGAGCCAAGCCCACAACCGCTCGTCGCGTTTCTGGATGGCCCAAGGAACGTCGCCATTTGCCTGGCGTTTCATGGGCATCCCTCCGGATGCAAGGAACATTCCCATGACCACAAACTCCGTGGACGTAAGCGTTCTCAACACGCTCATCGCGACACTCGTCGACAGTATCGACGGATATCAGAAGTCGGCAGCCGATATTGATAATCAAGCGCTCGCCGACAAGTTCAACGCCCGGGCGCGCGAGCGGCAATCGGCCGTCGCTAAACTCCAGGCTGCGGTGGCTGCCGCAGGTGGCGAACCCGAGGACGACGGCACGGTGCTCGGGGGCGCGCACCGTGTATTTCAGAGCTTGAAGGAGACGGTCATGAGCCGCGACGACAAGGCCATTGTCGGCGAGATCGAACGCGGAGAGGACTATCTCAAAAGCAAGTTCGAAACCGCGCTGGCCGAGGCTGAGCTCTCACCCGCTGCCAGAGCAGCCGCCGACGAAGCCTGGCGATCGGTCAAGGCAGGTCACGACGAAATGAGCGCTCTCAAGCATTCGATGGGCGCCTGAGACCTTGGGCCGGAGCCTACGCAAAACGTCGGCTCTGGCCCGTTCGACGCGATTTCACGCGAACCGAAAGGCTGGTAAATGGAAAGGCACGATGCTGAAGCGTTCCTCGTGGAAGCCGAAGTCTCAGAGCTAGGAGTCCGCTCGCAAGACGGCGACAAGCTAGGCCACGTAAAATCGTTCGTGGTCGACAAGCGGACCGGACGCTCGGTCTACGCCGTACTCAGTCTGGGCGGCTTTCTAGGTCTAAATAAGAGCTTCTACCCGGTGCCATTCAACCTCCTTGGATACGAAGCGACGGACGATAACTACGTCATCACCATCGATCGCCGTATTCTCGAAGGCGGCCCGAGCTGGTCGAACAATGCTCCGGAATTTGATCAAGCCTATGCAAACAGAGTCTCGAGCTATTACGGCCCTGCAACGCCGGCTTAGCCGCGCAATTGTTGGGGCTTTTTTCGCCTGAACCCTACATTCTGTGGCTGACGGGCGCGGGCCTCCCCCGCCGAGAATGATCCGATCAGGCCGCATGATATAGGTGAGATTGGTGCAATCTCGTACCCGTCGACTTCATCGCCTCGATCGTGCCGGGACATGATCTGGACTCTGCGCATCACCGTATCCTGCTGTCGAACTGTTTCGCGCAAGGCGCCGCGCTGATGGCGGGCAACGCGAGCAATGATCCGGCGCGTGCCTATCCCGGCGACCGGCCCTCTGCGACGATCCTGCTCGATGACGTCAGCCCGGCCACCTTCGGCGCGCTGATCGCCTTCCACGAGCACCGTACTTTCGCCAATCCCGTGCTCATGGGCATCAATCCTTTCGACCAGTTCGGCGTCGAACTGGGCAAGAATATCGCCAGGCAGATCGAGAAGGGCGACACCCGCTTCGACCCCCCGACCGAGGCGCTGCTGGAGGCGGCGGGCACCGGCTGATTTCAGCCACCTCTTCACTACCAACGCAGGGCACTGCAAATCCAGCATCCTCCAATTGGCCATTCCGGCTATCGGAGAAGCAACATGGGATACTCAGACCTGGACCCTGCCGTGCATGAACGGCGCCCCTGGAATGCAGGGCAGAACGTTGGACCCAAGCGCCCGCTCAAACCGCGCGATATCTGGGCCATCCGGTTCTACCTCGACGAGCATAGGCGGCTGCGCGATCGGGCGCTCTTCGACCTCGCGATCGACAGCAAACTGCGGGGCTGCGACCTCGTGAAGATCAGGATCGGCGATGTCACCAGTGGCGGAAGCATCCGTAACCGCTCCACGGTGATCCAGCAGAAGACAGGCCGACCCGTGCAGTTCGAGATCATGACAGAAGCCCGAAAGAGCCTGACGGCGTGGCTCGAACGGCGTCGCGGCACCATCCTCGACTTCGCCTTTCCGAGCCGTGTCGACTACCTTGGACACTTGAGCACGCGCCAGTATGCGCGCCTGGTCGATGAATGGGTCTCGACCGTCGGCTTGGACAAGCGGGAATACGGCACCCATTCGCTGCGCCGCACGAAAGTCTCGCTCATCTACAAGGCAACCGGGAACCTGAGAGCCGTTCAGATCCTGCTCAGAATGGCGACATACTGCCAACGAACAGCCGGCTGATGGCCGGATCAGCTACCGTTTCCATCCGCGCTTCGGCGAGATGGTGCAAATCAGGCG
>NZ_BMHK01000044.1 GCF_014640675.1 Novosphingobium endophyticum | reverse complement strand
TCTGCCTTGCCATTGCCGATGTCGTCGCCAGGAACCATCCACATCGTGAATCAGATCGCAGGCAGTTTGTATACCCCCTACGCCCGGGAATTTGCCCCGGTTACGGGCGCAAGGGACCAAGCCCCTGAAATCAGGGGATTGCTGCGTTGTTCGCCGCGCCTTGCCGGAAAAATCCCTCCTGCCCCGGTCCTGATGAAAGATCGGGGCTGGAATTGCCGGATTTCGTGATATTGCTCCGCCCATGGAGACAAAGCCCCCCTCGCACTACAGCCTTGAAGACTACGCCTTCATCGGCCTCGTAATGTTCGTTACGGTCATTTTCGCATGGCTGCTCGCGCCATATTTCGGCGCCATCCTGTGGGGCATTGTCGCGGCAATCCTGTTCGAGCCGATGACCCGCCGGCTGGAGCGGCGCCTGGGCGGGCGGGCCAATACCGCCGCGGCGCTGATGCTGATGCTCCTCCTGGCGATCTTCATCCTGCCGACACTGATCCTCGGCGCCAGCCTGGTGCGGGAGGCCACCTCGCTCTACAACCGGATCGTCGAAGGCCAGATCGACCTGGGCGGCATGCTGCAGCAGATCCTCACGATCCTGCCGGAGCGGCTGCGGGAGATGATCGGGTCCTATACCTCGATGGACTTCGAGACGCTGCGCCGCGAGTTCGGCTCGGGGATTGCCGGCGGGTTGCAGGATGTTGCCGGTCGCCTGCTGATCGTGGGCCAAGGCGCGCTCAAGTTCATCGCAGCGATGGGCGTGATGCTTTACCTCACCTTCTTCCTGCTGCGCGACGGGGAACGCTACGCCGAACTGGTGCGCACCGCCATTCCCCTGCGCCCGCACCTGCGCGACGCGCTGGCCAGCCATTTCATCGTCGTGGTGCGCGCCACGATGAAAGGCACCGTAGTCGTCGCGGTGCTTCAGGGCTTTGTCGGCGGCGTGATCTTCGCGGCGCTGGGGATCGAGGGCGCGCTGCTCTGGGGCGTGCTGATGGGCTTCTTCTCGCTGCTTCCGGCGATCGGCACCGGCATCGTCTGGATTCCCGTGGCGGGATACCTGCTCGCGACGGGCAGCTACACGGAAGGCGGCATCATGATCTTCTGCGGCGTCTTCATCATCGGCATGATCGACAACCTGCTACGCCCGATCCTGGTCGGCCGCGACACGCGCATGCCCGACTTCGTCGTATTGATCGCGACGCTCGCGGGACTGGAACTGTTCGGTCTTAACGGCTTCATCGTGGGCCCGATGATCGCGGCGCTCTTTATCGCCGTGTGGAACCTCGTTTCGGATGCCAAGAACGGACTGATCCAGGCCGAGGCGCCGGAAATCCCCGCACCGGGCGTGGATCCGGAAGCCGAGGCCGAAGCGCAAGCGCATCCGGGCTGAGCACGGGAGTACGCGCGGAACAGGCGCACTTCAGGTTTCTGCGTGAAATCCGACCCTGTTTGCCCTGCAGGCCAATGCCGAAAACTCAATCCTTCTTGAACGGGTTCTTCGGGCTACGCAGCATCAGCCGGATCGGCACGGCGTCGAATCCCAGCTCGCGCCTCAGCCCGTTGACGAGGTAGCGACGGTAGCTCTCCGGCAAGAGGTCGAGCCGCGTCCCGAAGACCACGAAACCCGGCGGGCGCGTCTTGGCCTGGGTGATATAGCGCAGCTTGATGCGTTTGCCGCCCGGCGCCGGCGGCGGATTGGCCGAAAGCGCATCGTCGAACCAGCGATTGAGCGCCGAAGTCGGCACGCGCCTGCTCCATGCCTCGCGGATCGAAAAGGCAGCGGCCATCATGTCGTCGAGCCCCTTGCCGGTTCGCGCCGAGACCGCGAGCAGCGGAACTCCGCGCACCTGCGCCAGGCCGTCCTCGAGTGCGGCGCGGATGCCGTTGAACAGCTTCGAGGCGTCTTCGGCCACGTCCCACTTGTTGATCGCGATCATCAGCGCGCGGCCTTCCTCGAGGACGTTCGAGGCAATCTTGAGATCCTGATGCTCAAGTCCCTTGGTGGCATCAAGCAGCAGCACGACCACTTCGGCGAAGTCGATCGCATGGCGCGCATCGGCCACCGCCATGCGTTCCAGCTTCTCGGTCACGCGGGCCCTCTTGCGCATTCCCGCCGTGTCGATCAGGCGAACCTCGCGTTCGTCGCCGGTCCTGGGATCGGTCCAGAGCCAGTCGATCGCGATCGAATCGCGGGTGATGCCCGCCTCGGGGCCGGTCAGCAGCCGGTCTTCGCCCAGAAAGCGGTTGATCAGCGTCGATTTGCCTGCGTTCGGTCGACCGACGATCGCCAGCTTGAGCGGCGCCTTGAGCAGCGCTTCCTCATCGAACTCGGCTTCCTCCTCCTCCGGCGGCTGGAGCGGTTCGAGATGGGGCAGCAGGGCCTCGAACAGATCCCCCATGCCTTCCCCATGCTCGGCCGAGATCGCCACCGGATCGCCCAGTCCTAGCGAATAGGCCTCCAGCAGCCCGCCCTCGCCCGCGCGCCCCTCGGCCTTGTTGGCGACAAGGATCACCGGCACCGGCGACGCGCGCAGCCAGTTGCCGATTTCCTCGTCCAGCGGCGTCAACCCGGCACGCGCATCGACCACGAAGAGCGCGATATCCGCGGTCGCAAGCGAAGCCTCGGTCTGTTTACGCATCCGGCCCGGCAGCGTCTCCGCGTCATCGTCCTCCCAGCCCGCCGTGTCGACGATCTGGAACTTCAGCCCCAGCAGTTCGGCGTCACCAAAGCGGCGGTCGCGCGTGACACCGGGCTGATCGTCAACAAGCGCGAGCTTCTTCCCGACGAGCCGGTTGAACAGCGTGGACTTGCCGACATTGGGCCGGCCGATGATGATAACCTGAGGGAGCATGATGCCCCTCGCTTGGGGGTTTCCATCTGATTTGGCAAGCATCCGGCAAACCCCCGGCAAATAATTGCCGCCTTGTTAACCGCGATTTGCAGGATACCCGTAACTGTGTTGCCGCCATTGCGGTAAACATGAAGCCTTATCGCACCGCTATCGTACTGGGGCTGACGGCTACGCTCGCCCCGTCGGCAAGCGCCCGCAGCGCCATCGATGCCATTGTCTCGGGCGGCGGAAGCGAGCCCGATCAGTCGGTTTCCGGAACCGGAAAGATCAAGGGGCCTGACTATCTGGAATGCGTTCCTTTCGCGCGGCAGCTTTCCGGCATCCAGATCTACGGCGACGCTCATACCTGGTGGAAACAGGCCAAGGGCCGCTATGCCCGGGGGAGCGAACCCCGGGTCGGCGCGGTCCTGGCGATCGAGCCCCACGGCAATTCCACTCTCGGCCATGTCGCCGCCGTCAGCCGCATCGTCGATTCGCGCACCATCCTGGTGAGCCACGCGAACTGGTCTATCCCCGGCAAGATCGAGCGCAACGTCACGGTGCTCGATGTCTCGCCCCGGAACGACTGGAGCGAGATACGAGTATGGTATGCTCCCTCCCGCAACCTGGGCGCATCGCATTGGCCGGTCGCCGGCTTCATCTACAACGAGAAGCCGGGCGAAGCGAATGCAGCCCCGCGCCGCCAGACGAAGCCCCGCCACGAGGATCCGATCGGCGCGATCATCGCGGGAACATACCGAGGCTTATAATCCCGCCGCACGATATTCCATCCTGATGGGGGCCGCGATCCGGCCTCATGGAACTCCGTCTGCCGCCAAGCATTCGTGAGTCATACTACCCGGACCAAGGGGGTATCGTCACCACCTGCAAGGCGGCCGGCTCAACGAGCTGACCCGTGTGCGGGAGATGGACAGGAATGCATCGTCATGAAGCCACTGACCGAGGACCACCTCGCGATCTACCGCCGGCACATGGTCGAGGTGATCGACATCCACTTCGATCTTCTGAGCGACGAGCTGGGGAAATCGCATTTGGGCGAGTCCCTGCGCACGGCGCTGCTCAAGGTTCCGCGTCATGTTTTCGTACCGCGAGAACTGATCATGGCGGCCTATCAGGATGGTCCGCTGCCGATCGGCTTCGACAAGACCATTTCGCAGCCATTCATAGCCGCGCTCATGGTTGATCAACTCGATGTGCAGCCGGACGACAAGGTGCTGGAGATCGGCACCGGTTACGGTTACCAGGCGGCGCTGCTGGCCGAGCTCGCCCGGCACGTCTTCAGCATCGACGTTGTCGAAGAGTTCATCGAGATGGCCGAGGCGCGGGTGCAGGCGCTCTGCTATGACAACGTCACGCTGCGGGTCGGCGACGGTTCGCGCGGGTGGCCCGACGAGGCGCCCTTCGACAAGATCCTCGTGACCGCCGCCGGCGAGGAGATACCCGAGGCGCTGGCGGAACAACTCAAGCCCGGCGGCCGCCTCGTCATGCCGCTGGGCGGCCAGGACGTGCAGCAGATCAAAAGGATCGAAAAGCGGGCGAACGGCGAACTGGCGACGCATGCCATCATGCCGGCCAGATTCACACCGCTCGAAATCGTGTGACCCCACGGACCGGCTGGGATGGCCGGATGAGCTGCCGTTCGCCGACTGGATTCATAGCCGGACAATCCACTTCGCGTTTGCCCATCAAAGCCGTTCAACCGGCCAAAAAAAATGGGAGCGCCCGCGAGTGACGCTCCCAGTAGGGTGGAAGGATGTGGCGACTTAGCCCCCGAACTTGTACCGGATGCCGGCGCCAAAGACGCGGCCATTCACGTAATGCTGGTTCTGGAAGTCGGTCGCAAAGGCGCCTGGTTCACCGACATAGCGGTTTGGCCCCTGGTTGGTAATGTTGGATGCCGTGAAGGACAGGGTGAAATTATGCGGCAAGTTGAAATTCACCGCGGCATCCAGAATGCCATAGCCCTTCACATAACGGCCCCAGATCGGCCAGGAATCTATGCCGAAAAGCACGAAGTCCGAGCGATAGGTATAGACCACACGGGCGGACATGAAGTCGTCTTCGTACATTCCCGATGCCGACCAATTGATTTTCGATTGGAATGGCATCGGCGTATCGACCGTCTCGCCGGACATGGGCACCGGATTCTTGGTCTTCAAATAAGTGAAGGAACCGGCGACACCGAAGTTCTTGAATGCCCCAGGCAGAAAATCAAAAAAGGTCTGCCCGGCCAGCTCGATACCCCTGGCATTGCCCTTTTCGGCATTGTCACGAATGGTGAGCGTATACTGCGCGGGATCGTCGCATTCCGTTTCAGTCGGCACCGGTGCCAACGGAATTGTCGCGCATGCTTGTCGACCAAAGGGGAAACCATTGATCTTCTTGTAGAAGATTCCAGCCGAGACATAGCTCAGCGGCGAGAAATAATGCTCCAGCGACACGTCAAAGCTGTCTGCCTTGAGCGGCTTCAGATCAGGGTTGCCCGCACTGGCACCGCCCCTCGCTGGATCAAAGGTAATGGCCGGATTGAGATCACCAAGGCTGGGACGCGTAATGCCCTTGGCGTAACCGAAGCGCAATAACGTATCAGGCGTCAGATAGCCTGTGATGTTGAAGGACGGCAGCACGTCCGTATAGGAAGCCGAGTCCGTGTTCGGAACGATTGCACCGCCCGGAGCGGTTCCGTTGCTATCCACCATCGCCCGTGCAAACAGGTCCGTCTTGACGATCCGAGCACCGAAATTGCCTTTGATGAAATCATCATAGGCGAACTCGCCCACAACATAGCCTGCATAGGACTTCTCGCGGCTGTAGCGGCGCGCCAGTAGGTTTTCCGGCATGGAATCCGCCGCCGGAATGCCTGCATCCGGGAAACGATTGCGAACATTGTCACCAAAATGCGCGTCAGGGTCGAAGACAATATAGCCGCCACTGTAGCCCGCCTTGCCGTCAAGCCAGTTCGTCGGCGACAATTCGGTAAGATCCTGAGCGTCCGTTAGCGGAACTCCGCCAAGCGACCGGCCCCCATCACGATAATCAAAGAAGCGCGAGGTCTGAACAGCGAAACGTCCGCCGGCCTTGATCGCGGTCAGGAATGACGATCCCACATCATAAACCAGATCGAGTTGCCCGGCCCAGCCGTTATCGTCGATGACATTGTTGGCGTCGGTGTTGTAGCGATCGAACACGAAATTGTTCGGATCGGTCAGACTCGAACCCGAGATTCCGATCGAATAAGGCGTGGTGGTAAGATCGCGGGCGAAATCCCATGATGGAGCGGGATCCGCGGCCGAATTCGGCGCGAAGCTGACATTGTGGTTGAGCCGTGACTGGTCCGCCTTGATATAGGAAACGTCCAGATGCACATGCAGCTTGTCGGTCGCCTGCCAGTTGGTGCCGACGGCGGCCAGCCAGGTTTCATAGGGGCGCTCTTCGCGTCCGCCCAGCAATGCGTTGACCCGTGATCCCAGGAAGGTACCACTGTCAATACGCTTGCCCGAAACCAGTTCGACAGCGCCGCCGTTCAGGTTGCGGTTCAGCAGATTCTCGTCGAGCGTGAAATCACTGGTAACCAGATTTTGGACGGTCCTGCTATCGCCCATGATCGCGAAGCGATAGCTCTGGTCGTAAAGATAGTAGTTGTAGTTGCCCTGCGCGTAGAATTCGAGATCGGGGCTCGGCTTCCACTGGAAAGCCCCGCTCAGGCCTTTGCGAACACGATGGATGTCTTCCTGGAAGACATGGGATCCCAAGCCAGTCGCAGCCACCAGATCCGCTCGCTCGGATTCAGGGAAATCGGTATAATTCGCATTCGCCAGATGCCAGATGTCAGTGCGCCCCGCATAACGCGCATCGCCGCCTGCAGCCAGAAAATCCGCACTGTCCGCACGGATGGCGCGCCGGGTCTGCGGCCCGCGGTTGCCGGGATTGGAGTCCGACCGGTTGTCGCTTTCCTGATAGTTGGCGGCGATCATGAAGCCCATTTCACCGTCGCCCGCCTGCCAGCGATCGGCAATCAAGCCGAAGACTTCAGGTGATGTCGTCTTGGACAGGTCATTGTAGCGCATGGACGCCGCGGCACTGATCGTCAGACCGCCGAAATCAAGCGGCTTTCTGGTCCGCACATTGATGAGGCCGCCAATGCCGCCTTCGATATGCTCCGCCGACGGATTCTTGTAGACATCGATGCCCGCGATCATGCCCGGGATGGCGCCTTCGATGTTGAACTCGCGGCCACCCGCAGTGAAATAGGCGCGGCCGTCCAGACGCGATGCGGTCTGGCCAGTCAGTCCGCGAATGGTGATGCCGCTTCCCTCGCCCACCGGCGACGCGCCTTCGCCGCCATAGCGATAGCCCTGGACGCCCGGAATGCGGGTCAGCGTTTCGGCAACGTTGGGGTCCGGCAGCTTGCCGATGTCCTCGGCCGTAATCGAATCGACGATTTCCATCGTGTTCTTCTTGCGCGCCACGGAGGTCTTCAAACTCTCGCGCATGCCGGTGACGACGATGGCATCAACCTCCGTGGCAGACGCCTCGGCGGATTTGTCCTGCGCCCAGGCCGGAACAGCCGCGGTCGTCGTCAGCAACAGAACTGCCAGTTTTGCAACACTCTTCATATCAATCCCCTCCAAGAACTCTTGGAGGCCGACATTTGCGAACCGGAGATATGCAGCGGCTTGCCGCAGCTACGTCAGACTTCCAACTCCCCGGTGCCGGCTCTTGCCGCGCCCCATTAATCGACCCGATATGTTATCGGTAGCAGAACTGTTACCGATAACTTACTCCGGGCGCAACCCCAAAACGGTGCCTCCGCAATATTTGTCGGAGTTTTTAGAACCCGAATTCCAAAGCCCTTTCGCCGGCACGGCGTGGAAATGCTCCGGACGACGTCAGGGAAGAGCAAGCCTGGAAAGTTTGGGCGACTGTCGTATGCCGACAGGAAGACGGAGCTTGGGGGAAGGTTGACACATTGCCGGCCGCTGGCGAACCGGCTTCCGCCCCGTTCTGCGGGTGAGCAGCGGAAAATGCACACATCCCCCGCCACTCAGCCGTTCTGCCACCGTGGTTCAATCGAGAGGCACGACTATCCGCCGTCCATTGTAGCGAATGGCGATACCTGTGGACTGCGAAAGCCCCGCCGCCTCCCCGGTCGACACCACGGTTACCCGGAAGTCGCGCTCCTTCGACATGCCTGCATAACGTCCCTGCCTGGCCCCGATCGTCAGGACGCCGGCCTTGTCGTCCAGCTCCAGTTCGATGGTCGCACGCTCACCGCGGCGCCAGCCTTGCCCATCGCCGGCATCGTCATAGAGAGTGAAGTGCCCGTCCGCCCCCCGATACACGCGAAGCTCGACCGGCAGGGTCGGGGACTGCCCGGCGAACTGAACCGGCGACCCAAGCGGCAGTATCGTGCCTGCCGCAACGTGCAACGGAACGCGCCCGATCGGCGCCGCAACGGACAGCTTTTGCCCTCCCGCATGCCGCTCGCCCGTCCAGAAATCATACCAATCCTGCCCGGTCGGAAGCAGGACGGTGCGCGTTGTAGCGCCCTTCTCCACCACCGGGCTGACCATGATCGAGCGGCCGAACATGTACTGGTCGGCCACGTTGCGGACGGCGGTGTCCGCAGGGAAAATCATTCCCAGGGGATACATGAACGAGGCGCCCTTGTCCGTGACCTGCCAGGACAAGGCGTAGTAGAAAGGCAGCAAGCGGTAGCGCAACGCGACGGCATCGATCAAAGGCGCGCGCGCCGATTCGGGAAAGCTGTAAATCTCCTTCCCGGCTCCGGTCCCATGAATGCGAAACATCGGATTGAACACCGCGAACTGAAGCCAGCGGGTGAAGAGCTCCTGGTAGCCGGGATCAGCGGGACTGCCGCCGAAGAAGCCGCCGATATCCGCCGACCAGTAAGGAATGCCGCTCATGGAAAAGTTGACGCCGGCGGGAATCTGCTTGCGAAACACGTCCCAACGTCCCGCAACATCGCCCGACCAGGTGATCGCGGAATTGCGCTGCTGCCCCGCCCATGCCGACCGCGTAAGAATGATCGGCCGTTTGGCCTCGTAGTCCTTGGCCATGCCGTCATGCACGGCAGTCGTGTGCATGAGTGGATAGGCATTGTAGACCTCGGCGCCCGGGCCGATCGCCGTCGTCACGTCGCGCATCTGGCCCCAGCGGCCACCCAGTTCCGCCTCGCTGCCGTCGAGCCAATAGCCATCAAAACCCGAAGCTCCGAGCCGATCGGAGACTTGCCGCCAGTACAGGGCGCGAGCGGGTTTCGAGAAGGCATCGTACCACCGGCCCTCGCCCGCCGGGTACACGTTCGGATAGGTCGTCGGGTACAGCCCCCCCACGTCTTCAAGCGCCTTCGCCGTGTCCAGGCCGATATCGAAACGGGGCCAGATCGAAACGATGCTGTGGAGATTGTCGCGGTGCAGGGCGTCCAGCATCGACTTGGGATCGGGGAAGCGCGCCGGGTCCATGCGATGACTGCCCCATTCACCGGGCTTCCAGTACTGCCAGTCCTGAACAACCGCATCGAGCGGGATCCCCAGGCGGCGATATTCCCTGGCCACACCGAGCAGTTCAGCCTGCGAGGCGTAGCGCTCCTTTGATTGCCACAGCCCCCAGGTCCAGCGCGCCATCATCGGCACCTGGCCGGTAAGCTGGCGGTAGGCGCCGATGATGTCGTCGACGTCGGGCCCGGCGAACAGGAAATAGTCGACGCCCGAACCTACCTGCGAGCGGAATACGGTTTGGTGGACCGCTTGCGGCGTGTCGACGGCGAGATCGGTTACGGCGGGGTTGTTCCAGAAAATGCCGTAACCCGCGGTTGAAACAAGTACCGGCACCCCGACGTCGGTGTTCGCCTGCTGAAGGCGGACGGTATGGCCCCGATAGTCCATGACGCCGGCCTGATGCTGCCCGAGTCCGTATATCGACTGATCGCCGTCCAAGGTGAATCGTTGCTGCACGATGCCATCGGGGTCGGGAGCATCTCCCAATTTGCGCGTTTCGGGATCGGCCTCGCTGACGATCGGCTTGCCTTCGGCGTCGAGCAGCGCGACCGCGCCGCTGCTCTTGTCAACCGCCAGCCGCATGGCCGGAGTAGAGAGCAGGTAGCGGCCGGCCTCTTCCGCAATCGTCCATGCCACCGGCCGGGGGGCCCCTATAACGGCAAGGTCACGCCCCGAGGCGGCCTTGTTGCTCTCCTTGTCGACCGAAACGCGCGCGATCCGGTCTCCCCAGAATGTGATGCGCATTGTTCCCTGAGCGACCCGGAAACTCACGCCGGCGCTGTCCCTGGCCGTGAGCGCAACGGCTGCCTGACTGACTTCGGCTGCGGGTTGCCAGGGCGCCTGGGCAAGGGCGGGGGATGCCACCAAAGCGAACGCCACACCTGCGAGCCACCGCTGCCTAAAATCCATGCATCTTCTCCTCGATCTTGGGCATTCCATGCCCATCTACCCCAAATATGTCTGACAATTGATTTCCCACGTGTGCCTCTCCTGCCCCCCGTCCGCCGGAAACTGCGGAAGCTCGTGAGCAGTCACGTCTGGCCATCGACGCGGGAAGCCGCCGAAGCCCCACGACCTTCGCAGGGGCGTGCGTTGCCGAACCCCAGCTATGGCTTGACGACAATATTCTGTACGAACGGCCCGATATCGATGTCTTCGCGCTTCAGCGGCTTTCCGGCCACAGTCACGTTCTCGATGGTGACATCGCGCACCATCCGATCCGCCGCATGGCCAGCGATCACCGGCCGGCTGATGTCGCCGCCCTTGAAGCGGACATTGCGGATCGTGACATTTTCGACGCCGCGGCCCGGTGAATGGCTGTATTTCTCGTTGAACACCACGCGAAAGTTGAACAGCATGCCTTCCTCGATGCTGTCGATGCGAAAATCCTCAAACAACAGGTTGCGGACGAGGTTGTCGTCGCCGTCGGTGATCGCCATCACCCCCTGATAGTTGCGGTCATCCTCGTCGTGGCCAAGAACATCGATGTTTCGGAAGGTGATGTTTTCCAGCACCTCGGGTTTCTTGGGATTGCCGTGGATGCCGATGTTGATCGGATGAGCGATGTCGGCCCAGAGGGTCGAGTTGGTAATGAGGTAGTTGCGCGCGTCCCCCCTGTATTCCCATCGGGCTCCGTAGATGGCGATGGAATCGTCGGAGGTGCGCAGGAACACGTCGTCGATCCGCACATCGGAACAGCTCATATGGTCGAGGCCGTCGCTCCAACTCTGGGCGCTGAAGGTCGTCAGGTTGCGGATGGTCAGCCCGGTCGATTGCCCGCAGAGCACCGTATAATGGCGCGGGTTGCGCACGATGATGCCGTCAATGTCAACATTGCGCGCCATGGCCACCAAAACGCCCCGCCCCGGCCGGTCGATGATGCCGCGTCCGATGATCCGCACATTTTCCGCGTCTCGCACCTCAAGCCCGCCCTGCACCAGCGCGCCGCCAGCGATATAGACCGTCTTGCCCGAGGGAATGCGGAAGGTTTCCTGCCCCTCCGGCAGCTTGTGGACGCCGGGGCCGAAATAGATGACATCGGGATCCTTTGGGTCCGGCCGTTCCGTCTCGACCGGGTTGGCGAACAGGTGCAGGTTGTGCAGCCGGTCGCCGTCGAATTCGACCGAGATCTTGGCGGGCTTCGTCAGGGTGAAATAGGCGGTGCTGCCGACCAGCTTGGCCTTGAGCCCCACCGAATGGGGGCGAACCTCCACCCGGCGGACATCGCCATTGTTCTTCTTGACCGCCACTTCGACAGGGCCACCCATGTCGAAATAGACCATGGAAGCGGATTGGGGTTTGTCGAGATCGACCTTCACCTCATATTCGTAGAGGTCCCGCCACTCTCCGCCGGGCACCCGGACGCGAACCGTGAAGTCGTCATTGTGGTGGGTATAGAGCGCCTCTCTCGGGACATCGTAAAGCACCAGACGCTGCGGTTCAGCGGCATAAATGGACGCAGGGCACAAGGTTAGCAGCGCGGCGCCGACCGCGAGCGGATGCTTCATTTTCATTCTGTAATCCTGAACCAGTCAAAGTCTGCATGGCCGACCGTGGTGGCCGTGGCCGCCGGCGTGCCGCTGGCGGCCTGCGCGAAGAGCCCGATTTGCGCCCCTGTCCAGCGCCCCGGCCGGCTTTCGAAAACCGCGCCCAGCGGCGTGAACGTCTTTCCGTCCAGGCTATAGCTAAATTGCACGCGCGCGTGGGTTTCCCGCAGCATGGAGGGCCAATAGGGGCTGAAATCGGGTGGCGGAACCTTGATCTCGACCGGTGCGGCGAACAGCCGCAGCCATATCCGCTCACCCGTAAAAACCGGACCGGCCGACAGGCTTTCGGCCGCGCCCGGCGCGATATCGCGCTTGCTGCGCTGGGCGATGCGGATGCCGTCGGCGCCGCGTTCGAGGCCGATCCAGCCATAGTTCATGCCGTGGAAGGCGAGACCGGCCCGCTCCCCCTCGCGCAACGGCTCGAAGCGCATCAATGTGGTGGCGGTAAAGGATAGCGCGGGCAGCTTTTGCGAAAGGACATTGCCGACCTCATACAGGTCGGCCGATCCGCTCACCGATTTGAGACGCAGCCAGCCATCGGACAGGCCCAGCCAATCGGCGCCGGGATTGCTGCCCCATTGCCAGGCAAGACTGAGCGGGCCGTCGAAGACATCGTCGGCAACCGGCGTTGCGATTTCCTGCCTTGGGGCGGCTGGCTTGCGATGGCGCGCGACCGGTTCGCCCCGTCCGTCGCCATCGGAATCCGCTCCGATCACCGGCCAGCCCTTCTTCCACGCCATCGGCTCAAGATGAACGATGCGGCCGTAACTATCCCGGTCCTGAAAATGGATGAACCAGTCCTCCCCGGACAGGGTCGTCACCCATGCGCCCTGGTGCGGCCCGTTGATCGCGGTCCGCCCCTGATCCAGCACGTTGCGGCCCTCATAGGGGCCTTCGATCGTGCGGCTGCGGAATACGCCCTGCCAGCCGCCCTTCACGCTGCCGCTGGGCGCGAAGACATAGTACCAGCCTTCCCGCTTGTATAATTTGGGCCCCTCGGTGGTCTGCCACGGCCGCGGACCAAGGCCGGTTGCAACCGGCCCCATCGCATTGCCATCGATGATGACGCGGCCGCTGTCCAGCGCGCGCGCGCCATCGGCGCTCAGGCGCTTGAGGACGATGATGTTGGACTTGCCCGCCCGGCTGTTGGCAAAGGCATGGACCAACCAGGCCGTTCCATCCTCATCCCAGAACGGCGCGGGATCGATGGCGCCCCTTGTGTCGTCGACCAGCGCCGGCTCGCTCCACGGCCCGCGCGGGTCCCTTGCCGTCACCACGAAAACGCCCCGGTCGGGATCGGCATAATAGATCAGGAACCTGCCGTCGTGGTAACGGATGGCAGGGGCCCAGACGCCACCCCCGCGCCGGGGCGTGCGGTAATGCTCGTCCGGCAGGACGCGAGGCAGGGCATGGCCTATGATCGTCCAGTTCACCAGATCGCGCGAGTGAAGGATCGGAAGACCCGGCACGTTGGTGAAGGACGAGGAGGTCAGATAATAATCCTCGCCCACGCGCACGACGTCCGGGTCGGAATAATCCCCCGCCAGCACCGGGTTGCGATAGGTACCGTCGCCCTGATCAGCGAACCAGCGCCCGTCATCCTGTGCGCTCGCAGGGCCGATCGTCCCGGTGATCGTCGCAGTGATCGCCGCCGCTGACAGTGTCAGGGCGCGCAGGATCCCTGCGGCTTTTGATGCGGATATCCTGTTGCATCCCGTGGCTCGCGCCATTTTCCTCTCTCCCCAACAAGATCGAGTTTGCCCTCCGGGCACTATATGTTATCGGTACCACAATGGCGGACATCTGATCGCGGCGCAAGCCAAATCGTCGCGGCGGGTATCCGGCCCCGCGAGCTGTCGGTGACCGTTTACGCCGATGAGGGGGCCGCAAGCGAGCCGCGCGAAACGAAAGTCCGGATCGAGAAGCGGGACGTCACCGTGCGCGATGCGATGACCATGCGTCTTGCGCCCTCGGGCGGCCAGGCAGTCTTGTTCGAGCGAACATAAGTAGAGCCCCGATCAAGGGGCGCGCGCGCCGGCCGGTTGGCGCGTCAGCTACCAACGCACGGTTCGGCACTGCTCCGGCTTTCCCCCCGAATAGGGCGAAGCGCGCCCGTTTGCGGCGAGGGCGTTGGCGGCCAGGATATAGGCTCCGATCAAACCCGACGGTTCCTGACAGAGCGGCGGGAGGATGTGGGCATCCATGTCCGGCAATGCCGCGACATAGCCCGCAAGCAAGTCCAGTGTCTTCCGCCGGATGAGGGGAAACAGCCGCTGCTGCTTCATCACGCCGCCGCCCAACACGATCCGCTGAGGAGCGACAGTGAGGAAAAGCGAGGCGCAGAGCTGGGCGAGATAGTGGCTTTCCACCTCCCAGAAAGGATGATCCTCAGGTAAATGGGACGACGTGGTGCCCCATGCCGCCTCGACCGCCTTTCCGCTGGCGAGCCCCTCATAACAGTCCCCATGAAAGGGGCAGATGCCGGGAAAATCCCGATGCGCCTCGTGGCGCCGGGGAAAGCCATGGCCTGCTTCGGGGTGGCCGAAACCATGGAGCGGCTTGCCGCCGGCGATGATGCCGACGCCTATTCCCGTCCCCACCGTCACATAGGCAAGGGTCGATATGTCCGGCCCCGCCGCGGCCGCCTCCGCCAGCGCGGCGCTGTTGACGTCCGTATCGAGCTCAATGGGAACCGCGGCGATCCGCCGCGCCCGCGCGATCAGGTCACACTGTTCCCAGAAAGGCTTGGGCGTCCGCAGGATGCGCCCATAGCCGGGAGAAGCCGGGTCAAGGTCGATCGGCCCGAAACTGCCGATGCCGATGCCCTGAATAAGGCCGAAGCGTCTGGTCGCGGCGCGGAAGAAGGCCTCCACGTCGGCAAAGGTCGCATCCGGATCGCGGGTGGGGATCGACGTCGTTTCCAACGAACCCGTCTCGGCATTTCCCACGCCGCAGACGAATTTTGTACCCCCGGCTTCAATGGCGGCCAGCAACATGATCTTGGATTCCTAAGTCAGAGCGGGCGCGGGACCCGTCGAGCCACGCTCCACCAGCGTCAGCATTTCACGGACATGGCTGATTTCGGGCTGACCGCCGTTCCGGGCCTGGCGGACGAGGTTGCTGAGCATGACAACGGCGCTGGCCGCCATCGCGGAAATCGGCTGGCGGATGGTGGTCAGTTCCGGCCAGACGGTCGAGGCGATTGGCGAATCGTCGAAGCCCGCGATGCTGATGTCGTCGGGCACCTTGAACCCCATGCCCTGCGCCACCGCCGAAGCGGCGGCCGCCATGTCGTCATTGCTTGCGAAGATGGCGGTCGGACGGCGGCTGGCGGCCAGAAGCTGGCGTGTCGCGTCCAGCCCCGAACGGTAAGTGAACAGCCCCGGCGTGATCCAGTCATCCTGGATCCGGATGCCCGCGCCCACCATTGCCGCGCGGTAGCCCTGTTCGCGGCGTTGCGATGGTGAATGCTTGGGGTCGCCCTGGATGAAGCCGATCGCCCGGTGCCCTAGGCTGATCAGATGCCAGGTCATGTCGTAGGCGCCCTTGTAATCGTCCACCACGATCGCCGACACACCCTCGCGCGGTTTCGCGGTTGCGAACGCCAGCGGCAAGACGCCCGCCTCCTGCGCCATGGCCAGCATCGCCGGGGAATCACAAAGCGGCGGAGGCAGGATCACCCCGCCGATGCCGGACTCGATGAGCCGGCCCAATCCTTCGACGGCCTCGGCCTCGGTCACGCCGGGCTCGATCAGGAACTGACAGCCGCTCGCTCCGCTCTGCCGGAATGCTCCCATGAGGAACGCGCCCAGGTTGGAGGAACTCGGATTACTGTACAGCGCGCCGATCCGCACCGCGCTGGACAGGCTGCGCGCGGTGAGGTTCGGGGAATAGTGCAGCGCCCGGATTGAAGCCTCGACTTTCTGGCGCATCGCCTCGCTGACGTAGCGCTTGCCGTTCATGACGCGGGACACGGTCATGGACGATACGCCCGCATGGCGCGCGACGTCGTGAATGGTCACGACCGGACGTCGCGCGCCCCCATTTTCGGGTTCATTTTCCTCATGATCCGCCATAATTTTCCGATCGCAATCCCGTTTGCTGCCTGCCGCTGAACTGGCGCGATCCTCAGTCCTCGCTCAGCCTTCTGTACAGCCATCATAATTTTTCCGTTCGTTACCTACTTGCGCCTCCGGCACTGTCAAGGCATATGTGATACCGATAACAGATTCTATCAAGGAGGGGTGCGCCCGTGTCATCCGCGCGACGCCGCAACTATGCAGCGCTCAGCAGCTTCGTCTTCTGCTTCTTCTTTGCGCAGGCCATGACGATATCGCTGCTGTCGATCTGGCTGACGCGTGCCCTGGGACTCAACGGCGTGGAAGCCGGCACCGTTTTTTCCGCCAACTTCATCGGCGCGATGTGCGCGCAGCCGCTTTATGGCTATCTGTCTGACCGCATGGCCTTTCGCAAAGTCGTGCCGGCCGCGATCGCACTGCTTGTCGTCCTGGCAGGCCCCTTCTTCACCTTGATCTATGCCCCGCTGCTCCACTGGAACATCATCGCCGGCGCCATTGCCGGGGGCATCTATCTGGGCGTCACCTTCATCGCGGGCAGCTATGCGATCGAAAGCTATATTGACCGGGTCGGACGGAAATATTCGTTTGAATATAGTCGGGTACGTCTCTGGGGTTCCTTCGGCTTCGCCGCCGCCGCGGCTTTCTCTGGCCGACTTTACAATATGGACCCCCATATAAACTTCTATCTGGCAAGCACCGCGGGCCTGCTGCTGCTTCCCGCCCTCTGGATTGCCCATATCGATCCGGATCCCGGACAGCAGGCCGCCGCTGACCGGCTGCTGCCCAGGGATTCCCTGGCGTTGCTGTCGCAACGGAAGTTCTGGGGCTTCATGGTGCTGATCCTCGGCGTAACCAACCTGTACCTGGTCTTTGATCAGCAATTCCCCTTCTATTTCTCCTCGCTCTTCCCGACGCCGGAACGGGGCAACGAGATGTTCGGCTACCTGAATTCCGCGCAGATTTTCGTGGAAGCAGGCGGCCTCTTCATCGCACCGCTGCTGGTGCGCCGGATCGGCGCGACGCGGGGGCTACTGCTGGCCACCCTGATTATGATCCTGAGGATCGCCGGGTCGGGCCTGGCGGTGGGGCCGATCACCATCTCGATGTGCAAGATGGCGCATGCGATCGAGCTGCCCATCCTGGTGGTGTCGATCTTCCGCTACATCGCTTGGCATTTCGATGCGAGGCTTGCGTCGACGGTCTATCTGGTCGGAGTCAGCTTCGGCCATTCACTGGGGCTTGCCATCCTCTCCCCGATCGCGGGGGTCGGCTACGACCTGTTCGGTTTCCAGAACACATATTTCCTCATCGCCGGCTTTGCCCTGCTCTTCTGGGTCGCATCCTTCTTCACGCTTTCCCCGACACCGCCAGAGACCGGCCAAGCCGGCCTGACCGGCGAACCGGCCGAAGCGCCAATCATATCATCGCTCGATCCGCCAGGGGGAGGCGATGTCCAGCCGGTAGGGGCCATAGTTCGATGAATACCGTAACCTGTGAAATGTTGCCGCAGATCGAATTGCAACGTCCCGCCCCTGAACAGATCGATGCGTTGATCGACGCCGTGCTCGCGCGGATTGATCGGACGCTGCCGCAATTCATCGAGCATTTTCCGGCCCCCGCCAGCGAGAGCGGCGTCTATGCGCCTATCGACAATGTCGAATGGACCAACGGTTTCTGGACGGGAATGCTCTGGCTGGCCTGGGAACTGACCGACCGTCCGATCTATCGGGAAGCGGCGGAGCGGCATGTCCTGTCTTTTGCCGACCGCATCGAGCGCAGGATCAATATCGATCATCATGACCTGGGCTTCCTCTACACGCTTTCAGCCTGTGCCGCGCATCGGCTGACTGGCAGCGAGATCGGCCTGAACGCGGGGCTGGAGGCTGCCAGGCAGTTGCTCGCCCGGTTCGATCCGGTCGCCAATGTGATCCAGGCCTGGGGCGATATGCGCGATCCCGAGCAGCGCGGCCGGATGATAATCGACTGCAATCTCAATCTGCCGCTGCTCTATTGGGCGACCGCGCAGACGGGCGAACTGCAATTCGCCGACGCGGCAAACCGGCATCTGGCGCAGGCACAGAAATTGCTGGTCCGTCCCGACTTCTCCACCTTCCATACCTTTTACGTGGACACGCAAACCGGCAAGCCGCGTCATGGCAGTACGCATCAGGGCTTCTCCGACGACAGCAGTTGGGCGCGCGGGCAGGCCTGGGGCATTTACGGCTTTGCGCTGGGCTGGCGCCACACCCGCGATGCCCAGCTGGCCGAACTCTCAGCAAAGCTCGCCAACCATTTTCTCAATCGTCTGCCCGGTGACGGCATCTGCTGCTGGGACCTCATCTTCACCGATGACGACCAGACCCCGCGCGACAGCTCGGCGGCGGCGATTGCGGCCTGCGGTCTGCTGGAGCTGGCAAACGCCCTGCCCCTCTCCGATGAGGCGCGCGACGGTTATGCGGCCTGGGCCTGGCACATCGTCCGCGCCCTGGGTAAGAACTATCTCGCTCCGATCGAGGGATCGAACGCGGTTCTCCTGCACGCTGTCTACCACATGCCGAACAAGGCGGGCGTCGATGAGGCCTGCATCTGGGGCGACTATTTCTATCTTGAAGCGCTGATGCGCCTGCGCCGCATCTGGTCGCCCTATTGGTGACGGTTCGCGAGAATGGGAACAGGGCATGAAGCCCGATCGGAGTGTGCTAGCCTCTCCTATTCACGAAGCGTTGGTTTCGTGACCCGATCCGCTGACTGCGGGCTTTGCAGCGTGACAGAGGCGAGCGAGAGCGCTGCGTCTTTTTCACCG
>NZ_BMHK01000043.1 GCF_014640675.1 Novosphingobium endophyticum | reverse complement strand
AGCCAACCACCATCAGTCTGCGCCGCAAACGCGCCGGATGGAATCTCGATTATCTCGCCTCAATCCTCGATACCAAAATCCGTTAACTTGGATTCGGAGCCCTGCGCCTGACCCGCCGGTCGTCCCAAGGGAGCCCAAAGGCTCGATCAGGTCCCCAGTCGCCCCAAGGCAGGCGCGCACCGATGCACGCGGATGTCGATTTAGCACCGGCTTGAGCGCGGCCGATGACAGTCGGGGTGCTGCTGCCCCGCCGCTAATTTACAGGCGAATGACTGGTTCCCGGCAAGAGCGGACGTTCAGGCGCCGTCGGCGGAACGACCGGGCTTGGTCGCAACCAGACAAATAGTCAGACATATTTATCGCATGTTAACGCGGTCACGCGTAGTACCCTGAATTCACGACCAATTTTGTTTAATAGCCCATGTGCTATTGCGGGGAGACACGAGAATGCCCGCCATTCTCCAATAACCTGGGCAGGCCGGGGGTCGCAGAGGATAGAATGGCGCAGGATGCTGGTAAATTGCGACGCGGCGAGACCGAACGACTGATATCGCCGCAGAACCTGAAGGTCGAAATCGCCGCCTTCATCCTGATCCTGATAACGTTTGTCGCGATCCCGTTTCAGGACCGGTTTACCGGCGATTCCCTGGTCATCACGCGAAACTCGTCATCGCGCATTCCTTACAGCTACGCCAGCGACGACGAGCACGGCAAGTCGACCGTGGCCAACCACAACAACGATCCGATGGATTGGGAATGTCACATCCGCAGCGACGGCCCCGGCGCCGCTTGCGGCTTCGGGTATGTTCTTGATCAGAAGGGCCTGGATTTTTCCCACTTCGACACCATCGTGCTGGATTTTGATTACGATCCGAAAGGCACGAAGGGCGACTTGGCCTTCAGTCTGTCAGACATGGTCGATACCGGAAAAGGCGATCCGGCAAGTGTGCCGAACAGTATCGCCATAGCCGCCATACCAGGACACAACGTCGTCCGGATCAAGACCAAGGACCTGGGCATCGATCAATGGTGGCTTTCCTCTCATCCAGAGATGCAGGGGCGCCACCAATCCGATTTCCGCCACGTCAACTCAGTCCAGTTCCATGTCAGCGAATCGTCTCCGTCTGCGGACATCCGGTTCAAGATCAACGCGATAGAGTTCAAAGGCCGCTATATCAGCGCCACGAACTGGTACATGATGCTGACCGGATTCTGGGTGTTCGCGATCGGCGCTCTGCTCGTCTATCGCCTGCGCAGCAGCCGGCGGGAATTTGAAGCGCGCAAGCTCCGCCTGGCCGAGGAAAACCGGGTCATTGCCGAGGCGCGCGCGGCAGCGGAGGCGGCCAGTGCGGCCAAATCGCAGTTTCTTGCCAATATGAGCCACGAACTGCGCACGCCGCTCAACGCCATCATCGGCTATGCCCAGCTCATCGCCAGTGACAGCGACAGCGAAGGGGACCGCGCCTCAGCCGTGACCATTCTGGAAAGCGGCAGGCACCTGCTGGAAGTGATCGGCGATATTCTCGACATCGCCAAGATCGAGGCCGGCAAACTTGAAGTCGCCCCCTCGTGCCTCGATCTGCCGCAGTTCCTGCAAAGCGTCGCCCGCATCATGCGCCTGCGGGCCGAAGCCAAGGGGCTGACCCTCGACCTGAATCTCGCGCCCGACTTGCCACGGCATATCGAAGCGGACGGCAAACGCCTGCGACAGATCCTGTTCAACCTTCTCGGCAACGCGATCAAGTTCACCGAACAGGGCACAGTGGGAATGACGGCCGATATCACCGGCAGTGGTGCCGGACGGCACCTGCGGTTTGTCGTTTCCGATACCGGCGCCGGCATTCCCGAGGACAAGCTGGACGCGATATTCGAACCGTTTGAGCAAGTCGGCACCGCGATCGATCGCAGCGGCGGAACCGGCCTGGGCCTTAGCATCACCCGCCGCATTGTGAGCACCTTGGGCGGCTCCATCGGCGCGTCCAGCGTAATTGGCGAAGGTAGCCATTTCACGGTGGAGGTTCCGCTCATCGAAGTAACGCCCGGCATTGCGGACGACCCCGTGCTCGAAGCGTTGAGCGGTGCTCGCGTACTCGTTGCCATGCCCGCCGAGGCGGTCCGCGACCGTGTGCGGCGTGTGCTGGAAGCCTATGGCGCGGAAGTCGAATCGGCGGCGGATGGGATCGAAACCATCTCCACGGCCGCCAGAACGCGCCCTCTTGCCGTCGTCGCTACTTGCGACATGCCGCTGCTCTCCGGCGCGGCTCTGGTCGCCCGGCTGCGCGAAGGCAGGGACGGGGCATCGGATCCCCAGATCGTTATGCTGGCTGGCAACATATCCAGTGAAACGCGCGCATCGCTGGTGGTCACCGGCGCCGCGCAGGTCCTGTCGATGGCCACCGGCGGAGCGGACATCGCGAAAGCCGTGGCACAGACGCTGGCCAACAAGCCGGCCTGTGCAGAAGCCGACGCGCCCCTTATCCTTCCCCCGCGCAATCGGATCGAGCAGTTGCTGGACCTTGCCCGCGAAGGCAACCTGCGAGCAATCAGCCGGAGCATTCCCGACCTCATGGCACTGGGGCCGCAATACCGCCCATTCGGCGATCGGGTCGCGTCGCTTGCGGCATCCTATCAATCGAAGACGTTGCTTCAGATGCTTGAAGCCAGCGCTGAAGAAGCTGGAGCATATCCGTGAGTGCGATTGCCTCCATAAACACGATTCCGCGCGTTCTGATCGTGGATGACAACCCGAACAACCTCGGGCTGATCGTCGATCATCTGGAAGGGCACGGCTACGAAGTGCTGGTGGCGCTCGGTGGCGAGGAAGCGCTGGAGCGCATGCCGTTCGCCAAGCCGGACCTAATTCTGCTGGACGTCATGATGCCCGGCATTGATGGCTTCGAAACCTGCCGACGGCTGAAAGCCGACGCGGAAACGCGCGATATACCCGTCATCTTCATGACGGCCCTGTCCGACCTCGACAGCAAGGTTTCCGCCTTCGCCGCCGGCGGCGTGGACTACGTGTCCAAGCCGTTCCAGCGCGAAGAGCTTCTCGCCCGGATTGCCAGTCATGTCGTGCTCTACCGCTCCCAGCGCGCCTTATCCATGCAGGAGGCACGCCTGCGCGCGGAAGTGGCCACGCGCCGGGCCGCCGAAATCGCCTTGCGCGAATCCGAAGTCCGCTATCGCCGCCTTTTCGAGACGGCTGCGGACGGGATCATGGTTTTTGACCTGGACTCCGGGCGGGTCGTCGATGCCAATCTGGTCTGCTGCCAGATGCTCGAAATCGAGCGCGAAGGCCTGGGCGCCATGTCGCTGGCCGACATTCCGTTGCTGCACGAACAAAATGACGGCAGCGAGGTTCTCGCCACGCTCTGCCGCGACGGGCAGGCTCGCTGGGAGGAATGGAGCTGGCGCCGTCCGGATGGCTCGACGCTGAGCGTGGAAGTAAACGGCAGCAGCTATCTCGCCGGCGAAAGCCTGCTGGGACAGTGCATCCTGCGCGATGTGACACCTCGTAAGCAGGCCGAGGCGAAGATCCGCTACATGGCGCTTCACGACACCCTCACCGGCCTGCCCAACCGCACAATGATGATGGACCGGCTGAACCATCAGATCACCGAGGCGCGCCGCGATGACCGCAAGGTGGCGCTGCTGCTGCTCGACCTCGACAACTTCAAGACGATCAACGACAGCCTGGGCCATTTCGTCGGCGATGCCCTGCTGGAGGAAGTCGCCACGCGGCTGCGCTCGGTGCTGCGCGAAAACGACGTCGCGGCGCGGCTTGGCGGTGACGAATTCGTCATTTCCGCCGGCGGCCTGCATGGCGAGGAAGAGGCCGAACATATAGCCCAGCGCGTGCTCGAAGCGCTGAAACCGGCGTTCCTGATCGAAGGGCGCAGTCTCAACGCCACCAGCAGTATCGGCATCAGCATGTATCCGCAGGATGGCAAGGAAGCCCATATGCTGCTGCAGGCCGCCGATACCGCGATGTACAAGGCAAAGAAGAGTGGCCGCTGCCAGTATCGGCTGTTCAGCCAGGACCTTTCGATCGAAGCGGACCGCTGGCACAGCCTATCCAATGATCTGCACGGCGCCTGCGACCGTGGTGAATTCGTGCTGTACTATCAGCCGCAGGTCGCGATCGGCACGTCAAAGGTGGTCGGTACCGAGGCGCTGCTACGCTGGAACCATCCCAAGCTGGGCATCGTCGAACCCTCTCTGTTCATCCCTCTGCTGGAAGAGAACGGCCGGATGATCGAAGTCGGCCGCTGGGTCCTGACCGAAGCGTGCCACCAGAATGCCGAATGGCAAGCCAGGGGCATCACCGGCGTGCGCGTGGCGGTGAACATTTCGGCGCAGCAGTTCTATCGCGGCGACATCGTCAGTTCGGTGCGAACGGCCCTGGAGGACACCGGGCTGGAAGCGCGGTGGCTCGAACTGGAACTGACCGAGAGCCTGACTCTGGAGGATTCCGAAGCCACGCATCGGATCATGGGCGAACTGAAAGCCCTCGGCGTGAAACTTTCGCTCGACGATTTCGGAACCGGGTGGTCTTCGCTCGGATACCTGCGGCACTTCCCGCTGGACGGGATCAAGATCGACCGGTCTTTCGTGCGCGACATGCTGGAGGATCAGAACACCGCCGCGATCGTGCAAAGTGTGCTGGACCTGGCCCGTCAGCTCAATCTGGAGTGCATCGCCGAAGGGGTGGAAACCGAGGAACAGCTCGCCCACCTGCGCGACAGCCATTGCCAGGTCATGCAGGGCTATTTGTGCCGCGCGGCCATGCCGCCCGAGGAAGCCGCAGCTTTCCTCAATGAATATTTCGCGCAGAACCAGGCCGCTTAAATGTGGGCCGACCGGAAACCGGCCAGGGCCAACTAGAGCCAGATCGACCGCCGATCCACGATCCGCTGAAATCCAGCCGCGAACGAGGACGCCCGACTTCCGCCATTGGCAGTGGGCCACTCAGAATGTGGTAGATTGGACGGATTGTCGGCAGGAGGCCGTGAAACCGCGTTCTTTGACGGCCACGCTGGGATGAGAGTTGCTATGCGACCCGGATTGCCGGATCGTCCTCTCAAATAGCTGGGAGTGCGATTTTTGGATGATACGAACGCATCGGCCGGTAAGCTGAGAGTCGCCTCGCTGGTACAATCCGGCGACGCTCAGGATCATGCAATCGAGCGCTCCCCGGGGGTATGGGAGAGCCGCGGCGTCGGTAACTCGTACCTTCTAACCACGGCGGACGGCGATGTGCTTGTGAATGCCGGCACCTTGGCCGATGCGCGCAAGGGGCGCGCACGGTTTGCCGCGGTATCGACCAACCCCGTGCGGTTCACCGTGCTGACCCAAAGCCACGCGAACCAATACGGTGGTCTGGAGGTCTACAAGACGCCGGACAACACCGTCATCGCGCATCGAATCTACCCTCAGGATCGCGCTTACTCGGAAGCACTTTCTGCGCACTACCGGCGTGGATCACGGCGCATATTCGGCGGGATCACAGGCCGTACCGAGGACATGATACCCACGGAGGAAGTGGCGCCCGATCTGCTGATGGGGGACGAAGGCCATTGCTTCGCATTGGGCGGCCGCCGCTTTGAACTGATTTGGACGCCGGGCGGCGAAACGCGTTCGGCTTTGATCGTTTGGCTTCCCGACGAGGGAATCGCGATAGTCGGCAATTTGCTCGGCCCCTTGTTTGGCAACTATCCTAACCTCAACACTTTGCGCGGCGACAAACCACGTTCCGCCCTCGAGTTCATTAGATCGGTGACGAAGCTCAGGGCACTGAAGCCGCGCCTCGTACTTACCGGGCACGAGGCGATCCCTGGCGAGGAGTATATCGAGGGAGAACTCACCCGCACGATCGATGCCGTCCAATGGGTACTCGACCGCACGATCGAGGGTATGAACGCAGGGATCGATCTCCCTACTCTGATGCGCGACATCCAGCCGCCGCCCGAGCTGAGGCTGACTGAGGAATATGGCAAGCTCGCTTGGAACGTGCGGGCGATCTGGCACGAATACACCGGCTGGTTCGACCCGTCGCGCGGCACGACAGAGCTCTACGGGGTGCCGGTCTCGAGTGTAGGGCCTGCGCTCGCTGAGCTTGCCGGGGGAGTGGAGCGCTTGATCGAACGGGCAGATCATTTTGTTCGCCAGGGAAGGCCGCTCGAGGCCTTGCATATGCTAGAATTCGCTCTTGCGGCGGAGGCTGATTCCAGCGCCGCTCGCACCGTGAAGAGAGAGGCGCTGATGAAACTGGATAGCCTGGCGACGTCAAACAACCTGTGGGAGCGGCGCTGGATTGCCGCCGAACTTCGGGGGCTTCAGCCGGACGAGAGCACTGCGTGAGCAGGGGTCACTTGCGAGGCGGACCTTCCTTGACGGCGCGCAGCACACGTTTTCGGTACTCGTGAGGGGTCACCCCTGTGGCGCGCCGAAACGAGTAAGTGAATGTGGATTGCGAGGAGAAGCCGGTAGAAAGAGCGACGGACTTGATACTTTCGTCGGTTGCGAGACGTCGCTTGGCAGCGTCAATGCGCTGTTGTGCCAAATAATCGCCGATCGAACATCCTCGACTTGTGCGAAATCCCCTGGTCAGGTGGCGGACCGAAACACCGCAGTCGAGCGCGAGTTCTGATAGAGTTGGCCACTTACCCGGCCTGGCAAGCCGCTCGTCGATGATGCGCAGTCGCCAAGCCGCTAGTCCGCCGTGTTCGGTCGGCTCGTCCATGGCGATTAAGTTGCGTGCGAGCTCGATTGACATCATCTGAGTGATGGACTGGCAGAGCTCCCGGGTTCCTACGTCTGGATGGCGCATTTCATGAGCCAGATTTAATAGCAGCGAACGAACGGTGGCGTTGGAAACATTCAGGCAAGCTTCGAGCCGACGATCAGTCCACTCGAACTGAGCCGGCAACCATCGATCGACTAGATCTGCTTCAAGTGCACAGATAAGCGAGATGTGTTTGCCGCCCTCACTCTTTAGATGTAACTTGAACTTGGGCGGCAGTGCAATGATCGAGCCCATGTTGCTGAAGCGGTGCGGCCCCCACAAGTTGACATACCGGGCACGGGCGTTCGGACGTCGCGGGATGAGGCAAAGATCAACCCAGTATTGATCCGGACGCAGGAACATGTGCTCGTCCGGGCGCTCATGGTCTAGCTGGACCAGCCATACGTGCGCACCGCTAAGCTGCAGTTCTGCCTCCACCTTTACCGTTGCGGATCTTTCCCCGCTTGGCAGTTCGGTTTTGGCACCGAAACTAGCAAGTCTCGCAAGCGTTTCTTCTGACGACATACTCGTCCCTCCGAATTGCAAGTGAGCCGTGACCGCGAGTAGGCTCAATGCGCCTCGTTAAAGTGCCTGATCAAGCCGGGGGAGCCAACAACAGGCGACGCGCTCACAAGCGCGAGGAAGCACTCATGAAGCGTAAGATCGTACGCGGGAGGTTGGCTTAACGAAAGTAAGACATCCCGCGCAGTCGAGGGTCGAGAGCGGGCCCAACTTCAGTCAGTGCCGTGAGCCGGCATCGAGGCCGCCGCTAGAAACGGATCGGCGGCATGCGCCAGCTGGGCCGCTGCCTCGTGTCGCTCGGCCAATAGTTCAGAGAGCAGCCGGAGGTCCTTGCGCAGCAACGCTCCACCATGACGAAAGTCAGCCGGGTTTTCCATCCGCGACAGGACTTCGAGCGCGAAGCTTCGACCGCTGCTCGCCAGCAACAGCTCGACCAGCTTTTCCTTGTCGATCTCCAGCAGTTTTCCTGCTTCGAGCGCGACATAGGCCAGGCCCAGATTGGCGACCAACAGCGAGTTGTTGATCAGCTTGACGTGCTGCCCGGCACCGACATCGCCCAGGCGTACGATCAGCTTCCCGAAGCTTTCGAACACCGGCATGGCCTTCGCGATGATCTGCTCGTCGCCCCCGAGCATCAGCGTCAGGGTGCCCGCCTCGGCTGCGGGCGAGCCGCCGCTGACGGGAGCATCGATCAGATGCACGCCTTGCTCGTTCGCATGACGTGCGACTTCGCGGCAGGTCTCGGGGTGAACGGTCGAGTGGATGGCGATCACGCTGCCCGGCCGCATGGCGGGCAGCAGTCGGCCGCTAACCTCGCGAACGTCGTCGTCGTTCACCACGCAGATTCCCACGTGATCCGCGCCGGCGCCGACCTCCTCGATCGTGCTGGCAAAAGTTGCCGGCGTTTCCCGATAAGGCGCCAGCGTTTCCGCTCGGCGCGCCCAAAGCGTCGTGGGAAAGCCGGCATCGATCATCCGCCGCGCGATCGGCGCGCCTTGGCTGCCCAAGCCGATGAACCCGCAGCGGATCGAGGAAACGGTGTTGGAATTCACAACATAAGCTCCTGGAATGTCGAGATCGGTGACGCCCCGATCGGTCAGAGGGATTTAACGCTCCGGCCGCCGTCCACGACCAGGATGTCGCCCGTGTGGAACTTGGATGCGTCGGAGGCAAGATAGGCGGCGGGCCCCTCGATATCGTGGGGATAGCCCGGCCGCCCGAGGGGGGTGATTGCCGCGAACCGATCGACGATCTGCTTTGCCTGATCGCTCTGGCCCGTCATCTCCGTCATGATGAAACCGGGTGCGATCATGTTGACGCGCACGCCGTACTGGCCGAGCTCGACAGCCATGCCCTTCATCATCGCGCCGAGCGCGCCCTTGGCGCCCGCGTAGTGCTCCATACCTTGCAGGCCGTGAAACATGGACAGGCTGCCACAGATCACGATCGAGCCTCCCGTGTCACCAGCCTGCGCGCGGCTGCGCATGTGGCGGGATGCCTCGCGCAGCGTGTAGAAGGCGCCGTGAAGGTTCACGTTCATCAGGTTGTGGTAGGCCTCCGTCGTCATGTCGGGAAACGAGGGCGCTCGATCCGAATACCCGGCGTTCGCAAAAAGGCAGTCAACCCGGCCCATCGCCTGAAGGGTCGACGAGAACGCGGCGATCACCGCTTGCTCGTCCGCGACGTCCACCGCTTCGTGGTGCACTTTGCCCGCTCCTGCGGCGCGCAACTGCTCCAGCGCTTCCTCGTTGCGGTCGGCCCTGCGGCCCCACACGACCACATCGGCCCCTTGCTTGGCGCAGCCCATGAGAAACCCCAGGCCGATGCCGCTGTTCGCGCCTGCTGCGAGCACTACGCGTCCGGTCAGATCGAATAGGTCCTGTGCCATGATCCGCTCCTCAGCCAGCCACCGGGTGTTCGCGCAAGTAGTCGGAGAAGTAGGGCGCGATGTCTTCCTTCGTGAAACCCCACTCCTCCAGAGAGTAGCTGTGCTTGCCGTGCTTGTTCTGTGGGTTGTCGCGCAGCCAGGCCTGCATTCCCGCCTCGACGTCCTCGTTCCACTCGTCGCGGAGCCAAGCATAGATGTTCTTCAGGACGGCGAGCGGGTCGGCCATCATGTCGTTGTAGTAGACATGATGGATATCGGCGGGGCGCTCCTTCGAAACCTCGAGCGGACGCGCCAGATGCAGGGCAAGCTGCAGCGGGAAGTACTGCCGCATGTAGTCGGCATTGGCATCGACCTCGCTGAAGGGCCGGCTGGCTCCGCGCATCTTCATCGACGAGGCGAAGGCGGCATAGGGATCCCGGTGGGTCCAGATCACGCGCGCGTCGGGGAAGGTCTTGAAGAGCTGACGGATGAACAGGGAATCCGACGGCATCTTGAGGACCCAACGCCCCGGATTGGTCGTCTGCAGGATCTGCAGGACGCGCTTGCGATGCTCGAACGCGGATTCCATGTCCGTGAACATCAGCCAGTCGTGGTATGTGGGCGTCGTATTGGTCACTGCGAGCATCAGTGAACGGAAGTCCTGCGCGACCAGGTGAACACATTCGGTGGGACCGTCTCCAGGCTCGAAGTGCGCGGCAGCAACGCTACCGGCTCGTTCCAGGATCATCGCGTCCTTGGCGACTTCGGCGAGGCAGCGCGGATCGCTGCGTAATGCGCCTGTCTGAGCAGGCGGCACCACGTTGTAGGCCTCCCACCGCAGCATCGACCGGTTCGCTGGATCGGTGTCCATCAGGTAGCTGAGCATGGTGGTGCCGGTTCTGGGCATGCCGAGGATGAACACCGGCCGTTCAATCGGTGATTGCGAGACTTCCGGATTGTTCCGATGGAACTCGTCGACCTGCATTCGGGCTGCCAGGCAATCGACGTAGCGGCCGCGTATCGATTGCCAGCCTCGCTCGGTCAGGCGATCCTCGCGTGCGTGGTCCTTGAGCAGGATCTCCAGACCCTCTCGCCAGGTATCCAGGTCCGGGAGGGGTAGGCCGCCGGTCTTTTCACGAGCGCCTTCGATGATGTCGTTGATGGTCAAGGTCATGAGGTGTCCAGTTGTGGAGTCATAAACCAGACGTAGACCACCCTCGCCCGGACGGCGGCAAGTAGCAGGCACATGTCCAGGGGGACATTATTTGGATGGCCGGACTCAATTGGTGTATTGGTGAACCGCCGTAATCGACAGACAATCAGCTTCGGCACGCGGCGTTGCAGCCCGAAGATCTCATCCGCTACCGCTTTACCGCCGCTCTGAATTCCGCGAGAGCCTTGGCCGACGGGTCGGCCCGGGCTGAGACTCCACTGCAGCAGCCCCCTAGGCTGATAGTCCGATAGGGCGAGGGCTGTCGAACGAAGGCCCCATACACCATCGAGCTGCCCGCCACCTGGCACTAAGAGTCCGTTTCCGCACAAGATGGCAAATGATCGATAGCGATCAGTGAGTGCTGGGCGGTCTATCTCAGTCATCCCGGAAAAACGGTCTCGCGAAACACAAGCGTGCATGTTTTCCGATGTCCGATTGAGAGGTTCTCCGGTGGAGCAAAGCGTAAGGAACGAGTGGAAAGCCAATTGGTCGTTGGTGCTCGCCGCATCATTGGGGTTCTCGTTCTTCACCATCATGATCGCTTCATCCGGGCTCTTCTTTGAGCCCTTGCAAGCCGAGTTTGGCTGGAGTCGCACGTTGCTGTCCTCCGGCCCCTCCATTGCGAGCATCCTGACGGCCGTGCTTGGCCCCTTCGCGGGTGCCTTGATTGATCGATATGGCTCCCGCCGAGTCGTCCTGCCAGGATTGGTACTGACGATCGGTTCTGTCATGTCATTCGCGCTGACGTCAGGGGCCGAGCTCCAATGGGTCGGGCTGTGGGTGATTTTCGGGATTGTAGCGGTCAGCATCAAGTCGACCGCCTGGACTGCGGCGGTGCTCGGTGTTTTTGATCGCTCGCGTGGGTTGGCGTTGGGCCTCACGCTGTCCGGCACTGCCGTCGCCCAGATCATCGTGCCGCCGCTGGCAAATTGGCTGATCATGGTGGTTGGCTGGAGAGAGGCATTCGTTTGGTTGGCACTGGGATGGGGCGGCCTCACCTTCGTGGTGTGCGCCTTTTTCCTTTTTGACGCTCACGACAGGCATCGAGCTCCTGGTCAACAAGCCAACAATAGGCCCGTAGATAACATTCTCTCCGGCTTAACGACCAGAGAAGCGCTTCGAGACTCTGCACTCTGGCGTCTGGCAATTTCCAATTTCGTAGTGATGCTGCTTACGATGGGGCTGACGATCCACATGTTTCCGATCCTGACGGAGGCGGGGATCTCACGCTCGAGCGCCGCATGGCTGACAAGCCTTTCAGGCGTCGCGGCGATCTGCGGTAAGCTGATTACAGGGTTTCTGCTCGATCGCTTCAAGCCCAACTGGACGGGAGGGATTACCCTGGGCGCGGCGGCCCTAGCGTTCCTTCTGCTCGATCAGGGGCGAAGCTCCCCCACCCTTATTGTCATTGCCATGCTGGTGAACGGTTACGCGGCGGGCACGAAAACCCAGATCACAGGCCAACTTACCGCCGCATACGGGGGGATGAAAAACTTCGGGAAAATCTACAGCGTGATGGCTGCGCTGATGGCTCTGGCAGCAGGCCTGGGGCCAACGGTTGCAGGCGCAATATACGATTATGCCGGGAGCTACGGGCCGTTCCTCGCCATTGGCGTGATCGGGTGTGTCCTTGGGGGAGGCCTCATGATTTCGCTTCCAGCCTACCCCGCTGGGCACGGGGCCTCGCGCCAGGCTCCGTCAAAAGGCTGATCGGGGAGAACGGAGATGCACGTGGATCCGCAGATAGGAAGAAGTAGGAGCGCTGAAGCTACCCGCTCGCATACTCCAGCGATGGTTATCGATGCCGAGCTCGAGTTGCCCGCTGCCTTCATCATGATCGCGCGTCTCAATCATGATGGCCCAGATCGAAACTTTTTCCGCCGCGACCGGGTGTATTGGCTGGATCTCTGTCTAACGCCGAGACGCCCTGAAGCCAAAGCGCGATACTGCGACTTCTGGGCGCCTACCCGCTTCGTTGAGCTGGGCTCGATGATCGCGCTTCCACCGCGCAAGCGGCTGGAACTTCAGAGTGCCGGCGGGCGGCACGCATCATTACTCTGCCAAATCAAGGAAGAGGTGATCGATAAATGGCTTCCGGAGACATTTACCTGGACCGAGCGTCGCCTGGAGATCTGCCTGAACATATCCAATAAGACCATCCAGTCTATGTTGCTAAAGCTCAACCATGAGCTTCGAAATCCCACGATCGGCAGCGAGAGGCTATGCGAGGCGGTGGTGTCGCAGTTGGCGATCGAGATTGCCCGGTTGTTCGTCGCCACGAGCGATGCCGATGCAAAGGGCGGGCTCGCATCTTGGCGCCAAAGACTCATCGATGAACGACTAGCGAAGCCAGGAGAAGCGTTCCCAACGGTGGCTGAACTTGCTCACTTGTGCAAGATATCACCACGGCAGCTCAGCCGGGCGTTCAGATCGAGCCGCGGGTGCTCGATCAGTGAACATCTGGCCCAGAGCCGCATCCAGGCCGCACAGCGACGACTGGCCTCCAGCGACAACATCCGGGAAATCGCCGAAAGTCTAGGCTTTGCTTCCCAATCGAGTTTCACTGCCGCATTCCACCGAGCGATGGGGACGACCCCGGGTTTGTATCGCAGCCGATTGGCTGCAGCTAATGGCGTCGGTGTAACGCAGGCCGCGACCCGCACTGAAATGAAGCCGAATTGACGCCGCCGCTGTAGACCCGATGGCGCCGGGGAGTACGGCCCGTTCCTTTCCGGCAGCCGAATACCGGGAGGTCCCTGGCGGGAGCTGGACTCGGTATACCAGCTGCACGAGCAATATCTTGCCAATCGCGCGAGCCCGACGCCACCACCAGGCCTGGCACCGGCCGACCCGTTTCGTGTGAATGCCTGCTTGCGCTCCGGCAGGTTCGTCTGGAGGCCCGCAAATGTCGCCGATCAGGCAAATTGTTTCCTATCGGTCGCTAACAGTCGTCCGGCAGCACCGCGGCGCCCGCTCTCGCGCCGTTGTTCGTTGCGGCGGGATCGGCCAGACTACTATTGTTCCTGCAACGGATGCGATCGCCGGACGTCAGCTCAAGCGCTGCTGATCCGCGGACGTGACTTCCGGTCATGTGAGGGAGGTTTCATGCGAGTTTCGAGCAATAGAGCATTCCGCCGCGGCATCCTTGCTGGAGCCGCCTCGATCGCAATGCTCCCGACATTTGCGGCGGCCCAGGTCGCCGAACCGGTCCGCGATCCGAATGCCCCGGGCACGGGCGTGCAATCCCCCGAAGAAGCGGAGGATTCGTTTGATGCGAGCCAGCCGATTGCGGGCCGGGGCGGTGCTGCGGAGCAGGCGGGCGAGATCATCGTGACCGGCACGCTGGTACGCGGCATCGCACCGCCCGGCGCCAACGTCATCGGAGTCACCTCAGCAGATATCGAGGCCACTGGGGCGACCACCACCGCTCAACTGCTGCAGTCCATTCCTCAGCTCGGTTCGTTCAACCAGCTGCAGTTCCCCCGCTCGATCGGCACCGACGTGACCGTCAACCGGCCGAACCTGCGAAGCCTGCCCGGCTTCAACCAGTTTGGCGGATCGACGACGTTGGTTCTGATGGACGGTCATCGCCTCGTCGGGGTGGGCATCACCTCGACGGCGCCGGATCCCGATGTCATTCCCCCCGGCATCCTCGATCGCCTGGAAATCGTTCCCGACGGCGGGTCGGCGATCTATGGCTCCGACGCGGTTGCGGGCGTCATGAACTTCATTACGCGAAAGCGCTTTGACGGGGTCCAGATCAGCGGCAATTACGGGTTCGCTGATGATTACCACCAGGCAGACGTCAACGTCACGGCAGGGCGCGACTGGGGTTCCGGCTCCCTTTTCGCGTCGTACAACTATTCCGAACACGGCGATCTGTTCGGCCGTGACCGGGACTTCATCCAGTCGTTTCCGAACCCGACGACCGGGCTGCTGTCCATCCAATGCAGCCCGGGCAACGTCACCGTCGGCGGGATCACCTACGGCCTTCCTTTCACCACGCCTCCTACGCCAGCCGCAGTGGCGAACGAGTGCGACGCAAGCGACACGTCAGTGCTCATCCCGGACGAACGCCGGCATTCCGGCTATGCGGGGCTGACGCAGCGGCTTTCCGATGCGATCTCGATCGATCTGCGGGCGTTCTACACGAACCGTAGGACCTTCGCGGCCGGTACGCCGTTCAGGTCGCAGGTCACCGTCAATCAAAGTGCCGCAACCAGCTCGTTCTTCGACCCGCACCAGATCGGAAGCGAAACGAGCCAGACAGTCAACTTCGCGTTCGGCGAGAGCTTGCCGAGCGAAACCACGCTCGAGACCTGGGGCTTCACGCCAACCGTTACGGCTGAGCTGGGGGAGAACTGGCAGCTGCGCGTGCTTGGCAGCTACAGTGAGAGCGACACGCAGACCCGTCAGGGTGCCATTGACAACACCGCGCTGGGCCGGGCCGTGAATGCCGGGTTCGTCAATCCGTACGACCCGTCGGCCAGTGACCCCGGCGCCGTGGAGCTCCTCCGCAACTATCAGCTCTTTGCCAGCGCTCGGCAGCGGCTCGAGGACGTTCGCGCGGTGCTCGACGGCACCCTCCTCGATCTGCCTGGCGGCGGCGTGAAGCTGGCGGTCGGGGCAGAATACTACTCGGAGAGCTTCCGCCCGCAAACCGGGAACAACATCATACCGGGCACCGAGAATACCGGGACAGAACCCATCTTCTACAATGGCGTCCAGATCTATAATCCGATCAGCCGGCTACCGACGCTGAACCTCACCCGCGACGTGAAGGCCGTGTTCGGCGAGATCGTCGTTCCGATCTTCGGGGCCGACAATGCGAGCTCCTTCTTCCAGGAGCTCACGATCTCGGCAGCCGGCCGATACGATTACTACAGCGACGTCGGCGGCACCTTCAATCCGAAGTTCGGCCTCACCTGGAAACCCGTCGATTGGTTCAAGCTGCGCGGCTCTTGGGGCAAGTCGTTCAACGCGCCCAGCCTGGCCGACAATGCCGCGGCCACCGCGACCACCCTGTTCATCCTGCCGTCGTTTGCTGCACCGTTCCCTCCCGCCGGTGCCGGCTATCCGACGCCCCAGCCGGGGCAGTTCGTCTTTGCAGTTCGCGGAAACTCGCCGGGCATTCGCCCGCAAACGGCGACGACCTGGACCCTCGGCATGGACGTCCAGCCACCTGTGCTCCCGGGTTTTAACTTGGGTCTGACCTATTACAACATCGAGCTGCGCAATGGGATTGGCCTGCCGGCAAACGGCAACCCCAATCAGGCTTATCTCTCGTTTCCATCGGTCATCACGCTGAACCCGAGCCAGGAATTTCTACAGGATCAGATTGATCAAGCGCAGATATTCCCCTTGGGGAACCTGTGCGGTACGCCGCCTACCTGCAGTGTCTATTCGTTCATCGACTTCCGGAAGAACAACTTCGGCACATTCCGTACCAGCGGGCTCGACATCAATGTCGCCTATCATCGGGATACTGGCTTCGGTTCGATCAACTTCGGCGTGAACACCAACTACATCCTGACTCAGAAGCAAAGCCCCGGACCAGGTCTGCCATTCCAGGATCAGCTTCCGGCCAACTTCAATGGCCGCCTCAAGATGAAGGCGACCGCTGGCGTCGAAGTTGGCGGACTGCTGTCGCAGGTGACTCTCAATCATACCAGTGGATACGATCTGAATCCTCCGCTGGGGTTCGCGGGCACGACGCCGAGCGGGCAGACTTTCACCGCACAAGATCGCGTCGACGCGTTCAATGTGGTAAACCTGTTCTTCAGGTACGATTTCCGCGGCCAGGACCTGCTGAAGGATCTGCAACTCACGCTGAACATCGATAATGTCTTCAACCAGGATCCCCCCGAGTATCGCGGTGTTCAGCTCGGCGGGTTCGCCGGCATTGCGCCGGCCGTGAATACGCTCGGACGCTTGGTCCAGTTCGGGATTTCGAAGAAATTCTGACGAGCGATGAGGCGGGGGTGCCAGCGCCTCACCGATGCATCTTCGTTTCTCGAGGCTGACGGCCTGCCGATGGGCCGTCGTGCCTCGCGCCTCGGACGACACTCGGCAGACATATTCTGAGGAAGGCTGAAAATGAAAACGTCTCCGATCAAGGTTTTCGGAACTGTGGTCGCTCCAGCAGCGTGCTGCGCCACCCTGTTGTCGGCCTGCGCACCGGCAAGCTTAACCGCGGTTGATCGATCGGCCGGTCAGCCAAGCCCGATCACGGCGGTAGCGCCTGCCACCCTCCGAGCGATTGGGCAGGTGGACGAACGGTACCAGTCGTATAACGTCGAATCCGTCGAGGTGACCGGCGGAAACTTCTGGGCGCCCTATCCGAAGCCAGGCGAAGCGCCGCGCGCTGCCGCTGCGGGCCCGCATGGAGTGGAGTTCGCGACCGACGCCTACCAGAAGCGGGAGCCGCTGGATCTCAGGAGCAACCGCCGGCTGCGAATGCTCACAAAGGCGCTTGGCCCGGCTTACATGCGGGTAAGCGGCAGTTGGGCGAACAGCATCTACTTTCAGGATGACGACCGGGTCGCGATGCCCCCGCCCCAGGGTTTCCAGGGGGTCATGACTCGCGCGCAGTGGGCCGGCGTCGTTGACTTTGCCGAAGAGGTCGATGCCAAGATTTTGACCTCCTTCGCGACAAGCGCGGGTGCCAAGAACCCGGACGGCTCGTGGAATCCCGAGGGGGCCCGGCGCCTGTTCGACTATACCGGCAAGCTCGGCGGCAAGATCGATGCGGTTGAGCTGACGAACGAGCCGAACGTGGCCCGCCCCGGCTACGCGCCCGACGTATTTGCCCGGGACATCGCCACGCTTCGGCGCCTGGTCGAAGACGTTTCGCCGACCACTCAGATCGTCGGCCCCGGATCGACGGGCGAGGCTGGCTTCAAGCTCTTCCCGGTACCAACACCCGAGCAAGCGAGCACCGTGCGCCTGTTGAGCGGAACCCCGACACCGCGCTTCGACGTGTTCTCGCATCATTTCTACGGCGCGGTTTCGCAGCGGTGCAAAGCGCTGGGTGCCGAGCGGGGCAACGAGGTGACCACCTCTCCGGCCGAGGCGCTGTCCGAGAGCTGGCTGAGCCGAGCCGACCAGGCGCAGGCACATTATCGGGCATTGCGCGACCGTTTCGCTCCCGGCGCGCCGATCTGGATCACCGAGACGGCGCAGACGGCGTGCGGCGGAGACCCCTGGTCGGCCACGTTCCTCGACACGTTCCGCTACGTCGATCAACTCGGCAGGCTGGCCAGGCAGAACGTCTCGATCATCTTCCACAACACTCTGGCAGCGAGCGACTACGCACTCATCGATGATCGTACGTGGCTGCCTCGGCCGAACTACTGGGCCGCGCTGCTGTGGCGCAGGCTCATGGGCCAAGTCGTCCTCGACGCCGGCTCCAACCGCGGCGATCTGCACGTCTATGCCCATTGTCTTCGCGGCCGAGCGGGGGGTGTCGCGCTCGTCGCGGTCAATCTGAGCCGGACGGCAGCGGCGTCCCTGCGCGTCGACAGTCCAAGCGAGCGCTACACGCTCACCTCGGATGTGCTCGAGAGTAGTTCCGTAAAGCTCAATGGCCACTCGCTTGCGCTTACTGGAGGTGACACGTTGCCGGCGCTGGATTCGGTGGATGCCGGAGCCGGAACGCTGTCGCTCTCACCGGCCAGCGTCACGTTTCTTGCGGTTCCGGACGCCGGCAATCCGGCATGCAGCACGAGGCAGAGTTTGGAGCATTGACCGTGCCAAACCCGGGAGCGAGCTCAGCTACCTGCGGGCGTAGAGGACTGACTGTTGGCTGCGGCGCGGCTTTGTAAAAGAAGCTGAAAGGTGTTTTCCTGACCGCGGCGTCGGCGCCACGCGCGGCTCCGATCAAGAAGGGATCAACAATGCTGTTGGAAGATTGTGCCGGATTGCCCAGCGGCGAAGGCCGAGCGCCCGAGCGCCGCGGCGTTTCACCTCTCGGGGTCGGCTTCGCGGCCGTGACAGCTGGGAGCCTGCTGTGTGCATCGCCTGCTGCCGGGGCGCCGGCGGCCCCAGGCGAGGCCCTGCAGCCAGCCGCTGTGACCGAGTGCAAGACCGAGCCGCCTTCCGCAATGATCGCGCGAGCCGAAATAGAGCCACGGCTGATCGTCGACGAAGATTGCGTCGATCCGTATTTCAACGCCAGCAACTTCGTGGTCACCAGCACTACCCAGCAGACCTACACCGGTGTTGGCGGACCCATCCCCTATACCGAGATCAAGGGTTACTTCCGGGCACGCGATGTGAACGCCGATCCTCTGCCGGCCGGCGTTGCCGACAGCCCGACCCTGAGGCAGCAGGATTACGTGTTGCGGATTCCCGACAGAAGGTTCTTTCGCAACCGCGCCATGCAGATACAGCATCCGGTCACTGCGAACAGCATCGTCGACAACCGGCTGGCTTTCACCAACGGCGCCATGTCCGTGAACCACGTCAACGCA
>NZ_BMHK01000042.1 GCF_014640675.1 Novosphingobium endophyticum | reverse complement strand
CAGTAGCAAGCCCTAAACTATGCCGAGCCAATTACCGGTAATACATTGGCGCACCGAGGAATCCTAAACCCACTCGGCATAGTCCGCCGCTCGGCATAAGTTCCCCGCTCGCACAATCTCAAGTTCCTGCGCTCGCTGGCCGAGGGCAAGGAGTCACGCCTCGTCGAATGCTGGCCGCGTGCGACGAAGCTCGACCGGCGCCGCTTCGAGCTTGCCAAGCGGGCCTATGTCGAAGCCCGGTATTCGGCGAGCTACGAGATCGGCGGCGACGATCTCGCAGCCATCACGAACGCGGTTCGATCGCTTCGCGACACGGTTGAGGCGGTGTCGCGCGAATGGCTCGATGCCCTGTGCCAGAAGGCCGAGCTATAGCGCATCGAGGAAGGCGAGCAGCCGGTCTCCAGGCTCGTAGCGCCCGCCCTTCTGTCCGTTGAACGGCTTGCCCCTCGCCAGCGCCGCCTCCTTCAGCGCGAGGTGAGCGTGCAGGTAAACCTGGGTCGTCTTGATGGACTCGTGGCCAAGCCAGAGCGCGATGACCGAGCAGTCGACACCGGCCTGGAGAAGTTCCATCGCCGCGGTATGGCGAAGGACATGCGGCGTGACGCGCTCGCGGCGGAGCGATGGACATCGGATCCTCGCGGTGTCGACGTGGCGGGCGAGTAGCCGCTGGACGGCATCGCCGCTCAGATCGCCGCCGTGGATGTTCGGAAACAGCTTCGTTGAACCGCGCTGCCCTGCCTCCTCGAGCCAGGCCCGGAGCAAACGACACGTCTGCCTGGTAAGCGGGGTGGAGCGCTCCTTGCGGCCCTTGCCGAGACATCGGACATGCGCGCCGGTACCCAGGACGACGGCATCGCGTTCGAGCTGGACGATCTCGGACAGTCGCAGGCCTGTCTGCGCGGCGAGGTGCAGCAGCATGTAGTCTCGCCGGCCGATCCAGGTGCTCCGGTCGGGTGCGGCGAGGATCGCATCGATCTCACTTCGGGTCAGGAAATGCACCTCGCGCTTGTCGTAGAGCTTGCCCGGGATCGCGAGCACGCGCTGGATCTGTCCGGCATGGGCGGGCTTCTCGAGCGCGACGAAGCGGAAGAAGGCACGAATGGCGGTAAGGCGCAGGTTGCGCGTCTTGATCCCGACCGCGCGGCTCGCCTCGAGATCGTCGAGAAAGGCACCGACGAACGGAGCGTCGAGATCGGCCAGATCGAGCCGGGAGGACGGCTTGCCCAACTTCGCCTGCGCGAATCCGAACAGCAGTCGGAACGTATCGCGGTAGGATGCGACGGTGTGCGGGCTGGCGTTGCGCTGCTGCATGAGACGCTGGGTGAAGAAGCGCTCGATGAGCGCGGGCAGGGTCGCGGCGGCGGTCATGACATCGCCTCCCAGCGCGCCTCGAGCTTGCCGACCACTTGTTCCATGGACGAGAGGTACCAATACGTATCGCGGACCTTGCTATGGCCGAGATAGGTGGAAAGCGTCGGCAGCATGCGCTCGACATTTTCACCTGCACGGTACCAGCGCACGATGGTGTTGACCGCGAAGCTATGGCGAAGATCGTGGAGACGCGGCCCCCGGCTATGCAGCTCGGGGTCGCGCAGCCCGAGCTTCCGCAGCACCCCGATGAAAATGCGTTCGGGGTACTGGGGGCGCAGTTGCTGGCCGTATCGCAGGACGAAGAACCAGGGGCTATTGCGACAGACAGGACTGTCGTCACGTCGCGCGGCGTAGTCGGCGAGCGCCTCGGCGGTGGTCGGATGGAGCGGGACGAGCCGGTCCTTGCCGCCCTTGGCGCGGCGCAGCGTCAGAACGCCGGCCTCGAGATCGACGTCGGCGCGTTCGAGACCGATCGCCTCGCCCAGGCGCATGCCCGTGGCCGCGAGCAGGCCGAACAGGCAATGATAGGTCTGTCGGTTGATGCCCTCGGCCAAGCCCCAGCGGAGTGTCGCTTCGAGCAGCTGCTCGATCTCCGCCTCGGTGTAAATATAGGGCCGCGTTCGCCTTGGTGATGGAAATATCCCGGCGGGTGGCGTCTCCGTGCCCGGCTCGATGCTGGAGAGTTGCCGGGCGAACCCGCGCACCATCGACAGGCGGCTGGGCCAGGACGAGGGCTGAGCTTGGGTGACCCAGTCCATGGCGAGCTTGCGCGTGATGACCGTGGCCTCTGCGGCGTCCATGAACGCGACGAAATCGCCGAGGCAACGTTCCTCGCCAATGTAGCGATAGCCGAACCCGCGCCGCATGAGCACGTAGCGAGACAGCGCCTGACGCAGCGGGCTCATTGCCCGCCTCCCAGCCAGGGCAGGCCGAGGGGGCGCAAGCTGTCGAGATCCACCTTGGCATAGATCCGGGTCGTGTCATGCTGTTCGTGACGCAGGAGTTGGCTGATCTCGGTCAGCGTCGCGCCCGATCGCAGCAGGCCTGTCGCCAGACTATGCCGGAAGGCGTGCGAACCGCGACGAGCAAGGCCGGTGACACCGGCGCGGCGGATCGCCGAACGTGCGACAGTTTGGACGCCGCCTGCTCCCTTGAATCCGGTGTATGGCGCGACGGCGAGGAGGAATAGCCGTCGGCTGTTCGACTGAGGGCGCCCCTGCTGCAGGTAACTGGTGATCGCCGCGCCAACATCGGGCGGTAGCGGCATGGTCGCGGTCTTGCGTCCCTTGCCGCGGACAGTGAACTCGCCCGCGCGCCAGTCGAAATCATCAAGGCTGAGCCGCGCCACCTCGCACGCCCGCAACCCTAACCGGGCAAGCAGCATCAGGATCGCGTAGTCTCTTCGCCCGGTCGCCGTGCTCCGGTCACAGCCACTGAGGACGCGCTCGACCTCCTCGACCGGCATGAAGCTCGGCAGGCGCTCGTTGCCGGTACGCCGGATCGAAGGGATAGCCCCCGTCAGGTCGTCGGCGATGAAACCTTCGCAGTGCAGATACCGCAGGAACACCCGCAGGCGGGAGCACATGATCCTTGCGGTCGTCGCGCCGCCGTCGCCGGCATGCCGCTCTGCGTAGCGGCTCACATCGCGCGCAGACAGGCTCGCAGCATCCGCGTTGGTGGCGATCCTCAACTCCTGCAGGAACGGGCGAAGGAACCAGACTATCGACACCGGCGCCAAGCCTCGCGCGCGTTCCATGTACAGGCTGTAGGCCTGGAGAAGATCCTCGCGCGGATCACGCGGCGATGCCGGTCGCGGCGCGATGACGTTCGCCTCGCGCAGGACCGAAAACAGGCGTGAGAGGGCCAGAGCGTCCCCCTGGTATCGCGGTCGATGCCGCGCCCGCTCGGCAAGATACCGGGTGACGAGCGCTTCCTTGATATCGGTGAGGCCGGAGCCGGTGGCGGCAAGCCAGACACCGAAATCCCGAGCGAGGCTCAAATACCGGTGGCCGATCTCCCGGCTGTAGCCACGCCGCTGAAGCCACTCGATGTAAAGATGGATGTGTTCGCCGAACGGGCCTTGCTTCAGGCCCCTCACGACCCGGCTTGTGTTCAAATAATCGTCGGTGATCATCGTCGTTCCTCCGCGCACGGGACGTGCGTGGGGAACAGGAAACTATGCCGAGCCGATTATCTGCAACGCTTTGGAATGCCGAAAGATCGTCCGCCAACCCGGCATAGTCCGCCGCTCGGCATAAACGCCATGCCGCGCGCGGCATAATGGGGTGTAGAATAGCCTATCCTGTAGAACGACCTATTTGCGGTTTCGGGAACGCTGAACTTCGACCCTATCTGCAAGCGCCACGCGATCTCCCTGCTTACCAACCCACTCCCAAATGTCATCGACTGACATACGGACAGGCTTCCCGATCGCCCCCCCCCCCGACGAACTCTCGTCCGAATAGAATTCAAGACCATCGGCCGAAACGTGCATTTTGAACACCGAACCATCCGAAGCGCGGAGACGCAGGCAAACCTCGCTGACCGAGTATTTGACCAGATCGAATTCGCGCCCTTTGATGATCATATGATCAATACACGCGCGCCTTGGGCTTGATGTACTCCACATCGTCCGTCAGCGTATACTCATGCACCGGGCGGTAGTCGATGCGGACTTCGCCGCCCTTGCCGCCCCAGCCGTCGAACCACGCGGCGGTGTGCTTCATCCAGTTCGCGTCGTCGCGGTTGGGGAAGTCCTCGTGCGCGTGGGCGCCGCGCGATTCCTTGCGGTTCTGCGCGCCGTGCAGGGTGACAGTGGCCTGCGAGATCAGGTTGTCCAGCTCCATCGTCTCGACGAGGTCGGAGTTCCAGATCAGGCCTTTGTCCGAAACGTGGATGTCTTTCATGCGCTTGTAGGTCGCGGCCAGCTTCGCCTTGCCTTCGACCATGAGTTCGTCGGTGCGGAACACGGCGGCGTGCTGCGACATGGTGCGCTGCATCTCGACGCGGACCTCGGCCGTGGGCGAGCCGCCCTTGGCGTAGCGGAAGTGGTCGAGGCGGGTGAGCGCAAGGTCCGCCGAATCCTTGGGCAGTTCGGGCTGCTTGGCGCCCGGCTCGAGCAGTTCCTTGAGGCGGTGGCCGGTGGCGCGGCCGAAGACCACGAGGTCGATCAGCGAGTTCGAGCCCAGGCGGTTGGCGCCGTGAACCGAGACGCAGGCCGCCTCGCCCACCGCGAAGAGGCCGGGAACCACGGTTTCCGGGTTGCCGTCGGCACCGATGGTAACGACTTCGCCGTGATAGTTCGTGGGGATGCCGCCCATGTTGTAGTGAACGGTCGGAACCACAGGCAGCGGCTGGCGGGTAAGGTCCACGCCCGCGAAAATCTTGCCGCTCTCGGTGATGCCCGGCAGACGCTCGGCCAGCACCTTGGGGTCGATGTGATCGAGGTGCAGGTAGATGTGGTCCTTGTCAGGGCCGACACCGCGTCCTTCGCGGATTTCCATCGCCATCGAGCGCGAAACCACGTCGCGCGAGGCGAGATCCTTCGCGGACGGCGCATAGCGCTCCATGAAGCGTTCGCCTTCGGAGTTCGTCAGGTAGCCGCCCTCGCCGCGCGCGCCCTCGGTGATGAGCACGCCCGCGCCGTAGATGCCGGTCGGGTGGAACTGCACGAATTCCATGTCCTGCATCGGCAGGCCGGCGCGCAGCACCATGCCGCCGCCGTCGCCCGTGCAGGTGTGCGCCGAAGTCGCGGTGAAGTAGCAGCGGCCATAGCCGCCGGTCGCCAGCACCACGGCCTGCGAGCGGAAGCGGTGGATCGAGCCGTCATCGAGGCACAGCGCGATCACGCCGACGCACTTGCCGCCCTCCATGATGAGATCGATCGCGAAGTATTCGATGTAGAAATCGGCGGCGTACTTGAGGCTCTGCTGATAGAGCGCGTGCAGCATGGCGTGGCCGGTACGGTCGGCCGCGGCGCAAGTGCGCTGCACCGGCGGGCCTTCGCCCATGTTCTGCATGTGACCGCCGAAGGGGCGCTGGTAGATCGTGCCGTCCTGGTTGCGGCTGAAGGGCACGCCGGCGTGCTCCAGCTCGTAGACTGCCTGCGGCGCCTCGCGCACCATGTATTCGATGGCGTCCTGATCGCCCAGCCAGTCCGACCCCTTGACGGTGTCGTACATGTGCCACGTCCAGTGGTCGGGCGTGTTGTTGCACAGCGAAGCGGCGATGCCGCCCTGCGCCGCGACAGTATGCGAGCGGGTGGGGAAGACCTTGGTGATGCACGCGGTCTTCAGTCCTGCCTCGGCCGCGCCCATCGTGGCGCGCAGGCCCGAGCCGCCGGCGCCGACGACGACGGTATCGTAGGTATGGTCGATGATCTTGTAAGCGGGGGCGGACATCAGGCGGTGGCTCCCAGCGCGAGGCGGATGACGCAGAAGACGCCGAAGGCGGCGCCGGCGAAGGCGGCGAGGTTCAGGGCGGCGATGCACGCGAACTTGTTGGCATGCTCATGGACGTAGTCCTCGATCATGACCTGCATGCCGAGCCGTGCGTGCCAGAAGGTGCTGACGACCAGCAGCGCCATCGCGACCGCCGGGACCGGCGTCGCAAGCCACTCGCTGACCGTGGGATAGGACAGGTCCGGCAGCAGCTGGATCGAGACGGCAAGCCACAGCACCAGCAGCAGGTTGCCGATCGCGGTAAAGCGCTGCAGCAGCCAGTGATGCGTGCCGCTCTTGGCCGAGCCGAGGCCGCGCACGCGGCCGATGGAAGTTCCGTTACCCATTGTTTCCGTCCCTCAGCGAAGCAGCAGGAGCGCCCAGAAGGCGGCGGTGAGAAGCACGCCCAGAACCTGGGTAAGGATCGACCAGGTCTTGTTGGCCTTCAGTTCGTAACCGGCGCCGATATCGAGCACGAAGTGCCTGAGGCCGCTCATCATGTGGGTGAAGAAAGCCCATGAAATGCCGACCAGCACGATGTAGCCGAGCGGCGTCGTCATCGCCCAGGCAAAGGTCTCGTAGGCGGCCGGACCGCTCGCGAGCGCGCCGAGCCACCACAGCAGGACGCCCAGACCGGCAAGGGCCAGTCCGTTGCCGGTTACGCGGTGCATGATCGAAACGAACATGTGCGGGCCCCAGCGCCAGATCTGAAGATGCGGCGACAGCGGTCGGTTTCTGGTGCCGGCGTTGGCCATGGCTTTGCGAATCCCCTTGCCTCTGGCAGCCCCTGGCGCTGCCCTCGTGCCAGTCCCCTTAGACAAATCGTTGCCGCGTGCAAGTTCCGCTTATGGTTCACCGACTGGCCTACCGGTCAGGCGCGGCCTAAAGCGGCGGGCATGAGTCGTGTGATCAAGAGCTCCGTCGTGGCGATGTTCCTCGCCGCAACCCTTTCGACCGCGGCGCTGGCCCGTCCGGCATCTCCCGAATGGACTGGCGAAAGGCTTGCCGGGGCCTGTGCGGGGCGCGAGGGGTGGTCCGATCCCGCTCCTCCCGCGCACATCTACGGCACGACATGGTACGTGGGCACCTGCGGCATCGCGGCGATCCTCGTCACGTCGCAGGAGGGGCATGTGCTGATAGACGGCGGCCCCGCCGACGCCGCGCCGCTGATCCTGGCCAACATCCGCAAGCTGGGCTTCGATCCCGCCGACGTGCGCTGGATCCTGACCAGCCACGAACACTTCGACCACATTGGCGGCGTGGCGCAGCTGCAGCGGAAAACCGGCGCGCGGGTCGCCGCCCTGGCAGCGGCAAAACGGGTGCTGGAGACTGGCAAGCCTTCCACCGACGATCCGCAGGCGGCGCGACTCGACGGTTCTTCGCCCGTCCCGGTCGCGCGCGTATTGGCGGACGGCGATTCGGTCACGCTCGGCCCGCTGGCGATCACCGTGCACGAGACGCCGGCCCACTCCCCCGGCTCGGCCAGCTGGACCTGGCAGGCCTGCGACGAGAAGTTCGCCTGCCGCATGATCGCCTATGCCGACAGTGCGACGACGATTTCCGCCGACGGCTATCGTTTCACCGACCATCCCGACCGGGTGGCGCGGGTGCATACCGGCCATGCGCGCATCGCGGTCCTGCCCTGCGACGTGCTCGTGACGCCCCACCCTTCGGCCAGCGAATTCTTCGCGAGGCTGTCGGGCAAGGGGGCGCTGGTGGATGCGGGCGCCTGCAGGTCCTATGCCCGCAGCGCGGAGGAAAAGTTCGCGGCGCGCCTTGCCGGCGAAGCGGGGAGCACCGGCGAATGAGCTGGAAGATCACCGCCCTCGCCCCGCGCGCCGTCATCGAGCAGGCGCTTCTCGCGCACGAGGAGGCCTTCGACTGGGACCCGGGGATCGTCCTGTCCGGCAGCGAGATCGCCGAAGACCGGCCCGACGACTGGCAACTGGAAGCATGGCTCGAGCGCAAGCCCGGCAAGCGCGAGAAGGCCGCGCTTGCCGCGCTCTTTTCCGGGGAACCTCCCGGGCTTGTCGTCGAGAAACTGCCCGAGACCGACTGGCTCGTCGCGAGCCAACAGGATCTCCAGCCGATTCGCGCCGGGCGCTTTCACGTTCACACGCCGGAGCATCCCGTGCTTAACGAACCGGGGGTCGCCGAGTTCACGATTCCGGCCAGCCAGGCCTTCGGCACCGGTCAGCACGCGACGACCGCCGGATGCCTGGCGATGCTCACGCATATGCGGGGGCAAGGCATACTCGTGCGCAACTGCGCGGACATCGGCACCGGCACCGGCCTGCTGGCCTTCGCCGCGCTTACGCTCTGGCCGCGGGCGCTGGCCACCGCGAGTGACATCGACCCGGTATGCGTCGGCGTGGTCGAGGCGAACGCAGCCGCCAACGGCATCGCCATGGGGCCGCGCGGCGGACAGCTCGTGATGACGGTGGCGGACGGAATGGACCATCCGCTACTCGCCGCGCGCGCGCCCTATGACCTCGTCATCGCGAACATCCTTGCCGGCCCGCTGATCGATCTCGCGCCGGACTTCGCCCGGTCGCTGGTGCCGGGCGGGCACCTGTTGCTGGCGGGTCTGCTGGAAAGCCAGGAATCCGCCGTCCGTGCCGCCTGCCGCAGGGCCGGCCTGCGGCTCGGCGCGCGCCTCGTCAATGGCGACTGGTCGATTCTCTGGCTGCGCAAGCGGCGCTGACCCCGCCGTTCAGGCGCCGGAAACCGGGTAGATTTCGATGCCCCGAAAGCCCTGGCTCCGCGCCAGCAGCGCCGTCTGCATCTCCCGGTCGATCAGCCTGTCGAATGCGAAGCCGATTCGGTCGCTGACGACCCAGCGCACGGTTCCGGTCACCGCGACCCGTCCATCCACATGGAACGCGAAACGCTCGCCCTTGGCCGGCATTTCGCGCTCGACCACGAACTGGCACCCTTCGGCCGACACGTGGCGCGCGCCGACCGAAGCATATGCGGATTGCTCGCACGGCATTGCGAAAACGCATCCCTCCAATTCGTGAAACTCTCTCAAAGCGCCAGCGCTCATTAACGATTGCCGCGTCCCTGCAAAAGTATCTCGTGATTTTCCTTACTACTTTTACACAGCTTTATCAAACACCTATAGGAAAATCCGTAATTTGAAATTTACTATTCCGGGTCACCGGTCGTTAACGGAATCAGGCAAGAATCCATAAGCACGGGGGGTTGGTACGAACTCGAAAGGCCAACCATGCTACAAACTGATCGCAACCGTCCGCGGACGGTCACCGGTCCATTGGGTGAAGCTCTCGACAGGGATAACCTGCCGTCACCGAATACATCGCGATGGGTCGCGCGGCGCAAGGCGGAAGTGGTCGCGGCGGTCGACGGCGGCCTGCTGACGATTGCCGAAGCGTGCGAACGCTACGATCTCAGCCTGGAAGAACTCGCTTCCTGGCAGCGCGCAATCGAACGCGAAGGCCTGGCCGGGCTGCGCGCCACGCGCGTCCAGCACTACCGGCAGATGCACGAACGGCAGGCCCGCCAGTCCTGACAGGCCGGCCAAGCCCGACCGGGTCGCCGGCGGAAAGGCCGATGGGCGGAAATCGAAGAAGAGCCGGAAATCCCTGCTTTTACCAAGGGCGTCAGCCCGCGGCCCTGACGATTTCCGCCCATTGCGCCTCGTCGATCACCTCGATCCCCAGGTCGGCGGCCTTTTTCAGCTTCGAACCCGCGCCGGGGCCGGCGACCACGAGGTCGGTCTTCGGCGAGACCGTTCCGGCGGCCCTGGCGCCCAGGCGCTCGGCCTGGGCCTTGGCCTCGTCGCGGCTCATCGTTTCCAGCTTGCCGGTGAAGACCACCGTCTTGCCGGCGACCGCGCTATCCCTGGTCTCGACCACATAAGGCGGCGGAGAGACCAGCGAGAGCAGGTCGTCCCAGACCCGGCGATTATGGTCCTCGTGGAAGAAATCACCCAGCGCCTCGACCACGGCGGGGCCGATGCCGTCGATGGAGAGCAGTTCGTAAAAGGTATCCTCTTTCTCGTCCGCGTTATTGCTATTCATCTTCTCCGCCTCGTGGCGGAGCGCATCCATCGTAACAAAGCGCTTCAACAAGTTTCGCGCAGTAACTTGGCCGACATGGCGGATACCGAGGCCGAAGAGCAGCCGCGCGGCATCGGGCTCGCGCTTGTTATCCACCGCCGTCAACAGGTTTTCCACAGACTTGTCCTTCCAGCCCTCGAGCGCGAGGATCTCGTCCTTGCGCTCGCGCAGGCGGAAGATGTCGGCGGGGCTTTCGAGCCAGCCTTTCGCGAAGAACTCGTCGATGGTCTTCTCGCCCAGCCCCTCGATGTCGAGGGCCGCGCGGCTGACGAAGTGCTTGAGACGCTCGGTGCGCTGGGCCGGGCAGATCAGCCCGCCGGTGCAGCGCACATCGACCTCGCCTTCCTCCGCGACCGCTTCGGAGCCGCATTCGGGGCAATGATCGGGGAACGCGTAGGGCTCGCGCTCCACCTCGCGGGTGAGGTTTTCGACGACCTGCGGGATCACGTCCCCTGCCCGCTGCACCACTACCCTGTCGCCCGGACGGACGCCCAGCCGCGCGATCTCGTCGCGGTTGTGCAGCGTGACATTGGTGACGGTGACGCCGCCCACCAGCACCGGCCTGAGCCGTCCGACCGGCGTAAGCTTGCCGGTGCGGCCGACCTGGATGTCGATCGATTCGAGCACAGTTTCGGCGCGCTCGGCGGGGAACTTGTGCGCCAGCGCCCAGCGCGGCGCCTTGGCGACGAAGCCGAGCCGCTGCTGCCAGTCGAGCCGGTCGACCTTGTAGACCACGCCGTCTATCTCGAAGGGCAGGTCCGCGCGCCCGTCGCGGATCGCGGCATAGGCGGCGAGCATGTCCTCCAGCGACTGACACTGCCGGAATTGCGGCGAAACCGGCAGGCCCCATGCCTCGATCCGGCGCACGACCTCATGCTGGGTTTCGCCCGGAACGTGGCTGGCCGCGCCCCAGCCGTGTGCCCAGAAGCGCAGCGGGCGCTTCGCGGTGACTCCCGGATCCTTCTGGCGCAGCGAACCGGCGGCGGCGTTGCGCGGGTTGGCGAACTGGCGGACCTTGCTTTCGTCCAGCACTTCGTCCTTTTCCCCGGCGGCCTTGCGCGCGTCCTCCATCAACGCCGCGTTGAGCGCGAGGAACGCGGCCTTCTCCATGTAGACCTCGCCGCGCACTTCGAAGACCTCGGGCACGTCGTCGCCCTCAAGCTCCTGCACGATGTCGGCGATGTGGGCGACATTGGCCGTGACGTCCTCCCCCACCTGTCCATCGCCGCGCGTGGCGGCGCGCACCAGCTTGCTATGCTCGTAGCGCAGCGAGCAGGAGAGGCCGTCGATCTTGTCCTCGGCGGTCACCAGCACCGGCTCGTCCGGCCCGAGCGCCAGGAACCGGTGCACACGCGCGACGAACTCGGCGACTTCCTCGTCGGAAAAGGCATTGTCGAGGCTCATCATGCGAACCTCGTGGCGAACCTTCGACAGCGGCGAGGCGGCTATCGCATGACCCACCTTGCGGCTCGGGCTGTCCTCGCGGATGAGATGCGGGAACGCCGCCTCCAGCTCGGCATTGCGCCGCACCAGCGCGTCGTACTCGGCGTCGGATATCTCCGGCGAGTCCTCTGCATGATAGAGCTTGTCATGACGCGCGATCTGCCTTGCGAGCCGCATCAGTTCGTTGGCGGCTTCGGCTTCACCGATTTGCGTTAGGTTGGTCATCGACTTCGAATAGGCCAACGGTTTTACGCTGTGAACGCAATTGTTTGGTTTACGACGACCAGAACCAAGGCGCTGCGCCAAAGAGCAATACGCTATTCAGAATCGCGATCGCCACGCGCCTGAGGCTACCGCGGTCGCCAAAATACTCTAAAAACTGGACATAGTTCCAACCGCTGACGGTCAAACCCGTAACACACCAAGAGAGAACGAAGAGACTGGCCAATTCGAACGGCGGTCCGATGAGACCAAAAAACACACCAAGGAGTAACGCAATAGCGAAAAACAGTATAAAGACGACTACAGCGCACCACCCTGCTAACAGCAGTGGCATTGCCAACGTCTCGCCGAGCGCCAACAGCGCTGACTTGGACGGCCCCCTGTTCACACCCCCTCCAGCAACCGGTCCGCCTGCGCCCGCGCCTCGTCGGTGACTTCGGCACCCGAAAGCATCCGCGCGATCTCTTCCTTGCGCGCGGCATCGTCGAGCAACATCACCGACGTGCGCGTAATGACGCCTTGGCTCGACTTGGCGATCATGTAGTGCCGGCCTCCCCGCGCGGCGACTTGCGGAGAGTGGGTCACCGCCAGCAGTTGCCCGCGCCCGGCCAGCCGCGCGAGGCGTTCGCCGATGGCGCTGGCGACCGCGCCGCCAACGCCCCGGTCGATCTCGTCGAAGATCACCGCAGCCGCGCCGCCTTCCTCGGCCAGTGCGACTTTCAGTGCGAGGATGAAGCGCGAAAGCTCGCCGCCCGAGGCGATCTTGGCGAGGGGAGCGAAGTCGGCGCCGGGGTTGGTGGAGATGAGGAATTCGACCGAATCGAGGCCATGCGCGCCCCAGCGCTCCTCGGGAAGGCGCACGACATTGGTGCGGAATTTCGCGGCATCGAGCTTGAGCGGCGCCAGCTCGGAAGCGACCGCCCTGTCGAGCCGGTGGGCGGCGGCCTTGCGCAGCTCGTGCAGCGCCTCGGCGCGCTCGCGATAGGCCCCGGCGGCGTTGGCGGCGGCCTTTTCCAGCGCGGCGACATGCTCCTCACCGCCCTCGATGGCGTCGAGCGTCTGGCGCAGTTCCACCGCCCTCGCCGGCAGGTCGTCCACCGCGCAGCCGTGCTTGCGGGCGGCGGCGCGCAGATCGAACAGGCGGGTTTCGATGCGGTCGAGTTCGGCGGGATCGAAAGACAGGGCCTCGGCCGCGCGTTCGAGCTTCTCCTCCGCCTCACCCGCCTCGATCACCGCCCGGTCGAGCGCGGCGAGCGCCTCGGCGAGCAGTTCGTGCTCCCCGGCGATCCGGTCCAGCCGCCGCGCCGCGCCGCGCAAGGCCGCCAGTGCCGAATCGGAGCCGGACCACAGGTGCTGGAGCGCGGCCAGATCATCGGCCAGCTTCTCGCCCTTCTGCATGGCCGCGCGGGCGAGCGCGAGTTCCTCCTCCTCGCCCTCCACCGGCGCCAGCACGCCAAGTTCGGCGAGGTGCGCCGTCAGCAAATCCTGATCCTCGGCGGCCTTCGCCACGCGCTCGCGCGCGGCGTCGAGCTGTGCCTGCGCCGCGCGCCACGCACGCCAGGCGGCCTCGACACCGGCCACATCGCCGCCCGCGAAACGGTCCAGCAGCGCGCGGTGGCCGCGCGGATTGACGAGGCCGCGATCATCGTGCTGTCCGTGGATCTCGACCAGCGCCGGGGCGATCTCACGCAGCAGCGCGACGCTTACCGGCTGGTCGTTGAGGAAAGCCTTCGATCCGCCATCGGCCTTGAGCTGGCGCTTGAGGATCAACGGCTCGCCGGGCTCGACCTCGATTTCCGCGTCGTCCAGCACGGCGCGAATCGGCTCGGGCAGGAGGCCGAAATCGAAGCAGGCGGTGACACCGGCCTTGCCTTCGCCCGCACGGACGAGGCCGCTGTCCGCGCGGCTGCCGAGCACCAGCCCCAGCGCGTCGAGCAGAATCGACTTGCCCGCGCCGGTCTCACCCGTCAGCACGCCGAGCCCGCCGGCGAATTCAAGGTCCAGCGCCTCGATCAGAACGATGTTGCGGATGGAGAGCCGGGTCAGCATGTTCGCGAGGCGTTCTAGCGAACTCTGATCCGCGCGTCACCTGCGGCCAAGCGTTCCCGACCACAATTTTCGGTGCAAAGACCCGTCAGGCGGAAACGTTCTGCGGCGCGTGCCTGGCCATCAGCTTGTAGGCGCGCGCATACCACTCGCTACCCGGGTAGTTGGTCTCGAGCACGGCGGCGGCCTTCTGCGCTTCGCCGGGAATGCCCAGCGCAAGATAGCCTTCAACGAGGCGGAACAGCGCTTCGGGCGCGTGGCTGGTGGTCTGGAAGTTGTCGACCACGTTGCGGAAGCGCAGCGTCGCCGCGAGCCATTTGCCGCGGCGCTCGTAGGCGCGGCCGATGGTCATTTCCTTGCCGGCGAGGTGATCGTTGACGAGGTCCAGCTTGAGCTTGGCGTCCGAGGCATAGGGCGTCGTCGGATAGCGCCTGACAATATCGGTCAGCGCCTGCTTGGCCTGCAGCGTCGTGCTCTGGTCGCGCGTGACATCGCTGATCTGCTCGTAATAGCTGATGGCGATAAGGTAATAGGCGTAGGGCGCATCCTTGTTGCCGGGGTGGATCGACAGGAAGCGCTGGGCCGACTGGATCGCCTTGTTGTAATCGCGCGCGGCGTAATAGCTGAACGCGCTCATCAACTGGGCGCGGCGCGCCCAGGGCGAATAGGGATGCTGGCGCTCCACCTCGTCGAAGAGGGCGGCTGCCTGCCTCGTCCGCCCGGCGTCGAGCCGTTCCTTGGCCGCCGCGTAGAGCGTATCGACATCGCGCGCGACGTAAGCAGTATCCTTTTTTGCGCCCCCGCTGCCGGCACAGCCGGCGGTAAGGACAATCGCGCCGGAGGCGGCGGCAAGCAGAGCGGTCTTCAGACGCGAGCGTTCGAACATGGCCGGGTCTATAGCCAGCGCGTTGCTGAACGCCAAGTGAAGTTACGCGAGTTTGCGCAATGGCGTTACGGCGATGTCCCCAATCGGTGATTGCACCCTGTCGGGCGATGGCCCAGCCTGTGCAGGCGTCAAAAACAGGTATCCGATACACGCGATCGAGAGGAAAGCCATGGCCGAGCAAGGCACGCAGACCCACAGGAGCTATTGCAAGATCTGCACAACCCAGTGCGGTACGATCGTGGAAACCGAGGGCGAGCGGGTGGTGAAGGTGCGCGGCGACAAGGCGCATCCGCTGACGAAGGGCTACACCTGTCCCAAGGGTCGTGCGGCCGGCCAGAACCATCATCACCCCGACGCTATCGTGCGCCCGCACATGCGCCGGAACGGATCGCTGGTCGCGGCATCGTGGGACGAAGTGCTGGACGATGCCGCCGCGCGACTGAAGGCGGTCATCGACGAGCACGGCCCGCGCGCGGTGGGCGTATTCTTCGGCAGCGGACTCGGCATGGATTCCTCCGGCTACCGTATGGCCGAGAAGTTTCACGCCGGCCTCGGTCACCCGCCAAAGTTCTCTCCGATCACGATCGACGGGACCGCCAAGATTCTCGTCGCCAGCCTCGTCGGCAGCTTTCCCGGGCTCAATGCCAAGGCCGATTACGAGAATGTCGACATGCTGCTGTTCGTCGGCAGCAACCCGATGGTCAGCCACGGACACAACACAGGGCTGTACCAGCCCGCCGAGAAGATCCGCGCCATCGCCGCGCGCGGGCAGGTCTGGACCATCGACCCGCTCTTCACCGAGACCGCGAAATTCTCCAGCCGCCACATCGCCCCGCTGCCGGGCAAGGATTACGCGATCCTCGCCTGGCTCGCGCGCGAGATCATCGAGGGCGGCCCGCTCGCGCCGGCCCAGCCCGTGCGCGGCCTCGAAGCGCTGCGTTCCGCCCTCGCCCCCTTCACGCGCGACCGTGCCGCCCGGATTGCCGGGGTCGCCGAAGCCGATCTCGACGATCTGCTCGCCGCGATCCGCGCGGCCGGAAAGGTCGTGGTCGAGACGGGGACCGGCGTGACGATGGCCGATAGCGCCAATGTCACGCACTGGCTGTCGTGGGTGCTGATGATCCTGACCGGGGCGATGAACCGCAAGGGCGGCGCCTGGTTCCACCCGGGCTTCCTGACCTGCTTCGACACGTTTCCCCTGCCGGTCATGGACAACCCGTTCACGCCGGGGCCGCCGACGATGCCGCATGTCTCGGGAATCATCGGCGACTGGCCCTGCGCGGCGCTGGCCGGCGAGATCGAGGCGGGCAACATCCGCGCGGTGGTCAATTTCGGCGGCAGCCTGATTCGCTCGTTCCCGGACGCGAACCTGCTCGCTCCGGCGCTGGAAAAGCTCGACGCCCTGATCACTCTGGAAATCACCGCAAACGAGACGACCGCGCTTTCCAGCCACGTCTTGCCGACCAAGGACCAGCTCGAACGGCCGGAAGTGTCGCTGTGGGACACGCTCGGCTTCAAGGTCGCCATGCAGCACTCGCCCGCCGTCGTCGCGCCGATGGGCGAGAGGCGTTCGGGCTGGTGGGTCGTCTCGCAGCTGATGCGGCGGCTCGATCTCGACATTCCCGAGCACACGCCGCAGGATGACCGTGAGCCCGGCGCCGACGAGGCGATGCTGGCCGCCCACTTCGGCCCCGGCGCCCGCGGGACTTTCGAGGAAACGGCGGAAACCGGGTATCTCGAAAAGCCGCTGGAGTTCCCCGCGCCGTGGATCGAAAGGCACGTCGAGAACATCGGCGGATGGCAGCTCGCCCCCGATTCGCTGCTGGCCTTCCTGGCCGAAGTCCTCGCGGCCGACGAAGCACGCCTCGCCCAGTCGCGGCAGTTGGTCTTCATCTCGCGCCGCCAGCGCCGCAAGCTCAATGCCTCGCTCGATTTTCTCGGCGCGCCCGCGGATCTCATCATCAATCCGGTGGATGCCGAGGCTTTCGGACTGAGCCACGGCGAACCGGTCCGCGTCAGCACCGATCGCGGCGCGATAACCCTCATCGCCAATCTCACCGATTCGATCCGGCCCGGCGTCGCCTCGATCCCGCACGGGCATGGCAGCGCCAACGTCAACCTGCTGACCGATGCGAGCAAGGTCGACGCCATGACCGGCATGGTCCGCTATACCGGCATCCCGATCGCGGTCGAGCCGGCCGGCGCATGACGGGATTATCCCCCGATTGCCCATGCGAAAGGTGACAAATACGCTTTGCCTGCCATAGTGCGCGAACATGGCCGGCAGCAGCGAACTATATTCCCCCTTCCTTTCCGACGCCCTCGTCATCCTCGGTGCAGCGGGCATCGTCATTCCGGTCTTCTCGCGCTACCGGATCACGCCCGTCATCGGCTTCATCCTGGTCGGCCTGCTTGTCGGACCTTTCGGCCTGGGCCGGCACGTATTCGACCACCCGTGGCTGTCCTACATAACGATCACCGATCCCGAAGGATTGGGGGTCTTCGCCGAGTTCGGCATCATCCTGCTGCTGTTCTCGATCGGACTGGAACTCTCCTTCGGCCGCCTCTGGGAAATGCGGCGGATGGTGTTCGGGCTCGGATCGCTGGAACTGATCGTCATCGGCGGATCGCTGACCTTCATCCTCACCGCGATCGGACAGGGCTTTACCGGGGCGCTGGCCCTCGGACTCGCGCTCGCCCTGTCCTCGACCGCGCTGGTGCTCAAGATCACCAAGACGACGACCCCGGTCGGGCGTGCCGCGCTCTCGATGCTGCTGTTCGAGGACATCGCTCTCGTCCCGATCATTTTCCTGCTTGGCGCGCTCGCCCCGCATGCCGATGCGGACAGTATGGGCAACCTGCTCAACACCTTGATCTGGGGAACGGTGGTGGTCGTCGGCCTTCTGGTCATCGGACGCTACGTTCTGCCGCCGCTCTTCGCGCTGGCGGCCCGGACCAAGAGCCCGGAAGTATTCCTCGCCGCGAGCCTGCTCGTCGTCATCCTCGCCTCGCTGGCGACGGCGGCGACCGGGCTCTCGCCTATCGTCGGCGCGCTCGTCGCCGGCCTGCTGATCGCCGAAACCGAATACCATTCGGAAGTCGAGCAGATCACCGAGCCGTTCAAGGGCCTGGCGCTGGGCGTGTTCCTGATCACCATCGGTATGAGCATAGACATCGGCGTAGTCTGGGAGAACCTCGGCTCCATCCTCATCGCGACCGTGGGAGTGATCGTGCTCAAGGCGGTGGTCACCGGCCTGCTCCTGCGCATGATGGGCGCGCGGCGCGGGACCGCGACCGAGACCGGAATCCTGATGGCCAGCCCTTCCGAGACGACGCTGATCGTCCTCACCGCCGCGAGCTCGGCGCAGCTCATCCAGCCCGGCACCGCGATGTTCTGGCAGATCGTTACCGCCATCGGCCTCACCGTCACGCCGCTGCTGTCACCGTTCGGCCGGATGATGGCCCGCCGCGTCGACGGCGCCGAAGCGTCGCACCAGCCAGTCGAGCATACCGACGAGCCTCACACGATCATCGTCGGCTTCGGCCGCGTCGGGCGGCTCGTCGCCGACATGCTCGCAACGCACGGCAAGCCCTATCGGGCGATCGACAGCGACACCGACCTTGTCAGCGAGGGGCGGCGGCGCGGTTACAAGGTCATCTTCGGCAATGCCGGACGCGGCGATGCGCTCCACCGCCTCGGCGCCGAGGAAGCGGCCGCGATCATCATCACCATGGACGAGCCGGTCACCGCGCAGCGCATCGTGCGCAAGCTGCGCACGCAGTTTCCGGACCTGCCGATCCTCGCGCGCGCCCGCGACGCCGACCACGCCGCGCAGCTCTACCGCGCCGGCGCCACCCACGCCGTGCCCGAGACGCTGGAAAGCTCGCTGCAGCTTTCCGAGGCCGTGCTGATCGAAACCGGCGCGGCCATGGGCCCGGTCATCGCCTCGATCCACGAAAAGCGCGACGAATTCCGCGAACGCATCATGAAGCAGGGCGGGCTCAAGCAGAAGCCGGCGCTGAGATCCGGCACCCTTCAGGACCGCGCCAAGGCCTGATCGGAGGGGGCCGGGACCCGGCCGGCTCACCCCGCCAGCACCGCCTTCACCGCCGCGATGGCCTCTGCGCCCTTCGAGCCGTCGGGGCCGCCGCCCTGGGCCATGTCGGGGCGGCCGCCGCCGCCCTTGCCGCCGAGCGCCTCGACGCCCTTGCGGACGAGATCGACGGCGCTGATGCTTCCCGTGAGGTCATCGGTTACGGCGGCGGCGATCGAGGCCTTGCCGTCGTTGACCGCGACAATCGCGGCAACGCCCGAGCCGAGCCGCTGCTTGGCCTGATCGAGCAGGCCGCGCAGTTCTTTGGGGTCGAGCCCTTCGAGAACCTGGCCGGAGAACTTTACGCCGTTCACCTCCTCGTCGGCCGGACCGTCCGCGGCGGCACCGCCGCCGCCAAGCGCCAGCGCCTTCTTCGTTTCGGCGAGTTCGCGTTCGAGCTTCCTGCGCTCGTCCAGCAGCGCGGCGACGCGGGATTCGACATCCTCCGGCGTGGTACGCAACAGGCCGGCGGCACCTTTCAGCGCGTCCTCGCGGGCCACCAGCCACTGGCGCGCGCCTTCGCCGGTCAGCGCCTCGATGCGGCGGACGCCCGAGGAGACGGCGCTTTCGGACACGATGCGGAACACGCCGATGTCGCCGGTCGCGCGGACGTGGGTGCCGCCGCACAGTTCGACGGAGTAAGTGCGGTCGCCGGCGGTGCGGCCCATCGAAAGCACACGCACCTCATCGCCGTACTTCTCGCCGAACAGCGCCATGGCACCGGCCTCGATCGCGTCCTCCGGCGTCATCAGCCGTGTCATGGCCGGCTCGTTGGCGCGCACTTCGGCGTTCACTTCGGCCTCGATCGCGGCGATGTCGTCCTCGGAGAGCGCCTTGGGATGCGAGAAGTCGAAGCGCAGGCGGTCGGCGGCGACCAGCGAGCCCTTCTGCGTGACATGGTCGCCAAGCCGGTTGCGCAGGGCCGCATGCAGCAGGTGCGTGGCCGAGTGGTTGGCGCGAATCGCATCGCGGCGCTCCACGTCGACCGTAAGGTTGACGGTGTCGCCCACCTTGATTGTGCCCGCCTCGACCTTGCCGGCCATCGTGTGCAGGCGGCCAAGCGGCTTGGCCGTGTCCGCCACCGCGATGGCAAGGCCGCCGGGGCCGGTAATCGTGCCGGCATCGCCGACCTGACCGCCGGATTCGCCGTAAAACGGGGTCTGGTTGGTGAGGACGATGACTTCGTCGCCCGCCGAAGCGCTCGCGACTTCCTTGCCGTCCCTGACCAGCGCCACGACGCGGCCTTCGCCCGAGGTGGAGGTATAGCCGGTGAACTCGGTGGCGCCTTCGCGTTCGGCGATGTCGAACCAGACTTCGTTGTCGGCGGCCTGGCCCGAGCCCTTCCAGGCGGCGCGGGCGGCGGCCTTCTGCCGGGCCATGGCGGCATCGAAGCCCTCCTTGTCGACCGCGATCCCGCGCGGACGCAGGGCGTCCTCGGTGAGGTCATAGGGAAAGCCGTAGGTGTCGTAGAGCTTGAAGGCGGTCTCGCCCGGCAGGCTGGCGCCCTCGCCCATGTCGGCGGTCGATTCGTCGAGCAGCTTGAGGCCGTTCGCGAGCGTGCGGCGGAACTGTACTTCCTCGCGCTCCAGCGTCTCCTCGATCAGCGGCTGCGCGCGGCCGAGTTCGGGATAGGCCTGACCCATCTCCGCCACCAGCGCGGGCACGAGCCGGTGCATCAGCGGGTCTTTCGCGCCGAGCAGGTGCGCGTGGCGCATGGCGCGGCGCATGATGCGGCGCAGGACATAGCCGCGCCCCTCGTTGGAAGGCAGCACGCCATCGGCCAGCAGGAACCCGGTCGAGCGCAGGTGGTCGGCGATGACGCGATGGCTGGCCTGATGCTCGCCCCCGGCATCGACCCCGGTGAGATGTTCGGAAGCGGCGATCAGCGCCTTGAAGGTGTCGATGTCGTAGTTATCATGGACGCCCTGCATGACCGCCGAAATGCGCTCCAGCCCCATGCCGGTGTCGATCGAGGGCCGGGGCAGATCACCGACGATCTCGCCGGCGGCCTGCTCGAACTGCATGAAGACGAGGTTCCAGATCTCGATGAAGCGGTCGCCGTCCTCTTCCGGCGATCCCGGAGGGCCGCCCCAGATATGCTCGCCGTGGTCATAGAAGATTTCCGAGCACGGACCGCACGGGCCATCGTCGCCCATCGCCCAGAAGTTGTCCTTGGTGGGGATGCGGATGATCTTGTGATCGGGCAGGCCCGCGATCTTCTTCCACAGATCGAAAGCCTCATCGTCGGTGTGATAGACGGTGACCAGCAGCTTTTCGACCGGGAGGTCCCATTCCTTCGTCAGCAGGGTCCAGGCGTGGGTGATCGCCTGTTCCTTGAAGTAATCGCCGAAGGAGAAATTCCCCAGCATCTCGAAAAAGGTATGATGCCGCGCGGTATAGCCGACATTATCGAGATCGTTGTGCTTGCCGCCGGCGCGCACGCATTTCTGCGAGGATGTGGCGCGCGGCACGGCGCGGGTTTCCAGCCCGGTAAAGACGTTCTTGAACGGCACCATGCCGGCATTCACGAACATCAGCGTCGGATCGTTGTAAGGAACGAGCGGCGCGGAAGGCACCACCTCATGGCCCTGCGAGCCGAAATAGTCGAGGAAGGACCGGCGGATTTCGTTGGTCGTCTGCATGTTCGCGCCGATAAGCCACCCGCGCGCGGGCGGCAAGCGCGAAGGCGCGGTCAGACTGTTCGGGTATTGCGATGAATGGCTGGCGCGGTACTGACGCAAGTCCGCCCCCCCCGCGGCGTCATCAAATATTATAATGGGCAAATTTAGAAAGTCTGGCCCTATGGCGTCTGCCCGTCTCGTCTTGTAAATGCCAAGGCCAATGATCGCCGTCGACAGTGTCGAGGCATTTTCTCTGGACAATGCGTAATTGATCTAGGCTTATTTTGGATATTTATTCTTGATATGTCGCGAAATTTCATCCTGTATTTTGGTATAAACAACGACGATGCGTGATCGTGTCTACTAATTGGGTGTCGCCATGAAGATCATCGTGCCCGTGAAGCGGGTGATTGACTACAACGTGAAGCCTCGGGTGAAGTCCGACGGCAGCGGCGTTGACTTGTCGAACGTGAAGATGAGCAT
>NZ_BMHK01000041.1 GCF_014640675.1 Novosphingobium endophyticum | reverse complement strand
GTCCCACTCGTCCATGTGCGCCTCCCAAATAGCGCGCACACAGATTCAGCCTTCGCTCAAATCGTAAAGACCCTTTTTTCCGTTAACCTGAGTTCGGAGCCCTGGCGACAACGCTACGGCCATTTTCTACGTCGCCAAAACCTGGCAAACTCCGGTCGGCCATCGTGAAGGTCCGCCTCAGCGCGGAATCTCGACGTAATCGAGCTTCATCATGCGCTCGATCAGCGGGCCGCGGTATTCCTCGGGGATGGACTGCGTGCCCAGTGCCCAGGCCATGATGTCCACGTCTTCCTCTTCGATCATCTTCTCGAACAGGTCGATGTCCGCATCCGACCATTCGGCGTGGAAGCGGTCGAAGAAGCAGCCGATCATGTAATCGGCCTCGCGCGTGCCGCGGTGCCAGGCGCGGAACTTCAGGCGGGCGAGGCGGGGTGAAAGCTCGGTCATGGCGCGCCGTTACGCCACGGCGCGCGCACCGGCAAGGCCTGGCGGCGAACGGGCGTCAGCCGTGCAGGACGCGGACGATCTCGGCGGTCGGGCGGCCGGTTAGGTTTTTCGGGACTTCGGCGACAAGCACACGCTCGACCTCCTTGTGGAAGTGCCTGCGCATCTCTCCCAGCGAACGCGGATCGGCGACGATCACGAGCTTGTCGATCCGGTGCGCGAGGATCTGCGAATTCAGCCAATCGGCCACGGCGGCGACGTGGGCGGCCTCGTCGAGGCGCGCCACACGGTTTTTCGGGGCCGGGGGGGTGAAGCGCGAAACCCGGTCGTGGTCGTAGACGCCCGCGCTGAAATTCGTCGCTTCCAGCTCCGGAATGGGGACTGCCTCAAGGCGCGGCTCGGCCTCGATACCGGTATTGCGGTAGAGTTCGAACTTTTCACCATCGACGATCGCGAACACGGTTCCGTGCGGCAAGAGCATGGTTATCTCCTTGTTTTCATAGCCTTCCAGAAACGAAACGAAACGATCCTCAAGTGCGTTCCACGCGGTCTGGCTAAATGTTCGTTTCTCGCGCTAAGAGGCTGCATGCGGCCCGAAGCGCTCAATTCCCTGTTCATCGAGGTCGACGCGCTGGAGGGCGTGGGCCCCAAGCTGCGTCGCCCGCTGGAAAAGCTCGGACTCACCCGTATCCGTGATCTTGCATACCACTTGCCGGACCGTTTCGTCGAGCGCCGCGCGGTCGATAATCTCGACGAGGCAGGGGCGGGAGAGAACATCATCGTCTCGCTGACCGTGCGTGAGCACCGCGCTTCATCCGGTCGCGGCCCGTTCCGGGCGCTGGCGGAGGACAGGCTGGGCAACATCTGCGCGCTGACCTACTTCGGCCGCGCTTCATATACCGCCCGCAAGGTGCTGCCGGTGGGGCAGGCGCGGTGGGTCGCCGGACGGCTCGACCAGTACGGGCAGATGTTGCAGATCGTCCATCCGGAGCATGTGTCGGAAAGCACCTCGGCGCCGATGGGACAACTGCGCGAGGCGGTCTATCCGCTGTCCGAAGGGCTGACGCAGGGGCGGGTCTCCGCGCTTGTGCAGCAGGCGCTCAAGGCGCTTCCGGAGATGCCCGAGTGGATCGAGCCGGGCCTTATGGAGCGGATGAAGTGGCCGGTCTGGCGCGAGGCGCTGATCGAGGCGCACAAGGGCGCCAATGCATCAGCGCGCGACCGGCTCGCCTACGATGAACTGCTGGCGAACGCGCTGGCGCTGATGCTGGTGCGAGAGAGCAACCGTACGCAGCGCGGCACACCGCTGGCGGGCGACGGATCGCTGCGAGCGAAACTGCGCCTGCCCTTTGCGCTGACCGGCGCGCAGACGCGTTCGATCAGCGAGATCGAGGGCGACATGGCTCAGGAATCGCCGATGCTGCGCCTGCTCCAGGGCGATGTGGGTTCGGGAAAGACGGTCGTGGCGCTCTCTGCCATGATGATCGCCGTCGAAGCCGGAGCGCAGGCCGCGATGCTGGCGCCGACCGAGATCCTCGCGCGCCAGCATCATGAGACGCTGACCCGTATGGCGCAGGGCACCGGCGTCGAGATCGCGTTGCTGACCGGGCGCGACAAGGGCCGCGCGCGCGAATCGATCCTGATGGGCCTGCTCGACGGCTCGATCGACATCGTCGTGGGCACCCATGCGATTTTCCAGGACACCGTGTCCTACAGGAACCTGGCGCTGGTGGTGATCGACGAGCAGCACCGCTTCGGCGTGGGCCAGCGCCTGATGCTGGCCCGCAAGGGACGCCGCACCCCGCATACCCTGGCGATGACGGCGACGCCGATCCCGCGCACGCTGACGCTGGCGCAGTACGGCGAGATGGAAGTCTCGCGCCTCGATGAATTGCCTCCGGGGCGGCAGGCCATCGACACCCGTGTCGTCTCGGTCGAACGCCTGGGAGACGTCGTCGGCGCGCTGGAACGGCATGTCGAGAGCGGCCAGCAGGCCTACTGGGTCTGCCCGATGGTGCGCGAAAGCGAGAGCGACGACCTGGCCGCCGCCGAAGCGCGCTTCGCGGCGCTGAAGGCGCGTTTCGGCGATCACGTGGTGCTTCTCCATGGCCAGCTCAAGCCCGAGGTCAAGGACGCGGCGATGGAGCGTTTCGCCAGCGGCGAGGCGAAGCTTCTGGTGGCAACCACGGTGATCGAGGTCGGCGTGGACGTGCCCAATGCGACGCTGATGGTCATCGAGCAGGCCGAGCGTTTCGGACTGGCCCAGCTCCATCAGTTGCGCGGGCGCGTGGGGCGCGGCAGCGAGAAATCGACCTGCCTGCTGCTGCGCGGCCCGGCTTTGTCGGAAACCGCCCGTCAGCGCCTGGCCTTGATGCGCGAGACACAGGACGGGTTTCGCCTTGCCGAGGAAGACCTGGTGCTGCGCGGAGGCGGCGAACTGCTGGGCACGCGCCAGTCGGGCGACACACCGTTTCGTATCGCCAGCCTGGAACAGATCCAGAAGCTCCTGCCGCTCGCACACGACGATGCGCGGTTGCTGATCGAACGCGACGGCGGGCTTGCGGGGGCGCGGGGGAATGCGGCGCGGCTGCTGCTCTATCTGTTCGAACGCGATTGGGGGGTGCAACTGCTGCGGGGCGGGTGATCCGCGGCGATCCTGACCCTACAAAGCGCTCGCGATGACCGCGACGGAACTCAGCATGACCACGGCCAGCAGGATGACGAGTGCGCCAACGATCAGGCGCGTATTGACTACCCGTAGCGGGGCCGCTTGTCGGGTCAGCGTGAACGGCCAGGCCGCCGCCTTATCTTCCCCGACATAGTCGTAGCCGTTGTGCGTGGAGGAGACCATGCCCGGCCCGCTGATCTCGCTCGCGAGCGCGAGCTTCTCGAAGGCGATGGCGATCTTCTGGTCCTCGAGATGCCTGGCAATCGCGTTCCACTCATGCCGCTCGTTGGCGGGAGGGGGCAGCCGTTCCACCAGATGCTCAATCTTCGCGTCGAGGGCGTGCAGGCGGTCGATGGCTTCGAGCGCGCAGTGGCGATTGCCGGTTCGCAGGGCAAGCTGAAGCCGCGTCAGCGACATCGTGTTGGCGCGGCAAAGTTGCAGGCCAAGCAGCAGCCCGTCTCGCGATTCGCTGCCGTGCCGGATAGTGCGATTGCTGTCTGACGTGGCCGGTTCGTTCTTCGGCGCCGTAACGCTCATGGCGTTTCTCCCGCGTGTGCGACTCCTGATCGACATAGCTAGGATCAGCGGCATGAGTGCGGAAAGACGCATGAGGCCGAACGTGGATCGCGCGCGCCGTAACGCGGCCGTCACAATGCGCTTTTCGGGCAGCCGCAGGCAAGGGGCGCCCTGCCGCTCCGGCGCTCGGGGCTATCCCCTGCTTTGTCCGTAATGCGGCCTTGATCGTGCGGCCAAGTGGTGCCTAAATCCGCACCATGTCCTTTGCGCCCTTCGTCCCGCTTCGCATTTTCTCGAGCTTTACGATGCTGGACGGCGCGATCGACCCCAAGGCAATCGCCAAGCTGGCCAAGGAGCGCAAGTTTCCCGCCATCGCGATTTGCGATCGCAACGGCCTTTACGGTGCGCCGACCTTTGCGCAGGCCTGCTTGGACGCTGGCGTGCAGCCGGTGGTCGGGACATTCCTTGCCGTCGCCCGGCCGGGAGGCGCCGTGCAGGGGCAGGACCTGCCGATCGACTGGCTGGCGCTGTTCGCGCAGAACGAGGATGGCTGGCTCAACTTGTGCCGGCTCGTCAGCCGTGCCCATCTCGACCGACCGCTCGAACTCGATCCGCACGTCGAGCTGGAAAGCCTGCGGGGCTACACCGATGGTCTGATCTGCCTTACCGGCGGCAACGAAGGCGCGCTGGCGCGACTCTATGCCGAGGACCGGGCCGACGCGGCCGAGCGCTATTGCGACGGTCTCCAGGCGCTCTTTGGCGACCGGCTCTACATCGAGGTCACCCGCACCGGTGAGCCCGAGGAGGAGGCTTCCGAGGAAGACCTGATCGCGCTCGCCTACGAACGCGACCTTCCGCTGGTCGGGACGAACCCGGCGCAGTTCGCGGAAAAGTCCTTCCATGCGGCTCATGACGCCATGCTGTGCATCGCCAATTCAACGCAAGTTGACGCGGCGGACCGTCCGCGTTCGTCGTCCGAACGCTGGGTCAAGCCGGTCGAGGTCATGGAGGACCTGTTCGCCGACTTGCCCGAAGCGCTGGCGAACACGCTGGTCGTCGCTCAGCGCTGTGCTTTCGCGCCGCCGCGTCGCAAGCCGCTGCTGCCGAGCCTTGCTGGCGACCGTGAGGGCGAGGCGCGGATGCTGGGCGACGATGCCCGGCGCGGCCTTGCCAGACGGCTTGTCCCGTACTGGCCGGACGTGACCGAGGATGAACTCGACGAAGCGCTCGCCTGCAAGGGCGAGGAGCGCAAGGCGGCCTATGAGGCATTGCGCGAGAAGGGCGTGACCGAGGACTTCCTCGAATATGCCGACCGCCTCGATTTCGAGACGCAGATCATCATTGGCATGGGCTTTCCCGGCTACTTCCTGATCGTCGCCGACTTTATCAAGTGGGCCAAGGACAATGGCATCCCGGTGGGACCGGGGCGCGGTTCGGGCGCGGGGTCGCTGGTGGCATGGGCTCTGACGATCACTGACCTCGACCCTCTGAAGCTGGGCCTGCTCTTCGAACGCTTCCTCAACCCGGAACGCGTCTCGATGCCGGACTTCGATATCGACTTCTGTGAAACCCGGCGCGGCGAAGTGATCCGCTACGTGCAGCGCAAATATGGCCACGACCACGTCGCCCAGATCATCACGTTCGGCAAGATGAAGGCGAGGGCGGTACTGCGCGACTGCGGGCGCATCCTGCAGATGGGCTATGGCCGCGTCGACTCGCTGTGCAAGATGGTGCCGAACCATCCCACCGATCCCTGGAACCTGACCGAGGCACTGAACGGTCGCAAGGCGCACGGCGTCACCAAGGACCCGCCGGTCGCCGAGTTCCGCCGCGAATACGATACCGATCCCGAAGTGAAGCGCATGCTGGACCTTGCCGTCCAGCTCGAAGGCCTGCCGCGCAACTCATCCACCCACGCCGCGGGCGTGGTCATCGGCGATCGCCCGCTGGCTCAGCTGGTGCCGCTTTACCGCGATCCGCGTTCCGACATGCCGGTGACGCAGTTCGACATGAAATCGGTCGAGGATACGGGGCTGGTCAAGTTCGATTTCCTCGGTCTCAAGACCCTCTCGGTCCTGCGCAAGGCCTGCGATCTGCTCGAAAGGCGCGGGATCAGGATCGAGCTTTCCGCGCTGGGTTGGGACGATCCGGCGGTTTATGAACTCCTGAAACGGGGCGACACGGTCGGCGTGTTCCAGCTGGAATCGGAAGGCATGCGCCGGACGCTCGCCGCGGTTAAGCCGACCAATTTCGGCGACATCATCGCGCTCGTCTCGCTCTACCGTCCGGGACCGATGGACAACATTCCGCTCTTCGGCCGGCGCAAGAACGGGTTGGAGGAGATCGAGTACCCGCACGAGAAACTGGCGGGCATCCTTGGCGAGACTTACGGCATCTTCGTCTATCAGGAACAGGTCATGCAGGCCGCGCAGATCCTTGCCGGCTATTCGCTGGGCGATGCGGACCTGCTGCGCCGCGCGATGGGCAAGAAGAAGCAGGAGGAGATGGACAAGCAGCGCGCCCGTTTCGTTGCCGGCTGCAAGGAAATTTCCGACATCGACGCGCCGAAGGCCAATGAACTGTTCGACTTGATCGACAAGTTCGCGGGGTACGGCTTCAACAAGTCGCACGCCGCAGCCTATGCGTTGCTTGCCTATCACACCGCCTGGCTGAAGGCGCATTACCCCCACGAATTCTACGCCGCCTCGATGTGCTTCGACATGCATCAGTCGGAAAAGCTGGCGGTCTTCGTCGACGACGCGCGCCGCAACGGAATCGAGCTCGCTCCTCCCGACATTAACATGTCCGAGGCCGAATTCACCGTCGAGGAAACGCATGACGGCCACGCGGTGCGCTATGCGCTTGCCGGCATCCGCAACGTGGGCGAAAAGGCAATGGATGCGATCGTCGCCGAGCGTGAGGCGAACGGCAAGTTCACCGATCTCGACGACGTATTCCGCCGTGCTCCTGCCGGGTCGATGAACCGCCGCCAGCTTGAAAGCCTCGCTGCCGCCGGCGCGTTCGACAATCTGGAGCCGAACCGCGCCAGGGTCATCGCCAATGCCGATACCCTGCTGGCCGAAGCGGACCGCTCATCGCGCGAGCGCGCCAGCGACCAGCATGGCCTTTTCGGCGGTGACGATCATTCCGAGCAGGCACTGCGCCTGACGGATTGCGAGCCGTGGAGCCGCATGGAGCAGATGGCGAAGGAGCGCGAGAACTTCGGGTTCTATTTTGCCGCCCATCCCGTCGAACAGTTCCGCGCGGTGGCATCGGCCAACGGCGCCCGTACACATGCAAGCCTGATTACAGGCGGAACCGGCGCCGCCGGACGCTCGGGCGCGGTCATGGCGGCGCTCGTCGAGAACGTCCAGAAGCGCAAGACGAAACGCGGCAAGGACTTCGTCGTCGCCGATTTCTCGGACCAGTCGGGTAACTTCTCTGCTTCGTGCTTCGAGGAGAGTCTGGTGGACAGCTTCGTCAAGTGGGCGAGGGAAGGCACCTGCGTGCTGCTCAACGTCGAACTCGACAGCCCCAGCGCGGACGAGCCGCCGCGCGTGACCGTGCGCGGTGGGCGCCCGCTGGCGGAGGTCAAGGCCGATGCGCGCATGCTGTTGAGGCTCGACATCGACCGGGTTGAGGCAGTGCAGGAACTGGCGCTCCTCATGCGGCCGGGCGCGGCCGGATGCGGCGAGGTGATCGCCAATCTCATGCTGGAAGATGGACGCGAGCAGAAAATCCGGCTTGGACGCAATTTCGCGCTCGACGGCGAATTCGCCGAGCAACTGGCCACGGTTGAGGGCCTGTCGAACATCTCGCTCACCGCGCATCGCGGCCCTGAGGGATTACGCCACGCCGCGTGATGTTGCGAGAGAATGTCGTTCTGGAAATGAGGGCGGGTCATCAATAGTGTCGGTAGTCCGACGAGTGAACCGAGCGCTCGCCTTAGCGGAGAATGGATGAATGTCAGGGGCAATGCAGGACTGGGAATTGCGTGTGTCGGGGCTGCTCGATCATGCCGCGCGGGAGCATGGCGATCGGGAGATCGTCACGCGTTGGGCCGACGGCACGGAGACGCGGACCGACTGGCGCGGTATTCGGCATGATGCGCTCAGGATGGTGCAGGCGCTCCGGCGGATCGAGGTCTATCCGGAACAACGCGTTGCGACACTTGCGATGAACCATGCGAAGCACCTGACCGCATGGTTCGGTGCGACCGGTGCCGGCTGCGTGCTCCACACGATCAATCCGCGGCTGTTCGACGAGCAACTGATCTACATCATCAATGATGCCAGGGACCGGGTGCTGATTTACGACGCCGCGTTTCAGCCCATCGTCGATCGCCTGAAGCCCCTGTGCCCCACGGTCGAACACTACATCTGCTTCGATTCCGGTGAACATTGCCAATCGTTCGAGGATTGGATCGGCGGCGAGGACGGCAACGCCACCTGGACGCCTGGCGAAGAGCAGCAGCCCTGCATGCTGTGCTACACCAGCGGGACGACGGGCCACCCCAAGGGGGTCCTTTATTCGCATCGCTCGAACCTGCTCCACACGCTGACAATGATCGCGCCGGCCTGCCTTGCGATCGAACCGCGATCCTGCGTCTTCCCGATCGTGCCCATGTTCCACGCCAACAACTGGGGCCTGCCCTGGGCCTGCGCGGCGACGGGGGCGAAGATGGTCTACAGCCAGGTGAACGAACCGGAGGCGATCTGCGGGTTGATGGAAAGGGAAAAGGTCAGCCACGCGGCGGGCGTGCCGACGGTGTGGTTCTCGATATTCCAGTACCTCGACGAGACGGGTAAGAGCCTGCCTCCTATCCGCCATGCGCTTTCGGGCGGTTCCGCCGTGCCGCGCACCGTGGTCGAGCGGTTCATGGCGGAGGGCGTGCGTCTCGCGCAGGCCTGGGGCATGACCGAGACCTCGCCCATCGCGACCGTCACTTATGAAACGGCGGGCTGGGATGAGCTTTCATTAGCCGAGCAGGTCGATCGCAAGAGCCTGCAGGGCAGGGCCGTTTATGGCAGCGAGGTACGGATTGTCTCGCTGGACGACGGGGTTACCGAACTGCCCCGCGACGGCACCACCTCGGGGGCGCTACAGGTGCGCGGTCCCTGGACCATCAAACGATACTTCAATGCCGAAGAAGACTGCGTGGGCGAAGGGCAGTGGTTCGGCACCGGAGATGTCGCGGTGATCCTGCCCGATGGCACGGTGAAGCTGACTGACCGGACCAAGGACGTGATCAAGTCCGGCGGCGAGTGGATCAGTTCGGTTGAACTGGAAAACGCCGCCGTCGCCCATCCCGACGTAATGGAAGCCGCCGCGATCGGCGTTGCGCATCCCAAGTGGGACGAACGGCCCCTGCTCGTCGTCGTGCCGCGGCCCGGATCGGGCGTGTCGGAGGAAGCGATCCGCGAATTCCTGCGCTCTCGCGTGGCAAGCTGGTGGGTGCCGGACGCCGTGGAGTTCGTTTCCTCGATCCCGCACACGGGCACCGGCAAGATCAGCAAGAAGGACCTTCGCGACCAGTTCCGGGACTATCGCCTGCCGACCTGATGCGGCCGGAATGGCGGCCGTTTACTGCTCGTTGATCCTGTCTCCGGCCTTTTCCGCCGTGTCGCCGATCTGCTCGGCGGCGCTGCCGACGCTGTTTGCGGCATCGGCTATGGCATCGTCCTTCGCGGCTTCATTCGAAGTCGTCTGCGTGAAAAGATAGATGCCGGCGATCACGGCGATCAGCAAGATCACGGCCATGAATATGCCGGTGCCGCTGGATGAACTCTTCTCGCGAATTATCGTCGTGTGCGGCGCGCGCTCGTCCACGCGCCTTTCTTCGGTTTCGTCGGTCATGACGACCTCCTTTTCACGTTCCCGTCGTGGGACCAGAACTCACCGAGGCGCGAGTTGTTTCCCGGCGGTCCGGTCAAAGCAGCGACAATTGTCCGCCGGCGCCGGGGGGTCGGAAAGCGGAACAATCGAGCTTCATGGTCGGGGATCGCATGCCGAGCCGCCCGGCGGCCAGCCGGAACCGCTTGCGGAACAGGTCCGCCCAGACGCCGCTCGGGCGCATCCGGTCGAAAAAGCGCGGGTCGTTGTCCCGTCCGCCGCGCAGGTCCCTGATTGTCGCCATGACCTTGCCGGCCCGGTCCGGGAAATGCGCCTCCAGCCATTCGCGGAACAGCGGTGCCACTTCGTGCGGAAGCCGGATCATGATCCACATCGCACGGCGCACGCCTTCCTTCGCGGCGGCCGCGAGTATCGCTTCCATGAAATGGTCGGTGACCGCGGGTATGACCGGAGCGATCGAGACATGGGCCGGCACGCCTGCCTCGACGAGCCTGCCCAACGCCGCGATGCGCTTGGCCGGTGACGCCGCCCGTGGTTCCAGCAGGCGCGAAAGTCCGGAATCGAGGCTGGTCACCGATACGCCTACTTCCACCAGACCGAGGGGCGCCATTTCCGAAAGCAGGTCCAGATCGCGAAGCACGCGGTCCGATTTCGTTGTTATCGTAACTGGATGGCGGACTTCCAGGCACAGTTCGAGGATCGAGCGCGTGATGCGATAGCGGCCTTCAATCGGCTGGTAGGGGTCGGTATTGGTTCCCATGGCGATCGGCGCCGGCCGGTATCCGCGCTTGGCGAAAGTCTCGCGCAGAAGCCGCGCCGCGTCCGGCTTGGCGAACAGCTTCGTCTCGAAATCGAGGCCGGGCGAAAGGTCGTGATAGGCGTGCGTGGGCCGCGCAAAACAGTAGATGCAGCCGTGCTCACAGCCCCGATAGGCATTGATCGAGCGGTCGAAGGGGATGTCCGGAGAGCGGTTGAAGGACAGGATCGTTCGCGGGTGTTCGTCGGTAACAGTAGTTGCGGGATGGCGGGGAGCGCCGTCGATGTCGGCCACGCTGTCCAGCCAGTCTCCGTCCGCCTCGCGCGCAGGGAGGTTGAAGCGGGTGCTGTCCGCAGCGCTGACGGCGCCTCTTCCCTTTACCGGTTCCATGCCCAAGTTTGAACATAAAGAGAACAAAAGTCAATCATGCGCTCTGGCGCGACCAGCTTCGCCCGCCGGGAACAGGGAAGCGTATTCGCTTCGGTTGATATTCGCGCCGACGGCCCGTAGTCGAGGGCCGAAGGGGAAGATGATGGCAGCCGCACGGCGAAGGGTCGGAGCAGAAACGTCCGCGACGCGGGCCCGCATGGTCGAGGCGACGAGGGACCTCATCCGCGACGAAGGCTATGCCGCCGTCAGCACGCGGCGCGTGGCCGCACGTGCCGGGCTGAAGTCTTCGCTCGTCCATTACTATTTTCCGACGACCGACGACCTGCTGCTCGAGGTCTCGCGCCAAGGTGCGGCGGAGAGCGACCGAATGATCGAGGAGGCGCTTTCGTCCGACGATCCGGTGCGCGCCTTGTGGGAGTTCTTCATCGATACCAGCCGGGTTGCCATGTCGCTTGAATTCATGGCCATGGCCAATCACCGGGAAGCCGTGCGCCGGCACATGGCCGAGCACAGCGCGGCCATGCGCGACCGGCAGGTGGAAATCCTGCAGCGCATCGTGGGAGACCGGATGGCGGTGCTGGAAGGCTTCGATCCGGCCGGGCTGAGCCTTGTCCTCGCCGGTATCGGTCGCGCGATCGTGATGGAAGAGGGTCTGGGCGTGAAAACCGGACATGCCGAGGCAATTGCCGTCGTCGAGACTTGGCTGGCGAAACTTGCGCCAGATCAAAGCAAGGATGCCGCGACATAAGGCATGACTCCCGCATGGCACGCTGAGCATATGTTCAGCATGTGCCGGAGTGTCCGGGAGTTCATGCCGTGAGTGAAGTCATCGAAAAAGTCCGTCTGAAGTTCGAGCGGATCAAGCCCAAGGTTGGCGCCCGCATCCTCAATTCGAAGGAAGAGATTCTCTCCGGCGAAATCTCGGACGAGATTCGCGGCTTGCTGGAGGAAGTCGGCGTGCTCGTCTTTCCCAAAATTGACTTTACAGACGAGGAGCAGGTCGCCTTCACCAATTCTGTCGGCGGCACGGCGCAGGAAATGCGCGGCGAAAGCGTATTCAAGATCTCGCTCGACAGGAATGTGAACAAGGAGGCGGTCGAATACCTCAAGGGTTCGCTGTTCTGGCACGTCGATGGCACCATGAACCGGATGCCGATCCGCGGGTCAGTGCTCTCCAGCAAGGTTCTACCCACCTGGGGTGGCAATACCGAATTCGCCAACTGCTACACGGCCTACGAGGACCTTTCGCAGGAAACGAAAGACCGGCTCGAGAATCTGCGCGTGATCCACTCGATGTGGAATTCGCAGCTCTACCATTGCCCTGAGCCGACGCTCGCCCAGCTGGAGGACTGGATGTCCAAGGGCGAGGAGGGCAAGGGCGAGCGCGAACTGCCGCTGGTCTACAAGCACGCCTCGGGCAGGAAGTCGCTGATCCTGGGCAATACCGCCGAGCGTGTCGTGGGGCTATCGGCCAGGGAGAGCGCGAAGCTGCTTCATGGCTTGCGCGAGCATGCGACAAGCGAACCCTACCACTATGCGCACGAATGGAGCCTGGGCGACGCGGTGATGTGGGACAATACCGGCACGCTTCACCGCGCCATGCCCTATGACCCGGATTGCGGCCGAATGCTCCATCGCACCATAATCAAGGGCGATAGCTGGGGGTGAGCGCAAGACTTTCGTGGATCTGCAGGCACGGCTTCGGTTGAGGGGCCGGCCTGCCGGCTTCGATGCGCCGGCGCCCGGATCCTTTCCGGTTGCTTTGCCGACACAAGGCCATCCGTCAGGCCGGACGGAAATGTACTTTGATACCCGTTCAGAATCACTAGTCTGGATTCCGTATCGCGGGACGGCGAGAGAAATTCCGCTCCGACCGGACCCGATCGATCACCAATGGCGCCAAAAGCGGCTTGACGGGACGATGGGACTGGGGAATCGAAGAACGTTGTTCTCGTCAAAGGAAACCGGGAGAATTCTAGTATGTCGGTAGTCACCGAGACCAAGCTCAAGTCGGAAAACATCAAGCCCAAGATCGGTAGTCGCGTCCTCAATTCGAAAGAGGAACTGCTTTCCGGTGACATCGCCGGCGACATCCGCGATCTCCTGGAGGCCCGCGGCGTGCTGGTGTTCCCGCAGATCAATTTCACCGAAGAAGAGCAGATCGCCTTCACCAGGACACTGGGGAAATACGCGCCCGAAACGCAGGACGGCTCGGTCAGCAAGATCACGCTCGACGTGAAGGAAAACCCCAGCAGCGCCGAATACCTCAAGGGCTCGCTCTACTGGCATATCGACGGCACCCGCAACGAAGTGCCGATCCTCGCCTCGCTGCTTTCGTGCAAGGTGCCAAGCCCCAAGGGCACCGGCAATACCGGCTTTTCCAACACTTATGCGGCGTACGACGACCTGACCGACGAAGAGAAGGCGGAATACGGCGAGCTCAAGGTCCTTCACGCCCCGTGGGCCTCGCTGTTCTATTACGAGCCCGAGCCGCCGCTCGCCAAGGTGAAGGGCATGCAGGCGATCGGTGAAAAGGTGCTGCCGCTGGTGTGGGAGCACAAGTCCGGCCGCAAGTCGCTGGTGCTGGGCTGCACTTGCCATCACGTGCTCGACGTGCCCCATGACAAGAGCGCGCAGATCATCCATGGCCTGCGTGAATGGGCGACCCGCCCCGAGTTCACCTACAGCCACGAATGGGAAGTGGGTGATCTGGTGATCTGGGACAACACCGGCACAATGCACCGCGCCGAATGGTACGATCCCGGCTGCGGCCGCATGATGCTGCGGACCAAGCTGGAAGGCGAGGAACCCTGGGCGGAGTAAGCTCTCCTCCCCGCCCGACCTGAAACTGAAAAGCCCGCCTTCCGAAAAGATAGGCGGGCTTTTTGATGGAGAGGGGCGGAAGGAGACGGGAAGCGCAAGCTCGCTACATCCCGATCATTCAGCGCGCGTGAAGGTGGGTGCGGCGCGGTCTTCATCGGTTCGCCGCACAATGCGCTCGAACTAACCGTTCAGCTAACAGTGTTCCCCGGCGCGTTCATGTACCAGCAAGGCGGGGATGAACACGGGATATGGCGCTCAAGTGCGGCATACCTGTCACACATCTAGCTAAAGCGGGATCAAAGGGGGCTCTAACAGCCGGACACGCCGCCATTGGGGGACGGATGAAAGCCGTGAACACACACGGCCGGCTGCTGCAATGTGAAGGAGTAGCATAATGAATATCGTTTCCAAAAATCCAAGATTTCTGTTCCTGGCTGCCATGCTCGCCGGGACAGCGTCAGGCAGCGTGGCGGCCCAGGCGCAGGAACTGCCCGAGGCCGGAATTTCGGGGAGTGTGACTGACACGTCAGCGCCCCAAGCAGCCGAGATGACAGAAGGCCCTGAGATCGAAGGCATCATCTCCGCGCGCAGCGGCGACAGGATGCAAGTCACCGCCGCGGATGGCACCAAGTCGGTCATCACCATCAATGATGCAACGAAGATCAAGGCCAGCGGTGGGTTCCTGGGTCTCAATCGCAGTCGCCTTGCCGCGACTTCGCTGCTCAACGGCCTGCCGGTTACCGTCAAGACATGGCAGTCGGGCGGCGAACTGGTGGCGAGCGAGATCGATCTCAAGAACAAGGACCTCAAGACCGCGGCAATGATCCATAATGGCACCGACCAGCGCTTTGCCGAACAGACTGCGGCCACCGAAGCGTTGCGCGGTCGCATGGCTGATATTGACAAATACAACATCAAAGGCACGACGAACGTGAACTTCGACACCGGCAAGGCGGTGCTGTCCGCTCAGGCGCAAGATGAGCTCTGCGCCACGGCGAGCTCGGCCGAGGGGATGAACAACGCCCTGCTTCTGGTTGTCGGTTACACCGATTCGGTTGGAAGCCAGGAATACAACCAGGTACTTAGCGAAAAGCGGGCCAGCCGGGTCGTCAATTACCTTCAGCAGGCCTGCGGATGGAAACCCTACCGCATGCTCACCCCCACCGGGATGTCCGAAGCGGACCCGCTGGCGAGCAATGACACCGTCGAGGGCAAGGCACAGAACCGCCGCGTCGCGGTGAATATCCTGGTCAGCAAGGGTCTTGACGGTCTGTAAGACGCGCGGGGTGGGCCTTGCCCACCCCGGGATTCCCGGCAGGGAATCGTCAGTTCAGTCGTGGGTGGTGTCGGCTTGGCGGTGACAGCTACCATGCCGGCATCCGGCATGGGTGAAGCGCTCCAGGATCTGCCGCCGCCCAAACCGCTTTCCTGCATCGCCCGTGGCTGACACAGGCCACGAAAAAGCCCCCTCCCGACACCGGAAGGGGGCTTTTGAATGCCTTGCGAAGCAGATGCCTCAGCCGACGAGCCCCTGAGCGGACATTTCCTTCTCGAGGTTCTCGACGATCGCCTCGAAGAACTGCTCGGTGGTCATCCAGCTCTGGTCCGGGCCGATGAGCAGGGCGAGGTCCTTGGTCATCTTGCCGCTCTCCACGGTCTCGATGCAGACGCGCTCCAGCGTCTCGGCGAACTTCACCACGTCCGGCGTCCCGTCGAACTTGCCGCGGTACATCAGGCCGCGAGTCCAGGCGAAGATCGAGGCGATCGGGTTGGTCGAGGTCGACTTGCCCTGCTGGTGCTGGCGATAGTGACGGGTGACGGTGCCGTGGGCGGCTTCGGCTTCCACGGTCTTGCCGTCGGGCGCCATCAGGACCGAGGTCATCAGGCCCAGCGAACCGAAGCCCTGCGCGACGGTATCCGACTGCACGTCGCCGTCGTAGTTCTTGCAGGCCCAGACGAACTTGCCCGACCACTTGAGCGCGGAGGCGACCATGTCGTCGATCAGGCGGTGTTCGTACGTGATGCCGGCGGCGTCGAACTTTTCCTTGAAGCCTTCGGTTTCGAAGACTTCCTGGAACAGATCCTTGAAGCGGCCGTCATAGGCCTTCATGATCGTGTTCTTGGTCGAGAGGTACACCGGCCACTTGAGGTTCAGGCCGTAGTTGAACGAGGCGCGCGCGAAGTCGCGGATCGATTCGTCGAGGTTGTACATCGCCATGGCAACGCCCGGGGCCGGGAAGTCGAACACGTCCAGGTCGATCTTGTCGCCGTTCTCGCCATCCCAGACGAGGCGCAGCTTGCCGGGGCCGGGGATCAGCGTGTCGGTGGCGCGGTACTGGTCGCCGAAAGCGTGACGGCCGACGACGATCGGGTCGGTCCAGCCCGGAACCAGACGCGGCACGTTGCTGATCACGATCGGCTCGCGGAAGACGACGCCGCCCAGGATGTTGCGGATCGTGCCGTTGGGCGACTTCCACATCTTCTTGAGGCTGAATTCCTCGACGCGGGCCTCGTCAGGAGTGATGGTGGCGCACTTCACGGCAACGCCGTACTGTTTGGTGGCGTTGGCGGCATCGACGGTAATCTGGTCATCGGTCTCGTCGCGCTTCTCGACCGAGAGATCGTAGTACTTGAGATCGACGTCGAGGTAGGGAAGTATCAGGCGTTCGCGGATCCACTGCCAGATGATCCGCGTCATTTCATCGCCGTCCATCTCTACGACGGGATTCGCAACCTTGATTTTTGCCATAGCCTGAAAGCTCCGCTGGGATGAGAAAATTGCGCGTCTCTTAGGCAGAGGGGGGGCGCTTAGCAAGGCAGGGATCGGCGATTCGGGCCAAGTTTGAGGACGCAGGGACGATACTGTCCGGAATCGGAGGGACCATGGGTGATGAAGTGATCGTCGTTGCGGAACAGGGCGTGCTGGAGGTTACGATCAACCGGCCGAAGCAGCGCAACGCCATGACCCGGGGAGCGGCCGAGGCAATCGCGCGCGCTATGGAGCGTCTGGAAGAGGATGGCGGACTGCGCTGCGCCATCCTGGCCGGGGCGGGCGGCGACTTCTGCGCGGGTATGGACCTCAAGGGCTTCCTCAAGGGCGAACTTCCCGTCGACGCGCGCGGCGGGTTTGGCGGCATCACGACATGGACGCCCGGGAAGCCGGTGATAGCGGCGGTGGATGGCCATGCGCTCGCGGGCGGAATGGAACTGGCGCTGGCGTGCGATCTGATCGTCGCCAACCGGGATGCGAAATTCGGGATTCCCGAAGTGAAGCGAGGGCTTGTCGCGGCTGGCGGGGGCCTCGTGTTGCTGCCGAGGCTCTTGCCCCGGCAGCTCGCCATGGAACTGGCGCTGACCGGAGATCCCATTGGCGCCGAACGCGCCGCCGAATTGGGGCTGGTCAACCGCGTGACGGATGGCCCGGCGATCGAGGCCGCGCGCGAACTGGCACTGGCGATATGCACCAACGGCCCACTGGCATTGGAGGTTTCGAAGGCGATCGTGCGTGATTCGTGGCTCTGGCCGATCGAGGAGATCAACACGCACCAGAACCCTTACGTCAGGCGGGTTTTCGAATCCGACGATGCGAAGGAAGGCGCCCGCGCCTTCGCTGAGAAGCGCAAGCCGGAGTGGAAGGGGCGGTAACGGGCGCAACGAGGGGAAAACAAGCGGGTGCCGAAAGCGAAAAGGCGCCGCGGGGCGGCGCCTTTTTGAGTGCTTTCGGAATGGTGGGCGTAGCAAGGATTGAACTTGCGACCCCTACGATGTCAACATAGTGCTCTACCACTGAGCTATACGCCCATTCCATTCAGGCGTCCTTGCGGCAATCATCCGGGAAGGATTGGCCGCTCGGAGGACTGGCCCTTTAGCCTCGTGATTTTGTGGATGCAAGACGCTTTAGGCGGAAATTTTCGCGTCAGAGACGGGCGTGTTCGGGCAGGCCGAAAACGCGCTGCACTTCCATCACGAGATCGCGCAGGTGGAATGGCTTGGACAGGACCTTGGCCTGCGGAGCTTCGCGGCTGGCGCGCAGGGTGACGGCAGCGAAACCGGTGATGAACATGACCTTGGTCATCGGCGAAACCTCGGCGCAGCGCTGGGCGAGTTCGATGCCGTCCATCTCGGGCATGACAATATCCGACAGGAGCAGATCGAACGTCTCGGTCTCGAGATGGGGCAGGGCGTCAACTCCGGATTCGGCGACGACCACATCGTATCCCGCATTTTCGAGAGCGCGCGCCAGGTAGGTGCGCATAGCCTGATCGTCTTCGGCCAGCAGGATGCGAATCATTGCCTTGTTGTCCCGTATGTCCAGATATTTGCCCCGCGCCGCGCTGATCGGCCGGTATTGGTTGCATACCGCGTTCTCGGTTAATTTTCTCGCCCGGATTTGGGACTGACCGGGAACGGGACGCTTTGACTCGCGAACATGAAACGCCCAGTTTCGGCCCATGGACGGTTGTTCGGGCGAGAGCGATTCGCAAAAGCGTTCGGGAGGGCGGATTCCCGGGACGGCGGCGCGTCCCGCCTTCACGGTCTCGTTGACCGAGCCGTCCGCGATTCCCGTTCTGATAGCCGTTCCTCATGCGGGAAGAACTTATCCGCAGGCTCTGCTGCGCGGGCTCAGGCATCCCGAATCGGTCGCGCTGCGGCTGGAAGACCGTTACGTGGACCGGCTGGCCGTGCAGGTGGCCGCGGCAACCGGGGCGGGCCTGCTGGTGGCTCATGCGCCGAGGGCGATGATCGACCTCAACCGAGCCCCCGACGATGTCGACTGGGAAATGTTCGATCGCGCGTCACGTCCCGGTCACGCCGGGACGTCGCCGAGTCGGCGTGTGCTCAGCGGACTGGGCCTGGTGCCGCGGCGATTGCCCGGACTGGGCGAGCTTTGGCGCGGCGGTCATCGCGGGCAGGATCTCGCCGCCAGGATCGAGGGGGTTCATGTGCCATACCATGATGCGCTGGGCCGTTCGCTGGAAGCGCTGCGCGACCGCTGGGGCGCGGCCCTGCTGCTCGACCTGCATTCGATGCCGCCTTTGCCGTCGCGGTTTGGAGCGGCCTCGGCGCAATTCGTTGTCGGCGATCGGTTCGGCGTGACCTGCCATGGCGGCGTGATTGCCGCCGCCTTTGCGCATTTTGCGGAATGCGCCTGCGCGGCCGCGCATAATCGGCCCTATGCGGGCGGATATGCACTCGAACGCCACGCCAGCCCGCGTGCGGGCATTCATGCGATGCAACTGGAAGTTGACCGTAGCTGCTATCTCGATTCGGATCTCGTCGAGCCGGGGCCGGGAATGGACGCCACGGTGGAGGTGCTCGTTTCGCTGGTGCGGCGTATGGGCGCGGTGGTCGCGGATATGGGGCAGGACGCCGATCGCAGGGGCTGGCCACTCGCGGCCGAATAGCGCTCCTGCACATTCCGCAATAAAAAACCACCTCGTGCAATGCACGAGGTGGCCAAGGTTCAGGGAGGAGGTGCACAATGTGCACCAACCTGACCGGGCCATGAGGGTAGCGCCGATCAGGCATTGCCAACATAGGCAAGCCTGAGGCGAGTTTCAAGGAAAGACTTGAGCGTAAAAATCGCGCCTTAGCGCGAGCGGTATCCGCAATGCACGGCAATAATCTTTGTGCGGTGCGGAATAGGGTGGAGGTGTGGCAAATATACCATAGCCACCTCCACCCAACCGGACGTGTCAGGCGTTCGCGGGCACCACCGGGCCCTTGCCCTGGCTGATCTGGCGACCAAAGATCTCGCGCACCAGTTCGAGCGAGAAGAGGTGGGCATAGATCAGCGGCAGCATGCCGTTCTGGTTCCACTGGCGCAGGATGTCGCCGCGCATCTCGCGCAGCTTTTCCTCATTTACCATCTGGAAGCCACGATAGTTGAAAGGCTGCTCCTGACCGGCCTCGATGTTGAGTTCGCCGTCCATCAGCAGGTCGTGCTTCTTCAGTTCGGCGATGAAATTGGCGGTCTTGTTGCCGGCAATCTCGAAGTTTTCGCAGAACTTGAGCAGGTTCTTGGTCGCTTCCGAAGGGTCGGCGTCTTCGAACAGCGGCTGGCCTTCGTCAAGTTCGCCGACCAGATCGCTGGTGGGGTCGAAGCAGAGCGAGAGTTCGTCACTGTCCGGGCGCAGCTTCGCCAGCATGAACGGATAGCGGCGCACATAAGCCGGGATGTAGACGGGCGTGTTCACCGTGCCATCTTCGTCGACATAGACGTTCACGCCCTCGTTCATGCCCATCAGGGCGAGCGGGACCGGATTGTCGCCGCCGGTGAAGACGATGGGAAAGTGACGCTGCGCCTGCGGGAACTCCTCGACCGTCAGCGGCACCGAATTCACGCCGGCAAGCCATGTAGCCTTGTCGGTAGCGCGAGTCTTCCACGACGCATGCTGCTGCGAGTTGAGCGGGATGAGGTCCTTGTAGAACAGGGGCAGGGCAGGATTTTGTGGCGCGCTGGCCATTGCGATCTTCTCCGCAGGGCTGGTAGAATTTTTGAAGCCGCCGCTTTAGGCGCTGGGCTTGAGGCGCGCAAGCGTAGTGCTCCGGATAGCTCGGGCATTGCCGTGCGTCGCCGGCATGGGGACGGCGTTCGACGGGATCCGCGCTAGATCAACTTGCCGGGGTTCAGCAGCCCCTGCGGATCGAGCGCCTGTTTCACCGCACGCAGCATCGAGAGGGCGACGGGGTCGCCAAGTCGCACCAGCTCCTCGCGCTTGAGCTGGCCGATGCCATGCTCGGCGGAAATCGATCCGCCCCACTGGGTGACGAGGTCATGCACGCGGCGACTGATGTCCTTGCCGGGCCCCATCTGCCAGGCGAGAGCGTCTTTCACCTTGGGCGCGATCATATGATAGTGCACGTTGCCGTCGCCAAGGTGGCCGAAGGCCACGGCCTCAACTCCGGGCCATTCGGCCTCGATCATCGGCGCGGTCGTTTCCACGAATTCGGGCATTTTCTCGACAGGTACCGAGATGTCGTGCTGCACGGCGGGGCCGCGCGCGCGTTCGGCGGGAGCGACCGATTCGCGCAGGAGCCAGAACGCTTCTGCCTGCGCCTCGCTTGCGGACAGGACGGCATCTTCCAGCAAGTCGTTCTCGAAGGCCGAAGCCATCATCGTTTCGCAGCGGTCGCGCAGCGTATCGGCGGAAGCAGTGTCGGCGACGACTTCGATCAGCGCGTACCACGCGTGCCTTTCCGTGAGGGGTGAACGCGAATCGGGCAAATGATCAAGCACGGCGTCGAGGCAGGCCTGGGGCATCACCTCGAAGCCTTCGAGTGCGTCGCCGGCCGAGTCCTCGCAATGCAGCAGGAGTTCGCGGGCGGCGCGGAGCGACGGCAGGCCGGCCCAGACCACCACCCGTTCGGCGACAGCGGGGAGCAGCTTGAGCGTCGCGGCCGTGACAATGCCCATCGTCCCTTCGGAACCGATCAGCAGCTGCTTGAGGTCAAATCCGCGATTGTCCTTCTTGAGCGGCGTCAACATCGAGAATATCCGGCCATCGGCAAGTGCCGCTTCCAGCCCGAGCACGAGCGCGCGCATCGATCCGTGTCGCAGCACTTGCGAACCTCCGGCGTTGGTGGAGATCAGTCCCCCCACCGTAGCCGAGCCCTTGCCGCCGAGCGTCAGCGGAAAACGGAGACCCTTTGCCTCGACTGCTTCATGCAGGGTCTGGAGGACGACGCCGGCTTCGCAGGTGACACGGCGCGACTCCTCGTCGACTTCACGGATCGCGTTCATGCGCCGGAGCGACAACAGGATCGCCCGGCCTGAATCGTCCGGGGTCGCCCCGCCGGACATGCCGCTGTTCCCGCCCTGCGGCACGATGGGAACGCCATGCTTGGCGCAAAGGCGGACGAGTTCGGACAATTCCCGGGCATTGGCGGGAGACGCCATGGCGCAGGCCCGGCCGGTGAACCGCCCCCGCCAATCGGTGAGCCACGGCTCGACCAGTTCGGTATCGTTGGTGATTCCCCGGGGGCCGAGAAGCGTTGCCGCCTCTTCGAAGAACGTATCGCAATTCGTCATGGCCCCGATATGGCACAGGCCATTCGCGGTTTCATCCATTCGATCCGGATACTTTCTCAGGTTTTCCGGAGGAGATCCGGGTAAATGCTGTTTTCCTGTCGAGTTAAGCGGTGGTTCAAGCTCTTTCGCTATGGCGGCATCAGCGGCGCGCCCGTGTTCAGGGAACCAGTGAGACGATGAATCTTGCGACTGCATTGCTCTATCCGGTCATGTTGCTGCTTCCGGCAGCCAGCACGGTCGAGGACGGGCGTTCGGCGGAGGAGAGCGGATCCGAGATGTCCGCAATGCCGGCGGCGCAAGGGGAGGAGGTCAGGGCCTCGGCGGAACAGACCCGGTTCGGACCGCGGGTTGCCTTATCTGCATGGCCTTTTGCCGTTACGGCGTTTCAGCACGTCGAGCCGCAAGGCGCGTGGCAGGTGCGGATCGAGCAGCGCATGACCATCCGGATCACCCCGCGCGCCTCGCGGCCGGCATCGCCCGACATGTTCGTGGCCCTGCCCGAAGGGGAGACCGGGCAGCGCTTCGTGGAGCGCAAGATCGGAAAGTGCCTTTCGGCCGGGGCCATCGCGGGCGTTCAACCGGACGGTGGCAATCGGCTGCTCCTGTTCATGCAGGACCGGCGCATCGTGAGCGCCGAACTGGAGCGCGCCTGCAGCGCGCGTGATTTCTATTCCGGGTTCTATTTGTCGCGCAGTTCCGACGGCAAACTCTGCATCGATCGCGACACTCTGCTTTCGCGCAGCGGGATGAACTGCAAACTGACGCGCATCCGCGAACTCGTCGAGGTCGATGACTGAGGTCGCAATCAGGATCGCGGCGCGCACGGCAACGGGTTCAGGTTAACGGGCGGCGGCAAAGGTTTTGGTGGCGGGTTGAGCGATGGCGTGATTCATGGGGTTTCGGGATCACACAAAGCCGGACGC
>NZ_BMHK01000040.1 GCF_014640675.1 Novosphingobium endophyticum | reverse complement strand
CGTCATTAATCAACCACGATCTGGCTTCTACCCGGCCGGGATCAAATCGGAATGATGGCCGGGATCAGATTGGAATAGCCGACCGGGATCGTCGGAATCCGCAAGCTGGACGCAAACCGATTGCGCGCCGCCTGATTCACCTGCGATTGTCACGTTGGTGGGGTCTCCGCCGAACGCCGCCGCGTTCCTTGCGATCCACCGCAAAGCGAACTGCTGGTCCAGAATGCCGTAGTTACCGGACCCGACCTCCGGGTGCTCCTGATCGAGGCCGGGATGCGCGAAAAAACCGAAGATCCCGAGGCGGTAGTTGATGGTCACCACGATGACCGGGCTGCCCTCACTGACCAGCCGCTCCGCCCGAAACATGTTGCCCGCCCCATAAACCATGCCACCACCGTGGAACCACACGATCACCGGCAGCTTGGCTCCGGGCATAGTGCCCTTCGGTCGCCACACGTTCAGGAAGAGACAATCTTCGTTCTCGCTGGGAACGATGGCTCCCCGGCCTCCGGCGGGGCCTGACTGAGGACAGGACGAACCCGGCTTACTCACATCGCGCGTCCCTTTCCACGGCAGCGCAGCGGCGGGCGGAGCCCAGCGCAGTGCGCCGACGGGAGCGGCGGCGTAAGGAATGCCTTCGAATACCCCTGCCCGACCCACCACGTGCCCGCGCAGCGCGCCTTCCGCTACCACCGCCTCGGGCGCGGCTAGGGCAGGTGCCGCCAATGCCGACAGGATTGCTAACAGCGCCAGTGCAAAGACGCGGCCGACCATGCGCTTCCTCCCTGTTTCCTATGCGTCAGGGCAGCAGTGCATTCCCCTACTTGCCGCCGAGATGCAGCACGGCACGATCGCCCTCAATGGTGAAGCGCGTGCCGAACGGCTGGGAGTGTGCAACGATGCCCTCAAGAATAGCCTGTGCCTGCTCGCCCGTAGCAGGACTGGGCAGGCCGCGGGTAGCCACCGCCTCCGCGCCTTCGCCGCGGCCATTCTGGTTCAGCACGATGGGCTCGAAGGTCACCGCCTGCAGCTGCCCTCGCGGCGTCATCTCGATCCGTGCGATGGCGCTGGTCCAGACTTCAGGCCCAAAAACGTGATTGGAGCGACTCGGCAGCTGGAAAATGAAGTTGCCCAGTGAGTAGAAGATGGGCTTGCCGCGGTAGACCTCGATGCCCTGGAGGATCGGGGCGCCGTGCAGGACGACTATATCCGCTCCCGCGTCGACTTGATCGCGCGCCCACTGCTTGATCCACCGAGGGGGAAAGTGCCGCTCAGGCAGGCGCTCCATCATCATCTTCGGGAAGAAGCGGTCGTATGCATGGTTGTGCTGGTAGGAGATAACGATATTGGCTTGCTTGCGAGCCTCTCTGATGCTCGACAGCACCCTTTCGCGATCCGCTTCCGAAGGGCGCCCGGCATCCTTGTCCTGAACGCCCCCTTGGAGATTGATCACATTGATCCCGGCGGTGGTCGCGGTTGCGGAGGCGCGTTCATGCAGCATACCGGACGCGACGGAAACCAATGCGACGGTCCCCTTGTCCGTCTCCAGGTATGCCGGCGCCGCGGCTTGCGCCAGGTTCGTGCCCGCTCCGGAACTAGCAAGCCCCATAGACCTGGCCCGTTCCACCGTGTTCCGCACTCCGAGTTCGCCGAAGTCGAAGGAGTGATTGTTGGCGAGAGCAAGAAGGTTCATGCCCATCCCCCGCAGCGCATAAAGCGCGCCCGGCGGAGCGAAGTGGCCGCCCGAACCGGGGTAGGGGGTTAAATTGGCCATATCGTCGCCAGCCTCGCGCACCGTGCTCTCGAAATTTGTGAAGACCACATCCCCCTTGAGCATCGGTGTGACCTGATCGACAGCTTCAGGTGTCAGGCTGCGCGGATCGGCCTGCAGCAGCGTTTGACCGGTGAGCACGATGGTCATCGTGCCGGGCTTGCGCTGAGCCATCGCGGTGCCCGCCAGCGCGCCGGCCAGGATCGTGGCTGCCGAAACGACAGCCAACTGCTTTGCGCGGAAACTGAGCCCCGTAGGGACTTTCTGCGGTCTATTGCGGGAACCAAAAAGCTTGTTGTTCATGATAATCCCTTCTGAAGCAGGGCTAAACTTCGCAACACCGCCCGGAGGCGATCGATCGATGCGCAGGCCACCAATGCCGAACACTCCCGGAGCATTTTCATTCCCACGCAAGTTCTACCAGACAGAACGGATATTCTTTTTTAGGTTGTAAGCGTGGAGACTGGTCTTTGCAACCCTCCCCGCCGCACAGTTGGACGGATTGCTTCGCAGGACCAAGATGCGAAGGTGCTGCTGGCTGGGATCTTCTGTCATGGAAGCGAGCCTCCATGCTGATGCCAAGGCCGCGCGAGCGGCCAAACCGCTCCTGGAGGTCATGAGAAATTGACGAGCCCCGCCGGGATTTGAGACCGAGCTCGTGGACGCGGTTTCGGAGCAGCGACTCAAGCTGCGGGTCACGGTGAAGCTCGGGGAGAGACCGGACTGCGGTCTCACGGCATCGAACTGAACTTTCTCGCTGTCGAACACCATTCGCACGGCTCGTTCGCGTGCTTGGGCTGATCTCAGCTAAAGCCTTTGAAAAACTGGTGCTGCCGGGGAGGATTGAACTCCGGACCTCACCCTTCCTAGGGATGTCAGGCCGGACGTCGCAGACAAGCAACGACACCACCGGGTTCAAATCAGGCGCTCTGCGCTGCGGCGAAACGACCAGCGGGATTCCCGCTGGTCGTCATCTCTTGTCGCCGTTCGTGTCTCGCTCAGCGTGAGCCGACAGCGATCCGTGCACTCACGCCGAATTCCTGCGGCGGAGTAGTGGTGATGCCCAGGTAATTGGTCGCGCTGGTTGCCGGGCTAAACCGGAAGGTTGTGGTCAGCGCGGCATCGGTGCGAGTCAGCACCCGGTGCGTGTCGAGAATGTTTTTGCCGTAAAGCATGATATTCCACGCGCCATCCGGATCGCGGACCCCGAGGAACAGGTCGAGCAGCGCAAACGAACTGACCGAATCGAGTGGATTCGGGCCCACGCCCTGGTTGTTGCCCTTGAAATTGACCAGTCCGCGAAGGAACCCTTCCATGCCGAGAGCAAATTCGTTGCTGTACTCCGCCACGACCGAGCCGGCGAATTTCGGCGCCGCGCCCGGACTGGTGCTGCCCGTGCATGTATCGACCTGGTTAGCGCCGACTTCGTCGAAGAGCTGCGCAGCCGTGGGCACTACGGTGTCGGGTACATTGTCGTCGTCCAGGTCAACGCATGGGAACAGCGCGTCGCTGATCTTGCCGTCGGTATAGGAGAGCACGGCGGACAGGTTGAAATTGTCCGATGGCATCCAACTCAGTTCGGCTTCCACTCCCTTGATCTTGGCGTCGGCCGGAACAACCAGTCCGTCGAACGACGTGATTGACGCGGTGGCGGCCGATGTCGCTACGTCACGCAGCGCGAGCACCGGAGAGCCCGGACGGAAAGCGAAGTTCGTGAACTCCTGATAGTAGCCGGCGACATTCAGCGTGAGCGTGTTGTTGAGCCAGGACGATTTCACGCCGATTTCGTAGGATTTCGATTTCTCGTCGGGCGGACGGATGAACTGGGCGAGGAAGGGCCCGATTCCCGTAAATGCTGTGGCGACGACCACATTGCCCGGACGATACGACGTGCCGAAATTGGCGTAGGCCATGAGGTTGTCAGTGAATTCGTGACTGGCCGACGCGCTGTAGATCGTCGCCTTGGTGCTCGGCAGGCAGCCCTCGACGGATGGGAAGCCTCGGCAATCGGTTGCCGCAGCCAGCAGTGTGCCATTGGCGAACAGTCCGGAGTCCTGCTTCAGGATGATCCGCCGCGCGCCGCCAGAGATTTCGGTGCGCTCGCTAAGGTGGAATGTGAGGTTGCCGTAGAAAGATTCTTCCTTGGCTCTGCGGAACCGCTCGATCGGAACCGAAACAATTCCGGCCGGTGCCGTAAGGTTCAGGAACGGGGCGCCAAACGCTGACTGTGTGCTTCCCAGCAAGAAACTCGGGAGGTCGGTTCCGCCATTCTGTTTTAGGTTCATGTAGCCGACGACATAGTCGAACATGCCGAGCACGCGGTCCTGATTCTGCAGCCGAACTTCATGAACTGTAGTATCGGAGGGCGATACCGCCGTCTGAACGTAGGGAACCCCGTTCACGATCGGATTGGCCAGGACGCCGGCAGAATCCTGCGCGGAGAAGTTGTCGATACGCTGGCGGAAGTCCTGGCCGAGATAGATCAGAGACTGGCCGAACAGGTTGAGTTGCCCCTGCCAGTTGTAGATTCGGATCGAATTGTCCGACGTGTTCGGTAGAGCGCCCACTCCGAGGTAATCCTTGGACCGGATCGTCACCGGGCTCGCACCGGCGGTCGGGTCAACCAAGCTGAAGGATTCTACCTGATTGTAGCTGCGACCCTCGCGGTTGATATGCTCGTAATTGAAATCGAGCAGCAGCACACCATCGAGCGGGTCGGCGTGGGCGCTGGCGCGGATCGCATCCGTCTTGTCAAAGATGTCGTCGTCGATTTCCCCTGTAACCAGGTTCAGGCCGCGAACCAGATTGCCGCGGTTCTCTCCGACAAAACCCGCAATGCGTACGCCCAGCTTGTCGCCGACGACCGGGACGTTGATCGCGCCGTTGAAGTTCCACCGGTCACGTTCCGCCACGGAGCCGCTCAGGTAGGCGCCCGCTTCAAACAGGTTTGGCTTGCGTGTCTTGACCGTGATCGAGCCGGACGGCGAGGCGCGGCCCTTGAGCGTTCCTTGCGGACCGCGCAGCACTTCGATTTGGTCCACATCGTAAAGCGCCTGGAACACCCCGGCGAGCGGGATGACGGCATCATTACGGTAAAATTCCACGGACGTGTTCGTGCCGGCCGCGCGCGCATCGAAATCGACACCGCGCAGCGTGGCCTTGCCAGTCGTGCCGCCCAGCGTGGATTCGAGATTGAGGCCCGGAACCACCGCCTGCACTTCCTCGAACTGGCGGAATTCAAGCTTCTGAAGCTGTTCGCCCGATACGGCCTGGACGACAGCCGGAACGTCCTGCAGCAATTCATCACGGCGGCGTGCGGTGACGACGATGGCATTAACAGTCGCGCTGGCGTCGTTTAATGCCTGCTCGTCCGACTGGTTGGCATCCTGCGCAAACGCGGGCGTGGCAATGGCCACGGCGCTGACGCTCGCCAAAAATAGCATTCCGATTGGATTCATAATACTTCCCTCCCTGAACGTGCTGCCCTCTTTGGTGGGGCAGCAGCATTTCAAATTTCTCAGGATCATCGCTACCGGGAGAGCAATGGCGCTGCAAGCGAAGATCGATTGTGCATCATCGTGATGTTCATCACTGTGCCAAAATGGCTACAATCAATTGCGCTACTGGAGTACCCCGGCAGGCGACCGCGCAGCTGTTGGGAAAGGCCGATGGCTCCCGCGTCACCCTTGGCTCCAGGGTGACCTTCCAGATGAACGACGGTCGACGCACTATCACCATCGTTGGTGATGATGAGGCTGACCCCGCCGCGCTGCTGACGGCAGCCTCGACCGGTAAATCAATGGGCCCTGAGCCTAGTGCTCGGCGGCACCTCGGCGCGACGATCCTCATTATCGACAAACACTCGAAGAGGCCGTTGAATCCGGAACAAACCCGGCCTAGCCGTGCTAATGGTCGTGAACGCTGTTGCTGACGGCATCGCCCGGGAGAGGACCAACATGAACGACATGAACCGCGAGTTCGAACAATACGATTTCTTCCGCACCAATCACTTCGTGGACGATCCGTATTCCTATTTCGATTACCTGCGACAGCAGGGCCCGGCTGTGCGTGAGCCGCACCAGGGCATAGTCATGGTAACGGGCTTCGAGGAAGCGCTGGCGGTCTACAACGACCCCGAGAATTTTTCTTCCTGTATGTCGACCACCGGCCCCATGGCGGGCTGTCCCATTCCTTTGGAAGGACATGAGAACGAAGACATTTCCGAGCTGATCGAAGAGTATCGCGACAGGACTCCGTTCAGCGATCAGCTTCCGACCATGGATCCGCCGGTCCACAGCGACCACCGCGCCTTGCTGATGCGCCTGATCACCCCGCTGCGCCTGAAGCAGAACGAGGAGTACATGTGGCAGCTGGCGGACCAGCAGATCGATACTTTCATCTCCAGCGGCAAATGCGAATTCATGGGCGACTTCGCCGGACCTTTCGCCGTGCTCGTCATTTCCGATCTGCTCGGCGTGCCCCCTGAGGACAGGCAGGAGTTCCGCAAGCACCTCCTGCGGCAGGAGCAGGAACGTGGCGGCGCTGTCGTGGGCGGCGTGAGCGAAAAGGAAGTCGAGCACCTGCCGCTGGCCTGGCTCTATGACAAATTCTCCGGTTATATCGAGGACCGCCGCCAGAACCCTCGCGGAGACGTCATGACCCGGCTCGCCGAGGCGACCTTCCCGGACGGCTCGGTGCCCCAGCCGCTGGATGTCGCCCGGATCGCCGCCAATCTGTTCGCGGCCGGCCAGGAAACCACGGTGCGTCTGCTCAGCTACGCGTTCCAGCAGGTGGGCGAGCGCCCCGACCTCCAAAGGCGCCTCCGCGAGGACCGCAAGCTCATCCCCAATTTCGTCGAGGAGTGCCTGCGGCACGAGAGTCCCATCAAAGGCGACTTCCGTTTGGCGAAACGGCCGACGACGCTTGGCGGCCTCGATATCCCGGCCGGCACTTTCCTGTTCATCGCCAATGGCGCCGCCAACCGCGATCCGCGCATGTTCGAACGGCCCGACGAGTTCCAGCTGGACCGCGCCAATGCCAAGCTACATGTCGCCTTCGGCCGCGGTCGCCACACCTGTCCCGGCGCGCCCCTGGCTCGCGCCGAAACCGTTGTCAGCCTCAACCGCTTTTTCGATCGGACCAGCGACATTCGTATCTCCGAGGACGCACACGGGCCGCGCGACGCCCGCCGATACGGTTATCTGCCGACCTTCATCTTGCGCGGCCTGACCCACCTTGGTCTCGAGTTCGACCCGGTCTCGAGCAGTTGAAACGAAACCGCCGGAGTTCGAGGATCCGGTGCGCCGGACGGGCAAGCGACAACGCCGCTTAGCAGCGTTTGGGGAGGTGTTCTCTGCCCTGCGCGGGAGGACCTGGAACATTAGTATCGTCCGGAGGTTTTGAAACCGGGTGCTCGTCGGACACGATGACGCAGCGCTTCCATCATGGGAGATATCCAATGTTTCGCTGGGCCATTATCTTTGCAGTTGTCGCTGTTATTGCCGCGCTTCTGGGCTTCGGGGGAGTCGCAGGACTTTCTGCTGACCTTGCGACGATTTTCCTGATCGTCGCGGCGGTCGTCCTCCTCCTTGGATTCCTGTTTGGTCGTGGCCCTAGAGTGCCTTAGCGCTACTTTGGCATAAACGTGATTTTGGGATTCCCTCAGGCGGGGCGTTGCTCAGGTTGTCCCACGAAGCGCGCTCGCGGCCCAGATGACCGTTGCCAAGAGAATCAACGCGGACCAGGCGATGACGCTTCGCAGCCAAGCAGGCACCTCCCGGCGCGGTGACTTCCGGTCGTCAGGTCGCAGCGGCTGTTGAGGGCGATAGCCGCGGAACTGCTGCTGGTTCTTCGGCGGACGCTTGAACTTGTGAACCGTGCCCATGCGCCGAGCCTAACCGGGTGGCCGACGGAAGTCGAGCATACTGAATGGCGTATCTGGTTCTACTGAGCACCGCATCGGTTCCCTGCCTGCGCGCGCACTGCAAGGCGCACCGCACTCTGATTGCGTAGAGAATCGCTGATCGCCGAGCTTTGGCAAGCAGTACGTGGAGATTGCAGGCATTGACCGGGAGAGGCGACAGACAAGCTCGGTTCAGCGCATTCGGTTCACTGCACGTCCACCCTTTGATTGACCTGCTGCGTACCGTGCCGGAGGTCGGCCCCCCAGCTCATCCAATGGAAGAGGCGAACATGAAATTCGACAATACACTTGCCTTGGGCACCGCAATCCTCGGCCTGGCCATGACCGCAGGCCATGCACAGGCGCAGGTGCCCGAAACGGACGGATCGACGGCATCATCGCAGGAGTCCTCGGCTGCACCGACTGCCCCCGGCGATAGCTCAGGCGTTTCCGAGACCGGAACTTCTTACACTGACAGAGAGGTCGAGCAGTTTGCACAGGCCGTGATGGCCGTTCAGCAGATCCAGCAGGACACAACGGCTTCCGCTGCCGACAAGCAGACAAAGATGGCCACTGCGGTTCAGCAGTCCGGGCTGACGGCAGAGAAGTTCAACGAGATCGCCAGCGCGGCGAAGTCCGATCAGACTTTGATGCAGCGGATTCAACTTGCTGCGGGCAAGCTTCAAAGCGCGAACCCCTCAAGCTGAGCGTCGGCGGGCGCCGAAGGGCGCCCGGGCGCCAGCGCTGGAGGAACAATCGGCGCGCTGCTCGGTCGCGGAGTGGATTGCCAAGGGACAATCCTTCGCGCCGGAGGCGGTGCAGTTTTTCGCCCCGCAATCCGAAGCCATTCCTGATCGACGGCGCGGCGCGGCCTCGATGTGCAACCGACCCCCGAGAATGAAGAGCAAGCTCCAGAGGAATCCTCATCGTGAACGGATGGTGGCTATAGGAAACCCGGCCCAAGGGCGAGAACGATGGTTTTGCCGGCGAGGGCGTCGGCCAATACACGCCCATAATGTCATGAAACATGGGCGTTTTCCTCGTTGAAGTCGATCAGGGACCCTCTTCGGGACCCTTTTGACGATTGGACAGGCAAAACACCTGCCGAGTGAATGCCATCGTCACGCTCGCTGTAACGCCTTACGGCCTGGTGCGTCAAACCTATTGGCTTTTCGCTTCCATGAAGCGGCCTTGATACGAACGGAATTTTCCAGCAGTGTCGGCGCTAGCGGGTAGACCGATTATGGATCGGTTTGCATGAACGACTACGACGACAGGTTCCTTCGCATTGGCGATGTAACGAAAAGAACCGGACGCTCGCGTGCCGCCATTTATCGCATGATTGCTGAAGGCACATTCCCTCGACAGGTGCCTATCGGAACTAGGGCCGTTGGCTGGCGCCTTTCATCAGTCCTCAAATGGATGGAAGCGCCGCGTGACTACCATTCAGAGTGACATCAACTGCTGCAAGTGTTTACCAGCGTAGCCGCAAACGAACTCCTCGCGCCTCCTGATCCTGACAGTCCCCGAAAATGCGCCGGCGGATCGAGCGAGATTATCGAGACCTCAAGCAGGAACTGGGGCTCGCCCATTACGAAAGATGGAGTTGGCCGGGCTTTCACCATTATGCGAGCCTGTGCGTCGCAGCCTACGGATTCCTTATCTCCGAACGGGAGACGATTCCCCGTCAAGATTTGCCTTTACCAGGAACCGCGAAGAACCTCCGGTTCCCCGCGGTTCGCGATCCCTTAAACATACCGATACGGCCCGAGCGACATACCTCGAACTCAATCGCTACGCTGCGTAGAATGCTGACCGCAACAGTGGCACGGCGCCTGACCCGATGTCCATGCTGTGCCAGGATGAATACGCCATTTGTGACGCAGTAGGACTAATCTCTAGTGGAACACTCTATGACCCAGCATTTTGACACCATCGACCTGGACACGGTTCGCGCCGACACGCTTGGCGTCCTCAACCGAAACCACCTCAACAGTGCCGGTGCGGCGTTGATGCCGATCCCGGTCCTGGCTGCAGTGATCGGCCACCTGCGCCGGGAAAGCGAAATCGGCGGCTACGAGGCTGCGGCCGAAGCGACTGACCGCCTGGCGACCATCCATGCGAGTATTGCGACGCTCGTTGGCGCATCGGCGAAGGAAATCGCGATCACCGAAAACGCGACGGTCGCCTGGCAACGCGCGTTCCAGTCGATGTCCTTTGCTCCCGGTGACCGCATCCTGACGTCCCGCGCCGAGTTTGCGGCGAACTACATCGTTTTCCTGCAAGCCGCGGCACGATCGGGCGTGTTGGTCGAGGTCGTCCCGGACGACGAATTCGGCGCGCTCGATCCCAATGCCTTGGCTAGGATGATCGACGACAAGGTGCGCTTGATAGCCATCACCTGGCTTCCGACCAATGGAGGACTGATCAACCCTGCCGCCGCGGTCGGCAGTATCGCTCGCGCCAACGGCATTCCGTATCTCCTCGACGGCTGTCAGGCCGTGGGTCAGATGACCGTCGATGTCGAGACGCTCGGCTGCGACATGTTTACGGCGACCGGCCGCAAGTTCCTTCGTGCTCCGCGCGGCACCGGCTTTCTCTACATGCGCCAGGACATGCTGGATCGGACTGAGCCTGCGATGCTCGACCTTTTCGGAGCCGAGGTGGACCGTTCGGGGCATTACAGGATGCGCACCGATGCACGTCGCTTCGAAACCTGGGAAACCAATTATTCGACCCGGCTCGGTCTCGGCGCAGCGGTGGACTATGCGCTCGCTATCGGCATCGATGCCATCCAGGCGCGCTGCGGGGTTCTGGCCAGACGACTGCGAGATGGATTAAGTGGCATCGGATCCGTCAGACTCCGCGATACAGGTGAACAACATTCCACAATCGTTTCCTTCAGCGTCGAGCATGTGGAAGCCAGCATCGTCATGCAACGCCTCACCCGCGCGGGCATTAACGTATCCGTGTCTCCGCCGGCGAGCACACCTCTCGATGCCGCCGCCCGTAAACTGCCCCCGGTCGTGCGTGCCTCGCCCCACTACTACAACACCATCGGCGAGATAGACGCGCTGGTGCAAGCAATCGAAGTGATCTGACCGATCCAAGGTCGTGTGGACGAATTCGGGGTTGAAGAGATTTTCCGATTCCCAAGGTGAATCCGTTATGATTCATAGGATTCCGGCTAGACGAAGGGGTCGGAATTTTGTCGACACGGATGAGCGAAGAAGATTGGGACAATGCACTGCTGGTGTTCCGGGCGTGCCTGCCGCGCCGGGGGCGCAAGGCGGCGGACGACCGGCGCTTTCTGGAGGCGCTGCATTTCTTCACAGTGGAGAATGTGCGTTGGCGGGCGCTTCCCAAGGAGTACGGCCACTGGAACAGCGTGTGGAAGCGGTTCGACCGGTTGAGCAAGGCCGGCGTGTTCGAGGCCTTCTTCGACACGTTGGCGACGATGAGCCCGTCAGCGCATCTGATCCAGATGTTCGATTCCACGATCGTGCGCGCCCATGTGTCGGCAGCGGGCGCAAAAGGGGGCAAAGCGGACAAGCCCTCGGCCGCTCGCGCGGCGGCTTTACGACGAAAATCCACGGAAAAGCGGACGGTTGCGGAGACCTGATCGCCTTCGACCTGACCGGCGGCGAAGCCCCGGACTGTTCCCACTTCGAGACCCTTCTCGACATCGGGCCGGACATATCCCCACGCGCCGCCATTGCCGACAAGGGGTATTCCAGCAAGGACAACCGGGCTGCCGCAAGGGCGCGGGGCATAACGCCAGCGATCGGGCCGAAGGTTTCCTCACGCGCGATCGCCATGTCTCCACGAACGTCGGTGAAGAGGGCAGGGCTCATGTAGAAGCCAGGGGTGGCGCTTTCGATGCGCTCCCGCCGAAGGCGAGTGTCGCGCCTTCGTGCTTGCCTTGCCGCACGAAGGAAAGGTTCGAAGCGAGCTGCGCTTCGCTGGCGACTGGGCCGACCCGAGTTGGGGGGGGCGAGCGCGTGGCCCACTTTCATTCCCCGCATCCGCCCTCCGTCGCGCTGGGCGATGCGGTGGGCGCGATGAGTGCGGTGATCGGCACGCTGACCGCGTTCTATTGGCGCGACCGCAATGAGCGGGGCAGCAGGAGGACGCCAGCCTTTTCGAGCCTGTCCTCCAGATCGTCGCCCACGCTGCCCAGCGCTGGACGCCGGGCCATGCTCCCGAACGCTGCGGATCGGCGCTGCCCGGCGTGCTCCGCGACGTTTATGCGATGGCGGACGACCGCCATGTGGCCATTTCCGCGAGTACATCGCGACATCAGCGCGATCTCGTCGGGCTGGCCGGCGGCAATGAAGGCAGCGACGACGCGCGGGTAATGGCATGGATCGCGGCGCGGCCGCAAGCGGAGGTGGTCGCGACGCTGGTCGAGCGCCGGATCCCGGTGGCGCCCGTCAACAGCATCGAGCATCTGCTCGCCGACCCGCATTTGCGGGATCGCGCGAGCTTGGCGCGTGGTTGATGCGGCGCTGGGCGATCTCGCCATTGCCGCGCCCGCCCCGCGTCTGTCGGAGACGCCGGGCCGGGTCGGGGATCTCAGCCCGGCGCTCGGGCGGGACGTCGAGGAGGCGCTGGCCCGGTGGACGGCGCGCTAGCTCCGGGATGGCGCTTTGCCGCACATCTGGGTGTGTCCAGCTCGGACGCCCCGCTGCTCGCCGCCACGGCAGGGAGCATCGACCCGGTTGACCAGATCGCCTGCGCGGCGGCGGCGGGTTTCGCGGGAATCAGCGACAACGGGCTCAAGAGACAACCGCCGGACGTCCAGCGCCGCATGGGAAAAGCGCTGCGCGACCACGGGCTGGCGATGGGCAGCTTTACCTACGCCATGCCGGGACGGGAACCGCCATTCTTCTGGGGCAGCCCTATCCCCGATGTCAGCGCGGCTCTCCACGAGACGCTGGCGGCCGGGGAGCGTGTGGAAGGCGGCCTGATCAATGTCATCCTGCTCGATTCGGGCGCTCCGCTGGGGAGCAGATCGCGCGTGCGGGATCGACGGCCGGCCAATGCGCGAATACATCCCGTCGAAATCCGCAGACAGCACCTCAAGCGCTTCATCGACAATCGCACGGATTGCCCGAAGCGGATGGTCTGCCGGAACCCGCGCCTCGCAGCTCACGTAGGAAAACAGCCCCTCGCTCCGGTGGTCTCCGCCGCGCATCCCGTACCCTCCAACATCGCCGAAGGGGTCTTGAATCACTTCGGAAGGCTCAAGTGAAGCGCCTTTTTCCGCATCCTGTTAAGAGCGTCTGCTCTCCAAGCCGAGGCGTAGTGCGTTGAGCTTGGCGGAGTTGAACCGTTGCGAGATTTTGGACGGCATCATATCGAAGCCATGGAAGGCACCTGGAACAACGACCAATTCAGTGGCTACGCCTGCGGCATTTAGCCGCTGAGCGTATTCTGTATCTTCATCACAGAACAGGTCTAGAGAACCGACGCCGATAAATGCCGGGGGTAGACCGACGACATCCGCGACGCGTGACGGGACTGCGTGTGCCGGCACAGAAGGCCCGCCCGGCTCCATGCCTAGGAAACTGTGCCAGCCGAAGCGGTTGCTCTCCGCAGTCCACATCAGGCGGCCGACATGTGGAGGCATTGTGCGGGTGGTGCCGGTACGGTCATCGAGCATCGGATAGATCAGGCACTGAAACGCGAGCGGCACTTCGCCGCGATCGCGCGCCGCGATTGCCAGCAGCGCGGCATGACCTCCGCCGGCGCTTTCGCCCATCACGCCTATCCGTGCCGGGTCGACTCCAAGGGCTTCCGCGTTGGTGTGCAACCACGTCAGCGCCGCGTAGTTATCCTCGACAGACCCCGCGAAGGTCGTCTCAGGGGCAAGACGGTAGTCGACGCTGAGCGCGAAGCAATCCAGCGCCGTGCAGATGGCCTGAAGATCCGCAATGCTCTGTTCGGCGGCGCCCATCACGAAACCTCCGCCATGAAGATGAAGGATTGCGGGGCGCTTGCTGCCCGGCTGTGCATTGATGAGCCACACGGGGATCAGAGGCCGTCCGGGCTCGCCAGAGATCGTGCGCTTCTCAACTGCCGGAGCGGGCAGGCGCGCCCGCCCGTATGCTGCGGCGCCAGCGCGTAACTGCGGCAAGCTCTGCGGAGTCCAAGCGGGCATCCCCGCCGTCATCGCAGCAGAGGCTCGCGCCATTGGTCTCAATTCGGAATGGACGTACTGCGAAATGTAATCTTCGATGGATTGAGCCTGCGCTTCTTCCACGCGCAGCAGTGGCCAGGCGATGCCGGTCGCCAGCGCTCGCTTGACGAACGTCCTTCGTACCAGTCCCGCCATCTGTGTTCCTCCCTTTCGCCCTAGTCATCCGACGATCGCTGCCTTGCTTGCGGGGTAGGCGGTCTGCCTGGCCTCTACGTGGAAGGCAGCGGTCGACGCGCTGTTCTTTATGACGCCCCGCTGCGGGTCCTTGTTGGGCCGTTCCCCGCAAACACCGCTGCGCAGAGTCTCGAGACGTCGAAGGGCCCGAAAAGATCCAGTTCGACCATCTCCCGGCAGACCGCCATGTCGTGCGGAGTGCCCTCGGTGCTTAGCCTTGGGCAGTGCGCTTAGCGCGCCACCCCGGCTGCGTTCACGTTGACCCGGAACATGCCGAGCTCGCTGGCGAAGTCGATTGCTAGCAGCACTGCCTCCTCGTCGCTCTGTGGTCGCCAGCAACGTTAATCGCGGCAGGCCCCAATTCCCTGGCGAAGCCCTCCGCACGAAGGGCCGACGGCTCAAATATGGCCACCCCATGCCGAATTGGGCTTGGCGCGCAGAGGTTCCGCCAACCCCGCCGCCGCCGCTTACCAAAGCTGCGCTTCCGGTGAAGTTCATCGCGCGCGGTCCTCAGGCTTTCATTGCTTCGGATGGACTCAGCTTCAGGTACAGGTCCGCAAGGCCGCGAATGATGAAGCTCGGTTCGAAGTCGAGCTCGCGTTGGCCACGCGGTCCGTGCTTGCTCTCGTCCATGTCGATCTTCGACGTATACTTGAAGAACTGCTCCAAGATCACGCGGACCTCGACCCTAGCCAGCGGCGCGCCGGCGCAGACGTGCTTGCCGCGCCCAAACCCAACGTGCTCCTTGATCTTGGGTCGATTCAGCTCGAAATCCTCGGGATCGGGCCAGCGGCGTTCGTCGCGATTGGCGGCCGACAGCGCGAGCAGGACCTTGGTCCCGGCCGGAACCTCGAGATCGCCGATCTTCGTGTCCCGCCGGGCGAGCCGCGCGGTCTGCTTGGTGGACCCTTCCAGGCGCAGAACTTCCTCCAGGAACGCGGGAATCAACGAGGGGTCTTCGCGAAGCTTGTCCTGCAGTCCGGGTACGTCCACGATGTAGCGCATCGAATTGCCCAGCAGTTTGGCGCTGGTGTCCTGGCCGGCGCCGAACATGAACACCGAGAGCGCCACCAGATCCTGAAGCTGCGGCTTGGTGCCGTCGGGATAATTCGCGTGGGCGAGCTCGGTCAGAATATCGTCGCGGGGCGCCTCCAGGCGCTCCATGATATAGCGGGCGAAGTATCCGCCCATCGCCACCATCGGATGGTTCTTTCCCGAGTAGTCGTTCTCGCCGGAGTCCAGGCTACCGGGAGGCGGGGCTGCTTCGATCAAGCGCATGAAGTGTTCGCGATCTTCGGCTGGTACGCCGAGGAGGTCGGCAATCACCAGGGTCACGAACGGGGTCGAAATCTCCTTGATCAGCTCCACGCTGCCGTTCTCAACGGCCTTCCTGACGAGCTCTTCGGAGTACTCTTGGATGAAAGCCTCATTCGCCTTTAGTCGGGAAGGCGTGAACAGACGATTCACCAGCGCGCGCATATTCGTGTGGGCACCATCGTCCAGGTTCACGAGCAGGTCGCCGCCCAGGATCTTACAGCGGTTCTCCTCTAACTGGGCGGTGATGTCGGAGCCATGCGGCTCGAATGGCAGCGGCGCGGCTGCCCCGGCGAGACCGATCGAGGCCGAGAAATCGCGGTTGTTGTTCAGGATTTCGACGGTTTCAGGGAAACCCGTGACGATCAGGTAATCCTTGCCGGGGGGCTGATAAACCGGCCCATGTGCCCGCACCGCCTCGAAGAACTGGTAGGGGTCCTTCAGGATTTCGTGGTCGGTAAAGTAGTCCCGGTGTTCGAGCGTCTGCACTGAATGTCTCCTGTGGATTTCCAGATCCGCCGATGCGCTGGATCGACAGATTGCGTCTCAGTCGTCGTCAATGCTCCGGCGCCAGAGCGATGCGTAGGCCATCTAGCTTGCTGTCGAATGCTAACTGACAAGCGAGGCGCGAGTCTTCTCGGCGATGTTCCGACGAGTCCAAAAGGTCGCTCTCGTCCTGGCTCATTGCGGAGAACCGGTCCGCAAACCACGGGTCGATAAACACGTGACAGGTCGCGCAGGAGAGGCACCCGCCGCATAGCGCCAGCATCTCATCGATCCCGCCGTCGCGCACGATTTCCATAATCGTTTGCCCGCTTCGTGCGGGAACGGAATGCTCACGGCCTGACCGGTCCGTTACGTATATTGAGGTCACTGCAAGTCGGCTCCGAACGTTATGCGATAGAATGGCGCATAACCGATCAAGGCTTCCCCCGTCAAGCAGGTTGGGCGGAGGCATTGCGCGATGTGCGACGCAACACCGCGCGTATGCGTGCAAGCAGTTCGCGCCGGTCGAACGGTTTTATCACATAATCGTCTGCGCCAACCTCCAGCCCAACGACGCGGTCCGTCACACCGGCCCTGCCGGTTAGAAAAATCGTTGGTATGGCGTGGGTGGCATCGCCGGCGACCGCGATCGCCTTGCCGCCCGCCGCCGTGATCTCGTCTGCGACGCCAATGGTGACCGTAACCAAGGCGGTATCGTCCGTGAGCGCGTCAATCTGCGCCGGAAGCTCGTTCCAAGGCCCCAGGATGTGGGCGGTAGTCGCGCCCCCCGCAGGTGACATCTACCAGATATAGATCAAGCTTCTTCGCGAGTAGCTGCGCGTAGTTCCGGGTCGAGCGCTGGCAGCGCGCCGGTGCGGACGGGGCGTAGGGTGCAACGCCCGATCCCGACGCGAACGAGCTGCCCATCGCCACGTACCGCGCGCCTGAGGCCGGCTGGTTCTCCTCGCGCGCGGCAGCCGGTGCCGTCAGCGCCAGGAAAAGGAGGATCGGGTTCACGGTTTGTAGGACGTTGACCAAAAGTCTTCTCCAGGCTGACATCGGGAATGCTGCGCACTCTGCCGCGCTGGGTCTATTGAGGGATGGCGTCCTGTACCCTCGTACGCGGCTAGCCGCTGCGGGCCCGACAGGGCGGTGGAAGCGAAATGGCGGGACTGTGCTCCGCAAGGGGACGACCGTCCCGAGCACGGCGTGCGGGCCGCTGTAGTCGGTGACAACGAGGACCATATTAGCGAGACCGTCGGCCCACTGCGGCATCCGCAATGTCGCCGATCCGCTGGAGGCCCGCGGGTGGTCGTCGCTGCCGACGCGGGGCGGGGTGTCCCTCAGCCCCCCTGGCCGACGGCTGACCGCGGTACCCGGGCACTGCCGCTCGCGGGTTTCCGCAGGCCGCATCGCCCTCAGGATGTGCATGCCTGCAGATTGTCGCTTGCAGCCTTGACGACGGCATCGGTCAACGCGCGCAGCGAGGCGGCGTGAAGCCGCGCCACGGTCCAATAGAGCATCACGTCCAGCGGCATTGCCGGCGGCAGCTCCACCAGTCGTCCGGCCGCGATATGCGGTTGGGCCAGCAGAACAGGTTGCAAACCCCAGGCGACGCCGAGCAGCGCGAAATCTAGGAAGGCTTGGGTGGAGGGCATCCAGTGGACCGCGGTGCCCAGCTCCGTTCCGTGCGCGTCTCGCGCCCACCGGGCCTGAAGCCAGTCGCGCCGATCGAAGCGCAAGTAGGGTGCGCCTGCCAGCCTGCTCGGGTCCACGCCATCGGGGAAGTGCCGGTCAACGAAGGCAGGGCTCGCGCAAGCAACATAGCGAAGCGTTCCGAGTGGGATCGTCTTGCAGCCCTGGACCGGATTTGGATCGGCAGTGACCGCAGCTACGACTTCGCCCGAGCGCAGCCGGTCGGAAGCGTGGCCCTCGTCTTCGAGAACGACGTCCAGCATGATCCCGGTTATTTGCGTGAAGCCGGCGACGGCATGAGGGAACCACGTTCCTAGGCCATCGGCGTTCACCGCGACCTTGAGGGTAACCGGCGGGGCGGAGCTTACTGCTTTCGTCCCCAAGGCGGGCCCAAGATCGGCTTCGAGCAATTGAACCTTGTCGAAATGGGCGGTCAGTGCCTTCCCCAGATTGGTGAGGGCGCATGGCTGACCACGAAGCACCAAAATGGCTCCAAGGCGCTCCTCTATGCCGCGGACGCGCTGGGATACGGCCGAAGGGGTGATGCCGAGCGCTGCGGCAAGGGCTGCGGCGCGAGCATGTCGGGCTCGTGGTGCTGTTCTGCGGCAGCGCTGACGCGTTGCTAATCGCCGCCGGAGTTGGGGGGTGGGGGTCTTCCTCGCTCGGGTGCCGCAACTGACGACGCTTATGGCGGCCGGAGGGGCCGCCTTCCTCGGCTGGCACGGCGTGAACGCGCTGCGGCGGGCGAGGGCCCCCGAGGCCGTGACGATCGCGACCGACAGGGGGCAACCCTGGGCGGCGTGCTCGGCGCGACCGCAGGCTTCACATTTCTGAATCCGCACGTCTATCTGGATACCTTCCTGCTCATGGGCATGGCCGGCGCGGCGCAGCCAGCAGCGGCACGCCCCCTGTTCGTCGCGGGGGCTGTCACTGCAAGCTTCGCCTGGTTTGCAGCGCTCGGCTTCGGCGCACGGCTGCTGGAGCCGCTCTTCGCCCGGCCAGCGGCATGGCGTGTCCTGGACGTGATCGTCGGAGCCACCATGCTGGTTCTGGCGGGAACACTGCTCGCTGGCGCGATCGGTTAGTCACTTCGCGGTGGCTGCTCTGCCGCCCTCCGCAACATCCGCGGACTGCTGCGGCGACATTCGGAGCGTCCCAAAAAAATGAGCGCGGGGGTAGCCCGCGCTCATTTCATGCCCAAGCCTTGATGCGTTGCTCGATCAGCGCGACCCGAACGCGTAACGAACGTTCAGTCCGAACTCGCGGCGCGGCGTGTAGGCGATCTGCTGGTATCCCGACGCCGGATTGCCGAAGAACCGTGCCGCCCCGCCCGAGGATACCGGCGCGACCGGATTGATCGAAAGCACCTGCTGCGTATTCAGCAGGTTGTTCGCGAACAGGGAAACCTCCCAGGCGTTGTCGGGCGAACGGATGCCGGCGTAGAGATTGAGCAAGCTGTAGTTGTCGATCACGACACCCTGGCTCGCGTTGGGATTGTCGGGGTAATAGACGAAGCTCCCGCGGATGAAGCCATCCATTGCCGAAGAGATTGGTGCGCCGTATTCCGACTGGACCGTCAAGTTCCATGTAGGCGTGCGCGAGATCGCTTCGTTAGAACGGCATCGGGCGATCAGGACGCCATTATCTACGAAGTCCTGGGCGGTGGGAACAATATCGTCGACCACGCCATCAAAATTTCCATCGTTGCAGGGGATCAGCGCGTTGTCCAGTTCAGCCTTCGACCAGCTGAACCCGAGGTTCAAGCTCCAGCGCGGCGTGACCTGGAAGCCCGCCTCGACGTCGATTCCCTTGACCTTCGCATCCGCACCGGTGGTGAACTCGGCCGAGCTGACATCCGAAGTCGCCGGACTGGTCGGGTCGGTCACCGAGAGGTAGCGGGTTGATTGGGTTAGGAAGAAGTAGTTGTCGAACTTCTGCTTGAAAAGCGCGACGTTCAGCCGGGCCCGCCGGTCGAAAAATGTCGCCTTGAAGCCCACTTCGTAACTGGTGGACCGCTCTTCACCTTGGAACACGAGGTCTTCGATGCTGCCCAGATCGGGTCCGCCTACCAGGGTACAGCAGCTCAGCACGCTGGTGAGGCCAATCGCCGGTCCGGCCGAACGAAACGCCGACCCAACGTTTCCGTACACCATGAAGTCCGGGCTGAACTTATGCGACAGCGAGACGTTGTAGAGGAATGGCGTGAACTTTTCGCGGCGGTCGACGTTCTGCAATTGTTGTGAGGGAATCGGGAGATCGCAGATTGACGGCGACCCCGTGTAAACGGGGCTATCGATGGCCCCCGCCAGCTGCGGATCCAGGGCAAGCAGGCCGGCACACGGCAGCGCCGGAATACCAAACGCGGGAATTGGCGTCGGATTTGCAAGCGCATTGAAACCACCGAGCAGACCCAGCGTGAACCTGTCATGACGAGTATAATCGATGTATCGTCCCCCTGCGGTCAGTTCCGTGTTCGCACCGATGTGAGCCGTGATGCTGCCGAACACCGATTTCTCGGTTGCGACGGGATCGATGCTGATCACGTTGCGCAAGGTGTAGCGCGACAGCGGCTCCTGAACGGTAGGTGCGCCCGGGGGGCCGAATGCGCCGGTCAGGAATCGCGCGACACCGTCGACCTTCGGATTCGAGGATTCGCGGTCGTAGAATGCGCCGATCGTGTAATCGAAGATGCCGAGTACGCGATCTTCGGAACTCAGGCGAAGTTCGTGCGAGGTTTCGGTGGCAGGCGTCTCGGTGTTCTGCAAATACTCGATGCCCGGCAGCACGTTCGCGACGTCCTGCGGCGACCTGGCAGTCTGGTTGGAGCGGCGGTACGAACCGACGTAGTTGAGCCTTTGCCCCCCCAAGCGCCATTCGAGCTGGCCGACCACGAAGTCCACCGTGCTCCGGCTTTGATTGGGCTGATCGGTGATGCCCAGCCGGTCTCCCGCGGCAATCTCCGGGCCGTTTCCGCCGTTGCCGGGGCCGACCAACTGCGTGAACGAGCGGCTGCTGCGCCACAGCCGCTGGTACATGACCGTTGCGTCCACATCCGGCGTCGGCTGAAAACGCAGCGTGGCCCGAAGGGCTTCGCTCTTTACGTACGGCTCCAGCGGGTTGTTGGCGCTTGTCACGCCGTTACCCTCGTTGTGGTCGACTGCACCCGCTACGCGCAACGCCAGCACATCGCTGATAATCGGAATGCCCACGGCAGCCTGCACGTTGATCCCGCCCCGAGTGGTCCCGCTCAAGTTGACGAAGCCGCCAGCATCGACCAAATCGGGCCGCGTCGTCGTGATCGTGATTGCTCCCGTCGGCGCAGAACGGCCGCGCAGCGTGCCTTGCGGGCCTTTGAGCACCTCGATCTGGCCGATGTCGAACAGGGCCTGCGTGACCTCAGGTCCGCGGCCGGTGGGCGCGTCGTTGAGGTAGAACTGGACCACCGGGCTGGCGTTCGAGTTCAGGAACGTCGGCACACCCCGCATGCCCGAGCTGGCCCCAAACCCGCCGCTGCCCGACGAACCACCTTCGATCGTGAGACCGGGCACGATCTGGGCAATATCAGCCGCGTTGTTGATGCGCAGCTTCTGGATTGTCTCGCTCGAGACCGCATTGACCGTCTGTGGAACGTCCTGGAGGCTCTCGTCGCGGCGGCGCGCGGTCACGACGATGTCGTTGCCGACATCGGCAACTTTTGCCTCACCGGTCGCGAACTGATCGGTCTCGGCCGGCGCAGCGATCTGCGCATGGCTTTGAGTGGTGGTCGCAGCGAACGCGACCCCGGCGAGCAGAACTGCTTTCTGAAAACCCATTGTCATATCCTCACCTGCGCACGTTGAGCGCCTGATCTTCATCGTTATGGATCGTGCCGCCCGGCCTGCCGAGGCTAAGCTACAGTCTATCGCATAAAAGCGATACTCATTCCTGTCAACGCGAGACATCGGACACAGGCGGTCGGCAGGTCAGTGAAAGCGTACGCCGGTGAGGGATTCGGATACCTCCCAAAGGCGGGCGGCTACAGCTTCATCGAGGGCAGGCGCAGCAAAATCACGCTTGCCGGGTGGTCCCTTCATCTCGAACCGACCGGTGGGTCCGTACAATGCACCAGGGGCTATGTCCGCCTCAGTTGCGGCGTAAATTATGGGAGCCGCTCCGCCCTCCGCCGGTTGGCCGATCAAGGGCATGACGATGCGCGTGCTGATTATACTAGACAGCTTTTTGTCGCCCTGTTCGCCTTTGAACAGGTTGGTGCTTGCGAAGCCGGGGTGAGCCGCAACGCTAGTAAGCCCCCAGCCATGTTCGTCACTACGCTGCTGCAGTTCGCGCGCGAAGAGGGCTTGCGCTAGCTTGGACTGGCAGTAGGCCTCGCCGGGCCGATATTTGCGCTCGCGTTGAAGGTCGGTGAAGTCCAGCTTGGCGTACCGGTGAGCAAGGCTTGTGACATTTACCACGCGAGGCGAGGAACTTCGTCTAAGCAGGGGCAGTAGATGACCGGTGAGGGCAAAATGGCTCAGGTAATTGACGCCGAACTGCAGCTCGAAGGCTTGAGCTGTGGTCTTGCGGGTGGGTGGCGACATGATGCCGGCATTGTTGACCAACAGATCAAGCGCCGCACGATCTCGGAGCCGCCCGGCAAGTTCCGCAACTGAGCGAAGGTCGGCAAGGTCCACGAGCTCGAAAGTAGCGGACGATTGCGGCGCAGCGGCCTTAACCAGGCGCAGCGCTTCGTCGCCCTTGCTTGGGTCGCGGCCGGCGATGATGACCTCTGCGCCGGCGCGCGCGAGTTCGCGTGCGACGAGGACGCCGAGCCCACCGGTGCCGGTGATCAATGCAGAACGACCCTCGAGGCTCGGCACTTGGACTTGTGCACCGCTCATACCTTCGATTCTCCCAACTTGAAAATAAGCGCGCCGCACAGGATGCTGATTACAATTCCTGCCCAAAGCATCGGCTCGTAGTTGCCGAACTGGTCAAAGACCGCGCCGGCGGCCGTGGAGCCCAGACCGCCGCCGATCCCGATCATGCTGGTCATCACGCCAAAAATCTTGCCGAAGTTGCGCATTNAGGCAGCCGGCCTTCCGGCTCCCGTACGTCGGGCCTGTGCGGTTCGCCGGCGGTAACTTTCGACGTTCATCTCGAAGATGGTGGCGTGGTGCACGAGCCTGTCCACTGCTGCGAGCGTCATCGCGGGGTCCGGGAATACACGGTTCCATTCGCCGAAGGGCTGGTTGGCGGTGATGAGCAGCGATTTGCGTTCGTAGCGTGCGCTGATCAGCTCGAAGAGTACCGAGGTTTCTGCCTGGTCGCGCGAGACGTACGCAAAGTCGTCAAGGATGAGCAGGTGATACTTGTCGAGCTTGGAAATGGCGGATTCGAGCGTGAGTTCGCGCCGAGCGACCTGCAGGCGCTGGACGAGGTCGGAGGTTCGAGTGAACAGGGCTCGCCAACCATTCTCCACCAATGCAAGGCCGATCGCTGCCGCCAGATGGCTTTTGCCACCGCCCGGTGGGCCGAACAGGATGAGATTGGCCCCCTGTTCGAGCCAGCCATCGCCGGCGCACAGCGCCATGACCTGGGCCTTGGAGATCATCGGCACGGCCTCGAAGGCGAAG
>NZ_BMHK01000039.1 GCF_014640675.1 Novosphingobium endophyticum | reverse complement strand
CCTCCCGGGTGGCCGGGAATTAATCGGAATAGTGGCCGGCATCATCTCGGAATCCCGGCCGGGATCATTTCGGAATAGTGGCCGGGATCACCTCGGAATCCGCATCCAGCTCGCATCACCGCTTGCGAGGGGCCTGTTTCGTCAAGCCATCATCCAGAGCGGGCCGTGCCAGTACCAGTTTCCGTCCCTGGCCGATTCCCAGGAAGTGGGTCGCTCCACGGCGGAGCGCCTGGGTTGCACAGGCACGGACAAGGCCGTTGTGAGCTGCCTGCGCCGGATTCCCGTCACCACGATGCTGGCCAACATGGTCCCAGGAGCAGGCGGTCCGGGCAACGCACCTTCGGTGGGCGGCGGTGTCTTACCGTTGAACATTCGGGAAAGCGTGGCGTTCGGCAGGTCGAATCAGGTTCCGGTTCTTCAAGGGTCGAACAGGGACGAGGCGCTGTGGCACGTCGCTTCCAACTACGCTGATCCGGCCGCCGCGCTGACCGCCTCGGGGTATTCAGAGGCCTTGCGCCGTTCGTTCGGCTCGCGCGCCAGCGCCGTGGAGGCAGCCTATCCTCCGGACGCGTTCGCGTCACCTCTGGCTGCGCTGGCGCGAGTCCTGACAGATTCCAGCATCAACTATCGGATAGGCGCCTGCAACACTCTGCTCGCCCATCGCCTCCTGGCCCCTTCCCGCAAACTGTACGCCTATGAACTCGCGGATCCCCGGGCCCCTTTTCCCTTCGCGCCTTATGAGTTCGCGACCGGCGGCATCCGTGGGTCCGGCCATACCTCCGAGCTGGCCTATCTGTGGGACAGTCCCGCGCAGCTGACACCGGGCCAGCAGCGTCTGTCGCGAACGATGATCGTCTACTGGACCAACTTCGCTGCGAACGGTGATCCCAATGGACCCGGACTGCCAGAGTGGCGGCCGTTCGAACCGGGCGTCGAGCGCGTTCAAATCCTTTCACCAGATCAGGTGCGCGAATCCCGCACGTTCGAACAAGAGCACAAGTGCGATTTCTGGTCCCGGATGGGACTGAATACCCTATACAGCTTCGAGTATCGAGCCGACTATAAGGCCGTCAACATTCGGTAGCTTACGGGTGCGCCAGGTTCGGATAGCTTCCGCCCAAGGACCGGGTGACTTCGGCGGCAGCCGTCAGGAGGCGGGGTTGCCATTCGGAGATCATCTCCGGGGTGAACCGGTTGGCAGCGCCCGAAAGCGATATCGCTCCCCGCAAATTGCCCTCCGGGCCGAAGACCGGCGAAGCCATGCCTGCACAGCCCGCCTCCCGCTCACCTATCGAAAGCGCGAAGTATTGCGCTCGCAAAGCATCGTAGTCGGATCCATCTCTGCCGCTGAAGGCCATCAGGATTCTACCCGCCGCACCTCGCTCGAGAGGGAGGATGTCTCCTGAATTGATCCGGTCGAGCGTCGGATGGCTGGAGTCCACCCGAAACAGGCAAAGCCGATTGTGCGGCCCATGAAGCGTATGGAATGACGCACTTTCGCTTCCCTTGCGAACAAGCTCCTCAAGGACAGGCAGGACGTGCTGGCGCAAGGGATCCATACGTTCATAGGCGACCGCGAGCCTGAAGATCGCCGGACCAAGCGCATATCGGCCATCTCGCAGGCGCTGCACATATCCGGCTGCCTGAAGCGAACCAATGAGGCGAAGAATCGTGCTCTTGTACATCCCTGTTGTGCGTGAGATTTCCGCTAACGTGATCGGCTCATCACCCGCAGCGATAGCGTCCGCTATTGCTAGCGCACGGTCCACCGCTGCAACCCCTTGACCCAGCCCGGATCCGTTATCGTTAGTCATGGTCGCTGACTCTTTCACAACTGCAGGAAACACGGTCCATTCTCTATTTCGCCTGCTATTTCGATAAAGAGGAGGTTCGCCCTCAATCTTCGTGGCATTCCATGCTATGGAATAAGCATTCTGGGCAACGCAATTGCGCTGAGTGGCGTAGCGGGCCGTGGTCACCCGGTCAGTGACACCCTCCTCTCGATCAGGCACCTGCGGCCCGCATCTCCTGTGCATGGCGCACGAGCGCGGCGAAACGGTAGAGGCCATGCACGAAGCGGCCGTAAGGGAGCGTCAGGAACAGCGCGAAGACGACGCCGAGATGAGCCGCAAGCAACAGGCCCATCGCCGGGGTCGCGCGCAGCAGCAGCAGGGCAAGTCCGGTCAGCGCGGTCAAGAGCAGCATGAGCGTAAAGGCATCGTCAATACCCTGCTGGCTCAGGTCCTTCAGATCGGCACGGCGGCGGCGCCGTGCCGCAATCAGCCCGATCGGTCCGATTACCAGGCCGATACCGCCTGCGACACCGAGCAGAACGGGCAGGTCGTACCAGGGGTAGGGCGCCTCGCGTCCCAGAAGGTAGTGGTAGAGCGTCGCTACCGAAGTGGAGGCGAAGCACAGCAGGAAACCGTAGAACGTCAAGTGGTGGAACAGCCTGCGGCTGTCGCGCTGCTCAACCTCGTCATCCGCGCATCCCTCCCCACCGCCATCGAGGTAACGCAGACTGCCCGCGTCGCGGACCGCCTGCCACAGCGACCCCGCGCCCAGCGGCAGGGGATGGGTTTGATTGAGATCGCGCCAGAAAGTGCGGATGCCCATCGCCGCGGCGAAGACCGCGTAGACGAACACACCGCCGAACAGCGCCACCATCGCGTTGTGGGGCATCATGCGGTAGAACGCGCCGGGCCCATCGTCGGCGGCGAACAACTTAGCGGGGTCGTGCGCCGCGACGAACGCCGCGATAAAGGCAGCGACGCTCAACGCAGCGATCAACGCCACCGCCACGCCGTTGCGCCGGAACAGACCGGCGAACCTCGCGGGCCAGACGTAGGCCTCCCAGGATTCTCGCCGCACCCGCGCCATGGCGACCGGCACGTTGACCGCGAATTCGTGCGGCGGCGCGAACTGGCAGGCATCGTAACAAGCGCCGCAAGAGTGGCACAGGTTCGCGAGCAGGTTGAGATCACCCTCGGCGAACACGCGGCGCATCTCCATGGCGGGAAACACGGCGCACAGCCCCTCGCAATAGCGGCACGAGTTGCAGATCGTCATGAGGCGGTCCGCCTCGATCAGACTATCGCTCAAGCGCATGAGCAGCGGCCTCCTCACCTGCGATCTTACCGAACACGCTGCCGATGGTCATCCCGATCCCGGCCGCATAGCCGCGGCCGAGCACGTTGCCGGCCATGATCTCGCCGGCCGCGAACATGTTGGCGGCGCCCGAACCGTCAGCCATCCGCATCCGCGCGTCGCGATCCACGCGCACACCCAGATAGGTGAAGGTGATCCCGGGCCGCAGCGGGTAGGCATAGAAAGGCGCCGTATCGATCGGGCGGGCCCAATTGGTCTTGTCCACGGCGAGCCCCTTGGTGCGACAGCCGTCGTGCACAGCCGGATCGAACGCGCCCGGCCGGCAGGCGCGGTTGAAGGCCGTGACCGTTGCGCCGACCGCCGCGGGATCCAGCCCCAACTTCGCGCCCAGATCCGCGACGGTCGCAGCAGAGATTGGCGGATAGAGAGAGGGCATGAACAACGGCAGCGACCTGGCGTCGAACAGAACCCAGGCGATCTGGTCGGGCTGGTCGGCAACGAGCCGTCCCCAGATGGCGTAGCGTTTCGGCCAGAAATCCTCGCCCTCGTCATGGAACCGCTGCGCGTGCTTGTTTATGACGATGCCGAACACCACACAGTCCAACCGGGTGATGATGCCGCCATCGAACTTCGGCGCGCGTGCGTCGATGGCAACGGCGTGGCATTGCCGGGGGTCGCCAATCGACTGGACCCCCTTGTCGAGCAGCACCTTGATCAGGCCGCCACGATTATAGGGAGAGCCGCGAATTATGAAGTTGTCTGCCGTCGCGCCCCAGGCTTCCCTCAGCCACTCAAGGTTCGCCTCGAACCCGCCGCTGGCGGCGACGAGGCTCCGCGCCGTGATGTGGCCGACGCCATCCTGGCGTCGCACAGCAGCGCTCGTGAATGCGCCGTCCGTAACGGTCAGGTCTACGACTTCCGCATCGTACTCGACAGCGACGCCAAGCGACTCAGCCGTTCGGTAAAGGGCGTTCAGCATCGCGCGCCCGCCTCCGAGAAAGAAGCTGTTCGTCCGGCCCAGGCTCAGCGTGCCGCCGAGCGACGGCTGAAATCGCACGCCTTGCTGCTGAATCCAGTCAAGCATCGCCGCGGAGCGATCAATCATCATCCGCGAGAGTTCTGCGTCGGTCTTGCCTTGCGTGACTTCCAGCAGATCGTTCCAAAACTCCTGTTCGGAATAAGGACCGCTCAGCCACGCAGTCGCGCTGTCATGCGCGCAGCGCATGTTCCGCGTGTGCCGGGTGTTGCCGCCGCGATAGAATTTCGGTGCCGCCTCGATCACCCGCACGGAGGCGCCGGCGCGACGCGCTGAGATCGCCGCGCACAGCGCGGCGTTGCCGCCTCCCACGACAAGAACGTCCACGTCCACCGACTGCGCGAGCCCCGTGCTCATTGATCGGACCTGATGCGCGCAAGCCGACGTGATGCGCGTGCCATCATCCGCCCGACGCCACCACGCGCGAGATCACCGGCCAGTAGAGTTCCCCGTCTCCTCGCTCGATGGACTTGCGCAGCATGGCGCCGGCGACATGGGCGCCCTCCGCCTGAACGCCCACGGCCTCCGCGAGGCGCAAGGCGTAACCGAGATCCTTGTAGGCGTACGCAGCCGAGAACGCCCGCTCCGGGAATGTCTGGGGCAGCACCGCCTTCATGCCATGATTGCGCAACGCGAAGCTGTCGGCGGAGCCCTTGGCGAACGCGTCGAACAGCGTCGCACCGTCCACACCGGCGCGGTTCGCGATTGCCAGCGCTTCGGACAAGGCCACGACCGTCTCCATCATTACCATGTTGTTGAGGATCTTGACCACCTGCCCGCTGCCGACCGGTCCGCAATGGGTGAGGTCCGTGCCGCAGCAAGCCAACAGGGGGTTGATGGCAGCGTAGGTGCGCTCGTCAGCACCGACGGTGATTGAAAGCGAGCCCTGCTCCGCTGCCACCCGCGTTCGAGCGATGGGAGCGTCGGCAAAATGCACGCCCCGTTCAGCGGCTCGCTCAGCCAGGCGCCGCGTCAGGTCGACCGGGGTCGTGCTCATGTCAACGAGAATGTCCCCTGCGCTCATGCGGGCCAGGAGGCCATTCGCTCCTTCGCAGATTTCCGCAACGAGTTCCCCGCTCGGCAGGCTGAGGAAGATCACACCGCAGTGGTCGGCCAGTTCATTCGGATTAGCTGTCGCCAGAACCCCGTGCCCTGCCAGTCTCGCGAGCGGCTCCTCGCGCACGTCGAAGCCGCGGACGACCCGACCGCTCTTGCCGGCAAGATTCCTGCACATGGGCTCTCCCATCACGCCGAGGCCGATGAAGCCGATCTCGGCCAAGCGCTCTTCCATTACCCACCGCCTCAAAAAGTTCTGCCTAACAGAACGATAGTTCTTTTTTATAGCTCTAGCGCTGGCAATGCGCCATAACAAGGGAAATGATCGCTCCGCCCCGGCGGCGGTAACCGGCGATGGGCATCAAGGTCGCCGTCGCAGTCTTACCAGGGTCTCATCGAGGCGGGAGAGGTAACGCGAGCGGTCGGCATTGCTGAACGGGGCCGGTCCGCCCACGATATCGCCGCCGGCGCGCAGGTCGGCCATGATCGCCCTTGTCGCGATCGCGCCGCCTATCGACGACGCGGTGAAGGGCTTGCCGGTTGGCGCGATGACGGTCGCCCCGCGTTTCAGGCAACGATCCGCCAGAAGGATGTCCGCGGTGATGACAACAGTGCCGGGCTCGGCATGTTCAGCGATCCAGTCGTCCGCCGCGTCGAAAGCAGCGCTCACCACCTTGCGGGAAATGAGCGGATCACGCGGCACGCGGATCGGGCTGTTGCTTATGACGACAACCGGTACCTTGTAGCGGGCGGCAACCCGGTAGGTCTCATCCTTTACCGGACAGGCGTCGGCATCGATCAGTATCTGGATCATGACGAGCTCCGCTAATTTACGCCGCGATCTGCGCCAAATGTTCTGACGCTGAACATAAGCTGGGTATCTGGTTTTCGCCAACCGTCTGGACAAACCGCAGCGTCCGGGCACCTGGCAGAGCGAACATACGGCTATCCCGCTACCTCTCCTCACGTGCCCCTCCCGTGCGAGCGGGTTCGTCCATGCCGGCGGTTGTCCTGACACCGGCCTTCCCTTGCAGCCAAGTGCTAGTGCAGGGCAAGCCATGCTCCGCATCACTCCCCTGTAGTATCCTCCCCATTCGAGAAGCGCCAGAAACAGGCGCGAAACAGGGAGAGTGTCATGATCCGTTTTCACGCAGCAACGTCGCGTCTAGCGATTGGCGCCGCCTTGATGGCCGGGTTTTCCGGAACCACCAGCACGGCCTCGGCGCAAGAAACCAGCGCACAGGAAGGTTGGGGCAGCGGCACGCCGATCGTCGTTACCGCGCGCCGGCGCGAGGAAGACCTGAGCCGCGTGCCGATTGCCATCACTGCCATCGACAGCGAGGACCTGGTCGAGCGCGTGGTCATTTCCGATGCGGACCTGCAGCGCACGGTGCCGGGCCTGACCATCCGGCAGACGCAGGGCAACAATTCGCTGACCTATTCGCTGCGCGGCCAGAGCGCCGACATCTTTTCCGGCTCGCCAAGCGCGGTGATCACCTATCTCAACGAAGTGCCGATCCCTGTCTCGCAGGCTTCGAGCTTCTTCGACCTGCAATCGATTCAGGTGCTCAAAGGACCGCAGGGCACGCTGTTCGGCCGCAACGCCACGGGCGGCGCAGTGCTGTTCACCACAGCCAAGCCGACAGATGTCACGGAAGGTTATCTGCGTGGCCGCTATGGCAATTTCGACCGCATGGAGCTGGAAGGCGCGGTCAACGTGCCGTTGGGCGAAAATGGCGCCGTGCGGATCGCCGGGAACCTGACCTATCGCGACGGCTATATCGACAACCTGTTCACCGGAGACGAGCTGGGCCGGATCAATCGCGAAAACCTGCGCGTCAGTGTGCGGTTCAATGCGCTCGAAACCGTCGAGAACACCACGATGGTCCAGTATTCGAACAGCCACGGCACCAACACGGGCGCATCCTATACCTACAGCGTCTATGCGCCCGGCGAGACGAACAATGGCTTTGCGCTGACAAGTTCGGCGGGTTTCCTGTTCAGCCCGGCGGTCGATCTGCTGTTCGGTGCAGGCGCATGGGATGCCTATCTCGCCGCCCATCCGCAGGCCTATGCACCGGGCCTGCCTGCCTATGTCGACGAGCAGCACCGGCTTGGCCCCTACAAGACCAACCATCCGAGCGGCGCGCGCCATTTCGGTGACAGCTGGACTGTCACCAACATTACCGAGGTCGAGCTGGGCAGCAATCTGAAGCTGCGCAACATCCTCGGTTTCGTGGACAGCTACACCAATTCACAGCAGCCGCAGCTGGGTGCCCCCTTTATCACTATCCTGACCGAAAACCTCGCTACCGGCGTGGTCGGCAATCGGGAGGATTTGCGCAGCTGGTCGGAAGAAATCCAGTTGCAGGGCGAAGCCGCCGATGGCGCGCTGGAGTTCATCGTCGGCGCCTATTTCCAGCGTCAGAGGACAAACACGTTGTTCCCGCAAACCTATTTCGAACTGGCGCCGCTGTTGCCGTTCACTCCGGCAACCAACCATTTCCGCATCAAGAACCACACCGATGCGGTCTATGGACAGGCGAGTTACGAGATCGGCGGCGGTCTGACCGTCACTGCCGGTCTGCGTTACACATGGGAAAAGGTCTACGGCCTCCAGCTGGCGCAGTCGGACAATTTCGGCCCGCCCGAGCAGACCCGCCGCTACAGTGATCCGAGTTGGGAAGTGGGCCTCGAATATCTCGCAACGCCGGAATTGCTGGTCTACGCCAAGACCCGCGGCTCCTTCCGCAGTGGCGGTTATAACGGCACCCTCAGCCCGACCTTTGTGGCTTCTGTGGGCGCCAGCAACTTCTTCAACTCGGAAACTACCGAGGACGTGGAAGTCGGCCTCAAATACTCAGGCTCGTTGATGGGCCGCCCGGTGACCTTCAACATCGCGGCATTCCAGCAATGGTTGCATGACGTTCAGCGTGTCGAATTCCCTGATCCCGACGGCCCGGCCGGCCCGATCGCCTCGATCGCGATCACCACCAACGTCCCCGACGAGCGGGTGCGCGGGATCGAAGCGGAAGGCTCGATCTATCTCGCCGACTGGCTGCAGTTGGGCGGCCAACTGGCGCTGACCGATGCCGAGTACACCAACAATCAGGTCGTGCTGTTCGGCAATACCTTCGCATACGGCCCCGTCGGCGACACGCCCAAGGCATCCGGTACCGCCTGGGCCGAACTGGCTTTCCCGGCAGGAAATTCAATGGGCGAGATCAGCCTGCGCGGCGAACTGTATGCGCAGAGCGGCCAGTACTTCTCCAACGCAGCCGACAGCGTCGCCCCGCGCACGCGCCTGCCGGGTTACGAGCTGCTCAACGCCCGCCTGAGCTGGAACAATATCATGGACAGCAATTTCTCCGCTGCCCTGTTCGCCAACAACCTGCTCGACGAAGAGTATTTCGTCGGCGGGATGCAACTGGCCGTGGCGCTGGGCCACAATGCCGCTGTCGTCGGCGAACCGCGGATGTACGGGTTGGAACTCGGTTTCGAATTCTGAGGCTTGGGGAGGCGGCGGAGTTATTCCGCCGCCTCTTTGAGTGCCGGGTCGAGGCTCCAGCTCGGCACTTCGCCGATTTATGGGTCATCGGCATCACACCCCGGCACAGGCCGCTCTCAGAAACTCGTCGGACGCAACGTCAAGCGTAGAAAGACTTCGCGTCCCCGGTCCTGAATGCACGCCAGTTCGTCGACGCCGGCGGCATTGCGGGTGTCGGTGCCAAACGTCGGCGAAAGAAAGATCTGGCCGGTCGCCCCGCTGAATTGCGTGCAATTGCCCGCAGTGTACTTGTTGCCCAGATTGTTGCCGATCAGTGCCAGCTCCCAAGAATCGTTGGAAGCGGCGATGCTCAGGTTCGCGTTGAATTTGACGTGGCTCGGCTGATAGAAGTCGGACCGGTCACCGAGGTTCCTCAGGAACTTCGATGAATACTGCCCGCTCATGCCGAACGCCAGGTCAAGCGCTTCATTGACCGGCATCTCGTAGTCGAAACCGCCATTGATCGTCCAGTCTGCTGCCTTGGGAAGGCGGACGCCGGAAAGATCCTGTGCCTGGAAATTGCCTGTGTCCTCGTTGAAGAACAGGTTGCATCCGTCCTCGATGCGCTGGCCGCCCCAGCAGGGAGCATTGTCGAACTTGCCGAAACGCGCGTGGTTCCAGTTGACGGCAAGCCGGGTCGACAGGCCCGGGACGCCGGGCGGGTGGTAGGTGGCTTCGAAATCGACGCCGTAGACTTTGGACGAAGCCGCGTTGATCGTGCGGATCACGGGCAGGCCGTCCGCAGCCACTTCATTGGCCCCGACCTGGAGATCGTCGTACTTGTAGTAGTAGAACGCGGTGTTGACCGTCAGCGCCCGATCCGCAAGGCGCGCCTTAACGCCGACTTCGCCGCCGCGAACGCGCTCGTCGCCGAAGGAATTGTCGGCGCCTGCCGTGGGCGGGGCCGTCATAATGAACGAGCCGGACTTGTAACCCTGCTTGAGCGCGCCGAAGATCGTCAGGTCGTCGGTCGGCGTGTAGGTGATCGTCAGTTCAGGCGACCAGTTCTTCGAGCGCAGATCCGGATTGGCAATCGCGATCGGCGTCGGCGTCGCTGTAAGGCTGGTCATGCGCGAGGCGTCGTCGTGTCGCTTTTCATCGGTGTAACGCACGCCGGCGGCAATCTCGAGCGTTTCGACAGGCTTCCAGCGAAGTTGGCCGAACGCCGACCAGGCCTCGATGTCGACATCGTTGATGCCCGCCGTCAGCGTGGCGAAGGCAGGGTTGATAAAATAGGCGAGATTGCCGCCCACCCAGACGCGGTTACTGACGTTCGCGTCTTGATAGAAGCCGCCGAGCAGGAAGTTGACGGGGCTGTCCGCAAAGTCGGACTGGACGCGGATTTCCTGCGTGAAGTCGCGGCGCGTGAAATGGTTGTCGGCGATCAGCGAAGGGCCGGCAAAACCCGCGTTCACGCCGTTCAGCATGCCGTCGATAACCGTGTTGAAGTAGCCGGTCGTAGAGTTCACGCTGATCGACGGTGCGGCCTCGTAATTGATTTCCAGCGTGCCAAACTGGGCTTCATATTTCATGAAAGGCACGCCGCCGTTGCGCGCCTGCGGGAAGGCGGCGGGATCGACATCGACGATATAGAGGGTGCGATCCACCTTGCAGTCGTCGTTCGGGTTGATGAAAGGAATGCCCACCGGCGCACCATTTCCGTCGGGACAACTGCCGAAGGGAGAACCGCCGCCTGTCACGCGCTTTTCGGTCGCGTTGGCCTTGAGGCGAACCGTTACGCTGGGGTCAGGCTCCCAGACCACGGTGCCGCGCACGATGAACTCGTCGCCGCCGTTGTAGCGTGTGGTCGAAGGCGTGACCGCGCCGGTGCCGGGCAGTGCCGTCGCGAGATTCCTGAAGTATCCATCCTCATCCGAGTACATGCCGGCGAAGCGAAAGCCGACGGTGTCGCTGAGCGGCGTGGAGACGATGAGTTCGCCGCGCTTCTGCCTGGCTTCAAAGCCGTAGATCGCGCGCCCTTCGATCTCGAGTTCGTCGCCCGGATCGGCGGTGCGGATCGAGATGACCCCGCCTGGGCTGTTCTTGCCGAAGAACAGCGCCTGCGGCCCCTTGAGCACCTCCACTTGGGCCATGTCGAACATGCCCACTCCGTAAGTCGCGCCCTGGGTGAGTTGCAGGCCGTCGATGTTGAGCGAAACCGACTGGTCGACCCCGGCATCGAGCGAACTTGTGCCGACGCCGCGCAGTGAGATTTGCGTGCCTACGGTCAGAACGTTGTTGCCGATTTGCAGACCGGCGACCTGGTTGGCGATGCCGGTGACGTCGGTCACTTGCGCTTTCGACAGGGCTTCTTGCGAGAGCACGGTCTCGATCACGGGTACACGCAACACCGATTCCTGCCGTTTGCGGGCGGTGACGATGATGTCGCCCTTCTCAACCCTCGGCCCATCCGGTGCCTCCTGGGCATGGGAAGGTACTGCAACGGCCAAGGTGCTTGCCGAAGCAGCAAGCAGAAGTACGCACTTGCGCATGAAGCCAACTCCCCTCTTTCAGTCACTTCACCCAGGCGAGTTGCGCAGGTGGTGATCTCTTTCCCAGGGCGCCTCAATCGCGAGCGCCTCCAGGGCAGAGGTCTATCTTAAATTCGGGGGCCGGGTTGAACTGCGTGGGCAAGACGTCTTGACTGCAGGCGTTCCACCATCACTTGTTTGCGCCGAAGATCATGCCGGGCATCCCGTACAGAACAAGGCGCAGCAGCCATCGCGCCTATGCCAGAGGGATCACGCGCTATCCCGTCCGGAACGGTCCTGATTAGCAAGCGGATCTGTCGAAGACCGGGACGACGTTGGAGAGGAAGAATCACCATGTTGCCGCTGGAGCACGGGCTGTTCATCGCGCCCTATCACGACGTGACCGAGAGCCCGACAATTGCTATGCGCCGTGATCTCGAGATCGTCGAGTGGGTGGAGAAGCTGGGCTTCACCGAAGCCTGGTTCGGCGAGCACCATTCGACCGGGTGGGAAACGATCGCATCGCCCGAGCTGATGATCGCCGCTGCGGCCGAGCGGACACATCGCATCCGGCTGGGCACCGGGGTCGTGTCAATGCCCTATCACAACCCGCTGATGGTCGTAAACCGCATCCTCCAGCTCGATCACATGACGATGGGCCGCGTCATGTTCGGCATGGGCCCCGGCTTGCTGCCCACCGATGCCGACATGATCGGCGTCGACGTGAAGTCGCTGCGGGAGCGGCTCGTCGAAGTCGCCGAAATCATCGTTCCGCTGCTGCGCGGTGAAGAAGTGACGCACAAGACCTCGTGGTACACGCTGAACAAGGCGCGCACTCACCTGCTGCCCTATTCGAAGCCGTATCCCGAGATCGCGGTGGCAAGCGCGATCACGCCGTCGGGCGGAATGCTCGCGGGGAAGTACGGCTTTGGCATGCTCTGCGTCGCCGCGACCGAGAGCGCCGGCTTCGACGTGCTCGATGAGAACTGGAAGATCGCCAACCAGGTCGCCGCCGAGAACGGCGTGACGATGGATCACCGCAAGCTGCGCCTCGTCCTGCCGATGCATGTCGCCGCAAGCCGAGAGCAGGCACGCGGCGAGGTCGCAGAGGGTCTGGCGCGCTGGGTTACATATTTCGACCGCGTCGCGCCCGCCGGCATGCGCGGCATGAGCGGCGGAGATCCTGCCGAACTTCTTGTCAATTCGGGCCGCGCGGTTATCGGAACGCCCGACGATGCCATCGCCATGCTCGAGAAACTCCGGGCCAAACAGGGCGAATTCGGCGTCGTGCTGTTCCAGGCGCACAACTGGGCGGACTGGGAGGAGACCAAGAAGAGCTACGAACTCTACGCCCGCTTCGTCATGCCGCATTTCGCCGGAGCCAACAGCAACCGCCGGTCCTCCTACGCCGATCTCGAGAATGCCATCGATAAGCTGGAAGGCGGACGGCAAAAGGGTACGGAAGCCGCGTTCAGAGCCTGGGAGGAGAAAACCGGCCGCAGGGCGCCGAACTGACCGCGACCGGTCTATTCAAGGAGAGTACTGATGGCACAAGATGACGAACCAGTTGCAGCCGGGGAGGAGCAATCGAAAGAGCCCACTCCCATCTCCGAGATCGACCTCTACCACCTGGCATGGGAATCCCCCGAATTTTCGAAAGATCCCTTTACGCCGCTCGAAGCGGCTCGAGCGCAACACCCCTGGCTAGCCAGGGTCAATGGCGGATATGTCGTTCACGACCTCGCGGCCATTCGCGACCTGCTTGTCAAGGATGACAAGTTCCGCACCTCGTTCGACGGGATAGTCGATATCATGGATGCGCACGAGACGGCCTGGGGCCGCTTCGCCAAGGAACAGATGATTGCCTTGCCCGACAAGAAGCACGCGATCCTGCGCGCTGCTTTCGCTGCCAAGTTCACCCCACGCTTTGCCAACCAGCTGCGCCCGATCATGAGCGCGACGATGTCGACGTTGCTCGATGAATGGGTGCCGAAAGGCCGCATCGATTTCGAGGAATTCGCCTCCTACTATCCCGTCGCGGTGATGACGCGGATGATAGGCGCGTCGCTGGACGAAATCCCTGTCCTCCGTTCGGCGATGGAAACGCTGGGGCTTGCCTTCAGCCAGAACCGCGATCTTCTGCCGGAACTGGACGAAGCCATGGCCCAGTTCGACGAATTTTCCTTCAGGCTAATCGCGGACCGGCGTGCGAATCCGCGTGCGGATCAGGAACCGGACCTACTCGACCTGCTGATCAAGGCAGGCGAGAGCGATGACATTACCGAACGGCAGCAGGCGGACATGCTGATTTTCCTGTTCGTTGCCGGCTATGATACGTCGAAGAACGTCCTCGCCTACACGATGAACACGCTCCTGGGCTATCCGGAGGTCTACCGACGCTGCGCCGAAGACCTCAATTATTGCGGCAGGGTTATCGAGGAGGCGCTGCGCATGTTCACTCCGGCCTCCCCCTTCCGGGCAACGAAGGAAGACATTGTCTATCGCGGCGTCCTGATCCCGAAAGAGACGATGGTTTTCTTCACGACCAATGTCGCCGGCCGCATCTCTGCCGACATCGCGGATCCGCATTCCTTCGATCCGGAAAGACCGATTGATCCGAAGCTTCGCCACGTGGGCTTCGGCCTCGGCAAACATATGTGCCTTGGACAGCACATTGCGCGCGCTCAGCTTGCCGAGGGCCTGCATCTGATAGCCCAGCGGATTCGTAATCCCAGAGCTGCGGGCGAGCCCGGCTGGCGACCGTTTCCTGGAACCTGGGGCATTCAGGGTCTGCCGATCGAATTTGATCCCCCTGATCCGGTGCCGGCCGAGTGATCGGCGACGACCGGCGTCCGTAAGGAACAGAGATGGGGCGTTGACCCATTCGATTGTCCATCAGGCCTGCGCCGGGCTTGCGGGCCGACGCATCGCCAGGCGCATCTGCTTTTCGATCTCGATCAGGCTGAAGAATGCCCCACCCATCGCCACGATCAGGACGCCATCGAACAATGGCACGGACCGCGTTCCGAAGATCGTTTGCAAGGGCGGAAAATAGGTTACCGCGAACTGCGCGGCTGTGACGGTAAGCACTGAGAGCCAGACGATGGGCGTCCCGCGCACCGCGGCCAGCGTGAGCGAAGTGCCGTGGATGTTGCGGATGAAGAACAGGTGAAAGATCTCAAGAACCACCAGTGTGTTGACCGCCATCGTCTGGGCCAGCGCCACCGGATAGCCCTTGTCGATCGCATAGGCAAAAACACCGAAAACCGCGATCACGAAGAGGCTCGAAACCAGCAGGATATGCCAGATCAGTTCGCCGGTCAGCAGGGGAGCGTCGCGCGATCGGGGAGGACGCCGCATCGTGCCCTTCTCGCTCGGCTCGAACGCGAGAGCTATGCCCAGCGTGGTGGCGGTGATGAGGTTGATCCAGAGGATCTGCACCGCCGTAACCGGCAGAGTCATGCCCGCGAACAGCGCGACGATGATTGTCAACGCTTCGCCGGCGTTGGTCGGCAAGGTCCAGCTGATCACTTTCTTGATGTTGTCGTAGACCGTACGCCCTTCCCGCACAGCGGCCGCTATCGAGGCGAAATTGTCGTCGGCGAGAACGAGTTCTGAGGCTTCCTTGGCGGCTTCGCTGCCCTTGAGCCCCATTGCCGTCCCGGCGTCGGCGCGCTTGAGCGCGGGCGCATCGTTCACCCCGTCGCCGGTCATGGCGACGGTCAGCCCCCGCGCCTGCAATGCCGTCACCAGCCTGAGCTTATGCGCCGGAGACGTCCGGGCGAAGACATCGGCATCCACCGCGGCATCGGCCAGTTCCCCATCGGACATCTGTTCAATGTCCGCGCCGGTCAGCACCCGTTCGCTGTTGCGCAGACCGATCTGGGCGGCGATGGCCCGCGCCGTGACGCCGTGATCGCCGGTGATCATCTTTACCCTGATGCCCGCACTATGGCATTCGGCCACGGCTTCGACAGCTTCCGGGCGTGGGGGGTCGATCAGCCCGACCAGGCCGATCAGCGTGAGATATCCATCGATGTCGGACGTGTTCAGAACGGTGTGGTCCTGCCGCATCATGCGCAACGCCACCCCGATGACCCGCTGCCCATCGCTTGCCAGCGCTTCGATGCGTGCCTGCCAGTACGGCGGATCGAGCGGGGCGGCATCGCCGTCGCCCGTGCGCTGGTTGGCACACATCGTCAGCACCGCTTCAGGTGCACCCTTGACATGGACAAAGGCATGGCCCGCGTCATCATGGTGCAGCACCGCCATGTAGCGATAGGCGGCGTCGAAGGGGATTACATCGGCCCGTGTGATTTGGTCGAACGGCGCCGCGATCTTGCCGGCAAGCGCGAGCAGCGCGCCTTCCATCGGGTCGCCTTCAATGCGCCAATCCTCGCCGGACCGCACCAGAGCCGCATCGTTGCACAAGGCGGCGGCCGCGCGCGAATTCTTCGAGAACGGGATAGTGGGCGGCATCGGCGACCGCATCGCCCACTGTCACCTTGCCTTCAGGCGCATATCCGGCGCCTTCAACCGCGAACCGGCAATCGGCTGAAACCAGAGCCGTTACCACCATTTCATTGCGGGTAAGCGTCCCCGTCTTGTCGGTGCAGATCACGGATACCGAGCCCAGCGTCTCTATCGCCGGCAGGCGGCGCACGATAGCATTGCGGCGGGCCATCGCCTGCACCCCGACTGCGAGGGTGATCGTCAGCACCGCCGGCAGGCCTTCGGGTATGGCGGCGACGGCGAGGCCGACGACGATCATGAACATCTCGTCAAAGGGCAGGTGCCGAACGAAAGTCCCGAAGGCCAGCAGGCCGGCGCTGATCAAAAGGATGAAAAGGGTAAGCCAGCGGGCAAACACGTCCATCTGGCGCACCAGCGGGGTAGTCAGCCTTTCGACCTTCGCGAGCATTCCGCTGATATGGCCGATTTCGGTGCCCATGCCGGTCGCCACCACCACGCCCCGCGCGGTGCCGGCCGCCACCAGCGTGCCGCTGAAGAGCATTGAGCCGCGATCGCCCAGAGGCGCGTTTTCGGCAACGGGAGAGACATTCTTGTCTACCGGCACGGACTCGCCGGTCAGAATGGCTTCCTCCGCCTTGAGGCCGCGCGCTTCGATTACGCGCAGGTCAGCAGGCACGCGATCTCCGGCCTCGAGCAGCACGATGTCGCCCGGAACGATCTCGGCCGCATCGATGCTCCGGCGAGCGTCTTCGCGCAGCACCGCCGTATGCGGGGCAAGCATTCCCCGGATCGCGCCCATGGCGTCTTCCGCCCGCCCTTCCTGGATGAAGCCGATCAGCGCATTGGCCACCACGACGGCCAGGATGACGCCCGTGTCCACCCAATGGCCCAGCATCGCGGTGATGAACGCCGAAGCCAGCAGCACGTAGATGAGAATATTGTGGAAGTGCAGAAGGAACCGAACCAGGGCGCTCCGCCGCGGCGGCTCCGGGAGTCGGTTCGCTCCGTGTTCGACAAGCCTGCGGCTCGCCTCATCCGAAGTCAGCCCTCCGGGGCCGGTGCGGAGCGCATCGAGGGCATGGTCGACGGAGAACGCATGATAGGGCGGATCTGTCTGTCGATTCATCGCGATACGTTCTCGCTCCAATCTTGCCGCAGAATTCTGCCGCTTCAGCCCGGGGCACAGCATATGGGGCAAGCCAGTACTAACACTTACAGACCTGCGATGACGATCTGTCCTAGCTTCAGCATTCAGTGCATCCCGTTTGGCGTCAACTGAGGAGAGGGAGAAATGGCTTCCAGGCAATCCAACCCGTCCATTGTTTGGCTGGAGAAGCTGAGCATTGGGGACATACCATCGGTCGGAGGCAAGAACGCCTCGCTCGGCGAACTTGTCCGCCAGCTTGGCCGCGCAGGGGTGCGCGTACCCACCGGCTTCGCAACGACCGCGCAGGCTTTTCGCGACTTCGTGAAACTCAACGCTATCGAGCCCGCGATGCGGGAACATGTCGAGCTCTATCGTTCCGGGCAGAAAAACCTTCAGGATGCGGGGCACGCAATTCGCGAATTGATGCTCGCCAGCGAGCTGCCTGAAGGCTTTGCCGATCAGATCCGCCATGCCTATGCCGAGCTCGCCGAGAGGGCGGGTGCGCGCGATCCGGCCGTCGCCGTGCGCAGCAGCGCGACGGCCGAGGATCTTCCCGACGCGAGTTTCGCCGGACAGCACGAAACTTTTCTCAACATTCGGGGCGAACAGGCCCTGCTCGACGCCTGCCTGCGCTGCTTTGCTTCACTGTTCACCGATCGCGCCATTAGCTATCGCGAAACGAAGGGCTTCGACCATTTCTCGGTAGCGCTTTCAGTGGGCGTGCAACAGATGGTCCGGTCGGACATGGCCGGCTCAGGCGTGATGTTCACCATCGACACGGAATCCGGATTTCCCGGCATCGCGACGATCAGCGCGGCATGGGGCCTGGGAGAAACCATCGTTCAGGGGGCCGTCAATCCTGACCGCTATGTCGTGTTCAAGCCGCTGCTGGAAACTCCCGGCGCGCGCCCGATCATCGAGAAGACGCTGGGCGATAAGGCGATCCGAATGGTCTACGCCGAGGAAGGCGGTATGCAGACGCGGATCGTTGCTTCCACTCCGGCCGAGCGCCAGTCGTTCGTTCTGGACGATGAAGAGATACTCGAACTCGGCCGCTGGGCGGTGGCCGTGGAGGACCACTATGGCCGGCCGATGGACCTGGAATGGGCCAAGGATGGCAGCAACGGACTTCTCTACCTCGTTCAGGCCCGGCCCGAGACCATCCACGGAGGCCTCGGACAGGCGAGCTTCCGCCGATACATCCTCAAGACCGATGCCAGGCCGATATTGTCCGGAGTGGCCATTGGCAGCGCTGCTGGCAGCGGCAAGGTCTGCCTCATTCGCCACGCATCGGACATCGCCCGCTTTCCCGATGGCGCTATCCTGGTCACCGGGAATACCGATCCCGACTGGGTCCCGATCATGAAGCGGGCGACCGGCATCGTCACCGATCGGGGCGGCAGCACCAGTCACGCTGCCATCGTCAGCCGCGAACTTGGCGTTCCAGCCATCGTTGGCACTGGGACCGCGACATCCCTGTTGCGAGATGGCCAGGAGATAACGCTTTCCTGCGCGAGCGGCGACAAGGGGTTGATCTTTGAAGGCCTGCTCGATTTCGACGTGGAGGACGTCGACCTTTCTGCGATCCCCGAAACCCGCACCGAAGTCATGCTCAACATTGCCGACCCGTCGGCGGCATTCCAGTGGTGGCGGTTGCCCGCAAAGGGCGTGGGCCTTGCCCGGATGGAATTCATCATCAACAACCTGATCAAGGTGCATCCGATGGCGCTGCTGCATCCGGAACAAGTTGCCAGTGCCGACAATCGCCATATTCGGGAACTGGTCCAGGGACACGCAAACCCCGCCGATTATTTCGTCGATATGCTTGCGCGCGGCATTGGCCGCCTGGCCGCACCATTCTTTCCCCATCCGGTGACCGTCCGCCTCAGCGATTTCAAGACCAATGAATATGCGCATCTGATCGGCGGCGATGCCTTCGAGCCAAAGGAAGAGAACCCGATGCTCGGCTTCCGCGGCGCCTCGCGCTACTACGATGAGCGATACCGCGAGGGTTTCGCGCTGGAATGCCGGGCCCTGCGCAAGGTTCGCGAGGAGATGGGCTTTGCCAACGTCATCGTGATGGTGCCGTTCTGCCGGACACCTGCCGAGGCCGACCGCGTGCTTGCCGTCATGGCGGAGAATGGCCTGCGCCGGGGCGTGAACGGGCTGCAAATCTACATGATGTGCGAAATACCCTCCAACATCATACTGGCGGATCAATTCGCAAAGCGGTTCGATGGCTTCTCGATAGGGTCCAACGACCTCACCCAGTTGCTGCTCGGAGTCGATCGCGATTCGGAACTGCTCGCCTCAATGTTCGACGAACGGGATGAGGCCGTGAAGCTCGCGATCGCCGAAGCAATCCGCAAGGCGCACGCCGCCGGCATCAAGATCGGCATCTGCGGCCAGGCGCCCAGCAACTATCCCGATTTTGCCGAATTTCTGGTGCGCGAAGGGATCGATTCGATCTCGCTCAATCCCGACAGCTTCGTGAAGACCTGTTCCGTCATAGCTGCTGCGGAAGTTTCTGCCCCATGATGAATTACCAGACCGCCGCCGGCCAGGTCGGCCCAAGACCTGCTGCCGCAGCTTTTGCCAGCGTGTCGATCATGCCGCTGTGAACCCTCTCTGCCATTCGTCAGGTCAGCATTTCCATCGCCAGCAGTTCCTCCAATCCGACATAAGAACCGCCCAGTTCCGTAAACTCCGGGACTGGGTCGGGGTCAACGCCCAGTAAATGGCAGTCGAAGCCACGCATTATCCGCGCCACGCATATCCCGATTTTTCCTGTGCCTACGATGCAGACTCTGCGCCCTGACAGGCTAAACCCGAGCAGTCATCCCCGACGCTGCGAGCGAGCGCGGCCTTGGGGGCCGGCCCGGACGTGTCCATGTCCATGAGAGAGAAGAGACGGGCCAGGAATATTGTTTCATGCCTCCGGGGCCGTCAGCGTCGCGATAGCCATATTTGCACTCCTCGGACTGGCAATGAGCGTCCCGTTCAGTCACAACATTAGCAATAGTTCGGCGATCAAGGCGAACAGTTACAAGTGATTCCGCACGAGAGGGAATGATGTGACAGCGCATGCAACCATTACCTTCCATGGAGCAGCAGGCACGGTCACCGGCTCGTGCATGGAAGTTCGCGTTGGCGGGCACGGTATCCTTATCGATTGCGGGCTCTTTCAGGGAACTCGTACGATCGAGACGCTCAATCGCGAGCCGTTCACCTTTGATGTCGGCACGCTTTCTGCGGTCATCCTGACCCATGCCCATATCGACCATAGCGGCCTCCTGCCCAAGCTTGTAGCCGCGGGCTACTCAGGGCCGATCTTCTGCACTTCGGCGACCCGCGACCTTCTATACCACATGCTTCCGGACGCGGGCCGCATTCAGGAGAATGAAGCGGAACGACGAAATCGCCGGGCGGATCGGGCTGACGAAACCGCGATCGAACCCATCTACACCGAAGCCGATGCCCTGGCGACCTTCGAGCAAGCCCATGCAATCGGTCTAAGGCAGTGGTTCGAACCGGCCCCTGGCTTCAAGGCGCGATTGTGGAATGCCGGCCACATTCTCGGATCGACATCGGTCGAACTGGAAGTGGCCGGCATCCGAATGCTTTTTTCCGGCGATCTGGGCCCGGATTACAAGGCATTCCACCCTGATCCGCAGGCTCCCTCGGGATTCGATCATGTCATTTGCGAAAGCACCTATGGCGACAGGGTCCGCGAAGACATCACGATCGAGCAGCGGCGCACATTGCTCGAAGCAGAGATCAACGCCGCGCTGACGCGAGGCGGCAACCTCCTCATTCCGGTGTTCGCGCTTGAAAGGACCCAGGAACTGCTGCTGGACATTGCCAGCCTCATCAACAGCGGACGCCTGCCTCATCCCCGCGTATTCATCGATTCCCCTCTCGCGAGCCGGGCCACGGAGGTTTTCGCGAAGCACGCACATGATCTTGAGGACATGGATAGCGGAGAGGTCTTCGGGCATCCCTCCTTTCACTATGTGGCCAGCGCCGCCGAATCGATGCGGCTGAACCAGATGTCCGGCGCCATCATCATGGCGGCATCAGGCATGTGCGAGGCCGGAAGAATCCGGCACCATCTGCGGCATAATCTCGGCCGGCGCCAGTCCACGATCCTCTTCGTGGGATTCCAGGCTGCAGGGTCATTGGGGCGAACCATCCTCGACGGGGCGAACCGGGTCCGCATTTCCGGCCATGACGTCGCCGTGAGGGCGCAGGTCCGCCGTATCGACAGCTATTCGGCACATGCTGATCAGGAGGATCTGTTGCGCTGGATCAATGCTCGAAAACCGATCGAAGGCAGCCTTTTCCTGACGCATGGGGAATCCGGCTCGACCGAGGCGCTGCGGCGACTGACACAGGCTGCCGATCTGGCGCAATCGATCATCCTGCCCCGGATCGGTGAGTGCTATGCGCTGCCGAAAGGAGCCCCCGCCCGTCGAATCAAGACTGGCCGTATCGACGTGCAGGAGGCGGTAACCCGGGATTGGCAGAACGACTATGCCGATTTCGCCACACGACTGAAGCGCGAGTTGGGTGAGATCCAAAGCGCGTCAGCGCGGCGCGAGGCACTGGCGAGAATGTCCGCGGTACTCCAGTCCTTCCGTGAACGCCGGACCGCGCGCGATTCGCAGCCCCGCAGGAAAGCGGACCGAAAATGATCGGCGCCGGGCCACGCCGCGAATGTGCGCCTGTTCGCGCGGCTTGCGAACGCTGCCGCTCTGGCAGCAGCGGCAGTACAGGCGGTTTTTGCTTGGTGCCGCGGCAGGTTGTCGAAATCCTGGTAAAAGAAGGCGCAGCCTGTTCTCTCCAACGGCGAGGCCGCCGCCGGCAGTCACCACGCCAGCGAAACGTCGGATTGTCCGCCATCGCGATTTGCAGCTGATTGCCGTTCAGCGTCATCACCGTGTTCGAGCCTGCCGTCACGTTCAGGGTGCCCCTCATAACGTGCGACAGCGCGATTGGCGCGGGCACCACCTTCACGCTTTCCTTGCCGCTCGCGGCCGAGTCCGACCTCTAGTCCGAACCCTGCTCCGACGCAGGAAGGATCGCCTGAACTAGAGGCGCCCAAATGTCTCCCTTGGGCCGCGAACGGCCGCTGGCCGAGGCACGGTAGAGTTCGCGCCCGTCGGCAACAGCGGCAATGCTGATGCCAAGCGTGGCGACAGGCCGCGTCCTGTGATGAAAATCGGGCCGCCGCAGCCACTGCGCGTCCGCGTCATCCGGGACAAGCAGCCCCGTGCCGGCGGGCCGTTCGGCATGGCTCACCTGGACGATGTAGTCCGGTGTTTCAGACCGGGTCAGCCCATGCTGCGCCAGAATTTCCGAAACCGACCGGCCGACATTGCCCTGCGCGCCCTCGACGATGGCATAAGTGCCATTCGCGGGCACGGTCCCGCTCGATACGACGTCGATTTGAGGACCGGACGAGCAGCCGGCGAGGACGGGAGCGACAAGCGCGGCGATCGCCGCGCCGCTATAAATCATACGCATGGGATGATCCCTACACTCGAATGCGGCGGGGAAAAAGCCGGGCCGCACGGTGCTCTACGCCGCCGCACCGGCTGCTCCTCGCCAAGCTCAGGGCCCGAACCGGATCAGTCTTGGGCCATGGATATCCCTAGCCACTTCTCCCAGAGCGTGCCGATCGACGCATAGTCGAGCGCTTCCAGCCCTTCACGGATGCCGAGTTCGTAGACGGTATGCGCCGCGGAGGTCGCGAACAACGGAACGCCAAGCTGACGCGCGGTGTCGAGGATGAGCCCGGAGTCCTTGCGCGCATTGGCGGTCGACATGCCTCCCGTGAAATCGCGATCGCGCAGCCGTTCTCCGAAGCGATGGGTCAGTGGACGCATGAGCCCCGATTCCCGTGCGAGCAGCCGCCGCAGCGTTGCCAGGGGGATGTCCTGCGCCGCAGCGAGCGCGCCAGCCTCCATCAGCGTTACGTAAACCACATGCGCCACCGAATTCACGATCAGTTTGGTACGCATTCCATTGCCGGGTGCGCCGAGAAAGAAAATCTCCGCGGCGACGCTGCCGAACACGGTGCCGACAATGCCGGCATCCGATTCGGTTGCTCCGGCCAGGAAGACGCCCTGCCCTTCCGACAGCTTGTGAACGCCGCCGACGAGTGGGACATCGACCACTTTTGCGCCCGTCGACGCCAGAAAGGCCTGCAGAGCTTCGTAGTCGTCGACCCCCACGGTGCTGCTCTCGACGACCGTGGTGCCTTGTCCGATGACCGGGCGCACCTCCGCGGCGACTGAACGGGACGCTTCGGGTGTCGGAAGCGACAGGATCACCAGATCAACCTGACCGGCAAGATCGGCGGCGCTCGCCGTAGGGATTGGCGGGTGCTTGCACAGGGGAAGCACGTCGCCCAGCCGCTCCGGATCGCGATCGTAGACGCGGACGCTGTAGTGGGCGCTCAACGCCTGCAGCAGCGCGCCGCCGGCGTTGCCGAGGCCAATCAGCCCTATGGCAGGGTGTGCTGCGTCGTCGGTCATGACTGCATCTGCTGAGCGCGCTGTGCGATCACTTCGATTACCGCAGTAAAGTACCGACCGGAGTAACCCGCTGCGATCGTCTCTTTGTAGTAGTCGAGCGCCAGCTCCATCGAACGTAGCGGAGAACCATTCTCCGCGGCCAAGTCTAGGAGGTAGGTGAGGTCCTTCACCTTGTATTCCGGCGGGAACGACCTTTCCGGGAAGTCGCGCGGCAACATCGAGTTGACCGCATGGTGACGCAGCGCGTAGCTGTCACCCGAGCCCTTGGAGACAGCATCGATCATCACCTTGGGATCGACACCAACCTTCTCGGCCAGCACCATCGCTTCGGCGATCGCGATAACGCTGGCATCGAGCAGGGCATTGTTTACCAGCTTCAGAAACTGGCCGGCGCCGACGTTGCCCCCGTGGACGATATCCGATCCCATCAAGCGCAGGACCGGCTCGATAGCCGCGAACGTTTCGGACGACCCGCCGACCATGATGCTGAGCTCCCCGCGCTGGGCCGCCTCGCGGGTCCGGGCGACCGGCGCGTCCGCAAACGCGATGTTGTGAGCCTCCAGAGCGGCCGCGACCTTGCGCGCCGTCGCGACGGAGGTGGTGCTGAGGTCAACGACGGTCGAAGGCTTGTCGATCTGGTCCACCAATCCGCCTGGCCCGAGGCAGACACTTTCCACCTGCTGCCCGCCGGGGAGCGATAGGAATACGACGTCGGCCTGCTCCCAAATCTGCTCGACATTCCGAACGATCTCGGCATCGGTGCCGGCAAGAACCTCGCCAGCTTGAGGCGACAGGTCGAATGCCACAACCTTGCCTGCGTGGCCGGTCGCGATGTTGCGGCACATTGCACCACCCATGACACCAAGGCCAATGAACCCAATCGTAGTCACCTGAATTTCCTTCGGAATAATCGAGTGTCGCCGGCTCAATGGCAACGTCAGAACTTCATCGAGAACGGATCGCGGCGGTCTCCCGAGAAATCGATGAACACGGTCTTGGTCTGGGTGAACTCCAGGATTCCGGCTTCGCCGCGCACCCGGCCGTAGCCTGAATCCTTCATGCCGCCGAAGGGGGCTTGCGGCGCGGCGACGCGGTAGGTGTTGACCCAGACGACACCGCTCTGGATCGCGCGCGTCATGCGCATGCAGCGCGAGATGCTTTCCGACCACACACCGCTGGCG
>NZ_BMHK01000038.1 GCF_014640675.1 Novosphingobium endophyticum | reverse complement strand
GCGTCCGGCTTTGTGTGATCCCGAAACCCCATGAATCACGCCATCGCTCAACCCGCCACCAAAACCTTTGCCGCCGCCCGTTAACCTGAACCCGTTGCCGTGCGCTGCCGCCGTCGGGCATTGACGAATCGAGGGGCAGCGGTTCAGGCCGTCGCTGCGCCCTCCACCAGCTTCCTCACATCGGCCCGCAGCATGTCCTTGCGGATCTTGCCCGAAGCGGTGCGCGGGAAATCCTCACGGAATTCGAAGCGCTCGGGGATCTTCTGCCTGGCAAGGCCGCTACCGATGATGTGGGCGGCGAGATCTTCGGCCGTGGGCGTCGGTCCATCTGCGATGATGTAGGCACAAATGCCTTCGCCCAACCGTTCGTGCGGCATGGCGACGACGGCTGCTTCACGCACATGCGGATGGCCGTGCAGAACGTCCTCGATCTCCCTGGCCGAAATATTCTCGCCGCCACGGATGATGAGATCCTTCTTTCGGCCGGTGATCGTGAGTGCCCCTTCGGGCGTGCGCACGCCGAGGTCGCCGGTGCGGAAGTAGCCGTCGGCGGTGATGGCCTCACAGCTTTGCACCTCGTCGGCATAGCCGAGCAGCATGCCAGGGCCGCGGGCGAGAATCTCGCCTTCGCTGCCATCCGGCAGGTCGGTGTCCTCATGGTCGACGATCCGCACGTCATAGTCGACGATGGCGCCATCGGTGGTCGCCGCCAGGCTCGTTACATTGGGCCAGCCGAAAGTGACGAGCGGCACTTCCGAAGCGCCGAAGACCCGGAAGGCGCGGCAGTTCGCGAAGGCGGCATTGGCGGCCGGGATCAGGTCGTTCGGAACCGCCGCGCCGCCACAGGCGAAGAAGCGAAAGCTCGGCAGGCGGTTTCCACTTGCCAGAGCAGCGGCGGCCAACTCGACGAGGAACGGTGTAGCCGCGACAGTGCCGACGAGCCGGTGACGGTCGATCAGATCAATCGCCTCCTGCGCGTTCCATGCCTCCATCAGTACCGTGCGGGTGCCGCAGATGAATGGCGCCTCGAGCCCGTTGGCGTAGCCCGAGACATGGGTGACGGGTGAGGGCATGAGTGTCGCCTCGCCGGGGATGAGCCCCCAGTAAGCAGCGCTTTCCCGGACGACGCGCGAGAGCGAGACATGGCTGTGCAGCACGCCCTTGGGGCGGCCGGTCGTACCAGAAGTGTAAAGAACCATCTTGACCCCGAGCGGATCGACCCGGGGCCGCGCGAACGGTATGCCGTGCCCTTCCGCGACGAGCGCGGCATAGTCGTCCAGGCCTTGTCCGCGCACGGTGAAGACGTGGTCCAGGTTTGGCAGGTTCACCTTGATGCGCCGGGCCATGGCGGCAAAGTCGTACTTGCGGAAGCTGGAGGCGACGAAGAATGCCCGCGCGCCGCAATCGTCCAGCATCTGGGTAACTTCGTGGTCGCGGTAGATCGGCACGATCGGATTGACGACAAGGCCCGACATCGCGGCGGCCAGGTTGATTACCATTGCCTCGCGCCAGTTCGGCACCTGGAACGCGATCACGTTGCCGGGGCGCAGGCCGCGGGCATGCATGGCCGCCGAAAGCGCCTCTGCGCCAGTGACAAGCCGGGCGCGCGTGACTTTGGCATCGCCGTCAATGAGCGCGACGAAATCGGGCTCGGCCTCGGCAAGCGCGGTGGCCTGCTCGGCGATTGTGCGTTCATCCCAGACGCCCGCGCCGGCATATGCGGCAAGGTGCGGCGGGGGCGTTGCAAGCCATTCCCAGGGCGGGCTTTTCCTCTCAACCATGATCACTGACTGCCCGTACCGCATCCTTTGGCCAACTGTCCAAAAGGCAAGGCAATCACTGTTCCTGCCGGTCCAGGCCTAGCAACTCTCGTAGCTTGTCCGGCGCGTCTGTCTGGCACAGGATCACCGCAAGAGCCACCTTGGGAGAACATCGTTGGATCGCTTGCAGCACATCGGCGACGTTGCCGAAATCATGCTCGACTATGTCGAAAACAAGAAGACCTTCATGACGGACAGGCCGCTGAAGGTCCCTTCGCGCAGCTATACCGACAAGGACCAGTTCGACGCCGAGATGGAGCTGATCTTCAAGCGCGTTCCGCTGATGCTCGCCTTCACGGCCGAAATTCCCGATCCGGGCGATTACAAGACGATGGACGTCATGGGCGTGCCGGTGTTGATCAACCGCGACAAGCAGGGGCAGGTCCGGGCTTTCCTCAATGTCTGTTCGCATCGCGGTGCGCCGGTGGCGACGGTGGGCAAGGGCAACTGCTCGCGCTTCACTTGCAAGTACCACGCCTGGACATACGGCGCCGACGGCCGCCTGCTCGGCATTTCCGAGGCGAGCACGTTCGGCGAGGTCGACAAGTCGCGCATGGGCCTGCGCGAGCTACCCTGCGAGGAGCGCGCAGGGATGGTCTTCGTGTGCCTCACGCCCAATGCGCCGATAGACCTGGACAACTATTTCCGCGGCCTGCTCGAGGATTTCGAGGCGCTCGACTTTGCCAACTGGACTTACCTCGGCAGCCGCCCGATCGAAGGAGCCAACTGGAAGGTCACCTTTGACGGTTATCTTGAAGGCTATCATTTCCAGTCGCTCCATAAGGACACGATCTTCCCGCGCACACCGTCGAACGTCATGCATTTTGAGGGATTCGGCCCAAATTTCCGCATCGGCTTTCCGCAGCACACCATTGCCGAGCAGTTGAAAGGCGTGCCGCGGGAGAAGTGGGGCGAGCGGGAGAACTATGGCTACGATTTCGTGCGCGGGTTCTTCCCGAACGTGGCGATCTTCATCGCGCCGGAAATCACCCAGGTCGCCCAGATATTTCCGGGGCCGACGCCGGACCGCAACCGCACCGTCCTCAGCTACCTTCGTCGCGAGCCGATGAAGGACGAGGAGGATCGCGCGAAGGCGGAAGCGGCCATGAACTTCTTCCGCGACGTGACCTACGAAGAGGATTACCTGATCGGTCTGGAAATCCAGAAAGGTCTCGAATCCGGTGCGCATGACGAACTGATCTTCGGGCGGAACGAGCGCTGCAACCAGTTCTTTCACGAATGGGTGAACTGGTATCTGGAGGACGACGATTCACTTCCCGAACCCCGGATGTAACGAAGGCGAGCAACAGATTTCGGGCTCCAGGGAGAGACAACTTGCGCCGTATTTCACTTGCCTCGGGCGTTTTGCCGGAGTTTGGCCCGGTTGATATCGTCGAGGCTGCCGTTGCCGCCGGCTTCGATGCTGCCGGGCTGTGGGTCGACGCCGGCGAATGGACGGATCGGACGACGCGCGAGACCCGCGCCGCATTGGCGGCGACGGGACTTCCGGTGCTCGATGTCGAGGTGGTGTGGATCAAGCCTGATTCTTCGCTCGATGAGCACCGCCGGGTCCTCGACGTCGGCATGGAACTGGGTGCACGCAATGTTCTGTGCGTGTCTTCCGATCCCGATCACGGTGCGACTGCCGACCAGCTCTCGGCGCTGTGCCGCCATGCGGAAGGCACCGGCATGCGCGTTGCGCTCGAGTTCGGGATATTCACCGAAGTGAAGAACCTGGCTCAGGCGCTCGGAATTCTCGAGACGGTGGGCCACGCCCTGGGCGCGGTGCTGATCGATCCGATCCATGTCGATCGTTCGGGGACGACGGTCGCCGAGATTGCCGCGATCGACCGGGCGCTACTGCCCTATGCGCAGCTCTGCGATGCACGGGCGCAGCGGCCCGATCCCGCCGATTTCGATGCGGTGATCACCGACGCCATCGATCTGCGCGAACAGTGCGGCGAGGGAGTGCTGCCGATTGCGGCAATGCTCAATGCGCTTCCCGCGGATATTCCGCTGTCGATCGAACTTCGATCGGCTGCGCTGCGCGAGACCTTTTCGCATCCGATGCTTCGGGCCAAGGCGGTAGCGGATGTTACGCGCGGATTTCTTGAAACGCTGACACGGCGACGTTCATCACCCCGCGCCAGCGCTCCGAGGGAATGAAGAAGGAGGATGCAGGACCATGAACGTTCAGGCCAAAGTCTCGCGCTATTCGCAGGAATTCGATCCGCCGGTTCGCGGCGATACCATCACCGCCGACCGCTACACCTCGAAGGCGTGGATGGACAAGGAGACCAAGCATCTCTGGCCCAAGGTCTGGCATCTTGGCGGCGTTGGTGCCGAGTTCGAGGAGCCCGGCGACATCGTGCGGCACAACTTCGCCAGGGAATCGGTGATCATGGTCAAACAGGAGGACGGCTCGATCCGTGCCTTCTACAATACTTGCCCGCACCGCGGAAACCGGCTGATCCTCGGCGATGTCACCAGCGTTCCGCGCATTGTGTGCGGCTATCACAACTGGACCTACGACCTCGACGGTACGCTCGTGAAAGTTCAAGACCCGGACGATTTCGAGGGCGGCAGCCCCTGCGGCAAGGTTCACCTCTCCGAGCTTCGCTGCGAGACTTGGGGGCCGTTCGTGTTCTGGTGCATGGATGACAACGTCGCCCCGCTGGAGCAATGGCTCTCGCCGTTCCCGGAACGCCTGATTGGCTATGGCCTCGACAACTGGGTGCGCGTGCTGAACGTGTCGGCTGACTGCGAGTTCAACTGGAAGATCATCCGCGACAACTTCAACGAGAGCTACCACCTGCCGACGATCCACCCGGAGCTGTCGACCTTCATCAACGACGGCCTGCCTGACACGCTGTTCGAGATGTATCCCAGCGGTCACAACTCGATGTGGATGAAGGGGCATCAGGCCACTACACGGCAGGACTTCCACACCGCCGATGTTCCCGCCCCGCTCGACGAGATTGCGACCGCATGGGGCATCGATCCGGCCGGATACAGCGGGCATACCGGCGACCTGCGCCAGGCGATCATCGAGGCCAAGCGCAAGCTCGGCCCCGGACGCGGCTATACCAACTACAACGACATGACCGACCAGCAGCTCGTGGACTACTACCACTGCACGTTGTTCCCCAACCTCACGCTTACCATGAGCCCCGAACAGTGCCAGATCCTGCGCACCGAGCCGCACCCGACCGACCCGGAAAAGTGCGTGTTCCAGCACTGGTGCCTCTATCCGCCGGTTGAAGGCATGAAGGAAGTCGTCACGCCGGTCGGGACTCTGCCGCTGCGTCACGACGCGGTCGCGCGGCACTCGGTTTACGGCGATGGAGTCTCGGTAGGCTATGTGGCCGACCAGGACCTCTCGATCGGGACCAGTCAGCAGCAGGGCCTGAATTCGCGGGGTTTCAAGGGCTGCATCCTGCCCCGGCAGGAAAAGCGCGTGCAGCGCTTCCACGAATTGCTCAACGACATGGTTATCGGCAAGGACTGAGACGGCGAGTCGGTCATAAGGATAGGGAAACGAGCCGACAGCGTGTCTCCCCGCCATCTTCAGATCGGCAGGATTTCCGGCGTCTTGTGGATTTCCAGGATCTCGAAGACATTCCCGAAGAAATCGCGGCAGTACGTGCCCGAGTAACCCTGCTTCCTGCCGTGCGCGCCGGTCGTGATCGTCGAGAGATCCGGCGGCACATGGACTGGCAGGCCGGCGGCCACGATGCGTTCGTGGACGGCGGCAAGGTCCTCCACTTGCAGTGCGATGTGGGTATATCCGTACTCGTTGACGCCGCGCGTAGTGTCGAGCGGGGCCTGCTTCGGTGCGCTGTATTCGAAGACCTCGATCTGGACATTGCCGAGGCGGCAGAAGAACTGGTCGGCGGCGCTGCCCTCCAGGCCGACGACCTTGTCTATGAAGGGATTGTCGCTCCAGCTCAGCGGTTCGACTTCCTCGACCGCGCCGAGGATATCGAGGTAGAACTCGCGAGCCTTGGCGAGGTCGGGCACCGAGACGCCGATGTGATGCACGCCAATCACGCCGGGTAACGTTCGCGACATTCGCTCTCTCCCATGTGCGCCTTGCCGGGGCAGACCATCGCATTGGACAGTCTGCTCCCGCTTGTGAAGATTCAGGCGCGTTCCGTTGCTGCCTTTGCGGCGCCCGCGCCGGCATTGCGCTGCGCGCCATGCTTTCCGGCGAGGTAGCCGAAGACCATGCCGGGACCGAGCGTGCCTCCGCCCCCGCCGTAGGTCATGCCCATCATCGAGCCCATGGCATTGCCTGCCGCATAGAGCCCCTCGATCGGCTTCATGTCGACATCGACGACGCGGCCGAGCGTGTCGGTCCTGGGCCCGCCCTTGGTGCCGAGCGCGCCCGACTTGACCTCGGCGGCGTAATAGGGGCCGCCCTCGAGCTTGCCGAGCGTGGCTTCCTTCCTGCCCTTGTGGTCGGGATCGCCCCAGTAGACGTCGTAGTAGCTCTCGCCGCGGCCGAAATCCTCGTCCTTGCCGCTCTCGACCATCCGGTTCCAGCGCTCGACGGTGGCTTCCAGTGCATCGGCTGGAATTCCGAGCTTGCCGGCGAGCTCCGCCAGGGTCGCGCCGCGCTCTATCCAGTCGGCGGGTTCGCGCTCATGGCCTTCGTCGCCCACGCCGATGAGCTGGGTGTCGAGAAAGCCCCACTTGTCGTGGAAAGCCTGGTTGAACACGCACCAGGCAGGCAGGTTCTTCCACGAGCAGGAGTTCTGGTCCTGCTCATGGAACGCCGCACCGAAGGCGTTGTAGTTCGCGGCCTCGTTGGTAAAGCGTTTGCCGGTCCGGTTGACCATGATCGTACCGGGCAGCGTGCGCTCGCCGGTAAAGAGCATGCGCCCCATCGGGTTGAGCGGGGCCTCGACCACCGGCATCCACCACGCCTCGCGCATCGCGCCGAGCATGGCGCCGGCCTTCATCGCCATGCGCAGGCCATCGCCGGTATTGGTCTTGATCGAGACCGGCGAGGTCAGCGGGCCGCGCAGGAAGGCGGCCTTGAACACTTCGTTGTATTCGAAGCCGCCGGTGGCAAGGACCACGTTGCGAGCATCGATCCGACGGCCGTCGGCGAGTTCGACGCCGGTGACAACTCCATCCTCTGTCAACAGCTCCCTGCCGCCGGTGCCGAGTTCGAACGCGACGCCCCTGTCGAGGCAGCCGCGCAGCAGGCGGCCTACGAGCGCGTGACCCAGGCCGCGCTCGTCGTTGTCGGCGCGGCGCCGGGCCTCGGCCGGGTCGAGCGGATCGGGAACCGCCTGCGCCAGCGATGTCTCGCCGACGGTGAAGTAGACGTGCGGCCAGTAGTAGGGAGAGACCTCGACCTTGTCGCGCCATTCGCCCAGTTCGCCATAGGGATAGACGGCGCATTCCAGCGTGCGTCCGCCGCGGCTGGCGGCGCCTGGCTGCTCGGGATGATAGTCGGGGAAGTGCGGCACGACCATGAACTGGACAGGCGTTCGCTCCTCAAGGAAGGTGACCATCTCGATGCCGCCGTCGATGTAGGCCCCGGCCATCTCTGGTTCGATCAGCCCGTTCGACATCGAGGCAAGATAGGTCAGCGCCTTTTCCTTGCTGTCCTCCTTGCCGTATGCCTTCTGGTGCGGATTGCACGGAATCCAGATCTGCCCGCCCGACCAGGCTGACGTGCCGCCCAGCTTCTCGCCCTTCTCGACGACCAGAACCCTTGCGCCGTACTCGGCGGCCGTCAGCGCGGCCGTCAGGCCCGCCGCGCCCGAGCCGAGCACGATGAGATCGTATGCCTTGTCTTCCATTCCTGTCTCTCCCGGCGGGCCCCTGGCCCGATTGCACTCAGACCTGGCTGAAACCTCCGTCCATCACGAGTTCGTCGCAGGTCATGAAGCTCGACGCCTCGGAACACAGGAAGACCACGCCGCCGCTCATCTCTTCAGGACGGCCGAGACGACCGATCGGATGGGTGGCATGCATCGCCTCCAGCGAGGCCTGCCGCGAAGGCGAGGCGCCCAGTTCGACGTAGCGATCCATAATCGAGCCAAGCATCGGCGTGTCGATCCCGCCCGGGTGCACCGAGTTCACCCGGATATTGTACTTGAGCGCGGCGAATTCGGCGCCAAGGCACTTGCTGAGCATCATGATGGCCGCCTTGCTGACGCAATAGGCGGAGTTGAAGGCGGCGCCGCGCAGGCCGCCCACGCTTGAGAAGTTGACGACGGACGCGCCGCCCTTGCGGGCCTTGCCGCCTTCCCTGAGCAGGCTGAGCAGGATCTGCGTGCCGATGATCGCGGAATCGACGTTGATCGCGTTGACCTTGTGGAATTCGGACAGCGGGGTTTCCTCGAACCGGGTCACGATCGAGAAGCCGGCGTTGTTCACCAGCGCATCGAGGCGCCCGTAGTTCTCGCGCACGAGCGCTTCGACCGCGCGCCAGTCGGCCTCGCTGGTGACATCGTGCCTGAGGTAGCGGTCGGCGCCTTCGATCTCGGCGCTGTCCTTCAGGTCCGTGGCGATCACTGTCGCGCCGGCGGCTTTCATGGCCTTGACGATCTCGCGGCCGATACCGCCGGCAGCACCGGTGACGACCGCGATAACCTCGGGAAGGGCAATGGTCATTGTCTCGTTTCTCCCGTTGCGCCACTCACTGCGCGGTCCAGCCGCCGTCGACGACAAGCTCCGCGCCGGTCATGTACGAGCTGTCCTCGCTGGCGAGGAAGAATGCGGCGCTGGCCAGTTCTGTCGGATCGGCGAGGCGGCCCATCGGCGTTTTGGCGGAGACCATGTCGACGAGATCCTGCGCTTTTTCGGCGACGCCGCTGTCGACCCAACGCTGGAAGCCCTCCTTGAGCAAAGGAGTGACGACGAAGCCGGGGTGCAGCGAGTTGGCGCGGATCGGCATTTTCTTCTCCGCGAACTCGATGGCGATGCCCTTGGTGAACAGGCGCACGGCGCCTTTGCTCGCGTTGTAGGCCGAAACCTCGCTCATGCCGACCAGCCCCATGATCGAGCTGACGTTGATGATCGAGGCGCCGCCTTTCACATCCTTGCCGCTTTCCGCCATCATCGGCGCGAAGGCGCGGGTGCCCATGAAGACGCCGTCGACGTTGATCGACATGATGCGGCGCCATGCCTCGTCTGTCAGGCTCTCGACCGGGCCGGTAAGGTCGGTACCGGCATTGTTGACCAGAATGTGCAGTATGCCGTGGCGCTCGGCGACCAGATTGCGTGCGCGGTCCCAGTCCTCGGCCTTGGTGACGTTGGCCTGGACGTAGCTGGCCGCCTGGCCGAGCCGCCCCACGGTCTCCTCGGCAAGCGTGCTGCCCGGCGCATCGAGGTCGGTCAGGACGACATCGGCCCCTTCGGCGAGGAACCGCTCGACACAGGCGAGGCCGATGCCGCGCAGGCCGCCGGAAACCAGGGCGACCCTGTCTTTGAGCCGCTGTGAACCGAGATCGGTCATACGCCGTTCATCCCGGCAGTGCTGGCGCCATCCATAGTGAATTCGCTGCCCGAGGAGAACTTCGCCTCGTCCGAGGAAAGCCAGGCGACGAGGCCGGCGATTTCCTCGACCTTGGCCATGCGGCCCATCGGTGAAAGGCTCTCATAGGCGGAGCGGGTCGCGGCCGGGTCCTCGGATTTCTCTATCAGGTTGGAGATTAGCGCCGTCTCGACCACGCCCGGCAGGATCGCGTTGACGCGGATCTGGTACTTGCTGTTGCCGGCATGGACGGCGGCGGCCTTGACCAGCGCGATGACGGCCGCCTTCGAAACAGAGTAGGCGACGAAGTTCCCCATTGCGCGGTGCGCATTCATCGAGGAATTGACGATGATCGAGCCCGTAGGCCCTTGCGGGTTCCTCGCCATGGCGCGCATCGCGTGCTGGACGGTCAGCATGGCGCCGGTCTGGTTGACGCCGATGACGTTGTTCCAGCCCTCGATGGTGATGTCCTCGATGTTGCTGTCGCCGCTTTCGGTGCCGGCATTGGCAAAGGCGATGTCGAGCCTGCCGTGCTTTTCGAGGATCTGCGCCATCAGCGCATTCCAGGCTTCGGCATCGCAGACATCGTGCCTGATGAACTGCGCGCCGGTGGCGGCGCAGACTTTCTCCGCAGCGGCTGCGTTCGAGCCGGTGAAAATCACCTTCGCACCCTCGGCCGCCAGTCGTTCGACTGTCCCCGCACCGATCCCGGACGTGCCGCCGGTGATAAGTGCGACTTTGCCTTCAAGCCGTTTGCCCACGGCAATCTCCCAATTTTCCATTGATACGCAACATGGCCGATCCCGGCCTTCGAGGAACCTATGATTTCGGCAAGGTGACTCGCGCTTTGCACTGGTCCAGACATGCCCCAAACAGAGTACGTCCATTCTTGGGAGAATGCAGGCAAATGGCCGACCGGGACTCCGAAATCGCATTGGGCGAGGACCGCAGCGAGGGAATCAGCTGGGTCGAACTGATGGCCAGGGATTCGCGCAAGCCTCCGCACATCCTGACCGAAGAAAGCTACACCTTTCGCGGGTCGGACCCAATTCCCGCCGATCGCTACACCAGCGAGGAATTCGCCCGGCTCGAGCGCGAACGGATGTGGCCCTACGTCTGGCAGTTCGCGGCGCGTGAGGAAGACCTGCCCGAAGCGGGCGACTATGTCGTGTACGAGAATGTCGGGCGGACCTATCTCGTGGTACGGCAGGACGACGGCTCGATCCGGGCGATGCACAATGTCTGCCTCCATCGTGGCCGCAAGCTGCGTACCGGGGACGGCAGTGCAGAGAAGTTCGTCTGCCCCTTCCACGGATTTGCCTGGAACAAGGACGGCAGTTTCAACTCGATGCCCTGCCAGTGGGACTTCCCGCATCTCATGGAGCGGAACATGGACCTTCCCGGGGCCGAAGTCGGCCGATGGGGCGGCTACGTGTTCATCCGCGACGAGAAGGGCGGCCCGAGCCTCGAGGAATTCCTCGCGCCGCTGCCCGACCACTTCAAGCGCTGGCGGCACGAGGAATGTGCAACTGTCATGCGTGTCGCCAAGGAGGTCCCGGCCAACTGGAAAGTGACCATGGAGGCGTTCATGGAGGCCTGGCACACCATCGTTACTCACCCGCAACTTCTGCCCTTCACCGGCGATTCCAATGCCGCCTACTGGACCTGGGGCGACAATGTGAACGTCAACCTCGTGCCCTTCGGCGTAATGAGTCCGCACATACAAGAAGGGCAGGGTGAGCAGTGGATCGTCGACGAGTTCATCAAGTACAACGGGCGCTCGGCCGACAATTACGAGGAAGGCGCCAGCGACAATCCCATGGCCATCAAGGTGCCTGAAGGCCTGACTGCCCGCGAGGCGCTGGGCGCGGCGATGCGCAACGCCTATACCGAGAGCACCGGCTACGACCACGAGGACGCGACCGACGCCGAGCTGCTCGATGCGCTGGTCTACAATGTCTTTCCGAACTTCGCGCCATGGGGCGGGTTCATGCCGAACGTCGTGTACAGCTGGAAGCCGGGGAGGACACCGGACACTTGTGTCATGGAAGTGCGTGTCCTTGCGCGCATCCCCAAAGGCCAGCCGATCCCGCACGGGACGCCGCTCAGGTTTCTGACACTCGACCAGAAATGGACCGAGGCCGCCGAACTTGGCATCCTGGGCGATGTGTTCGAACAGGACATGGACAACCTGCCCTACGTGCAGCAGGGCCTGCACGCCTCGAAGAATGGCAAGGTCAACCTCGGCAATTACCAGGAGATCCGCATCCGCCAGTTCCAGGACACGATGATGAAGTACATCAACGGTGAACTCGGCGGGTCGAAGGAAGCGTAAGGCCATGAGCGAGACGACCGCCGACGAGGCCCATCCGCCCCGGATTGACTGCGTGCTCATCTGCGGCGGGGTCTGGCACGACATGGACTTCGCCCGCCTCGAACTGCTCAAGCTGCTTGCCGAGGACCCGCGTGTTCGCACCCGCGTGTTTGAGGACTACGAGAAGCTCGACGCCATCCGCGAGGCGGACGTCCTCATCACCTACACCTGCGACGTCACGCCTTCGTTGGCCGCTCAGGAAGTCCTGCGTGACTGGCTTGCCGCAGGCGGCCGCTGGTATGCCTTGCACGGGAGCAACTCGGTGCTGCGCCTGCTCGAAAATGGACTTTGGGATGCGCCGCGATGGGCGCCGCTCATGATGGACCTGCTCGGCACACAGTTCCTCTCGCACCCGCCGATCGCGCCCTACAGGGTGACAGTCGCCGATCCCTCGCACCCGCTGGTCGAGGGCATCGAGCCGTTCGAGACGACCGACGAACTCTATCACATGGAAAAGCACGGCGACCTGCACGTCCTGCTCGAAACCGAGTGCACCGAGGAAGGCACCGGCTTCGTCGAAGCGGCCGATGCGCCCGGCATTCATCCGGTCATGTACATCAAGCGGAACGGCAAGGGCGCAGTGCTCTACAACACGCTCGGGCACTGCCGGGGGCACTACGACCTCCAGCCGATGCTCGACTGGTGGCCGACGGTCGACCGCTGCGCATGGGACCTGCCTGTATTCCATGACCTGCTTCGTCGCGGCATTGCCTGGATCAAGGCGCGCGAGCCGGCCTAATTCAGCAGCCCGGCATAGCGGTCGAGCGAGGCGAGCGGCGGCTCGGGCCAGCGCGAGAGCACGAGCAGCCGCTTGTGACCGCCACCGATGGCCAGTTCGTCGGTTACGCCCATGCCGCCGTGGAACTGGATCATCTCGTGCCCAAGCGTCACCGAGGCATCGGCGATGAAAGCGCGGGCACCCTGGACGTTGCGCGCGAAATCCGCGGTGCCCCAGGAAACGAGCGCCAGGTTGAGCAGTGCCCGGCTCCGTTCGATCACGGCATATTGCGCGACCATGCGGTGCTGGATCGCCTGGAAGGAGCCGAGCGGCGCATCGAACTGGTCGCGCGTGCGCAAGTAGTCGAGAGTTTCTTGGAATATGCGCTCCATTATCCCCAATGCTTCCGCGCTGCGGGCCAGGGCGGCGATCTGCCCGGTCTCCGCCAGCGCATCGAGGCCGCCGTCGAGGCGCGTCGCAGAGACGTTCTCGAACGTGAGTGCTGCTGCCACGCTGCCGTCGGCCATGTGCCACTTGCGCGACGAGAGGCCGCCGGCATCGGCGTCAATGAAGTACAGACCAATGCCTTCAGCCTCGCCGGGATTACCGGACAGCCTCGCCGAGACCACGTAGCCGTCGGCACCGCCGCCAGCGATGCAATAGGGCTTAGAGCCGGAGAGACGGTAGGCCTCGCCAACGGCCCGCGCCTGTGTCTCGATCCAGACGAGACCGTCGCGCGCTCCGGTTTCCGCATGGGCAAGGGCAACGCGCTTCCGCCCGGTGATGAGCGCTTCGAGCCAGGCGTCCCGGAGCGCAGCCGGTGCGGTCAGCGCGAAGAGCCGGCCGGCCATAACGACGTTCTCCGCCAGCGGTTCGACGACGAGACCTCGTCCCAGCGCTTCGAAAATGGTGGCAATGCCAGTTGCATCGAGTCCGAGGCCGCCAACTTCCTCCGGGAAGGGCGCGGCAATCAGCCCAAGCTCGCCGAGCAGATGCCAGTTTTTGCTCGAAAAGCCGTTCGACTCGCCAAGATATATGCGACGGCTATCGTGATCGTAGTGGTCCGCGACGAAGCGCTCGGTCAGCGCCTTGAGCAATTCCTCGTCTTCGCTGAGTTCGAAATTCACTGTCCGCTCCCTGTTTGTCAGGCGGCTGTAACATCAACCAAGCCGGGCGTTGCGCTGCGCAAAAGACTAGGCATGAAGGGCCGTTTCGAGGCCGCGCGGCGATTGTGCAGGTCGTATCGGCGCGGTAAGAAGGGGCGAGGGGAAAACATGAACCTGTTGTCACAAGAGAACATTGATGCGGTGAGGGTGACGTCCCCCGAAGGCATCCGGCCCGCTGCCGAGGCATTGCACAGGATCGCGATGGATTGCGGCATGCGCGCGGCCCCGGCGCATGATATCGCCGACAAGCGCACTCCGGTCGATGCCGAGGGCAACATGCTGGCCACGGCCGTGTTCGGCTGGGGTGACGACGATCGCGGCTGGTGGCGCAATTCGCGCATCGCGCTCGATTCCCCGCTGACGACAGCGTGCCGTTTCGAAAGCCAGCCGTTCTGGGCCAACGCGGAGGGGTTTCGCACCTTCGACCACAATTCCTACCTGGATTCGATCAATATCACGAACTTCGAGCAGCGGGCGATGACGCGCGCCGCGATCGCGGTGCCCGTGCATTTGCCGTTCGGTCAGATCGGTGCGGTAAGCTTCAATCCGCTCGATAAGGACAAGACCGATCTCTCGGAGGAGTTCAGACTCTACTCCGATGCTTTCGGCCTCTATGCGCGGACCTTTATCGCGACCTATGTCCAGATCATGGGCTCGACCCAGGCACTGCCGCCGCAATCGCGTTTGTCGAAGCGCGAAGTCGAATGCTTGCGCTGGGCCGCCATCGGCAAGACCGATCTCGAAATCAGCATGATCATGTCGCGCAGCCGTGCCACCGTCCGCTTTCACCTTCACAATGCCGCGACCAAGCTCAATGCCGTGAACCGCAGCCAGACCGTCTTCAAGGCAGCCCAGCTCGGCTATATCTCGCTACAGAACTGAGACCAAAGGGGCTCAGCCCCTCTGTCATCCAGAATAAGCTTCGCGCCCCGCAGTCCGACAGCCATGGCCGGGGCATTGGTATTGCCGGTGACGTGCCAGGGAATGACCGAACAATCGGCGATGCGCACGCCCTGAACGCCGTTTACGCGCAGGCGCGGGTCGACCACGGCCTCCGGATCGCCTCCCATGCGGCAGGAGCGGATCGCGTGGAGGCCGCAAGTGGAGAGGCGGCGGAAGGCGGCGAGCAGGTCTTCATCGCTCTCCACATGCGGTCCGGGGACCAGTTCCGTGCCGACCATGTCGCCCAGCGGGGATGAGGCCATATAGGCACGCATGACCCTGACCAGCGCGATGGCGGATTCGCGATCATGTCCGGTCGACAAGAAGTTGTGCCGGATTTCCGGCGAATCCGATGGCGACAGTCCGGTCGCGCGAACCGAGCTTTCGCTGGTGAGGCGCAGGAGCTGGCCGTAGATCGTTACGCCCGGCTTCGGGTCGATCTTGTCGAGGGGGACGGGATCGTTGTCGTGACCGACCCGGAAGGTGTAGCCGCCAAGGTAAAGCTGTGCGTCGGTGCGACCGTCGGGGTGAGCCACATTGAGGAAGGCGCCGACCTCGAACGGGCCGGTGGCCATGATCCCGTCGTGGCGCACGAGATAGCGCAGCATCGCCATGGCCGCGCCAATGCCGAAGAAACTTCTGTTGGTGCCGCGCCCCTTCTCGAGCCGATAGGGGATGGAGATCGAGAGATGTTCGATCATCCGCTCGCCCACGTCGGGCGAATGGGCGACGACCGGAATCCCCGCGGCTTTGAGGCGAACAGCATCTCCGATACCTGAACGTTGTAGCAGCAGCGGGCTTTCCATGGCTCCCGTCGAGACGACGATCTCGCCCGAGCACCCGAAGCGGCATGACTGGCCCCTCACTGTCGCCTCGACTGCGACCGCCCGCCTGCCGTTGAAGACTATGCGGTTCGCCATGGCACCTGTGACGACCGTCACGTTGGCGCGCTTTCGGGCGACAGCGAGATAAGTGCGGGCTGCGGATTCGCGCCTGCCCTTGCGGACGTTGTGGCTGAACAGGCCGACGCGCGGGCCGGTGGTGCCATTGAGATCGTCCACACGCTTCAGGCCCAGCGCCTCGCCTGCTTCGATCATGCGGTCGGCGAGGGGATAAGTGTAGCAGGCCGGATCGACATGGACGAGCCCGCCCGAACCGCGCGTCTGTGACGGGCCTGCGGCGTGGTCTTCCAGCTCGAGGAAGGCGGCGGTCATGCTCTCGCCGTTCCAGCCTGTGGCTCCGGCCTCGCTCTCCCAAGCGTCATAGTCGGCCGGTTCGCCCCGGCTCCAAATCATCCCGTTGATCGAGGACGAGCCGCCCAGGCCCTTGCCGCGAATCCAGACTTCGCCGAGCGGGCCGCCTTCCTCGCGCGGCTGGCTGACCGGGTAGGCCCATAAGTGCTCCGGCTTCTGCACGAGTTTGGCTACGCCCTTAGGCAGAGTGACCCAGAAGCTGTCGTTCTCTCCGCCAGCCTCCAGCACCAGCACGCGCGATCGACCGTCGGCGCTGAGCCGCTCGGCCATGACGCACCCGGCGGAGCCGGCCCCGACAATGATGTAATCCCAGGCTTCCTGCATGTCCGTCTCCCGGTCCCATCGGTCGCACGAACTAACTGAAAGGCTACCCTAGCGTTTTGATGAGTCGGAAAGGCGGTACACGAGGGCCTAAACGGTTCATGCACCGGAATCGAATACCGGAATGGGAGCAAGATGCGCGCTATTGCCGAAGGCCTTTTCACGGAAGAAACCCCGCCAAGACTGGTGGGGGGACGCGATCGGGAAACCGGGCGAATCGTTTTTCCGTGTCCTGCGGGTCATGAGGCGGTGCCGCTCGGCCGTGAGGGCAAGCTCTGGTCTTACACGATCCAGCGCTTTCGCCCCAAGACGCCGCCTTATGCGGGACCCGAAGCGTTCAGCCCCTGGGTCGTGGCCTATGTCGAGCTACCGGGCGAAACGATCGTCGAGGCGCGGCTGGTGGACGTTGCATTCGAGGATGTGGCAATCGGCATGTCGCTGCGGCTCGTCCAGGCCCCGCTCGACCCGGATGCAGCCGATCCGGTTCTGATTCCCGCCTTTGCGCCGGCAGGACACGCGGTATGAGCGACGTGTGCATTGTCGGCATTGGCATCCACAAGTTCGGCCGCACCGATGGTGTCTCGGGCCTGGACCAGGGCGTCTACGCTGTCCGGCAGGCGCTGGCCGACGCAAGTATCGACTGGCCGCAGATTCAGTTCGTCTACGGGAGTTCGGATGCGGCCGGGAACCCCGATACCATGGTCGACCGCCTTGGCCTGACCGGGGTCCAGTTCATCAATGTCCGCAACGGCTGCGCTGCGGGCGGCTCGGCGCTGTTCTCCGCGCAGATGGCGATCAAGTCTGGCGAGTTCGAACTGGGCCTTGCGGTCGGCTTCGACAAGCATCCGCGCGGCGCGTTCAATGCGCTGCCGGGCGAATACAACCTGCCGGACTGGTACGGCGAGATGGGCAATATGGTCACGACGCAGTTCTTCGCGGCCAAGATCATGCGCTACATGCATATGTTCGGCATCTCCCCGCTGGCACTGGGCCGGGTCGCCGAAAAAGCATTTCGCAATGGCGTCCATGCGCCGCACGCCTGGCGTCGCCATCCGGTCTCGCTCGCTGACATCCTGGACGCGCCGCTGGTGAGCGATCCCTACACCAAATACATGTTCTGCTCGCCGGCAGAGGGCGGTGTGGCGCTGATCCTCGCCAGTGAGAAGAAGGCGCGTGAACTGGGCAAGCCTCTGATTCGTCTCAAGGCCGCGACCATGCGTACGCGTCCGGCACATTCGTTCGAGGTCTTCGCGCCTTCGCTCGACGTGGTCGAAGACGACAGCAAGCCGCGCGGCACCGCCTCGCGAATTGCCTCGGCCGATGCCTTCCGCCTTGCCGGGATCGGTCCGCGGGACATCTCCGTGGCGCAGCTTCAGGACACTGAAGCCGGGGCGGAGATCATGCACATGGCCGAGAACGGCTTCTGCGCCGACGGCGAGCAGGAGCAATGGCTGTCCGAAGGACGCACCGAGATCGGTGGCGCCCTGCCGGTCAACACCGACGGCGGCTGCCTTGCTTGCGGCGAGCCGATCGGCGCCTCCGGTCTCAGGCAGGTTTATGAAAACGTCGTGCAGCTCCGGGGGGATGGGGGCGGCCGTCAGGTTCCGGGGAATCCCAGGACGGCCTACAGTCACGTCTATGGCGCTCCCGGTGTCTCGGCCGTGACGATTCTGGAACGCTGAATGGATATCGATCTTTCACCCGAAGACGCCGCATTCCGCGAAGAGGTCCGCGCCTTCCTGCGCGACAACCTTCCCGACGCCGTCAAGGCCGGTGCGGCGGCGACGCCTTCGGTTTTCGTCGAGCCCGAGATCGGGCAGGTCTGGAATGCAGTTCTGAACGAGAGGGGCTGGCTGGGCTACCAGTGGCCCAAGGAATACGGCGGCACCGGCTGGACGCCGCTCCAGCGCTACCTGTTCGAGAAGGAATGCGCGCTTGCCGGCGCGCCGAACCTGACCGTGCTTGGCCTCAAGCTGCTGGCCCCTGTGATCTGGACTTTCGGCAACGAGGCACAGAAAGCATTCTACCTGCCGCGCATCCTCTCCGGCGAAGACTACTGGTGCCAGGGTTTCTCCGAGCCGGGTGCCGGTTCCGACCTTGCCGGCCTGAAGACCCGCGCTGTGCGCGCCAAAGCTGATGATGGGGGTGACAACTACGTCGTCAACGGTTCCAAAATCTGGACCACCCATGCGCACCACGCGAACCGCATGTTCACGCTCGTGCGTACGAACCCCGATGTGAAGAAGCAGGCGGGAATTTCCTTCCTGCTGATCGACCTCGATACGCCGGGAGTCTCGGTGCGGCCGATCCTGACCGTGGCGGGTGACCACGAAGTCAATCAGGTCTTCCTCGAGAACGTCGTCGTTCCGGCTGCGAATCTCGTCGGCGAGGAAGGACAGGGCTGGACCATTGCCAAGTTCCTGCTTGAAAACGAGCGCGGCGGTTCTTGCCATGCACCCAAGCTCGGCTACGATCTCGATCAGGTCGAAAGGGCCGCGCGGGAAGAGGGCGACGGCCGGGGGGGCAAGCTTGCGGATCAGGTTGAATGGCGTCGCCGCGTGGCCCGCGCGCGCCTCGGCGTCGAAGCGCTTGAGATGATCGAACTGAAGATCATGTCGGAGATCGCCAAGGGGAGGAAGCCCGGCCCGCAGACCTCGCTCACCAAGCTGCTCGCTTCGAACCTGCGGCAGGAGATCGACCTGCTCGCGGTCGATCTCTACGGTCCTGCCGGCCTCCAGCTCGACATGACCCGCCCGCTCTATGGAGAGACCGCGCCCGAGCCGATCCATTCGAATGGCGCGCAACTCGCCGCCCCGCGCTATCTCAACAGCCGCGCCTGGACCATCTTCGGCGGCACCAACGAAGTGCAGAGCACGATCATTGCCAAGTCGGTGCTGGGCCTGTGATGCCTCGCGCGCCGCGAAAAGGAGAGGATGCCCACATGCAGCTCAACCGCGAGGCGCTGACCCGTGCCTATCGGCAGATGAAGCTGATCCGCGAATTCGAGGAGCGCCTCCACGAGGAGATCCAGTCTGGCGAGATCGCCGGCTTCACGCACCTCTATTGCGGTCAGGAAGCGGTTGCCGTGGGTGTCTGCGAGCATCTGAGCGTGGTCGACAAGATCGTTTCAACCCATCGCGGTCACGGGCACTGCCTTGCCAAGGGCTGCGAGGTGGACGGCATGATGAAAGAAATCTGGGGCAGCCAGGAAGGCCTGTGCAACGGCAAGGGCGGCTCGATGCACATTGCCGACATCGACAAGGGCATGCTCGGTGCCAACGGCATCGTCGGCGGCGGCGCGCCGATCGCGGTGGGCGCGGCGCTTTCCAGCAAGATCGACGGCCCGGATGCGAACGGCCGGCTTGCCGTGTCGATCGCCTTCTCGGGCGACGGTGCCTGCAACCAAGGCACGACGTTCGAGGCGATGAACCTCGCCGCCGTCACGAGGGCACCGGCGATCTTCGTCTTCGAGAACAACCACTATTCCGAGCACACCGGTGATGCCTATGCGGTCGGCACCAGCAGGGACATCGCCAGCCGTGCCGAAGCTTTCGGTATGAAAGTCTGGCGCGCTGACGGAACGGACTTTTTCGCGGTGCATGACTGCATGCGCGAAATGCTCGAATATGTGCGCACGCCCGGCAATGGCCCGGCTGCCGTCGAGTTCGACACCGAACGTTTCTTCGGCCATTTCGAAGGCGACCCGCAGCGCTATCGGGGGGAGGGCGAAATTGACCGCATCCGCGAGACCCGCGACTGCATCCGGAAGTTTCGCGACAGCGTGACCGGCGCCAAACTGCTCACCGACGCAGATCTCGACAGGCTCGACGCTGAAGCGCTCGACGCCATTGAGAACGCGGTCCAGGCATCGCGCAGCGCCGCCCGTCCGAAGGCCGAGAACGTCCTCGACAATGTCTACATCAGCTACTGAACGGCGGGAGCGCAGGCATGGCAAAATTGATGTATCGCGACGCCATTCGCAACACGATCTTCCAGGAGATGCAGCGCGACCAGCGTGTCGTCGTCCTCGGCGAGGACGTCGTCGGCGGCATGGGAACGGCCGGCGGTCCCGAGGCGATCGGCGGCATCTGGTCGACCTCGACCGGCTTCTATGAAGCCTTTGGGCCCGACCGGGTGATCGACACGCCCATCTCGGAAAGCGCGATCATGGGCGCCGCGGGCGGTCTTGCCCTGGCCGGCAAGCGTCCCGTGGCGGAGATCATGTTCGCTGATTTCATCGGCGTGTCCATGGACCAGCTCTGGAACCAGATCGCCAAGTTCCGCTACATGTTCGGCGGAAAGTCGGTCTGCCCGGTGGTGATCCGCATGCCTTGCGGCGCAGGTTACAACGCCGCCGCCCAGCATAGCCAGATGATCCACCAGTTCGTCACCAACATGCCCGGTCTCAAGGTGGTCATGCCGGTGACTCCCGCCGATGCCTGCGGTCTGCTGCGCCAGGCGATCCGCGACGATGATCCGGTGGTCTTCCTCGAACACAAGTTCCTCTACTCCATGACGGGTGAGGTGCCCGACGATCCGGATTTCCTGGTGCGCTTCGGCCATGCGCGCCTCGCCCGTGCCGGCGAGGACGTAACCATCGTCGCCACCGGCATGATGGTAGGCTATGCCGAGACCGCAGCCGACGATCTTGCGCAGGACGGCATCGGCTGCGACGTCATCGACTTGCGCACGACTTCGCCGCTCGATGAGGAGGCCATTTTCGATTCCGTCGAAGTGACGGGCCGTCTCGTCGTCGTCGACGAGGCTCCGCCGCGCTGCTCGCTGGCGACCGACATTTCCGCGCTCGTGGCGCAGAAGGCCTTCGCCAGCCTCAAGGCCCCGATCGAGATGGTGACCGCGCCGCATACGCCGGTGCCGTTCGCCCGCGAACTGGAAAGCGCCTATCTGCCCAGCCCCGCGAAGATTGCCGCGGCCGCGCGCAAGACGCTGGAATACCGGTGAAGGGGGCAGGACCATGAGCCGTATCCGCGCCTTCACGATGCCCAAGTGGGGCATCGAGATGACCGAGGGCACCATCGCCGAATGGATGGTCAAAGAAGGCGAAAGCTTCAGGCGCGGCCAGACGCTGTGCCTGATCGAGACCGCCAAGATCACCAACGAGGTCGATGCCGAATATGACGCAACCGTACGCCGGATCGTCGTTGGCAGCGGCAGCGAGGCGGAGCCCGTTGGCGCACTGCTCGCGGTCTTCGATGACGGCAGCCATTCCGACGCCGAGATTGATGCCTTCATCGCCGGCTTCAGGCCCGCCGACGGCGGCGTCGCCCAAGGCGCTTCGAGGGCCAAGGCCGCCGCGCCCGAACCTGCTACCGCAGCCCCGGCGGCTGCGCACGGGAAAGAGCGCGTCAGGATCGAAACCAATCGTCCGATCAGCCCCGTGGCGCTGCGCCTCGCGGAAGAGGAAGGCTTTGACATCTCCGGGATCGTGGGATCGGGCCGGGGCGGCCGGATCACGCATCAGGACGTGGTGATGGCCCTGCGCGGCCCTGCCTCGCCGGCGCTCAGAGGGTTGGTCGCGGTCATCGAGGACGATCCCAAGGTCATTGCCTCGCCGCTCGCCCGCCGCATTGCTGCGCTGCAGGGAATTTCGCTGGCCGGTGTGACCGGTACGGGTGCTCGCGGTCGCATCTCCAAGGCGGACGTGCTCGCACTCGCCGCGAAGCCTTCGACCGCAGGCGGTAGTGCCGCGCCCGAGTTCGTGGCAGGCGAGAACCGGCCCGAAGTCGTGCCCTTCGACCGCATCCGCAAGATCGTCGCCGGGCGCCTCACGGCCGCCAAACAGGAGATACCGCACTTCTACCTACGCATGTCGGCCCGTGCCGACAAGCTCATGGAATTGCGCAAGGCGGCCAATCTCGTTCTGGGTTGCAAGGCTTCGGTCAACGACTGGATCGTCAAGGCTTCGGCCATGGCACTGGCAAAACATCGGGACGTCAACGTGCAGGTTCATGGGACGGAGATCTATCGCTTCCCGCATGCCGACGTCTCGATGGCGGTGGCGAGTCCCAAGGGTCTCGTTACCCCGGTTGTACGCCAGGCCAACCTGATGCGCATCGACCAGCTCGCGGCCGAGACCCGCCGGTTGATCGACAAGGCGCAGGCCGGCCGTCTCGGCATGGAGGATATGGAGGGTGGCACGTTCTCGGTCTCCAACCTCGGCATGTTCGGCATCGAGAACTTCGATGCGATCATCAACCCGCCGCAGGGCGCGATCCTCGCCGTGGGTGCCGCATCGCGCCAGCCGGTCGAGGCCGCTTCCGGAGGGTGGGCCTCCGAGACCCGCATCTGCTTCACCCTCTCGGTCGATCACCGCGCCATCGACGGCGCGGCGGGCGCTCAGTTCCTGCAGACGCTCAAGACCCTTATCGAGGAGCCGGAAGGCATCTTCGCCTGAAAGGACGCATTATGACCAATCCCGCAACTCCGGGGCCGCTGAAGAAGCTGGGGGACGTCATCCAGCTCGCCTATTTCCCAACCGATTTCGATGCGGCGATGACCTATTGGATCGAGACGCTCGGCGTCGGCCCGTTCTTCGTGCTCAACGACGTCCGCCTCGGCGAGATGAAGTACAAGGGCCAACCGACTGATGCGGTCTTCTCGATGGCAATCGGCTATTGGGGCGACATCCAGATCGAACTCATCAAGACCGACAGCGATGCGCCTTCGCTGTATGCCGGCGAATATGCGGTGCGCGACAGGCTGCACCACGTCTGTGTCTTCGTTGAAGACATCACCGAGGCCCGCAAGGCCTGCGCCGAGGCCGGGGCCGAAGTGATCGTTGAAGGCAAGGTCGGCGATGATGGCGAAGTGATCTACGTCGATCCCGGCCAGGGTCCGGGGTTCGTGATCGAATACCTGCAACCGATGGCCGGTTCCGAGGGGCTGTTCCAGATGATGAAGGACGCCGCGCGCGACTGGGACGGCAGCGATCCGGTCCGGGTGCTGCAGTAGTGACCGGGACCTCGCAATATGCGCTCGATATGGCGGCGAAGGTCGAAGCTTTCGTGCGCGATATCGTGGTTCCCTACGAGAAGGACCTGCGGCGCGACCATCACGGCGCGCCGACCGACGAACTCGTGATGGAAATGCGCGACAAGGCGCGCGCCGCCGGTGTGCTCACGCCGCATATAAAGGCCGACGGTTCGCACCTCACCCAGCGCGAGACGGCCGTGGTTCTGATCAGGTCGGGCCTTTCGCCGCTCGGCCCGCTCGCCTGCAACACCATGGCGCCCGATGAGGGCAACATGTACCTGATCGGTCATGTCGGCTCACCCGAACTCAAGGAGCGGTTCCTCCAGCCGCTGATCGAGGGCAAGGGCCGATCGGCCTTCTTCATGACCGAACCTGCCAATTGGGGCGGCGCCGGGTCCGATCCCTCGATGATGAAGACAACCTGCCGCAAGGATGGCGATCATTGGGTCGTCAACGGCCGCAAGACTTTCATCACCGGCGCGAAGGGGGCGATGATGGGCATCGTCATGGCCGCTTCCGAGGAGGAACAGAGCAGGGGCGGAGCCTGCATGTTCCTGGTCGACCTGCCCGATCCGGCGATCGTGATCGACGAGGTGCCCAATACCATCGATACTTCGATGCCCGGCGGCCACGCGACGTTGACCATCAGGGACCTGCGCATTCCCGCCGGCCAGATGCTGGGCGCGCCCGGCGAGGGCTTCAGGTACGCGCAGATCCGGCTCTCCCCCGCCCGCCTGTCGCACTGCATGCGCTGGCTGGGCGCCTGCATCCGCGCGCAGGAGATCGCCACCGACTATGGGTGCCGCCGCGAGGCCTTCGGCAAGACGCTGATCGACCACGAGGGCGTGGGCTTCATGCTCGCGGAGAACGCGATCCTCATCAAACAGTGCGAACTGATGATAGACTGGTGCGCCTCGGTGCTGGATACCGGTTCGCTCGGAACCGCCGAAAGTTCGATAGCCAAGGTTTCCGTGTCCGAGGCATTGATGAAGATCGCCGACAACTGCATCCAGGTGATGGGCGGCACCGGTGTGACCGACCGCACCATTGTCGAGCAGGTCTTCCGCGAAGTGCGCGCATTCCGCATCTACGACGGCCCGACGGAAGTCCACAAATGGTCGCTCGCCAGGAAGATCAAGCGCGAGTGGAAGCAGTCCCGGGAGGCGCTGAAGGCAGCCGCGAGCGCATGACCGGCTTCGTCGAGGCCAATACCGGGACGACCGCGGTTCGCGAGGGCTATGCCTTCGATGAGGGCGCCTTGTCTGCCTGGCTCAAGGCCCATGTCGAGGGCTACGAGGGGCCGCTCGCAGTCGAGCAGTTCAAGGGCGGCCAGTCCAATCCGACCTACAAGCTGCTCACGCCCTCGCGCGCTTACGTGCTGCGCCGCAAGCCGCCGGGGCAGATTCTGAAAGGGGCGCATGCCGTGGAGCGCGAGGCGAAGGCTCTCTCCGCGCTTTACGCGGCGGGTTTTCCGGTCGCCAGGGTGCATGGCCTGTGTACCGATGAAACCGTGATTGGCACCTGGTTCTACGTCATGGAAATGGTCGAGGGTCGCATTTTCTGGGATGCGGCCGTGCCCGGCGTCTCGCAGGAGGCGCGCGCCGCGATCTACGATGCCATGAACGCCACCATCGCGCAGCTCCATTCCTACGATCCGGAGGCGATCGGGCTGGGCGACTATGGCAAGCCCGGCAATTACTTTGCCCGCCAGGTCGGCCGCTGGTCGAAACAGTACCGCGAGGACAAGGAGGCGGGCCGCAATCCTGACATGGACGCGGTAATCGAATGGCTCGAGGCGAACATGCCCGAGGACGACGGCGCATCGAGCGTCATCCACGGCGACTTCCGCATCGACAACATAATCTTCGCACCCGACGAGCCGCGCGTTCTGGCCGTGCTCGACTGGGAACTTTCGACGCTGGGCCACCCTTTGGCGGACTTCGCCTATCACGCGATGATGTACCGCATGCCACCTCATATCGTTGCCGGGCTGCGCGGTGTCGAAATCGAAACGCTCGGTATCCCGAGTGAAGCGGCCTACGTTGCGTCCTACTGCCGCCGCACTGGCCGCGAAGCCATGCCGGCCTACCAGTACTGCACAGCCTTCAATTTCTTTCGCCTCGCCGCGATCTTCCACGGCATCAAGGGCCGGGTGATCCGCGGCACCGCTTCGAATGCGCAGGCCAGGGAACGGGCCGGGGCTTTTCCCGAGCTGGCCCGCCTTGCTATGGAAGCGACCTGCTCCGGACGATGACACCCGGGTCGGGGTATCGGACAGCGGGCCCGATCCGATTGCTTTGGCTACCCGCGAAGGATAGCGCGGACCGGCAATGCAGGCGGCAAGCTGCTCGCAGATGACCGACCTGTCGTCGCTCACAGAAGATTGAATGCGTTCGGGCTCTTGAAAGAAGTGAGGCAGGCATGCCGATCGTAGTAGACAAGAAAGAACGCCGTGCGCAGGTCGTTGCGATAGCGTTCGACCTGGTGGCCGACGAGGGCATCGAAGCCCTGACGTTTCGCGAAATAGCAGCCGCCAATGGCTGCAGCACGTCAATTGTTTCCCACTACTTTCGCAATAAGAACGAACTGCTCTTCAAGATCTATCAGGTCGCTAACGAACGGGCACGCGACCGGCTGGTGGCGGCGCACGAGAGGAGGCTGCCTTTGCTCAGGTGCTTCGACGCTATTCTGCCCGTTGACGAACCGTCCCGACGAAACTGGCGCGTCTGGTTAGCGTTCTGGTCACGCGCCCACCTCGAACCCGATTATCTCGAGGAACGCCGGCGTGCGGCAGAGGACAGCCTTGCCCTTTATCGCTCCATGCTCGCTGCCAGCCTCGGTACGGATGCCGGCACCCCAGCCATGGAAGTGGCTGCCCGCCGTCTCCTCGCGACGGTTGCCGGGATCGGTCTCGAAGCCTGCTTCGCCCCCGATGACTGGACCGAGGAACGGATGCATGCCGTCCTGGCGGGAGAGCTTTCCGACCTTGGTGTAGGCTCGAAATCCTGACCTCCTATTTCTTGTGACAGGCGTCATATAAAAATAGCGTGCTAGTCTCTCCCGGAAATGTGCGGCGGCACTTGCCGATTCCCGGCCGGAACGCAAACCGTACGAGACATGGGAGAATGCGATGATCCGTCACGTCGTGATGCTTAAGTTCAAGAAGGACGCAGATCCCAAGAAAATCGACACCTTCATCGAAGAAGTGAAGAAGTTGTCCCACCTCAATCGCGAGGTACGCGACTACAATCACGGCATGTGCGTGAAGACGCGCTTTCACTCGGGCGATTTTGATTTCGCAAATTGCTGCGACATCGACAGCTATGAAGCAATGGAACGCTACATGTCGCACTGGGCCCATCTGCGCATGACGCCCTTCCTCCCCGACATTCTCGAAAACATGCTCTCGTTCGACTGGGAGATCGATTACCACGGCCCCGAATTCGACGAAAAGCTGGCCGCCCACGAAGCCGAAAAGGAAAAGGCCCGCGTCCTGAAATTCCATAACGAGCCGGCCAAGGCCTATGTCCCCGAAGTTCGCGGTCAGACCCGCGAGCGCGCCCAGGAAATGTGCGAAGCGGCTGGTTTGAAGCTGTCCGGTGACGAAGAAGAAATCATCGGTTCGGTCTGGGCTCCCGGCCGCATCATGTTCCAGGCCCCCGATCCCGGCACCGTGGTCGACAAGGGCACCGCAATCAGCATCGGCATCACTGGCGACTGGCTGACCGGTCCCGCCGTCCCGCAGGGTGACGCCCCCGCCTGGTAACACGAGAGTCCCCAAGGCCCCGCAGCGACGGGGCCTTGTCCATACCGGGAGAGCACGATGACAGCGATGCGCGAGGCTTATGGCGATGCGGCGGAACGCCTGCTGCACTTCGTCGAGACCAGAACCACAGACCAGACCGGCTCGATCATGCACGTACCGATCGCCGATTATCTTGATGCACAGCGTTGGCAGGAGGAGATCGACCTGATCTTCAAACGGCTGCCGCTGATGCTGGCCTTCACCATCGAACTGCCCGAACCCGGCGACTTCAAGGCCATGGCACCGATGAACCTGCCGGTCCTCATCACGCGCGGACAGGACGGGCACGCCCGTGCCTTCCTCAATGTTTGCAAGCACCGCGCAATGAAGCTGGTCGACGAGCAGGAAAATGGCGGCAAGGGCAATTGCCGGGCCTTTTCCTGCCCCTACCACGGCTGGACTTATGCCACTGACGGGCGGCTCTTGGGCATTGCCGAAGCGAGCATCTTCGGCGAGGTCGACAAGAGCACGCTCGGGCTGACCGAACTGCCTTGCCAGGAGGTGGCCGGCATGATCTTCGTCATCCTCATGCCGGGCCTGCCCATCGACATGCCGGCTTTTCTCGGGGGGATGCTTGAAGATTTCGAAGCACTGAAACTGAAGAGCTGGTACTTCCACAAGTCCCGCGAGTTGCGCGGGGCGAACTGGAAGGTCGCCTACGACGGTTATCTGGAAGGGTATCATTTCCAGGCCGCGCATCCCGAAACGGTGACACCGCGAACACCGTCCAACCGCGCGTTCTACGAAGCGTTCGGCCCGCATATCCGTCTCGGCTATCCGCAGCATGACATCGTCGCGCTGAAGGGGCTCCCGCGCGATCAGTGGGGCGATCGCGAGAACCTGAACTACGATTTCATCCGCATGTTGTTCCCCAACTTCGCAATGTTTCTGGCACCTGAGGTATGTCAGGTCGCGCAGCTCTTCCCGGCGGATGCACCGGATCGCAATGTCACGGTGATGAACTACATCTTCCCAAAGGCGCCCGAATCCGTCGAGGAGTTGAAGGCGCTCGACGAGATGAGCGACTTCTTCTTCGATGTCGTCGAGAAGGAGGACTACCTTATGGGGCTGCGCGTGCAGCAGGGCCTGGAGGCGCGCGCGACCGATCACGTCACCTTCGGCCGCAACGAACTGGGCAACCAGTACTTTCACCGCTGGATCGAGCACTACCTGTCGCAAGGGACAGTTCCCGAGCCCAACCTGCGCGGCGAATGATCGCGTTTCAGGCCATAACCGAGAGGACAGTGAGGCAATGATCATCCTTGCCGGACATCTGAAGACCAGTCCCGACTTTGTGTTCGACCTCGCGAACACGCTCCGCGCGCTCGTCGAACCAACGCTGAAAGAAAACGGCTGCCTGAACTATCACTTCGCGATCGACAGCGAAGAGGAAGGCACCGTGCTCGTCTATGAACGCTGGCGCGACCAGGATTCGCTTTCCATGCACCTTTCGCAACCTTCCGTCACGGGCGTCCTCGGCGCCTGGGGCGACAGGATCGATACGTCCGGGGTGCGCAAGTTCGACGCATCCAACGAACGCGGCTTCATGGACTGAACCGGCAGCCCCCTATGGCAGTCAGGACTGGGAGAGATGAATAGCCCCTAGATGGGGTAACGGGCTGCCTCACCAGCCAGATTGATGGGCTGGTGGTCATCCCTCACACTGATGGTGTCACGGAGTCAGGATGGACCTGCTCCAAGCATCGGG
>NZ_BMHK01000037.1 GCF_014640675.1 Novosphingobium endophyticum | reverse complement strand
GCCTGACCTTCTGAACCGTGGCAATCCGGTGCTAGCCAATGAGCTTGCACCGACACTAACTCGCGCGACCACCCCGCAGCAACGCGACCGCTATCGGATGCGTACCAGCCATCCAATTCCCTTGCACAGCTTCTTGCTCGACATTTTCCGTCGTGAAATAAAGTCAGGCAACCACAGGCACTCGCGGCCGAGGATCATCTGCACCACCAGGATGAATACGATGACCGCGACCGCGGCGGTGATCCCAGGAATCCCACTGGCCGGCGAAGTGGAGATCAGCGAAAAGATCAGCATGAGTGACGCGAAGGAGCTGTGGCCGAGCTTCTCGACCACCTCGTTTATGGTGATGCTGTCATCGTGCGCCGCGCTCTCCAGCTGGTCGAGCACATCGCTCAGCGCCCGCGTGCGCTCCTTTGCCATCAGTCACTCCTTCAAGATCGAACGGAGCCTCCCGAGCGAAGTTCCCTTTCTTGTGAACAGAAACGACACGATCCGCGGATTGGGATGGCAGATGTCAGAAAGGACAGCCCAGCATGGTATTCGATCCCGCAATAGACTGCAGAAAGGCCTTACCGGGCCGAAAAGCATGGCGTTCGGCAGATCAAACCAGGTTCCGGTTCTTCAAGTGTCGAACAGGGACAAGGCGCTGTGGCACGTCGCTTCCAGGTACGCTGAGGCGGCCGCCGGTTGGGCGGCCCGCGCGACAACCTGCCGAGCGCCGGACCTCAGGCTGCTTCTGTGGCGAGCATCGGCTCCGATGGAGACTCGTACTGTCGGCCGGGCCCGGTGAGGAAGAAGCAAATGGCTCCCAGGAGGGTCGATACCGAAACGATAATCAGGAATGGCACATAGCTGTCGCTGATACGCAAGGTGAAGCTCAGGATCAGCGCGCCGATCGCCCCGCCGCCATCGAGGCCGGCCTTCACGAAACCGAGAATGAGGCTGTAGTTCTTCAGGCTGAAATGGCGGGAGATGAGATAGCCGCCGATATCTCCTTCCGCACCCTGCGCGATGCCGATGATGAGTACGGCCCCGGCAAGCAACCACACCAGGCTGACCGACGAGGCCAGGATGACGAACCCGATCGCCGGTAGGCTCAGCGCGAACAGCGCAACGTAGTTGGCCTTGATCCGATCGAGCGCCAACCCGAAGATTACACGACCGACGATTACGCCGATCGCATAAAGCGAGACCATCCAGGTCGCCAGCTGATCGGTGATACCCTGCGCCAGCACGATGAGCTTGAGCTGCGACGACGCGAAGACCTGAGGCAGGTTGATCAGGGCCATACCGCCTACGAGCAGCATAAAGGTACGCGTCTTCATGAGCGCCCAGAGTTCCTGCCGGCTGAGGTGAACGTCGAGGATCGGGCTGCCGTCCGCGGCCTTGTCTCCGCGCTTCTTGGCTCGTGCCATGAACGTGACGCAGATGATCCCGCCGACCGCGGAAATCACACCCAGCATGACGAAGGCGGTTCGCCAGCCTTCGGCATTGATGACGACCGCGATGATCGGGGCCATGATCGCACCGACTAGGGGAGGCGCTGTCATCAGCAGGGCCAGTGCGCTGCCGCGCGCCCTGTCGAATTGTTCGACGATAAGCCGGGAGAAAACGAGCGACGTGGAGAGCACCCCGAAAATGTGCTGCACCACCCAGATCGCGAAAAACTCAACGATGCTGCCGCTCATGATGCTGTACGCAAAGAACCCGAGCGACATGGCCGCAAAGCCGATGGACGCCGCGATCTTCACACCGAACCGGTCGGTAAAGCGGCCCGCGAACGGCGTAAACAGCAGCGTGAATATCTGCAGCGAACCGACCAGCGCATAGTCCGCCTTGGACCACCCGAATTCGTTGATCAGTTCCGGCCCGAAAAGGCTGAGCGTGTAATGGCCGATCGCGGAACCGGTGCCGATCCCGATGAAGGTTGCCATGAGCGAGCGCCAGTTGATCTTGAACTCGCTGAAATAGCTCATGAAACCTTGCCTCTCGTAGTTTCACAGATAATCTGTCGGCCCGTCTCGGATGGCCAGATAATTATACCGTCGACCACGAACCATATGGCGCCTGCTCCACGCCTTTGGGCACCGCCTAACGCATTCTCAACGATCCTGCTAGTCCAACATGCAGCTAGTGGTAAGATTATTTGACCGCTTCGGCCGATTTGCCTAACAGACTGCCATTGACTCATCGGGCACCTGCTCGCTGAGTGATTTACGCAGTCTGCGCGCATTCGTACCGGAGATGGACGGGGGTGTATCCCGGTTGGCTGGAATTCGGCCGGTAACGCAGGTGGGCTGACGCCAAAAAACGGAGAGAGGTGCGATGCAAACCAGGGTCATGGGATTCGCCGCCGCGGTCGCGATGGCAGTGAGTGGCTGCACGACAATTCCGGAGGGTTCGCCGGATGCGGCAACCGCAGGATCGTCAGTGGACCCGGTTCACCGGCAGGCGACCGTTTCGGTCGACTTTTCCCGGTCGAAAGGGGAATTCCTGCACCCCGAACGGTTCAACAACGTCAGTCGGCCAACCAGCTTCCCCCAGGCGCGCGATGCCGATGTTGCCTTCTTCAACGATCAGGGCCTGCATGGCTCGATTTACCGGGTCTGGGTCGATACCCACCTCATCCATGATCCTCAGACGGGCGAATACGATTACGCCATAGTCGACGATTATCTCGCCGATCTCAGCCGCCTGTCCGACCATCTTCTGGTCGCGCTCGATACGCGAGTCCAAGTTCGCGACAGGGGGGAGACGCCTGCCCAGATCAAGCCGGTGATCAAGACGATCCTGCGCGATCTGAAGCGGCGCTATCCGGCCGTGCGCTACATCGAGGCCTTCAACGAGCCCGATCACAACATGGTGAAAGCGGTAAAACCCGAAGACCTCTACGACTATTTCGTCCCGTACTATGAAGCGGTCAATGAAGTTAACCGCGAGCTTCAGCCGGACGTGCCGCTGGAGGTCGGAGGGCCCGCCTTGACCACGCTCAAGGAAGACTGGCTCAACGCCTTCCTCGACGACTACGCCGCCGATACCAACCCCGGCAAGCGGCTCGATTTCATCTCCTATCATGCATATGGGCTGTTCACCTCGGGCGGCCCTGCCGAGGAGGGACCGCGCGCCTACCATTTCTACAAGGGCGATCCGAGCGAGGTCTCCGGGCAGCGTGCCCAAATCGAAGCCGCGCTTCGCAGCCGGGGCCTCGACACGACCATTCCCAGTTTCCTTACGGAGATCGGGATCTATCCCGGACCTTCGTTCGATAACGCCAACGATCCGAGGCCTGACTATCTGCGCAATGCAGTGGGTGTCCCCTCGCTGATCTACTGGTTCCTCGATCAGCCGCACACCATCCCCTTCAACTGGGTGCTTCGCCACAAGACCGAAGAGCGCAAGGACCAGTTGATCACCCGCGCCAGGGATGGCCAGCCGATGGCGGTAAAGGCCGGCGAGGACGAAAAGGAAGTGCCGACCGGCATTTTCACACCCTACGGCAACGCGATGGTGATGTTCTCGAAGCTGAAGGACGAACGGGTCGTAGCGGATTCCGACGCGCTGAAAGCGGGGAAAGGCATTTACGCGATCGCCACGAAGGATAACACCGGCGCGGCGGTGCTTGTCTGGAACTATCAGCTGACCGACAGCCAGTCATTCCGGGTAACGCTCGATATGAACCAGCTGCCGGCCGCCCTGCGAGGCAAGCCGCTGATCCGGAAACAGTACAGGATCGACGACCGGATCAGCAACTACTGGGCAAATCCGGCGACCGCCAACCTCCAGCAGGTTTCGGAAACAACGATCGTGCCGGGTGATCGGCACCAGATGACGTTCGACCTCACCCCTAACGCGCTGCAACTGGTGACGATCGAGCTCGAAGGAAGGAAACCGTGATGAATGATTCCGCCGAACGCAACTCAATTCCGAGCCAGCGAGCCTTGTTGAAAGCCGGTTTCGTTCTGACCCTGCTTGGAGCGGTGTCGGGCTGTGCCACGACGACAGTGGCCGATCGGTCCGCATCTCGACAAGCCGCTGACGAAGCCCTGTCGATCGACGCGGGCACGCTGCCGTTCGTTCGCGAGATGGACGATCGCTTCCAGTCCTTCCAGATCGGCTTTTCGCACCTGACGGGCGGGGACACGTGGAAGTCGTTCGATGCCATGGATGGCAAGCCCGGCGCCAGCGTGGCCGATGTGCGTGAACCTCGAGCCGCGACAGACCTGACCAATCGACGATTGCGCAACCTCACGGCTGCACTGGCCCCCTTTTACCTGCGTTATAGCGGTACAACCGCCAACAACGTCTATTTCCAGGATGACGACAAGCCGAAGCTGGCCAAGGCGCCCGAGGGCTACAAGGTGGTGTTGACACGGCAGCGGTGGAAAGAGGCGCTGGAATTCGCGAAAGCCGTCAACACGCAGGTTGTGACGTCGTTCACCATCAGCGAGGGCGTACGCGATGCTTCCCACGCATGGACCCCCAGGATGGCCGCCCCGTGGATGGCCTATACCAGATCGATCGGTCACAGCCTCTATGCGGCTGAACTCTACAACGAGCCGAACGCCCCCGAGTATCCCGAGCTTCCAAAGGGATATAGCGAAGCGCAGTTTGCAAGCGATTTCGCCACCTTTAGCAAGACCATGGCCGAGGTCGCTCCCCAGACCAAGCTGGCAGGGCCAGGAAACGCCACGCTAGGTATTCCCGGTGTCGAGACCCTCCTGAAACCGTCCCCGGAAGATTACGCCAACGCGAACCCTCGTCCGGAGTTCGACATCATTTCCTACCACTTCTATCCGGTGCTGTCGCAGCGGTGTGCTGCTGCCGATTCGCCGCAATCGATCCCTGCGGACAAGGCCTTCGACGAGGAATTCCTCGCCCGACCGGACAAGCGACTGCAATCGATGAAGGCGTTGCGCGACAGCCATGCTCCTGGAGCGCCCATCTGGCTGACCGAAACCGGCGGTGCGGCCTGCGGCGGGCTGGCTTGGCAACCACTGTTTCTCGACTCGTTCCGCTATCTGGACACCAGCGCCCGCCTGGCGAAGCAGGGTCTCGACGCGATCTTCACACATGCTCTCATCAGCGGCAGCAACGGGGTGATCGACGAAAAGACGTTCCAGCCCAATGCCAGCTACTGGGGTGCGGTACTATGGCGGCGCCTGATGGGCACCAGGATACTCGATGCCGGCCCCGTCGCGCCAGGTCTCCACGTCTATGCGCACTGCCTGCGCGGAACACCCGGCGGCGTCACCCTGCTGGCCATCAACATGCAGGCGCAGGCTGTGAGTTTCGATCTGACGGCGCCTGCGGACGTCTATGCGCTGACCTCGCCCGATCTGCAGAGCAACACGGTGCTGCTCAACGGACAGCTTCTGGCCGTGCAGGCAGACGACACCTTGCCTGCAATGAAGCCCCAGCGGATGCAAGGCAATCAGGTCACCGTCGCTCCGACGAGCATCAATTTCATCGCGCTGCCCGAGGCAAACAATCCGGCGTGCAAGATCTGACGGCAGGACTGGCGTTCCCCGGGTGAAGCAGAAATGACGGAGGTTCTCGATGAATAAAATCGTTACAGCGCTCAGCCGGCGCGGCGCGCTGGCTTCGCTGGGGGTGGTGTGTGCAGGTTCGATGGTCGGTGCCGCAAGCGCTACCGGCAACCCGCCGACCGGACAGACATCGTTGGAGAACGCTGTCGAGGGTCTGCGCACCGCGATGTTGACTGGCGACACCGAGGCGCTCGGCGCCTTGCTCCACGACCGGCTCGATTACATGCACGCAAGCGGACGGAGCCAGACGAAACGCCAAGTGATCGATCAGCTTGGCGGCAAGAACTTTTTCGCGGGACTGGGATTCTCCGACGCGGCATACGAGATCGTCGGCAATGTCGGTATCGTCAAGGTGACCGTCGATCAGGACAAGAATCTTGCCGGTGGCGAAACACGCAAGAGCCGCATCGTCACCCTGCTCACCTGGATACACGATAGTCGAGGCTGGAAGTTGCTCGCTCGCTCCAGCGCCATCATCGAGAGTCCACTGTTTCCACCCTGCAGCCCGGCAAGGCCCGCTGCCTGAACGGGAGGCAGGCCGGGCCGAGGGTGACGAGCGAGCCCCGGAACGGTCTTATCCGGCTGTCTCGACTCCGGCGCTTGCGGCCCCCGCGAGCGCACATATCTCGTCATTGTCCGATGTGTCACCGGTCACGCCGACCGCGCCCACCTTCTGCCCTTCGATGCAGAGGATGACGCCGCCGGCGGCAGGGATGATTTCCGCATCGGCAAGGGCGGCCAGGGCCGCGATGAAAGTGGGGCGCTCCGCCGCCATTTCCCCGATCTTTCTGGACGAGACGCCAAGCCCCAGGGCTCCGGTTGCCTTGGCCATGGCGATCTGCGGGCGCAGGTTCGATGCGCCCGTTTCGCGCTGCACGGCAACAAGGTGGCCGCCCGCGTCCACCACGGCAACGCACAGTGGCTTCAGCCCGAGTTCGCGGCCCTTGGCGATAGCGGCGCTGGCGATTGTGTTGGCTTGTTCGAGAGCAAGGCTGGGCATCATCAGGTTTCCTGTTTTGCGATTTGCGAATCGAGTGCTTCCGGTATCGGACCTCCGGTCGCCCAGTCCAGCAGTTCGACCGTGTGGACCACCGGCACATCGACGCGCGAAGCGATCTGCGTGGCGCAGCCGATATTGCCGGTTGCTATGACGGAAGGCGAGAGCCGTTCGAGGTTCGCAGCCTTGCGATCGCCAAGCTGGCCCGCGATTTCCGGCTGGAGGATATTGTACGTTCCCGCCGATCCGCAGCAGAGATGCGCTTCGGCCGGCTGGCGAACGCGGTACCCCGCCGCTTCGAGAAGCTGGACAGGCTCTTTCCTGATCTGCTGGCCGTGCTGCATCGAACAGGGGGACAGATAGGCGACATCCAGCTGCGGCCCGTCAGCGGCGGCGGGCAGGCCGTCCCTGGCGAGCAGTTCGGTCACGTCCATCGCCAGCGCCGAGAGCCTTGCGGCATCTTCCGCGTAAGCCGGGTCCTCGCGCAGCATGTGGCCGTAATCCTTGATCGTCGTGCCGCAGCCCGAGGCGGTGATCACGATGGCGTCCAGGCCCTTCTCCAACTCGCTTCGCCAGACGTCGACATTCCGGCGCGCGGAGCTCAGCCCGTCCTGCTCGCGCCCAAGGTGCCAGGTCAGCGCGCCGCAGCAGCCCTCGCCCGGCGCGAACTGCACATCGTACCCGGCGCGGGTGAGCAGGCGAACCGTGGCGGCGCGGATCTCCGGCCGAAGCACGTTTTCCGCGCAGCCCTGCAACAGGATCACTCGCCCTCTTCGCGCTGCCTCGGCGAGCGCGGATTCGGTCTTGCCCGGTGCGGGAAGGCGCGAGGGCGCGAGACGCAGCATCGCGGCAAGCGGACGGGTGGCGCTAGTCCGGGCGAAGGCCGGCTCCATCCAGCGCGCCAACCTTGCGAGCCGCAGCGCCAGCCGCATCCGGCGCGGATATGGCAGCGTCTGCGCCAACGTCCAGCGGATCAGTCGCTCATGCACAGGCCGGCGATACCGCTCCTCGATATAGGCGCGGGCATGGTCGACGAGGTGCATGTAGTTCACGCCCGACGGGCAGGTCGTCATACAGGACAGGCACGAAAGGCAACGGTCGATATGCTTGACGACCTCGGCCGAGGGCTCCTGTTCGTTCTCCAGCATCTCCTTGATCAGGTAGATGCGCCCGCGCGGGCTATCGAGTTCGTCGCCCAGCAGCACGTAGGTCGGGCAGGTGGCGGTGCAGAAGCCGCAGTGCACGCATTTGCGGATTACAGCTTCGGACGTTGCCGTTGCGGGATCGAGCAGTTGCTCGGGAGTAAAACGGGTTTGCATCGCGCGTCAGCCGAACCGAGAGGGAGAAAGGATACCGGCCGGATCAAAGGCCTGTTTCACGCGGGCCGAAAGCGCGGCGACCGCCGGCGCCTCCGGCTGCCGTATCGGCCTTTGCTCCAGTATCGCCGGTGGCGCGCGCAACAGCATCGCGTGCCCCTCATGTTCGCTCGCGAGGGCGCGGACATCGAGCGGGGCCGCGGCGCCCACCCAGACTTGAGCCCCAGCCCAGTCGAGGCACCAGCTCGCGCCCTCGGCATCGAGCGCGCGGGCAAAAGCCGGGGCACGCGATGGCGCAAGATGGACCCGCCACAAGACGTCCGATCCCGCCAGTTCGCGCGCCTCGCGAACCCCCGCCCAAAGGCTGCCGGCAAGCGCATGATCGAGCTGTTCCACCGAATTCCCGTCGTCGAGCAGTTCCACCAGCTGGCCCGCCCGTACATCCACGGATTGCGGAAAGCCTTCCAGTCTCAGCAAAGTCACCGGGCCAGTGCCGCCTGTCTCCGGAAGGTGTGCGGCGGCCGACGGTGCCATGCGCGAGCCCATGGCTCGTGCCATCGCCGCAACCGCCTTGTCAGGATCGAGACCGGTGACCGCAATGGTGCGAGTGTCGCGCGGCTTCGGCACGACCTTCAGCGTGAGTTCGGTCATGATCGCGAGCTGGCCCCAGGATCCCGAAATAACTTTCGGCAGATCGTATCCCGTCACGTTCTTCACGACCTTGCCGCCCGCCTTGAAGGTTTCGCCGCGCCCGGAGATCGCGGAAAAGCCCAGCAGATGATCGCGCACGCCCCCGGCGGAAACCCGGCGTGGTCCAGCAACGGCTGCCGCCACGATCCCGCCGATGGTTGCGGTGCCCGCCTGCCGGCCGAACAGCGGTCCATGATCCCAGGGTTCGAAAGCCAGCATCTGTTGATGTCCGTCGAGCAGCGCTTCCACATCGCCGAGGCGCGTCGCGGGACGAACAGTGAGCACGAGTTCGCTTGGTTCGTAATCGATCACACCCGCGAACGCCGAGAGGTCGACAATCGCCGCGCTGCGATCCGGCTTGCCGATGTCCTGCTTGCTACCGCCGCCGCGCGGTTCGAGCGGGACGCCTGAAGCCGCCGCCTCCGCGACCAGGTGGCGCAATTCGTCCTCATCGGCGGGGCGAACAGTTGTTTCCGGCGACAGCATCAGAACCTCGGCAGGTCGGGGAAAGGGACCTGCCCCTTGTGAACGTGCATCCGGCCCAGCTCCGCGCAGCGATGGAGCTGGGGAAAGACTTTGCCCGGATTGAGCTTCAGCTCGGGGTCGAAGGCGCACTTGATCCGTTGCTGGTGGGCAAGGTCCACTTCGTTGAACATCGTCGGCATAAGGTCGCGCTTCTCCACGCCCACCCCGTGCTCGCCGGTGAGCACACCGCCCACTTCGACGCACATCCTGAGGATGTCGGCACCGAAGGCTTCCGCCTTCTCCAGCTGGCCCGGCTGGTTCGCATCATAAAGGATCAGCGGATGCAGGTTGCCATCGCCGGCATGAAAGACGTTCGCGACCCCAAGCCCGTACTGGCGCGACAGCTCCGCCATGCGTTCGAGCACTTCGCTGAGCCGCTTGCGCGGGATCGTGCCGTCCATGCAGTAATAATCCGGGGCGAGGCGACCGACCGCCGGGAAGGCTGCCTTGCGTCCGGCCCAGAAGCGGAGTCTTTCTTCCTCGTTCTGCGAAATGCGCGATGTCGTTGCTCCGTGCGCGGCAGCTATTCCGGCGATGGTTTCCAGCAGGATATCGCACTCGACGGGCGGGCCATCGACTTCAACGATGAGCAGCGCCTCGACATCGAGAGGGTATCCGGCCTTCACGAAAGCCTCGGCCGCGTGCGTCGCCGGCTTGTCCATCATCTCCATCCCCGCCGGGATGATGCCCTCGCCGATGATCTGCGCCACGCAATCGCCAGCGGCGCGGGTCGTGGGGAACCCCAACAGGATGGCGCGCGCGGTTTCCGGCGTGGGAAGGATGCGCACCGTGACTTCCGTGACCACTCCCAGCAATCCTTCGGAGCCGACGACAAGGCCGAGCAGATCAAGCCCTGCGGCTTCGAGGTCCCGACCACCCAGGCGAATGATCTCGCCATCGGCCAGCACCATCTCCACGCCGAGCACGTTATTCGTCGTCAGCCCGTACTTGAGGCAATGAACGCCGCCGGAATTCTCCGCGACATTACCGCCGATGGTACAGGCGATCTGGCTCGACGGGTCGGGCGCGTAATAGAAGCCCTCCCCTTCAACGGCGCCTGTCACGGCCAGGTTCGTCACGCCGGGCCGGACCACGGCGACGCGATCGACATAGTCGATGTCGAGCACCCTGTTCATGCGCGCGAGACCGAGGAGAACCCCGTCCGCCAGAGGCAGGGCGCCGCCGGACAGGGACGTCCCCGCCCCCCTCGGCACGACCTTTATCCCCTCGCGATGACACCAAGCGAGCACCCGGGACACTTGCTCCGTCGTTTCCGGAAGAACGACGACAAGCGGTGGCTGGCGGTAGGCGGTCAGCCCGTCGGATTCGTACGGCTTGAGCTCATCGGCGATCTCGATAACGCCATCGGGCACGATCGATCGCAGTCCGGCTGCGATTTCCTTGCGGTTCGCGACCGTAGCCGAGCATACGGGAGGCATGGCAAGCGACATCTCGGGAGGCTCCTAAGGCCGTAAACTCATAAACGGCACCAATCGAGGCGCCCAAATGGCGAACATATCGGGCCAAAGAGCCTCCCGCGGTGTAGCGCGCTACCCCTGCGAATCCGCGATTTGCCCGGCCCTGCATAAGCCTGCCACAACGGCCGGAAGGCGACGTCACTCCCCTTTTCCTTCCCCGGAAACTGGGGCGTGACGCACGCCGACCTGCGTCCACAGGCGGTACGTCGATTAGCAACAGGAGGGGTGTCGGTCAAATAAATTGACCAACCTGCCTACATTGCCTAGTTGAACCTGCTCCGCAAAGCATGGCTGGTCCATGGGGCGTGCCCAGCCAGGAATGTGGTCCCGTCAGCCCGAACAAAGGATTGATCAGATCGTGTCTAAACAAGCCGTATGGTGGGAAGAGCCCTATCGGATCGTACAGACCAATCTGCGTTTGATCGATGCCTCGCTCGATCCCCGCGCGTTGGCACGGCAAGGGCGTGAATTCGGGGCGAGCGCGATAACCTTCAACGTCGGAGGCATTTTCGCCTTCTATCCGACCGGGCTCGATCTGCACGCGCGCAACCCATACCTCGAAAAGGGGCAGGACCTGACGGGCGAGATGCTGTCCGCCGCCCGTCGTGAGGGCCTTCGGATGATCGGTCGCTTCGACCTCTCGAAGGGCACGCAGATCGCCTATGACGCGCACCCGGACTGGTTCGTTCACAATGAAGCTGGCGAACCGCAGGAATTCAATGGCACCTATCAAGCCTGCGTCAACGGTGGATGGGCGAGCGACTACTCGCTGAGAATCCTGCGCGAGGGCATCGAGCGCTACGATCTGGACGGCGCGTTTTTCAACATGACCGGCTACCAGCCCTACGATTACAGCGGGCGATACCGCGGCATCTGCCACTGCAGCAACTGCCAGGAGGGTTTCGCCGAGATGTTCGGCCGCGCATTGCCCCGACGGGAAGACTTTTCCGATCCGGCCTTTGCCGATTACCTGCTCTTCAAGCGCCGCACCAGCGTCGAGGCCGCCCAGCGGATTTACGACACCGTCAAGAGTCTCCGCCCGTCGACGGGCGTGATGGGCAATGGCAAGGGCGCGTGCGATTTCATGCGGCTCGAAATCCAGCGTGCGGTGAGCCGCCCTGCCCCGGAATGGCCGCACCAACCCGGCGAACTCGCCCGCTGGGGCGAAGCGATCGGCGGCGGCAAGGCCTATTCCTGCGCCTCGACGAATTTCCTCGATTACCAGTGGCGCTACGCCTCCGAGACCGCGCACAACCACATGCTTCGCTTCGGACAGCAGATCGCAAGCGGCGCACAGATCGACTACTACCTGCTCGGCACTTTCGACCAGCCAAGCCCGGCGCCGCTCGAAACCGTCCACGAATTCCTCGAATGGCACGAAGCGAATGGCGAACATCTCACCATGACGAGATCGCGCGCGCGCGTAGGCCTCTATCATTCGCGCGTGTCGGACCTTCATGCCGGGGCGAGCGAAACCGGCAAGGCGCGGACCAATGCGTTTCGCGGCGCCTACCGCCTCCTGCTCGAAGCCCGCATTCCCTTCGATTTCGTCAGCGACGAGCGAATGGAAGATGACGACATTGCCCGGCAACTGTCGCGTTATGACGTAATACTCATGCCGAACACCCCTGCCCTCAGCGATGCCGAGGCGCGTGCGCTCGACGCCTGGGTGGAAGCGGGCGGCACCCTGATCGCGACAGGCGAGACGGGCCATTACGATGAGCGTGGTAACCGGCGGGACGGATTTGCGCTGGCGAGCTTCCCGGCACGCGCGATCACCCGAGCCCGGTCTGGTCTCGAAACCTATGTCGCCGCCGGCGAGGGAGAAGCAGGATTTGCAGTCGCGCAACTCCTGCATCTGGACGGCTGGTATTTCGATGCAGAGGCCAGGAACGGCGCCCGCGAACAACTGCTGCTGCAACCGGAGCAGAAATATGGGCCGCCCGAGTTGTGCTTCCCGAAAGACCAGGCCGGCGCGGGACCGGGAGTCCTGCGCATGGCCTACGGCAAGGGCGAGGCAATCTATCTGCCATGGCTTCCCGAATGGCTCTATTTCCGTGACGGACTGCCCGGCCACCGCGAATTGCTGAGCCACCTGATCGAAGCGGCATACCAACCCGAAGTGCGTTTGGCAGGTGCCGGTCCGGTCGAGATCACTATCCGCGCGAAGCAGCGCGGCGAGGGCCAGAAAGTGGTGCATGTCGTCAACTATGCCGGCCAGCGCGGCAGCGCCTATGAAGAGCCTCCAGTGGTTCCGGGGCTGCGCCTCGGTGTGCTGGGAGCAAACGGCAAGGCGCGCACGCTGGTAAGCGGGCAAGAGATCGCGTTCGGGGCACCTGGCCCGGATGGCTATTGCTGGGCAGACCTGCCGGACGTGAAATATTTCGAGGTTATCCTGCTTCCGGAAGCAGCGAACTGAGCGAGACGCGAGATGAAGGGTCTGACGGTTCTCACCACGCTGAGGTACGAGGGTGCCCATTGGGAGGGATTCATTGACGCCCTGAAGGGGGCTGAAATCCTGCGTTTCGAAAGTCCGCAGAGCGAAGGTTTCGACGCGGCGCTGGCGCGTGCCGACGTGGCGATACTTGCCAAGGATCCGGACGTGCGGATCCTCTCTGCACCTCGCCTGCGGTGGATTCATGTCGATCACGCCGGGCTGAACCGTGCCGCCAGGCCGGAGGCTTTCCGGGAAGGACTGGTCGTTACCGGTTCCGCAGGCCGGTCCGCGCCGGTTCTGGCCGAACATGCGTTGTTTTTTTCGCTGGCGCTCGCCTATCGTTATCCCGCGTTCCTCGATGCACAGCGCGCGCACCAGTGGGGCGTCCCGGGGCAGGATGACCTGCGCGGCCTGTACGGTCGCACCATGGGCATCGTGGGTCTTGGCAACACCGGCAAGGAACTGGCCCTGCGGGGGCGGGCCTTCGGGATGCGGGTTCTGGGGTACCGGCGCCGTTCGACCGAGCCGCCGCCGGGCGTGGACCAGTTGTTCAGTGCCGAGGCGGGCGAAGGGCTCGACCCGTTGCTGGAGCAGAGCGACTTCGTTGTCCTCGCCCTGGGCCTGTCGGACAAGACCCACCACATGATCGGCAGGCGCGAACTCAGGCTGATCGGGCCGAAGGGCTACCTCATCAACATGGCTCGGGGGCCGGTGGTTGACGAAGCGGCCCTTGTCGCAGCGCTCCATGCCGGTGAAATCGCCGGGGCCGGACTCGACACGTTCGAGGTCGAGCCGCTGCCCAAGGACAGCCCCGTCTGGGATGCCCCCAATACGCTGATCACCCCCCATGTCACGCCTGCGGTGCCTGATCGCACCGGACGCTCGCTCGACATAATCCGGGAAAACATCCGGCGCTTCTCCGCAGGCGAAGCGATGCTCAATGTCCTGACGCCCGAAGACCGGTACACGCGGGCCTGACCCTCAGGTCTTGCGCTCCCGCTTTTTTGCCGGGGCGAGAAGCTCATGGCGGGACAGCCGCCTGACGGCCACTTCCAGCCGCTGTTCCTCTTCGTGGATTTCCCGCTGGGTCCGCATCGTCGATAGCAAATGCTTGCGGGCCGCCGCCTCGGCGCTCGCCGCATCGCGCGACATGATCGCATCGAAGATGGCCCGGTGCTCGGCGAGCTGCTCGTCCCGGTCGCTCCTGTGCTCGTAGAGATTGCGGCGATTGAGATAGACGTTGGCCCGCAGGATCGTCTCGAGGCTTCGCATGACCTGCAGCAGCATGACGTTGTGCGCCGCGCCGAAAATCGCGAAATGGAAATCCCCGTCGCTCGCGGCAATCGCTTCCACGTCGCCGCTTTCGTGCGCCGCTTCCATGGCGGAAAAGCACTCCGAAAGCGCCTCCCGGTCGGCTTGCGACGCACGTTTCGCCGCCAGCCCGGCCGCCGACGCTTCGACGACGGACCGGAATTCCATGCAGTCGAAGCGCCCCCGTGGTTCATCGAACAGCAGCATCAGGGGATCGCTGATGGACTGCCCGATCTTGTCGCTCACGTAACAGGCTCCGTTCGCATCGGATATCAGCAGACCACGCTCGATCAGCTGGCCGAGCGCGTCGCGCAGCGAGGGCCGCGAAACTCCGAATTTGGCCGCGAGTTCCCGCTCCGGCAAAAGCCGTTCACCCGGCGGCAGGGCTCCTTCGAGAATGAGTTCCTGCATGTGCCGGGCGACTGCGTCCGCCAGCTTTTCCGGTTTGATCGAGGTGCGTCCCATTTGCCGACATTAATGCGCCGCAAAAGGCAGGCCAAGGCCTTCCTGCACCTTATCCCGGAATCGCCCAAAACGGTATGATCGAAACGTCCAGATGGCCCCTCTCAGGCCTGATCACCCAACGTGAAATTGCCGAGCGCCTCGATGGCCTTGACCAGGGCGGAGTGGTCCCACGCCTTGCCGCCACGGGCCACGCAGGCGCTGAACAGTTGCTGGGTCGAAGCCGTGTTGGGCAGCGCAAGCCCAAGCGCCCGGGCGCTGGATAGCGCAAGGTTGAGATCCTTCTGGTGCAGTTCGATCCGGAAACCGGGGTCGAAGGTCCGCTTGGTCATGCGTTCCCCGTGGACCTCCAGGACCTTCGAGGAGGCGAAGCCCCCCAGCAGGGCGCCTCGTACCTTTTCCGGGTCGGCCCCTGCCTTCGCCGCGAATACCAGCGCTTCGCTCACGGCTTCGATATTCAGCGCAACGATGATCTGGTTGGCCACCTTGGCCACCTGGCCATCACCGACCCCGCCGACATGGGTGATGTTCTTGCCCATAAGTTCGAACAGCGGGCGCGCGCGCTCGAAGGCCGCGGGCTCGCCGCCGCACATGATCGTCAGTGCAGCGTTCTTCGCACCGATCTCGCCTCCGGAAACCGGAGCGTCGACATAGTCCGCCCCCTTCTCGCGCACTTTGGCCGCAAACTCGCGGGTTGCAATCGGGTCGATCGAGCTCATGTCGATTACCAGTTTGCCCTCGCCCAGGCCCTCGGCCACGCCGCCTTCCGCGAACAGTACGCGCTCCACGTCAGGCGTATCGGGCACCATCACGATTATCACGTCGGACTGCTCCGCCACTTCGCGACATGAGGCGCAGGACAGCGCGCCGCCGTCGACCAATTCCTGCGGCAGGTCTGACCGGTGCTTCACCAGGGCGAGCCGGTGCCCGGCGGCCTGCAGGTGTCCCGCCATGGGCCTGCCCATGATGCCAACGCCGATGAAGCCGATATTCATGTGAATCTCCTGAAAATGACTAGCCGCGTTCGTGCGGCATGATGAGGATCGCCCTGAAATCGTTGACGTTGGTCAGCGTCGGACCGGTAACGATCAGGTCGCCGAGCGAGGCGAGGAGGCTTCCGCTGTCGTGGCCGGCAAGCGCGGCTGCGGGATCGAGTCCGGCCTGGCGCGCACGTTCCAGCGTATCCGGTCCGGCAATGGCGCCGGCCGCACCGAGATTCGAGCCATCCTCGCCATCGGTATCGGCCGCGAGCACCCACACGCCGCGACGACCTGCCAGTGCGACCACCAGGGCCAGCAGAAACTCGGTATTCCGGCCGCCTCGCCCCGCCTTGTCATTACCGACCGTGACGGTGGTTTCTCCACCCGAAAGCAGGACGCATGGCCCGGTATGGTCAAGCGCTTTCTGCGCCATCTCCCGCGCGACCTCCCGAGCCTCGCCTTCGATGGCGTCACCCAGGATGATGGGCTTGATGCCGTGCTCTGTCGCCACGTCTGCCGCAGCGGCGAGTGCGCCCTTCGCGGTTGCGATCACCTGTATGGGATCGACATGATCGGCCTTCACCGGGCGCGCCGGGCTGGCAAGCAATTCCCGGACGGGCTCTGGCAATTGCGGACCAAGGACTTCGACGACATGGTCAAAGTCGATCTCGGCGCCCGAGGGTGCCGTCGGCCCCGATGCTATCGCCTCCGCTTCGTCCCCCGGAATATCGCTGATGGCAAACGTGATGACCCGTGCCGGCGCTGCTGCTGCCGCCAGCCTGCCTCCCTTGATCGCCGAAATCTTCTGGCGAACGGCATTCATCGTGCGGATATCGAACCCGGATGCCAACAGCAGGCGGTTTGTGACCTGTTTGTCGGCCAGAGTTATCCCTGCAGCCGGCAGGCAAATCGTTGCCGAGCCCCCACCGGAAATCAGGGCAACAACAAGATCGTCAGGTCCAAGATCGGTAACAGTGGCCAGTATCTCTTCAGCGGCGGCAAGCGAATTCGCGTCGGGCACCGGGTGGCCCGCCTCGCGAACGCGGATCCTCCGGCAATCGAGGCCATAACCATAGGGTACCGCGACACACCCCGAGAGATCGGCCTCAGGCCATGCGCGCTCAACGGCCGCGGCCATTGATGCAGCTGCCTTTCCCGCCCCCACGACAAGGCAACGCCCCTTCGGAGGCGGAGGCAGGCAACCGGGCAAACGCACAGCCGGATCGGCCGAGGCGATCGCCGCATCGAGCATTCGCTTCAGGAGATCCCGGGCCCAGATATTACCATCGGAATTGATATGCTTGGTCCTTGAAGCATCGACGCAGTCGATCGTTGTCATACCGTCTCGATAACCGGAACTGTCTCAAGCGGAATTGCGGCCGGACATCAGATGCCCTCAGCACATCTTGGGTAAAAGAGTTTACCAGGCTGCGCAAGTAGGTCGATCGTGCAACGGTTGCCGGCGCAACTGGCGTGGCGATGACACCGCGCCGAGCGCGGATTCCGAAATCGGAGCTGCCAGGCGCGATGAATGGCATAGAAATACTGCGGAAAGTGCATGAACCATGCATTGGCCCGATGCGTCAAATTGGTATGACAGCACGCCGAACGTAGAGCACTCTATTGGTAAGACCCCTCATCGCGAAACATTTGACCGGTCAAGAATTATCTCGTACGGGACCGCCGAGGGCTGCTGACATCGTAACTCGCTACAATAGAGCGGTCAGTTTCATGAGGGAGGGAATAAATGAGGAATTCCACTATGTCCGCGATCGGCAAATTGCGGGCCGGCATCGCGCTTTCCGGACTTGCCGTTTCGCTGGCGACGACCGGCACGGCTTACGCACAAGACGATGAGACAGACGATTCCGGCGCCCCCGAGATCGTCGTCACCGGTACGCTGATTCGCGGCACCGAGGTCGTCGGTTCGCAGACCATCGCCGTGGACAGGGAAGCGATCACCCAGCAAGGCTCGACTACGACCAACGAGATACTGCAACTCGTTCCGCAGATTTCAAACACATTCAACGGCCGCTTCGAAGTCGATCCGCGCGGTATCACGGGAGCCGGCGTTTCGATCCAGCGTCCGAACCTGCGCAGCCTGCCGGGTATCAACTCGGCATCGGGCGGCACAACGCTCGTGCTTGTGGATGGTGCCCGCGTCACGCCGGTCGGCATCCAACAGTCGGCCGTCGACGTCGACATCATTCCCGCCGCTGTCCTTGAGGGCATGGATGTCGTAACCGACGGCGGTTCATCGCTCTACGGCGCGGACGCCGTCGCTGGCGTTCTCAACTTCCGCACCAGGCGGAGCTTCGAGGGCGTGAAGGTCGACGCCAACTACGGCTTCGGTACGACGCTTTCGCACTTTGACCAGTGGGACGCGGCGGTCACCGCCGGAACCAGCTGGGCGACCGGCAATGCCTACATTTCGGCCGGGCATGTCCGCCGCGACGCTGTCCTGAATGGCGAGACCGACTGGGCGACGGGCGAGATTTACGACGCGGACGGCAATCCGAGCTTTACCAACACGCAGTGCATCGAACCGGTAGGTAGTGAAATTCGCTACTTCTTTTTTGGTGCCGGCTGGACGAACAGTTCACAGGCCCCCGGTGCCGGTGTATTCCCGATCGGCGACGCGTGCGACCATACAGCAGCGGGAACGTACCTGCCCAAACTGAAGCGCAGCAACGTCTTCGCCTCGCTGTCACAGGAAGTCGCGGACAACATCGACCTTCGCGTAACCGCCTATTGGGTCAAGCGTGACTTGTCCTTGTTCGGCTATCCGCGTGGCTATTCCACGCCTGCGGCTGCTCCGGTATTTCCCGCCAACCCCACTATCGGCCAGATCCATTCGTCCCTGGGAGGCATTGGCTTCTCGTTCGGCGCACATCCGGATTACGAAGAGTCGTCGACGCGCATTGGCCTTGAAACCTGGGGCGTCACGCCGGAACTGAATATCGACCTTGGCGGCGGCTGGCAGGTGAGCAACAAGCTTCACGTCGGCCGGTCCACCAACTTCCAGCGCACGCCCGGCGTTAACCAGGCTCTGGCGCAGGACTATATCGATGGGGGCGAACTCAATCCGATCAACGTAGCCGCGGCGGACATCGCCGTGATCAACGACATCACGGATTTCGAAACCGCTCAGGATTCGATCCACGAGTTCACGCTGGTCCGTTCGGTCGCCGACGGCCCGCTGTTCGCGCTGGAAGGCGGAGACGCCAAGCTGGCCGTGGGCGTCGAGTACCAGGGCTCCAGTGCCCAGTACAGGGCGGCAACCAACCGAACCGGTGTTATAGGCACGGTGCCCTACAATCGCGCAGAGCGCCACGCGAAGTCCGTTTTCGGCGAACTCGTGCTGCCGCTTGCCGACTGGCTCGATGTCGCGGGCTCGCTGCGCTATGACGACTACAGCGATTTCGGCTCGACGACCAATCCGAACGTCGGCGTGAAGATCAAGCCGTTCAGCTGGCTCCAGCTCTACGGCCACTGGAACACGTCGTTCAACGCACCGAATGCCATCGACACCGCGGCCCGTCCGGTGGGACGTTTCGTTTGCGGCATTTATTCGCCCGGCCAGGGACCGCAGGATCCGTTTGGCAAATGGGATGAGACGGGCACCTGCGCGTTCCTCGCCGAAGGTCCCAATGAAGGGCTGAGGCCGCAGACCGCGGAAAGCTGGGCCATCGGTTTCGAGGCCACGCCGGGCAATTTCCGGTTTGGCGGCCAGTTCTACTCGATTGATTTCGACAATGTTCTGGGCGCGGTCGACGCGGGCAATGCCGACACTTATGTAACCAACCCGGAACTCTACTTCTACAATCCGTCGGAGGCGTTCTTCGCGGAGTTCCTGTCGGGGCTGGCCAACGGTGCCGAACTCGCGGAGCAGATCAGCTTCGACGATATCGCGCTGCTGGTTGATCGCCGGACAAGCAACATCGAAGCGGCCAAGCTGGAAGGCGTTGACTTCCACGTCTATTTCAACACGCCGACCAGCTTTGGCAATCTCTCGCTCGGCCTCAACGGCACCAAGCAGACGAAATCCGTACGGATATCCGCCGGAGAAGCCTCCAACCAGTTGGGGTTGGGTACTCCCGAACTGACCGCCACGGCGTTCGCCGGTCTGAATGCCGGGCCGGTATCGACGAGGGTCACCGTCAACTTCTCGGGCAAGTATACCAGCTCCAACCCCGACTTCCTCGGCAACGACGTGACGGTCGATCCGTTCGTTACGACCAATCTGTTCCTCGGCTATCGGTTCGAGGAAGATAGCGGTGCTCTGGCGGGAACTTCGCTCCGCCTGAATGTCGACAATGTCTTCGAGGAGACGCCGCAGAGGATCATGCGGGGGACACCCAACACGATCACCTACGAAGGCTGGACGCTGGGACGGGTCATCAAGCTGGGCATCAGCAAGGAATTCTGAGGTCCGACCAAGTCAGTAAAGATCGAGTCAGGGCGGCCGAAAGGTCGCCCTGATTTTTTTGTGCCGACGATTACAGCCATAATGGACCTTGCTTGAATATCGGCCGGGCCCGCCGCGCGATAGGTTGCAACTCGCATACCGTACAGCGTGGGAGGCACATCTGGTCAGCAAGCACCGCCGAACTCTTCGCCGATCTGTCGCAACGGCCCAGCGCGGAGGCTTGCCGCAGCACCCTTGCGCCCAACCTCTTCGTCATCGGCGCCTCGAAGTCGGGGTCGAGCGCACTGCACGCCTACCTCAAACCCCATCCCGACATCTGCAAGAGCAGCGAAAAGGAGCCGTGCTTTTTCGTCGATCAGTCCGAACTGGAAGCGGCCTGGCCGATCATGGCCCGCCAGCCCTGCTCGCACGACTGGGACGCCTACCTCCAGCTCTGGCAGGGCGGGGAGAACGCGCGCTATCGCGGCGAAGGCAGCGTCTACTACTCGCAGGCCCCGCATCGAAGCAACGTGCCGGCGCGCATCGCCGCCGCATGTCCGGACGCGCGGATACTCTGCACCGTTCGCGAGCCTGTCACGCGGGCGATCGGCCACTACTGGCAGCGTTTCAAGGAGCTTCAGGAAGCTCTGCCCCTGGAGACGGCGGTTCGGCAAAATCCGCTCTACCGCGATACATCGGACTACGCGCTGCAGCTTCGCGCCTACCTCGAGCACTTCGACAGCGCGCAGATTCACGTCGTCGTCGCCGAGGAATTGCGCGCCAACCGCCGGGAAGTTCTGGCCGGAGTGCTGCAATGGCTCGGCCTCGATCCTTACGAATATGACGATCGACAACTGACGGAACGCCACCGCTCCCCGCCCACCAGCCGGCGCCAGCGCTTTCCGCTGGTCAGGCGACTGCGCGATTCGGCTCTGTGGTCGGCGGCACGCCGGCGGCTGCCGGAAGCGGTCGTGAGCCGTCTGCGCGCGGCATCGACCGTTTCGTTCGAAAAGTCGCGGGTCGATGACAGCGGCGCGCGGCGCTACCTGGCAGACTATCTCGCCCCCCGCCGCGCCGAATTCGAGCAGATGATCGGGCGGCACATTTCGGCGTGGGACCCGGCGCGGTGAGGCCGCAGCGCGCGGGGTCGATGCACGGAAGGGCCGATCGGCGATGAACTACGTCCCGATCATCCTGTTCTGGGCGCTGGCACTGTGGGGCAGCGGGAGCCGGCGCCCGGTGCTGATCTACTTGTTCTTCGCGACGATGCCGTTCGGCGCCTTTGCCGCGATTCCCACGGCGCTGACCGGCGGCCTGACGTTCACCGCCACGCCGCTCATAACGCTCCTGATCATCCTGCGCACCTTCCTCAACCCGCAGGGGCCGGCGACAGCACTGACCATGGCCCTGCTGCCGCAAAGGCTGATGCTGCTGTTCCTGTTCTGGCTGGTCGCTGCGATCACCACGGCCTTCATGCCGCGCCTCTTCGAGAATGCGGTGATGGTCGTGCCGATTCGCGGCATCCTGAGCGAAACGGCGCCGCTGCGTCCGAGCGCGCAGAACCTCTCGCAGTTCGCCTATCTCACCATTGCCGTCTTTTCCGTCTTCGCTTTCGCCCGGCTCCTGCAGTGCCCGATCGTGCGCCAGCACGCGCTCAAGGCCATGTGCCTGGGCGGCGCTGTTACCGCGGCGACGGGATTTCTCGACCATGCAAGCCATTTCCTGCCGCTCGAGCCGCTTCTCGCTCCATTCCGCACCGCCAGCTATGCCCTGGTCACCGATGTCGAGGTCCTCGGCGCCAAGCGGGTCGCGGGCCTCATGCCGGAGGCTTCGGCATTCGGCGGCCTGTGCCTCGCCTTCATGGGCGCGCTCTACTTCTATCGCCGCGCGATCTTCGATGACACGGTTCGGAACGTCTGGGTGCCGGTCGTGCTCGCCATGCTTGCGGTCTGCGCGTGGCTGTCGACCTCATCGGGCACTTATGTCGGCGTCCGCCTGCTCATGGTCGTCGCCGCGCAGGAATGGTTCCTGCGCGCCAACACGCGGGGCCGAACCCGTTCGATCTATCGCCGGGGACTTGGCGGGGAACTGTCGGTCGTCGTCGCGATGGCGGCGGGTATCGCGCTCGTCCTGATCGTCTGGCCGCAGGCCCTCGATCCGGTCTACGCGCTGATCGACCGGATGGTCCTGCAGAAAACCTCGTCCAACTCTTACGCGGAGCGCGGAATGTGGCGCTCCGTCGCCTGGGCCAGCCTGCTTGAGACGCATGGATTCGGCGTAGGCCTGGGCGGCACCCGGGCATCGAGCAGCCTCGTCGCGATCTTCAGCGGCACCGGCATTATCGGCGGGATGCTCTATTGTGCTTTCGTGCTGCAGAGCCTGCTTCGCCCCACCGCCGGCGCCCCGGTGGAGACACAGCTTATCGTATCGGCGTTCCGCTTCTCATTCGTGCCGTCGTTCGTGGTGACGCTGATGGTGGGCGATGCGGACTTCGGCGGGATAAACGCTTTCGGCTTCGGCATAACCGCCGCGCTCGCCATCGCAAACGCGGAGCGCGCGGACAGATATGCAAGGGCGCCCGCCGTCAGCGCCGCCTAGAGCGGCGTGCGGTATATCTGAGCCACCGTGACGAAGCCGATTTTGGCCGAGCGCGAGGAGCGAGGAAAGAGCCATGCCTTTGCATAGTGACTGACGAGTGACGGTGCGATCGGCCAAAAGGGGCCCGCCCCTTCGGGGTTGCCTCAGATATACCGCACGCCGCTCTAATTCGCCCCGAAGGGCACGATCTTGTTGGCCGCGTCGTGGCCGATGTCGGCCCTGCCGAGATAGCGGATGGCATGGCGATCGCACCAGTGGCGGGCGATGGCCTCGGCGCCCTGGCCGAAGGGGCGGTCGTTTTCGGGAACCTCGCTCACCCGGCCGAGACGAAGGCCGGCGATGCCGCCAAGATGCGCGGTCAGATGGAAGAACAACCGATCGACGGCGTACAGGTACTCGGACACTTCCTCCACCAGCACGACATGCCCGGCAAGGCCCGGCATCAGCCGCGTGCCGCACAGCATGGCGAGCGTCATCAGGTTGAAGGCAACCGCCGGGCGGTGGTCCAGTGCGGGTTCCAGCCCGGCACCTTCCCCGGACAGGTACGCCAGCGTGCGCCGGATCGCCGCCTCGCCTCCTTCCCTGCGAATGTCGGCCACCATCGGCGCATGGACGGGTTTTCCGATCTTCTGACGGTAGAATGCACCGAGAAGATAACCCGCATCCGAATAGCCCAGCCAGGTCTTGCTTTCGGCGACGTGGGCAAATCGCGCGAGGGCGTCCTCGGCCACGCGGCAGGCGCCGTAGCCGCCGCGCGCGAACCACACGGCATCGAACGAGGGATCGTTGGCGCAGTCCACCAGCACGTCGGCCCGCCGGCCATCGTCGCCCGCGAAATGCCCGTGCGATTCGAAGCATTGCGGGTGGATTTCCAGCGCCACCCGCGGAAACTCCGCCGCGGCAAGCCCAAGAACGCGATCGGCATCATCGCGCGTGATCGGGGTGGACGGTGCGCAAACTGCGACGCGGACGATCGGGCTGGTCATACGCCCTTCCTATCGAGGTTGTCAGGACGGACAAGGGCGCATACCGAAGCGACATGACTCGCGCCGATGACCTTACCGCCCACCCCTGGTTCTTCTGCGGCATCGGCGGATCGGGTATGTTGCCGCTGGCACTGATCCTCAGGGGCCTCGGCGCCGAGGTTGCGGGTTCGGACCGCGGCCACGACCAGGGCCGCACACCCGAAAAGTTCGCATGGCTCGAAAGCCTGGGCTTCGCGCTGTTCCCGCAGGACGGAAGCGGCATGACCTCGGCCGGACAGACGCTCGTGGCTTCGGCGGCGGTCGAGGACACCGTGCCCGAGGTCGTGCGCGCGGGAGAACTGGGCTGCCCACGCATGAGCCGGGCCGAACTGCTCGCCGCGCTGTTCAACGCGGCGCCGGCGGGCATCGCCATCGGCGGTACCAGCGGCAAGTCCACCGTCACCGGGATGACCGGCTGGATCCTGACCGAGGCCGGCCGCGATCCGACGATCATGAACGGCGCGGTGATGAAGAACTTCGTGCGCCCCGACGCGCCCTTCGCCAGCGCGCGGGTCGGCAACGGAGAAGTCTTCGTTTCCGAGGTCGACGAGAGCGACGGCTCGATCGCGCTCTATCACCCGAAAGTCGCGGTGCTCGGAAACGTCAGCCTCGACCACAAGAGCATGGACGAACTGCGCCAGCTCTTCGGCGATTTCGTCGCGGTTGCCGAAGTCGCGGCAGTCAATCTTGACGACGCGGAGACACGGGCCCTCGCCGCGCGGGCAAAGGCGCTGGTGACGTTCGGCATCACCGCGCCCGAGGCCCAGATCGCGGCAGCCGAATTCGTGGAAGGCCCCACCGGCCTGACCGCCACCGTGCTCGACCGGCGCAACGGTACTTCCCATGCGCTGGCGCTGAGGGTGCCGGGCCGGCACAACCTCTACAACGCCCTCGCCGCGATTGCCGCCGCGAACGCCTGCGGAGTACCGGTGGCCGAGGCGGTCCGCGCCCTCGGCAGCTTCAAGGGGCTGGCGCGCCGGTTCGACATCGTCGGCACCTCACCCGGCGGGATCACCGTGATCGACGATTTCGCCCACAATCCCGACAAGGTCTCGGCCACGCTGCGCACGCTCAAGGCCCACACCGGGCGCGTCATCGCCTTCTTCCAGCCGCACGGCTACGGCCCCTTGCGCCAGATGGGCGCGGAACTGGCCGAAGTCTTCGCGCGCCTGCTCGGGCCGGACGACATGACGATCCTTTGCGACCCGGTCTACCACGGCGGCACGGTCGACCGCTCGGAGGGAAGCGAACGCATCGTGAGGCTCATCGCCCAGGCCGGCGGAGAGGCGGACTATATCCCGGCGCGCGAGGATTGCGCCGGGCACATCGCCCGGATCGCGTTGCCGGGAGACCGCATAGTCGTGATGGGCGCGCGCGACGATACGCTCACGCTCTTCGCCCGGGATCTGCTGGCGCGATTGCCCTGATCGAAGTTCGCTGGTGAAAGCGCACCGTCATCCCGGGCTCGACCCGGGACCGCTGGCAGTTTCCAGGCGCCCCGCGTGGCGCGCCGGGCACAGGCTCTCCTCAAGAGCGCCAGCGGTCCCGGGGCGAGCCCGGGATGACGACAGCATCAGTGCGCCTTGCCGCGTGCCCTGCCGATGATGTGCACGGCCACCGCGATGATTGCACCGAGGACAAGGCCCACCGCCGCAGACGCCAGCGCATAGCTCAGCCAGCCCAGGACACCGCCCAGCGGCCCTGTCGCCACGGCCACCGCATGCTGCAGGTCATGCGCGAGGTGCGCGGGGGCATGCACGCCCATCTCCTCCAGCCCGTGCAGGATGATGCCGCCACCGACCCAGAGCATGGCGAGCGTGCCGACCGTGCTCAGGAGCGCCAGAACCTTGGGCATGGCGAGCAGCAGCACCCGCCCGGCCCGTTTCGAGGCGCCGTTCTGCTTCTCGACGAGGTGGAGGCCGATGTCGTCCATCTTCACGATCAGCGCCACCGCGCCATAAACGCAGGCGGTGATGAGCACGCCCACCACAGCGAGCGTCGCGGCCCGGCTGAGCAGCGAGCTGGCCGCCACTTCGGCCAGCGCGATCGCCATGATCTCCGCCGAAAGGATGAGGTCGGTGCGGATGGCCCCGGAGATACGCGTCTGCTCGAATGCGGCGACATCCTCGATGGGGTCTGCCAGCGTTTCGCCGTGCTGCGCTCCGCCGAGTTTTTCCAATACCTTCTCCGCCCCCTCGAACGCGAGGTAGAGGCCGCCCAGCATCAGGATCGGCGTGATCGCCCAGGGCAGCAGCGCGCTGAGCAGCAAAGCGATCGGCAGCAGGATCAGCAGCTTGTTGCGCAGGCTCCCCTTGGCGATCTGCCAGATGACCGGCAGTTCGCGGTCGGGCGTGAACTCGGTTACATAGCCCGGCGTCACCGCCGCATCGTCGATGACGACCCCCGCCGCCTTGCTGCCCGCCTTGGCGACCCCCGCCCCGACATCGTCGAGCGAGGCCGCGGCGGCGCGGGCGATGACCGATACGTCGTCGAGCAGGGCAACCAGACCGGTGGGCATGGGGGGAAGAATCCTTCGTGTCGCGGGCTTCCGGAGCGGAAAATCAAGCCATGTCGGCGAAATCTCCGCCGATCAAGCAAAAGCATGGAAAGTCACGGAATACCGGGACTTTTCGCCTTTCGAGAGCGCACGATCCGCAGGGCGTGATCCATCGAAATGCGCCTTCGTCCTTAAACCCCGCCGCCGGCGACCGTTCTGGTGGCTATCCGGGCCGTGTCATCGACGACATTCCCGAAAACTTGAAAACTGGGGAAGTATTCATGTCTGTCATCAACACCAATATCAGCGCCCTGCGCGCCGCCAATGCCTCGACCGCCGCCGACAAGATGCTCGGCATCGCCATGGAGCGCCTGTCCACCGGCAAGCGCATCAACAGCTCGCAGGACGATGCCGCCGGCCTCGCCATCTCGACCTCGATGACCTCGCAGATCAAGGGCATGAGCCAGGGCATCCGCAACGCCAACGACGGTATCTCGATGGCGCAGACCGCCGACGGCGCGCTCGACGAGGTCACGAACATGCTGCAGCGTGTCCGCGAACTGGCGATCCAGTCCGCCTCGGGCACCTATCAGGACACCGACCGCGACGCGATGCAGCAGGAAGTGACCGCGCTGACCGAGCAGATCGCCGATGTCCTCACCAACACGCAGTTCAACGGCAACGCGATGTTCTCGACCACCTCGGGCACGGACGTCACCATCGACATCCAGACCGGCGCCAACGCGGGTGAAACGGTCACGCTGACCTCGACCGCGATCGACGGCACCAACATCGACGCCACCGCGCTCGACGTCGCAACCGCCGGCGCCGCCTCGACCACGATCGACAACGTGGACCTCGCTCTGGCCGACGTGAACTCCACCCGCGCCGGCCTCGGCGCCGGCCAGAACCGCCTTGAATCGGCGATCAACAACATGACCAACAACGTGACGAACCTTTCGGACGCCCGTTCGCGGATCGAGGACGCCGACTATTCGGCCGAAACCACGCAGATGGCCAAAGCCCAGATCCTCTCGCAGGCCTCGACCGCGATGATCGCCCAGGCCAACCAGGCCCAGCAGAACGTGATGTCGCTGCTCCGCTAGGCAGCAACCTGACAAGCAGGTCTCGAAAGGACCCGGTGGGCACAGGCTCGCCGGGTCTTTTCGTGGATTGCCACGGTTGCGGTGGCTCCTGAGCGTGGGGGGAGCCCTGAAGCTTGCCGTCCATTCATCTCTGCGGAGCGACGCCCGTCGAGCCGGGGGTTCCTCCCTTCGGAATCTCCTCCCCCAGCAGCTGCGGTCAACTCATCGTTTCACCTCCATTCTCGATCGCGCCGTTGATCTAGATGGAGTAACGGTCCCGGCGGGGCCGACTAACCCTGGTGCAGGGTTGGTGGCCTCCCGGTAGATGGTAGAACGGCGTCAGCGGTTGGGCTGCGCCAAGCATCTGGGGAGACCACCGTGAGCTACTATACCGGTATCGACGTTTCGCTGGAAGTCTCGCATTTCTGCGTTGTGGATTCAGCGGGCAAGACTGTGAAGGAAGCGCGGGTTGCCAGCGAGCCCGAGGCGATCCTTGCGTGGTTCGCCGAGCTTGATCTTGAGTTGGAAGCGATCGGCTTGGAGGCAGGTCCGTTGTCGCAGTGGCTTTACGCTGCGATGATCGAGGCCGAGTTGCCGGTGGTCCTGCTCGAGACGCGGCAGGTGCGCGATGCCTTTCGATCGATGCCGGTCAAGACCGATCGCAAGGACGCACGCGGCATTGCGCAGCTGATGCGTCTTGGCTGGTACCGCCGGGTTCACTGCAAGTCGCAGGAAGCGCAGGAGAACCGCACGCTGCTTGCTGGCCGCAAGATGCTGCAGTCGCGATATATCGATCTCGAGATGTGCCTGCGCGGTCTGCTGCGGGGCTACGGCCTGAAGGTTGGCCCAACGAACAGCAAGACCTTCGAGGGGCGGGTGCGTGAACTGGCAGCATCCGCTCCCGGACTGACGGACACGATCGATGCCTTGCTCAAGGCCCGCGCCACACTGCTCGAGCAATTTCACCGCCTCGATGGCATTGCCACGAGGCGGGCGCGGCAGGACGAGCGAGCGCAGTTGCTGATGACTGTACCTGGCGTTGGTGCGCTGATCTCGCTGACTTTCGTGTCGGCCATCGATGATCCTGCGAGGTTCCGCTCATCCCGAACGGGGTTGGCGCGCATCTTGGCCTGACGCAGCGCAAGTACCAGTCAGGCGAGACCGATGTCACCGGGCGCATTTCCAAATGCGGGGATCAGGAGGTGCGCACAGCCCTCTACGAGGCGGCCAACATCATCCTGACCAGGCCGGTCAAGGGATCGCAGCTCAAGAGCTGGGCCGCCAAGGTCGCCTGCAGGGCGGGCATGAAAAAGGCCAAGGTGGCGCTGGCCCGCAAGCTGGCCGTCGTCATGCACCGCATGCTCAGCGACGGCACCTGCTTCGATCCGAAGCTGGCCGCGGCGTGACAGGTACCAGGCAGGAGCAAGGGTAAGGCACAAAGGTTTTCGGGCGCCGCCATTGCGTCCGATGGCAAGGTCCCGTCGCCGGGACGCACGAGCTAGGTCAGGCCGTTAAGACGGGAGCAGCCCTTCGGGTGACTGCGCGTTTCTAGATTGGTCGACCGGTTCGCTGAGGACATCCATCATGCAGCGCCCTCGCGGTGACTGCGGACAGAAGCATGAAGCCGGCGACGTGATCAGGCCGAATCGGGGTTGACAATGGGCCCGTTACAGAAGCCTTCTGAGCTTCAGTCTAAGGGATTATCCGCTCGTCCCGTTAGGTCCTAATACGAGGAGTGTCGGCCATTGGAGGTTGACACCGACATTCGAGCCCAGTTGGCTCCCATAGATATTCTGGGGAGCGATCCGAGGGACGAGGAGGCGACGGGTTGAAGAATTCAGGCAAGCGCAGGAATTTGGAACGCATCGCTCGTGGCGTAGCTACCGGCGCGCTCAAGTCGGTGGACACTGCTCTGGCGACGGGGTTTCCAACAAGGGTGCCCGACGACATGCCCCGGCCGGTCTTCATCGTCGGCGTTCCGAGATCAGGAACGACGGTGGTCTATCAGGCCATGACGACGGCGTGGCACTTCGCATACATAAACAACGTCACGGCGCGCTTTCCCCGCAGCATTGCGCGCGCATCGCGTTTGCTGAGAGCCCATCGCTGGGCTGTCTCCAAAGAATTCCGGAATTTCGCGGGAGGGACTCCGGGCTCTGCCGGGCCGAACGAGGCAGTCGCCGTGTGGGCGCACGCATTTCCAAGCGATACGCACGAAGCCGTACAGCCTGAAGAAGTAGATCCCGATCGGGAGCGATGGCTCGTGGCGTCGGTCGCTTGTCTGGCAGACCAGTTCCAAGCTCCGTTCATTTCGAAGACCCCGTGCAACAGCCTGCGCATTTCGGCGCTGGCGTCGATTTTTCCGAAAGCGTTGTTTGTTGTCGTCAAGCGCAATCTTCTCGAGGTCGCGCAGTCCTTGCTTGCGGCCCGGCGGCAGCGGTGCGGCAACGAGCGGGGACACTACTCTGTCATTCCCCGAGGGCTGGAAAAGCGGGGCAACCTGCCGCCCGTGGAATATGTCGCCGAACAGGTGTCCTTGACGGAAATTGCCATCAGGGAGGCGCAAAATGAGATTCCGGGAACCGCTTCCACGAAATCGATTATCAAGACTTCTGCGCCGATCCGCGCGGCACGCTCAGCGGGATTGAAGAGTTCTGTTCCGATCAAGGCCTGGAACTCAAGCGACGGCCGGCGCTGAATGGGATGCCGGCATCCTTCAGGGCAAGTCGGGGCATCCATTTGCCCGCCAACGAGCGATTAACGATCGAACGGGCGCTCCAGCGATATGGAATCGTATGAGTTTCTGCTGACGGCAGGAGCCGTTATCGTTCGTCGGACGGACCAAAGGTCGGCAGCTTTGTGAACGCCTGCAGCGGGGCCTGTGTCTGGAAAGTCGGTTAGCCGTCTCAAATCCTCCCCGCTCGCGGGGAGGGGGACCATGCGAAGCATGGGGGAGGGGGCTCTCGACCAAGCGTGGCGCTGCCAGGATACCCCCTCCACCACGCCGCTTCGCGTCGCGGTCCCCCTCCCCGCTCGCGGGGAGGAACTTATACGCACGGCTTCATTGATTGACCTGTGCCCAATGGCGTGAACCGATTGAAGTGATTTGGTCTGGTTGTGCGATGAGCCAGTTCCAGGCGTCGCAGCATGCA
>NZ_BMHK01000036.1 GCF_014640675.1 Novosphingobium endophyticum | reverse complement strand
CTCGGCTGCCGCTTCGCCGTTCCCAAAGCACGACACATTCCCTGGTTGCCAGACCTCGTCATCGCAGCTCAGGCATAAATGCCCCGGGATCTGCCCCGGTTACGTCTGCTCGATCGCGAGCGTTCGCGCGCCTCCAATCATGGCGTGGGTTCGATTCGTGGCCCCAGAACGCGAACGACGCGAAAGTGCGCGCAGTCAACAGTTCGAGCAGTAGCGGCGAGAGCATCGCATTGCCGTCCCTGCCGTCTTTGCCCTGTTTCGACGCGGATCAACTTGCGCGCGTTGTCCACGGGAATCGACGAAGATCCATGCTATATTCGCTTCAGGAGTACTTCCGCAAAGGAGGCAGACCATGTCTGACGACAGATTCGAGAAAGGTTCCATCGCGCAGCAGCAGCGATCCCTATCGAGGTGGGATAATGAAGGCGGCGCGCCAGGGCCTTCTCCAATCCATAAGCACCTCGATCTGCCCGAGCTGAAGAATGCCGAGCTGGTGCAGCTTCGTGTCCGCGTAATTGCGCTGGAAAACCTTTTGTTGGCGCTGCTTGCGCAGGGCCCGGATCGGCAACTCGATGCCGCACGCGAACTCGCAAATTACATTTCACCCCGGCCAGGGTCCACCGAGCATCCACTGACAGTGCAAGCAGCGAAGCACATGACTGATCTTGTGGAACGGGCCTTGCATTTTCGGGGCACTCCGCCGTCGTGAGCGCCAGTGACGAAGAGCCCCACTCAGCTCTGCTGAATGAACCTCAGGTGCCAGGGTGATTTCGCGCCGGGAACGGCAACATTGTCGGCGGAAGACGTCGGGCGCGTCCGCAATGCCCGCGCGACACCAAGCCATTGGTCGGGGCCTGTTACTATCTGGCGAACCTTGGATGGAAGGTCCGCGAAAATTCCTTGATGGCGAGTCTCCCGAGCTGCCGTTTTGGAGCGGCACAACCGCACCACCCATTCCTGATAGCCCCGCCTGGACATGAGGCTATACTACGGCTCGCGACATGATCGGCTTTGCTAACACACTACAATGTGAGCGTTTGGTATCCAAGACATTGCTCGACCAAGCAACGTCTCCGCAGAACCTGTTCCAGCGCGGTCATGCCGGTGGGAATGGTCGGGAGGGCGGCGTCGCCAGCGCAAGCAGATTGCCATCGGGATCACGCACCTGCGCCAGCGTCGAGTAATCCCCCTCAATGTCGTCCCCGAGTACGATCCCCAGGCCCTTCAGTCTGCGGCGCTCGGCCGCGACATCGTCGACGTACAGGAACATGGCGCTCCGGCCGGCTATCTCGGCGTCGGTTGAAAGTGCCAGCCCACCTTGTTCGAAGAGCTCCCACTGCACCAACCTGTCCATCGGCCGGTTGTCCGGCCCACGACCGAGCAGATTGGTATACCAGGATTCGGCTGCCCCAAGGTCTGCGACAAGGAACGCGGTGTAGACCTTTTGCAGGTTCATCGTTCGTCTCCGGGGCAGGATACGGTGTGAACTCCTGCTCGACCGGCAAGGTTCCCCTGGCATATGGAGCGGTTGTACGATCGGATGTTCTGAACGACTGTCCAAATCTTATCGCCTATGCGGCTCGCGCCTTCAGGCGTGCCTTCGTTGCCCAGCTCGGTTTTTTTCGCCGCATCCAGCGGTTGAACAGCGTTCAATTCGGCAAGAGCCGGCGAGTGGTATAATTGCTACGAGGCGACACTCGTGGATCATCTGCCGGATGTCTTTTGATCCGCCAGCGCAGCTTCTGCGATGGCGGACCTGCCGCCGTTCCGACTGCCACGATTCAGGCCCGCAGCGCCTCGGCGCACCACATGAACCACCGGCAGCTATCAGGCAGCCCAATTTTGACCCGAATGGCGGCGCTGTTGGCGGAAACGGCTATGGCTCCGCTATTGAGCGGGCATCGTGCCGGGGCGCAGGAAAGCAAACATGTGGCCTACGTAGTCCGCCTTGCCGAGGTCAATCCCCTCGGCACGAAGGATTGCGTAGGTGGTCATCACGTGAAAATAGAATTGAGGCAACGCCCAGTCGCGAGCGTATTGCTCGGCCGTGAGATCGAAAACCATGCCAATTGGTAGCGCATGCGCGATCGGAGTTCCCGGGTCCACTTCGAGCGCGTTCGACGCGGCCGCCTGCACGAGCGCCACCGTTTCGGCGATTCTCGCCCGCGCGTCGGCGATTGAGCCGGGGTGCTCGGCTGCATTGCGGCCCTCGTTCAGCAGGAAATCTATCGACGGCGGGAACGACCGCCCTTGTAGCCTGGATACGCCCTCCTGGGCCTGCACACACGCGAAGCGTATCTGCGTGGACAGGGGAAGCATGTCAGGAGCGAGGCGCGAGGACAGGAGTGCCACGGCTTTGCCTTCGGGCGTCTGCGCCTCGGCCTTGTCAAGCCAGGCTGAAAGCGCCTTCAGCATCTGCACGTAAGTCGGCACGAGAACATCCAGCAGCTTCACGACGTTTCCTTTCGATGGCCAATGTGGCCTTGTTGCTCCAATTGGCCCTCTAACAGAGCGCGGCAAATCAACGCTGCGCTTCAACCGCGCAAGGTGGAGGCAGGACACCGCTTACGACAATGACGACTTCGTCTTGGTCCTTCTTGTTCGAACTCGACACCGAGAACCATACACCGTCGCCTACTGGTTCCGCCGTCGCGCCGCACGCCATAGTCCGCGCATCCCTCGGGGGAGCGTTGGTCCAGCCAAGGGTTCGAATGCCTCGTCACCACATTCTGGGTCGAGGAATTCGTTCTTCGCCAGTGTGCTTTCGAGCTTGTTCGGCTCTTCAGGTTCAAACGGAATCAATTTACGCCCTTCTCCGGTCAGTTCCTCAATCGCGAGAATATACGAACCCCTTCGTTGAACCCGCTCGCGCAGAAGGTTGACCGTGGTTCCGAGGTGCTCGGAGAGCAGGTCGAAAAGAACGTCGGCGATCTGTTCACTGGCACCCCGGTTAGTCTCAAGAGCAGTGTCGATGGTGAGATCGCACTCGCTGTCGAGACCCATCGATCGATTATTGAAGTTAGCCGATCCAACACGGATCAGCTGATCATCGACAATGAGGATCTTGGCGTGAACATAGATGTCGGCGCCCTCATCAGTCACGGGAGTGAATATCCTGAATCGCCGCCGATGATCGGCCATCTCGATCATCTCGAGCAGTTCTGCGCGAGCAGGGCTCATTACCTCCTCATCCAGCCAACCTTCACCAGTCCGGGGGTTGACGATGATAATCTCAGGAGGATCGGGTTCAGCCAGTCGCTCCACGATAGCAGCTACGATCACCCGCGACGCGAAGTACTGGTTTTCAGCATAGATGAGCTTTTTAGCGCGCCGGATCTGATCGAGGAACAGCGCTTGGATCTCACGGATCGGGGCTTGTTCGTCGAGGGCTCCGCGGGTTCGCGAAATTGCCACATCAACATCCTTGAATCCGGGTGCAAGATCCTTTGGCCAGGCAGGGTAAGATGCTGTGGGAACCGGGATGGGCTTGCCGCCGGCGGCCTCCCAGCGATCCCGCGCCAGTTCGCCCAGCGCCGACGCGACCGCACCGTCGATCGCCATCGTCGCATCGTGCCACGGCCCATATGGACGGTGAGTGGTCGGCCTTTTGCGGCCCGGATCATGGTCACGGTGCTCGCGGGTATCCCACCGATCGACGGTCATGTCGATGCCGCCGCAGAATGCGAGCCGATCATCGATAACCAGAATCTTCTGGTGATGGCTAGCGCCCGCGGCGTGAGCCCCATCGAGCTTGAAGTGGACATCGCCGCCAAGTGCCCAGCGAGCAATCCGGAAAAGCGTCGTGCCGCGCCCCAAGAGCTTTATGGCGCCGATATCCCATTTGAGGATATAGACCTCGAGCCCCTTTCGCCGCTTCGGCAAACAGCTGATGAACGAGCCCAGTTCGACCGGAAGCCCGTCGCCGCATTCGCGCATGAGACTAATACGAGTATCGAAGTCCCAGCCGATGATGAGCACCTGCTCGCGTGCCTCGAGCATCGCCTGGCGGGCCAATCGGAAGTAGTCCGCCGCATCAACAATGAGGGCGGCTCGATTCGCCCGCTCGATGCGCCAGCAATTCTCTCCGGTTTGCAGCACGGGCGCTCCCTGCCTGTTGGTCGATGTCAGGTGTCTGACCGACCGCACCTGAATGTGAGTGCGCCCGACGCCATCGGAACGCAAGAGGGGCTGCTCCGTTTTGGATCGCATGCCTCGTGACGATCTAGAGCATTCGCGTAGACGAATTCTGGCGGCGTGGGCCGTTCACCTGCTGACGGCCTCGGGCGCTCTGTGGGCCTTGCTGGCGCTCAATGCACTTTGGCACGACGATTGGCGGGAAGTGCTGTTCTGGCTCTTCATCGCGCTCGTAGTCGACGCGGTGGACGGCACGCTCGCACGAGCGATGCAAGTGAGCGACTATGCGCCTCGCGTCGATGGAGCTTCGCTCGACCTTGTCGTCGATTATCTGAACTATGTCCTCGTGCCGGCCATGCTCATCTGGCAGTCCCAACTGCTGCCCGAAAGCGTGGCCCTGCCCCTTTCCGCCTTGATCCTGATATCATCCCTCTATGTGTTCGTGCGGCGCGACATGAAAACGACCGACGGATACTTCCGGGGGTTCCCTGCACTGTGGAACGTGGTTGCGGCATACCTCCTGTTGATCGATCTTCACGAATGGGTACGTGCCTGTGTTGTCACCCTTCTGGCGCTCGCCTCCTTTGCGCCCATCTTCGTTGTCCATCCCTTTCGCACGCGAGACTTCCCGCTTGCTGCACGCTCGCTGGCGATCGGGTGGGGGCTCTTTACCTTCGCCCTGCTGCTGCCGAACCTTGCGGACACCGCACGGCGACTTACGCTGGCGGGTTCGATTGGTTGCTTGACGGGTTTAGCCCTGATGGGTGTTCGCCGGTCGTTTCGCCCACCACCAGTGAACTGAACGCCTGGTAACCCGTGGCCAAGTGACGTGCCGCCGCCCAGCCGCCATAGTTGTTTCGGACGTAGCTTGCCGTCTTCGGCGGGTCGCACCCTTGGCTGATGCGAGGGGCTCGACCACGAACGGGCGGCATCAGCTTCGACCTGTCCAGGGCAGTTTCTCAGCTTTCCGCGTGTTGGCGAGAAGTTCCCCCTCGTTACCGGCTCGGTCTTCTCAGCTCCGGGATTCGCTTGGCCGCGCTCGACGGACCATCCGGCGTGCCACCCCAAGTTAACGGAAAATTTTTTTTGAAATCATAGCTTAGCGAAAAGGTCGCCAAGGACAATCGATGCTCCGAGTATATTCATGCATCGCGCAGGATCATAATCTGCTGCTTGTTGTCGTTGCGGGCATCATTTGCCTGCTCGCCGTTTTCACTGCTTTCTCTGCCTCTCTTCGCGCGGCCCAGATAGCGTCGCGCCGGGCGGTCTATGTTGTCACGGCGGCGCTGGTATCGGGTCTCGGTATCTGGGCAACGCACTTCATTGCAATGCTGGCCTACGAGCCGGGACTGACAATTGCCTATGACATTCCGAAAACGCTTCTCTCAGCGCTAACGGCCGTTGTCATTTCCGGGGCGGGCTGGACCGTCGCCCTGCGCGAGCGGCCGGCTATGGCGCCGCTGGGCGGTGCAATCATTGGCACGGGCATCGCGGCGATGCACTACCTGGGAATGTCAGCCGTTCAGCTCAACGGCGAGATCCTGTGGGACGATAACCTGGTCATCGTTTCGGGCGGTCTCGGCGTGGGCCTGGCGGCTTGCGCGGTGTGGCTTCACCGACGGAAGCCAAAGGATCCCAACTTCGCAGCGAGCTTCCTTCTCGCTCTCGCAATCTGCAGCCTGCATTTCACCGGAATGGCTGCAGTGACGATCTATCCCCACCAGGGCATCGACGTCGCACCGCAATCAATCGACAGCCAGGCGCTGGCAGTCATCATCACCCTCGCCACGCTCGTAATGCTGGGGCTGGGCGCCGGTATCGTTCTATTCGATCGAAAGCTCGCCGCGAACCAACTCGCTGAGGCGCAGCAGAGTGAAGCACTCGCGGCCGAAATCCTGCGCGGCGCCTCGGAACGGGAGCGCCTGACTGCCGAGCTCAAGCGCCAGGTGGAAATCAGCAAGGCGGCGCTCGACAACATGGCCCAGGGCTTGTCGATGTATGACGCTGACGATCGCCTCGTCGTCATCAATCGCCGTCATGCAGAACTGTACGACCTGCTGGATGAACCGCTCGAGCCCGGAACTCCATTTGCGGAGGTTTCAAAGCGGATGACGTCCCTTGGCGTGGTCCGGCGAACCGTAGTGTCTTCACTCGATACAAAAGTCGACGAGGCGCGCCGCGTCGTGCGGCATGAGTTGCACATGCCGGATGGACGAATCATCGAGTTTCACCGATGCTCTCTTCCCGGCGGCGGCTGGGTAGCGACGCACGACGACGTAACCGAAGCACGAGCGGCGAACCAGCAGATCGCCTACCTCGCCGCGCACGATACGCTCACCGGCCTTCCAAACCGGGCGACCTTTTTCTCGCAACTCGATGTCTACGCGAAAAGGGGACAACATTTCGCTGTCCACACGATCGACCTGGATCGCTTCAAGGAAGTGAACGACACACTGGGCCACCCCCTGGGCGATGAAATACTGAAAGGTGCCGCTGCTAGACTGCGCGAACTGACGGGCAAGCAGGATGTTGTCACTCGCCTCGGCGGCGATGAGTTTGCGGTGATGCAAATCGACATCGCCAGCTCCACCCCCGCCGAACTCGCCGGCCGGATTGTCGAGAGGCTGAGCGAGCCTTTCGAATTCGAAGGGCACACGATCGTGATCGGCGCCAGCGTCGGCATCAGCGTGGCTCCGACGGACGGCGCCGATGCCGAAGAACTTCTGAAGTTGAGCGATCTTGCCCTTTATAGTGCCAAGAACGAAAGCCGTGGCACCTATCGCTTCTTCGAACGCGGTATGGATTCACGGCTGTGCGCGCGCCGTCAGTTGGAGGAAGACCTCAGGGTGGCGATCCGGGAAGGTCAGTTCGAAGTGCACTATCAGCCCTTGCTCGACGCGAGCACGGGAACAATTCGCTGCTGCGAAGCCCTGGTTCGCTGGCGGCATCCGTCGCGCGGACTCGTCGCGCCGGCAGATTTCATCGCGACGGCGGAAGACAGTGGGCTGATTATTCCCATTGGCGAATGGGTATTGCGTCAGGCTTGCCAAGACGCTGCGACCTGGCCGGCCGACGTGAGAGTAGCGGTGAATGTGTCGCCCGCGCAGTTCAAGCGCGGCGATCTTATCGCCATGACCGTGAGCGCACTGAGCGCTGCAGGCCTCGAGCCAACGCGTCTCGAACTCGAGATCACCGAAGCAGTGCTGCTGCATGACGAGACATGGGTTCTTTCCGCGCTCAAACAACTCACGGCGCTCGGCGTGCGCATTGTCATGGATGATTTCGGTACAGGATATTCAAGCCTCAACTATCTTCGGAGGTTTCCCTTCAACAAGATCAAGATCGATCGAAGTTTCGTCGCCGATCTCGTCGACACACCGGACGCATTTTCGATCATTCAGGCAACAATCCTGCTGTCGCAGAAGCTTGGTATGGAAGTCACCGCAGAAGGGGTGGAAACGCCGGAGCAAATGCAGATCCTGACCGACGAAGGCTGCACGCAGATTCAAGGCTACCATGTCAGCCGTCCCGTGCCGGCTGCCGGCATCGCCGGATTGCTGGACGTCTACAACTTTGAATGCAGGTCCCGCGCTCAATCTGCGGGCTGATCGTGACGGTCGATGCCCATGCCGAGGCCATGGCGGATTGCGAGACCTACATAAACGCCGATGCGCCCGGCCGCTTGTAGCGGCCGAGCCAGGCCCGCTGCCGCTCTCATCCAGATCGCCCTTCGACAAACAGGGCTTCTGCGCATGCCAAGGATCTCTCCCACAGGCGTAGCCCCAGAGGCAGTTCTCCCGCGCCGGCCCAACACTGGCGCGAGCGGCGGCGATCCCCTAACAATCAAGCCGGACCACTCGGTGGGGCGGGTCAGAGCGCTGCAATACAGAAAGGTGATGCCATGGATACCGAAGAGCGGTTTACCGCGCTCGAGACGCGGCTGCGCGCGGCAGAGGATCAATTGGAGATCCTTCGCCTGCTGAACACATACGGCCCTGCCGTCGACAGCGGATCGGCACAGGCGGCGGCTGATCTGTGGGTCGAAGACGGGATTTACGACGCGGGGGGAGTGACCCGGTTCACGCCCGAGGCGCTCGTTACGATGTACAATGACGAAGGGCATCAAGGCCTCGTACACACCGGGTCATCTCACCTCACCGCAACCCCACGGATCGAGGTCAACGGGGATCATGCAGAAGCGGTTGCCTATTCATTCGTTGTGGTGAAGCGCGGAGAGGAATGGTTCATTATGCGTGGTGCGATCAACCACTGGCAGCTCGTCCGAACGGCTCGAGGATGGAGGATCAAGGAGCGTTTCAATCGTGTCCTCGATGGCACGGCGGAGTCACATGACGTCATGCGGCGTGCACTCTCCTACTGAGACTTTAGAGTCGGCTTCGTAATTCACGGTAACCGCGCCAGTCTGGGGATTCGAGCGCCGCGTCGACATCCTTGGCGAACCGGCGATTTCGGTTCATCCATGCGAAGAGGCGTTCGACGACCCGCCATCGTGGCAAATCGAAACCGGCCTGCCCCGTGACCTGTTGACGATGTCGGTCTCCAAGCACTCTAACTGCTCCCGACTTTCTGGCCTGAATTGAGACATCGCGAGGTAAATGCGAATGACGGACAAGACATACCGCGTCATCCAGTGGGCGACCGGAAAGGTCGGCACGATCGCGCTGCGCCACTTCATTGAAAACCCAATCTTCGAGTTGGCAGGTGTGCTGGTCACGGATGCGAGCAAGGCGGGGAAGGATGCCGGCGAGATCGCCGGAACGGGCTCGACCGGTATCCTCGCCACAGATGATGTGGAGACGATCATCGCTACTCGCGCTGATTGCGTGCACTTCGCACCCGCCCGCCAGGACATCGAGATGGTCTGCCGCCTGCTGCGTTCCGGCAAGAACGTCGTGTCGGCACTCGGGCCGTTCTATCCCACGGATCGCTGCCGAGCAGACCTGGAGGCTATCGAGGCGGCATGTCGGGACGGTGCAACCAGCTTTCACGGCTTCGGCATTCATCCGGGATTCGCCGGAGACATCCTGCCGCTCACCCTTATGCGCGTCATGGAGCGGGTCGATCACATTCACATCTACGAGGTGGTCGATCAGCTCGCGAACCCATCCAACTACATCGAAATCATGGGTTTCGGCCGGGACTGCGAGGAGCTGCTGGCCAGTCCAAGCCGCCAGCCGGAAGCACCCTACTTTTTCGCACAGTCGATGGCTCTCGTCGCCGAGAGCATGGGCAGAACCATAGACAACCTGACCACCAAGCTCGAGGTTGTTTCTGCGAAGAGGGACATTCCTTACCCAGGGGGCGTGGTGAAGGCAGGTACCGTGGCCGGTCAGCACTACGAATGGACCGGATGGTACCGGGGGGCACCGCTGATCACCTACCACTTCTACTGGAAAATGGGCGATCAGGACCTTAGCGAGAAGTGGAGTTGCGGAGATACCGGGTACCGGATTGTGATCGAAGGCAATCCGCCAATGGAGCTGACGATGCCTGAGCCGAAAACCACGGAGGGGGGCGTTCGCTACATCAGCCTTTGGACAGCAATGGCGGGAGTGAACGCGATCCCGGCCCTGTGCGAAGCGCCGCCAGGCTTCGCATCGCATCGCGAACTCGGCGTGTTTGGGCCGCAAGGGCTGACCGGAAGACGACCGGCTCAATCGGGGACATTCAGCTCGCCGGAGTTGGAACCATGATCGACCTCTATGGCATTTCCAGTCCAAACGTCTTGAAGGTCATCATCATGTTGGAGGAGACGGGCCTGACCTACGACCTCCACCGGATCGATATCTGGGCGGCCGACCAGTTCACCGATGAATTCAAGGCGCTGAACCCCAACAGCAAGGTGCCGGTGATCGTCGACCACGACGGTTTGGGGGGCCAACCCGTGACCCTCTTCGAATCCGGCGCGATCCTGTTCTACCTGGCCGAAAAGCTGCAGGCCTTCCTGCCCTCCACCCCCCAGGATCGCTATGCAACCATGCAGTGGCTCATGCTGCAGATGGGCACGATCGGCCCGATGTTCGGCCAGGCCACGCACTTCCGAAGCTCGGCGCCCGCGGGCCAGGAATATTCGCTCAGCCGCTACACCACCGAGGTTCACCGGCTTTACGACGTGCTGGAAGCAAGGTTGTCGCAAGCCGATTACCTGGGCGGCGAGGACTATACGATCGCCGACATGGCCACTTGGCCTTGGGCTGCCATGTACCACGAGCAGAACGGCGTCGAGTTGTCCCGAATCCCCGCCGTAAAGCGCTGGATCGAGACTATCGCTGCCCGGCCGGCGGTCGTGCGGGCCCATCAGGACTGGCCGAGTCTCGTGGCTTACGCGCTCGAACGACGCGCGAGCGCCGACCCTGACAAGCGCGACCGCCTGCACGGCCGCGGCCGCTATGCCCGGGGGCCCAGGCCTTAGGTCGGCCGGCGGCGTGTTCCACTCGGTGCCGGCGGGAATTCGAGCGCATGGACGGTTGGGCGTGACGCGCCGGGACTTGGTAGCGGCGATGGTGCGCGTGACCGGAGTGACCCTTCGATCGGGTGTTGGCGTAGGCCGAAGAAGTAATAGGTGTGACGTGTGCGAGACGACGGCTGCGCTTGGCGGTGCGGAAAAGTGGTAGGGAACGGATAGGATGCAGACTGGCGCACGTGAGTGGCGAAACTACTGGACGTTGCCGCTCGCAGCGGCACTCGGGAACTCAGCTTCAGTACTCCATATCTACTCGATCGGGCCGTTCATGGCGTCCTTGGAGAGCGAATTTGGCTGGAGTCGGGCACAGATCTCCGTCGGCCTGACGATTGCGGGGGCCATCACCGCGATCGGCGGGATCGGAACCGGAATTCTCCTGGACCGGTTTGGGCCCCGCCGGGTCGGCATCATCGGCGCCGCAGCTTTGTGTGCCCTCTATGCGCTGCTGGGCACAGCCACTGGCAGCATACTCAACTGGATCCTGCTTTGGGCCTTGATCGGCATTGCAGCGGCCGGTGTCACGCCGACAATCTGGACCAGTGCAGTTGCCAGTCGGTTCGATGCCTCGCGCGGGCTCGCAATAGCACTGACCATCTCCGGTAGCGGAATCGCTGCCACAATCATTCCTGTGATCGCGGCATGGATTATCGGCGGGTACGGATGGCGAGCGGGCTTCTTCGGGCTTGCTGGGATCTGGGCTTTGGCGTTGCTGCCAATGCTGATGCTATTCTTCTATGGCAGGCAAGATCAGAGGAAAGGCCCTTCTTCGTCCGCCGAGGTCCATGCAGGCGGCTCTCTCCCTGGCTTGACGCTGCGCGAAGGTCTTCGCTCGGCTGCTTTTTACAAGCTCGGCGTCGCTGCGATGCTCTTCTCTTTTGGGGTCATCGGATTGATCGTCCATCTCGTGCCTGTGCTGCAGGATCGTGGTCTCGACAGACTTGGGGCTGCCAGTGTTGCGGGGCTGGTAGGGCTCTCATCGATCGCGGGCCGCCTGGGAACCGGTTTTCTGCTGGACCGATTCCGCGCCAGTCGAGTGGGGATGGCGGCCTTCCTGCTCCCCACAATATCGACTCTGCTCCTTCTCATCGGCGACGGAACGTTTGCGCTTGCGGTTGCGGCCTTGGTCTTGGGTTTGTCTCTGGGCTCGGAGCTGGATGTCGTGCTCTATTTCGCGACTCGTTACTTCGGCCTCAAGCGCTTCGGCGTATTGTTCGCGACGATGGCCATCGGGATGGCCATCGGGACCTCGCTTGGGCCAGTTTCGGCCGGAGCCGTTTATGACGTTTTCGGCAGCTACAATAATTTCCTGCTACTCATTTTTCCGATCGTGATCCTGGGATCGGCGTTGATAGCAACGCTAGGACCCTACCCGGACCATGGCGAGGAGATCGAAATTAGGGCAGGCTAACCGGGGCAGCGTAAAAAGGATTGCACCGGCTAGCGGCGGGGCCGGCAATTTTCATGACCACACGCCATCTTGTCGATCCGGAACTTATCGCATTTTGTCGCGTACGGTGTGGGGTCATTTACTCAGCCTGCGAGGCCGGAAAAGCGGCCCGAACTGGATCGCCGGAATTGCGGAGTGATTCCATCCGGATTTGCGAACGGCTGGCGCACATGCCGGACTGCTTTGGGGTCGATTTGTCCGGCGGCGTTGGGCTTCAAGCAAAGCACGCTATCGGGGAGCGGTTATGGAAACCGAGGGCTTTGCTTGAGTTTTTTCAAGGAAAATCAAAGCATGTTGGCGGAGCGGGAGTCCGCCAAACAATTAAAAATATCGTTTAATATCTGATACTTTTATCGGAACTGGCGGGATTTTCCTCCCACATCCGCTCCCACACTTTGCAAATCGACATCCAAACCATGCCCGATTTTCGGGGGACTCACGCCTTGGGAATCCGCAGTTTTGCATCGGCACCTTCGGCAAAGGCGTTGGTGTCGTCAAGCATCGCGCGCGCGCTCTCGAAGCTATGCCAGTGGATCATGCCGACGTAGCGTTGAGCAGCGTCCAGCATACGGATCAGCGGCACGGCCTGCCCGTTCTTGGAGAAGGCTTTGAGCGCCCCGAGATAGTCGGTGCGATAGGCCGTGGGGATGATGATGCGCTCCTGTCCCGCCGCGACCAGTTCGGCGTTCATCATGATCCGGGCGGTGCGCCCGTTGCCATCGGTGAAAGGATGCACCTCACTTACCAGCATCATCATGAACACGGCCCGCTGGAAGGGTTCTTCCAGGGCGCGGTAAAATTCAAACCCGCGCTCAAGGGTGCCGTTCACCAGTTCGGGCGCGACAAAGACGGTGCTGCCCGCCTGATTGATCTTTGTCTTGTAGGCACCGGGGTTCTTGTCGGGCCGCGCCTGCATCAGCGTGGCATGGCGGCGGCGCAGGATGGTTTCAAACTCGTCGTTGCTTGCAGGCAGGATGCTCATTTCTCGCGTGTCGGATACGATGCGGAAGGTGCCCAGCACGTCATGGGCATCTTCGGGCCGCTCGGACGGGATAGCCCCTTCAAAGACGATCTCTCGCGCCTCTCCCACGCTGAACTCGGTGCCTTCGATGAAGTTGGAGAAATAGGCTTCAAAGAAGGCGAGGTTGGCAACCGCTTCATCATCTTGTGCCGAAGCCGGGCGCGGCGTGGGGATGGCGTCACGCAACGCGCCAAACAGCGCCTCGAACAGCACGACGCGGTCGGGATCGAAGGGGTGTCCTGCGACACGGGCCTTGCCCACGGCGCTTTCAGCCTTGGCTTCTCGGGTGCCAAGATATGCGCCGACAAGGTCGGTCAATGCTTCATACTCAGCGTCAAGGCCAAGTTCGGGCGCGATGGCGCGGGCGTCATCGCGCAACTTGTTGAGCGCCCCTTCGCCCTGCATGCGCAGCAGCGCGTCAAGGCGCTGCTCCAGTTCCTCGCGCGACAATGTGCGGGACACCCGCCCACCGCGCGCGCGCGAGGGGCGCATATTCTCAAGATAAGCGCGCGCAGTCGAAGCGAGCCGTGCGCCGCCGATGAAAGGCTTGTCACTGTCAATGGCCCCTGCGCCCTGCCTGGGGCGCAGCGTAAGGCCGGGAAGCTGCGTCTCCGTGCCTTTTTCCGAAATGAGAAAAACGGAGCCGTCCCCGGCGGGCTTGTTCTCAAGCGCGGTGCGGTCGGTAATCAGGGCATCGGGGTAATAGCTGGTGATGAGGTGGTACCAGTTGCGGCGCACCAGCCGTTCGGGATTTTCGGTGAGATTGCGGGTATAGAGGCGTGAGCCGATGCGGCGCAGTTCCCCGCGCGCGACGGCATCATAAACAGCCTTCGATATGGCTGTGTGCGAAACGAACACCTCGGGATATGTGCCGGTGGAAAATTCGGACATTAAGCGCGCCTTTCTGTGCCGGCTTACCGAGTTTTCTATCCTTAAGGAAGAAAAATTCCGAAAAAATGCAACTTAATGATTGAGGTGGGAGAAGATCGGGGTGGGAACGCCCATCCCAGCGAGGTGGGTGGCGAATTTATGCTGGATAAAGGTCAGAAATCCCGAAAATATATGACTTAGTCTGATTCGCCGGAGGAGGGACTCGAATTAGATCATTGAAATAATTGATCTTATTTCTTGAATCGAATTCGCCTCTTGGCGAAGGCCCGCAAAAAGGCCCGAACAATTCTGGCCTTAAAAAACACTGGAACCGGGTACGTGCAAGGCTTGGGATGGCCTGACGTACATCGGGCGCTCAATTCAGAATTACCCTGAATTACCCCGGTTCAGCCGTCAAGCTGGGACCAGTAGAGGGTGGCCCGCTTCACCCTGCCCGACGCGCCGTCGCCTCAAGCTGGGCAATGCGCTCTGAACAGATTTCGTGCACCACGCGGCCCAGTTCCTCGACCCGCTCACCGAGCCAGGTCAGCTCTTCCGCGCTGATCCGGTACTGTTTTGAATACCTTGCCTTGACGTAGGCCTCTTTGAGCTTCTCGAACATCGCACGCTGCTTGCGGTTGTCGCTGGGCCAGACGTAGGTGAGCCGCGCATCAAGCCGCTCGGCCTGCGTACGCAGGAATGCGATGTTGTGACTGTGTGGGGTATAATTCTGCACGACGAGAAGGACGCAGTGCAGAAGGCTTTCCGTCGCCTGATGCAGCAGGAACGCCGCCTTCTTCCAACTTCCGCGTTGCATGTAGAATTTGTAGCCCTCGAGGAATTCGGCTGCACTGGGCATCCACTCCTCAAAATACTCCTTCGCCATATCCAGTGCGGCATGCGGCGTCTTGGGCTTGGGTTCGTGCAGTTCGGTGTCGTCGCTCTGGTATAGCGCGATGCCGTCGCGGGCGATGTCCATGAAAAAGTAGCGCCCATGGGCGAGCCCGTCGTTCACCTCGCCGAGCGTATGAACGATAAAATTGACGGGCGTTCGAAGCGTGCCGGCGATGCCGTATTCGCGCATTAGCCGGTCATCGACCTTGGCCCAGTATTTGATCCGATCGGTCAGCCGCTTGTCGTTGACGATGATGAGAAGGTCATAGTCCGACTTGTAACCCTTGGCCGTGTGCGGCTCGTCGACCCAATTGCCGCGCGCATACGACCCATAGAGCAAAACCTTGAGGATGCGGCCCTTCTTCTTCCACTCGTGCCTGGCGAGCGCGAAGGCATCCTCGAATTCCTCGAATATGAGCTGGAGCACGCGTTCCAGCTCGCGCTGCTTGCCTGCGGGAAGATGATCGAGATCGCTGCGCATGATTGTCTCTACCCTGTCGGGCTTGCCGCGTGATGGCAAGTCATTGGATAGCAAGCCATCACGCGCGAAGCATGGATCACCACGGCCACAGGCGCCGCCAGATTGAGCAACCTGTTGTCTGGAAATTTGCGTTTGGGATGATCATGCATCCTGGCATTCCCACTTGATGTAGGCTTTTGTGTCGGAGGCCCATTGTTCGTCGATCTCGACGAGGATGGCGACAACAGGTTGCTCAATCCGATTGCGATGACGCACGCGGCCCAGAACGCGATCCTCGATGGCGTGCGCAAGCTCGATCCGACGGTGGAGAACTTCACCGATGTCGACCGGATCGTCCGGAACCACCCGGAGTGGGATCTTCGGATACGGAAAGCGCTAGGTCGGCAGAATGGTGCGTTGTCAGCAAGACCGGAACCGTCGTCGCATCGCTGAACAGATTGTGGCTGAAGTCCAGCGTGCTCAAGAAGCTGAGCGGGCGGCGGTTCGACCACCTGTCATTCGCGATCCACGCCACCCCCCGCCCCCGACCGTCTGACAGAGCCTCTTGATCGCAGGGCGCCGTCCAGACACGAAACTGCCCGTTCAAGCAGGGGTTCGTTGAGCCAGAGCAGCGCCCGCTTCGTCTGCGGAAGTGCCCTCAGCGAACTTGGGATATTGCCCGAGGCTGAGCCACAATACCGAAGCAACTAGGAACGCCGGGATCGAGAGCCACAGGAACAGATCGTAGCTGTGGGTCACATCAAAAATGGCATTCGCGATGATCGGCGCAATTCCGCTACCGAACAGGATCAGGCCGTTGATCGCGCCGAACATCGTGCCGAAGCTCTTGATGCCGAAGTGCCGCGCGGCGAGGTAGGCGCATCCATCAACTTCCAGCCCAACCGACAGCCCGAGAACGAAACAGGCCGCCGCGGCCGCAGGGACCGAGCCTTTGAATGCAAGTAGGATGGCGATTACGATTAGCGGGATCAGCACGCCAAAGCCGGCGACCCGCCCCGCGTTGAATCGGTCCAGGAGATACCCACCTCCGAGCCTTCCGATGATCGAGCCGATCCCGACCAGACCGGCGACGCTCGCAGCCGTTGCGGCCGAAAGCCCTTGGGCAATCACGAGAGGTACGGCGTTAAACGTCAACGCTGCGGCGGCCACGGCGAATATCACCGCACCCCCGGCGAGCTTGAGGAAACGGGCCGACCGGAACGCTTCCTGGACCGGCATTCCCTTGAGTTCAGGAGTTGATGTGGCGCCGGGGTCCAACGCCGGTGCCATGGCGGTATCGCGTGGACCGTAAAACATAAAGATGACAAGCGGATAGACGATTACGAGGACAATCGCCGATACGCCCGCGAATGCCATTCGCCAGCCGAGCAATTCGACTAACGTGTACGTAAGCTTGGGAATCACCGCCGCGGCAATCCCCGTCCCCGTAAGGGCGATGGCAAGAGCTTTCCCGCGGTTTCGGTCAAAGTATCCGTTTATGGCGGTGGTCCACACCATCGGCATGACCAGCATGTTGGTCAGCGCCACCACAATCCACAGTGCCCACCAGGTCAGGATGTCCGAGGTGGTCAGCGAGAGCAAGGCCACGGCCCCGCAGTACAGCGGCACGCCGATGAGGCCGATCCGGCGCGGACCGAAACGGTCCACCGCCATCCCCGCAAAGGGAGCCAGCACCAATGCTATGACTGCATTGATTAAAAGTCCGGATGATATCTCCGCCCGCGACCACCCAAACTCGCTTTCGAGCGGCCCAATCATCACACCGATCATGTATGCGTGAGTTGCACACAGAAGAATCCCCGCGAGGCACGGAACGAGCAGCTTCCAGTGGACCCGCCACTCGCTTCTGGAACTCGCTTGGGCGGCTCCTGTCATCCGTGCTCTCCATTCGTGCCGTGCGCGTGGTGCTGCCATCTGTGGATGGCCCCGGCGCTGCAAGGGGTAACTTGAGTTGATGATCGGATCTAGCACGGTGCAGTTGCTTAATCGTGGTCCGGGCAACGCTTCCGCCGCCATGGCCGTCGTTCACGGTCATAAAATGCCTCGTCGATAGCAGTCGTACATTCACGGCCCGCGATTGGCCCCGGACACGTTCCCGCCCGAGGCTTGTTACCTCGGCTGGCAGGAGTCCCTGCAAAAGCTCGCAAGGCTTGTGGAGCCGGAGATCGACGAATAGCGTTGACGTCGGACCGGGCCGCCGGTCCTGGACAATAGGAGACCGTGGGATGACCGAAGAATTTCCCCGCATGTCCTTTCCGAACGAGAGTTCGGAGTATCGCGAGGCGCGCAACGCCCTGCTCGACGCGGAGATCGCGCTGCGACGTAAGACAGAGGCTGTCGCGGAAATGCGTCGTGAGTTGCCGCCCGGCGGCGTAATCCCCGAAGATTTCGTCTTCGAACGGATCGGCGCGTATCAACGGCCCGAAAAAGTGCGATTGTCCGAATTGTTCGGCGATTTCCCGACCCTGCTGATCTACAGTTACATGTTCGGGCCGGAACGCGATGTCCCCTGTCCGGGCTGCACCCATCTGCTCGATTGCATCGACGGCGCGGCGCGCCATGTGCCGCAACGCGCGCCACTCTGCGTCGTGGCGGCTTCCCCGATCGCCCGGCTCGCCGCTTGGGCGCACGACAGGGGATGGGCGCATCTTCAGCTGCTCTCCACGGCCGGCAATGACTATAATGCGCATTACTATGGCAACACCGCTTCGCTGACCCTCGAAATGCGCACGGCGCGCGGTTACAAGTCCGATGAGAATTGGGACGAGCCGATGCTCAATGTCTTCGGGAAGGACGGCGATACGATCCGTCACTTCTGGGGCAGCGAACTGGTGTTCGCGCCCGATGATCCCGGACAGGATCATCGCGGCCTCGATGTAATCGATCCGGTGTGGGGCCTGCTCGACACGACACCCGAAGGGCGCGGCGACTGGTTCCCGAAGGTCGACTATTCGCGCTGACGGTCTTTGCCTCGCGGACAGGCCAGGGGCTGCCGCACCCTGTGATCGGAACTGGAGGACGAAGGAAATGGGATTTGAACGGAAAGACACCTGACGGCGAAACGCCGGAGCCGTTCTATCATGGCACGAAGGCCGACCTGAAACCGGGAGACCTGATCGGACCCGGTTTCAGTTCCAACTACGGCAAACGGAAGCAGGCGGCTTATGTCTATCTCACCGGCACGCTGGACGCCGCGATCTGGGGTGCGGAACTCGCTCAAAGTGACGCGGCCGAGTTTACATCGTCGAGCCGACCGGGCTTATCGAGGACGATCCCAATCTGACGGACAAGAAGTTTCCCGGCAATCCGACGAAATCGTTCCGGACATGCGATCCTTTGCGTGTCGTCGGAGAGGTCGCGGAATGGGAAGGCCATTCGCCCGAGAGGCTCAAGGAGATGAAGGATCACCTCATGGAACTCACGCGGCTCGGGATCGTGGCGATCGAGGATTGAATCGGAGACTTTCTATGAACCCCATCATTACCGCCTTTGCGAGCTCTCCCGATCGCGGACAGGGCCTTGCGCGCGACATGCGCGTCCGCTGGGCCCTCGAAGAGGTCGGCCAGCCCTATGACGTTCGCCTTGTTTCATTCACCGAGATGAAACAGCCAGCACATCTCGCGCTTCATCCCTTCGGACAGATCCCGACCTATGAGGAAGACGGTCTCGCCCTGTTCGAGACGGGAGCGATCATCCTTCATATCGCGGAGCATCATGCTGGCCTGCTGCCGGGCGATGCCAATGCCCGGGCACGCGCGGTGACCTGGATGTTCGCTGCCCTCAACACCGTGGAGCCGCCGATCGTCGAGCGCGAAACCGCCTCGTACATGGAGCGCAGCGAAGCCTGGCACGAGCATCGCCTGCCCATGATGGAAGAGCGCATCCGCACCCGGCTGGGTCAGCTTTCCGCATGGCTTGGCGGCGCGGACTGGCTCGACGGAGTATTCAGCGCCGGCGATCTGATGATGGCCTCGGTGCTGCTCCGGCTGAAAGCATCGTCGGACATGCTGGAGGAATATCCGAACCTGTCGGCTTACGTCGCCCGCGGCGAAGCGCGTCCCGCATACCGGCGGGCCTTTGCGGCGCAACTGGAAGTCTTCAACGCGTCGTCGCCTGGCTGACGTAATCCTATCGGGGGAGAGGAGAGATGCGCAAGGCGACGCTACAGAGGTCACGATGCTCAACCATCTGGTTGACAATGATGGTCGGATTGATATATTAAACCATATGGTTGACTATCGACTCGACACCACCTTCACGGCGCTGGCCGACCCGACGCGGCGCGGGATGCTGGCCGCCTTGGCTCTCGGCGAAAAGCCGATTAGCGAACTCGCCGCGCCTTACCCCATGAGCCTGGCGGGTGCCGCCAAACATGTCGGCGTGCTGGAGCGAGCGGGTCTCATCGAACGGCGGAAGGTGGGCCGTCAACAGCTCTGCCGCCTCAAGCCCGGCCGGCTGAAGGAAGCCAGCGACTGGCTGGGTCAATGGGAGCGGTTCTGGAACTCGCGCCTCGACGCGCTCGAAACTGCATTGAAGGAAGATGACACATGACAGGTTCGGACAGGGTCACACCTCAAGAGCTGCGGTTCGAGCGTTTGCTTGATGCGCCGATCGAGAAAGTCTGGCGCTTCCTGATCGAACCGAACCTTCGCGCCCGATGGTTCATGGGCGGCCCGACCGAACCCGTTGTGGGAGGCAAACTCGGCCTCACCATGAATCATGACCGACTTTCCGATGACGACGTGCCCGTGCCCGAACGCTTTGCCTCACACGTGGGTGCAAGCTGGGCCGAACGCATTACGCGTATAGAGCCGCCTCATCTGCTCTCCTTCACCTGGGATGAAGGGAAAGCCGGTGAGGTCACGATCGAGCTTGCGGAGGAGAATGGCAAAACGCGCTTGGTGCTCACGCATTCGGGTCTGCGTGGTCGCGACGATGCGGAAAACTTCGGCTCCGGCTGGCATTCGCATCTCGCCGCGCTCGAACGGCGGATCCGGGGCGATGGTGTTGCGAACTTCTGGGCGCTTCACGCGGAAGCCGAAGCAGCAATGCAAAAAGCTCTCGGGAAGGAGGGCTGAAGCTGACCACCACATGGATGGCGATGAGCGGGCCTGCCGTTTCAGGTCACACTCGATTGCGAATTCACCATCCCGATGTAGTTTCGGTCACCCCGCCAAACATCTGATGCGCGAACAGTTTCAAGCCGGTCAAGGATTTTGGGACGAGGCGAGTGTAGATGAGCGAACTGATCATTTGGACATTGGATTGGGTGCCCGAAGGTCCCCGTGGCTTTGTTCGCGATCTAAGGCTTCGATGGGCGTGCGAGGAAGCAGGACTTGTTTATTCCGTGCGATCTATCCCGTTTGAAGGGCGGGAAACCAACCACCTTTCGCAACAACCCTTCGGCCAGGTCCCATTTTTGAGCGACGGCGAATTGGAAATATTCGAAAGCGGCGCGGGTTTGTTGCATCTGGCTCGAAAGAGCGAGAATCTGATGCCGCGTGATCTGATCGCTGAAGCGAAAACGGTTCAATGGATAATCGCCGCCCTCAACTCGATCGAGATGGTGTCCGTGCCCTGGTGGTTCCTGGAAATCTCTGGTGCAAAGGACAACGGTCTCGCCGACTGGATGGCGAACCGCCTCGACCAGCTCGAGAACGTTCTGAAAGATCGGGAATGGCTATCAGCCGATCGCTTCACTGCTGCGGATCTCCTCATGGCGGATGTGTTACGCGTTCCGAAAGTCCGTGCCTTCGGTGACCGTCCGGCAACTGAGGCTTATGTGGCCCGCGTAACCGACCGCCCAGCGTTCAAGAAAGCTCACAGTGATCAACTGGCGTATTTCGCAACGGCCGATGAAGCGAGACGGGAACAGTATTAACAAGAACCGCGCGTATTGGCACTGGAGTAGCAGCTCGCGCCGACAAACTGGTTATTGCGCGGTCGAGTTGAAGTCCCCAAGACCTTCCGTTCGTTCATCGCGTTTGAGGCGGGTCAAAGCCCAATCAACAAAGGTGCGCACCTCTTGATGTCCGCGCGTGATCCCGACCCGCTCTTCGTTGGCAAGGGTTCTGGCAATTGCCACGAGGATCGTGGTCAAGGCGATCGGGGGAAGGATTTGGGGCTCGATCATCGACTGACTTGAAATGCGCGCGAGTGCTTGCGTTTGAACGTCGCGGGCCTCGTCGGTGGTTTCCGCCAGTACTTCACGGATGCCCTTGCGATGGTTCGCCAGAGCGAGGAATTCCACCCCAAGCGCAGACTGAGCCCACCCTGATTGGAACTTCCAGAGCGCTCCCAGCGGGTCTTCCGCTGCCAAGACATGCTCGAATTCAGCTAGCTGGCGCTCGGTCATGCGCTTGTGGAGTGCGATGAAGAGGTCGTCGGTGGTCGGATAGTAATAGTGAACCGTCGCTCCATTGATGCCGAGCTCCTGGGCGACACGCCGGGACGTCACGGCGGCATAGCCTTCGTCGACCATGAGCCGCTCGGTCGTGTCGAGAATGAGCGCTCGCGTCGTTTCAGGATCGCGTCGCACACGCTTTGGCTTGTTCACTCGTTGAATCCCTTCGGCGCCCGCGAGGAGGGCCGCCAGTCAATGGAGCACGTAGAGGTTGACGACAATACCTTGCACTACTAAACATGTGTTTAGTATGTGGCGACTCGTCAGGAAGGCCCAGAGGATGCTCATCAAGCCCATAACGCCGGAGATCGGTGCGACCGTTGAGGTCGCGTCCGAGGCCGTCCTCGCTGATGGCGCAGCCGAACTGCTTCTTGAGGCGCTGAACTGCTATAACGTACTGGTTTTCCCGCAGGTTCGGATGAGCGACGATATCTTCCTCGCATTGACCGCCGCGCTGGGCGACATGCACGAGAATAAGGTGACCGACGACGGCTCCGCCGCGAGCAACAAGGGCATCTTCCGCATCGCACTCGACAAGGACGACAAGACCCAGCGCGAGTTCATCCTCGGCAACGACTTCTGGCACATAGATGGCATGTCCTACACGGTTCCGGTCAAGGCGACGTTGCTCAAGTGCGAGAGCGCGCCGAAGGAAGGCGGGGACACGGGTTTCGCGAACCTCCATGCCGCCTATGCCGCGCTGCCTGACGACAAGAAGCGCGCGCTTGCCGGCCTGAAGGTCGGCCACTGCCTCTCATCGTCGCTGCGCCGCCTCTACGAGCAACCCACTGCCGAAGACTTCGCGCGCTGGGATGCGATCTTCCCGCGTCTCGAGCATCCGCTCGTCTGGAAGCAGGAAAGCGGGAAGTCGGCGCTCCTGATCGGCTCCACCGCCAACGACATTACAGGCATGGACGAAACGAAAAGCCGGGCCTTGCTCGACGAACTGCTCGAATGGTGCACGCAGGATCGCTTCACCTATCGCCACAAGTGGCAGGATGGCGATCTCGTCATCTTCAACAATCCGGGGCTTCTGCACCGCTCCTATCCCTATGACGATGCTGCCGGCCGCGTGATGCACCGCACGACGCTCAAGGGGCGCGAGGCGATCGGGAGTGACGCGTCCCCGCTTTCCGCCGCGCTCTACTGAAGGACCGACGATGCACGATCAATCACCCGTCGCAATCGTTACAGGAGCGAGCCGCGGTGCCGGTCGCGGCATCGCCCGCGCGCTCGGCTCGCACGGCTGCACGGTCTATGTCACGGGGCGCTCGGAAGCCGAGGGCGACGCCGAGATGCCGGGCACGATCCATGCAACTGCGCGCGAAGTGACCGACGCCGGCGGCAAGGGCGTCGCCGTCCGCTGCGACCATGCCGAGGATGAGCAGGTGGAAGCGATGATCGCCAAGGTGATGGCCGAGCGCGGCCGGATCGACATTCTGATCAATAACGCCTGTGCGGTCTCCGGCGCGCTGTCGGAACCGGGGCAGTTCTGGGAAAAACCGCGTTCGATCGGCAAGATGATCGACGTGGGCGTTCGCAGCGGTTTCGTGGCAAGCTGGTTCGCGGCGCCGCACATGGTGAAGCAGGACAGAGGCCTGATCGTCTTCACCTCGTCCCCGGGTGCGGTGCATTACTGCTTCGGCCCGGCCTACGGCGCCCACAAGGCCGGGGTCGACAAGATGGCCTTCGACATGGGCATCGACTTCGCCGATGCGGGCGCCAGCGTCGCCGCCGTTTCGATCTGGATGGGCGCGCTCACCACTGAACGCCTGACGGGAATGATGGAGGCGATGCCCGAGCGGTTCGAGCACCTCGCCGGTCAACTCGAATCGCCTGACTACACCGGTCATGTCGCCTGGGCGATTTACAACGATCCAGATATTATGCGCTTCAACGGCCGGACGATCATCGGCGCGGAGGAAGGACAGCGCTTTGGCATCACTGACATCGGCGGAAGTTTCCCGCCCTCGGTTCGCGAGACGACCGGTGCCATGCCGCCTGAATACTTCCTCCATAAGGTGAAGTGAGCGCCGCATCCCTGAATCACGGCCTGCGAGCTGCGGCCCAGTGGAGTTTCATATGATCCTCGAACGCGCCGAAATCACGATCAAGGACGGCATGATGGATGAGTTCCTGGCCGTACTAACCCAAAAAGCGATTCCGCTCACTCAGACCTTCACCGGCATCAAATCGTTCACCGCGCTGCGCGGCGAGGAGGACGGCGACAACGTGATGTTTCTGGCGGAATGGGATTCGCTCGAAGCCCATCTGGCATCGCGCCCCGAGCCTGCACACGCCCGGTTTCGCGAACTTGTCGTCCCCTACGTCGCCGGAGCGAAGACCACTGTCCACTTCCATCCTGTGAAAAGCGTCAAGCCGGTCTGATCCGGGCTGACGGGGAGAGAAGCTCATGAAGATCACGAAGCTGCCCGCCCCGGAATGCAAGGGCGGCGAAAGCCCGATGTGGGATGCTGAGCGCGGCGAACTGCACTACATCGACAACGCCGGATCGAAGGTTCACTCGTTCAATCCCGATACCGGGGCCACGCGCACGCTCGAGATGCCTAGCGTGATCACCACCCTGGTCCTGCGCCGCGGCGGCTCCGCGGTCGTGACGCTGCGCAGCGGCATCCACTTCCTCGATCTCGACACCGGCGCGCTCGAATTGATCGATCCGCTGCCCGATCCGCCGCCCTACGTTTACAACGACGGCAAGGTTGACAGCCGTGGGCGGTTCCTGATCGGCGGCAGCACGGCCAACTTTGCCGCGCCGACGCCCGACGGCGGACTGTTCCGCCTCGATCCCGACCGCACGGTCACCCGGCTCGATGCCGGCATCCACTTCTCGAACAGTCCTTGCTGGTCGCCGGATGAAAAGACCTTCTATTTCTCCGATAGCTGGGTCGATACGACCTTCGCCTACGATTACGATATCGAGACTGGCGCGGTTTCGAACAGGCGGCCCTTCGTGACCACGCGAGCGCTGGGCGGGCTTCCCGATGGCGCGACAGTCGACGTCGACGGGCTCTTCTGGGTCGCTGTCTATCAGGGCGGCAAGATAGCCGCTTATCGTCCCGACGGCGCGCTCGAACGCGCCATCGACATGCCGGTGAAGCTGGTCTCCAGCGTCGCGTTCGGCGGTCCCGACCTCGATCGCCTGTTCGTCACCACGATCGCGCATGGCACGCAGGGTGAACCGGCCGAAGACGGTGCGGGCGCGCTATACGTGATCGATGGGCTCGGCTTCCGAGGCCGGCTTGAACACCGTTTTGCGGGCTGACACCGCGCAACCGAGAGGAATGCCCATGACTACCGAGGAACGACTGGCTGCGCTCGAAGCGAAGATGCAGGAAATATCCGATCGCCAGGCGATCTTCGAATGCATCAAGCGCAATTCGCGGGGCAACGACCGCTTCGATGCCGAGCTGACAGCCAGCAGCTACCATGAGGACGGCCTGCACGAGGTCGGCCGGAACCGTGTGCCCGGTCCCGGCTATGGGACACACGCCAATGCCGCGCATGGGAAGCTATTCGAGGCGAACCTCCACAACGTGACGATGCACCTGTGCGAGATCGACGGCGATGTCGCGCATGCCGAGAGCTATAGTCTGGGCATGTTCCTCGACAAGGGCTGCGAGACGGGCCGTGTGCTGGCGGGACGCTACATAGACCGACTGGAAAAGCGCGACGGCGAATGGCGGATCGCGCTGCGCCGCTCCACCGTGGAAATCGCTCTCGAAGGAAAGGCGGCTTTGCCGACCGGGGCGCTGCTGCCCGGCTCGGGCTATCTCAGAGGGAACCGCGACCGGACCGACCCCTCGTACGAGCGACCGCTCACCGCTGAATTCGGTTGCCGCTGGTAAGATCGAGGGATCAGACAATGTCGCTTGCAGGAAAAGTCGCGGTCGTTACGGGAGCCGCGCGTGGGCTCGGCCGCGCTATTACCCTCAAACTTGCTACCGATGGCGCGGCGGTCTCGGCGTGGGACTTGAATTCAGAAGGTGCCGAAGAGACAGCCGCGATCGTGCGCGAGCGTGGCGGACAAGCGCTCGCCTGCGGCGGAAACTCGGCCAAACGCGATGACATCGCGGCGGCCTTGGCCGCGACGCATGCTGGACTTGGCAAGGTTTCGATCCTCGTCAACAACGCTGCGCTTTCCCCGTTCTGCAAGTTCGAGGAACTCACCGAAGAGCTCTGGGACGACCTCATGGCCATAAACCTCAAAGGCCCGTTCCTCTGCTGCAAGGCGATTATTCCGGACATGCTCGAGGGCGGCTGGGGCCGCATCATCAACATCTCGTCTTCATCGGCGCAGACGGGTTCCGCACGACAGACGCACTATTCGGCTTCGAAGGCCGGGGTGATCGGCTTCACCAAATCGCTGGCGATGGAGTACGCGACCCGCGGCATCACGGTGAACAACGTTCCGCCAGGCTTCGTGAACACCGAGGGTCTGCAGGAATCGCCAGTGGACGTCGACGCCTTCGCGCCGCTCACGCCAATGAAGCGATCGGGTCGGCCCGAGAGCATCGCGGCAGCCGTTGCATTTTTGGCTTCGGAGGATGCTGACTACATAACCGGGCACACGCTGAGTGTGAACGGCGGCAGGTATCTCAACTGATCAAATCCGCCGACAGAGCCGCCATTCGCCGCCTCGGACCGGCGCGTCGGAACCTGCCGTAGGTTCATGTTACGTCACCGGGCATCGAATGACCGGAAGCAACGTCGTCGATCAGCCGCACGGAAGGCGCCTTTGTTGGGTGAGCGGACGTGCCAAATCCTCCCCGGAACGGGGAGGTGGCAGCCGGAGGCTGACGGAGGGGTCGGAATCTCTCGCCTTGAACCTCAATGCGATCGGCGAGCCTCCGACCCCTCCACCACCCGCTTCGCGGGCGGTCCCCCTCCCCGTTCCGGGGAGGATCTGGATGACAGCCTTGTCGGCGGCTCCGGAACGGCGCCTTCTGGATTAAAAGTTTGAAATGCTGCCCTTCGCTCGCGGCCCGGGTGGGGCGGCGGTAGCCGCCAACAAGGACGAACCCGCTGCGCGGGAGGGTCGCGTGGGGCGGGCTAGCTGTGAGCTTTGCGGGGGCGAGTTCGCCGCTGAGCCTGCAAGTTCCTTCAACCGAGAGGAACTTGCCATGGCTACCATTTCCACCGACACGCCCGCCAAGCCGCTGCGCCAGCGCATGCAGCACGACATGATGATGCGGGGCCTGCTGCCGCGCACGCAGGAACAGTACATCCGCCACGTCCGGCGCTTTGCCGCCTACCTCGGCCGTCCGCCCGACACGGCGACGGCGGAGGATCTGCGCAATTTCCAGATCCACCAGCACGAGAGCGGCGCCAGTGCGGGCACCATCAATGGCGCGGTTTCGGCGTTGCGCTTCCAGTACACGGTGACGCTCAGGCGGCGCGATTTGGCACGGGGCCTGGTGGCGATGCGCCGACCGCACAAGACGCGCGAGGTCCTGAGCGTCGAGGAGGCCGCCCGGCTGCTCGAGGCGGCGCCGGGTATCAAGTACAAGGCCGCGCTCGTCGCCTATGGTGCGGGCCTCCGCGTCACCCAGTTCCAACGCAGGGATCTCACGTGCCCCGCTGGACAATCATCATAGGAGATTTTGATGACGCGGCCGCTTAGCGACCAGACCATCGCGCTGCTTTAACCCGCCATGAGGGCGGCAGTTGCCAGGAGGAGCGGCCTCCCGCCCCCTCCGACACAGTGGGGTCCTTGTGTCACGCTGTGGTGCGCGGTTAAGCTACTTGCAGTGCCGCCTGACAGTCAAACCAATGCGAGAAGTCCGCTATTTCCATGGGCCGGGCGAAGAAGTAGCGCGGATCACCTCGGGCGAAGATCTGAAACTGCGAAAAGGGTGGGCGATAGCACCTTGTAGCGACGCTTTGTGATGCCTGCCACGTTGGTCCGGCAGAGCCGTACGAACATCGCATCGGGTACGAACGCAGGTTACGGTTCGGCGCGAGTACCTTCCCCTGAGGCGCGCCACAGGGCATAGCGGTTTGCATGCCACCATCGTCCTCGTCCTCCGCACAGCCGCGCGCCCGGCGCAACAAGAGTTTTGAGGCGACCCACCAGGCGCTGATTGAGGCCTCCGTGCGGCTCATTTCGGAGAACGGGGTCGAGGCCCTGTCGGTCGCCGCCCTGGCCCGCGCGGTGGGCATGAACCGCGCGACCGTCTATTATCACTTCGCCAGCCGCGAGGCACTACTGGAAGCGGTCAGCGCCTGGTCGTCCGAGCAGCTCACCCGCGGCTTTTCCGCGCCGGAGAGCCAGCAGGATCGCATCGACTTCGTCGCGCGGTTCGTGCTCGACAACCCCGACCTGATCAAGCTGTGGATCGAGCAGTTCGTCGCCCCCGGCGACATCCGCGACCGCTATCCCAAGTGGGACGAGTTCGTCGCCGCCAGCGCCCGCACCCGTGCCGGAGGGGGAGAAGAGGTCGACGTCGAGGTCTATTGCACCCTGATGCTGGTTGGAGCGATCATCGGGCCGCGGGTGTTCCGCAGCAGCGTTCGGCCCGAACTCAGTGACGACGAGGTGGTCGAGCGGTTCCGCCGGGAGCAGCAGCGGATGCTCCGACGCGAGGGCTTGCTGCGAGAGTAGATAAACTTCCAACACATGTGCTGGAAGTTGTGAGAAAGTCGATTATACCTAGGGCACAACCGAAACAGGATGCCGCCCGTGGACCAGCAGACTTCGACTTTTCAACGCATCCCCGCCGACGACCTCGCCTGGCTGGGCACGGCCCCTGTCCCGGCCAAACCCTACTACGATCCGGCCTACAACGAGCTGGAGCGCCAGGCGGTGTTCCTCAAGAGCTGGATCAATATCGGCCACGTCTGCGAGATTCCCGAGACTGGCAGCTTCATTCGCCGGGAGCTGGAGTTCGCGCGCGCTTCGCTGCTGATCGTACGGGGCCGCGAAGGGGCGGTGCGGGCGTTCCATAACGTCTGCCCCCACCGCGGCACGCAGCTGGTCGATGAGGCGCAAGGCCGCCAGAGCAAGTTCAGCTGCCCCTACCATATGTGGACTTTCGGCACCGACGGCGCGCTGCTCTCCGCGCCCGATTTCGATGCCTTCCACCTTGAGAAGGAAGACTGCGCGTTGCGCGAGGTCGCCGTCTCCGAGTGCGGCGGGATGCTGTTCGTAAACTTCGACCCCGCAGCTGAGCCACTGCGCGAATGGCTGGGCGAATACGCGGAGCGGCTCGAGCAGATGCCCGTCGCCCGCGCCACGACTTTCGCGGAGTATACCTACGAAATCGACGCCAACTGGAAGCTGACCTACGACAACTTCCAGGAGAATTATCACCTGCGCTTTATCCATCCGCGCTCGGGCGGGGCGGGGATCGGAGGCGACAACGAATACGGCTACCCCACCAGCATGGGCTTTAGCGGGCCGCACCGCACCCAGCGGATCTGGGCTCACCCGAAGCCCACCCTCAAGCCCTTTCAGCTCAAGGCCGCGATGAAGGCCGTCCACTCAGCCGCCAAACATGGCATTTTGGAACTGCCCTATGGCCGCGACTACCTCGCCTTCTTTCCCAATTTGTTCGTGATCGGCACGCCGACCCAGCCGTTCTCGCACACCGTTTACCCGCTCGGGCCGGAGCGCTCGCGCGGGGTCGTGCGGGTCTACTGGGCCAGCGAGGACAGCAACGCATCGGAGCGCTTCGCCCGCGAATATTCGCTCGCGCAAGTTCGCGACATCCATTGCGAGGACATCTCGATCATCGAGCGGGGCCAGCGCGGCCTGTCTAGCGGCGCGCTGGATCACATCCACTTCCAGAGCATGGAGGCGCTGTGCCGCCATTTGTTCCTCGAAGTGGATGCCCGGGTCCAGGATCACGCCCGCAGCATCGGAGAGACCGCATGACTTCCGGCCCAACCCTGCCGCATGAATTCGCCGTGCTCGAGCCGTTTACGGAGCGCTGGGCGATTAACGGCTCCGCCAACCGCGCCGCGCTGCGGACCAGCTCGACCGCTGAGGAGCGCGAGGCGTTCTTCGCCGCGGCCGACCCGCTGCTGGACCGCGCGCTCGAGTATCTCGATGCCCGCGCACTTTGTGAGCTGTCGCAGGATGAGATGCGGCTGATGGAACTGATGCTCAGCCTCGCCCACGTCGCCCTCGCGGTGGAGATCCAGGGACCGGATGAACCCAAAAGCGCGCAGTGGCGTGACCGGATGAGGATCACCCGTTCCCCAGCCGAACGGGAGCCGGCATGATGCGCGAGCTCAGCGGCAAAACCGTCTTCATCACCGGTGGCGACGGCGGGATCGGCGGCGGCATCGCCCGGGCGTTCGCCGAGAGGGGCGCGAGAATCGTCCTTGCCGACATCGACCTGGCCTTCGCGCGCGAAGAGGCAGCACGCCTGCCTGCCGATACTCCGGTCGAAGTCGCCGCGCTCGACGTGCGCTCGCTCGAAAGCTGGGCCTCGGCCTGCGACGCCGCGCGTGCCCGCTTCGGCGCGATCGACGTGCTGTGTAATAACGCCGGCATTTCGTCGGGCTTCAAGCCGCTAATCGAGATCGGCCCGGACGAGTTTGAGCGGCTCATGGCGATCAACGTCACGGGCGTCTACAACGGCATCCACACCGTCGCGCCCGAGATGATCGCGCGTGGCAGTGGGCATATCGTCAACACTTCGTCGATGAACGGCCTGGTCCCGTTCGGCAGCTTCGCCGCATACTCCGCCAGCAAGTTCGCAGTGCTCGGCCTGTCCGATGCTCTGCGCGAGGAGCTGGCGCCGCACGGCGTCGGCGTGTCCACGCTGTTCCCGGGCCTCACTCGCAGCCGCATGGCCGAATCCGACGTCGGCGGCCCAGCCGGCGGCGACCCTGAACGCGTTGCCGCGCTGCGCGCCAGGATGATGGACCCGCTCTGGCTCGGCCGGGCGGTAGTCCGGGCGGTCGAAGCCGACGAGTCGTACATCGTCACCCACCCCGAATACCGACCCGGCTTGGAAGCGCGCCACCAGCGCATCCTGGCCGCGTTCGGCGAGCCCGCCCAGCCGAATTATAGCACTGGCGCGGCAGCGCCAAGGGTTGAGGGCGTTCGCTTCTGACGATCGGCACGAGCTTCCTGCAACGGCTTTGCCTCGCAGGTCAAGCCATTGGCAGCGGCGGCTTAATCCCAGGAAACACCTGTGCCCCTACTTGCAGAGGCCGATGCCCAGGTGCAGCACCTTCGATGCGTTGGGAGTAGTATGAACATGACGGTGGATGAAGTCATCGCTGCGGCATCCGCAAAGACGGGGCTCACGGATATCGGCGACCACTCGGTCCTTGACGGCTTGCAGCGTCTATTGAGGGCCTACGGCGAAGAGGCGCGCTTCACCGAGCGCGGTTCGCAGATGGCGCATGCGGACCTCGTCAACTACATGGCGGTGCGCATGAGGATCGAGGGCTGGCTCAAGGAGCATCCGGAACTGCTCGATAGCCCGATCGAAAAGCCGCTGTTCGTTTTCGGCTTGCCGCGAACAGGTACGACGCTGGCGATCAACTTGTTAGCCTCAGACCCCGCCCGCCGTTCGTTCATGCGCTGGGAGGCGTTCGAACCGACTCCGCCGCCACAGCCCGAAGAACTGCATGCAGGCCCGCGATACCAGGCGATGCAGGACAAGACGCAGATGGCGCTCAAGTTCATGCCGCACATCGCCGCTATCCATTACGAGGATGCCGACAGCCCAACCGAGTGCCAGTTCCTGATGACGCCGAGCTACTGTTCACAGGTATATGAATCGCAGGCGGACATTCCCAGCTACCGCGACTGGTTCCTGCACGAGGCGGATTACCTGCCCGCGTTCCAGCACCACAAGCGGACTTTGCAGGTACTGCAGCAACACGCCGGAGGACGCTGGACGCTCAAGAACCCATGGCACCCGCTCTATCTGGACGCACTGAATGCCGTGTACCCCGATGCGCAGCTCGTAATGACGCACCGCGATCCGGCGGACGTGGTCGGCTCGATCTGCAGCCTGATTAGGCACGTGCGAGCGATCTACAGCGACGATGTCGACCTGATTGGCATCGGGCGGACCTTCATCGATACCTTCGAAATTATGATCGAGCGCGCCGAGGCATTCCGGGCGAAGCATGGCGCGGACGCAATCTACGATGTCCAGTATGCAGACGTCATGCGCGATCCGATTGGCACCGTGCGCGGCATTTACGAGCGCTTCGGCGACCCGTTCACGTCGGAGGCGGAAGCCGCGATGCGGGCCTACATGGCCGACAATCAGCAAGGCAAGCACGGCAAGCATAGCTACGACCTGGCCGAGTTCGGGCTCGACAAGAATGAAGTTCGCGAGCGATTTGAAGCCTATATCGAGCGCCACGACATTCCGGTGAGCAGCGCATAGAGCGTCACACAAACAAGCGGCTCCGCTGCGCAGACTAACGTGCAGCGACGATGCGATCGCCCGCCAAGGGGAGAATAGAGATGTCGCAACGACGCGTGTGGTCTGTTGGCTTGGCGGCCCTCTCGCTGGCGGCGGTTTCGATGTCTGCACGCGCGCAGGAGAAGCCGGCACAACCTCCCGCGCCGGTGCCCGGGTGGAACGAAATCGTGGAATCGTTGCGAACCCTGCCGGAGCGAATGTTGGCCAAACTGCCGGAGCCGATGCGCTCCGATCCGCAGGTACAGCAGGAAGTCGGGCGACTGGCGCTGGAGGCACTTGCTTCGCAGTCGCTGAGCGCGATCGGGGCTGACGGCGACTTCCCGCAGTTCCTGCCTTCGATTGGTCAGGTGCTCAATGTGGGGCAGCCCAACGCCGACACGTTGTACCGCAGCGCCGCGATCACGCCTGGCGGCACCTACCGCATCCGCGGTCTGCGCCGGACGCTCAACCATGCGGTCATCGCACAGGGGATCCGCGGCGGCGGCCAGCTCCGTCCGCAGATATTCCTGTCCGATCTCAAGGCCGACACGGACGGTCGCTTCGAGCTTCTGCTGAGCCCGACGAGGCCAGCCGGCTATGATGGTGACTGGTGGCAGCTCGATCCGGGCGCGCATATGCTCCTGCTGCGCATGGTGAGCTCGAAGTGGGGACAGGAGCAGAGCCCCACTTTGGCGATCGAGCGGGTCGATCGGCCGATGGGCCGGCCGAGGCCGACTGCAACCGTGCTCGAACAGCGCCTTCGCGCCCTGCCGAAGGCGATCGACACCTTGGCGCTGATGTTCGTCGATCACCATGAGCAGCTTCGATCGGAAGGCTTCATCAACAAGTTCACGGACTTCAACGTCGGCGCTGGTTCTCTCCAAGGACAGTTTTACTACGAAGCGGCCTATGAGCTGGCCGAGGACGAGGCGCTGATCGTCGAGTCACCGGTCCCAATGAAGTGCCAATACCGATCGCTGATCCTGACCAACGAGATTTATGAGACGACCGATTGGTTCAACAATCACTCCAGTCTCAACATCGACCAGGCGGCGCCCGATGCAGACGGGAAGCTGCGGATCGTCGTCGCCCACAGGGATCCGGGGGTGAAAAATTGGCTCGACACCGCGGGGTGTAGCGCGACAAACTGGATGAGGTTTGCGCGTCAATCAGGATGAGAATGTGATTGTCGCGGCGCGTCATTGAGTGCCGATTTTAATTGTCGCTGGCAAGGGCCTCGTTCTCATCCTGATTGTCGCGGATGGTCTCGAGGACTTTCGGAGTGGTGTAGGCAGCCGGCCTTCCGGCGCCCGTGCGGCGGGCCTGTGCGGTTCGCCGGCGGTAACTTTCGACGTTCATCTCGAAGATGGTGGCGTGGTGCACGAGCCTGTCCACTGCTGCGAGCGTCATCGCGGGGTCCGGG
>NZ_BMHK01000035.1 GCF_014640675.1 Novosphingobium endophyticum | reverse complement strand
GCCTCGTTGCAGGTTGGTCTAGACACCAAAATTCCTACAACAAGCCAATGGTTTACGCTACTCCCGCCAACCATCACGACCAGTCCGATGAATAGGAGAGGCTAGGTTGCAGGAACTGGCTGAGGATGAGGACGTCAGCGTTCACCTGCGGGTGCTCCCCGGCTCGCTAGTGCATGATGCTCGGCCGGTTCTGATGGTGCCCGTTAGCCTGCAAGCCTCCGCGATGCAAAAAATCCGGGATTGCGTTACAATCGACAAAACGCGGGAGTTTGACCAGGACCCACGGTTCGGTCTCGTGGTGCTGGCTGAAATAGCTTCACGCGCGATGTCGCCAGCCGTTAACGATCCAGGGACAGCGATCGATGCGCTTGGTTCGACCCTGCGCCTGTTCTCGGAGTTTGCCAAGTCACGCGCCGATGCGCCTGTCGAAGTGACCCATGATCGGGTCTATGGACCATGGCTTGCGATAGACGATCTCTTCTCTACCGTGTTCGATCCCATCGCCCGAGATTCGAGCGGGACGCTCGAGGTCATAAACCGGATACTGTTCGTCCTGTCAGCACTGTCGCGCACTGACCCGATCCTGTTCAGTAAGTGCGCGGACAACACGGCCAGGCATACGCTTGAGGTGGCCTGGGCGGACCGCAATGACGATTGGTTTCACCGAGAGTTGCGCGCTCGAGCCGACCAGCACGGTTTCAGCCACCTCGTTCCCTCCATGCAATGAACGGGTAGGACAATCACCACGTCGGGTTCGGCCCGGGCGGAGCCGCGCTCGTAGCCGGCACCATTTTTCTCCCGCAATCGCCGGGCGCGTTACGGTAGACCATTCGACGATCAGCCGAGCTGCGGCGCCGGGGCTTGTCTCTGCTGCGTTGCGGCGCGCAAGCGCAGAAGAGCGAAGGCGGCAACGGCGCAGGGCAGTGCAAGAAGTGCAAATATCTCGGCAGCGCTCGCCCCCCATTGCAACAGGACGCCAGCCGCTACCGGACCGACGGCACTTCCGATCCGGGCGATGCCAATTGCCCAACCCAATCCGGTGGCGCGTATCGCAGTCGGATAAGATGTCGCGATGATCGCCATGACGCCAGCGCTGGCACCGCCAACGGTGAAGCCGAGCACGAATGCAATTCCCGCAAGTGCCGCAAAACTGACTGCAACCATGCCCGTGATCGCAGTGGCAACGGCACCGACGAGTATCGAGGAAGCGCAGATCAAGTAGCGATCGTACCGGTCCATCAGGGGCCCCAGTACGAGAGCGCCCACGATTGCGCCGGCGCTGTTGCTCGCCACCGCGAGCGAGGCGCGCGCGATCGGCAGGCCGAGCTGCTGCATTAGGGGCGCCATCCAGGACAGTACCGTCAGCAGCATCAGCCAGCACATGAATGCACATAACCAGATCCAGCCTGTAACGCGCGCATTTTCGCCGCGAAACAACGCCGCAACTGGTGCCGAATGAGAGGCCCCCTCCTCACGAACCGGCGGAACAAGCGCCTCCGGCGGATTGGTGCGAAGCCTTTTGAGGACGACATGCGCCTGGACCAGCCGCGCCGGATTGCGAACGAGGAATTTCGGCGATTCAGGCACGAACAGCAGGATCGCGCCAGCCGCCACCGCCGGAACAGCGCCGCCGATGACGTAGAGCAGTTGCCAACCATGGCTCGGCAGCATTGCCGCGGATGCCAGGCCCCCGACCACATTGCCGCCGGGGATCATCGCCCATAGCACGGCCAGGATCGTTGCCCGCAATCGCGCAGGCGCGAAATCGGAGCAGAGCGCCACGAAGTTGGTGGCAGCACCGCCAAGCCCGATCCCGGTCACCAGGCGAACGAGCAGCAGTGTTTGATAGCTATCGGCGGCGACTGTCGAAAGCGTCGCCAGCGCAAAGACCAGCGCCGATAGGCCGAGCACGAGCTTGCGGCCCCAACGGTCGGCAGCAGGCCCCGACAGGAAAGCGCCGGCCATGAAGCCGACCTGCGCCGCGGCAAAGATCGGACCGAAACTGTTGATCTCGATATCGAGATCGCGAGCGATGGCAGGGGCCGTGATGCCGATGATGACCGAATCGAAGCCATCCATCACGGCGACCAATCCGCACAGCAGGAAAATGCGCCAATGATAGGCGGTCAGCGCAGCGCGATCGAGCAGCCGGGTGATGAGGTCATCATCCAGGACACTACTGTCCGTAGCGCCGGTCATCGTGTCTCGCCGTGCAACCGTGCGGGATTGTCGACGAGGACCTTTTGCCTGGCCTCCGCGTCTTCGAGTTGCCGGTACAAAAGCTCGACCAGTTCCGCGTCGTTCACGGGAGCCTTGGGATATTCCGGATGCGGCCAGTCCGTCGCCCATATACAGCGGTCCGGGGCGGCCCCGTAATAGGCGCGCGCGAAGGTCAGGCTATCGTCCCATGGCGCGTCGCCGGCCGAATTGCGATCGCCGTGCGAGAGCATCATCCACCAATTGTCCCGAGCGAGAAGATCACGAATGATCGTCAGGCCGGGCTGATCCAATCCGCCGGCGAACGGTAGGTGGCCCATATGGTCGAGCACGATCGGACCGGTGACTTTGCGGAATTCGTCCTGCAGTTCGAGCAGTTCCGGCTCGGTAACATGCACCCGGGCGTGCCACCCGAACTGCGCGATGCGCTCGAGCGTGCGGTGAAAGGTCGGCAGGCTGGGAACGACGTTCAGGCGTTTCCAGAAGTTGAAGCGGACGCCCCTGACGCCCGCATCGTTCAATTCTTCCAGCGTGCGATCGCTGACATCGTCATCGATAATCGCGATGCCGCGATAACGCACGCCGTCGTACCCGTCGCGGCCGCGACGCAGCGCTTCCAGCAAGGCGCCGTGATCGGTTCCATAGAGGCTGGCTTGTACGATCGAGACGAAGCCCAAACCGAGGGTCTTCGCCATATGATGCACATCATCGAAATACGCCTTGGGCGGTTGGTAGGCCCCCTGCTTTCGCGGCGGGAAGCGCGACGGATCGCCATATACATGGACCTGGCAGTCCCAGCTGCCGGCCGGCATCGGCTCGCGCGGGGCGCGTGTTTCCCTGACGAACGTCTCGTGCCCGCTCATGGCTTTATCCCCTTTCCAGTGCCCCGGCCCTGTTGCTCAAGGCGCTCGTTGATTTTGGCGGCGATGTCCCGGCGCCAGTCGGCCATGGGTCGAAACCCGGGCTGTCCCATGCAATAGGCGTGGGTCTTTGCCAGGATAGTGGCCTCGTCCTGGGTAAGGTCGACGACCTCCTTGATGGGTTGCTCGATGTACCAGTCGGTATCGGTAAAAACCTCGAGCCGATTGCCTTCCGGATCGCGGAAATACAGGGACCACGATATCCCGTGGTTTACCGGGTCGATATCGCTCACCAGATCCAGTGGCAGGGCGGCATAAAACGCCTTCAACTCCGCCAGACTGTCCACCCGGAACGAGATCTGGTTCAGGATGCGATCCGCAAGGCCTTCCGGCCGGCCGGTCACCAGAACGAGTTGATGATGCTCGGCGGGATCCCGGCTGAGAAAGCAGAGTTCGGCATGCGGCAAGCGGCCGCGGTCGGTAATTACGAACCCCATGTGGCGGGTATAGAAGTCGACGAGCGGCTCCAGGCGCGTGCAGAACAGACCGACGTGGCTGAACCGAAGCGATGGCGGGACGGTCATCCTTCGTCCGCCACCGGGTTGCTCAGCATGCCGATGCCGTCGATCTCCACCGTTACCTGGTCGCCGTCACGCATGTAGAGCGGCGGATCGCGACGATCCCCCACACCCCCGGGCGTGCCGGAGACGATCACGTCACCCGGTTCAAGGCGGGTAAAGATCGAGGCATAGGCGATCAGTTCTTCGATCGAGAAGATCATTTGCGACAGGGTCGCTCGCTGGACCTCCTGCCCGTTAAGCCGTGTGACCAGCGCGCAGGATTCCCTGCCCGGCAAGTCGGCGGCAGGAATCATCCAGGGTCCAAACGCTCCCGTGGAGGGGAAATTCTTGCCTGGCGCCCACTGGCTCGTGTGCTTCTGCCAATCGCGCACGGAACCGTCGTTATAGCAGGAATAGCCGGCGACATGGTCCAACGCATCGGCCTGCGAGATACGACGTCCGGCCTTTCCGATGATGACGGCCAGCTCGCCTTCATAATCGAACCGTTCGGATTCGCGCGGCCTGATCATGGGCGCTCCGTGCGCGACCTGTGACGAGGCCAAGCGCAGGAAGATCGTCGGCCGCTCGCTATCGGGTCGGCCGGTCTCGGCAACATGCGCGCGATAATTGAGGCCGACACAGATAATGCGAGGCGGAGCCGGGATGACCGGGAGCAGCGTGACCGCATCGAGTGCGTGATCGGGCTCGGCGCCGGCATGCTTCGCCGCGCCAGCGATCCCGCCGGCTGCGATGAACCCGGCCAGATCGGCCGCCGCCTCGCGCCGGCCGAGATCGATCACCCCGTCCCCGTCTACGATTCCAAAGCTCGGCTCGCCGGCGGGATTGAGGAAGCTGATAAAACGCGTGGTCAAGGCGGTTACTCCGATGGGGCCGCCCGATCGGCGGCAAAGCGTGTAAGCTGGGCAAGGTCGCGCTCCCCCCAGCCGGCATCGACAGCAGCGACGGCTGAGCTTCGCGCAGCATCACAGGCAGGCACGGGATGATCCAGGGCGCGAGCGGTGCAACACATCGCGGTCAGGTCTTTTGCCATTCCGGCCAGATCGAATTCCGGCGGCAGGTCGGCGTCAAGAATGCGGTCGATCTTGCCTGCCAGGGCGCCGATCGCAGCCTTGCTGTCGGCAATCATGGCGAGCATGCCGTCCAAGGTCAGGCCATTTCGCAGACCGATACCCAACGCTTCGCCCAATGTCTGCCAATAGGTCGCGAGCGGCAGGTTGACGACCAGCTTCATGGTTATTCCGGTACCCAGCGGCCCAACGTGGACGATCCGTCGCGCAATCCTGGTCAGTACGACGCTGGCACGCTCGACCGCCGCCTCCTCACCGCCTGCCATCACCAGCAGTTCGCCGCGCCTCGCCGGCTGGACCGAGCCCGAAACCGGAGCGTCGACGACCTGCGCGCCGGCTTCGTTCGCCGAGGCCAGGACATCTCGGATGGCCTGAATGGCGGCGGTGCTCATCTCGACGATGGTCTTGCCGGAGAGATCGACGCTGCAAAGCCCATGTGGGCCTTTGTAGATCGCCTCGAGCGCCGCTTCGTCGCGAACGATAACGAGGATGATGTCCGTAGCCTGCGCCAAGGCCGCCGGTGTCCCGGCTTCCCGTACGGCCAGGCCCTCTGCTTTGCCGGGCGTGCGGTTCCACACATGCAGGTCGACGCCCTCTTCCGCCAGTCGAGCGGCGATCGCGCGGCCCATGCGTCCAAGGCCAACCAGTCCGACCCGCGCCGTCATGTCGAGGTTTCCGGGATCGCCGGCTCGACGCCGCTGATGCGCGCCACGAGATAGGCCGGGTCATGGTCGAGGCAGTCAGCGCGCCAGGCGACGTGCTGGTCCGGCCGAATGAGCGTCATCTCCGCCCCATAGAGCGTACGCAACGCGGGGTCTCCTGCCAGCCGCACGACGGTCAGCGGCATGCCGAGCCGGTCGGCCGCAGCTTCAAGGCGCGCCACTTCGTCAGCTTGTGCACCATCGAGCGCGAGCAGGGTGAAGTCCGTCCCGAAATGATCATAAAGCGAGCTTCCGTCCGCAAGCCAGTGGTGCGGCGCGAGACCGCCCGGCCGCGCGTCCGGCAGGTAGACCATGGGATCCCAGGTTGGCGCAACCATCCCATCGGCAACAATCACCTGACTTTCGTATCGCAAGCCAAGGACGACATTGATGGCGTGAAATTCGCGCGCCTTACCCGCCGTGATCGATCGACCGATCTCGTTGCGGATCGCCGCGCATGACGGATCATCTCCTTCCATCGCTTCGCGCACCATGTGATGCGTGACGAATGAGTAATTCTCCGCTGCTTCCTCGATCACCAGCCGCGCGACCGCGCGACGCTCGGCCTCGTAGCTGTCGAGCAGCACCTCCCCGCCCCAGCCGTTGAGCACCGCCGCAAGCTTCCAGCCGAGATCGACCGCATCCCCTATTCCCATGTTCATCCCGTAGCCGCCCATCGGCGGATGAAGGTGACATGCATCGCCGGCGAGGAACACCCGCTTCAGGCGATATCGGTTGGCGAGGAGGCGGTGGGCGGACCACGTGTCGGTCTCGAGTATATCGAAAGGGACATCGGCCCCGATCGCCAGTCCGATGCGGCGACGCGCCTCATCCAGATCGTAGGCCGGCGTATCGCCCTTGAGCTGGGTGGAGAAGAACCAGAGGTCGTCCTCGTCCATCGGCCCGGTCACCGCCGGCGCGTCCGGGTTGACCAGCCAGTAGGAAATGGCGCGGCTGAGCGGAACCCGCTGGCTCAGCCCGGGCGCGCGATACACCGCGAGAAAATTGCGCATGTACGCGGCGTCGCCCTCCATGCGGGCATCGATCTGCGTTCTGACCTCGCTACGCCCCCCATCCGCGCCGACGAGGTAGCGAGCGCGAAGCTCAACCTCTTCGCCGTCTCGCTCTACCGTCGCGACGACGCCATCCTCGTCTTGCCGTAACCTACACAATCTGTGTCCGAACAAGAGGCTGGTTCGCGGCTTGGTCGCGATCGCCTCGCGAAGAACCGCTTCGATCTTATATTGCGGTATCCACTGCGCGGCTTCGGGAAACCGCTCGTCTCGTAACTGCTGGTCGCCAAAAAAGGCGTTCTGGAAGCGCGCAAGTTCCTGCCCGAACAGGCGGGTCGCGAAAATGATGTCTCGCGGGTAGCTATCCGGCAGCGGCGAAGCGCGCCTGACTTGCTCCGCCAGGCCCCATCGGCGGAAGTGCGCCATCGTCCTGACGTTGGTTGTCTTGGCGCGGGGCTGCCGACCTCCACGAGGAAGCTGCTCAAGGACGATCGAATCGATGCCATGTCGTTCCAATTCGACCGCAAGGGCCAAGCCGACCGGCCCCGCTCCGACTATCAGCACCGATGTATTCATTATCAGCCATCCCTCTCGTCACTGGCCAGATAATATATAAAAACGGCATATGGCAAGCTGTATTATATTCGACAGATTGCCGATTTGTGCTAGCATAATCGATAGATGACGAAACAAAGCCCATCCGAGGAGGCCCCCGTCGCGCTCACCAGCGCGTCGTTGGTCTACGAGCGTCTGCGGACGGATATCCTGACGAGCACCTTGCCCGCTTCGGCGAAATTGCGGATCGACAGCCTGCGGGAACGGTATGGCGTAGGCCCCATTCCCCTTCGCGAAGCGCTCAATCGCTTGTTGAGCGAGGGCTTCGTCGCACTGGAGGATCGCAAGGGTTTCTATGTTCCCGCAGTGAGCCTCGCCGAGCTTCGTGAACTCACCAATACGCGGTGCTGGCTCAACGAGATCGTCCTGCGCGAATCGCTCAAGTCGGGAGACGCAAGTTGGGAGGAGCGGGTCGTCCTGGCGGGATATCATCTCGGCCGAACGCCCCGCGAACCGGCCGCCAAGGACATGATCATCAATCGCGATTGGGAAACACGCCATCGCGACTTCCACATCGCCCTGGTCGAAGCCTGCCCCTCCCGCTGGCTACGCGACTACCACGCCAATCTGTTCGACGCGGCCGATCGCTACCGCCATCAGTATCTGTCCGCCGGCCCCCCCGTGGGCGCGCGCGCCGTATCGGACGAACATCTCGGGATGCAGGATCTGGCCTTGAAACGAGACTTCGCCGGTCTGCTGAAACTGTACAACCGTCACATCACGCAAACGAGCGACATCATCATAGCGTCCGTTCAACCGCCCCCTGACCCCGCAGCAGGCAAGAGAACGAAAGTCGCCACATAAATCATATATGAATTGAAAAGGATTTCGATTTCGTCGATGAAGATTCCAGACTGGAGGCTTCAATGACGGACATCTTCCTCACCTGCGCTGTTACAGGCAATCACACGACGCGAGACCAGAACCCGGCTTTGCCGGCCTCGCCGAACGAGATCGCGGAATCGAGCCTCGCTGCAGCGGAGGCGGGCGCCGCCGCCGTCCACATCCATGTCCGCGATCCGGCGACCGCCCAACCCTCCATGTGCGTGGATCATTATGCCGCCGTGGTCGAACAGATCCGGCGCCATGATCCTTTGCTGGTGATCAACCTGACGACCGGGCCCGGCGGCCGGTTCCAGCCTTCCGAACACGACCCGCTCGTACCCGGCCCGCGCACCAACTTCCTCGTGCCAGAGCGGCGCGTTGAGCATATTGCCGCGCTGCGGCCTGACATTGCGACGCTCGACCTCAACACGATGACGTTCGGCGGCGAAGTGGTCATCAACACCCCGGGCAATATCCGGCGCATGGCGCAGGTGATGCGCGCGAACGGCGTGCGGCCCGAAATAGAGCTCTTCGACAGCGGCGACATCGTGCTGCTGCACGATCTTATCGCCGACGGCACGATCGATCGCGCGCCGCTGTGCTCACTCGTGCTCGGTATCAAATACGGCTTTCCGCCGACGATCGAGACCCTGTTGTTCGCGCGATCCCTGCTTCCCGCGGATGCGGTCTGGACAGGGTTCGGAACGGGGCGGATGGCATTTCCGCTCCTCGCCCAAGCCGCGCTCGCGGGCGGGAACATACGGATCGGGCTCGAAGACGCCGTCTTCCTCACGCGCGGAGTACTGGCGCCTTCCAACGCCGCCATGGTCAGCAAGGCCAGGCGCATGGTCGAGGACCTCGGCGCCACGCTTGCAACTTCCGTCCAGATGCGGGAGCGGCTGGTCCTCGCGCCTACCAACGGTTGATCGCCCGCTTTGGAGCAGGCCTAATGCGTCGGCCTGGTGGCCTGCGCCATGACGTGAATCGCAGTTGCCTCAGGCCTCTTCGTTGATCAGCCTGGCCAACACTCTGCGCGCCTGAACAGCCGCGGCATCTGGCCGCAACAGCGCGGGTTCCAGCTTGAGCAGATCCGCCGTTCCGATTGCCGCGGCCTGCGCCTCGATCATGGGTTTGTCCTCGGACAGAAAGGCTTGCTCCAGCGCATTTCGCTTGCGAGCATCCAGCTCGGCGCTGTCGGGACCGAAGTTGCGCACCGTCGACCAGAAATAATGGCACGTATTATCTGTTTCCGGCGTCATGATGTGCGAGCCGTAGGTTTCCCGGACGCCGAGTTCCGGCCCGGCGGGATCGACGCGGATGGTCAGCAGCATCGAGGCGGGAGGGTCCCAGCGAACGTTGAGCCAGCGTGTCACGGGGCGTCCCCCCGTCTCAAACGTATAGTCCATGAAGCTCGATAGCGTCTCTTCATGCACCGTTCGATCCGAGTAAACGGTATTGCCTTCCTGCCTCGACGCGGTCCTGGCCTTCCGGATCGCCTCGCTTCCGAGCGTTTCGGGATGAAGAAACTCGATATGGCCGAGGTCCATGATGTTGTCGGTCATCAGTTCATAGTGAGCCTTCGTTCGCATGTATCCCCACAGAGGGCGGAGCGTGGCATCATCGAGGAAAGAAAAGTCCGGGATCAAGCCAGGGTCGGCTTTCGCTGGCTCCCCCATCCACAGCCATATCTGCTGATGGCGCTCCGTTACCGGATAACTGCGCACGCTCAACGCCTTCGTAATGGGACCATGCGGATTCGCGACGCACCCTCCGCCCGTGCCAAACACCAGGCCGTGATAACCACACATCAGGCCCGCTTCCGTGAGGCGCCCCATGGACAGCGGAACGAAGCGATGCGGGCAGCGGTCCTGGAGAGCAACCGCTTTACCTGTTTCGTCACGGAACAGGACGACCGGCTCGTTCAGAAGGGTGCGGGCAAGCAGGCCGTCGGTGACTTCGTCGGCCCACGCGGCGACGTACCAGCTGTTCCTGAGGTAACGCATCCGGCCCCCTATCAACTATGAAATTTAGCGCTTGCATATTTTATATATGATCGTCAAGATTGGATGATAACATATAGCACTGGGTTTTGGGGAGGAAAAAAGCCATGGGATTCGCATTCAAATCGCTACTTCTGGTTTCGGCGGCGCTTCCGGGCAGCGCCGCGATCGCGCAGACTGCAACGCAGGAACCTGCGCGCACCCCCTCGACAAAGGCGGCTTCCGGAGGCGCCGTCGGGAATGGCCTCGCGGAAATCGTGGTGACGGCGCAACGGCGATCCGAGAACCTGCAGAATGTCCCTGTCGCCGTGACAGCGCTAAGCGCAGACACACTGAAAGCAACCGGCGCGACCTCCGTGGAAGACCTGAACGGCCTGACGCCCGGGCTCAACATTACAACCACGGGCGGCGTCTACGTGCTGCCCCGCATCCGCGGCGTCGGCACGACCGCTGGAGGAGCGGGGATCGAGAACCCGGTCGCGGTCTATGTCGACGGCGTTTACTACGCGTCGGCAACGGGGTCTCTGCTATCGCTGAACAATGTGGCCCAGGTCGCCGTGCTGAAAGGGCCGCAGGGAACGCTTTTCGGCCGGAACGCGACCGGCGGCCTCATCCAGATTACCACACGCGACCCGCAACAGGATTTCGAGGCGGATATCGAGGGGACCTACGGTAACAAGGACACGATCGGGGGCAGCCTCTATCTGACAGGCGGACTTGCAACGAACATCGCGGCAGACCTGGCGGTTTATTATCGCAATCAGCAAGACGGCTTTGGCGTCAACCGAGTGACCGGCAAGGACGTCAATCGTGGACGAAATTTGGCGCTTCGATCCAAGATCAAATGGGATCTGAGCGAAGATACCACGATCAAACTGGCAGGTGACTACACCAACAACAGAGCCGCGCTCGTTGCGTTCCGGCCGGTCTCGGGAACCATTCCGGTTGGCGGGGTCCCTTTCTCCAGCGGCAAATTCGACGTCGAGTCCGATGCCGATCCGCTGAGTGCGACGAAGCAAGGCGGTGGCAGTCTGACGATCCAGCATGATTTCTCGGCGGTTCGCGCCCTGAGCATCACTGCCTATCGCAGAACGCGGACCCACTTCATTCTGGATTCGGATAAGCGCCCGCAACCGATAACTACCATCGATCTCGTCCAGAATGATCGGCAATTCAGCCAGGAACTCCAGTTGGTGTCGACAGCCGGCGGCCCTTTCCAATGGACCGCTGGCGCCTACTATTTCTGGGCGAAAGGATCATACGATCCCATTCAGATTATTATCAATAATGGCGTTGTCCGCCTCACCCTTCCTTCGGAGCAAACCACCAATTCGATAGCGGCCTATGCGCAAGGAAGCTACGAACTTGCTGAAGGGCTCAAGCTCACAGCGGGATTGCGCTACACGCATGACCGGCAAAGCTTCTCCGGCAGTAAAACGACGACCACGCCTGCCGGCACATTCCCCACGGCGTCCGACTCGGATTCGACCACTGCGAGCAAGGTAACGTGGCGGCTCGCCGTGGATTACCGGTTCTCGCCCGAGTTGATGGGCTATCTGTCACACAACCGCGGTTTCAAGAGCGCGGGGTACAATCCGCAGGCATTCCCTGCCGTACCGTTCGAACCTGAAGTACTGGACGCCTACGAAGCCGGTTTCAAAGCGGATCTTTTTGACCGCAAAGTGCGGTTCAATCCATCTGTGTTCTATTATGACTACAGGAACCTGCAGGTATCATCGTTCGTCAACGGAATCTTGACGATTTCCAATGCCGCGAACGCGGAGATATACGGCCTGGATCTTGATGCGACGGCCGCGATCACGACGGGCCTGACGCTGAGCGGAGGACTTTCCCTCCTCCACGCCCGCTACAAGGACTTCAATGGAGCCTCGATCTCCACGCCGCTCCCAGGCGGCGGAAACCTGATAACCAGCGGCTCGGCCGCCGGAAATCGTCTGCAGGCCACACCGGATTGGACACTCAACCTGGCGGTCGATTATTCGATACCCGTCGGCGAGAATGAGCTGCAGCTTCACGGCGATTACTACTACAATGACGGATGGTACCCCGAGGCCGAAAACCGTGTCCGCCAGCCCAGTTACAACCTGTTCAACGCCTCCATCGCCTATGTGTTCAACGACCAGCGGTACAGTGCGCGTATCTGGGGCCGCAACCTTGGGAACACCGCCTATGCCCTGCAGATGAACTCGCAGGCGGTCGGGGATGCCATCGGAATGGCGCCGGGCCGAACGTTTGGCGTGACACTGGGAGCAAAGTTCTAGGCAGGCGATGCCCTTCCTCCAGAACGTCTGGTATATGGCGGCATGGGAAGAGGAACTTGCCGCCGGATCGACGATCGGACGCACGATCGTCGATCGCCAGGTGGTGCTATGGCGGGATGCGGACGGAACGCCGTCCGCCCTTCTCGACCGGTGCCCGCATCGTTTGGTGCCGTTGCATAAGGGCGATGTCAAAGACGGCGCTCTGGTTTGCGGCTATCACGGCCTGGGGTTCGATCCCGCCGGGAAATGCGTCATCAATCCGCATGGGCGGCCTACGGAAAGCCTGTGCGTGCCCAGCTTCCCATGTGTGATCGAACACGAGATAGTCTGGATCTGGATCGGCGATCCGGCTCGGGCGAGTCGTAGCGAGATTCCCGACCTCAGCTTCATCGGCGGGTCGCCGCGGCACGGCATCAGCAGAGGGTACATGCCCACGGCGGCGGCGCATCAGCTGCTAACCGACAATATCCTTGATCTCAGCCATGCCGATTATCTTCATCCCGACACGTTGGGCGGTGGATCGATCAGTCGATCGAAGCCCGTCGTCTCGCGCGGCGCCGGCCACAGCCTGAGAGTCAGCTGGACCGCGCTCGACGAAGAGCCGCTGCCGATCATGCGCCCCAACCTCGGTTGTGACCGGGCAGACATGTGGACCGACGTTCTGTGGTATCCCAACGGCGTCATGGTGCTTTCCATTACCGCGGCCCCCGCCGGAACGGATCCGGAAACCGGGATAAAGACCGTGAACGCACACATAATGACGCCTGAGACCGACACCCAAACACACTACTTCTACTGCAATTCTCGAAATTTCCGGACAGACGACGAGGAGTATAATAACCAGCGTGCTGCTGCGCTGCGCCGTGCCTTCGAGCTGGAAGACAAGCCGATAGTAGAGGCTCAGCAAAGAAGCCTGGGGAACCGGAATTTCATGGAGATGCGCCCTGCCCTGCTTCCGATCGATGCGGGGTCAGTGGCCGCACGACGCATTTACGGCGCGCTTCTGACCGAGCAAATGGACACCCTCTTCGCCGTCCGTTCTGCGTCATCTTTCATTTGAGCCGAGGCTTCCAGCCTGGTCGTATTGTGGACGCATCATTCACTTTGAGGCCGGAACGCCATCTTTCGACAAGGCGGCCGCGGACTGTGTCAATACGCCGCGCAGCCATGTCGTCGCAGGATGGCGATCACTAAAGCGGTTCCACTGAAGTGTCTCGACGATCGGGGACATCTCGAAGGGGAGCGGGTGAATCCGGATAGGCAGATATTTTGCGTACTGCTCCGCAAATCGTCGATGGGTGGTTGCAAGCCTTTGTGTCCCGACGACCAGGTGGGGGACCAGTGCGAAATTCATCGCGATGGCCTCAACTCTCCTCGGGCGCTCGAACCTTTCGAGGAACCACTCGTCGAAGGCCATACCCCGCTGCGGCCCAAATCGGGTCACCACATGGCCCATCGCAAAATACGCTTCGAGGTCGGGATCGCCGGGGCACTGTGTGTTCCCCTGCCAGGAGATGCAGACGTAGTTGTCCGCAAACAGACGCTGAGCCGGGTGCTCACTCGAAATATATTTCTCCGGCAGTATGAGGAAATCGACATCCCCGCGGTCCAGGGGTTCATGGGGTGTGGTTTGCCCCTGCTGGACGATTTCGATCACAACTCCCGGTGCTTCTTTGCTCAGTTGCTCCACAACGGGAGTCAGGAACACCGTTGCAACGTAGTCGGACGCCATAATCGTAAATTGCCGCGTCGCGGTTTCCGGATTGAAGCCCGGCGTTGCATCGATGAGACTATGGGCTTGCAGCAGGATTTCGCGAACCGGCTCCACCAATGATTGAGACAGTGGCGTCAAAACCATCTTCCGGCCCATCGGCACCAGCAGCTGGTCGTCAAAGAACTCCCGAAGCCGCGAAAGCGCAGTGCTGGTTCCCGACTGGCTTAGATTCAACCGCTCGGATGCACGTGTCACGTTTCGCTCGTCGAGCAACACGTCGAGTACGACGAGCAGATTGAGGTCCAAGCCACGCAAGTGCATAGATCTTTATAAATCCTTCAAACACTTCTTCAGCCGCCCCGTCCTTTCCGGATGGGGTTTACTTCTAGGTAAGCGACCATGCGTGCTTCGTCGAGCATGCATACTACTGCTCCTCCGCTTCCGCTGGAGTCTTTTATTGGTACGCTCGGACAGCGTCCGGGCACAAGCGATGCTCGGCAGCGAGCGTCAGTCCCTATCTATCTGCGTCCAAGATATATGCAATCTGTAAAAGCGCCTTCGCAGATAGCTCGCAGGCGAGTATCAAGCCTCCTGACAAGTCCGAGGACGGACCCACCACCGGGAGGGGAAATAATGCTCAAGTTCACGCTTCACCTGACTACGGCCCTCACCGCCATGATGGTGCATGGGGTTGCTTTGGCCCAGACGGATGCTTCCGGGCCGGAACCGGCGGACACGACAAGCGCCGAAACTACCCAGGGCATAGCTGACATAGTCGTGACCGCGCAGCGGCGGTCGGAGAACCTGCAGAGAGCAGCGCTCGCCATCAGCGCGGTGACCGGCGACAGCCTCGCGCAAACCGGCATCGCCAATGTCGAAGGCCTCACGACCGTGGTGCCTTCGCTTCAGGTGGGCGCTTCCGGTCCGTACAACCTTTTCTATCTGCGCGGCGTCGGGACATTCACCGTCAATCCGCTGTCCGATTCCACCGTCTCGTTCAATGTCGATGGCATTGCGATCAGCCGGCCTTCGGCGACATCGGGCGTGTTCTACGACATTGAGCGCGTTGAGGTTCTCAAAGGCCCGCAAGGCACGCTCTATGGTCGCAATGCCACGGGCGGCGCCATTAACGTCATCACGCGCGAGCCTGAGCTAAACGAGCTTGGCGGCGAGTTTTCGGGAGAATACGGCAATTACGACCGTGTGAAACTCAATGGTGCCCTCAACGTGCCGCTGGGCGACAATGCCGCATTACGTGTCGCAGCCACGTCAATCGATCACGACCCCTATCTTTCCGACGGCACCGACGATCAGAAGGATCGGGCAGGCAGGTTGCGGTTCAAACTGGAGGCAACGCCGGATATCACGATCCAGCTGGGAGCCGACTATTTCCACCAGGGCGGAACAGGTACCGGCGCCGTGCTGATACGCGAGAATTTCGTCGAAGACCGGATCGGCAACACCGATCCGCGCGCTCAGGCGATCTACGCGAGCACACTCTATTTCCCCGCCGGGAGCTTCCTCCCGCCGCTCCCGAACGACGTCAACTCAAACAACCACTTCTGGGGCGTGAACGGTTCGCTGGAATGGCGCAGCGACCTTGGCACGCTCACAGTCCTGCCAGCTTTTCGCCGCAACACTATTGATTTCCGTTCCGCGGCTTCGGGTCTGCACATCATCGAAAACTCGGTGTCCGAGCAGACATCGTTCGAAGCGCGTTTTGCCTCGGATGATAGTCGTCCCCTCAGCTGGCTTGTCGGCGGCTACTATCTGAATGAAACGTCGGACGTAGAGGGGTCGTTCAACAACGGCTTCAACATCTCGAATCAGGCCTACCAGGCGCCGCTGGAGTCGCTCGCTGCCTTCGGGCGGCTCACATACGCCGTAACCGATCGCTTCAGGATCTCCGGCGGTGTGCGCTACACGCGCGACAGGAAAGAGATAGAAAACAACGGCCTCAACGCGACCATATTGTGTTTCGAAGCCCTCGGGACGGGCAACCCGTTCGCCTGTCTGGGCACGCCCGGCTTTCCGTTTACCGGCGTTGCTCCGGCTGAAGCGCTCCTGGCGGCGGCGACCGGCGCCCCGATCCCTTATGGCCCTTCTGGCGCCATCATCGAGGCCCAGCCCATCATTCAGGATCAGCAGAGGACCTTCAAGAAGACCACGTGGCGCGCTGGCGTCGAATTCGATGTCGCGCCTCGATCGCTGTTGTATGCGTCGGTTGAAACGGGGTTCAAGGCGGGCGGCTTCTATGTCGGCAACTTCTCGCCATTCTACAGGCCCGAGACGATTACCGCCTATACCGTCGGTTCGAAGAACAGGTTCTTCAATAACAGCCTGCAACTCAATGCCGAGGCCTTCTACTGGAAATACAAGGACCAGCAGGTCTCGTCCATAACCAGGGACCAGTCCGGCGCAGTGGTCTTCGCGACCCAGAATGTCGGCCGGGCGACTGTCAAGGGCGTTGAAATCGAAGCTGTCTATTCGCCAGTGCGATCGACGGTGCTCGGAATCAACGTGCAATATCTCGATGCCGAATATGACAGCTTTGTCTACAGCGTGCCCAATCTGGGCGGGCCTCCGACAACGAGCTGTCCCTTTACCAACGTCGGTCCCAACCAGGTGATTGATTGCAGTGGCCGCCCGGCGCCGCAATCTCCGAAGTGGTCGATCAACCTCAACGCCGAGCAGACCATCCCGCTGGGATCGGCCGGTGAACTCGTCTTCAACGCAGCGACCAAATACCAGTCCGCAGTCTGGCTCAGCTTCGAATATCTCAGCAGCCAGCGTCAGGACTCGTACTGGATGAGCAACGCGCAGGTGACGTTCAATCCGGCCAGCGAGCGTTGGTGGATCTCGGGCTTTATCAACAACATCGAGGACACCACGGTAAAAACGATCGCCTTTCCGCATCCGCAAGCCGGCGCCGCGCTCGTATCTTCGCCGCTGCGTGCGCCGCGCACTTACGGAGTGCGTGCCGGAGTGCGCTTCTAGATCACATCCCTCGCGGCCTGCCAGCCGCGAGAGGACTGTTCCTCGCGGCGCGGCCGCAGGCATCCGAGGATGCCGGGGAAAGCCGCGTGCTGAAAAAACGGGATGCCGGATTTTGGAGCTTCGGATGAATCACGAACAACAAGCGGATCGTCCGGGCGTCCTGGTCGTGGATGGCGGGATCGGTGGAAGGGCCACGGCCATCGCGCCTTTTCAGCAGGGCTTCACAGTCGATGTCGAGCATTCGTCACGCCGGGGTGAATGGAGCCGGACCATGGTGGGCAAACAGGCCGGCGCCATGCCTATCGGCGCGCCAATCAACATAGGGGGCCTCCACTGATGCGCTTGGCAACTCTCAATGATGGAAGTCGGGATGGCCGGCTGGTGATTGTTTCCAGCGACCTGGCCCGCTGCGTGCCGGCGAGCGGCATCGCAGAGTCGCTGCAGCAGGCACTGGACAACTGGGCAGATATTGCCCCCCTCCTGGAGACGCGACAGGCTGATCTGGGCGAAGGTGCGAGCGAGGGCGTCGAGCCATTTGACCAAACTGCCGCGCTCGCGCCGCTGCCACGCGCCTGGCAGTGGCTCGACGCATCGGCTTTCCCGTCCCACGGCAAGCTGTGTGCAAAAGCATTGGGTACGCCGGCGATAGCGGAAGGCATCCCCCTCATGTACCAGGGGCTTTCTGACCGGTTTCTCGGCCCGGGAGCGAAGGTTCCCTTACCTAATGAAGAAGATGGGATCGACTTCGAGGGTGAGTTTGGCGTCATCGTTGATGACGTTCCAATGGGGACAAGCGCCTCTGACGCGCTCCATCACATAAAATTGATCGTGCAGATAAATGACTGGTCACTGCGGGAGTTGGCCGGGCGGGAAATGAAGACCGGCTTTGGTTGGGTGCATGCAAAGCCTGCAAGCGCCATGGCTCCCGTTGCCGTCACGCCGGACGAACTCGGCGATGCCTGGCGGGAAGGGCGGGTCGCGCTGGACCTTAGCATCAAGTGGAACGGCGAGCTCTTCGGGCGAGCGAACGGCGCCGCGATGGGATATGGTTTCCACGACCTCGTCGCGCATGCCGCGCGCACGCGTGATCTGCCGGCCGGCACGATTATCGGGTCAGGAACGGTTGCCAACGAGAACTATCGCGAAGTCGGTTCGTCGTGCATTCTCGAGCGCCGCGGGATTGAGATCATCGACCATGGCGAACCCCGCACCCCGTATATGCGGTTCGGGGATCGCGTCCAAATGGAGGCGCGCGGACCCGACGGTTCGCCCCTCTTCGGATCCATCGACCAGGAAGTTGTTCCAGCCACGGTGCCAGGGCGGCAGCGATGATTGCGGCATCTCGACATCCTGTCACCGGTCACGCCCCGGGACGCGTATGGCCGGAAAGCAAATAAGCCCGGGCATCTGCAATATTAACAGGAATTGCGACTGCGCACGATGCGCCTGTTCCTGATCGCCGAAGAACTGGACATATACTGATGAAAAATCTCAATATTCTCATCATCGGCGGCGGCATTGGAGGCCTCACGTCGGCTATCGCGCTTCGGCGCGACGGGCATGACGTAACCGTCATCGAAAAGGACCCCGATTGGTCGGTCTATGGCGTCGGGATAATCCAGCAATCCAACGTGATCCGCGCGATGGCCGAACTCGACCTGCTCGACGATTACCTGGCCTCCGGCGTCCCGTTCGACAAGGTCGCAATCTACCACCCTGACGGTTCGCTCGTGGCCGAATTCCCCTTGCCGCGCCTCGTCGAAGGATATCCGGCGAGCATGGGCATCGGCCGGCCTGCACTGCACAAGATCCTCGGCGACCGAACGATCGCGAGTGGTGCGCAAGTGCATCTCGGCGTGACCGCAGCCGAAATCGAGGATACGGGCGAGGAGGTCCGCATGAGCTTCTCCGATGGAAGTTCCGGAACCTTCGACATCGTGGTCGGGGCCGACGGCGTCTACTCCCAGACCCGCGAGGCGATCATGCCGAATGCGCCTTCGCCGGAGTTTACCGGGCAGGCTGTCTGGCGCTACAATTTTCCGAGGCCTGCCGATCTGGACGCTATGCATGTCTATAACGGCCCGATCGGCGCCGGTCTTGTGCCGATCAACGCCGAACTCATGTACCTGTATGTGACCTCGCCGGAGCCAAGCAAACCGCGGTATCCGCATGAGGGACTGGCCGCCTCCATGCGCGGCAAGCTACGCGATCATCCGGCGCCCCGGATTCGTGAACTGGCGGAACAGATCACCGACAACGACGGTGTCGTTTATCGTCCGCTCGAAGGTATGATGCTGCGGGATGACTGGCATGTCGGCCGCGTCGTGCTGCTGGGCGATGCGGTGCACGCCACGACGCCGCACCTCGGGCAGGGCGCCGGGCTGGCGATCGAGGACAGCGTCGTGCTGGCCGAGGAGATTGCGCGGTACGACAATCCGGAAGCGGCCTTCAAGGCCTATCGCGACCGCCGCTTCGAACGCTGCCGCTACATCGTCGACAAGTCGCTCGAAATCTGCCGCGGCCAGCTGGGCGAAGGGCCGCTCGTCGACAATGCGAAGGTGACGGCCGAGGTCTACCAGGTCGTGGCACAGCCGATTTGAGGATAGTCCAGTGAGCACACTGAAGCCCTTTCTGGAAAACGTCTGGTACATGGCCGCATGGAGCCATGAGGTCGGCAATGATCTGTTGCGCCGACGTTTGGTAGGCGAGCCGGTGATGCTCCTGCGCAAGGAAGACGGACAAGCGGTGGCCATGGTCGACCGTTGCCCCCATCGCTATGCGCCGCTGTCGAAAGGCGAGCGCGAAGGGGATACCATCATCTGCCCCTATCATGGGCTTACCTACGACACATCCGGCGCCTGCGTGCGCAATCCCTATTCCGACAAGATTCCTGCTAGCGCCAAGGTGCGAACCTTCCCGGTGGTCGAGCGCGACGGAATTGTCTGGTTCTGGCCCGGCGATCCCGAAAAGGCCGATGAAGCGGCGATTCCCGATTTCTCGGTCATCGTGATCGAGGGTCACGCCCCGATGACCGGCCTGATGCCGATGAACGCGAATTACGAATACGCCACCGACAATTTGATGGACCTCAGTCACATCGAGTTCGTCCACAAGGGTACTTTTGCCGGTCGCGGAGTGATTTTCGCGGGCGAGCATGAAGTGAAAGTCGAGGGCAGGAGACTCCACTCCAACTGGTGGATGCCGAAGATCCCCGCCCCCGGGCATACTCTCGCCGTCTATGACCCCGAGATGATCACCGACCATTGGCTGGACATGCGGTGGGATCCCCCCGCCAGTATGTATCTGCAGGTCGGGGCGTGCCCGGCAGGCGGCAATCGCGAGGAGGGGATTATCCTCCACCAGGCCCATATCCTCACCCCCGAGACCGAAGGGACGAGCCACTATTTCTGGGCGACGAGCCGGCTGGGGCCGCCGTCTGCAGAGGGGGACGCAATACTGACCGGACTGATGGAGCAAGCCTTCAGGGACGAAGACAAGCCGATCATCGAAGCGGCCTACGCCAATATGGATGCCGCCGACTTCTGGGACAGGAAGCCCGTATCGCTCGGCATCGACACCGGCGGCACGCGTGCGCGCCGCAAGATCCAGGAACTCAAGAAGGAGGAGACCGCGCAATGAGCCGTGTGACTGAAATCCGCTATGTCGGCTATGGCGTTCAGGACTTCGATGCCGAGCGCAAGTTCTACGCCGAGGACTGGGGACTGGTCGAAGTCGCCGCCGAAGATGACACCGTGTGGTTCAAGACCCACGGGCATGACGAACATCATGTCGTCCGGCTCCACAAGAGAGACACCAATTGCGTTGAGGTGATCTCGCTGGCGGCCGACAGCCGGGCCGATGTCGACGACCTTCATCGGAAAGTCGAAGAAGCGGGATGCAGGATCATCCATGCCCCCCGAGGCCTCGATGCCCCAGGCGGCGGCTACGGTTTCCGCTTCTTCTCTGCGGACGGCCTGCCGTTCGAGATTTCCGCCGATGTGGAAACGCTCGACAAGCGCGAGATGGAGCGCTGGGAAGGCATGCCGGTGAAGGTCAGCCATATCGTGCTGCATTCTCCCGATCACCAGGCGATGGTGAAATTCTTCGTCGACGTGCTGGGATTCAAGGTTTCCGACTGGCTGGGCGACTTCATGTGCTTCCTGCGGTGCAACGAAGCGCATCACCGGATCGCTTTCCTGCCCGGACCGCCCTGTCTCAATCATGTCGCCTACGACATGCTGACGGTGGACGACATGATGCGCGGGGCCGGCCGGCTGCGGAAACGCGGCACGGACATGCGCTGGGGCCCGGGGCGTCACACTGCGGGGAACAACACCTTCTCCTACTTCTGCACGCCGGCGGGCTTCGCCGTCGAATACACGTCCGAACTGGAGAACGTGGATTTCGAGAACCATCAGGCCAAGGTGCATGAGCCCGGACCGTTGGTGATGGATCAGTGGGGCATCGGTGAAGGCGGGCCGCAGACAATGCCGCATGCCGCCCCCGATCCCTGCCTGTTCCAGCCGGCAGAGGGCTGACCGGATGGCTCTTTTCGAATATTTCCCGAACTATATCTGGAACCTCTCCGTCGCCATAGCGATGGAGAGCGGCGGGCAGATCGGTGAGATCATCGATATGTGCCAGCCGATCAAGGATGCCGCGAACAGCGGCGCCGATGCGGGGACGCCGCAGTTCATGAAGCAATGGGCTGCCATGGGCGAAAAGCTGCTGGACCTGGCCAATGAGGACGAAGGCAAGGGACGCAATTTCTCTGCTTCCAACAAACTGGAACGCGCTGCGCTCTATCTTCTTACCGCCGAGCGCATGCAGGGCCATGGCCACCCCGGCCGGAAGGAAACCTATGCAAAGGCGCGCGAGGCGTTCGATCGCTCGACCGCACTGGGCAAGATCAATCGGGAGCGTGTCGAAGTCCCGCTCTCGAAGGGGATGATGCCCGCACTGTTTACGCGTGGTGAAGGCACGGGTGAAAATGGGGGCCGCCGCCCCGCGGTCGTTTTCTGCAACGGCCTCGACAGCTGCAAGGAGCTGCTGTTCTGGTCACGCCTGCCGCAAGAGCTCGCGCGCCGCGGTATCTCTACGTTGTGCGTGGACCAGCCGGGCTCGGGCGAAGCCCTGCGCCTGCAGGGCCTGCCGGTCGATCCGCACAGCGAAAGCTGGGCGAGCAAGGCTGTCGACTGGCTCGAGCAGCAGAGCGAGGTCGACGCTGCCCGCATCGGCATGACCGGCATTTCATTGGGCGGACATTTCGCGCCGCGCGCCGTCGCCTACGAACCGCGTTTCGCCAGCGGCGCCGTGTGGGGGGCAAACCACAACTGGCGCGAGGTGCAGGACAAGCGGATGGAGCGCGAAGGCGAAAATCCCGTCCCGCATTATTGGGGGCATGTGCATTGGGTCTTCGGCGCCAAGGATCAGGAAGACTTCCTCGAGAAGTCATCCGCCATGAATCTCAATGGGCACATGGACCGGATCAAGGTGCCGTTCCTCGTCACCCATGGCGCGAATGACCGGCAGATCAGCCCGAAATATGCGGACGATCTTTACGATCAGCTGGTGAACTCGCCGCGCCGTGAAAAGGTGATCTTCACCGAGCGTGAGGGCGGTGTCGAGCACGTCGGCGCGGACAACATGGCTTATGGCCGTGATCTCCTGTCCGACTGGTTCGCCGAAACGCTTGGCGGGCACACGGCGTGACCCGCGTTCGGTGCGCTCGATGAACAAGGCCCCCATACTCTATTTCGCGCCGCAAACCTGCGCACGCGTCACGCTGACCGCACTCGAGGAAATAGGTGAGCCGTTCGAAGCGCGCCTTGTCGCGTTCCTTGCAGGAGAGCACCGCAAGCCCGAGTTCCTCAAGGTAAATCCCTCGGGCAAGGTGCCGGCCCTGGATACGCAGGACGGTGTGATCGTGCAGAATGGCGCGATCCTGAGCTATCTTGCCGAGAAGCATCCGGAAGCCGGCCTGCTTCCAGTGCGGGGGGACGCCGCCGGGCGCGCGGATGTGCTGACGCAACTGTTTCGATGCTCCAGCGATCTCCATCCGCTTGTCACCCGGTTCGTGATGGCACCCATGATTTCAACCGAGGCCGATCATGCTCCGCAGGTACGGGAAGCCGCGCGGCAGGCCCTGGAGTTCCAGCTCGGCGCTCTTGAGGCCCGGCTTTCGCAGCAGGACTGGATGATGCCCGAGGGCTGGTCGATCATCGATGCCTATCTCGCCTGGATCTGGTTCCGGATTACCGGCGTGGGCTTCGCGGCGGACGGTTTCCCCGCGATCGGTGCGCATTTCGACAGGGCGAGCACTCGGCCAAGTGCAATTGCCGCCCTGAAGCGCGAAGCGATCGCCGAAGAAGAGCTGGCGGAGCGGGGACTTCAATTCAAACCTCCTGCCGTCACCAAAGCTTGATCCAGACACGCGAAGACAAGGAGCAAACAGGTATGGCGAACAAGACAGTCCGGCGGGTCGTGACCGGCCACGACAAGGGCGGAAAGGCCATCATCCAGGAGGATGGCCCCATTGCGCGCGTCCAACAAGTGGGCGGCGCCACCGGTCCCATGTTTCACGAAGTCTGGAACACCCGCGCGACGCCCGCACCGATCGACGCTGCATCGGGTGAACCGCACGAGGACGGCATCATGCTCGCGCCGCCCAGGAATGGCACGCGCATCCGCGTGCTGGACATCCCGCCCGACGATGCAAGCCTGTCCCAACTGACGCCGGAGGAGGCCCGCGCCCATTTCGCGGAGATCGGCGCGGCCGACGCCTCATCCCACGCTGGCGAGGGAACGCGGCACTCGCATATGCATCGCACGGAAACGATCGACTACGGGATCGTGCTGGAGGGCGAGCTTGTGCTGATCATGGATGAGGGCGAAACGACGGTTCGCGCAGGCGACATTATCATCCAGCGCGGGACCAATCACGGCTGGGCCAACCGCTCAAACGACAACTGCCGCATCGTATTCGTCCTGATCGACGGGGAATTCGAAGAGAACCTGAAGCCGTAGACCGGCAGGCGGGCGAAGCGTCGGGGCACGAAGCAGCGATGGAGGCCATCACACTTCGGCGGATGCAGGATGCCCCGCCCCTGCGGCTGCAGAATGCTCCGCCCCGGCCTCGACCGCGAGAAGTCGTTTCATGACCCTTCTGACCCGCATTGCGCCTTTGTCGACCGGCAGCACGAGCGGCCGCATTTCCATCAGCTCCCGGCCTTCCATGATCCGGTCAATCGCCTCGAGCATCGGTCCATCTTCATTTTCGATCACATTCACCTGGGTGAGGCGCATGGCTTCGTCTGCCCTTGGATCTTTCGGCCCGGCGCAGCGCAGCCCCATGAAATAATGGGTTCGCGCCTCATCCGCCGGCGTCGCGATGTGGTAGAACTTGAAACTCTCGTCGGCCGGGAAGTCCTGGCCCGCGGGCGCCATATCGATCCTGAATGTTATGACCTGTCCAGGATGCCAGTGGATGATGGTCCGCATGTCCACGACGTCCGGGCCGGAGGGAACGAATGGCGGCCGGGGGCACCGAAGCTGGAGCCGCTCGACGATGACATCGTCATTGTCCTCGCGCACGTCGATGGTCGTCTTCTCCGCCGGCTCGACAGCGAAGCTCCCGACGTGGAGATAGTCCGCGTGGGAAAGGTCCAGGAGATTATCGACGAGAATGTCATACCGATAATCCGCGTCGAGATAGCTGTGGACGGAGTGATACCGATCGCCATCCTCGAAGGCGCTGAGATCGGGGATTTTGGCCGGATCCGCCAGCGCTGACTCTCCCAGCCATATCCATGCATATCCATGACGTTCGACGATCGGGAAGCTTCGAATATGCATCTTTGCGTCGATGCGATCGGTGTGCGGGTTGTGGACACAGCGGCCATCGCTGCCGAATTCAAGGCCATGATATTTGCACCGGACGGCATCCCCGACCAAGGTGCCGCGATCGAGCGGGGCGAACCGATGCGGACAAATGTTGGACGTGGCCGCAATCGTCCCGTCCTGCTTGCAGTACATCAGGACATGCACGCCTGCGATGCTGCGGGCCCGCAGCGTGCGATCGAGTTCGATAGCCCGTGCGGCTGCGTGCCATGCGTTATGATGAAAGATCATGCCCTCACTCCGATGTCTGTTGGCCGACTCTGCGGCCTCGCCCCGGACGTCCGACATGCTGGGCACAGACTTTCGCCTTGAAAGCCCCGCCCGGCGCCGACGGCACGCAGAGCCCATCCGTGAATTTCCGGTCGTCCAAATTCCTTTGGCAGCGGGCATACGCTCCCCGGTATGATCGGTGAAGCTGTTGTTACGGATCGCAGCCATCGTCGTGACTGATATCTTGGTGTAACTCCTGTCATGTAGCGACGGGCGTCGAGCTGCTCTCGACATGTATCCCCGCCGCCTTTTTTGGGCAGGTTAATGAGACGAAGTTAAACCAATCCCGGATGCGACTGTATCACGATTCTTCCTTGATGCTCGGCGTAGAGGATGGGAGGGATGCCAGGCCGAAAACGCGAAGGCGGCGGTCGTGTCCCACTGGGCATGGGAACCGTCCTGCGGGAAACGACCTGCCCCTGGTCTCCACGAGGCGGGAAAACTGTGCCATTCAACAGTGCTTTAATGCTGTAACAATTGAGAGTCAGGTGTTGAAGGCAGTGACACACGAATTCAGACAAGTAGTTGTTTTTGCTTATTTAAGATGGCGCCGGCTCCGCCCGATCGAATTCCGTACCGGGAACCGCAAACCATGACCGACGCAGGCCGGACGTACGGCGCCTGCGATCTTGTCGTCGTGGGCGGAGGGATAAACGGGACAGCGATTGCGCGCGCCGCTGCGCTCGCCGGACTGGACGTGCTTCTCGTCGAGGGAAATGACCTCGGCAGCGGAACCTCGAGCGCCTCGACGAAGCTCGTCCACGGGGGGCTGCGCTATCTGGAGCACGGCGAATTCGCGCTCGTGCGCGAATCGCTGCGGGAGCGGGCGATTCTGCTGCGCACCGCGCCGCACCTTGTCGAACCGCTCCAGTTCGTGCTGGAGCCCGCGCCGGGCGGCAGACCATGGCCCGTGCTGCGCGCCGGCCTGTGGATCTATGATCTGCTGGCCATCGGCGGAACGCTTCCGAGGTCGCGAAGCCTGACGGTCCGGGACCGCGCGGGCCGCAAACGGCAGGCGCTGGCCTACTGGGATGCGCGGGTCGACGATTCGCGGCTGGTTGTTCTCAACGCCCTCGACGCGGCCGAGCGGGGCGCCCGGATTCTCGTGCGAACCCGTGTCACAGCAGTGGACAGGACAGGAAACGACTGGCGGGTGTCGCTGGTGGACGGTTCGGGCCTTGAGCGCACCATTTCCTCGCGCTTCCTGATCAACGCGGCGGGCCCATGGGCCGGAACGGTCCACGGCCAGGCCACGCATTCTGACTATGCCCACCAGGTGCGACTGGTGCGCGGCAGTCATCTGATTTTGCGGCGAAAACCGGCGGACGACGCCGCGCGCCTGTTGCAGATGCCCGATGGGAGGGTCGTCTTCGTCATTCCCTATCAGCGGGACTTCCTGCTCGTCGGCACCACGGACATTCCCGTCGCCCGGCCCGACGAACGTGAGCCCGATCCCCGCGAAGTCGCCTATCTGCTGGCCGCTGCCAACAGCCACCTGGGCGAGGCAGTGACGGAGGCGGACATCGTCTGGCGCTTCGGCGGCATCCGCGCGCTCTTCGACGACGGTTCGCGCGATGCGAGCAAAATCAGCCGCGACTACCATTTCGAAGTGGACCGCGACCGGGGCCTGCTCTCCGTCATCGGCGGCAAGGTCACGACCGCCCGCAGCCTTGCCGAACACGCCCTGGCGGTCCTGGGCCTGCCTGCGGGAGCGACGCGCGAACGGCCCCTGCCCGGCGGTAATATCGCGTCGTTTGCGAGCTTGCTCGATCAGGTGCGCGCGCGCTGGCCGTTCCTCGGCGCCGAGCGCAGCCTGCGCATGGCACGGGCCTATGGCAGCCGCATCGATGCGGTACTGGGCAAAGCGAAGTGCGCCGCCGACCTTGGCGCCGATTTCGGCTGCGGCCTGAGCGAACGCGAAGTGCGCTACCTCTGCGACACCGAATGGGCCTGCAGCGCCGACGACATTCTCTGGCGCCGCACCAAGCTCGGCCTGTTGTTTACACAGGAGCAGGCCGGGAGGCTGCAGTCCTGGGTGGCAGGGCACATGCCGGCCCGGACCCCCCGGCAGGACGAGACCGCCGCCTGAAGCCGGCCCTTGCGCGGCCAGATTTTTCGACCGCATTCAGTTCGCTTGCCCTGCACAGGCGAATGAGAGTACTCTGCGCCATCAATCGGAGGCATGGGGAACCCTGATGCTGAGATCGTGTCCGGCCGCGCGATGGCTCGCGCCAGCAGGCCGAGGCATCCGGGCACGATCCCCGCTGGGGTATGACAGAGCAATGGTCCCCATCGCTGCCGAGCATGGGAGTGTGGTCGATGGCAATTGCTCGTCCTGCTGGCAGCGGTGCTGCCGGAGAAGATATCCAGATCCGCAAGATCGGCCTGCACGATCTGCGCGTGGCCTTGTCCCAGGGGTGGGGCGACTTTCTCGACAAACGCGGAGACCTTGTCTTCATCGGCCTCATCTATCCGGGGGCGGTAATACTGGCGGGGATATACGCCTATCGCCAAGCCATCCTGCCCTTGCTGTTCCCGCTGGTGGCAGGCGCGGTACTGCTCGGCCCCGCCGTGGCCAGCGGCTTCTATGAACTGGCGCGGCGGCGCGAATTGGGCCTCGACGCGCGCTGGCGGCATTTCCTCGACGTGTTCCACGGCCGGACCGCTCTTTCCGTCATCAGCCTGGCAAGCGTCGTCACGCTGCTGTTCGTGCTGTGGATGGTGGCGGCCTGGTATATCTATGCCATGACACTGGGCGCGGCGCAGCCGGATGCGACCGGCAGCGCCGCCGGCTTCCTCGAAGCGGTATTCACCACCCCGGCGGGCTGGCGCATGATCGTGATCGGCAATCTCGTCGGGCTGGGCTTCGCGATCGTGACGCTGGCGATCAGCGTCGTTTCGTTTCCGATGCTGGTCGATCAGCCGGCCGACTGGGGCACGGCCATGCGCACTTCGGTACGCGTCGCGCGGCGGAACCCCGTGACGATCGCGGTCTGGGGCCTGATCGTCGTCGCCTTGCTGGTGCTGGGGGCGCTTCCCGCGCTGGTCGGGCTGGCGGTGGTGCTGCCGGTGCTGGGCTATGCGACCTGGCATCTCTACACGCGGGCAGTGGTGCGGTAATACCAAGTCCCGGCCTATTCCGCTTCCTCTGCATGGTCGGGGGTTTGCGGCTGCGGAAGGGGCGGGCTGCTGCCGAGAGTGGCCAGATAGCGTATGACCGCCGCGCGATCTTCGGGACGGCGCAAGCCGGCGAAGCCCATCCTGTTGCCGGGCATGTCCCGCGCGGGAGACGCCAGATAGTCGAACAACCTGGCATAGGACCAGGTGCCCGCCGCCGAAGACATCGCCTCGGAATAGGAAAAACCGGAGTGGGAGGCTATGTCGCGACCGACCACGCCCCACAGGTTGGGACCGGTGCGGTTCGGGCCGCCCTGCTCGAACGTGTGGCAGCTCACGCAGACCCGCGCCTTGCCCTCGCCCGCATTCGCGTCCGCGCCCGCCAGCAGCGTCCCCAGGTCGAGCTGCGCCAGCGCCGGCGCCGTGCCCGGGGTGGCGACAAGGGCCGGCGCCTGCCCTTCCATCTTGCGCAAGTAGGCCGCCAGCCTGACACGTTCGCGCGACTCGTTCATGCTGTCCGGCCAGCCGCGCTGGACGGTCGCGAGGTCGACAGGCGGCGGCATGTCTCCCACCGGATCGTAGGCCAGCCGCGCGGGGTACCTTTTGCCCATCAGGCTGTCGAAGAAGAAGTGCAGCCCCCAGAAGAGACCAATCCATCCCGCGATACAGAAGAGCGCGACCCGCCAGCGCGACCTGTTCATGGTCAGCCTCCGCCACCGAAGAAGATCGCGCGGGTCCAGAACGTATAGTTGGACTCCACGATCATGATCCGCACCAGCACCAGCAGCACGAGCGGCGGAACGAGGATCGCGTAGATCAGCGACAGCCGCTCCCAGGCCATGTGCATGAAGATCGATACGATGAGCCCCGCCTTCAGCAGCATGAAGACGATGATCAGCGTCCAGCGGGTAATCCCCTGAACTTGAAAGTAGTCGACCGCGTAAGACATCGCGCTGAGCACGAAGAGCCAGCCCCAGACCTTGAGGTAGAGCCCGATCGGATGATGCTGGCCCTCGTCATGGGCGGCGGGAACGGCCTGCGGCTCGCCAGAGACATCGTGCATGGTTTTCCCGTCCTTTCGTGTCACCACAGGTAGAAGAAGGCGAAAATGAAGACCCAGACGAGGTCGACGAAGTGCCAGTAGAGACCCGCGATCTCGACCGCCGAATAGTCTCCCGCCCGGTCGTAGTGACCGCGCAGCACCAGCGTCGCGACGATCAGCAGCATGATCACGCCGCAAGTCACGTGCAGGCCATGGAACCCGGTAATCATGAAGAAGCTGGCACCGAACTGCGGAGCCCCCATCGGATTGCTCCAGGGCCGCACGCCCTCCTCGATCAGCTTGGTCCATTCGAAGGCCTGCATACCGACGAAAGCCGCGCCGAGCAGCGCGGTGGCGAACATCAGCGCGGCGGTGACCTTGCGGTTGCGGCGGTATCCGTAGTTGACGGCCAGCGCCATCGTGCCGCTCGAACTGATCAGCACGAATGTCATGATCGCGATCAGGATCAGCGGGATCGACTGCCCGCCGATGGTCAGCGCGAAGACTTCCGCGGTATCGGGCCAGGCCATCGTCGCCGAGGCGCGCATGGTCATGTAGGAGATGAGGAAGCTCGAAAAGATGAAGGTATCGCTCAGCAGGAAGATCCACATCATCGCCTTGCCCCAATGGGTATGGCGGAACACTTCCCTGTCGGTGGACCAGTCGGCAACGATCGCGCGCCAGCCTTGCGCGTTCTCTTCTGTTTCGTTTCTCTCCTTCGTCACTTGCGACATGACAGCATCACCCCGCTTTCCTCACGTCATGACCAACAGCCCTGCCAGCAGAACCCATACCAGCAGCAGATAGTGCCAGTAGACCGCGCAAAGCCTGACGTTGCGCGCCGCGCGCCCGGCATCGCCGGGTTGCCCCAGCGCCCGCACACCGGCGGCGATTCCGCCCGCGAGATGCAGTCCGTGCAGCGCGGTCAGCAGGTAGAAGAAGGCGTTGGCCGGATTGGCGGAAAGGAAATATCCCGCCGTCTGGTAATGCCACCACAGCAGAAGCTGGCCTGCCAGGAACAGCAGTCCGAGGCCGCCCCCCGCCAGCGTCGCTGCCTGCATCCGGCCGATTTCGCCGCGCCGGGCCAAACGCCGCGCGGCTTCCCAGGCGAGGCTGCTCAGCACCAGTATGCCGCTGTTTATCCAGAGCAGCGGCGGTTCCGGCATCGCCCGCCAGTCCGCGCCGGCGCCGTGCTCCATGGCGGCCGGCAGGCCCATTCGCGCAAGATAGGCCGCCGCGATCAACGTGAAGATCACCGTTGCCACGCCGAAATAGACATAGACCCCCACCGTCGCCGCGGCGGGCCGGTAGCTGTCCGGTTCGCGATAGGCTTCGGCGCCGGGCGTTTCCCAGCTCTTCTCGCCAAGGCGCCGGAGCAGGCTCATGGCGCGGTGTCCTTCGGATGCGGCTCATCCTGCGGAATGAAGTCACGCGGGGCGTGGGGCACGCTGTAATCGTAGGCCCAGCGATAGACCGTCGGCAGCTTCGCGCCCCAATTGCCGTGCCTGGGCGGCGTATCGGGCGTCTGCCACTCAAGGCTCGCCGCGCCCCAGGGGTTGGGGCCCGCCTTCGGTCCCCGGAAGAGACTCCAGATCATGTTGTAGAAGAACAGGAACTGCGCGGCGAAGACCACAATCGCGGCAATGCTGATGGCCTGGTTCGCCAGATGCGCGGATTCCGGAATGAAGCTGGTCTCGCCCAGCGCGTAGTAGCGGCGCGGAACGCCCAGCACGCCGAGGTAATGCATCGGCAGATAGATCGCGTAGACGCCCAGGAACGTGACCCAGAAGTGGACCTGCGCCAGCGCCTGGTTCCACATCCTCCCGGCGATTTTCGGATACCAGTGATAGATCGCGCCGAAGATGACCAGGATCGGCGAAACCCCCATGACCATGTGGAAATGGCCGACCACGAAGAAGGTGTCGCTGAGCGGCACGTCGACGCTGACATTGCCCAGGAACAGCCCCGAAAGCCCCCCGTGAATGAAGGTAAAGAGGAACGCCAGCGCGAAGAGCATCGGCACGCGCAGGTGGATGTCTCCGCGCCAGAGCGTCAGCAGCCAGTTGTAGACCTTGATCGCGGTGGGAATGGCGATGATCAGTGTCGAGGTCGCGAAGAAAAACCCGAAATAGGGGTTCATCCCGCTGACGTACATGTGGTGCGCCCAGACGATGAAGCTGAGCCCCCCGATGATGACGATCGCCCAGACCATCATCCGGTAGCCGAAGATGTTCTTGCGCGCATGGACGCTGATGAGGTCCGAAACGATCCCGAACGCGGGCAGCGCGACGATATAGACTTCCGGATGGCCGAAGAACCAGAACAGGTGCTGGAACAGGATCGGGCTGCCGCCGAGAGTGTCGGTCGCCTGCCCCATGGACATCATCGACGGCATGAAGAAGCTGGCCCCCGCCACATGATCGAGCAGCATCATGATCGCGGCCACGAACAGCGCCGGGAACGCCAGCAGGCCCATGATCGAGGCGATGAAGATGCCCCAGACGGTGAGCGGCATGCGCATCAGCGTCATGCCCCGTGTCCGCGCCTGAAGAACGGTCGTCACATAGTTGAGCCCGCCCATGGTGAAGGCCACGATGAATATCGCAAGGCTCACCAGCATGGTGACGATACCCCACTGGCTGCCCGGCGTTCCTTCGCTGATGGCCTGGGGCGGGTAGAGCGTCCAGCCGGCCCCCGTCGGCCCGCCGGGCACGAAGAAGCCGGCCACCAGCACCAGCACGGAGAGCAGATAGACCCAATAGCTCAGCATGTTGACGAAGGGGAACACCATGTCCCGCGCGCCGATCATCAGCGGGATCATGTAGTTGCCGAAGCCGCCGAGCAGCAGCGCGGTCAGCAGGTAGACGACCATGATCATCCCGTGCATCGACACGTATTGCAGGTAGTTCTCGGGCTGGATCCAGGGGAAGACTCCCGGAAATCCGAGTTGCAGCCGCATCAGGACCGACAGGACGAGCGCGACCAGCCCGATGGCGATGGCGGTCACGCTGTACTGTATCGCGATGACCTTGTGATCCTGGCTCCAGACGTACTTGCCGACCCACGTTCGGGGATGATGCATCGGTGTCAGGTCGTCGGCGATAGTCGTTGCCATCAGCGCATCCCCCATGTCGCTGGCCGGGTGCAGGTGTTCGCCTGCGCGAAGAGCTTGGTAACCGCCTCGGGGCTGGCCCCGGCGAGCAGGTCGCTGAAGGTCATCTGCCCCGCCAGCCAGCCCTCGAACTGCTCGCGCGGCTCGACGACCACCGATCCGCGCATCTGGTGATGGCCCGTGCCGCACAGCTCGGCGCAGAGGATGTCGTATGTCCCGTCCTGAGTCGGGGTCATCCAGAAATAGGTGACGATGCCGGGCACGAGGTCCATCTTCGCCCGGAATTCCGGCACGTAGAAATCATGGAGCACGTCCTTGGAGCGCAGGATCATCTTCACCGGCTGACCCTTAGGCAAGTGCAGCTCGTTGCTCTCGACCAGAATGTCGTCCCGGCCGAAGGGATCGAGCGGATTGACCCCGAAAGGGTTGTCGGGCGTCATGTACTCGACCCCCGCCGTGCCGAGCACGCGATCCGGCCCCGGGAAACGGAAGGTCCACTGCCACTGCTGCCCGATCGCCTCGACGACGGCGGCATCCTTGGGCACGTCCACGTACTTGCCCCAGGCCACCAGTCCCGGCGCGAGCATCCCCGCAATGCCCAGCGCGGTCCAGAACGTCAGGTTCTTTTCCAGCGAGGGATTTTCGGGATCGTAGCGCGCCCGGTGGCCCGGACGATGGCGAAAGCGGATCAGCGCCAGGGCAAGGAACAGATTCAGCGCGATGAAGGCCACCGCGCAGATGAGCAGCGTGATGTTAAGCGCCGAATCGATCGCCTCCCAATTGGAGGCGAGCGGCGTCTGCCACCATGGACTGAGCAGGTGGAACGCCACCGAACCGAGCACAAGCGCAACGATGACAATCGCGACGCGCACAGGCCTCTCCCCCTATTCGCGGGCGGGCCTTCGCCGGTTGGTCCGGCAAGCAACGACTCGCCGCATTCGGAATTATGCCAGTTGCACAAGGTATATAGACAAGATCGGCGTGAAGAAAGCGCGGAACCCGCAGACTATACTGATGGTATCGCCGCGGGCACGGATGGGGAACGATTCGTCGCCACGCGAAGCGCGATGCGCGCGCCCGTGACGCCGCGCGCATCGGACCTGCACCGCTTTTCCCGGTCCCGCGACTGCCGCGCGGCCTGAAGCGCGCGGCAACCGGTCTGCCGCAAGTGTGTTTAGGGGCTAGCGCCAGGATGATCGCAGCGCTATCATGCTATTGAATTAGCACGTTAGTTAAAGGAGTAATGACTTATGCGTTTGACCCACCTGCTGGCCGCAGCAGCCGCTTCCTCGCTGATTGCCGCCCCGGCGATGGCAAATGACGCTTCGTCGCTGTCGGTAGCCAAGGCCGCGACCTCGGCCAAGAAGTCGAACAAGCTCGCTGGCGACACGATCCTGATCGGTCTCGTTGGCGGCGCGATGGCCGTCGGCACCATCCTTGCCATCACCGATGACGACGCCGACAGCAACTGAGCTTTCACAGCAAGGTTTCAAGGAAATGGCGGCCAGTGGCCGCCATTTTTTTGTGCCGGGAAACGGCAACACTGGCGGACGCAAATGGCTATGAGCGCCCCTAGATGGGGTAACGGGCTGCCTCACCAGCCAGATTGATGGGCTGGTGAGGCAGCCCGTTACCCCATCTAGTGAACTGGTTTCCCTCTAAGCAGTCGGATTCGACCGAATTCTGGTTCTGTTGGGTTGGATTTGACGCAAATCGAAGCGGCTCCTGTCGCTTCGGGATATGCAAAAGCCTCCTGCAAAAACTTTGTACATCGCCTCTAACATGCAAAGAGAATCGAAAAATCTTTACACGTCAAGCAATCGTGATAAGCCTTGCCGCATATTCTTTGCATGAGAAGATGTGTGGCCCTCAAACCGACCTACGCCATTCCAGACCTGCCGCCACCCGGCCTCACTGAAACGCCTGGCGTGCTCAAGGCGCTTACGCGCGCCCATCGCTTCCTTGCCGAGCTCAAAGGTCGCGCTGCAACAATTCCCAATCAAGGCATTCTGATCGACACGTTGTCGCTTCAGGAGGCGAAGGCGAGTTCCGAAATTGAGAACATCGTCACGACACAAGAAGAGCTCTTCCAGCTTAATGCATTCCCCGAAAGTGCGGGATCACCTGCGGCAAAAGAAGTGGCCCGATATCGGGACGCACTGCGGTACGGATATGATGAGCAACGGCGTCTCGACGGATTGCTGACAAACAACATGCTCATCGCCATGTTCCGCATTCTCAAGAAGACCGATGGAACCTTCCGCGAGACACCGGGCACCGCTCTCAAGAACGAAGGAACGGGCGCGCTCGTTTACATTCCGCCACAGGATGCGAAGGAAGTTCGCGATGAAATGGGGGCGCTGGAAAAGTTCATCAATGAGGACGGTGATGGGGTCGATCTCGACCCTTTGACCAGGATGGCAATCATCCATCACCAGTTTGAAAGCATCCACCCTTTCCCGGACGGGAATGGGCGCATCGGGCGGATCATCAACGTGCTCTATCTCACACGTTGCGGGTTGCTCGATATCCCAATCCTCTACCTCAGCCGATACATCACCCAGAACAAGGGAGAGTACTATCGCCTGCTCCAGGCCGTGCGTGAAACCGGTGAATGGGAAGAGTGGCTTCTCTACATGCTCAAGGGTGTGGAGGAGACTGCCATCGAGACCTTGCGGCTGGTTGAAGCAATCCGTGGCCTGATGGCCGCGACAAAACAAAGGATGCGCACCGAGCACCCAAAAATCTACTCGCAGGACTTGCTCAACAACCTCTTCCGCCACCCGTACACGCGCATCGAATTCGTCCAGGAGGAGATTGGGGTCTCTCGTCCCACAGCGACCAAATATCTCGATGAACTCGCCGAAAACGGAATGCTGTTCAAACACCGCGAAGGTCGCAACAATTACTACATCAATCAGCCGCTGGTTGCCCTGTTCGTAGATCGTGAGCCTGAGGCAGAGTGAACCTGTTGAACATTATGGTTTTACCCCGCAATTTCCCGATTTCCGGAATTGCGGGATAAATCGCTGCAATCCGTATCCCGCGAGGAAGCAAGCAAGTGCCATTCTATCTGCCGACGGAAGCAGCGTAGCCATCCGCCGAACCCCGCCTAGCCTATCAGATTAATGACCGGTCTTATGAGCGCTCTTATGAGTGTGCTTAGGAGCGATTGGGTGAGCCAGATAGCGGT
>NZ_BMHK01000034.1 GCF_014640675.1 Novosphingobium endophyticum | reverse complement strand
CTCGTTGCAGGTTGGTCTAGACACCCAAATTCCTACAACAAGCCAATGGTTTACGCTACTCCCGCCAACCATCACGACCAGTCCGATGAATAGGAGAGGCTAGAGAGCTTCAATGCGAAAAAGCGCCGAACTGCCCACAATGTCGGTTGTGATATTCGACCTGAAATAGGGCCGAACAGGCCCAAATGAGAAAGGCCGCACCCTCTCCGGCGCGGCCATTTTTCTGTGCGGTCGGTCAGCGATCCCGACCTGTGAGGATTGCCGATCCCGTTCGCTGGACTGGCAACCTTGTGGACGGCATTATCATCCCCATCGAACCCGCCTCTGGTAAACTCGGGGCACTTCAGTCACATCATCAACGCCCGGCGGGGCTATCGAGGGCTCCAGGCATCATCGGTCGTCTGGCAAACCCACGCGATCCCAGGCGACAAGCAGCAGGAGGCCAACAATGCAAGATCTGGGAGTCGGGCTTGTCGGGTATGGATTGGGCGGACGCGTCTTCCACGCACCCTTTGTGCAGTACACCGATGGCCTGGAACTGCGCAGCGTCGTTTCGACCAAGCCCCCCAAGGTGCACGCGGACTTGCCGGATGTGTCGGTCGTGCCGTCCATCGAACAACTGCTCGCCGACGACGCTATCGATCTTGTGATCGTGTCGAGTCCCGATGAGTTGCATGCAAGGCACGCAATCGCCGCATTACAGGCTGGCAAGCATGTGGTGTTGGACAAGCCATTCGCGACAAACCTGGCCGATGCCCATCGGATCGCCGATGCAGCGGATCAGGCGAAACGACTTCTGACGGTCTTTCACAATCGGCGTTGGGACGCGGATTTCCTGACCTTGCAACGATTGCTCGCAGAAGGCACGTTCGGCCGGGTCGTCCATTTTGAGAGCCATTTCGATCGCTGGAGGCCCGAGGTCTCGGACATCTGGAAGGAGGCGCGCGAAGGAGGATCCTGGTTCGATCTCGGCCCTCACCTCGTCGATCAGACCCTGAGGCTTTTCGGAATGCCTTTAGCCATTACAGCGGACCTTGCGGCCTTGCGCGACGGTGCCCCCGCACCGGATTGGTTTCATGCCATTCTCCACTATCGCGACATACGCGTGACCTTGCATTCAAGCAAATTGTCGGCCGATCACCGGTTGCGATTTGCCGTGCATGGGACAGCGGCCAGCTGGATCAAGCACGGCATGGACAACCAGGAACCGGCAATCGCCGGCGGCAGACGACCGGGCGATGAGGGTCTCGGCCTCGATGCCGAACCTGGTATCCTGACGACGCGGGTTCCCAGGCAGGCGACGAGAACCATTCCGAACGAACTCGGAGATTACGGCATTTTCTGGCGAAGTCTCGTGCTCGCCCTGCGGGGATCCGGCCCCAATCCTGTCCCGGTCGCGGAAGCGCTCGATGTCATGACCATCATGCAGGCCGGGATCGAGAGCAACCGGAATGGCTCTACGGTCCGACTGGATAGCGCCCCTCGCCAGCGATGAGAGAAGGCGGAAATCCACAGCAAGTCCAGTAAACCCGCGCGGTCCGAGGAAATCGGCGAAAAGCAAGGGCTTGAGATATTCTGGAAGTTGGTTGCGGGGGCTCACAACCATCTTGACCTACTGTTTCGAGCGGCAGTGAAGTAGACCGGCGCTAGCCGTTCACCCGTTCGCTTCGTCATCATCGCGAAGCTGAGTAAACACCTCGTAGGAGATCAAGGCCCAGGTAGGCTGGTCATCCTCGGTGATGATCACGGTGTCCGCCCTCGCTGCGTCCAACTGGCTCGCGAAATCGGCCTCGAAAGTGCCAACTTCCAAACGACGCAAGGCATCTCTCCTCAGATTTACGACACAACGAGAGCTCCGCTTGTGACAAGAGCAGCCTCGTCCGTCAGGCCGGTAGCCCCCAGGATCGACGCAACAGCAACAAAGTTTGTACCGTTCGCCGTGCCATCCTGATCGATCGCCAGAGAGCTGTCGGTCCCGTCGTCGGTGATCTGGACGAAGTCGGTGATATCGTCCACGCCAGCCGTATAGTAGCCATCGAGCACGTCAGCGATATCAATCACATCGGAATCATTGGTACTGAAGTCCGAAACAACGTCCGTGTTGTTGAAGGCGCTAGCAGCCTCAAAGAAAAACGTGTCAGCTCCGCTGCCGCCAAACAGGGTATCCAGACCATCCTCACCATATAGAAGGTCGTCGCCGATCCCGCCATGCAGGAGATCAGAACCATCTCCTCCTGTAAGGGTGTCTGCGCCCGCACCCCCATGGGCTTGGTCGTCTCCGGCGCCGGCGTCTATGCTGTCATCACCCCCAAACCCGATCAAAACCTCGGCACTGCCACCGCCTGCGACCACGTCATTTCCACTCGTACCATTGAGCCATGAGTTATAGCTCGGGAGGTCGGCATAGAAGCCATCGTCGAACTTCACAGTTTCGATGTGATACGTTGAAGCGGCCCTTAGATCGTTAACCTGAATTTCGTCTACGCCAGAATCGATTACTATTTTCGCCTCGTTGGTGCCGTAGTTGCTGACGGTAATGTCGTTAATGGTGACGCCGCCAGTTATCCAAAGCACGTCCGAGCCACCGGTATCCGTGACGGTATCGAGCCCTGCCGAATAGATCATGAGATCGTCACCAGCATAGCCTCTCATGGTGTCGTCACCATCTCCGCCATCCAGATAATCATTCCCCGAAGAACCATTCAAAGTATCATTTCCGGCAAATCCATAGATGACCCTGTCCGTCGTGCCGGAGAATGAAATGCTGTCATTCCCGGATGTACCCCACGTCTCGATCTGCAATGCAGCGATAGTCCAAGTAGTTGAATCGCTGAACTCCACAAACTCAAGCTCGCCATTGCCCGACGGGTAATCGAAATGACTTTCGACAGTTAGCTTGTTTCCACTTTGATCGGCGATAACAAGATCATCCCACCCGGTCCCCACCGACTGCTGGCGATAAACATCTATCTCCTCGGGTGACCATCCTTCCCAGAACACTAAGGTATCCGAGCCGCCAATTTCCGTTATCTGATCGATCCCTTCGGAAAATACATATGTGTCATTTCCAAGTTTTCCCTGAAGCAGATCATTGCCGGCCATTCCGTTAAGAATGTCATCTGATGAAGCTCCGGTCGTGACACCTGATAGGCCATCATTTCCGTCTCCTCCACGCTGTTCGATGCTTACGTTTGACATGTAGATCGTACTCTGCGCATCTGAAAAATAGATTTCTTCAATTTGCTGATTCACATTTCCGAAATGGTTATCAACGAAGGCCTGCCCAAGACCGACCACCTGGATGATCAGGTCCGTTCCGGATTTCAAAAATACCAGGTCACCAGCAGCGTATCCTGAAGGAATAATAATCGTATCGGTTCCGGAATTTTCCTTGATTGTGTCAAACCCAGCACTGAAGATATATGTATCATTGCCGGAGTACCCCCATAGTTCATCATTGCCGGCCCCGCCATCAAGGGTATCATCTCCGCCCTGACCTCGCAGTTCGTCATCGCCGCCATATCCGTAGATCGTCTCGTCGAGAGTACTTTCGCCAATGAGGGTGTCAGCTTCCTCCGTGCCGTGGAAGTCCATCTCTGTAAACGCCGTTAGATCGAGGGTTGAAGTGTCCGCGAATACGACTGTTTCAATTTGATAGTTGGCGCTTACAAACCATCGGTACATTTCTATCTGGCCGAGAGAACCAACCTCGATCACAAGATCGTCTTCGTTTTGCCTGGAGATGACAAGATCGCCGGAAGCAATTCCGCTAGGCATTTCTATGACATCTGCCCCACCGGATGCATACTCTGAATACCAGTCCCTGCCCGATGTGTAGATGTAGGTATCGTTCCCGTCGCCACCCTCAACTGTATCATCACCATCGCCGCCAGTCAGAACGTCGTCACCGGCCTTTCCATCCAATGCATCGTTACCCGCTTCGCCATACATGGTATCGATTCCAGAGCTGCCGGTGATCGTGTCATCTCCGCCGGAAGCGTAATACGTGTCATTACCTCCGCTGCCACTCATCAGGTTGATCCCACCGTCACCGTAAAGCGTATCGTCTCCGCCTGTCCCGCTGACACTCGTGAAGCCGGGATCAAAATCCAGTTGATCCTTGATGCCTGTCCAGGTGAGCATGTTATCTGAAGCGTAGATGGCATCGTCGACCCATGTGTTCTCTTGGCTGGTGAGATTATCCAGCCCCTTCACTGCGTCGAGAAAGCGTGCAACCTCCAGCCAGTATTCCTCGGTGTCGACTCCGGTTGCCGAGGCGTGCGCGATCAAGTTGTCGATTGCGGTCTCCGAGAGGGTCAAATCCCCTGAAAAGTCGCCCGCAAAAACGTCATAGGTGACCGCGTTGGCGAAAAGACTGTTAGCGCCAAGCTGAAGGAGGAAGGCGGCCTTGTAGACGGCAAACACCTCTAGCCAAGATTCATGAATCGCTGCGCACTGATTGAAGCCGCTCGGGACGGCATATTGCGTCGACCAGGGCTCTCCGAAAAGCTTCTCAAGGAATGCGAGTTTCCGGCTGTCGAGCACGTATCCATAGGTGGATGGCGAAGCGTCCTGCACGTCCGCCCATTCATAGAGAATGTCCGCAAGATCATTGTCCAAGCCTGTTGAGTTGGCCCAATCGGCCACACTCCAGGTCGTCGCCACGTCTTCCACGAGACCGAGCAATGTACCGTCGAGACTCATTGTGACATGTAGATCGGCAACCTGGCCAAACCCTCGAAGCGTGGGCAGGAACGCCGCTCCTATGTCGAAGCTGAAATCTCCAGCGTAGTAGGAGTTTACCTTGTCGTTGACGAACCATGCATCGACGATGGCATCGGTTGAGCCATTGCTGTACCGGAAAGTGCTCGTGTGGCTGATCGCGTTGCCACTGATCGTCGTGGTGCTTGGCGCAACGCCGGCGAGATCAATGCTGACGATACCGAGTGATCCCAGACTCAAAAGCTCGGTGCTCTGGCTCACCGCATCCCCGTTGGCATCTTGCCAAACCACCAAGTCGGCCCAGGCATCATCGTAGGAATCGATTATCAGATCGCTATTGTCGTCGAGGAGAGAGAGCTTGGCGAATCCGTCCACGGTGGGGCTGCCGAAAAGCTCGGACACATCGTCAATGGTCCCATTCGCATTGATATCACGCGCAAGCAGTCCGTCATCTGCCGACACCCACGCCGTTTGCTGCGCAAACCCGTCTCCATCCAGGTCAAAAAAGGTAGTGGTAGTGGTAGAGTTAAAGGTGGTTAGTTCGATCCCGTCGGAGTCGAGATCGACGATCAACGGCGATACGATATTTTTTGCCCCGCCGAAAAGATTCAGCGGGCTGTCCAGCCAACCTGGAAGGATGGATTCCGGGAGGTCGATGCCGGGAAGCAAATCCCCGATTCCATCCAGAAGACCGTCCATAAGGTCCTGCGCGTCATCGAGAAGGTCCTGTGCGGCGGTGCCTGTCGCGTTCCAGGCGTCATTGATTGTGTCCTGGATTTCGGCATAGGCGTCGTCCAGGGTTTGCTGGAGCGTCTTGCCAGCGACCTTGGCAGCATTCACCACAGCCGGAAGGCTGCCGATCACCGTGTCTGCAGTCCATGCCGCAGCGCCGGCGGCAAGACTGCCACCAGCAGCAACGAAGATCGCCGGAGCGCCTGCCACGACCAAGCCACCCGCGACCGCTCCACCAACTATAACGGCCGTTCCGGCAATCAAGTACTCCTGCAGGGGACTGAACGTATCTTCTTGACCCAACGCGGCATTGTAGCTGGCGGTGATGGTATCTTTAAAAGTCTCGAAAATCGCGTAGGCGCTGACGGCGTGGCCCATTCCGGCCAGGAACTTTCCGACTGGGATATGGGTGGTTTCCGAAAGTACTGTTTCGGAGCGCACAAGCAGTCCGGTCGCCTTGTCGACATAGGCTTTCACAGGTTGCCCCTCGAAGTACTCGATAACTGCCGTTTTGATCGTCACAGGCTGTGCGACGAGCGCTTTGAGTTCGTTTGTAATCGTGAGGGTGAGTCCCTTTTGGGCGACAAGCGCACCCTCCGTTAGACCGAGGGTGATATCGCTGACTGCCGCGCCGACGTACTCGCCGGACGGGGCGATATACAGCTCGTCCCAAAAGGAGGTATTAGTGTCGGTGTAAGTTTGCAGAACAGTTTCAACATCCGATTCGACATTGAGGCCGGTGAGGTCTCCGTAAATTGCGGCGTTAATGGCGTCGGCGTCTGTGTAGGAACCCAGAATTCCACTTATGCTGTCAAATACTCCGTCTTCAACATTGTCGGGATGAAAGGCCATCAGAGATCTCCTCGTTGTTATTGTTGTTTGTCTGAAATATCTTTCTGCGCAAATTCATAGTTTCTCCTCAAATTGTCATGCATGACATCGAAACAGCGGATTGCCTTTTCAAGGAGGAGTGCGCCAAGGATGAGGTATATCGGGCCTCCGATCATCGCCACGACCGCGAAGGCTTGCGGTAAGAGAACGAAGGCTAGGTTATCCTGCTGCTGATAATGCAGCGTCACTTGAATGACGAAGAGATGGGACGCGAAAATACAAGCCAGTGATCCGACGAGTATAAGTAAGCCTACTTCAATCCATTTACGTCGGGTGAGGGTAAGAGCCCACGCTTTCCGCCCGCCAACGGGAATGTCATCGCGGGAAATGTCGATCCCCAGCCTGATCCGCAGATAGAAGAGCAAGGCCAGCACGAACAAAGGCAAGCTGATCAAACGCGAAAAAGTGGCCGGGAGCAGCAGCTTATTATGCCGAAATTCGGAAGCATCTATCAAGAATCCGGTGTACAGATGAGCATCGAGAAGAATGGCCCCGAGAAGCAGAAAGGTAGTGAGAAAAACAAAATTGAGAAGCTTCCCAAGCAGATAGTCGGCATCACGTTCGGGCCGGTACACCGGGAGAAACCATTTTGGGGGAATGAAGCCGCTGCGGCGTTTTTCCAGCGGAGGCAAAGGGGCTAATTTGAATATTATATCTCGCAACTTTGTTACTTATGTTTGTTGTTTAACTTTCGTGATAGTATGGCTTTGCGGTTAGTTACTATTTGATCGGAGAAAATTGTAACTCATGATTGCACTATGTGCCGAGCGTTAAACTTGAAACATCATTGCGTTTTATTTTTGATAAGTCCGCTTCGGTTAGCGGCGCGGCCCTCTGCGTGAACCTGGCCTTCGCTGGAGTCCTTCAGTCCGCTTCTTCCACTGGGGTTGGCGAACATCGTCGTCGCCATCATCCTGGTCACCACCAGCGGCGCCGGAACGCGCGTTGAATTCCTGTGTCACGTCGCCTTCATCGAAGACGCGCGCTCGCCACAGCTTCTGATCGCGGCCGGCCTCGGTGAAATCCTGCCGCAGCCGCGCCTGCTCTTCGCCCTGCCGCCGGGCGAGCCGGGCCAGCGCTTCGGTCAGCGATTCCTGCTCGCGCTTTTCAGCGGCGGCGAGGCTGCGCTTGCGCCGCGCGATTTCCAGCTTCTCGCGCGCATGACGGCGGCGCAAAGCGTCCTTTTCCAGCGTGTGCCGCTCGCGCGGATCGAGATGCGTGAGCTTCTGGAGCGGGCCGAGCACCGAGCGCAAGGCGGGGGTGCGCTCGATCAGGTCGGCAACGGCGCTGCGCACGCGGAAGAGAAAACCGCGCTTTTCACTTTCCTGCGCCGCATGCAGCGCGAGCCTTTCCGAGGCCTGCCGGGTGAGAATTTCCTGCTCGTGCTGGGCGCTCGCAAGCCGCCGCGCTTCCTGCGCTCTTGCCAGCGCCTGCCGCCGCACTTCCTCGACCCTGCGCCGCGTCTCCTCCGCCTTGTCGCCAGCGCCTTCGCCCGCGCCCTTTCCCTGCTGCTGCGCTAGATCGCGGGTGAGCGCTCTTGCCTGTTCGACATCGGGCAGGTCGTCGGATTTAAGCGCAGAGAGCTTTTGCCGAATGCCCTTCGCGCTGTGGTCTTTGACGTAGCGCGTGAGGCTGTGAACATCGCCGTACCGGTCAACGACAACCAGGCCGCGCCGGTCGCCCTTGGCGAGGATGTAACGCTTTTGCGCAAGCGCCGCCCGGAACGCTTCGGCGCTGTCGGACTGGTTGTAGGCGGCGGTGATTTCGGCGCGGCGCTGCTCGGGTGGGATGCCGGTCTTCTTGGCCTGCGCGTTTTCGGCCAAAGTCGGCTCGAGCCTTTCCTTTTTGAAGCGCTGCTTTTTCTCCCAGGCCTGCAATCCCGGCGGCAGGTCGAGGCCGAATTTATGCGCAAGCTCGCACGAAAGATCGCACAGCCGGCGATGATCGTGCGCCATATGGATCGCCCGCATCTTCTCGGCATCGATCCGCGACCAGATGACATGGCAATGCTCGCGCCCGTCCTTGATATGAAAGACGGTCGCGCGCGGCTGCCCCGCGAGGCCAAGCCGGTCCTCGATGTCGGCAATGGCCTCCTCATACTGCTGGCGGGTGAGCGGCGCGGACGGGTTGATCGAAAGGCTGTAGAGCGGCTCCTTGGCTTTGGTGCCGGACGCGATCGCTTCGAACTCGGCAAAGGCGCCGTGCAAATCGTCGGCGACGACGCCGTGCAGCGCAGCAATTTCGACGCGCTCATTGTCGCAGATATTCATGAGGTGGGTGGCAAGATCGGCGCCGTTGGCCCGCTGGCTGCCTTTCAGGATCATGGCTCGCGCCCCATCGCCTCGAACAGCGCGACGCGCATATCGGCGATGTCGCGGCAGGCGGCGGCAATTTCGGCTTTGACGGTCTCGGACTCGGCCGCCTGCGCTGCATCAAGCAGCGCGGACTTAAGCGGCCCGATCTGACCGAGAAGCTGGGCGGCGTCACTGTGGCTGACCGAGGGGCGGCGCGAGGCGCGCAGCGGCGTCTGGCCGAGCACGGCAAAGCGAATAAGCGCAGCGACAGAAACACCGGCACGGTCGGCCTGCTCTTTGATCAGCGCCGCCTCCGGGCCGTTGAAGCGCGCCTTCAAAGTGATGTCGCGCTGCCGTTTCTCGCTGCCGCTACTCGCCATTGCTCCTTCCCTTTTGCATCGCGTGCAGGGACGATTTCCCTGCCCGTCCTCCAGCGCCGGAACGCTGGTCGATGGGGTTCCACAGTGGGAGAGCCGAAGTCTCCCCTTGGTCGCAGTTCAGGGCGCGAAAGCCCTGGCCGCTGGTTCGAAGGGGTGCGGAACACCCCTCGTCTGGTTTCCAAAGGGCACGAAGGCTCTTTGGTCGTCATGCAGCGACGAAACCGCTGCTTCGGCTTTTCGATGGGCTGGACGCCCGAAAAGCCGAAAGAGCCAGGGATGGAACGGGGGCGGCACTTGAGCCCCCTTCCCAAGATGGCGCGGGGACCCCGCGCACATCTTGTATCAACTCTTAACGACCATCTTTCTATTATGCGGGATGAGGCTGAGGTAGGTCAAAACCTGGTCATTTGCACTGCAGCAAAGACAACCTTCAGTAACTGTCGAAGCTAGCGCGATTTGGTCCATTGGTCAACTTCTGGACACGGCCTCTTCTTCGCTTTCTTCCTCATTCACGCGCGTAAATTCAGCGCGGAATGTCCGCTCCCATACCGGCAACGGATAGGACTTGCCTTCGGGACTTTCCGCCATCAGCGATGTGTAGAGCGGCGGCTCCAGGGCATCGCCCTCCAGCCGCGCTGCCTGCCCTTGAGCAGGCCGCAGAATATACCAGCGCGCATGGAGGTAATTGCGCAGCATCAGCACGTAAGTCTGCTGGCGCGAAAACCCGCTGACATAGGGCAGCGCGATCCCGCGATAGAGGTGGCGCTCGTGCTCAGCAAACGATGCGGGAAAGGCGTCCGGCCGCTGATAGAGCGGATGCGGATCGCGCCCGAAATTAAACTCGGCCTCTTCCGCTTCGAGATAGCCCTGGCCGCGATCGGTTAGGGTGAGATTTGCATACGCAAATTTGCTGTCCTCAGCGAAGCGGTCCGCCTCGGCGGTGAGGAACCTGCCGTGATAGCGGCCGGCAAGATGCGCGCAGTCTTCTCCTTCTGTTAGATCGGCGCCGAGAAAGGCGCGCAGCGCGCTCGCCAGCCCGTCCTCGGCGGGCGGCGGCGCGACGCTCATCAGGAAGTTCATGCAGTGATCGACCAGCGCATCGTCGGTGCGGTGGGTGGCAGCGATAAAGCGCTGCAATGATTTGAGCGGCACGCGGTCGGGATTGGCATCGCCGATGGCCTCGGCGATGCGCAGCTGCAGCGTCGGCACACCGACGCCGTGGTCGTCCTTGTAGCGCAGCAGCAGACTGCGAATGCGCTCGCGCTCGCTATCGTCATAGGCCGGCCTGCGTTCTGTCACCTGTCCAGTCCCTGTCCACGACCGCGCGCCCTCTTTTTCGCATCCTTTGCGTGAGAAGCGCGGCCTTACCCGCGCGCCGAACCTAGCAAAGGATCGCGCCATGTGGATTTTTTTCACCGTCCTTGGGATTTATGTCCTGTTTCTCTGCTCGTGGCGGATGCGCCGCGACCAGGCGCGGACCTTCGGCTCGGCGCACTGGTGTTCGGTCTGGCCGCTGTTCCGGCGCGGATTTTTCAAGCGCAAGGGGCTGATCGTCGGCGACTGGACCGGGCATCTGCCCGTCCATTACGAGATGACCCACGCGATCACCTTCGGCTCGACCGGCGCCGGCAAGGGCACAACCGCCGTGCTGCCGAACCTTCTCTCCTATGACTGGATTTTCCTGCTCGATCCCGGCGGGGAAAATAGCGCGATTGCCGCGAGGCGCTGGCGCGAGGCGGGAATCGAATTCGGCTGCATCAACTTTTTCGGCATGCACACCGGCACGCCCTGGGAGCTGCCCGAACACGGCTTCAATCCGCTCGACCTGCTCGATCCCGACAGCCCGACATTCGCAGCCGACGCGCTGGTGCTGGCCGAGATGCTGATTACCCGCAGCGGCTCCGAAGGCGGCGCCACCAGCTTTTTCAAAAACACCGCGCGCGGGCATCTGCGCGATTTCATCATCCACTGCAAAACCGGCGAGCCGCCGCAGCGCCAGGATCTGGCGACGGTCTTCTCCTATATCAGTTGCGACGCGGGCGAATGGGGCGGACTGCTCGAAGCGATGAAGGCGAACCCGGCCTGCGGCTATCTGCCGCGCACCGGCGCCATCGCGCTCGAACGCCGCATGGACCAGGCGCCCGAGGAATTCTCGGCGGTGCTCTCGACCATGCAGGAAGATTTGAACTGGCTGATCGATCCGCGCGTGCGCGAATGCCTGAGCCGCAGCGATGTCGATTTTAGCCTGCTCAAGGGCGTAGCGCCGGGGCAGCGCGGCGGCATCGTCAGCGTCGTCCTGCCGCTGCAATACAACAAGAGCCACGCCGCGATCTCGCGCCTCGCGCTCGCCTGCGCCGTGCTCACCATGCAGCGCAGCCCGCTGGCAAAGAGCAAGGTGCTGTTCCTGATCGACGAAGCGGCCGACCTAGGCCGGCTTGCCCATCTCCCCGACTGGCTCGCTACCTTGCGCAAATACGGCGTCGTGCTCTGGCCGATCTTCCAGAATATCGGCCAGCTCGTCGATCTCTACGGGCGCGGCTGGCAGACGCTCGTCGCCAATTGCGGCCTGCTTCAGATCCTTGGCATCGGCAACGATCTGGAGACCGCCGAGCATATCGAAAAACTGCTCGGCCGCTGCACCGTCGAGACGGTCAGCACCAATCCCAAAGGCGAGCGCAGCCTGGGCGAAAGCGCACGGCCGCTGTTCACCGGCGATGAACTGCGCCGCCTCGACAAGGACTGGCAGATTGCGCTGATCGGCAATCTGCCGGCGATCCCCTTGCGCAAGACGCCCTATTGGAAGCGCCCGGAGCTTGCCGGCCGCTTCCATCCCAACCCCTACTTTACCGGCAAGGCGAGCGCCGGCGGCGGCTCGTGGCTCAAGTCCGTGTGGGGAAAGATTTATCACGCCCATGTCTGGCTGATGGCGCCGCACCCGCTCGCCGCCGTGCTCATCGCGGTGCCGGTTCTCTTCGCCGTCATTCAGGCGGTTATCGCAGCCGGGGGCTGAGCATGATCGCCGCCATTCTCCTCGCCCTGTGGGTAGCCTTCACCCTCTTCGCCGATGAAACGGTCGAGCTGCTCGCTTCGCTATGGAAGGTCTTCGAATTCATCGGCCTTGTGCTCGCAAAGGCCGCCGAAGCACTGCTCCTGGCAGCCGGTTTCGTGCTGGTCGCGCTCGCCAGAACGATAGGGCGAGCACTTCGCGTTTGCGGCGGCTGGCTGGCGCTGGCGGGCAGGTTCTGCTGGTTCCTTGCCATCGAGCTGGCACGCGGCGCGCGCGACGATCAGCATGATGATGCCGCCGACGATGATGATGATCATGACGACGATCTCCATCAGGCGGCGCTGATCCTGCTCGGATTGCCCGCCTCCTACACCCGCCACGCACTCGATGCCGCTTACAAGGCGGCGATCCGCAAGGCCCATCCCGATGCCGGCGGCACGGTCGATGAGGCCAAGGCGGTCAACATGGCGCGCGATCTGCTGCTCAGGGCGCTGCGCGCCGGCTGACCCGCCATGCCGCGATGTCCAGCTCCTGACCAGGATCGGCGCCCCGCCTCCGCCTAGGATCGAGCCAGATCAAAGGAGGTCTTTTAAGATGTTTCTCACCAAAAAATCCTCAGCAATGCCGCAGCGCACCGGCGCCATTGCCAGGGCGCTGTGCCGCCTGCGCGAAGCGCAAGCGCAGGCGCCGCGCCGGGTCCGTATCGGCTTTATCATCGATGCGACCGGCAGCCGCGAAGCGGGCTGGGAACAGGCGCAGCGTGCGCAGCGCCGTATCTTTTCGGCCGTTGCCGGCTTCGGCGCGGTAAAGCTGAGGCTTCAGCATTTCGGCGGCGGCGAACTGACCGACCACGGCTGGCGCGATGACAGCATGGAGCTGGCGGCGGCGATGGCCGCCGTGCGGTGCCGCACCGGACTGACGCAAATCCTGCCGGCCCTGCAGAGTTTCATCGGCGAAGACGAACCGGCCGCCGCCGTGATTCTTGTCGGCGACAGCTTCGAGGAAAACCCGGACGCTGTCGCTGGAACGCTGCCGTTCCTGCGCGCTGGCGGCACGCGGATATTCGCCTTCTTCGAAGGCAATGATGCCCATGCCGAGGCGGTGTTCCGCCGCATGGCCGAAGGAACGAACGGCCGCTTTGCCCGGCTCGGCGCTGATCTGCCGCTTGGCGATCTGTGCGAGGGCGTCGCCCTGCTCGCCGCCGGCGGCAGTCGCGCGATCAAGCAACTGAAAAACGAACGGGCGCGGCGACTGCTGCTCGCCGCCCCCGCGCCGCGAAAGGAGTGAAGCGATGCATGATGAGTTTAACGACCTGCCGGAACACGTTCAGGAACTGAGCCGGCGCATGGCAGAGGAAGAACGGCTGACGATGATCGATGCCATCCTGATGGACGGCATGATCAGCGCCTTCGGCGAAGCGATGGCGGCCAGGCTCGGTCTGCGCGATGACCGGGACTATTTCAGCATGCTGCTCGACCGGGCGATCCTCCGTGAGATCGAAGAGCTGAACTTTGTCTTTAGGGATGTGACCGTCCCGCCGGCACCCCCGGCCGAGCCCGATCCGCAGCTCGAACTCGATCTCGACGACGACATTCCATTTTGAGGGAGCGACGCTGACCATGACCACCAATGACAATCCGCTTTTCGCGGCTCTGGCCGAGCAGTCCGACGAACAGCTTCACGCGCTGATACGGCGCGCCGAGGAAGTCCTCACCGCGCGTAAGGAGCAGCGCACCAGGTCGGCCCTCGATCAAATCCGGCGCATTGCGAAAGAGCATGGCCTCGATATCGCGGTGAAGAATCCCGGCCGCAAGCGCGGCCGTCCGCCCAAGGCGGCGGCCGGCGGTTGAACGCCGGCGATTCGCATGGTCTCTTCATAAACGGGAGAAGATGATGAGCGGATGGAAACAGCGCAGCGGCAAGGTCAGTGAGCGGGACCTATGCGAGACGATTCAGGCGGCGCAGGAAGCGCTCAGCGAAATCGCCCGCACCAAAGGGCTCGACGGGCAGCGCCGAGGCCGCTCGTTCTGACGACCCGCAGCTACAGGGACAAGATGTAGGTTTCGACCGCGTCTTCGAACTCTTCCTCGGTCAGCTCGCTCCTGGCGCGCGGCGTTTGCGTCGGGGTCATGTATTCCATGTGCAGCGCCAGCGCTTCACGGTAATTGACCTTGGCTTCCTCGATTGTCTTGCCGTTAGAAATGCAGCCCGGAATGTCCGGAACGTCGACCCAGTAATCGGTCCCTTCGACCTTGCGAATGATGGCGACATAATCGGTCATGGCTGCCTCCTCGCTTAAATCTAGCGGCATCTGCCGCGCGCTTGAACCTCCAAAAAAGGAAAGAGCGCTTACGCGCTCTCCCCCTCTTCGGCTTGCGGATCGAAGGCCCGCAGAACGATGCGGCCGGTCGTTACCGGAACCAGGTCGAGCTGGAGCGTAAAGCCTTCGCCGTCCTTGTGGTCCCATGCGGCGCCGATCCGGGTCCAGGGCGCCTTCTCGCGATCGGGAACGTGATATGCGATTAGGGCCGGTGCCTTCTTCTCTTCCGTCTTCTTCGTGTAGTTACGTGCCATTGGTCTTCTCCTTTTCAGTTCGTTTCAAGATGAGAAAGGGGCGAAAAGACCGGGCAAAGCGGCGCAAAGCACCGTCAGGGGAACGGGCAACACGGCCAAGCGCAGCTTGGTGGTGCGGGCAGCCCGTTGCTTTGCGCCTCGACCGGTCCAGAACCGATTGTCATTGAAACGCGGCCTGAAAAGGCAGACGCCGGCACAGGTCTACGGGCGATAGACGGAAGCAGGAAACCGCACCCGCCCTCGCTTTGACTTGCTTCCCTGATTCGCGCCGCGCCCGCCCTGCGCATTCGGCAAAAGCCCGCATGGGTTCCGGCGGCAATGGCCTGCTCAGCCAGCCGCTTTGCCGGTAATCGTCCTGCCTGCCCCCCTGCCGGGCATTCCACCAGCCGAAGAGGAAAAGAAGCGCAGCGCCCTGATCGGCGCTACGCCGTAAAAGGTTCAGGCCGCGCGCTCGCGGTAGCGTTGATCGATAGTGACGAGCTTGCCGCCAAGCTCGCGCGCGACGTAGCCGCCAACCACTTTGGCCGCGAATTCATCGGGGCTTAGCTCGGCCTGCGGATCGGCATGAATGCCGAGAAAGCTGCGATAGCCGGTGCTGCTCAGGAACGGCTTGTCCAGTTCGACGGCATGGGCGGCAAAGCCCGGCCAGAAACCGACCGAAGAGCCGATGCCGAAGATGCCGTTCAGATCGATAGCAACCTGCATGCTGCCAAGTTCGATGATGAACGCGCCGGTCTGTCCCCAGCGCGGGACGCTGCCGGGCTTAGCAGCGCTCTCGCGCTCCAGCACGCAACCCGGCGCTTCCGGCCCGGCAAGAATGCCGGGCTCGCCGCCATTGAGCTTCAATGCCAGCCTGCGCGCTTCTTCGCGCAGGCGCATCGTCTCATCGACATTGGCGGCGAGCATCGCCGCGTGATGCTGGCGCAGCAGCAGGCGGTAGTACGGCAATGCCTCTGCCATAGTGCCCGGAAGATGAGCGGTTTCCCGCTCGATCCTCCGGACCCGGTTGTCGGTCTCGGCTGCCTGCAGCAGCGTATCGAAGCCAAGCTGTCCGGTTGCGGTGTTCATGCTGCACCTCCCGCCGCGACGGACGCGGCGTGATCGAGCGCCTCGCGGCGCTCGGTGATGGCGCATTCGTTCCACGACGCACGGGCATAGGTGCCGAGCGTATGGCTGGCCGAAAAATGCCGGTCGCGCTCGACCGGCAGGCCCAGCCGTCCGCGCACCGATTCCAGTTCGGAAATCCGCACGCTGCCAAGTTCGGGGCAGCCCATGCCAAGATCGCACAGGCCGAAGGCAATGTCGGGATCTTCGGGATCAAGCTCGGTCAGCAGCCAGGTGCAGTTTGCATCGGGCGTGAAGAGCTTCACGACAGGCAGGAAGTCCGGCTCGGACTGGCCCTCGCGGGCACGTTCCTCGCGAAGGCGGCCGTTGCGCAGCAGCTGATCGCGGATCGATGTGGTCAAGAGTTTCATGTTGTCTCCTTTCGGCTTCGAGGTTTCTCAAGACGCGAAAGAAGAAGCCGGGCGGGACAAGCCGGCCTGTCATGACCAACACGGTCCTTGCCGATGCAAGGAGTGGTGCGGGCAGGTCATTGATGGGTCGGCGCGCCCGGCTATGCAGCGTCAATCTTGAGAAGCCGGGCCGAAGGAGTCATGAGAACAGCGAAGGCCACGACCGGCGATTGCCGCGCAGCGCCTGCCGCCGACAGGATGAATGCTTAGGAAGGGACTATCGTATGTGGGACGATCTGGAGCGCGAGCGGCCTGCCGACGCCAACCTCCGCCTCTGGCTCGAAGAGGCGGAAAGCACGTTCGGGCAGCGCATCGAAGTCATCGTCGTCGGGGTTCATCCGAGCCGCACTGCCAAGGCCGCACCCGAACCGGACGAGAATGTGGTGCTCACCCGCGAACAAGGGCTTGCCAAACTCGATGCCGATTTTGCTTGCGGGCACGGGGGTCTCAACTGCTTCCCGGTCTATGCCTGGACAGAATCGTGGGTGCTTTTCGTGCACGAGTATGACGGCGCCACCAAGCTCGCCTGGGTGCCTCGCAATCCGGTGGCCTGCACACCGAAATTCAGCGGTGACAAGACCGAAGACAGCGACTGAGGCGTGGCGCCGCCGCTTGGCGGGCAAAGCTCTCGCCGGTCGAAGTTTCCTCCATCTGTGGTTAGTGCGGCCAAAGCCGACCGGCCTTCCAGTCCCGAGACTGGCAGCCCGGCGCTCCTTGGGGCGCAAGCGTAAAGCTCCTCCACTATCGTTGCGGCCGTACCGGTGCGCCCTAAGCGCCGGGCTGCCTTCGTCCGCGGTGCAAGAAAGGCTCGGATCGGCCGGGCCTTCGAAAACCACGGAGGACAACATGATTACGATCCGCTCGACATTCACCCGCGCCGCAGGCGGCACGCTCGCTTTCAGCGTCAGTCTCGGCCTCGACTGGCACTGGCTGGTGCTTCTCGCCATCGCCATCTGCGATGACCGTCAGCGCAGCGAAAAAGCAAAGCGCCGCAAACGCGAAGAGGCCGCGAAAATAGCGCCCCGCCCCTCGGCCGGGCCGCGTCCCTTCTGATCACGCGAGGCGCGGGGCTTGCCCCCCGCGCCGAGCGCAAAATTGCAGCGCAAAATTGCCGCGCCCGCCAGACACGGCGGGCGCGGCAATTTTTCAGCCATGCTCAGCGCCCCTCGCCCTCCTGCATTATCGCCAGCAGGCTCGGCTCGAGATAGCGCCCCGCCGCGCTGCGCTCTGCCGCCGGGCGGCAATCCTGCTTCAGCGAGAATAGAGCGGGCTGGCGCGGCTGCGCCGCCTTCCATGCGTCCAACTGCTCGCGCCGCGCCCGGACAAGGACGCGCCAGCTATAGGCGCGTCCCTCGATGATGATGGTGTCCGGCGGTTTCACGCTGCCTTCTCCATCGGCTGCTGCTGCAATCCGGTGAGAAAATCGGCGGCACGCTGGGCATGGCTCGCAGCGGTGAAGATCGCCCGCTTGTCGTTCTTCAGAACCTTCAGCCATGAGCCGATGTAAGCGGCATGGTCTTCGCGCGGCTCCGGCGTCAGGTCGAGGTCGGCTGACAGGAAGGCGCTGCCAAGCTCGGCGACAAGCTCTTCCATCGCATAGCCTTCGTCGCCCCAACGCTTGCGGCCAAAGTCGCGCTCCAGCCGCGACGGGTGCCGAGTCCAGTGGGTGCATTCATGGGCAAGCGTCGCGTAATAGCTTTCTGCATCGCGGAAGGTTTCAAAGGGCGGCATCTGCACGCGGTCTTCGGCCATGGTGTAATAGGCCTGATTGCCGCCGTGCCGGATATCGGCACCAAGGGACGCAAAGAATCCCTCGGCATGCGCAATGCGCTGCACGGGATCGAGGCGCTGTTCAGCTGCCGCATAAAACGGCCCCGGCAGGCCTTCGATCTGCTCGACATTGAAGACGGTGTATCCCTTCATGAAGGGAATATCCCGCTCCTGCTCCTCGCCGGTGGATAGATCGAGTTCGGTCTTGCGGATGCGGTCGGCATAAACGACCAGCGACCCCTTCGCGCCTTTGCGGACATGGGCGCCCATTTCCTTGGCCTGCTTGAATGTCATCCAGATCGGCGCGGCAAAGCCGCCTGCCATCGCTGCTGACCACAGCATAATGACGTTGATGCCCTGGTAGGGCACGCCGTTATGACGCAAGGGACGCGTGATGCGCCCGGCGGCATGCTCGGCATTCCATGGCTTCTGCCACGTCCGCACGCCCTCTTCGAGATCGGCGACAATCGCCGCCGTAACACGCTCATAGATATCCTGTTTCATGGCTTTAACTCCCTAGTTTCAATCGGTTGCGCAGCAGCTGCTGCTGCAACCGGACTAGGCCCCGCGCCAATGAGCGGGAGGAATGCTGTCAGGGCTGAAAATCACGAAGGGTGGTGCGGCCCGCACCCCGCAAGGGGGAGGACACGGCCCGTGATTTTCACGCACAAGGCGCTTGGCCTTGACAGCAGGGGGCGGCAGCCCCGGATCAACAAGGAAAGGGTTGCACGGGCTACCAGCCCGTTCCGCAAAGGCGTCGCTACCGACGCCGATAAATGCGCGATGGGATCGAAGCCGGATGGCCGAGACTACAGGCTCGGTTCACGAGAGCCCGGTCCCGCGAGGGATGCGCCACCATAAGCTTGCGCTGATATGATAGGTGTCTTCGACACAGAAATCGGGAATCGTTTGTTGATTGCCATCCCCGGTCATCGTACTCTTTTTGGCGGGAGGACGAATGCGAAAAGTCTTTATTATTCATAGATGTTGCGCGAACACCAGTGCGAATTGGCAATGCCAGCAGCGCTGCTTGATGTCGAGTTCTGCCAGCGCTCAAAGGGACGAGCGATGACAGCAAAAACAAAGTCAGAACGCCTTCGGAGATTATTATCTCATGGATATTTTGCCCCCGAACTACCGCCATGTTTTGTTTCAAGCGATCTCGCAAAGTATCGCAAATCGATCATCGACCGGATAGAGGCGCTAACTCCAATCAGGAATAAGCCGGCTTTCCACCGGTATTATTCCGAGCCTAGCTGGTTTTACTTTCCGCGTTTCGGAAGAGACGACCGGCGACACGGTGTGCCGAATCCAATCGCCTACCTTCTTCTGTCGCGGGCCGTTGCAGACAATTATGTGAGCATGCGCAATGTCGCTAAAACTTCGGGAATCTCCGCTTCTCCTCCGATCTTCGACTGGAGCGGCCCGCGCGCCGTCATGCGTCCCAGCATCGATCTGCGTGACGATTTCCGTGTGGATCTTTCATCACGCCGAGAGGAATATGTCTCTGCAGATATCCGGGCCTTCTTCCATTCGATTTACACTCACGCAATCCCTTGGGCGATCCATGGCAAGGCGTTCGCAAAGCAAAACCGAGGAGTTGAACACTATGGCAATCTCATCGATCTGCTTTGCCGGAATGCACAAGACGGGCAAACTATCGGCTTGCCCGTCGGACCTGATTGCTCTCGCCTAATCGCCGAGGTCGTAGCGTCAGCGATAGATGCTCTGCTACGCGAAAAAATTGGGGTCAGTTCGCAAGATGCATCGCGATACATTGATGACTATACAATCAGTAGCGGTGACAATCTGTCAGGCGAGAATCTGATTGCCGCGTTAAGGCAGGCGGCCGGTGCGTTCGAACTTGAGTTGAATAATGATAAGTCCGCGATCTTATCAACTTCCGTCCGACAGGAAAGTGGCTGGAAGCAAGAAGTTCGCTCCTATGTGCCTCGCAGTGGCAGCGATGACGGAGAGTTTCAGCACTTCTTTTATCGCGTCGGCCAAGTGTGCAAGGCTCACCCGGACCTGAATGTCGAAAAATACGCCTTTCAAAATGCGCGCATGGCATTCGTCCGGGCAAATAGCTGGAACAGGCTGCAGAGCCACCTCATCGCAGCTTACCGTCGAAATTCGAGTCTGATCGCGTTCCTGGTCGAGATCACAATTTTGCGGCAGACCGATCGCGGCGATGTGAACATCCCGAGGCTTGCTGAATTCCTTGGGCACCGCATTCCGGTGCTGGCACAGGAGAACCGTAGCGGTGAAATTATCTGGTTATTGTTCCTGGCATTGCGTCTCGAGATTCCACTGTCGGCCCAATGGGTGGTGCCGCTTACCGAGATGGATAACTCGCTGATCGCGTTACTGGTCGCAGTATGCGTTCACCGCCAACTCATCGATGGTACAGTGGATTTCACACGATGGAACCGCGCGCTCAGTGGCGATGGTCTGCGCAGCGGGATGTGGCTGTTCGCCTATGAGAGCGTTGGCCTTGGTATCAATCCCGCCCCCTCAACTGCGTTCATTGAACAAGACCCTTATTTTTCGCATCTGCACGCACGGAGGGTGCGGTTCTTTTCGATCGACAATGGCTTCACGTCAATTGGCGACACACTCCGGTCGTTGCGCGGCGATAACACTCGGCTCAGGCGTGTACGCGACGATTTCATCGACGACTTCAGCTTCGAGTTAGACGAACTCGATGATGATGCTGATTTTGAGGTGGAAGACACCGGCTACTGAGCCGAAAGACACCCCCTCGATGCTCTCTGGCTTTCTCGACGGCTGGAGCCGATCTCCAGAGACATGGGGATATCGTGAATCTTTCTGCCCGGCCTGGTGGCCGGGCCGGTATGATGATCGAAACGATCGGGCAGCCAGCCGCAAGGAGGCTGCCGCCAATGGAAGAAACGACGGGGCTGCCATGAAGCTGACGCGGATCAAAATAAGCAACTTCAGAAATTTTGCCGACTTCGACGTGGCGCTCGCCGGCAATGTCGTCATTGTAGGCGAGAATCGCGTCGGGAAGAGCAATCTCCTCTATGCCCTGCGCCTGATCTTTGATCCCACCCTCCCCGACAGCAGCCGGCAACTCACCCTGGCCGATTTCTGGGACGGTCTGCAGCCTCCGGACGAAGACGACAAAATCGTCGTTCTCGTAGAGATTCAGGATTTCGAGGACGACCTCGATGTCCTGCGCATGCTCACCGATTATCGCCTCGACGACGATGCGAACACGGTGCGCCTCACTTATGAGTTTCGGCCGAGAGCTGGTCTGGAAGAGGCTCCCGCCTCCGGGGATGATTACGAGTTCATCTGCTACGGCGGAGAAAGCGAAACCAAGACCTTCGGCCATGATCTCCGCCGCAGGATACCAATGGACCTCCTCCCCGCCTTGCGCGATGCGGAAGGGGATCTTGGCTCGTGGCGAAAGTCGCCGATGCGCCCGCTGATCGAAAGGGCCTTCAGCGGCATAGAGCGCGACGATCTCAAAGACATCAAGGAAGCAATTGAAGGCGCGACCGCCGAGCTTGCTGAGTTCGACACCGTCCAGCAGCTGGAAAGCGATCTGGCTGAGCTGTTCGCCGCGATGACCGGCCCCAAGCAGGACATCAATCCAAGCCTTGGCTTCGGTGAAACCGATGTCGGGAGGCTCTACCGCAACATCCGCCTGCTGATCGACAACGAACGCAGGACGATCAGCGATGCCAGCCTTGGCTCGGCGAACATCGTGTTCCTCACCCTGAAGGCGCTGGAGCTGAAGCGCCTCATTGAGGAAAACCGGCGAGACCACACCCTGCTCGCCATCGAAGAACCGGAAGCCCATCTCCACCCTCACCTGCAGCGTTCGGTCTACCGGCATTTGTTCGAAGAGTTCCAAGGAGAGGATGACGGCTCGCCGCTGTCGATCATTCTGACGACGCACTCCCCGCATATCGCCAGCATCGCACCGCTGCGCTCAATCCTGCTGCTCAAGGACGCCGGCGAAGACGGCACGATCGGCTGCTCGGCCGCAGGCATATCGCTGACCGAAGCGGAAGAAGAAGACCTCAGCCGCTATCTCGACGTCACCCGCGCCGAGATGCTCTTTGCGCGGGGAATCCTGCTGGTCGAAGGCGATGCCGAACGGTTCCTGCTGCCCGGCTTTGCCGAAGCCATAGACTGCCCGCTCGATCATCTCGGCATCACCGTCTGCTCGGTGGCAGGCACGAACTTCACGCCCTACGCCAAATTCCTGACGGCGCTCGGCATACCGTTTGCGATCATCACCGACTGGGACCCGGCAGAAGGCGGAGCGCTCGGCATCAACCGGTCTGCCAAGCTGGTCAATACGATCGAGACGACGAGAACCGGCAAAAAGCCGCAAGCCGTCCTCAAGGAGCTGGCGCAATTAGTCGCCGATGGTGAATTGATGGCATTCAGCGACCGGTGCGCGGAGTTCGGCATCTTCACGAATGACGACACGCTCGAAGTCGACCTGTTTGAAGGGGATTTCGTTGCGGAGATCATCGCGGTCATGAGGGAGGGTGGCCTGAGTAAGACAAGGGCCGAGATGGTTGATGATTGGGAGAACGACCCGTCTTGCATGGAGGAAGGAGGCTATCTCAGCCTTATCGAAGACATGGGCAAGGGCAGATTTGCGCAGCGGCTTGCGGCGCGAATCGAAGGCTTCCCGCCGCCGGACTATATCCGCCGCGCCATCGAGTTCGTGGCAAGCCGTGTCTAACCGCGCGCTCTATCTCGATGCGTCCGCGGAGCTGCGCCGCAATTCGGGGCAGTGGTCTGCTTACGAGTCGGGCGGCCATTGCGTCGTCCTGGCCGGCCCCGGCAGCGGCAAGACAAAGACGCTGACGATCAAGCTCGCCCGCATGCTCTCGGAAGACGTTGAAGAACCGCGCGGCGCCGCCTGCATCACCTATAACAACGAATGCGCCCGCGAGCTGGAAACCCGGCTCGAGGCTCTCGGTATCGAGCCGGGCAACCGGGTCTTTATCGGCACCGTGCATTCGTTCTCGCTGACCCAGATCGTGCTGCCCTACGCGAAGGTGGCCAACATGGGGCTGCCGGAGGATTACTGCGTAGCAACGCGCGCTGAACGCGGCCGCGCCCTCGAACGCGCCTTTGCCCGCACGATCGGCGGCCACGGAAATCCTCAGGACTGGGATTTCACGATGGGCAACTACCGGCGATCGATCCTCAACCGTGAGAGCGCCGAATGGCGTGAAACCGATCCCGATCTCGCAGCGCTGGTCGAAGCCTTCGAAGAGGAACTGCGCAATCTCGGCCGGATCGACTTCGACGATATGCCGCTGCTTGCCGTGCGTGCGCTCCAGCAGCATGAATGGCTGCAGAAGGCGATCCTCGCCAAATACCCGATCCTCGTCGTTGACGAATATCAGGATTTAGGGCGCGCGCTGCACCGCATGGTGATGGGGCTCTGCTTCAGCGTAGGCATGCGCCTCTTTGCCGTCGGCGACGTCGACCAGTCGATCTACGGCTTCACCGGCGCACACCCCGAATTGCTGCAGCGGCTCTCGGACCGGCAGGATGTCGAGACGGTGCGGCTGAAGCTGAACTATCGCTGCGGCTCGCGCATCGTCACCGCCTCCGGCTACGCGCTCGGAGAAGATCGCGGCTATGAAGCCGCCGAGGGCGCGGAAGAAGGAACTGTCTTCTTCCATCCCTGCACCGGCAGCTACGAGCATCACGCCAGCACATTGTTCGCAACGGTGGTCCCGGAAATCGAAGAACGGCTGCCGGGTTTGCAGCCGGGCGACATCGCAATCCTCTATCCTGCGGCATGGATCGGCAACGCCGTCGCGGAAGCGGCGCAGCAATATGGCTATGCCACGATCCGGAGCGACACGAATGCGCTTTACCCCCGTTCAAGCCGCCTGATGCGCTGGCTGGAGCAATGCGCGCAATGGTCCTGCGGCGGCTGGCGTTCCGGATCGCCGCGCTTCAACCGGCTCGCCCGCGAAGGACGGCGGCTGTTTGGCGAAGCCCTCGGCCATGACGAGCAGCTCCTGGCTTTCGAGCGCGACCTCATGGCCACCCTATGGGACCGACGAGACGGAACCATAGCGCTGCACCAGTGGCTGAGCGAGCTGCAATCGATCATCATCGCGCCGCTCATCCCCTCCTGCCGCACCGTGCAGGACGAAGCGGAGACGCTGAGAAACTTCATCGAGAGATGCGTGACCGGCGACTGCAAGGATATGACCCTCGCCCAGTTCGCCGGACAGGGTGACGGCAAGGACTGCCTCAACCTCTCGACCCTGCACAGCGCAAAGGGCCGCGAATTCAAGGTCGTGATCATGTTCGGCCTGGACGAAGGCCGCATTCCCCGAAACAATCCGTCCGACTCCGCCGTCCTGGAAGCCCGCCGCCTCTTCTATGTCGGCTTCACCAGAGCAAAGACCGAACTCCACATCATGTATTCACATCTCCGGCCGTCGCGCTTCGTGTCCGAAGTGCAGAGCAGGCTCGCGGAGGCAGTGCAATAGTTCCGATGCCTGGCCACCACGTGACCGATGAGACGCAGAATGGCGGCAACCTGCCGAAACGCGCGTGGGACAAGGAGCCTCAGCCCTCACGGACAAGTAGCCCCCGCTGCCGAAGCCGACTATGGCGATACCCTTGCCGGTGTCGGCGATGCGCCCAACCCTCACCATACAGGCTAACGCGGCCACAGATTTCGGCGGAAAAGTCAAAGGTTTATGTTGCGCAACCAAGAGATGCAGTATAAAAAAGCATGCTCAGGGAAGGGGCAAATGAAGTTCATAGATTTATTTGCGGGTCTAGGCGGATTTCACCAGGCGTTAAACGCCAGGTCAGCGGAATGCGTCTTCGCTTCTGAAATTAATTCAGACCTTGCCAATCTTTACGAAAAGAACTTCAAGATTTTGCCTGCTGGCGATATCCGGGAAGTCGATCTGAATACAATTCCTGATCATGACATCCTATGCGCCGGCTTCCCTTGCCAGCCATTTTCAAAAGCGGGCGACCAGAAGGGCTTGGAGTGTCCGCAATGGGGCAACCTCTTCGACTATGTTGAAGAAATTCTGGCACTGAAGAAGCCACGATACTTTATCATCGAAAACGTGCCTAACCTAATTCGCCATGACAAGGGGCGCACGTGGGATGTCATTTGCTCCCGGCTTACGAAGCTCGGCTATGACATCTCTTATGCTAAACTCTCGCCTCACATGTTTGGCGTCCCGCAAAGGCGCGAACGCGCCTTCATCGTGGGTGACCTGGAGGGGCTCGGCGATTTCGAATGGCCAATCCCTGACGCACTGCCGGAAGTCACGATAGACAGCGTGCTGGACGATAAGCCTGAGGATGCGCTTCGCCTGAGTGCAAGCCACATCAAACAACTCAAGACCTGGCAGGAGTTCATCAAGGCATTCCCGAAAGATCAGGACCTGCCTTCCTTTCCCATTTGGGCTATGGAATTCGGCGCGACGTACCCGCTGTTTGGCGCAACGCCGAACGAAAGAGGCTATCGCGGACTCGGCCGCTATAAAGGGGCATTCGGGCAGGAACTGAAGGGCCTTTCACCTCCCGGAGTCGAGGCGGCGCTGCCCGGTTATGCGCGTACCAAACTAAAGGAATTTCCGGAGTGGAAGATCGACTTCATCCGGAAGAATCGCGAGTTCTATGATGCTCACCGTGACATTATCGATCCTTGGCTGCCGAAAATCAGGGATTTTCCTCCTAGCTTTCAAAAGCTTGAGTGGAATTGCAAGGGAGGCAAGCGAGACATCTGGAAGCACGTGATCCAGTTTCGTGCCAGCGGAATTCGGGTGAAAAAGCCGGATGCCGCCCCCTCGCTGATCGCCATGACGACGAGCCAGGTTCCGATCATAGCGTGGGAGAAGCGTTTCATGACGCCGAGGGAGTGCAGCAGACTCCAAAGCATGGGGAATCTTGCCCACCTTCCTGAAACCAAGGGAGGCGCATACAAGGCCTTCGGCAATGCCGTGAATGTCGAAGTCGTCGGCCATATCTTTGACGCGCTGATAGACAGGTCGGAGGAAGCTTTGGCTTCTGAGTTGGCCGTGGCAGCGGAATAATGGCCAAGGTAAGCTCCGTAAATATTCGGCCGGGCGTCAATGTCCTCTCGGTTCTGCCGCACCTGAATTATAAGGCATGGTTCGCCCTGGCCGAATTCGTCGACAACGCCATCCAGAGCAGCATCGACAACAAGAAGAAGCTGAGAGACACTGACGGCGCGGGATATCGGCTGCGGGTCGATATCGATTTCAACCCGGCTGAAGCTACGATCACGATCACCGACAACGCCGCCGGTATCGCAACATCAGATTACCAGCGCGCTTTCAGGCCTGCTGAGATACCGCCCGATGCATCGGGGCTGTCAGAATTTGGCATGGGTATGAAGAGTGCGGCCTGCTGGTTCGCGCCGAACTGGAGCGTCCGGTCGAGCGCACTTGGAGAGCGCGTCGAGCGAACCGTGTTTTTCGATATCGACCAGATCGTGACCGACAGCATCGAAGAGCTCAATGTCATTTCGACCGAAGTGGCGGAGGGGAAACACTATACTGAGATCAGGCTGGAACGGATCAGGCGGTTTCCCCGAGGAAAGACGATATCAAAGATCAAGGAGCACCTTGCCAGCATTTACAGGGTCTACCTTCGAGAAGGTCTTCTGGAACTCTCCGTCGATGGCGAAAAGCTTGTGTATGAAGAGCCGACGATTCTGACCGCACCAAGCTTTCGTGACCCTGATGGGCCAGCGATTGAATGGAAGAAAGATATCAAGTTCGACCTCGGCGATGGCAAGTCTGCGCACGGATTTGTGGCAATACGTGAGACGGCTAGCACAAAGCTTGCCGGGTTAGCGCTGTTTCGGAGAAAGCGGCTCATACTGGGCAGCGCTGATGAAGCCTATCGGCCCGAAGATATCTTTGGAAGGTCCAATACCTATCCGTATCAGCGGCTGTTTGGCGAAATCCACCTCAAGGGCTTCTTCGTGAGTCACACAAAGGACGGGGTGAAATGGGAAGAGAGTGAAGATGAGTTCCTGCGAAAATTGCGCAAAGAATTGTCTTTGGAAGAGTTGCCGCTGATTCAGCAGGCGCGAGAACATCGCACCAAATCGGGGGCAAAGGCGACGCGCAAGGATGCGGTAGACGCGCTGCGGACTACGGCCGATAGCCTAAACAAGAAGACGATCGCCGCTAACGACAGAGGCGAGCCCGGCGTTACAGAACTCTCGGAACCCCATGCTGATAGCGAAGAGCTTAATGACATCCGGGCTGAGGACCTCGAAGAAGCGGAACTTCGGCTACAATTTCGGAGCGAGCCGTGGATTGTCAGGATTGAGCTGTCCTATGCGGATGACAGCGCCGAATGGCTAGCCATTCGAGATCGCCCGTCAATTACAGACCCCGAGCCGCGCGAAATCGTAATCAGGATAGCGATGCTTCATCCCTTCATGTCGCAGTTCCCGACGTTGGATTCCGAAGGCTTCTCGGCTGTGCTGAAACTTGCGGCTGCTATGGCGCTAGCTGAGGTCGCGGCTACTGAGCTCGCGGATCGCAATCCTTACGCAATCCGCCGGTTCACGAATGAAATCCTAAAAACCCACATGTCCAAGCGAGTCATCGATGAATAAAAGCAGCATCATCAAGGTTGCAGCGCCAAGCGCTGCCAACGGCTGGCGCCCTGTCCAGGGAGAAGCATTCACAAGGCTGCTAAACACCAACGATGCGCTTTCGCCCGACGAAAAGGATCAGTTGGTCATCGAGACGACCGCGATCCTCGGCGACTGTGTCGAGCCGTCCGGTCAGGATTCATGCAACACCGGCCTCGTTATTGGGTACGTGCAGAGCGGAAAAACCTTGTCGTTTACCGGCCTGACGGCTCTTGCGCGGGACAACAAGTATCAGCTTGTCATTTTGCTCGCCGGCACGACGAATAACCTTGTCGAGCAATCCTTCGACCGCATTAGGAAGGACCTCGACATAGATGGAAACCGTGAATGGAAGCTGTTCTCCACGCAGCAGAAGGGATTCCAGAGTGGCGAACTGGACCGCGTGAACCTGGAACTGCTGAAGTGGCGGCGTGGCAATCCGCGCGCGCGAACGATCCTGATTATCGCGATGAAGCAGCACCAGCACCTCGACAACCTGGCAAGGCTGCTTTCGCATGTTGATCTGACCGATTGCCCTACGCTGATTGTTGATGACGAAGGTGACCAGGCGGGCATCAACACGAAGGCGAAGAAGGGAGAAGAAAGCACGACTTACGCCCGAATTCTGGCCCTACGGAACCTTTTCCCGCATCACAGCTACGTTCTTTATACCGCGACGCCGCAGGCGCCGCTTCTCATCAGCCGGATCGACACGCTTTCGCCTGACTTTGGCAAGGTTCTCACGCCCGGAGAGCAGTATGTCGGCGGGCAGGACTTTTTCGGCGCCGGCGGCAGCACTTATGTCGAAACGATCCTTGCATCAGAGGTCCCGGATCGGTTGAATCCGCCGAGCGAGCCGCCAAAGAGCCTGCTATCGGCGCTTAGGGACTTTTTCGTAGGGGTGGCGATAGGCCTGCTGGAGGGGGAGGATCAAAAAGGCCGGAACAGGTCCATGATGATCCATCCGGCTGTGCCCAAAGACGAGCATCTAATGTATGCACGCTGGGTCAAGCAGATGAAAGAGCAGTGGTGCGTAGTTCTGGAGGATGAAGATCATCCGGATCGCGATGCGCTTTTGGCTGCCTTTGAGGAATCCACCAAGGGACTATTGCAGACCTATACCACCGCCCACTCCTTTGCTGAGATTGCCCCTCTACTACTTGAGGCCATCGAAACCACGGCAATCGTGGAACTCAATACCCGAGAGAAGTCCCGAATTCCAAGCGTCGATTGGAAAGGCGAGTATAGCTGGATCCTTGTCGGCGGCATCGGGCTTGATCGCGGCTTCACCGTTGAAGGGCTGACCGTAAGCTACATGCCGCGTTCGACGGGGGTCGGAAATGCCGACAACATCCAGCAGCGCGCCCGGTTCTTCGGCTACAAGCGAGGTTATCTCGGACTGTGCCGGATATACCTGACGACCGAAAACGTCGATGCCTTCACGGATTACGTCAGCCACGAAGATTCCATCCGGTCGTCGATCCGGCACCATCTCGACGCTGGTAAAACTCTCAAGGACTGGAGACGAACGTACTTTTTGGATCAGACATTGAAGCCCACGCGGTCTTCCGTGGTGCTTCTCGAAATGTACCAATCCAGGGGACGTGGCGGCTGGATCGCTCCTGACCACCCGCATGACGACAGCGAGATGCTCGGTGAAAACCGGGATGTCGTCGATGCCATCCTCAACGACTTCAGCTTCTCGACCTACGCCGAGGCAGGCTGGAACGACAAACAGGTCGTGCCCGCATTCAATGATGCAGTCCCTCTTGCTGAGCTCCTGCCCTACATCGGGAGAATTCGGTATAAATGGCCGGACGACAATCTCCAGCATTCGTCCCTGATGCTCATGCTCGGAAGATTGGCCGAAGATCCGGCGGCAACGTGCAGCTTTTACGCATTTTCCGGTCCTTGGTCAGGCGTGCCCGCGCTGCGTACTCTGAACGATGATCAACCGGCCAAGATCAAAAACCTGTTTCAGGGTTCAAACGCCCGAACGAACTATCCCGGCGCAAGGGCGCTGATCTCCCAAGAGACTGTCACCATCCAGCTTCACAGGTATGATGTGCAAACCGCAGACAAGAAGCGGACATTAAAGGATGTCCCTGTGCTGGCCGTCCACATCCCGAACCCACTCATTGAACGAGTTTGGGTCGAGCGATAATTGTCGATGCTCTTCGAAGCCTACAGCAAGCTGGTTCAGGCGTTTCCCGATGGCTGCGACCATTTGTACGGCGAAGCCATACACCCGAGCGGCAATCTTTGGCTAGCAACGGACGGGCAGTTATATCCTGCATTGCTCTTCGCTGGGACACCTTCGGACGAACGAGGTGACATAAGGCTCCGAGCTATCGATGTTGAATTTTCGCGCGACTGCGAAATCGCAGTCGAGGCGTCGATTCCGGTATTGGGCACCTTCACGATCGTCCGCCTGAATGAAAGCGATCCAGAGATCGTAAGGGTCTTTCTCAGGCTGCTCGAGGAATCGTTCTGCGAGCGCCAACTGCCGGTGAGCAACCGGGAAATCGGCGACCGCATACTGGAGATTGCAGAACTCTTTAGTAGGATCGATGGCGGTGGCGATATCGTCGGACTCTGGGGTGAACTCTACCTGATCTCACTTGCGCCCAGCGTCACAAACGCGGTGCGATGCTGGAGTTCGCACAAGAGCGCCAAGTACGACTTCGTCACGGACCAATTCGCGCTGGAGACCAAGACGACGCTCAAACCTAGCCGCCAGCATCGCTTTTCCATCGACCAGTTGAGGCCCGGTCTGGATATGAAGGTCTATCTCGCTTCGTTGCAGCTCACTGAAACCCAGGCCGGACGGACTGTCGCGGAACTGGTCGAGGAAATTTATGGCGAACTTGCAGACGCAGAACTTCGGAACGCTTTTTTCAGCCTGTGCCTCTCGAAGGGAGGGCCGGATATCTACCGGAGTTCCCTGCGACTGCGCCCCTTCCCGGACGAGTCCTCGCTGATGTTTTTTGACGCTCGCGAGTTGCCGGCGCCGGAGGTCGGAGCCTCTGATCCAATCGCCAATGTTCGCTTTGATCTTGACCTGTCAGCCGTGCAGCCTCTCGGCAGCGAAGCGCGAGGTTTCATCCTTTCGTTTCCGGCCTAGCCATGTTTTCACGGCACGCAGGGTCGCGAACAGGGGGCATTCGTGGCTGACGTTCCTGACTGGCGCATCTACGAACGGGTAGCTGTCTGCTTTGAAATCGATGCCATAGGCATGGATGTATCTGTCACCCCCAATGCCAGACTTCTCGGTTCGATCAGCGGCGTGAAGCGTCAGATCGACGTTCTGGTAGATGCACGCTGGGAAGAAGGGATCGAGCGCCGGATTATCTATGACGCCAAGCGTCGCAAGCGCAAAGTCACCGTGCAGGACATTGAAGCGTTTGAAGGGTTGATGCGGGATGTAAGAGCATCTCGCGGCGTTCTCGTCTGCGCAAGCGGCTGGACCAAAGCGGCGCAGGCACGGGCGGAAGAGAAAATCGAGATTCGGCTGCTGAGCGTCGAAGAAGCAGAGGAACTCGATCATGCCGCCGTTGACCCCTGCCCTAACTGCGAACTCCGGTCTGAAATGACGCCGGGAGTGATATTCTGGGACGGTCAATTCCCTCTTCAGATGGGCGGCTGGGTCATCATATTCACAGGCAAGTGCGATGTTTGTCGCAGCTTCGCATTTTGGTGCTGGGACTGCGGGGAAAAGGTTGTCGTCCCGGACACCGAAACACACGTTTGCGGCTGCGAGAGTACCTGGTTCGTGGAGATGAATGCGGATGAGGCCCTATTCATCGTGCGGATGGCAAATGGGGAAATTCCCTTGGACAGGCGGCCTCTCCAATAGCTCCAGCGAACTGGCAGCCAAGTCGGAGAGATCAGGCTTCTCGCAAAAACGACTGCACAACGTCCGCGACAGCGTCCTCGCTCGCAACGTCACACTCCCAAAGAACAAGAACTTGCCAGCCGAGATTTTCAAGTGCTTCCAGCGCCGCCGCGTCGCGCTCCTTGTTCCGGCGCAGCTTAGGCAACCAATATTCCGGCCGGGATTTAGGCAGACGGGCTAGGCGGCATCCCGGATGCTGGTGCCAGAAGCACCCGTGGACAAGAATGGTCTTGCGCAGCCTTGGGAAAACGAGGTCCGGCGTTCCCGGCAGGTCCCGGCGGTGCAACCGAAACCTATAGCCAAGGCGGTGTGCCACGCGTCGCACGACCAACTCCGGCTTGGTGTTGACCTTACGGATTAGCCGCATATGGGCGCTGCGCGCTTCGGGGGTTAGGCGGTCAGACATTCCAGAAACCTTGCCACAAACTTGCCACAAGCCGAAAAAGTTCTGAACGGACAATGGCGGATTCCTGCGGGTTTACGAGGGCGGCGAGTTTGTGGCAAATTTGCCGTTCGGTGCCGATTTTCGCTCGATTTTTGTGCCCAAGATATTGATTTTGTTATGGAGCGGGTGATGGGGATCGAACCCACGGCCCTCAGCTTGGGAAGCTGCTCGATAAGCCTCAGAATCAAAGGGTTATCAGACTTTCGCCACAGATTTGCCACATGCGGCGGCGCTGCGAATATCGGAGATAATGCCGGGATCGTCGATCTCCTCCGCGTGCTTTTGGCGGATCAGGTGACCGTAGACATTGAGCGTCATGGCTGCGTCCTCATGTCCCATCCGCTCCTGGATGGTCTTCAGATCCTTGTTCTGAGAGATCAGCATTGAGGCGTAGAAGTGGCGGAGCGAGTAAGGCGTGTAGATCGGCGCGAGCGTCTCTCTGCCGTCAACCATTCGCTTTTCCATCAGGCCGGCCGCTTTCATGAGCTTGTGCCAGCCACGGCGCAGAAATTTGTTGTAAGGCTGATGCTCTGCGTACCTGCCGGGAAAAACGAAACAGCTCGTATCGCCAATCTTGGTAGAATCCCGATAGGCTCGCACGAGTTTGAGAGTGCCTTCGCCAACCGGAATATACCGTCGCCCGGCGCGTGATTTTGGCGGGCCGATTTTGTTGCTGCGGTCTAGGGCCTGGGTGACGCGCACGCCCTTCTCGAGTAAATCCTGGGTCGGGAGCGCCAGATATTCCTGCGGCCGCATCCCGGTGTCGAGCGCAAGGTAGATCATAGCCTGATAACGCTTCCAGGCTTTCGCGATCGAGCCATTCCTATGCACGGCCAGCGCGTCCGCAGCGTCGAGGATAAGCTGCACCTCCTCTATGGAGGGAATGCGCACAGGCTCTTTGTAGCGGGAATGCTGGATCGTGATCTTGGCGGCCGGATCGTGTGTGAGAACGCCCTGCGTGACCATCTCCAACAGTACCGAATGGAAGGACGAAAGCACTTTCTTGGCCTGGTCGCGGCTGTAGTTTTTTAGAAGCCACGACCGAAATGCGACCATGTCCGGGGCCTCAAGCTCGTGCAGGGGCTTCTCCCATTCGTAGGCACGCATGATGGATGCGCGGGCTTTGTAACCTTCGATGGTTGCCGGGGAGACCGGGTCTTTGCCGTCGCGCCCTTCGAACTCGCAGATGTCCAGCCACTTCTGAATGCCATCTTCAACGGTCTGAAACTCGGCATGCCTAGCTGCAGCCCTCTTCTTCGCTGCAGCGTCTTCCCTGAAGGCGCGGGCTTCTTTCATAGTTTCGAAAGAGGCATAAGCATAGCCAGACTTTGTAGCTTTGCTAGGGTAACGCACCTGATAGGTCGTGCCTTTTCGACCTGTTCTTTTTCTTATATCTGACATTTCCAGCCATTTTGTCGCATGGACTCTGTAAATTCAAGCCATACGTTCAATTTCTTCTATACTTATTCTCAGCTTCTATTTGGAGCTCGCGATAAATCTTGACCAGCGTTCCCTTCTCTATCTTCAAGCGCCCTTCAATGGGATCGACGAAGAATGGCAGCTTGCGTCGGCCGTGAGCGTCCTTGTCAGCAGCCCGCTTCATCTGCCGCTCGTTAAGCTCGACGCCCATCTCCGCCAGAACTTCACGTGCCTGGGTCAGATCGAGATAGCAGGGCTGGGGCAGACGCGTTCCGCTCATGGTCACCTCACAGGTCGTAATCCTTGCAGGCCGGGCGGTAGTGGTGCGTATCGAGATAATTCACAGGCCCGCCGGTGGGACGGCGCACCATCACCTCATCGCCGTACTCGTTGGTTGCAAACAAGCGCAGTCGGGGAGATTTGACGTACTGAACATTGTAGATATCGCGAAGGGCGTGCACGTCCTGGATCAATGCCTGCAAGAGTTCATCAACGCTAATTGTCCCAAGCTGCCGATAACTGATCGTCAGGCCCTTTGAATTGTTATAGTCCCCTTTTATCGCCATCGCGTAATACCCACAAACGTTTCACGGCTAATCCCATAATTGTATTTTACATATTTGTTTCTTAATAACCTTTTAACCTATATTAGGAAACGCTGACGTAGAGCCAGTTGCAGCGACTGCCTTGTTCGGTCTCTTCACTCTTGAGTTGAAGGTGTCCAATCCGTGGCCAGGACGGATAGTCCGCCGCAGGCCACACTTGGCTCCATCATGCGAGGCAGCACCACTTCACGACCAAAGCCAGCAGCGCCAACTGGCGCTGATCCGCGGCTTGCTGCCCTCGCCCGGCTCCTTGCCCGTGCTGCCGCCAGCCGGGACTTTGAAAGAGAGTCGCAGGGGCGTAGACTGCCAAGCGCTTCAAGAGGACCGCAGTCCGGGGAGACGCGATGACCAGGGTAGCCATTTACGCTCGCTACAGCTCCGACAAGCAGAGCGATGCTTCGATTGAAGACCAGATAAGGCTCTGCGACGAACGCGCGAAGCGCGAGGGCTGGCAGGTCGTGCAGCGATATACCGATCACGGCATTTCTGGAGCAAGCCTGTTACGTCCCGGCATTCAGGCGCTGATGCGCGATGCGCAAAGCGGCATTTTCAATCTCGTGCTCTCCGAGGCGCTCGACCGCGTTTCGCGCGATCAGGAGGATATCGCCGGACTCTACAAGCGCCTGCGCTTCGCCGGCATCCCGATGGTCACACTCTCGGAAGGTGAGATCGGCGAACTTCACATTGGTCTCAAGGGGACGATGGGCGCCCTCTTCCTGAGAGACCTTGCCGACAAGACACGGCGCGGATTGCGCGGCCGCGTCGAGGCTGGGAGATCCGGCGGCGGCAATAGCTATGGCTATGACGTGGTCGTGAATGTAAGCGCCTCCGGCGAAGCCGACCGAGGCGAACGGACGATCAATGAGCAACAAGCGGCGATCGTGCGCGAAATTTTCAATGCCTATGCCGCCGGCAAATCTCCCAAAGCTATCGCGCTTGATCTCAACAAGCGCGGCGAGTCCGGCCCTTCCGGGAAAGGCTGGGGGCCTTCGACCATCAACGGCAACTGGCGGCGCGGCACCGGTATTCTCAACAATGAGCTTTATATCGGCCGGCTGGTCTGGAACCGCCTCACCTACATGAAGAACCCTGATACCGGAAAGCGCGTGTCACGTCTCAATTTGGAATCGGCCTGGGTCGCGATTGATGTGCCGGAATTGCGGATCATAGATCAGGAACTGTGGGACGAAGTGAAGGCGCGGCAGCATGGCCTGCGCAAACTTCCAGCCTTCCATCAAAAGCAGCGGCCGCGCATGCTTCTTTCATACCTTCTCAAATGTGGCAGTTGCGGCGGCGGGTTCAGCAAAATTTCGCAGACTCACTACGGCTGCTCGACCGCCCGAAACAAGGGGACTTGCACCAACCGGTCGGCAATCAAGCAGGAAGAACTGGAAGGGCGTATTCTCGGGGCGCTGCAGAGTCAGCTGATGGAGCCGGAGCTCTGCAAGGAATTCTGCGACGAATATACGCGCCACCTCAATCAGCTGCGCAATGAGAAGAATGCCCATATCTCAGCCGCCAAAGCTGAGCTGATCAAGGTCGCCAAGGCGCGGGAGAATATCATTGAAGCCATCAAGAATGGCATTCCGGCCTCGGAGGTCAAAGAAGACCTTGCCCGCGTTGCAGCCCGCCGTGACGAATTGCAGCGTATGCTTGATCAGGCTGACGAAGAGCCGGTCCTTCTCCATCCGAATATGGCCGGGTTTTACCGCGAGCAAGTCGCGGCGCTGGCCGAAGCCCTGACATCGGAGGAGTTTCGCGGTGAGGCTGCCGATCTCCTGCGCTCGCTGATCGAATCGATCGTCCTATCGCCCAGCACTGATGGCGGCCTGGACATCGACCTGCACGGAGATTTGGCGGGAATCCTGAGCCTGGCGACCGCGAAGAAGGGAGCCGATCAAGGCCCCGATCTTCAGCAGGTTAAGATGGTTGCGGGGGTAGGATTTGAACCTACGACCTTCAGGTTATGAGCCTGACGAGCTACCGGGCTGCTCCACCCCGCGTCACCATGTTCGGGCTGTCTGTGTTCAGCCCGGCAGCAGATTGTTTGTGGTTCATTCCGACGTTGTCGGCCTGAACGGCGGGCTGCTCCGCCCCGCGTGATATGTGTCGCCTCGTTCGCCTGGAACGCGAAGAGGGCCCTTTGCCGGGGCCCTCTTGAGGGCGTTTGCCCTTGTCATTGTGATGGGTTTTTTTTCAGCGAAGCGCGCCGGCTTCAATGCCTGGCGACGTCCTACTCTTCCGACGCTTGAGCGTAAGTACCATTGGCGCTGTCAGGTTTCACGGCCGAGTTCGA
>NZ_BMHK01000033.1 GCF_014640675.1 Novosphingobium endophyticum | reverse complement strand
GCGCGAGCCGGCGATGCAGGTCTGGCCGGTTGCGCCGAAGATGCCCGCCAGCGCGCCGATCAGCGCGCGGTCGAAATCGGCGTCGTCGAACACGATGTTGGGCGATTTGCCGCCCAGTTCCATCGTCAGCGGCTTGAGGTTGGCGCCGGCCGCCGAAGCGATGGCGCGCCCGACGGCCGGGCTGCCGGTAAAGCTGATCTTGTCGACGCCGGGATGGCCGGTAAGCGCCTTGCCGGTCGCGGCCTCGCCGGTGACCACGTTGACGACCCCGGCCGGAAAGCCCGCCTTCTCGACCAGCTTCGCGATTTCGAGCGTCGTCGTCGAGGCGTGTTCGGACGGCTTGAGCACGACGCAATTGCCGGCGGCCAGCGCGGCCGGAAGCGTGTTGGTAAGGATCGCGACCGGCGAGTTCCATGCCGTGATCGCGCCGACCACGCCGTAAGGGACGCGGATCGTCAGGTCGAGCGTGTCCTTCTGGTCGAGCGGAACGACATCGCCGTGCAGCTTGTCCGCCCAGGCCGCGTAGTAGCGGAAGATGCGTGCCGCATAGCCCATCTGGTTGTGCGTTTCGCGGATCACCTTGCCATTGTCGGTCGTCTCGAGCAGCGCCATGCGGTCCGCATCGGTATCGAGCAGGTCGGCGACCTTGTTGAGCAGCCTGGCCCGCTCGCCGGGAGAGGTCTTGCTCCATACCGTGTCATAGGCGCGGCGTGCCGCCATGACAGCCGCGTCGACATCGTCTGCCGTGGCAATCGGAATATGGCCGTGCACTTCCTGGTTGTAGGGATTGATCGCCGGGATCGTCGCCCCGTCCGAGGCATCGCGCCACTGTCCGTCGATAAATAGCTTGTAGGCCTGCGTCATCATGCTCTCCAGGGCGTCCCGACATCCGCGGGACGCTTGATTCCGTATTGTTCGCCGGTCAGGCTATACGCCGCGCCCGGCGCGTCCATGCCGTCAGGGGCGGCTCATCCCGCTTCGCCCGTCCGAACGGTCGCGACCATGTTCTTCGCCTCGCCCTGCTGCGTCCAGATTTCGGCGCCGCCTTCGTTCGGCTCGCCGCAGACGTAGAGCATGGCGCCGTCGAAGGCGGGTTGCTGGCCGCGAAAATCGAAGCCGGTGACGGGCGCGTCGAGATTGCGCGTCGCAAGGCGCATGAGCAGCGTCGCCTGCAAGGGGCCATGGACGACGAGCGCGGGATAGGCTTCTTCGTCCATCGCGTAGGGGCGGTCGTAGTGGATACGGTGTCCGTTCATCGTCAGCGCGGAATAACGGAACAGGAGCACCGGATCGGGATCGACCGTTTCCAGCCAGGAGGCCGCAGGCGCGGGCGCCGGGACCGGGGCGGGCAAACTGCCTGCGGCCGGTTCGCGATAGACAAGATCCTGCTCCTCGCTCACCGCAAGGCCGTCGCCGCCGTCGAGTTCGTGCCGGACGGTGACGAAGACGAGCGTGCCGCTGCGCCCGGTCTTCTCCTTGATCGCGGTGATCGTCGAGGTCTTGGTCACTTCGGCGCCGAGTAGCAGCGGCTTGTGGAAGGTGAGACGGCCGCCCGCCCACATCCGGCGCGGCAAGGGCACCGGGGGCAGGAAGCCGCCCTTGGCCGGGTGACCGTCGGTGCCAAGACCGGCCGGGGGCTTGACGTCCCAGAAGTAGAGCCAGTGGTGCAGCAGGGGGATCTCGTCCCCGGCCCTGCGCGCGCCTTCACCGCCAAGGGCCACGTCGAGCGCATTGCTGCGCGCGGGCTCCAGTATGTCGGTGACGCTTTGGCTGCGGCCGGTCCAGTCTTCGAATTCGCTCATGCTGTCATCCCTTGTTGCTGTTCGAGGGCCGCGCTGCGGCGGCCGAAAGTCACTCCGGCGAGCGTGGCAAGGCCCGCCGTCAATTGGTCCGCTTTCATGCCGAAGGCATGGAGCGAGGCGCCGTGTTTCCTGATGGCATTGACGCGTATGCCGCGACCCATCGCGCCAGGGCCGATGAAGCCTCCGGTCCGGCGTCCGCGTCCATGAATCCGTCCCGCCACAGGTGCCGGGTTAGCCGTCTCGTCGCTCATCTCTCTCTGGTTACCCGAGTTTTCCGGTGCTGCGATATAGCGGCCGATTTCACGAGCCGGGAACCGCCGCAGGATTCCTCACAATTGGTGGATAATGCATTATGTGCGGAGCAGCGAAGAGTCCAGCCCCGCTCCGCCCGGTCGGGTATCGCCTCTGTGATGTTCAGGTTGGGCCGGTCAGTTTGGCCACCGCCCGGCTCGGCTTGAGAATGGCAAAACGTCGGGAGGTCAGGCTTTTTGGGCAAACCAGATAATGTGGCGCTCGCCAGTGCCGTCCGGCAGTGCGCTCGCCTGCACTTCGGCTACTTCGAAGCCGGCATCCCGCAGTTCAACGGTGAACGCGGGATCGGCATATGCGGACCAGATTGCCAGGATGCCCTTTGGCTTGAGCGCGGCCTTGGCCGCCAGCAGCCCGTCTTTGGAATAGAGCCGGTCGTTTAGTCGGCGCGTGAGGCCTTCGGGCCCGTTATCGACGTCGAGCAGGATCGCATCGTATCCATCCCTTGCCGAAGCGATCAGCATCGCGACATCGTCCATGACCAGGACGACGCGTGCATCGTCGAGACAGTCGGAGGTCAGGTCCCGCATCGGGCCCCGGGCCCATTCGATGATTTCGGGCACGAGTTCGGCCACGGTCACGCTCGCGTCATCACCGAGCACCGCGAGTGCAGCGCGCAAGGTGAATCCCATGCCGTAGCCGCCGATCAGCAGCTGCGGCGCGGGCCGCCCGCCCAGCCGCTCGCACGTCAGGGTCGCCAGCGCTTCCTCCGATGCGCTCATGTCCGAGCTCATCAGCTCGTTGCGCGCCAGGACGATCGCGAAATCACCGTCGCTGTGCATCAGCCGCAGCTCGACGCCATCGGGCACCAGAGCCGTGCCGATCCACTCGTGCCCGTTCATCGCGATTTCCCGGGTCGCCAAGCTATTTCTTGCGGGCCTTGCGCGCGGCATAGCGCGCATCGCGCGCCGCCTTACGTTCGGCTTCGGTAGGTTCGGGCGGCGGCGGCGGAGCTTCTGCCTTGGCGAGCCGGGCAGCGCGCTTGTTTTCGCGCTCCGCCTTGGCAGCGGCTCGCTTTTCGGCCTGCACCGCTTCGCGTTTGAGTGCCCGGGCGGCCCGTTCGGCCATGGCGTCAGGATCGACCGGGGGCTGGTCTTTCAAACGCCCGAGCGCCTTGGCCCGAGCCTCTGCGGCGGCCTTGATCCGGTCCTGGAAACCCGGCTCCTTGTATCCTGTCATCACTGTTACTCGTCTTGCTTGAATTCATCGAAATGGATGGCGGGCATGCACCGAAGTGCATCCGGCTTTGCGACGCAATTTGGGGTAAGGAGGAGCCGAGGCACCCGATATCCGTGGATGGCGACATCAGCGACGGCGGCCTGTAGCACAAGCATCGCCCGAATGCCATAATCTGCGGGCTTTGTGTGCGGGAACGTCGGCACTCTGCCGTACTGACCGGACCGCAAGGTGCTGCTACGTGCATTCCTCGGGGCGCTGAGCGACGATCGCTTTGTCAGCGATCCACGCTTTGCCTATCCGCCGAGTACCTGCGGCCGACCACTCTGACCCGATTGTTCCGCAACGTCAGTGCGCTGGGCGCCGGCGCCTCCGAGACACAGCAAGCGAGCAGAAGCGCCGATCCGATCCGCCTTACAGCGCAAGCGCGAGCCGCGCGCGGACTGTTCGCGGCGCGCCTGGTGTGATCCAGACATCACTGTACGAGCTCTCGATATAGTATTCGTCGAAGAGGTTCTCGACATCGAGATGCGCCGTCAGGCCGCGCGTCAGGCGGTAGGACAGGTTGATGCGCGCGGTCACGTAGTCAGGCAGGCGAAACCCGCTGGCCACGTCGTCGCCGGGGCGCTCGCCGACGTAGGTCAGACCGGCGCCGAGGCCGATCGATCCCGGTTCGTTGGCATTGGACTTCCAGAACCCGTAGATCGCGCCGCTGTGCCTGGGCACGTTCGACAGGCCGCTGCCTTGCAGAGCCGGCCGGGTGTCCTCGATCACTGTGGCGTCGGTGTAGGCGTAAACCGCGGTCAGCGTGAGGCGCTCGTCGATGGCGAGATTGAGATCGGCCTCGATGCCCTTACTGCGCGCGCGTCCGGCGGCGATGCTGAAACCGGCGTTTGCGGGATCGCTGACGAGCACGTTGTCCTTGGTGATGCGGAACAGGGAGACGGTGCCCGTCAAACGCGTGTCAAGCAGCGCGAGCTTGATGCCGCCTTCCCAGGCCTCGGCCCTTTCCGGCGCGAAGGGATTGGAGGCGGCATCGACGCCCTGGTTGAAGCGGAACGACCTGCCCCAGCTGACATAGGCCGAGAAGTGCTCGCTTGGCGCGAAAGTGAAGGCCGCGCGGGGCGAGGTGGCGGACGGCGACTGGCGGTCGGTACGGCTGGTGCGATAGTTGACGTTGTCCTGCCGGATCCAGTCGTGCCGCAGACCGAGCAACAGCGAGAATCTGTCGTCGAGCGTGATCAGGTCTTGCGCATAGACGCTCTCGCCGCGCAGCTGCTCGAGCAGGTCCTGGTTGAGCGTGGCGACCGGCTTGGGCTGGCCGTAGACCGGATTGAAGATATCGATCTCGTACGGGTTCGCCGCGGTTGGGCTGAAGCGATAGAACACGCGGCGCTGGTCGTAGCGGAAAGCGTCGCCGCCCACACGGAACTGGTGATCGAGCCCGAACAGGCGCCTGTTGGCGCTGAGCTCGATGCGGCCGGACAGGTCCTGCCAGTCGTAGTCGTGAATGCGCAGCTGGCGGCGCAGCCGCGTGCCGATCAGCGCTGAATTGTGTGTCGATTGGCCGCGCATCGAGCCGTCGCGATACTGGATGCCGCCTTCCAGCGCGATGCCCTCCGCCAGATCGACATAGACCGTGCCCTGGTGCTGACCGGTGCGCTGCGTGATCTGTCCGTCGTTGGGCTCGCCGAGGAAGCGCTCGCGCGGCAGTGCCTTCGCATCCCCGCCGACCGCGACGAGGCCGCGGTCATGGGTGAAGTGCACGAGATTGTATTCGAGCTGGTAGAGGAACCACACGCGCTCGCCGAGCTTCCAGGCGATCGACGGGGCGAACAGCAGACGATCAGTCTTGTTGAAGTCGCGGAAGCTGTCTCCATCCTGATAGACACCGATCACACGCAACGAAAGATCGGGGTCGGCCGGGCCGCCGATGTCTAAAACGCCGCGCCATGTATCGAAACTGCCGTAGGATACTTCGCCCGAGGCATGGAATTGATCCTGCGGCGCCTTGGTGACGATATTGATCGAGCCGCCCGGCTCGCCCTTGCCCGATAGGGCCGAGGCAGGGCCCTTGAGCACCTGGAAGCTCTCGACCGTGGCCACGTCGCGCCGCGCGTTGAAGCCGCGGTTCGACGTGAAGCGATTGACCAGCAGGTCCGGCCCCTGGTTTATGTCGCCCGAGAAGCCGCGGATTGCATAGGCGTCCCAGGCACCGCCGAAGCTGTTCTGCCGCGCAATGCCCCCGGCCAGATCGAACAGCTGCGAAAGGTCGGTGAAGCCGGCACGGTCGACCAGCTCCTTGTCGAGCACGCGCACGTTCTGCGGCAGAAGGATGGGATCGATCGAGAGTCCGTTGATGCTCGCGTTCGCTTCACGCGAGCCGGTGACGACGATCTGCTCGCCACCGCGCTCTGCGTCTTCGCTCTCCTCCGCCAGAGCCGGTACCGGAACCAGCAGCGCACTCGAAATCAGCCAGCGTGTCCACGCGCTCATTGTTACCCCCACAGTCATGATATGATGTATCATGCGCCTAGGGGGGTCTGGGAGCACCGTCAATGATATGTTGCAACATATCTCTTGACCTACGCGCGCCTGGTCGCGAGAAGGCGTCAACCACGAAGGAGGACCCCATGCCAGAGCCCGCCTCGGCTTCGATCGAACTGTCCGGCGTTAGCCTGTCATACGGTGCCCACCGCGTGCTCGATGGTCTGGCACTGCGGGTCGATCGCGGCATGATCTATGCGCTGCTCGGCGGCAATGGCGCGGGCAAATCGACCACGCTCTCGGTCCTGCTCGGCTTTGCCAAGCCCGACGCGGGCGCCGTGCGGGTGGCCGGTCTCGATCCCGTCGCGAAGGCCGATGCCGCCCGGCAGCGGATCGCCTACCTGCCTGAAAACGTGGCGCTCTACGAGCATCTGACCGCGATCGAGAACGCCGATTACCTGCTGGCGCTTTCGGGCGAGCCCAAGCCGCGCGAGGCGATCGTCGGTGCTTTCGGCGCGGCCGGTTTGCAGGAGCGGGCGTGGGACCAGCAGCTCGGCGGCTTCTCCAAGGGTATGCGGCAGAAGGTCGCGATCGCCGTGGCCCTGCTGCGCGAAGTGCCGGTGTTGCTGCTCGACGAGCCGACATCGGGGCTCGACCCGCGCGCCACCGCCGATTTCAACGGCCTGCTCGCCGCAGTCCGAGAGCGCGGGACGGCGGTGCTCATGGTGACGCACGACCTGATGAGTGCTGTGGACGTCGCCGATCGCATCGGCTTCATCGACGCGGGCCGCATTGTCGACGAGGTCGCCGCCGAAGGGGCTGAGCGCTTCGATCTGCGTGCCCTTCACGACCGCTTCGCCAACGACGTGGCTGCCGCATGAGCCCGACGCTGCTCATTGCCCGCGACGAACTGCGCCTGATGCGCCGGAACCGCGTGGCGGTCATTGCCTTCGTGCTGCTGGTGCTGTTGACGCTGACCGCGGCGGTGACCGCCTGGAGCCATCAGCAAGGCATCGCCGACCTGCGCCAACGTCACCAGACCGCCGCCGACAGTGCCTTCGACGCGCAGCCCAATCGCCACCCGCACCGCGTCGTGCATTACGGCACCTTCATCTTCCGTCCGCTCGGTCCGCTCGCCGCCTTCGATCCCGGCGTCGACGCTTTCACCGGGAACTCCATGTTTCTCGAAGGCCACCGGCAGAACACCGCCAATTTCGGCGACGTTCGGCAGAGCTCGCTGTTGATCCGCTTCGGCCAGCTCACGCCCGCTTTCGTGTTGCAGGCGGTGGCGCCCTTGCTGCTGATCTTCCTGGGCTACGGCGCCATCGCCCGCGAGCGCGAACGGGGCACGCTGCGTCCGCTTATGCTGCAAGGCGCCTCGCGCGGCCAGATCGTCGCCGGCAAGCTCGGCGGGCTTGGCCTGGTCGCATTGCTGGCGGGGCTGCCTGCCATGCTGGGCTTCGTGCTGATTGCTGGACAACCCGGCGCCCAGGTGGAACCCATGGCGGTGATCGCGCTCGGCTACGGCGTCTATCTCGCGCTGTGGGCCGTGCTGATCCTGCTGGTCTCCGCGCTCGTCAAGCGGAGCCGCGATGCATTGCTCGCGCTGCTTGCACTCTGGGCCGTGCTCGTCGTGCTGCTGCCGCGGATCGCGCCCGACATGGCCGGCGCGGCGGTGCCGCTCGACAACCGGCTGCAAACCGACATCGCCGTTGCGCGCGACCTGCGTACGATGGGCGGCAGCCACAATCCCGACGATCCGCATTTCGCCCGGTTCAAGCAGGCAGTGCTCGAGCGCTATGGCGTCGGGCGCATCGAGGACCTGCCGGTCAACTACAAGGGTCTGCTCGGGATGGAAGGTGAGCGGCTGACATCGGAGTTGTTCAACCGCTATGCGGCCGAGAGCTACGACGCGCAGGAGCGCCAGAACGGCACCGTCCGCGCGATCGGCGTACTGAGTCCCGCCATGGCATTGCGCGCCATGTCGATGGCTGCGGCGGGTACGGACTTTGCCGGGCATCGCCGGTTCCTCGAACAGGCGGAAGCCTACCGCTACGATCTCATCCAGCGCCTCAATCGGCTCCAGGCAAATGCAGTGATCTACGCCGACGATACGGCGCAGGACCCCGATGCCGATCGCCGCAAGCGTGTCGCCGCCGATTACTGGCAGGCGATGCCCGATTTCACGTTCAGGCAACCCGATGGCTTGACCCTGGCCGCCGCCGCCTTGCCGAGCCTTGGCGTGCTCATCCTGTGGCTCATCGCCGCGGGCGGAGGGCTCTTGTTCGCAACGCGCCGTCTGGGAGCCCGCTGATGCGTATCTGGATGCACGAACTGCGGTTGTTGCTCCGCGCCCGTCTCGCGCTGGTTGCGCTGGCGCTATTGGGTACGCTCAGCATAGCCGCCGTGGTGGCGGGCTCGGCTGAAGTGGACCGGCAGCGCGATGCAATCGCGGTGATCGCTGAGCCGCAGGAGAGCGACATCGCCGCCATCGCTGCCTGGGTCGACAAGAGCAAGGACGCCGGCAGCGCCGCCTACTACAGCTTTCACCCGACCTGGGACGCGCCCTCGCCGCTAGCCTTCGCAGCCATCGGCATGCGCGACGTCGCGCCCTTCATCCTGCGCGTTCGCGCGCTGGGGCTGGAGGCGCAAATCTACGACGGCGACATCTTCAATCCGGAACTGGCGCTGCCCGGACGCTTCGATTTCGCGTTCCTGCTCGTGTTTCTGGCGCCGCTGTTCGTGATCGCGCTGTTCCACGATCTCGTCTCCGGCGAGCGCGAAGCGGGTCGTGAACCTATGCTCTGCGCGCTTCCTGGCGCGAGGCGGCTGTGGCTGCGACGCGTGGCGCTGCGCTTTGCCATGCTGTTCCTCGTCTTGGCGCTGCCCTTTACGATCGCGGCGATCCACTCCGGCGCCGGGGCCGGTGCGATCCTCCTCATCCTCGCCGCGGCGGCCGCCTATCTGCTGTTCTGGATCGCGCTGGCGCTGCTCGTCGGACGGCTTGGCTGGAGTTCGGTCGCCAACGCGGCGACACTCGCGTCCTGCTGGCTGGTGCTGACGCTGGTGCTGCCGACGCTCGCGCACGTCACGATCAATCGCGCGATTCCGGTCGGTCAAGGCACGGAAATTGCGCTGGCCCAGCGTGAGAAGGTCAATAGTGCGTGGGAAATTCCCCGCGAGGAGACGATGAGACGCTTCTATGCGACGCATCCCGAGTGGGCGGATTCGCCTCCGCTTGGACCAGAGTTCCACTACAAGTGGTATCTCGCTTTCCACCAGGTCGGCGACGAGAGCGTGGCCGGGCAGGTCCGCGCCTATCGCGCGGGGCTCGAGCGGCGCGATGCGGCGGCGCGAACACTCGGCTGGGTATTGCCGCCGGTCGGACTGCAGGCCTTGCTCACGCGGCTCGCCGAGACCGACCTCGAGGCCCAGCTTGCGTACCAGGACCGTATTCGCGACTTCCACCGGCACCTGCGCGAATTCTACTACGGTTATCTGTTCACCGATCGGCCCTTCGGCCAGGAAGATTTCGCGAGAGCGCCGAGGTTCGCAAGCCCGTAATTCTCCGATGGCCGGGATGGCCATACGAGAAACGAACGAGTTCTGGGCGGTAGTCGGACATGCAGGCGGCGCGGCTTCGTGGAGGCGCTTCTCCCTGCAGCGATGTAGTGCGGGCGATCAATCCTGATCGGTATCCAACGAATGGGCTGCGCAACTGATCAGTCTACGTTGGCGCCATTCGCGCGCAGTATTTCGGCAACGCGCCTCATGGCGAGATCGAACGGGTCGGCTTCACCCATCAGTGCAAAACTGCCCCCGAGCGCGAAACTGCAGTGCCCGTGCACCGTAGCCACCAACGAGCGGGACAGCCGTTCCGCCTCGTCCTTTCTCTCGTTCGGTAGCACTGAGGCAATCTCATGTGTGACAATGTTCATGAGTTGGCTGCGTTGCTCGGCCAAATGTTCGGGGATTCCCACGCGATCGGGTACCCGATGTTCGTAGATTGCCGACCAGAGATTACGTCGCTGTGATGCAAAATCGAAGTATCCTTTGACCAGCGCCCTAATGCGCTGGCCGTCTTGCGCGCCCTGCAAGCATTCCTCAAGCCATCGCGCCCACATCGTGAATGTCCGGCTATTGATCGCCACAACCAGCGCATCGACGCTGCCAAAGACACGCATCACGGTTCCGACCGTATAGCCGATGCGCTTTGCGACCTCGCGCGCGGAGAAGTGGGCGAAGCCCACCTCCTCCATCAGGTTCTGTCCCGTCTCGAGAATCAGGGCTTCCAGTTCCGCCCGACTGTGGTCTGATCGCCTACCCATAGGACTTCACTATCCACAAAAATATACGCTGTCTAATTTTTAAATTGAACAGTGCGTAATTTTCCGCTAGCCGAACTCCTGAAATTGCCGGAGGGGCGTATGACGGCGTTGCTGGTACTTGGTATGATCATTCTGAGTGTGCTGCTTCACGACACCCGAAGACGCCTGGCAGTACTCGAGGAAGCCGCCCGTGATGCGGCGGTGCCGTTTCCATGGCACTCGGCCGACGACAACGCAGAGCCCAAAGAGCTGGCCGGCCCCGTGGCAGAAGCGCTCGACGATGACCGAGACGCCTCGCGAGAACAGCCAACGTACGGCTGGTTCGAGCGAAGAGCAAAGTGGCGCGTGAGGGCATCTCGAACGACCATTGCGGCGGTCCGGATGCCGATAAGTCCAGGGATTACAACAATTAACCGTTTGCTGAATCCTGGCGATTAAGCCTTCGGCACAAATTCAAGGATTAGCCCGTGTCCGCACCCGACCTGTCACTCCTGACCAAGCGCCGCTTCGGCCCGATGTTCACCGTCCAGTTCCTGGGCGCCTTCAACGACAATCTGCTGAAGTTCGCCATGCTGTTCCTGGCCAATTTCGGGATCTTCGCCGCGGAACCCGACAAGGCCGAAATGCTCGCGGCCATTGCCACGGGCCTCTTCATCCTGCCCTATTTCCTGTTCTCGGCTCTTGCCGGGCAACTGGCGGACATGATCGACAAGGCGAAGCTGATCCGATGGATAAAGCTGGCAGAAGTAGCGATCATGGCAGTGGCGCTGGCCGGTTTCTGGTTTCAGTCGATCCCGACATTGCTCGCAAGCCTGTTCCTCATGGGTTTGCATTCGACCCTGTTCGGGCCGGTCAAGTATTCGATCCTGCCGCAGCATCTGCGTGAACACGAGATCATGGGCGGCACTGGCCTGATCGAGGCCGGAACCTTTCTGGCCATTCTGGGCGGCCAATTGCTCGCGGGTGCCATACCCGCCTGGGAGGCCGGGCTCGCGGCCATGGGCCTTGCCGTGGCAGGTTACCTTGCCAGCCTTTTCATACCGCAAGCGGCCCCTGCGCGGGACCACCACCATCTGGACTGGAACATCTTCAAAGGCACCCGCGAAATCCTGGGCGCCGCCCGCCATGGGCGGGGCGTATGGCTCGCGATCCTGGGCATAAGCTGGTTCTTTGCCGCAGGTGCCGTGCTGGTTTCCGAATTCGCGCCGTTGGTCAGCGGCACGCTGTCCGCCAGACAGGAAGTGGCCACGCTGTTCCTCGTCGTCTTCTCCGTTGCCATCGCCATCGGTTCGCTGACTGTGAACAAGCTGCTCGGCGGCGAGGTTTCGGCTCGTTATGTCCCGATTTCCGCGCTGATACTGGCGGGGGGCCTGATCGACCTGTGGCTTTCGACAAGCGGCTTTTCGGTGCGTACCGCCGGCGCGACCGTCGGCCAGTTCCTGGCAACGCCCGGCGCTACCCGCATCCTGATCGACCTTGGCGTGATCGCGATGGCGGGCGGCATGTTCATCGTGCCGCTCTACGCGATCCTGCAGGTCCGGAGCCGGCCCGAGGAACGCTCGCAGATCATCGCGGCCAATAACATCGTCAATGCCGGCGTCACGGTGCTGGCGGTGCTGGCGATCACGGCGCTTCTCGCAAGCGGCACCGATGTTCCCGGCCTGATAGGTACCTTGGGCTTTGCGACGTTGGCCGTAGCGCTGGTCAGCGTGTGGCTGCTGCCCGACACGGTGTTCAAGTCGGTCATCCGCGCCACTCTCAAGCTGCTCTATCGCGTCGAGGTGCGCGGCGCGGAAAACATGCCCGGGCCGGGCGAACGCGCGGTAGTAGTGGTCAACCACGTCAGCTTCCTGGACGGCGTGTTGCTCGGCGCATTCCTTCCCGGCAAGCCGACTTTCGCCGTAAACACACACATCGCCAAGGCCTGGTGGGTGAAGCCATTCCTTGGCCTGTTCCGTGCTTTCCCCGTCGATCCCACCAATCCGATGGCAGCCAAGGCCATGGTCAGGGCCGTGCGGGAAGGCCGCACTCTGGTGATCTTCCCGGAAGGCCGCATCACTGTGACCGGCGCGCTGATGAAAGTGTTCGACGGCCCCGGCATGGTCGCCGACAAAGCCGATGCGCCGATCATTCCGGTGCGGCTCGATGGTCCGCAGTACACGCCATTTTCGCGCACGAAAGGCAAAGTGCGGCGGCGCTGGTTTCCCAAGATCACGCTCACTGTCCTGTCACCCCGTCGCTTCGCGATCGATGGCGAGATGAGCGCGCGCGAACGCCGCGCCGTGGCCGGGCGCCGGCTCTACGACGAAATGAGCCGGATGATCTTCGATACGTCGGACATCGACCGCACTCTGTTCGATGCGCTCTGTGATGCGCGAGCGCTGCACGGCGGCAAGGCCCTCGTCGTGGAGGACGTGAAGCGTGACCCGCTGAGCTACGGCCGCCTGATCACCGCCGCCGGCCTGCTTGGCAAACGGCTGACGAAAGGGACCGAACCGGGCGAGGCCGTAGGTCTGCTGCTGCCCAATGTTGCAGGCGTGGCGGTCGCGTTCTTCGCACTTCAGTCGGTGGGGCGCGTGCCGGGGATGCTCAATTTCACCGTCGGGCCCGCCAATATGCGTTCGGCATGCTCGACTGCCCGGATCCGCACCGTGGTAACCGCGCGCGCTTTCGTCGAACAGGCGAAGCTTGGCGATCTCGTGGGCGCGCTCGAGGCTGACGGTTTGCGCGTGCTCTACCTGGAGGACATCGGCGCCGGCATCAGCATGGTCGAAAAGTTGTGGGCGGCGCTTACCTCTTTCCGCGCCGCAGCCCGCCATCGCCGCTTGCGCGTATCGCCCTCGGCCCCGGCAGTGATTCTCTTCACCAGCGGATCGGAAGGAACGCCCAAGGGCGTCGTGCTGACGCATCGCAACCTGCTGGCCAACTGCGCGCAACTGGCGGCGCGGATCGATTTCAACTCCAGCGACGTCGTGCTGAATGCACTGCCAGTGTTCCACAGTTTTGGCCTGACCGGAGGCACGCTGCTGCCGCTGCTGAATGGCATCCGCACCGTTTTCTATCCCAGTCCGCTGCACTACCGCATTGTGCCCGCGCTCGCCTATGACGCCAACGCGACGATCATGTTCGGCACGGACACCTTCCTGTCCGGCTATGCGCGGATGGCACATACCTATGACTTCTATTCGCTGCGCTACATTTTCGCCGGCGCGGAGCGCGTGCGCGAAGAGACCCGCCGGACTTATGCCGAGAAGTTCGGCCTGCGCATTCTTGAAGGATATGGCGCGACCGAAGCGGCTCCGGTGATCGCGGTGAACACCCCGATGCATTATAGGGCCGGCACTGTCGGCCGCCTGCTGCCCGCGATAGAGGCGCGGCTTGAGGACGTGCCGGGCATCGAGGAAGGCGGACGGCTCTACATTCGCGGGCCGAACGTCATGGCGGGCTACATGCTTGCCGGCCAGCCAGGCGAGTTGCAACCGCCCGATGACGGCTGGCATGACACCGGCGATATCGTCACTTTCGACGAAACGGGTTTCGTCACGATCCGCGGACGCGCCAAGCGTTTCGCCAAGATCGGCGGCGAAATGGTGTCGCTCCCGGCAGTGGAAGGTTATGCCTCCGCCGTCTGGCCGAGCGCGGAACATGCCGTGGTCACCCGCCCTGACCCGAAGAAGGGCGAGCAACTGGTACTGTTCACGACCATCAGAAACGCTGACCCGAAAGCGCTCCAGCAATGGGGCAAGGCCAATGGCGTCACGGAGCTGATGCTTCCCCGCGAGATCCGCTCGGTCGATGCACTGCCGGTACTTGGGACGGGCAAAGTCGATTACGTGACGTTGGCACAGATGGCTGTCAGCTGATCCGAAACGTATTCCGCGCTGTCGCATGAAGGTTGCCCCGGACAGGTGCTGAGAAACTCCGCGTTCGAAACGGTTCGCCGAATCCCTGTCGTTCGCATTTCAGTGCTCCGCTTCCGAAGCCTGTCCTTTGTTCAATTGCTTCGAAAGAATCCGCCAAATGCTCGGCTGAGGGTCCGACACCAATGTCACGCTCCGACGTGAACGAAGCGGCCCCGCACATGAACCTCGAGTTCGTTGGGCGCGACCGGGAAACGATCCATTGCGCACCCGGCATATCCCGCGCTAGCGCTGCCTTATGACAGAGACGGCGATCATAGATTGGGCGCGGGGCGATATATTCGGACTCGACTTTCCCGCGCATCCTGAAGCGCTGCAATCCGGTGGACCCGAATTTCTGACGCGCGCCTTCCGCGCAAGCGGCGTGCTCGGGGAGGACAACAGCGTCACGAACATTACCGGCTTCGACGAATGGACGCTGGGCGGCACCGGCGTCAAAGTGCTGCTTTCGGTCGCTTATGAACGCGACGCGCCGGGCTTATCGCGCGATCTGTTCGTGAAATTCTCGCGCAACTTCCGGGACAAGGTGCGCGATGGCGGCCGCTATCACATGCCCCCGGAAGTGCGGCTCGCGCATTTGTCGCGCGATCCGGATTTTCCGGTCCCCGTGCCGAAATGCTTCTATGCCGACATCCAGCAGGACGCGCTCACCGGCGTCATCATCACCGAACGCATTCCCTACGGCCAGGGCGCGATCGAGCCGCATCATGCAAAATGCATGGACCAGATTCTGCCCGAGCCGCTCGCGCATTACCGCGCGCTGATCTCCAATCTGGCGCGGCTGTCGGGCGCACACAAGTCAGGCCGGCTCGGCAACGCGGTGGAGCGTGATTTTCCAGTCGATCCGGACATGCTGATCGCACGCCGCGCGCGTTTAGAGGCGCCGCTGCTCGCCAAAAGGATCAACCGCCTGGGGCATTTCATTCTGCAATATCCGCATCTGGTGCCGGCGCACATCGCCGATCGTACATTCCTCGACGGCTTATGCGCCGACGCACTGTCGGCGGTCGAACTGCAGGAGGACATCTGGCGGTTCCTCTATTCGCGGCCTGACATGATCGCGCTCTGTCACATGAACGCGAACGTCGACAATGCCTGGTTCTGGCGAGAACCGGACGGCGCGCTCCGGTCCGGACTGATCGATTGGGGCAGCGTCGGGCAGATGTCCGTGGCCTCATCGATCTGGGGCTGCATAGGCGCGGCGGAGCCCGAAACGCATGATCGGCATCTTGACGAATTGCTTGATCTCTTCGTCGACGAATATGCCCGCGCGGGGGCACCAATTCTCGATCGACGCGAGCTCGCCCAGCATCTGGAATTGCATGTGATGATGTCGGCCCTGCACATGACGACCGCCCCGCCGGCCATCCTGCGCGAAGTGCCAGATCCGGGGGTCGCCGCCGACCGCTACGATCCGATCTTCACGGCGAATGAAACCGCGCGCGTGCAGCTGAAAATCACCATCTCGCTTTTGAACATGTGGGCGCGCCGCGATCTTGGCCGGCTTTTGCGGGCGGATGCGTCCTGGCGGCGAAAGCTGCCGGCCATTTAATCGGATCCCTCGTTCGAGCGCTACTGGCTGGGAATGCCCTGAGGCAACTCTAAAACAATCGGAGGATCACCAGGCGACCAGGGCGACGTGCGCACCATGATCGCGGAGAACAAGTCCGATGCGAGGTGATTGGCCAGCCAGGCCTTGAGATGCGGTAGTGGCTGAGTGTCGAACCATTCCCTGTCTACGGCCGCGAACTGCCGCACGAAAGGCATGATCGCAGCATCCGCCAGTCCGCGCGCAGGTCCGCAAAGCTGGCCTGCATCGGCCAGCCGGTTGTCGAGCTCATGCACGAACGCCAGGCCTCGCGCGCGATGCGCAAACGCATCCGCGCCGTACCGCTCGGGATACTTGTAGCGGTCGAGTTCATGCTTGAATGGTCCGTCGTTCGCAGCGATCAGTGCCGCGTCGTCGCGTGCCAGCCAGTCTTCGGGGTCCCGGTTCACGAGGGCCCAGCGCATGATGTCGATGCTCTCGTCGATGACTTCGCCGTCTGGTAGGATGAGCACGGGCACAGTGCCCTTCGGCGAGGCGGCAAGCAAGCTCTGGGGTTTTGCCGAAAGCTTGATTTCGCGCAGTTCGCAGCGCGTACCGCTGACCGCCAACGCCAGCCGCGCCCGCATCGCGTAGGGGCAGCGGCGGAAACTGTAGAGGACAGGATCAGTCGGCACGGTCATCAGTCCGCTCGGTCCGCACCATGCCGACGTGAGCGCGGCCTTGTACGGCGGCGAACATCTCTTGGCGGTGACGTTCGCGGTAGGACGCGCGCTGCTCTTCGCTCCGCTCGGCATGGCACGCGGGGCAACTCACGCCCGCTTCATAGAGTGACGAATCGCAGCCGTCCGCGCTGACCGGGCGGCGGCAGGCGTGGCAAAGCGTATGGGTACCCTCAGCGAGACCGTGGCCGAGCGTCACCCGCTGATCGAACACGAAGCATTCGCCGCGCCAAAGACTCCGTTCCTCCGGCACCGCCTCCAGGTACTTGAGGATGCCGCCCCTGAGGTGGAAGACGTCCTCGATACCCTCCTGCTTGAGGAAGGCCGTGGACTTCTCGCAACGGATGCCGCCGGTGCAGAACATCGCGACTTTTGGTGACTTGCCCGAGCCCAGAAGCCGCTTGCGTTCGCGGCGGAACCACTCGGGAAAATCGCGGAAGCTGGCCATCTTCGGGTCGACCGCGCCCTCGAACGAGCCCACCGCAACTTCATAGTCATTGCGTGTGTCGATGACGATGGTGTCAGGGTCGGAGATCAACGCGTTCCACTCCTCGGGTTCGACGTATGTTCCGGCGTTCGTCCGAGGATCGATGTCGGGCTCGCCCATCGTGACGATCTCTCGTTTCAGACGGACCTTCATGCGGTGGAACGGCATGGCGGATGCGCTCGATAGTTTGACATCGAGGTCAGCGCAGTCCGGCAGGGTGCGGATATGCTCGAGCACTCTGGTGATGCCCTCACGTGTCCCGGCAATCGTGCCGTTGATGCCTTCGGCGGCGACCAGCAGCGTGCCGCGAACGCCTTGTTCACGGCATAGGCGCTCAAGTAGCGCGCGCAGGCCCGCGCAATCCTCGAAGCGGGTGAAACGGTACAAGGCCGCGACCAGCAAGGGCTCATGGAATTCGTGGCGACAAGTGTTCATGCCACGCGCCATAGCGTCAAGCCGCAGGGGCGTCAGCAAGGTCGTTTCGGTTCCGGGGTAATAGCGCGTAAGGCGAGCGCCGACAGCGAGCGCTCCATGTTGAAACGGGCTCATCGTTCAGGCGCTGTCCAGCGCTTGGGCAAGGTCCGCAATGATGTCGCTCGAATGTTCAATGCCGATCGACACCCTAATGGTGGCCTCCCGCACGCCGATGCGATCTCGAACCTCGGCAGGCACGCCCGAATGCGTTGTGGTCGCGGGATGGCTTGCGAGCGACTCCGTGCCGCCGAGGCTCACGGCAAGCTTGAAGATCTGGAGCGCGTTCAGGAAGCGGAAGGCAGCCGCCTGGCCACCCTCGATATCGAAGGAGAAGGTCGATCCGGCTCCGCTGCACTGGGCGGCGAAGACCTCCGCCTGACGCGAGCCCGAGGGATGGAATGGCGGATAGGCCACGCGGTTCACCTTCGGGTGGGCCTGCAGGAACGCGGCAGCAGCGGCGGCATTGGCGTTCGCCCGTTCCATGCGCAGTCCCAGTGTCTCCAGCGAACGGCTCAGCATCCAGCAGCTGTGCGGATCCAGCTGGGTGCCGATGGCGCTGCGCAGAAGCCGGATCTCGCGCATGAGCGATGCCGACCCCAGCGCCGCACCGGCGACCAGATCGGAATGGCCGCCCACATATTTTGTGAGGGAGTAAAGCGAGATGTCCGCTCCATGGACCAGCGGATGCTGGAAGACGGGACCGAGGAGCGTGTTGTCGCAGACCAGGAGCGGTCGGTGCCCCTGCGTTTCGCCGATCGCGTCGCAGACACGTCTGAGAAGCGCAATGTCGACGAGGCTGTTCGTGGGATTTGCCGGAGTCTCGATGAGGGCGACCGACACCCGGCCCAAAGCCTTGGCCCGTTCGGCGGTCGCGGCGATCTCTTCCTGATCCAGGCCGTCGGCAAAGCCGACCGCGCCAATACCCAGGTTGGCGAAAGTCCGGGCCAGAAGCGTCTCCGTTCCCCCATACAGCGGCTGCGAATGAAGGATGACGTCGCCGGGCCTCGCGAAAGCCAGCACCGTCGTCGTGATCGCGCCCATTCCGGAGGAGAAGACCACGCCGGCTTCCGCACCTTCGTATACCGCCAGCCGGTCCTCCACGATCTCGCCGTTTGGATGATTGAAACGCGAGTAGACGAGGCCTCTTCCCTGTCCCGGCGGCGGCTCCCTGCGACCCGCGACATAATCGAAGAAATCGCGCCCTTCCTCAGCCGTCGGGAAAACGAATGTCGACGTCAGAAAGACCGGCGGCTTGACCGCGCCTTCCGAGAGAAACGGGTCATAGCCGAAATTCAGCATCAGCGTGTCCGGATGGAGCTTGTGTTTGCCGATGGTCGTCTTGCTTTTGCGGGGCGCGGTCATCTCGGTGTCCTTTCAGGCGGGTTCCGGCCGGCTCAATGGGTCGGCGAAACAAACGAGCGGGTTCGCTTCGAGTTGCGGCAATCCCGGATGGCTTCAGGCCGGCATTCTATCCAGCAGCGCCCGTCCTGCAGCACGCCGGCTTCCTCACAATCGCGTTGTTCGATTACGTTGAGAACCCCCCATGCGTCGAGTGTAACGATCTCGGCCGAGGAAGATGGCCACCTGGAGGCTATACAAATCCAATTTCGCTATTTTTGTCCGCGCCATCCGATTTCCCTCATCCACAGGATGCTATCCATCTAGAGTCACAAGAGAATGTGATTTTCGCGACCAATTTATATGGAAGCGTACGCCGGCATCAGCTGGCAACCTCTTTAAATGCGGCCACATGACCCCAAATAACTGTGGGTCATGGCCGATTTGCCGTTCCGATTCAGCAGGCGCGCCCTGATGAGTTCAGGCGCTGCCATTGCCGTGGGCGCCCTTACCCGGTCCACGTCGAAGCCGTTTCCGACGCCGCCGGCTCCACCTGCATTGCTACCGGCCACACCGCATGGCAAGCCGGAGGTGTCGCCCTTCGCCGTCGATCCCAAGCTCCTGCGAAGGGCGCTGGCCGCGCTCGACGAGCACTCCAAGACGATCAAGGCGCGCGATCGTATCGCCATCGTCGACTTCACGGCTCCGTCTTCCGAAGCCAGGCTGCACTTCCTCGACGTCGTCAGCGGCAAGGCTTCCAGGCTTCTCGTGGCGCACGGCTCCGGCTCGGACCCAGGGCACACCGGTTACCTTGAGCGCTTCTCGAACGTTTTCGGCTCCAACGCCTCGAGCGAGGGCGCATTTCTGACCGACGACTATTACGTCGGCAAGCACGGCCGATCGCAGCGCCTGCTCGGGCTTGACCCGACGAACAACAATGCCCTGGACCGGGCCATCGTCGTCCATGGTGCATGGTATGCAAACGACGGTATGGTCGCGGCGCATGGCAAGCTGGGCCGCAGCCAGGGCTGCTTCGCCGTGGGTGAAAACAAGCTCGACGACGTATTCGGATTCCTCGGCAAGGGCAGGATGATCTTCGCCGCGCGAGCATAGACTGGCGCTGCGTTCGGCGCCGGAAGTCGTCCGGGTGCCTTGAAACCTTGGGCGCTCCCTTCCGTTGTCACACGGGTATTTCAAGGAGATCCGTGTGCGCAAGGGTGTGATCGCTTCCTCGCTACTGGCCATGACAGTCACGCTTGCCGGATGCGATTTTCTTTCCGGATATCGTGATAAGGCGGAGGCTCCGGCCAGTATCGATCAGCTGCACTGGGACGATACGGCCGTGCGGCAGCTGCGCGAAGCCATCGACCGGCGAGCCCTACATGGCCTTGATCGTATGCGGTTCGCGGTGGGAGGCCGGCCCGGCAGCGTGGAAGGCGATCAGGCGCTGACGCAAAGTGCGCTGCGCTATGCCTCGGCATTGGCGCGCGGTGCATCTGATCCTGCGAAGCTTTACGACGTCTACACGGTCCCTCGCCCGAAGCCCGACTTGCTGCGCGGACTTGCCACAGCGCTGGAGGCTGGAAAAGTCGGGGGCTGGATCGACAGTCTGGCACCGCAGAACCAAGAGTATCGCAGCCTTTCCAAGGCCTATCTTGCGCTTCGTAGAAAGGATGGCGCGCCGGCTCCTACAATCCCCGACAAGAGCGAGCCCCTGCAGCCCGGCACCACTGACGCGCGCATTCCCGCGATTGCGCGTCAGCTTGTCGCGTCTGGCTATCTCGATCGCACCGCGGCGCAAGGCGAGCGCTACAACCCGGCGATGGTCCGGGCGGCCCAGCGCATGCAGGCCGATTACGGGATCAAGCCCGACGGCCTGATCGGCAGCGATGCCCTGGAAGTCCTCAACCTGTCCGACGCCGATCGCGCGCGGGCCATGGCGGTTGCAATGGAGCGCATGCGCTGGCTCGATCGCAAGGCGCCGCCCACGCGCATTGACGTCAACATCGCCTCCGGGCGGCTGATCTACTGGCGTGACGGAAAGGTCGCCGACAGCCGCAAGGTCGTGGTCGGCGAGCCGGAGAACGAGACACCGCAACTGAGATCGCCGATCTACAGACTTGTCGCCAATCCGACGTGGACCGTCCCGCGCTCGATCGAGAGAAAGGAGATCGCGGGCAAAGGCGGCGTCTACCTGCGCCGCAATAACATGGCGTGGAAGGACGGCTGGATCGTTCAACAGCCCGGACCGGAAAATTCGCTGGGTCTGGTCAAGTTCGACATGAAAAACGAGCATCGGATCTACCTCCACGACACGCCCGCCAAACACCTGTTCCAGGAAGTCCAGCGGCAGCGCAGTCATGGCTGCGTGCGAGTGGAGGATGCGCTGGGCTTCGCCGAAATGCTCGCGCGTGACGAAGGCGTTCTCGAAGAGTGGCGACGCGCTCGTGCGACCGGCAAGGAAACCTTCGTCAAGCTGCCGCGCGAGATCCCTGTCAGGCTCATCTATCAGACGGTGATCTTTGGCGAGGACGGCGAGCCGGCGATACGGTCAGATCCGTACGGCTGGAACGACCGCGTCGCGACCGCTCTCGGCTTTCCACCACGTCAAGCCTACCGGCTGCGGACTTCGGACAGTGATATTGGGCCTTGATGAGATCGGTCACTCCCTCGCTGCGTGCGTGTTGCCGAAACCCACTGTTCATTCAGATTCTGACTTTCGCAGATCCACATATACGCGGCGCCCGACCAACCTGCTGCGCGTCGCGAAGAATGTCATTTTCGACCAGCGGATGATGCAAAACCGATGACTATCTGGCAGATGGGATCGGCTGTCCCTGCGGCGGCGGCAGTTGCCGGGTTCCGGTTCTCGGGACATCGGCCTTCGGAGTATCGGCCAGCATGACTTCCCGAGACGTCACAGCCCTGCGCGCGTTGCGCGAAGAAGAGAAGCCCAATAATGTCGCCTGGTCGGACACGGCCTACCGGCTGTTCTTTGGTGCGATTGGATGGCCGTGGCTCTTGCGCAGCTTGTGGGGAGGCACGCAGGCGAGCAAGCGCAAGCTTCTTGAACGCGTGCACCTGCCCGAAGATTCCCTGCCAAACCTGGGAAGCTGGAAGGCCGATACCCGTTTCCTCCACCGTATTGTCGATGCGATCGAGGATCTGCGCCCCCGGGTCGTGGTCGAACTTGGGGCGGGGGCATCGACGCTGGTATGTGCCAAGGCGCTGGAGCTTAACGGCGGCGGCAAGCTTGTCAGTTTCGACCAGCATGCGCAGTTCGTGTCCGCGACCGGCCAGTGGCTGTCCGACTTCGGCGTATCCGCGGATATCCGGCATGCGCGGCTTGGCGCTTGTATCGACGACTGGCCAGGCACCTGGTACGAACTGTCCGACGTCCCGCATTCCATAGACCTGCTCATCATCGACGGTCCGCCCTGGGCGGTGCATCCTTTCGTCAGGGGTGCGGCCGAGTGCCTGTTCGATCGCCTTTCGGATGGCGCTATCGTTCTCCTCGATGATGCCGCGCGGCCTGGGGAACGCATTGTCGCCAGGCGCTGGAAGAAGCGTTGGCCCCAGATTGCATTTACACATCTCGCAGGCGGGACCAAGGGTACGCTCCATGGCCGAAAGCGGACCGGCAAGGTCCTGGCCTTCCCGGACAGGACCAGCGCGGGGGGGCGCACCGGGTGGCGCCGCGCCGCGGCGGCTGCCGCGCTGCTGGCCACCGGTTGGACCGGGCACGATATACTCGGGGACCTGTCGAAGCAGGCGCAGGCCGCAAGCTTCATCGACGAAGCCGATGCCTCCTATTCCGCCAGTCTGGCGCGACAGGCAATGCACTCGCAGATCGAAAGCACGTTGCTGGATCGGGCCGAGATAGGCAGATCGGTAGGTCTCGCTTTACCCCCTGTCCCACCGGGTTGGCGGGTGACGGATGTCCAGGTCTATCCTTCGGACTATGGCAATTCGGTGGCTCTCGTTTTGCTGACCGACAGACAGGAGCGTGTCGCGCTCTATGCACAGCGGGCGGAGACCCCCGCCGAGGCCATTCCGCTATCCGAGAGACGCGAGGACCGGTCCCTTGCCTACTGGGAAAGCGGTCCTTTTGCCTATGCCCTGACCGGCAAGCTGCAGCCGGAACGGATGCTGCTGCTCGCTTCGAAGATGGCCGCGAAGCCGCAGTGAATTGTGAAGGAAGAGTATGAAATCCCGTAAGAAACGGGTAGAGTATCGATCGATTGGACGGCACGCGCCGACATTCATTCCGTCGAGATCGGCTGAACCGAGGCCGCCCGGTTCCGAAGGCTCGTCAAGGCTTACGAGCGATATGCCCAAACGCTCGCCGGCCCACCTCGTCGCCTTCGCAAACGCTCATTACCAAACAGGTTGCAGCCCTTGTCGCTAGTCCATAACAGCCTCTAGGCGGGCAGCTTCGTTCGTCCCAGAAGTCGCAGCACACAGTTTCTGCCGGCGCGCATGAACGGATAGACCATGCGCGATACCGTGCGAGACCGAAACAACCTGCCGTTCAGCTTGTTGAACCAGGATTGACTGCCGCTCAAAAGCGCCATGATGTTCAGCGCGTCCGCTCCATGATAATGGGAACCGCAGTAGTGGAAGACCATTCCCTCATTGAGATCCATGCCCATGGCTTGAACCTTGAGTACTTCGGGCCCGCCCTCGCGTGCATCGATCAAACGAACCGGACCGACGCTTTCGCGAAGGCGCATGAGCTTCACGTAGGCTGAGCAGAAGGGGCACTCACCGTCGTAGATCAGATAGGTGGCGTCGGCAGCGCCATCGGTGGAAGCCCCTGCCTCCGGTGGCCGCGAAGCCGAATTCATCCCGCGCTCGCCTTCGCCAGTTCCGCCTGACGTTCCGCGCTCTCCGGTATCCATTTCACGTAGATGAGCGCCGCGGTCCAGGGGACGAACACCAGGTACAACGCGGTCCACTGCCAGAACGGCGCTTTGAGCATCAGATATATGCCGACATGCATGACCATTCCGATGGGCACGTAGATCCATTTCAACTTGGGAATCAGGAGCGAAAGGAAGAATGTGCTTTGAAAGACAAGTACATTCCATTGCCCGATCAAACTCGGCCAATGGTGCTGGCTCAGCCACAGGCCTAGAAGCGAATTCCAGCGCAAGCCATCCATTGCGAGATAGTATTGCAGCGTGATCCCATTCGCCCATTGAAATCCGCCTATCGCCAGCTTCGAGTACGATGCTGACAGGTACATGAGACCGAACAGCCACTGAATGACCAGGATCGGCCACTTGGCCTCCCTGCTCGTACTCATGAGCTGTTGCTGAAAACTGCCGCGCTTCAACCACGCGTCCAGCGAGATCGCCGCTCCTGCGGGAGAAAGAGCCAAGACTCCAAGTGCGATCACCATCGCGGCCTCGGGGTGATGTATGTCGCCGTGCGAAAGCGCCCAGAGCTGAACAAGGGCGACCCCTGCGGCGAACAGGAAAAGACTGAATCTGGTCCAAAGACCAACCAGTGCGGCAAAACCAGCGATAAGCGTTGCGACCTGGATGGTCTGCATCTCCCAAACGGAGAAGTTGTGCCCTCCCAGCAAGGCAACGACTGGCCTGAGAAAAGGCAAGGGCTGATAGTACGAATCCGGCAAATCGCCAATTTTCCTCAGACTATCCAGCCCATAACGGCTGTCGAACAGCATGAGCCCCAGTTGGGTGCCGACAGCGATGATACGGAGAATGGCAAGGTCCAGCAGTGGCCCCTCGCGAAACCAGTATCTGTTCCATTTCTCAGCCAGCGAAGCAGCCATCATCGCAGAACCTCGTCGACGTCTTCCCTTCGGACCACGGAGATCGTGCGCTTCGGCACCGGTTTCGGCCCCTCTCTGGTAATAATCATCGGGTAATCTTCCACTTGAAGCTCTGTAAAAGTGGGATACCGATCAACTACCATTTCCAGAATGGGTCTGATGTTCTCCAGTTTATGATCCCGCAGCGGGCGCGCAAAACGGCGCTCATATCGCCAAAAATCTATCTCGAGATCCGAGACTGGATCAACATAGTGGCGCCTTCCATCCCGGGTGACCGCATAAATGCGGTGCTCAACATTTATTCTCTCCCCTTCGAAATGTGCCTCCGCATACATGGGGTACCACATGAAGGGAAAAAATCGATTCGCGTGACCAAACGACGCCACCAATTGAGCGCCAAGAACCAAGATTATGATTAAAGAAATCAATCGGAAGCGATACTGCTCGATCTGCAAGCGCATTTCGGTCACCTTCGCGATCGAGCACAGCCCGGTATAAGCCAATATATCATAGCGTGTAACTGGTGCAACTTGCACTTAATCGGTCCACATTGAGTACCCTCGTTGCTTTTATTGCACGTTTGCTTCCAGCCATCCTTGACGGAGCAGGCAGTGAGGCGGCGGTCCGCGGCATCATCGCTCGGCGTGCGCAGTGCCAGTTCTTGCTTCACTCTGGACTGCCTGGCACCCTTGGACTTTCGCCGGATGCTGCCAACGAAATACGTGGAATTCGGGAATCCGGGGCGGCCCAGGCCGCAATCTGGCCTTGATGAACTCCGCCATGGGTTCATCCATGAAACCGAATTGAAGCCATCTTCGCGCCGGAATCACCAGAACGCCTCTGCTGGTGCACGATACGACGCGCGCCAGATCATCCACGTCTTCGAGGACGGGCCGGCCGTTCCGGACGTCAATCGTAAAGCCGTTCCGCGCGGTCGTGACCGAGGCGGGGGGAAGGTACATGCCGAAGTTCGGCGTTCCCAAATAGAACTGGGTCCGCAGTTCATCCACGCTGACCAACACCGCGCCCTCGTTCATGTCACGGCGAAGAACACCCAGCCTGTCGCTCCAGTTCGGATCGGGCGGATTGGCGAAGGTGCTTGCGGGATCGCGCGCGAAACGGATCGCACCTTTCGCGATCAGTTTCGGGCTTTCGACAAGCATCTTGTTAACGGCGGTCGCTGATATCGCGCATAGGACCAGAACGAGCGCCGTTATCATACCCTGCCACCGCTCACCCACGCGCAGGCCCGTGAAGCATGCGAGTTTTTCGACAATCTGGACGATCGCCGGCCGAAGCCAGGGCACGGCGGCGGCGAACGCCAGGCCCCACAGGGCGATGAAGAAGGGGAATGCATAGGATATGTAGCGGTCAGCCTTCATTCCACCGAACGAATGCACGACCAGAGGCACAAGCCACATGACAAGGCAGTAGGCGGCGAGGCGCGGGTACCTCGACAGCGCCAGGATCGAGGCGACTGGTATGAGATACCAGAACAGGCGGTAATCCCGGCTGAGAAAGATATGATAGTAGAGATAGTTGGACTTGTTTTTCTCGGCCCAGGGCTCGGCTTCGAGTAGCATGGGCAGGGCAAGATATCCGACCACGGCCGCCCCCGCCGCCGCGATGGCGACCAGCACCAGGATCAGGTTTCGCGTCTTCGCGTCGGCCAGCATTGCGCGGGTGCGCTGCCGCGTGGCGAGGTAGAGGACAAGGAATAGACCCATGGCGCCGGCCGCGATCATGGTGGTGACCTGCAGCTGCGCGGCAAGCGCCAGGCAGGCAAGCGCCAGCAGGGGAAGCCAGACCTTTCTTCGCGAGGGTTCCAGCAGGAACCGATAGGCCATTGCCGCGGCGACCAGCACAAGCAACGCCTGGAGCGAATAGAAACGCGCGAAATCGGATGACCGGATCGCCAGTTCCGCGAAACACAGGAGAAGCGCGCTTAGCCAGGCTGCGGTCCGATCAGCCGATCTGATCATCCAGACGAACAGCACCGGCACCATCAGTGCGCCCGCGATCACGGCGGGAAGGCGCGCAAGGAAGACATTGGTTTGCCCGAAAGCCTCGAAGCTTGCGCCAGCCAGAATGGTGTAGACCCAGGCGCGTGAATAGCTACCGTCGCCAAAGCGAAAACTGCCATCTTCCGCCCATGACGTGGCGGCCAGGATATGGAATATCTCGTCGGTATGGAGCGGCATGGCCGCGCTGCAGAGAATGCGTACCAGCAGGGCCGCCAGGAACAGGGCCAGAGCCCATAAGGCCGTCCTAGCGCCCCGGCGCGGTGTCTGATGGGATCGGACAGCGGTTTCCATATATGCGTGGCCCTAAGCGCGAGCTGCGGAAATGAGGCGAAACATTTCGACGAGTGCGGCTCTTCCCTTCTTCGTCACCGACTGGACTGCGATGCTGAAGCCGTAGGAGCCGGCGATGGCTATCGGGACGACCAGGGCTCCGGAAAGATGCTGGCGGACAACGAGGACGAGACACCACGCCAGAATGCCGCCGAGCAGGGTGGGGAGGATTGCCGCATACAAGTCCCGAGCCGTTACCGGTGAGCCGCGCGTGCACCAGTAATAGAGCGCCGGGATCGTGACGACCTGACTCAGGAAATAGGCCTTCGCGACGCCCACCGGCCCCCACGGGAGGCCGATCAGGAAGGCGCCGATGGTGACAGGGGTCGAACAGAGGCCCCATCGAAACATTTCCCTGGTTCGGCCCGAGCTGATGAACAGCCATCCTGTGGCATTGGAAACCGGCTGCAACACGGCCGCCAGACTCAGCCAGAAGAATATCGGAATTGCGTCTGACCAGCGCGCGCCGAAAAGCAGCGGTATCACTATATCGCTGCACATGGCGACAGCCATGATGCCGGGCACCGAGCAAATGGAAAGCGCCTGTATCGACAACAGGAACATCCGGCGATAGCGGGCAGGTTCATCCTGAACGCGCGCCAGCGCCGGCAGGATAACCCGCGCCAACGGCGAATTCACCTTCTCCAGCGGAAACATCATCAGCTTGTAGCTCCGGTCATAAAGACCGAGTGCCGACGAACCCCACACTTTCGCGATCAGGACGTTGTCGATATTTTTTCTGATGAAATTGAGGATATTGAAGCCGGTGAGATTGGCGCCGAATTTCACCATGTCGCGCGCGCTGCCCCACACGATCCTGCGAGACGGGCGCCAGCGGCCGATACGCCAAACAAGCACGGTATTGACGATGGCCCCGCACAACGCCCCGAGCCAGAGCGCCCAGTAACTTCGAAGCCAGATCGCGAAGCCTACCGTGAACGCCAGATTGGCCGCCGCCACCGCCACTTCGACGAAGCTGAGCGCGCGGAACCGCATGGCCCGGTTGAGCAAGGCCGTGTGCTGCAGGGTCGTGCCGGTGAGCAGCACCGTCAGCGCGCTGGCGGCCGTTATCAGCGCGGGTCGCTGGTCTCCATAGAACAGCCCGACAAGCGGGGCGATCGCCAGGAAAACGAGTGCGATCGCGGCGGAGGCCGCCAGATTGTAGAAGAACAAGGCATTGGTCTGTTCTTCCGTGATCGTGCGGGCCTGCACGACCGCCTGGTTCAAACCCAGGTTCTGGAAGATCAGGATGAAGCCCGTAATCGGGGTCGTCATGGCGATAACGCCAAAGTCCGAGGGGCTGAGCAACCGGACAACCACGACGATGGATGCCATCGACAGGAACAGCTTCAGCCCTTGGGCGACGCCCGAGTAGGCGGCGCCGCGTGCCGCTACTTTTCCATAACTGCGCTTGTCGGGTTCGGGATTCCTTGCCGCCATGGAGGGGCCGTCGGCTTCTGATACGGAATCCATCGGCAACCTTCCATTCGCCAACCCCGTCCGCATGATAGGCCAATACCACTTCATCTCCATGAAATGATTATGCCCTTTCTCGTGGTGGACTGGCATAGAGGCCGCGCAAGCGTTCGCCCTGGGTGACGGCGTTGAACTCTGCCAGGACCACGCGCCTCCCCGCCGTGCCCAGGCGAGTCCCGAGATCGGGCTTATCCGCCAGACGCTCCATGGCGGCGGCAATTCCGGATGCATCATTTTCATCCGCCAGGAGACCGCTCGTTCCGTCCTCGACGAGTTCGGGAATGCCGCTGTGCCTTGTCGATATGACCGGTTTCCCCATGGCCATGGCCTCCATCAGGACTACGGGAATGCCTTCCATGTCGCCATCCGCCGCCGTTCTGGATGGCAGGACGAAGACATCGGCTTGTTTGATCGCCTCGAGCGCGCGTCGATGGCTCAACGCCCCCCGAAAGATCGCGACGTCCTCCAGCCGACCAGCTCGAGCCTGTGCTCTGAGACATTCCTGCAGCGGCCCATCTCCCACCAGTTCCAGGCGGATCGCCAGTTCGGGGCGACTCTTGCGCAGCAGGGCCAAAGCCTGAAGCGCGATCGCATGGCCCTTCTTCTCGACCATTCGGCCAACCATGCAGAAGCGAACGTGCTCCGCGCCGTGGGGGCGCGATTCTTCGAAGACGCGGGAATCGATGCCCATGTGGTGCACCCGAATTCTGGCTGGATCCGCGCCAGCGGCCCGCAGCCTTTCGGCCCAGATCGAATTGACCGTGAGCAACAGGTCACCGCGCCCGAACAACGGGGCATAGTAGCGGCCGAGCGGCTGGTAGGCTTCCTTGCTGACGTCGTAACCGTGGAAGGTGGTCACCAGTTTCGCCCGCCAGCGACCCAGCCGCAGGATCAGGGCGGCGAGGCGTCCGACATTGCCGAAATGGCAGTGCACGACGTCGGCTGCCCCGATGGTTTCCGCCAGCTGGAGCGCAAGCAGTAGCACCCCCAGGCTCGCGTGCCTGCCCTCCGTTGGAACCAGGAAGACCGCCCGCGGCACGAGAGGCAGCAGCCGCGGCCTCCGCATGAGCAGTCGCAGAATTGCCATGGCGCGCGCCTTGCTCTCGCGCGGCATATCGAGATAGGTAACGCGCGGCCGGATCAAAGGGTCGACATCTTCGAGCGGAAAGTCTGCGGTGGCCTTGGCGCCAAAAGCAACCACGCCGATATCGGCGCCGGCCCGAAGGTGATCGAGGATCTCGTTGGTGACGAAAGTCTGGGACCGCACCGGAAAGCGCCGAACCAGATAGACCACTCTCGGACCAGCTTTCCCCCCAGGGACTGCGGATGGCCCGGCGATTACCCTGCTTGCTCTCAAGGGGGCGTCATCGGAGCCCGCCCGCGCGGCAACAGGGGACTGGCCGTGGTCGGGTTGCATCAGGCGCGACGCGGCTCGGTCCCCAATGTGACCAGCAGCACCTCCCAGCATCCCGCCCCGAAAAGAATCATCAGCAGTGTGGAAAGTCTGGCGCGCATGAACAGGGAACATCTCGTGCCAAGCATGGTCTTGAAGCGGCGTGCGGTATCGATCGTCAACGCCGCCCACCAATGCAGGGGATTGCGGCGGTCGCGATGCGTCATCATCCGGCCGCCAATCACCCGACGAGCCTTGGAGCACAGTTCCCGAAGAGACGCCCGGGCCGGGTGGACCACCACAGCGTCAGGGGCATAGAGGATCGGATGACCCGCCGCCTTGAGCCGCCGGGTGAGGTCGAAGTCACCGCCGGACTTGAGGTCGTTCCTGAAGCCTCCCACCTGCCGGAGCAGTTCCGTGTGACTGAACCAGTTGGCGGTGCAGGCCGCGCCGCGGGCAACATTCCGCTCCTGCTTGAAGGCGAAAATGCGCTCATAGGTGTCGCACACCGGGGACGATGCCAGAAGATCCTCCGCGGAAAGCTCAATTCGGCCAGCCACGACGGCATAGCCCGGATGGCCATCGAGTGCCTCAAGCCCTCTTTCAAGCCAGGTTTCGTCCACGGCACAATCCGAATCGGTAAACGCGACGTATTTGCCCCTTGCCGCGGCAAGGCCCAGATTTCGCGCCGCATAGGAACCCGGCCTGGTTTCGATCAGTACGCAAACCCCGGCAGCGCGAGCGGCCTCGACTGTCGAATCGGTGGAGCCGTTATCGACGATGATGATCTCATAATCGGTCGCCGGCAGAGTTTGTCTCTGAAGGGACCTGACGCATCGCTCGATATCCGCTGGCCGATTCCAGACCGGCACGATAACGCTGACCCGGGGGGGAGTGGTGAACGCCATTTCGGCATTGCCGGCCGCATTCTCCACAGAGACGTATCCGGGCCTCATATCTTCCCGCATACTGATATACTCCGACAGGCTGATCGCCGCGCCGAGCATTTAACACCGTCTTAAAAGTGAAAAACTACCGGTGCTGCGATTCGCGGAATGACGATCAGAAACATTACTCGAGACCGAATTAAAATCTCGAACAAGGGAAACAGAAATGTTTCGGTTATATTTCTGTGTGCGACGCCTGTAGTTATAGAACAATCAGTAGCGTGGCGTTTTGGCGTTCATCAACCTCGATGCCAGGGACTCAACCCGAATATCGAATCAACACGACGCGCCCGTAAGGCGTATCCTTCCCAGGTTGTTAAGCATATTACCCGAAAGAGGTATGCGCCCTGCCCGGGAAGCCCCGGATGCGTTCGACGGAAGATGCATTTTCAATTGCGCGAAACCGATTGCTTCGGATATTCGGACCAGACCGGGGCACGCAACCTCCCGGTCAGGCGGTTCGCCCAAGCGTTGCCTTTCGGTCCGGTTTTCTCGGACAAAGGCATTATGGACGGTGTGGTGGACCAACAGATCGATGCCTCTCCTACATTTGCAGAGCTGGTGCGGGTCTTCGCGCGTATCGGCTGCCTGAGCTTCGGCGGGCCGGCCGGACAGATCGCCTTGATGCACCGCGAACTGGTCGATGAGCGCGAATGGGTAAGCGAGGAGCAGTACCTCCATGCGCTCAACTTCTGTCATCTGCTGCCGGGGCCGGAAGCCCAGCAGCTTGCGACGTGGATAGGATGGAAGCTGCACGGATGGCGCGGCGGGTTCGCAGCGGGCCTGCTTTTCGTGATCCCCGGTGCACTCGTGATCCTGGCACTGTCGATATTCTATGTCCTTGCGGCGCGGCTCGACTGGTTCGCGGCCTCGTTCCTCGGAATCAAGGCGGCGGTGCTGGCAATTGTGGTGCAGGCTTTGCTGCGCATCGCCGGCCGAGCGCTGGACACCGGCTTCAAGTGGATGCTGGCAGCACTCGCATTCGTGGCCCTGTTCTTCTTCGACCTGCCGTTCCCGCTGGTCGTGCTCGGTGCCGGCGCAATCGGCATGGCAGTTGCCCATGCCCGCCCCGAATGGCTGGCGGTCAAGGCCAGCGGATCTGCCCCTGTCGCAGGCGCGAGACCCTGGAGAGATTCGATCCGGGCGGTGCTGATCTGGGGACTGATCTGGGCCATGCCGATGGCACTCGTGCTCGTCACGCTCGGCGAGGGGCATGTCCTGTGGAAGATCGGCGCCTTCTTTTCGCAGCTTGCCGTCGTCACCTTTGGCGGGGCCTACGCCGTTCTTGCCTACATGGCGCAGGAAGCGGTGCAGGGCCATGGCTGGGTTTCGGCGGGCGAGATGGCCGATGGCCTGGGTCTTGCGGAAACCACTCCCGGCCCGCTCATCATGGTCACCCAGTTCGTCGGCTACCTTGCCGCCTTCCGCGCGCCCGAGCCGTTCACGCCGCTGGTGGCGGGACTGCTGGGGGCCGTCCTCACGACCTGGGTAACCTTTGCGCCCTGCTTTCTGTGGATCTTCACCTTCGCGCCGTGGATTGAACGGATGGAGCATGCCCGGCGGCTCAGGAGCGGGCTCGCGTCCCTGACCGCCGCCGTGGTCGGCGTAATCGCCAACCTGACCTTGTGGTTCCTGCTCCATGTGCTGTTCGGCCGGGTTGGCGAAAGCCACGTCGGACCATTGCGGCTTTACGATCCTGACTGGTCCAGTCTCGATTGGAGGGCGGGTCTGCTGGCGGTGCTTGCCGCTGTCCTGATCTTCCGCTTCAAGTGGAATGTCATCAAGGTGCTCGGTTTGGCCATCATGGCCGGACTGCTGCTGGGCTTAACCGGGTGAAGCGCGACAGAGAAAATCGTAAAGTCGACCTTCTGCAATGATCCTGGAGTTCAGGGAGGAGTTGCCATGAAGCAAGCCATCCACCGCTTATCGAAAGCGGTTGTGTTACTCCTGGCATTCGCCGAGCTCGGCAACACGAAGCCGTCGTCGCCGACCGATCTCTACAGCGATCTGTTCGTCGCGGTGCAGGAACGCCGCATCTTCGACGATAGCAAGACCTTCGCCGATGCGGTGCCGCGCAAAGCGCCCGATAGCATCATGGCAGACTATCGCGCCAAGCCGCCGAAGGATGATGCAGCGCTCAAGGCCTTCGTGCTCCGCCACTTCCAGGTTCCGGGCGTCAACGACGCAGCGCGGACCAGCTTGCGCGACCATGTCCGCGCGCTCTGGCCGCACCTCGTCCGTCAGCCGGCGCCCGTCGTGCCCGGAGAATCGCGTATCGCGCTGCCTAAGCCCTACGTCGTGCCCGGGGGCCGTTTCCGCGAGATCTATTACTGGGACAGCTATTTTACGATGCTGGGGCTTGCCGCTGATGGCGAGGACGAGCTGGTGGAATCCATGCTCGAGGATTTCACCAGCCTGATCGAGCGCTTCGGTCATATCCCCAACGGCACCCGAACCTATTATCTCAGCCGCTCGCAACCGCCGTTCTTCGGGCTGATGCTCGATATCTCGAAGAACCCCGATAGGGCCGTGCAGGCGCGGCGTTTGAAAGTGCTTCGCACCGAATATGACTTCTGGATGACCGGGGCAGATTGCGCCCGGCGCGAAAGCGCATGCTTGCGCGTCGTACGCATGCCCGATGGGAACCTTCTAAATCGCTACTGGGACGATCGCGACCGTCCGCGCGACGAAGCCTTTGCCGAGGACCGGGCAACCGCGAGGGCAGCGCCAAGGCGCCACGCGCAACAAGTATATAGGGACTTGCGCGCCGCCGCCGAGAGCGGTTGGGATTTCTCGTCACGCTGGCTTGCCGATGGCAGGACCCTCGCGACCATTCGCACGACGGACATTGTCCCTGTTGATCTCAACGCCCTGCTCTGGGCGGTGGAGAAGCGCATCGCCGACGGTTGCGAGCGGGCAAGCGACACTGCCTGCACCAGAAACTTCACTCGGCTGGCGGCCCGGCGCAAGGCGGCGGTGGACCGCTTCCTCTGGCAACCCGGCAAGGGGTACTATGCGGACTGGCTGATCGAAGAACGCGAGCCCACGACCACACTCTCTGCCGCAACGCTTTATCCGCTGTTCGTGGGCATGGCCGGGGCGAGCCAGGCACAGGCGGTTGCCGATATCACACAGACACAACTACTCGCGCCCGGCGGCCTGCGAACCACTCGGAAACGTACCGGCCAGCAATGGGATGCTCCCAATGGCTGGGCGCCGCTTCAGTGGATCGCGATCACCGGCCTAAACCGAAATGGTCATGAAGGTCTGGCCCGGACAATCGCTTCGCGCTGGATCGCGACCGTTGCCGGCACTTATGGCGAGACGGGCAAGATGTTGGAGAAATACGATGTCGAAGAGCGGTTGCCTGGAGGCGGCGGTGAATATGAGCTGCAAGACGGGTTCGGTTGGACCAACGGCGTCGCCAGCGCGATCCTGGATCGCTACCCCCAGCTGTCCGCTCCTTCCGCACCAGACAATGAGTAGACTCGTTGCGATAGGCGATCTGGAGCGTTCGGCCGGCATGGATCCATTCGCGGGTCCGGGCCATGTCCACCCGGTCAGCGGACGTGTCGGGATCCCCATCGCCGGCTCCATCACGGGTTTGGTCGCGCGAAAACCTCGCTCTATTGGAACGCAGTGATTGCCCATCAGTTAGGTTTGCAGGCAGCGCAAACCGCGCCTGCTTTGGAAGGAGAGTCCCTGTGGGTGAACTGAAAGACAAGGCTAAAGGCAACCTCAACGAGGCGGCCGGCAAGATCAAGCAGAAGAGCGCCAACCCCAAGACGCGCGACGAAGGCCGAGGTCAGGAGCTGAAAGGCAAAGGCCAGCAGCTCAAGGGCAGGATAAAGGGTGCCCTAGGCGACGATATCTGAGCAACTGCGGGGCCTAGAGTGCTTCCGACTTTGATTGCATAAAAGCCGACACTCTATGCATTCGTTTTACGGTGATTTCCTGGTCTACAGGTGACTCCACCTGCTTCGAAATCACTCTGGCGCATCCGTGGGCCCCCGTCTTTTTAGGGAGCGCGCGATGTCCCGAGGGCTCATCTGATCATCATCTTACGCCGATGTCGAAGTTGCCGAGATGATCGCGGGGGGCAGACGACTGGGTGCGCTGGTTTGCGGCCAAGATGGCAGCATATGGTCCTCATCCGGACATCGGCATGCAAGCGGATGCTTGCCAGCCGGGCAGGTCAATCGCTGAGCTTTTACCGGGCGATTGCTCGCCGGAACGATCGAACAGTTATCAGTTTCGGAACTGAGAAGTTCGGCGAGCTATCCGTCCCTTGGATATCGCAACTGGCCCGCGAGGTTTAGCAGCCTCGCGCATGCCAGCAATGGCAGTCACGGCCGACATTGTTGCCGTTCCCGCTGCCTGAACCGTTCTTCGAAACCCGCCGCCTCTCACTGGACTGGATAGACGTTATCGGGAAGGCGATTTCGATTTTCGGTGCTTATGTGTTGCGAATGGTTCTGACTAGCATTAACGGAACCCGAAATCGAATGCAGCATCAGGGGGCAGTTCAGTGAGTCTTTGGAAATCGGGTGTGAGCCGGCAAGCGATGGTGATCGGCGTAGCGCTGTGGTGCGCGCCTGCCATGGCGGAAGAGGCCGATAGCAGCGGTCGCATCATCGAAAGCATCGTCGTCACGGGCACGAAGGCGGACACGCTCGACATCGGCGGCTCGGTCCAGCGGCTCGATACCGCCGATCTGGAGACTTTCTCCTACAATGACGTCAACCGCATCCTGAGGCAGGTGCCGGGCGTCTATGTTCAGGAAGAGGACGGTTTCGGTCTGCGCCCCAATATCGGTATCCGCGGTTCAGGCACCGACCGCAGCGCGCGCATTGCGGTCATGGAAGACGGCGTGCTCATCGCACCGGCGCCCTATGCGGCGCCCGCCGCCTACTACTTCCCGCGCGTGGCCCGCATGGCTGGCGTCGAGGTCGCCAAGGGACCAGCGGCGATCAAGTATGGCCCGATGACCGTCGGCGGCGCGCTCAACCTCTTCTCGACCCCGATCCCCGAGGTCGATGTCGGAACGGCGGCCGGCAAGGCCGAGCTGCTGGCAGGCAATCATGACGGCCGGCGCGCGCATGGCTGGGTCGGCGGCTGGGCGCCGCTGGGTGGCGGGCTTGAGATCGGCGCGCTTGCCGAGGGGCTCTACGAGCATTCGGACGGATTCAAGAAGCTCGACATCGGCGGCGACACCGGCTTCGAGATCACCGACTGGACGGTGAAGCTGGGCCTGCGCTCGACCGACGGCCGGCATGCGCTGGAGTTCAAGTACCAGAATTACGACGAGACCAGCCACGAGACCTATCTGGGCCTCACCCTCGCCGACTTCGCGGCATCACCCTACCGGCGCTACAACGGCAGCAAGGCCGATGTGATGAACGCGAAGCACAAGACCTACCAGTTCAGCCATCGTTTCGACATCTCGCCCGATGTGAACCTGACGACGGTTGCCTACCGCACCGACACGGCGCGTGCCTGGTACAAGCTCAACGATGTGCGCAACACCGCCGACACCGGCTGGGTGTCGATCAGCAGCGTGCTCGAAAATCCCGACGCCAATCCCTTGCAGATAGCCGACCTGATCGGCGCCGACGGCTTCACCGGCCGCGCGGGTGCGCTGCGCGTGCGCAATAACAACCGCGTATATCAGGCGACGGGCGTGCAGAGCGTGCTGACCGCGGGTTTCGATACCGGCGGGATCAGCCATGTGCTCGAACTCTCCGCCCGCTATCATGAGGACGACGAAGACCGCCTCCAGCAGGATGACCACTATCAGATGGTGGATGGCCGGATGGTGCTGACCTCGGCGGGCACGCCGGGAAGCCAGGACAATCGTATCGGGGATGCCAAGGCCTGGGCCTTCTTCATCCGCGACACGATCGAGGCAGGGCCGCTGACGCTCGTACCCGGCCTGCGCTACGAGACGATCGACCTGCGGCAGACCCGCTGGGCGACGACCGATCCCGATCGCTCGGGCGCGACTACGGTCGCCAAGTCGAATGTCGACGTCTTCATTCCCGGCATTTCGGCGACCTGGCGCATGGCCGACGCGGTCCGCATCGTGGCGGGCGCGCATCGCGGTTTTGCCAGCCCCGCACCCGGATCGACCGTCGATCCCGAGACTTCGTGGAACTATGAAGCGGGGGTCAAGCTGGGAACAAATGGCTGGCGCGCAGACCTTATCGGCTTCTTCAACGACTATTCGAACCTGGTCGGCACCTGCACCGCCTCGACCGGCGGCAACTGCAACATCGGCGATCAGTTCGCCGGCGGCAAAGTCGACGTCAAGGGCATCGAGCTGAGCGCCGGACGGACGCTCGGCAGCATCGCCACGAACGGTTTTGAGGTGCCGGTATCGTTCGCCTACACTTATACCGACGCGAAGTTCAAAACGAGCTTCGTCAGCGGTTATGAGCCCTGGGGCACGGTGGCGGCGGGCGACCACCTGCCTTATATCTCGAAACACCAGATGACCGTGAACGCTGGACTGGCGACGAAGGCTGCGCGGCTGAATGCGACGCTCAACTGGGTCGGCAAGGCGCGCGCCACTGCCGGACAGGGGCCGATCGTCGCGTCGGACCGAATCGACGATCGCGTGCTCGTCGACCTGTCGGCGGAGATCGATCTGCATCGCAATGTGTCGCTGTTCGGCACGGTGCAGAACCTGTTTGACGTCGCCTATAATGCCGGCTTCTCCCCGGCTGGGGCACGGCCGGGCGCCCCGCGCCTGGCGCTGGGCGGCATTCGCGCCCGGTTCTGACGTCAATTGGAGCTACCGGGCGTCGCCGGCATAGTCGACGAACATCCTTTCGCCGCCGGCATGGCTCTGGCGCATCACCAAGGGCAGCCGACCTTCCCAGCGGCGGAACAGATCGCACCAACGGCT
>NZ_BMHK01000032.1 GCF_014640675.1 Novosphingobium endophyticum | reverse complement strand
GCCGCGCATCACCCAAATTGGATTCAGCCGTTTCCTTTTCCACCCAGCTCTGTTCCATCTCCGCACCTCGCTGCCCGAAGGTGCCGGAGAATGAATCATGACCGACTCCAGCCAGGCAATGGGCGCGCGATAAACGGAATCACGCCCGCGACCACTTGTGGGTAAGAGCAAGGTTCGGCGGATGGCTACTACGAAACGCTCCAGCACCTCAGAGCTCCGCGTGAATATGGGGATTTTTCGAGCGCAGTTGAGATAGGCGCGCGGCCCGCGAAAAATCAGGGCAGCAATTGTGGCGGAGGTGGACACCCCTTGACCTTAACCGTGCGTGTGGCTTCGCGAACTTCCGCGTCCAGCTCAGGATGATCGCGTGCGCCGCTCACTTCTCTCGACGCAGATTCTGGCGAGCTTGACCGAAACCACACTGGGGTGCCCATTCCGACAGCTCTGATGAACCTTGAGAGCATTGGCATCTGGTGCTCAGAATAGGCCGCCTAAGATTCGACCGAGGCAGCACTGGACTGGCGGGGTGGGGATGCCACGCCCTACGTCGCCGCAGCTCTCGCTGGTCGCGATATTGTGGCAAGGGCTAACCTGCTAGTCCGGTGTGTGGTGACAGGCGTCGGCGAGTTGGTCAGGGACGCGCGGTCTTGAATTCCATCACCTCCGCTGCGGTCGGCAAATGCTTGCGCGCTTGTGGGCGCGTTACGGAAAGTGCCGCTGCAGCCGACGCTTCATCCACTGCGGCCGCCAGCGGGGCACCCCGAATGAGGGCTGCTGTCAGAAATGCGCAAAAAACGTCGCCCGCCCCTGTCGTGTCGACAGCCTCCACTGGATAGGGCGGGATGTGGCGGAGCCCCTCAGCAGTGGCGAGAAGACACCCATCGGCGCCCAGTGTCACTACAACATTGCGCGCGCCAGCCGACAGCAACGCGCGGGCAGCGTTTTCCAAGCTCGCATCCTCAGCGCCATGAAGAGCCGCCAGATAGCGCGCCTCGCTCTCATTGGGTATGAGAACGTCGACATCGCCCAGAAAGGTAAGCGCCGCCTCGGGTGCAGGTGCCGGATTGAGTACGACCTTGACGCCATGGGCGCGAGCCACGCGGATTGCAGCCTCGACCGCTTGGAGCGGGACCTCGAGTTGGACAATTATCGCGTCCGCTTGCGCAATCGAAGACTCAGCTGCCGATATATCCGCAGCAGTAAGGTGCGCATTGGCACCTGCGGCGACGCTGATAATATTGTCGCCGTGCCGGTTGACCAATATCGCAGCAAGGCCAGTCGCGGCATGCGGGGTTTTTGAAACGAATTCGCAGTTTACTCCAGCCTGCACCAGGTTTGCGATCGCCCGATTTCCGAGTTCGTCGTCCCCGATTCGCGCGATAAAACTTGCCTCGGCCCCCGCCGCTGCGACCGCCGCTGCCTGGTTCGCCCCTTTTCCGCCATCCGACAGGACATAGTCCTGCTCGCTGATGACAGTTTCGTTAGGTGCCGCAAACTCGCGGACATTGATGACGATATCGGCATTGATGCTGCCGACGATAGCGATTTTCATATGAACCCGTTCACCTTGACCTGCGAGTCCAACAGTCATCAGAACGGCTTGTGGAGGGTAGCATTCCGAATGGCGTTGGCGTAGTTTATCGATTAAGTGATGCGGGAGCCTTTTGCAAGCCGCGACATCAATTGCATTGAATGGAGACGCCGCCCGATGCACGGCTTTCCGATTGCACAGACAAAGGATCTAATGGGCACATGACAAAGCGAAACCCGAGTGCCAAACGACCCACCCTTCAAGATATAGCGCGGCAAGTGGGCGTCTCGGCAACGACGGTATCCTACGTGCTTAACGGAACCGGCGCGGTCGGTGCAGAGATGAGCAAGCGGATACGAGCGACAGCCAAGCAGCTTGGATACCGCGCAAACCAGGCCGCCAAGGCGGTCCGTACAGGCAAGACACGAACAGTGGGGCTTATCCTGCCCGATCTGACCAATCCTTTCTTCCCTTTGTTGGCCCAGCCCATTCAGATGGCCGCATACGAAGCGGGGTATGCCGTCCTGTTGATCGATTCGCATGGCAATACCGATTGGGAACGCAGCGGTGCGGAAGACCTGCTCGCGCGCGGGGTCGACGGGATCATCTGGTGCCCGGCGACGGAGGTTGACAGTTTGGCCACGCTAAAGGGCGAGGTGCCCATCGTTGCAATAGACCGTCCTCTTCCCGATTATGATTCCGTCTCGGCCGACAGCTATGGGGGCGCGCGCCAATTGGCCGAGCACCTGCTTGCCCTGGGGCACCACAGTGTCGGCATGGTGACCGGGCCGATGTCGCTCTCCAGCGCGCGCATGCGCCGCGACGGTTTTGTCGACCGTTTCTCAAAAGCGGGCACGATTGCGTGGGAGATGGAGAATTCCTTCTCGATCAACCTTTGTGCGGACGTGCGCGAAGCAGTCTGCAAAAATCGCGCTTCGGCCATCATCTGCGCCAATGACCTCATAGCTCTCGGGGTTATGCGTTTTCTGTACGGACAAGGTGCGCGCGTGCCGGATGAAGTGTCGGTGGTCGGCTTCGACGATATCAGTTGGGCTAGCCTTGCGACCCCCGGGCTTGCTACCGTCCGGCAGCCCTTCGCGCCCCTTGGCAAGCAGGCAATTGAGCTGTTGCTGCGGCGAGTCGAGGGCGACAATGCGCCGAGGATCAGCCTTTCACTTGACATGCACCTGTCCCAGCGCGGCTCACTTAGAAATCTATCCAACTGATCTGCTTGGCGTTTCTGATTAGCTGAATGGCCTTTTGCGACGCATTTTTCAGCAGTCGCGAACCCCTCTTGACAACATCCAGATTCTTGCGGATGTTACTTTAACGATTAAGTGAAGACAGCTCGTAGAGGGTTGCAGCCGGGACGCCCCGCAAGGGTGTCGCAAACGAGTTGCTGCCTGACACTACACATTCGGGGAGCCTAAAATGATTCGGAATTTCAGTGCCGCGACGGGGCCGCAAGACACCAATCCTGCCCTTACGGCGGTTGCCGTGCCGGAGTGCCAACTTCGGCTTACCCGAGTATTGCGTTCGGCACTGATGGCGACCGCGTTTTCCCCCCTGATGCTTGCCACCGCAGCGCAGGCCCAGGACGGTGCAGCGCAGCCGCCCGAGACGGTCGCCCCGGACGGACACGAAGAGGCAAACGCGATCATCGTAACCGCCGACCCCGCTGGACTTCTCAAGCTGCAGAGAACGGATTCGGTCCTTGGCGTTACGCGACCGCTCGTTGAAACGCCTCGGTCGATCAGCATCGTCAGCGACACGACCATGGATCGTTACTCGATCGAGGACGTCGATGATTTTGTCACAACGTCGCCGGGCACCTTTGGCGGTAGCTTCTTTGGGGTTCCCGGTGCCGTCAGCATCCGCGGCAGCATTTCGGACACCTATTTCCGCGGCTTCAAGCGCGTGCAGAACGACGGCATGTTTCCCGCGCCTATCGGTGCCAGTTCGCGTATCGAACTGATCCGTGGCCCGGCTCCGGCGATCTACGGGGCGAGCCGGATCGGCGGCCTGCTTAATTTCTATCCAAGGACCGCCGAGAAGGGCCAAGCGCTATCGGGCGAGGTCAGCTACACCACCGGCAGCTATGACAAAAACAAGTATACTGCGGAACTGCAAGTGCCGTTCTATTTGGGGGGACGCTACGCCGGTCTGTCGCTTTATGGTGAACTTGAGGATTCGGGCCACTTCATTCGCGGGCGCAAGCCCAATCACAAGCTCGTTCAAACGTCGTTTACGCACGATCTGTCCGATAGCCTGTCGATCGAACTGGGCGGCATGTACCTCCGATCGAAGGGTTACTACCAGACGCTCGGATGGAACCGTGTCACCCAGGACCTGATCGACAACGGCACCTATATCACCGGCCGCGACACCGACATGACGGATCTGGATGGCAACGGCCGCTTGACGCCCGATGAGGTCGATGCCGCGGTGGGGAGCTTCTTCGGCACTTCCAATATCCGTCAGTTTATTGAATTCTTCTTTGGCCCTCCAGGCCCCAACACGGCATTCGATCTCGACGAAGGCGTCGGCACGACGAAGCTTGATCGCCGCACCGCGTTCCTCGACCCCGACAGCGAAATACAGCGTGCCAAAACGATCACGGCCTATGTCGACCTGGTAAAGGAGTTCGATGATTCCAAGCTGAAGCTACAGGGCTTCTACGACAGACTGGATGGCAAAGTGTATGTGTCTTCCGGCTTCGCGGCACAGCATGAGGCATCGACATTAGAGTTGCGGGCATCCTACCAGTTGGAGACCGAGTTCAGCGACGATGTGAAGGCCGAGTTCTACGCCACCGCATCACACCGCATTTACGACTCGATACTCCATACCAACTTCCTTTCGGGCTATCTCGTCGTCGACCGTCGCGACCTTTCGCGCGGGGCGACCGGTTCCGACATCTTCGACAGCCCCTTTTCGATCGAACCCGGCGGTAACGGGATTGGCTGGGATAGCATCTTTGATTCGCGCTGGACTGACACTGGCGGCGCACTCGTGGTCGACCTCAAATTCTGGGACAAGCTGAGCGTGATTGCCAATGGTCGATATGACTATTATCGCGCGCGGTCGATTAACACCGGTAATACAGTATTCAACCCAGCGCTCAAGGATGTGCTTCTGCGTGCAAAGCAGGGCGATTTTTCCTATTCAATTAGCGGGAACTTCGACACGGGCTTCGGCATCATTCCTTACATCACCTATGCCGAAGGATCCGCTGTGGAGACCAATGGCGTTGGCGGCATCAGCCCTGAAGTGATCGCCGCTGGCAATATACTCGGCGCGTCGGACCTGCTCGAAGCGGGCGTCAAATTCTCGCTGCTGCGAGACACGCTGGTGGGCTCTCTGGCCTATTACGAGCAGCATCGCACGCGGCAGGACCCGTTCGGCAATATTAGCGGCGAAAAGGGCGAAGGCGTCGAATTCGAGATGCGTTACCTGATCAACGATCATCTGACGCTGACCGGCGCCGCCACGGTGCAGGACTTCACGATCGCACCGCCGGGTGCTTGCGGATCGGGCAATGGCGAATTCGTCGTGGTGCCGCCATCGCGGTTCGGCATTTCCGGGGAAGATGGTTATGGCGGCATATTCGCAGCGCTTAATGCCAGCTGCCTGCCCGAGCTCCAGAACGGCTATCGCCGCAATACCATCCCGAAAGAGGTCTACTCTGCCTATCTCACATATACTTCACCTGAGACCGAATACGGGACTTTCGGGGGTACTCTTGGCGGAACCTATATTTCCAAGACCGGCGGCAAGATTCGCGACGCCATCGTAATCCCCGGCTACTTCTCGGCCCGTGCGGCCGTGTTTGCCGAATACAAGTCATTCAACATCACCGCGACTATCGAAAATCTCTTTGACAAGGAGTATTTCACGCCGCTGCAAGGCGTTTATGAGGAAGTCGGCATCATTCCCGAAGCGGGTCGCACGTTCCGGGTGACTGGCACATTCAAATTTTGAAGGTGCCAAAGATCCTGCCCCCCGGGTACCAAGGCGCGATGAATTTGACCCATAGTTGCTCTCCAACCCGCCAGGGCCGAGAGATACGAAGGCTCGGCGGCTCTCCTCTGCCCAGCCGAAGAGGAGCGGGGACACGTTCCCCTCTTCCACCCCTCCCTAAAGGGAAGAGGGTTCAATGGGCTCCGGTCATCGCGCCTTGGTATTACGGTTCTGTGTGCGGGTGGGCGTAATACTTTGCATTATATATGTTTTATTATGGTAAACCTATATGCTCCCCATTCTGGCAAGAATGGGGAGCATCTGGTCGCCTCCAACAACCCGATGGTCTGAGCGGATTTGGGCCTGGGGCGCCGAACTTGGCATAATTGCAGGGCTTTTGGCGCTCGATTCTAGCGTTTGCCGCAGTTTATTCCGATATTCGGACGCAGCTATCCCATTGCGGCCCGTCGCTCGTGGAAGATCAGGCGGCGCATGTGACATGACCCCCAGCTTGCCTCCAGCTGGGATTAGAGCCGGGCGGTTGTTTTGCGCATCAGCGCGGTTGAAGCAATGGCCTGTGCAGCAGAGCCCGCAGAGCACAGCGAAGCAGGCGAGAAATGTCGAGAGGTTGTTGGGGGGCGACCCGGCCAACTTTGCCCACGAACCGCGGCTGCGTTCCATCGTTCAGACCTGATCAATGAGTCAGGGACGCATGGTTTCAATCTGGATGCGGAGGCGCTTGCCCTGTTCCATCAGCAAGCTCTGGTCGGATCCGCAGACGAAGGCAGTGTAGCCTATTGCCTTGAGCGCCGCGATTTCGCCAGGAGTGCTGATGAAGATGCCCGCAGCGCAATTTGCCCGGCCGGCGGCGTCCGCAACGCGGTGTAGCGCGTCCAGTATTAGCGGATCGGCTGGATCCTGCACGCCCAGCGACAAAGCAAGGTCGGCACGGCCGACGAACAGGCAGTCGATGCCGTCCACCGTGGCTATGGAGTCCAGCGCCGCCAAAGCCTCGCCATCCTCGATTTGCGCCCACACTGTGGTTGTCGCCGCAGCCCTGTCACGATACGCGCGTGCCCCTAGCGAGCCGTACCCGCCTGCCCGTGTGGAAGGGGAGAAGCCTCGACCGAGGCCATATCGCGTCGCCGCGACGGCTTTCTCGGCTTCGGCCCGGGAACGGACATGTGGCACCATGATGCCCTGCGCGCCCAGATCCAGGCAGGTATTGATCGCAGCCGCATCGAGCGTTGCGATCCGCACCAGCATGGGAAGATCAACGCTGCGCGCGGCGAGCGATATCATGTCCAGTGCCGCCGGGCCGAAGGGGGCATGTTCGGCATCGACGACGATATAGTCGAGGCCCGCTTCGCCGAGGATTTCGGCATTGTGATAGGACGGGCTCTTGAGAAACGTCCCGATCACCGCGCCGCCGAGCCGGTCCCGCAGGGACGTCGGGGCCGGAAGGTTCATGCGTATTCGGCCCGGCGCGGCGTGAATACATCGAGGTTCAGAACCGGCTCGTCACCGACGACCTCGCCCCAATGCTCAATGCCCGGCGGAATTCGCAGCACGCTGCCCGGCCCCAGCAAATGCTCGTCACTGCCGACGCAGAAGCGGATCCGGCCACTCAGGATATACGCGATCTGCTCGTGCGGATGCGCGTGGGGCCGCGGCTCGTGACCGGGCATCAGCCGATTGAGCGCGATTGTCGCGCCGTCACCCGAAAACGCCTTTCTCTCCACGCCTTCACGCACGCGCGTCCAAGGCATTTCGTCCCAATCTACCGTTTGCGGATCCATGATCGTCTACTCCTATGTCACCGGCGGTTTCGCGCGGCGGATGTTTCTGCTCGGTCATCCCTGCCAGCCTAACTCCAACGAAATGGTGCGGGCGCAGGCGACCACCTGCTCGACTAACTCGCGATTCGGCCGGGCCGAAATGGCCTGCGTCGATCCAACGATGGCGACAGCCGCCACAAGTTGGGAGCGATGGTCAAACACGGGGGCCGACAAGGCATTGACGCCGGGCATCACCTCCTCGGGGGCAGATGCCCAGCCGCGCGACCGCACCATGCCTATTTCACGTCGAAGGGCGGCCGGGTTGGTCAGGGTCGCGCTCGTCCAGCTGTCAAGCGGGCTACTTACCGTGGATTCCAATAGGCCGAGGGGTCCGAAGGCCAGCCAAATTTTTCCGTGCGCGCTGGCATGAAGAGCAAGCTTCGTGCCCGGTCGGGTGGAAAAGTCGATGATCGACCTGCCCTCGATCAGTTCAAGCACGACCAGATCATCGTCGACCAGTGCCGACAATGTCGTTGCTTGCCCGGTTGAATCGCGCAGATGAATGAGGTGCGGGTGCGCGGCGGTGACCACGTCAAGCCGGCCACGCTGGGCTTCGCCCAAAACGATCAGCTTGATACCGGCGCTATAACGCCCGGTCCGGCTGTCCTGACGGACGAAGCCATGGCGTTGCATGGTGACGAGATGGCGATAGATCGTCGCTTTGGAGGCCGCGAATTCGGCCGCGATTTCGGCCAGCGCCTTTGGTTCGCTGGCAAGCGCAAGAAACTCCAGCACACGCAGCGCGAGGTCGAGCGTGCTCGTTCCCGCAGCCCGACCGCCGTCGGCCTTTGTCGCCGGATGATCGTTGTTCATCATTCGAAACCTCGTTTCATTAAAGCAGCATGCCTTAAGATTTCTCCGGATGCAAGGCGAGGGCAGAAGGCGTCGGAAATTGTTCAGGAAACATCGCAAATGATAGAAAAAGGGTCGCAATTTGGCCAGCCGGCTTGACAAGAATCGACCTCCGCGTCAATATTTCACGAATCGAAACGACATTTCAATAAATGAAATATAGGCGGACATAAGGTATGGCTTATTCGTTGGCGGTGGATATCGGTGGGACTTTCACGGACATTGTGCTGCGGCATTCCGATGGCCGGCTCGTCGTTGATAAGACGCTCACCACGCACGACGATCTTTTGAGCGGGTTCTTCCGTGGAGTGTCTTCGGTGCTCGGCAAGGCCGAGATCGACAGCGCCGCGGTGGATGGCGTGGTCGTCCACGCCACCACGGTCGTGACGAATGCGCTTATCGAACGGAAGGGATTCCCGACCGCGCTGGTGGTGACCGAGGGTTTCCGTGACGTGCTCACCATCCGCAACGAGCATCGTTATGACATGTTCGACCCACAGATCGAATATCCAGCCCCGTTGGTGACTGACGACGCCACGTTCGGCCTTCGTGAGCGGATCCTGTCCGACGGGACGGTCGAGCTTGCGCCGGATATGGACGATATCGCTGTATTGGCCGGAAAGATCCGCGATAGCGGCGTCAAGGCGGTCGCAATATGCTTTTTGAACAGCTTTGCGAACTCCGCGCACGAAACGCTGGTCGCGAATGAGTTGGCGCGGCTGGTCGAAGGCCTGTTTATCTGCACTTCGTCGGAGATTGCGCCCCAAATTCGCGAATATCAACGCGCATCGACCACCACCGTCAATGCCTATGCCATGCCGATTTCGCAACCCTATCTGCGCCGCCTCAGCGAACGATTGCGGGCGGAAGGCTTCCCGAATTCGCCGCTCATCATGCTGTCCTCGGGGGGCATTGTCGGGGCTGAGACTGCTGGCCGCAGTCCGGCCCGGATGATCGAAAGCGGGCCTGCGGCCGGTGTGCTCGCCGCCTGCCATTATGCTTCACTGCTTGGCATCGACCGACTGATGTCGTTCGACATGGGAGGCACGACCGCGAAGGCGTGCCTGATCGAGGATCAGACTCCGCTTGTCACTGGCCTGTTCGAGGTTGATCGTCGCTATCGCTTCAAGGATGGCAGCGGGCTGCCGGTGACTGTGCCCTCGATCGACCTGATCGAAATCGGTGCCGGCGGTGGTTCAATCGCGCATGTCGACAATCTTGGACTGCTGAAGGTCGGCCCGGAAAGCGCAGGATCGAACCCTGGCCCGGTCTGCTATGGCCGCGGCGGCACAGAACCAACGGTAACCGACGCGGATCTGGTTCTTGGGCTGATCGACGCCGACAACTTCCTTGGCGGCGAGATGCCGCTTGATCGCGCTGCGACGGATGCCGCGATGGAAAGACTGGCCGAACAATTGGCAGTCGATCGGGTGCACGCGGCGCGCGGCATCTATCGTGTCGTCACCGAAGCCATGGCGTCGGCGGCGCGCACGCACGCGACCGATCGAGGTGTCGATTACCGCGGGCTGCCGCTCTTTGCCTTCGGTGGGGCGGGGGCACTCCATGCCTGTGCCGTCGCCGAATTGCTGCAAAGTGCGTCTGTGATCATCCCGCCGCAATCGAGCGTCCTGTCTGCGTTCGGCACGTTGGTCACGCCTGTCCGGCTGGACCTGGTGCGCAGCGATCTTACTCGCGTCGATAGCATTGACTGGAATCGCGTGCAGAGCACGCTCGACGAGCTGGAGGCGGAAGGTACGGCTGCGCTGCGCGAGGCCGGCTGCGCGGCGCAGGACGTGACGATGATCTTCAGTGCAGACATGCGCTATGTCGGCCAGCAGCATGAGGTGACCGTCACGTTCGATTTCGATCCACGCCTCCTGCGGGATCCGGCGGCGCTGACGGCGGCGTTCGAGCACGCGTATCTCGGCCTTTACGGGCTCAACCCGTCCGACGTCTCGGTCGAACTCGTCACATGGCGCCTCACAGCGCGAGGCCCGCTGGTGAAAACAGAGGTTCAGCGGCGTCGGGCGTCCAAACCGGGCGCGCCGAAGGCGCATCGTCTGGTTTCCGCCTGGGCCGATGACCAGCGGACGCCGGTCTACGATCGCGCCGATCTGGCGCCAGGGCAGATCATTCAGGGGCCAGCGATCATAGAGGAGCGCGAGACCACAACTGCGATCGCGCCGGGGTGGAACGCCACGATCGATGCAGTCGGCTGCATCGTCGCCTCAAGAGACTGAGAAAGGGATATCAAGATGGATAGCATTGAACTCGAAATTCTCTGGTCGAACCTTATCGGCATCGTCACCGAGCGGGCGAAGGCGCTGCAACGGATCGCTTTCAGCCCGGTGGTGCGCGAGGCCGGCGACCTTGCCTGCGCGCTGTTCGATCAGCGGGGGCGTATGGTGGCGCAGGCTAACACCGGCACCCCAGGCCATATCAATTCACTGGCGATTGCGGGCAAGCATCTGGTCAGTCTGTTCGACGGCAAGTGTGAACCCGGCGACATTCTCATCACCAATGACCCGTGGCTATCTGCCGGGCACTTCTTTGACATCACCATTTTGACGCCCATCTTCCGGGACGCCAAATTGCTCGCCTATATTGGTTCAACGATCCACCACACCGATATTGGTGGATATGGTATCGGTGCGGGTGCGCGCGACGTCCACGAGGAAGGGTTGTGGATCCCGCCGCTGAAATTCTACGAGAAGGGCAAACCCAACGAGACGCTGCACGCGATCATCCGTCAGAATGTCCGCACGCCCGATGCCGTGTTCGGCGATTTTTCCGCCCAGGTTTCCAGCGGACAGGCAGCGGCCGACCACCTGATCGCGCTGTGCGAACGCTACGGTCTCGAGGATATCGAGGCACTGTCGGACGAAGTCATTCGTCGATCCGAAGAGGCCATGCGCGGTGCGATTCGCAAGCTGACGCCCGGAACCTATCATGGCGAAAGCTCCTTCGACGTCCCCGGCGGCGACGTGATAACCTTGAAGAGCGCGGTGACCGTCGATGCCGACAGCGGTACGATCATCGTCGACTTCACCGGCAGCTCGCCGCAGACGAACGTCGGCATCAACGTCGTCAAGAACTACACTCACGCTTATTCGACGTTCGCCGTGCGTTCTTCGCTGAATCCCGATCTGCCCAACAATACCGGCAGCCTCGCGCCGATCGAGGTGCGCGCGCCGGAGGGATCGATCCTCAACTGCAGCTATCCAGCCCCTGTCAACGCACGGCACGTTGTCGGCATGTATGTGCCGATGCCGATCCTGAAGGCGTTGCACCAAGTGGTGCCGGATCGTGTGCTGGCCGAAGGATCCGGAGCGGTGTGGACGATGCAGGTGCAGGGTAGCCGGGCGTCGGGCGAGGCGTTTACGTCAGCGATGTTCAATTATTCCGGCGGAATGGGCGCGCGCGCCCGCAAGCCCGGTCTCAGCGCTACCTGTTACCCGACCGGTGTTGCGGCGGTGCCGATTGAAATCCTGGAATCCGCCATGCCGATCGTGTTCGACCGCAAGGAGCTGCGCCGTGGCTCAGGCGGGGCGGGGCGAGAGCGCGGCGGCGACGGTCAGATCATCCAGTTCCGCTTGAATACCGAGGCCCCCTGGTGGCTCAACGCGGTACCTAGCCGGCTCGACAAGGGGCCGGACGGCATCGACGGCGGACACAGCGGCGCCAGTGGGCGCTTCCGGGTCAACGGCGAGGATGTCAACTCGGTCCGCAAGCTGGCGATGAATCCGGGCGACGTCGTGGTTCTCGAAACGCCCGGCGGCGGCGGCTTCGGAGAGTGATTGTGGGGGGGCGACCCTTACCTAGGGCCGCCCGGCGCCGTCGTCCTCCGGAATGAGGTCGATCCCGGCGAAGCGTGACAATCGGTTGAAGTGGAAAGACGATGAAACCAATCTATTCGGACGCAACCAGCGCGCTCAGCGATATCCTGGCCGACGGCATGACCCTCATGGTGGGCGGCTTCGGTTTGTGCGGGATACCTGAAAAATCAATCCTGGCGATCGAAGCGCTTGGGGTTCGTGATCTGACCTGCATATCGAACAACGCCGGCGTCGATGGCATTGGACTGGGACGGCTCCTGCGCACGCGGCAGGTAAGGAAGATGATTTCTTCCTATGTCGGGGAAAATAAGGAGTTCGAGCGGCAATATCTTGCAGGCGAACTGGAATTGGAATTTTGCCCTCAGGGCACGCTGGCGGAACGCTGCCGGGCGGGCGGGGCCGGCATTCCGGCCTTCTTCACGCGCACAGGCGTCGGCACCGTCGTCGCAGAGGGAAAGGAGGTTCGCGAGTTTGGCGGCGTTGCTTACATCATGGAAGAAGCGCTGCGAGCCGATATCTCGCTGATCAGGGCGTGGCGCGCGGATGCCGCCGGCAACATTCAGTTCCGCAAGACCGCCCGCAACTTTAATCACCCGATGGCGACGGCCGGTGCGCTGTGCGTGGCGGAGGTCGAGGAAGTTGTGCCGCTAGGCACCATTGATCCCGACGCGGTACATTTGCCCGGGATATTCGTCGATCGCCTGATCGTCGATCCGACGCCGGCCAAGCATATTGAATTCAGAACCGTACGGAAGAGGGAGGCTACATGATGGGTTGGACGCGGACCGAAATCGCGGCGCGCGCTGCGCGCGAATTGCGCGACGGTTATTATGTCAATCTCGGCATCGGCATCCCGACCCTCGTCGCCAATGTCATTCCGGCTGACATGCCGGTTACGCTCCAGTCGGAAAACGGCATGCTTGGCATCGGCCCGTTTCCCTACGAGGGCGAGGAGGATGCGGACCTGATCAATGCCGGAAAGCAGACAATCAGCGAACTGGCATCGTCCAGCTATATGTCGAGCGCTGAAAGCTTCGCGATGATCCGGGGCGGCCATATCGACCTCACTATTCTGGGCGCCATGGAAGTGTCGGAACGTGGCGACATCGCGAACTGGATGATCCCGGGCAAGGTCGTCAAGGGCATGGGCGGCGCCATGGACTTGGTCGCCGGCGTGCGCCGGGTTATCGTCACGATGGAGCATAACGCAAAGGATGGTTCGCCAAAGATCAAGCGCAACTGTTCGTTACCGCTGACGGGCTGCGACGTGGTCGACATGGTGATCACTGATCTCTGCGTCTTGGAACGAACGGCGCTTGGCGAACTGTTCGAGATTGTCGAACTGGCGCCCGGCATCAGCGCGGACGAGGTTCGTGCACGTACCGAAGCGCGGCTGGCCTAACGGCCGCCGGGGTCACCTAGCGATTTCCCTTATCCAACCTGGAACTGCTAGACCATTCAGACTGTTCGGCCCCGCCAGTGCCTGCGCTCAACACTCAGCACTGATCCGTCGATTGTTCGTCACATTACATCTGTCGCCGTTGTCGTCCTGGCAAATAGCGCGTGGCTCGATAGGCGAGTCGCGCAACAATTTGCCATAGCGGTTTCCGGGTGACGGCAGCCGCCGACATGCTGATCGAGGACAATTATGTGTTCGGCGGTCGGTTTCTGGAGATCGGTGATCGAAACATGAGCCTGGCATGCCGGCGGGCGAATGACCAACCCATTGATCGATTTTACCCGTTGCCCTCTCAAGCACCGATATCCAACTCGACGCTGAGGCGGAGGGCTGACCGTCCCATAGAGACGCTCATTGCCAAGAACCGCCATAGGCCCCCAATTGGCGGTCGCAGGCGCGGTCGAAGTGGAGACTGCAGGTCCGAGCCGCATGGTCGCCACCGTCGGGACCTGGGCGGAGATCAACATGATCCATCCTGATGGCTGGTGCGCCCACCGGGCGAGTGGCTGATCGATGTTGTGCCGCATGGGCATTCCGAAAATACTGACATTTATCGTCGGGCTTCAGCGAGGGGCATCCCTGCCTTCAAGATCCTCGCCATCTATAACCTTGCCTCCACACGGCAATCCTACGAGAAAGCCGCCCAAGGCAGCGGGCATCAGTTCACTCTTCCTGCCGCATTACTCGTTCCACCGGAACGCATCGGAAGATAAATCGCCAAACTAAAGGGGCGTCTGCGAAACCCCACATGAGCGCTCCGCAGACGCAACTTGGCGTAGCATGGCAAGCCTGAATCGGTACTTCCCGTCACGTCGAATTCAGAAACTGCACCCGACATGCCACTTAGAAGGCATCTGCAACAGGCCACCACTAAACGCGCCGCTGGGGATGCCTATTCTCGCGTGAAGTTTTCGGGAATGGTCGGATTGGAGCCAGCCTTGGTCCAGAGCACGATTTCGTTACCCCAGGGATCACGGAAGGCGGCGTTATAGCCGTTGAATTCCTTCCAATAATGATTGCGCCAAAGTTCGACCGCGCCACGGGCAACAGCACGCTCGATGACGTCATCCGAGCTGTCGTCATCGCTCACCAGAACCCAAATACGAGCTTTGGACTGCGCGATCGCCAATTCCCGTGGACCCGCGCCGGCCTCCTTGGGGTGGGGGCGCTGATTGGCGCTGTTGAAGATGCCGATGTGCAGATTGCCGATCGGGCTTTGCTCGCCATCCGAAGAGAGGAAATTCTGCCCCGGCACGAGGCGGTGGAAAAGCCCTTCGGGACGGCCTTCATTGGTCCAGCCCATGACTTCGGCATAGAACTTGCCCGCCGCACTGGGATCGTCCGACGCTAGGTCAACGAAAATGAGTGTATTCGGATACGCCATGCGCACTGTCTCCTGAAGTACAAGGATTCGCCGCCTCTCTGGCGGGATCGGCCCGTAATGGAGCAATCTGCGCCCGCACTTCTTGTACTCAGATGACCAGGAAATTGTTCAGCAAACCTCCCGGTTTTCACTGGCACTTTTTAAGCCCGCCCAATCAGGCTAAGCTGCAATACTGGCCGGCGTGGACGACCAGAGGCTTGGCATCAGTCCGGCGCATATCCAGCACCTCGCCGATTAAAATGACATGATCGCCCGCCTCATACCGATCCACGATCTGGCATTGCAGTATCGCACAGCACCCCGGGAGGAGGGGGATGTCCTCAAGTCCCGCTTCATGTTCGATCCCGCAGAACTTATCCTGACTAGGGGTCGCGAAATGGACCGAAAGTGCGCGCTGCCCCTCAGCAAGGATATTGATTGCATAATGCGTCGCCTCGGCGAAGAACGGCGCTTGGTCGCACTCCTTGTCAATGCTCCAAAGCACCAAAGGGGGATTGAGTGAGAGCGATGCAAAGCTGTTGATGGTCATCGCAGCACTGCGCCCCATGCGATCACGGCAACTGACCACCGCGACGCCAGTGGCGTAATTCCCCAGTACGGCGCGAAATTCTTGCGGACTTGTTCTCATCACCCACTCTGTGCTTGTGTGTCATTTCAGATTTCTATCTGGCTAGGGGCGGAGATCGCCCCTTGTCCAGTCCCCCGGAAGCTTTGACATATCGGCGTGCACATTGGGTCAAGACGCTTGAGCCTGCTTTTCAATAGACTCCGTGCATCTAGCGAGCCGATAGCTTGCGCCATTAGCAAAATAGCATGATCTTTGGGTCTGGGAGCGATTTGATGGCTGACGCCGAGACGACATATTCTCTTCATCCGCCAAGTCAGCGCTGGACGCATTTGGCACTTCTCGTCAAGGACATCGACGCGACGATCGCCTGGTACGAACGGTATACGCACCTTGAGTTGCTGTCGCGCACTGAAGACCCGCAAGGCTATGGCGCCTGGATGGGTGATCGCAATCAGGCCGACTCCCCCTTTGTACTGGTTCTGGCTCAGTTCTTTGATGGCATGGATCCATTCGCGCCGACGCAGCACGGCACGCTGGGCCCCTTTGCCCATATCGGCATAGAAACCACCTCCCGTGAGGAGGTCGACCGGCTGGCGGCCAGGGGCAAGGAAGAGGGGTGCCTCGTGCACGGTCCGGTGCAGATGCCGGCGCCAGTGGGATATATCTGCTTTCTGAAGGATCCGGACGGCAATACCGTCGAATTTTCATACGATCAGGGCGTCTACGAAACGGCCCGGAAAGTGTGGGGCAGTGACGCCGACTGAAGTCGCGCTCGCGTATCTTGCTTCCTTTTCAAGTGGGGATCCTGAGCGCGTTGCCGCGTGGGTCACCGATGATTTTGCCAATAACCAGATGGGTGTGCTGGGAAGTCGGTTCAAAGGTCGCGATCTATATCGAGAAAGACTAGGGGCTTTCCTCGGCCGTTTTCGCGGCCTGCGCTATGCGCCTGGCGCGACTGTCAGCGAAGGCAGGCATGTGGTGGTCCCCTATGTCATGACCGCAACGGATGAAGGCCGGCCAATATCAATAGACGGGATAATGCTCATCACCGTTCATGATGGGCTTGTCAGCGCGCGTGCAGACTATTGGGATGGGCTGAGCTACTGCCAGCAAATGGGGATTGAAGTCCTTCCAGTGCCCAAGGATCACACCAAGGGGCAGGAGGGCGCTGAAAGTGACCGCTAAGCCGATCGAATTGCTGGTGCAGGGCGCGACGGTCATTACCATGGACCGTGAGCGGCGGATATTTCTGGACGGCGCGCTGGCCGTTGATGCAGGCCGCATCGTCGGGGTCGGGCCGCGCGGCGAAGTGGCGGAGCAATTCTCGGCGCGGCGAACCATCGATGGGCGCGATCTGATCGTCACGCCGGGTTTCATAAACGGCCATGTCCACATTACGGGTGATCCGCTTACGCGCGGTTTCATGCCGGACACGATCGACTATCGCGACAGTGAGGCCTTCCTGCACTGGGTATTGCCGCGTTATCTGTCACATACCGCGCAGGACGAGCATGTCTCCGCAAAGCTTGCTGCCCTTGAGATGCTGCGGTGCGGCATCACCTGCTTTCTCGAGGCGGGCACGATCCGTCATATCGACGAAGCGGCAGCGGGCCTAACTGAGTTGGGCATCCGCGCCCGGATCGGCCTCTGGACCGAAGGGCGCGGGGCTGGCGATGATGTTGGCTCGGTACAGGCAAGCGATGCCGCCATCGCGGCGATGGAGGCTGCAGTAACCGCTTACCCGCCCGACGAAAACGCGCGGATTGCAGTCTGGCCGCTGCTGGTTGGGCACAACACCAATTCGGATGCCGTGTGGCAAGCCGCAAAGGCGATCGCGGACGCTCGGAACCTGGGCGTGTCGGCGCATATGAGCCCGTATCTTTCTGACACTGAGTGGTATCTCGAAAACACCGGTTGCCGTCCGATAGAGCATCTGGCGCGGCTGGGCGTATTGGGCGACAATGTGACGCTGACCCATCTTGCGCATCTGGCCGACGTAGAAGCCGAGTTACTCATTCAAAGCGGTGTCAATGTGGTCTATTGCCCGCTCGCCGCGCTCAAGGGCGCGTTCGGTGTGGCGCGCTCGGGCCGTTACCCCGAATTGGCGGCTGCGGGCATCAACCTCTTGCTCGGCACGGATGGCTACGATTGCGACATCATGCGGCTGATGCCGATGGCGTCAGGCACATTCAAGGACGCGCGAGAAGATCTAAGCGTGTTCCCCGCGCACCAGATGCTTGAAATGATTACGATCAATGGCGCCCGTGCCCTGGGGCTGGCGGACGAGATCGGATCGATCGAGCCCGGTAAGCGCGCGGATTTCGTTTGCCACGACGCCAATCGGCCCGAACTGCGGCCCCTGCTCAATCCCGTCAACCAGCTGGTATGGTCCGCAGATGGCCGTGGCGTGCGAAGCGTGTGGGTCGATGGCGAGTGCCTGATCGACAACTATCGTTCGACCCGCATTGATGAGGATGCGTTGTTCAGGGAAGCGCAGGCGGCCGGCGATGCACTTGTGGCCCGTACCGGCCTGCATCTCCAGTCGCCATGGCCGATCATCCGCTGAGTCTGGCAACGTACCTCTTCCACAAAGGACGCGCATGAAATTCTTCGTAGATACTGCCGACACCAGGGAAATCGCCGAGCTGGCGGAAACGGGGTTGCTCGATGGCGTAACCACCAATCCTTCGTTAATTCACAAGTCAGGCCGCGCCTTCCTCGATGTCGTCAAGGAGATATGCGCGATCGTGCCCGGGCCTGTATCGGCGGAAGTCATCGCCCTTGATCATGAAGGCATGATGAAAGAGGCGGAGGTGCTGAGAAAGATCGCTGACAATGTCGCGATCAAGGTCCCGCTTACCCTTGATGGCCTCAGGACTTGCAAGACGCTGACGGGTGACGGCACCATGGTCAATGTCACGCTGTGCTTTTCGGCCAATCAGGCGCTGCTCGCGGCCAAGTCCGGCGCGACCTTCATTTCGCCCTTCGTCGGCCGCCACGACGATGTCGGCTTTGACGGCATGAAGCTGATCGCCGACATTCGCCAGATCTACGACAATTACGCCTTCGATACCGAGATCCTCGTGGCGAGCGTACGTCACCCCGTGCATGTCCTCGAGGCAGCGAAGATAGGCGCCGATGTGGTGACCGCGCCACATGCCGTCATCAAGAACCTATTTAATCATCCGCTCACCGACAAGGGAATTCAGGGCTTTCTCGCGGACTGGCAGAAAACCGGCCAGATGATCAGCTGATCGGCATTTACCGTCGGTGACACGTCACTCCAGGAGATTTGACATGAGTGAAGCATCGATCGTCGGTTGGGGGCACAGCCCCTTCGGCCGGCTGGATGATCCCGATACCGAAGCGCTGATCGCTCGCGTCGCGGGCGCGGCGGTGGAGGACGCCGGGGTCCCAACACAGGACGTGGATGCCGTCTTTGTCGGTCAGTTCAACGCGGGGTTCAGCCGTCAGAATTTCCCCGGTTCGCTTGTCGCGAATGCTGTGCCTGAGCTTCATGGCAAGCCTGCCGTTCGCGTTGAAAACGCGTGCGCCTCGGGCGCGGCTGCGATCTATGCGGCCCGCGATTTCATAGCTGCGGGGCGTGGGCGAATTGCCCTCGTTGTCGGCGTCGAGAAGATGACCGGCGTTACAACGGCTGCGGCAGCCGAGAATCTGCTCGGCGCCTCCTATCGCAGGGAAGAAGGGGAAATCGAGGCAGGGTTCGCAGGAGTTTTCGGCCAAATCGCCAGCGCCTATTTCCAGCGATTTGGCGACCAGTCGGACGCACTTGCGACAATCGCCGCCAAAAATCATCGAAATGGTCTCGACAATCCGTTCGCGCATATGCGTCGTGACCTTGGCTATGAATTTTGCCGTACCCCGTCGGAGAAAAATCCCTTTGTCGCCGCGCCGCTGAAGCGGACTGACTGTTCTCCGTTGAGCGATGGAGCGGCCGCCGTGGTGCTCGCCGACGCCGACACGGCGCGCACGCTACGCCGCGCGATCCGCTTTCGGGCGGCGGTTCAGGTGAACGATTATCTGCCGCTTTCGCGCCGCGACCCGACCTGGTTCGAAGCGGGTGCCCAGGCCTGGGTCCGTGCGCTCGATGCCGCCGGAGTTTCGATCGACGATCTGTCCCTTGTGGAGACGCACGACTGCTTCACTATCGCCGAGCTCATTGAATATGAGGTCATGGGGCTGGCTCAGCGCGGGAAGGGTGCGCAAGCGGCCCTTGAAGGCTGGATCCAGGCAGATGGGAAGCTTCCGGTCAATCGCTCCGGCGGACTGAAGTCGAAGGGCCATCCTGTCGGTGCTACCGGCGTATCGATGCACATCATGGCCGCCATGCAATTGGTCGGAGAAGCGGGCGACATGCAGCTTCCGAACGCGGATTTCGCCGGGGTCTACAATATGGGCGGGACGGCCGTCGCCAACTACGTCTCCATACTTGAGCGCATGCAGCGGTGATGCGCCTGTGTACCAGAGCGAGGAAATGATGATGTCGAAACCGATCGGAACGACCAATGGGTGAGATCACCGTCGAAGCGCTGAGGCAGGGTGTGTTTCACATCTGGACGGGATGGGATCACCTCGCCTTCCTGCTCTGCCTGTGCTTGCTCGCGTCCGGCAAGCAACTCATCGCCCTCGTTGCCGCTTTCACCATCGGCCATTCGATCTCGCTTGCATTGGTCTTCTATCAGCTGGTGAACATTCCGTCTCCACCGGTAGAAATCGTGATTGCCCTATCCATCGCCGTCATGGCGCGTGAAGCGCTCCATGCCACCGGTGTGATCGACATCCCGAATGCCTTGAACCGACACCTGCTTACGGTCCTGCTGTTTGGCCTGCTTCACGGGCTCGGCTTTGGCAGCGCGCTGCACGGGGTCGGTGTCGCACCGGACGGGCCCTTATGGAGCCTGACATTCTTCAATCTTGGCATTGCGCTGGGGGAACTTGTCTTCGTGGGCCTCCTCACCGTACAGCTGGCAGGCCTCCGGACGATTTCGTTGGTGCAACCGGTGCGAACCGCTGCCCTGTATCTTACTGGCGCGGTTGGGGCATTCTGGACGGTCCAGCGCGTTGTCGTCATGGGAATAGCTTGACCTTGCTTGGAACCCTGCCATTGCGTGAGGTGACGGAACAGGCCCATGAAGCGGCCGAGAAGTCGCTGCTGCCTCCGCGCCACCAGCGCGTCGATGGTGCAGCGCGGGTCGCCTTCGGGCCGGCAGGGCTGAGCGATCTCTATCAGAAAGCTCCCTGCCGCCTTCTGTTCCCAGATATCGAAACTGGTGATTTTCCGCAGGCGGTTTCCATCACCACGAGCGGCGGCCTGACCGGCGGGGACCGTGTCGTGCTCGACATCAGCATCGAACCGGGCGCATGTGCCACGGTTTCCACACAAGCTGCCGAGAAGCTCTACCGCGTGCTTCCGGATGATCCCGCCATCCACATAGAGACCCGGATCAATATTGCCGAAGGTGGTCGCTGCGAATGGCTGGCGCAGGAGGCGATACTGTTCGACCGCAGCCAGGTGCGCCGTCATCTCCACGCGCATCTCGCCGCCGATGCGCGGCTGTTGGCTGTCGAGACGATCGTGTTCGGACGCGCCGCCATGGGGGAGGTTTATGCCGAGGGGCTGATTCACGACGAATGGCGCATCTGGCGCTCGGACGAGTTGATCTGGGCCGATGCGCTCCACATCGACGGCAAATTTGCTGAAATCGCGGCGCAGCCCTTCTGCCTTGGACCCGCACGTGCACTTGCGACAATGGTCTATGCCGGCGCGGACGCGGCGGATCATTTGCCTCTCGCCCGCGAAATGTCGGATGGCTGCGCAACTTGTTTTGGCGAACTGCTTCTGGTTCGGCTGATCGATGCGGATTCCCGCCTGCTGCGTAGCCGGGTGATGCGGGCCGCGTCAGCATTGCGCGCAGCGACGCTCGGTCTGCCGGACCGGCTGCCTGCAGTCTGGTATTGCTGAGATGAACCTTACCCCACGCGAGAAGGACAAGCTGCTGGTCGCGATGGCGGCGATGGTCGCGCGTAGCCGGCGCGAGCGCGGAGTAAAGCTCAATCACCCGGAAGCGGTCGCACTCATCACGGAGCATGTTGTCGAAGGCGCACGCGACGGACGCAGCGTGGCGGAACTGATGGCGAGTGGCGGCCACGTCCTGACGCGCGCGCAAGTGATGGAAGGCGTCGCAGAGATGATCCATGACATCCAGGTCGAGGCGACTTTTCCTGACGGCACAAAGCTCGTCACCGTGAACAGGCCGATCCGATGATCCCGGGCGAGATTCTGCCGGCTGAGGGAAACATCGTGCTCAACGCTGATCGCGTGCCGATTACGCTGACCGTCGCCAACTCAGGTGACCGCCCGATCCAAGTCGGAAGCCATTACCACTTCATGGAGGTCAATCCGGCGCTGGACTTCGACCGCGCTGCTGCGCGCGGGTATCGGCTCGACATCCCCTCGGGAACCGCAGTCCGCTTCGAGCCGGGGCAGAGCCGTGAGATTTCCCTGATCCCTTTTTCTGGAAGGCGCATCGTGACCGGCTTCCGGGCGAACGTCATGGGCGCTCTGGAGAATTGACGCGATGCCCGTAACTCTTTCGCGCCGTGCCTATGCGGGAATGTTCGGGCCCACCGTTGGTGACCGCATCCGCCTGGGCGATTCAACGCTGCTGATCCGCGTGGATGAGGACCGGACGGTCTATGGTGAGGAGGTGAAGTTCGGCGGCGGTAAGGTGATCCGCGACGGAATGGGTCAAAGCCAGGCCACTCGCGCGGAGGGATCACCAGATACGGTCATCACCAATGCCGTCATTCTCGACCATTGGGGTGTGGTGAAAGCCGATGTCGCGATCCGCGACGGTCGCATCGCGGCGATTGGCAAAGCAGGCAATCCGGATGTCCAACCGGGCATCGACATTGTCATAGGCCCGGGAACCGAAATCATTGCCGGTGAAGGCAAGATACTGACCGCGGGCGCGATCGACCCGCACATCCATTTCATCTGTCCGCAACAGGTTGAGCATGCACTTTACTCGGGTGTAACCACCATGCTTGGCGGCGGCACCGGCCCTGCGCATGGCACGCTTGCCACCACATGTACCCCCGGTCCCTGGCACATCGGCCGTATGCTTCAGGCGCTCGAGGATCTGCCGATGAATTTCGGTCTCTTCGGCAAGGGCAACGCCAGCCGCCCCGACGCGCTCGAGGAAATGGTACGGGCAGGGGCATGCGGACTAAAGCTGCACGAGGATTGGGGCACAACTCCCGCGGCGATCGATACTTGCCTCGACGTGGCCGACCGGTTCGATGTTCAGGTGGGGCTCCACACCGATACGCTCAACGAAAGCGGCTTCGTCGAGAGTACGATCGCGGCGTTCAAGGGACGGACCATCCATGCTTTCCATACTGAGGGGGCAGGGGGCGGCCATGCACCCGACATCATCAAGCTGGCGGGTTTTCCCAACGTTCTCCCGTCCTCGACCAACCCGACCCGGCCTTACACCGTCAATACACTCGATGAGCATCTCGACATGCTCATGGTGTGTCATCACCTTGATCCGAGGATCGCCGAGGATGTCGCCTTTGCCGAAAGCCGTATCCGGCGGGAGACGATAGCGGCAGAAGATATCCTCCACGATCTTGGCGCCTTTTCGATCATGTCATCAGACAGTCAGGCGATGGGGCGCGTAGGTGAGACGATCATCCGGTGCTGGCAGACTGCAGACAAGATGAAGCGGCAGCGCGGTCCGCTTGGCGCTGACGAGGACGCCGACAATTTCCGCGCGCGTCGCTACATCGCCAAATACACCATCAACCCGGCGATAGCGCACGGCATCGCACATGTTGTGGGATCGGTCGAGGTGGGCAAGCTTGCTGACCTCGTACTCTGGTCCCCGGCCTTCTTCGCTGCCAAGCCCGATCTCGTTATCAAGGGCGGCAGCATCGCGGCGGCGCCAATGGGCGATCCCAACGCCAGCATCCCGACGCCCCAGCCGGTGCACTACCGTCCGATGTTCGGTGCCTATGGCCGCGCTCGGACGCTTTCCTCGTTTCACTTTGTGTCGCAAGCGGCGATCGAGGAGGGGATCGCAAACCAGTTGGAGCTTTCACGCGAGCTTGTCGGGGTACGCAACACACGCGGGCAAATCGGGAAGAAGGCAATGATCCTGAATGATGCGACCCCGCATATAGAGGTTGATCCGGAGACTTACGAAGTACGTGCCGATGGGCAGTTGCTGACTTGTGAACCCGCAACCGAGCTGCCGTTTGCCCAACGTTATTTCCTTTTTTGAGGATGTTACTGCCATGCTGACCGCGCGCGAAGTTCTGGCTGCAGGAGAATGGACTGGCCCCGCATGTGACCACATCGCGTTGGACTATGACGAGCGTCATCGCCGTCGCTTTGCCTATGTGGCCGATCACGGCACCGAGTTCCTGCTTGACCTGCCCCGCGCCGCGATATTGCAGCACGGCGATGCATTGCGGTTATCCGACGGACGATTGATCGAGCTTGGCGCGGCTTCGGAAGTATTGATGGAGGTGCGCGCGGGCCCCGGAATTGGACTTGTCCGCATAGCTTGGCATGTCGGGAACCGTCATCTTCCCGCCGAATTGCACGAGGATTGCATCCGCCTGCGCGAAGATCACGTCATCCGGGCGATGCTGACAGGCCTGGGAGCTAGGGTGGTGACCATAGAAGCCCCGTTTGTGCCGGAACAGGGCGCCTATGCGGCCGGCCGCGAACATGAGCACAAAGAACAGAATCACGGTCACCATCACCATCATGCTGACTGAATCCGCACTTCAGCGGCTGATTGCCTGGACATCGCCCTCCTATCCTGTCGGCGCCTTTACCTACAGCCATGGGCTCGAGACGGCGGTGAGCGACGGCCGCGTACACGATCTGGACAGTCTCGTGAGCTATGTCGATGCCGTGCTTGCCCACGGGGGCGGTTGGATTGACGCCGTGCTTTTCATTCACGCATGGCGCACGGCCAGCGACAACGAGGATTTTGATGGCATCGCCCAGCTCGCAACCGCTTTCCGCAGCAGCAGCGAAACCGCACTCGAGAGCTATCAACAGGGCCGGTCCTTCCTCTCCGTCACCCGCCGCGCCTGGCCGCACCCTGTGCTGGACGCCTTCGCTGGCCGCTGGGGCAATCGCCCAATAGCGCATTGCGCGATACTGGGTCTCGCCTGCGCGGTCCATGACATAGCGCTCAATCCCGCCACCCACGCCTATCTGCACGCGACCGCCGCCAATCTCGTTTCGGCCGGCGTTCGGCTGGTGCCGCTTGGGCAAACCGATGGTCAGATCGCGACGGCGCGTTTGGCCAGCCATATCGAGACCGTCGCCGCACGTGCCATGCTCACGCCCGTCGAGGATCTCGGCAGCGCCTCGCCGCTGCTCGAGCTGGCTTCCTTTCATCACGAAACGCTCTACACGAGGCTCTTCCGCTCATGACAATTTCCCTGAACGGCCCGCTGCGGGTCGGCATCGGCGGGCCGGTCGGCTCAGGCAAGACAGCGCTTACCGATCGGCTCTGCAAGGCGATGCGGGATCAGTATGACATCGCGGCCATCACCAACGACATTTACACGCGAGAGGACGCCGAGTTCCTTGTCCGCTCGGGCGCACTTGTTCCCGAACGGATCATGGGGGTTGAGACCGGTGGCTGCCCACACACCGCAATCCGCGAAGACGCGAGCATCAACCTTGCCGCGATCGAGCAGATGACCATGCGCTTTCCTGCGCTTGACGTCATTTTCGTTGAAAGTGGCGGAGATAATCTTGCCGCCACCTTCAGCCCGGAACTGGCCGACATAACGATTTACGTGATCGATGTATCGGCAGGCGACAAGATCCCGCGCAAGGGCGGCCCGGGCATTACGCGCTCCGACCTACTTGTCATCAATAAAATCGATCTAGCGCCGCTAGTGGGTGCGAGCCTCGACATTATGGACCGTGATGCTCGGAAGATGCGCGATGCGCGGCCATTCCTCTTTACCAATCTGAAAGACGGTATCGGGCTTCCGGAGATCGTCGGCTTCATCACGAGAACTGGCGGACTTCCGCTGCATGGGGAGGCATAAACCGATCCCCAATTTTCGGCCCAGGCTTCCCGGGGCTTGCCTGCCCCGGGATGTCGCCCTCCCGGATCAGGTCGCGCGGGCAAAAGTCCGAATTGGCCGGAAACTGTTCATTTCCGAAGCCTCATTGGCTAGCCGACGGCAGTCCCGGGGTGGCACGCCGTATTGGCTGCGGAAGGCGCGGCTGAAATGGGCCGAGTCGCTGAAGCCCCAACGAAAGCAGATTTCGGTCACCGACATTTGTACGTAGACCGGGCTCATCAGGTCTGCACGGCAACGTTCCAGACGACGCATCCGCACATAATTGCTAAACGTCTTGCCTGATTGCGAAAACAGCTTTTGCAGATAACGCAGCGAGACGCCATGTTCGTCGGCGACCTTGGCCGGGCTAAGATCAGGGTCGGCGAGATTGGCTTCGATCGTCTGGCAGAAGCTGTGCAGATTGGACGCCCTTGCATTGGCGCTGCATCCGATGAGCGGCGTGGAGCTCTGCCCGGTCAGGCAAGTCAGCATAAATTCGGTAAGGGACAGTTCAATGGGCCGCAACTGATCTGCCACCAGATCGTCAATGGCATTGGCGAGCGACCCGAGCATACTCGAAAAAATGTGGTTTATTCCGCCCTGGCCCGGCAGATAGCCGAGCGGCAGTGATAAGGGGGCGAGCAGCCGCGGGCTCAGCGCTACATGCGGCACCTTTACAAACAGCTGGCGGAAGGGCGTGGAGAACAGCAGGCGCGCGGGCGCCCCGGTCGGGCCGAACAACAGGTCGCCGGGGACAAGGTCAATGCGCCGCTCACCATCCACCAGCGTTGCGCGTCCCTCGACAAGCAGCGCCAGCCAGATGGCGGAAGGCTGCTTGGGATATTGGTCGGAAATTTCCTGCGCTGCTGCATCGACACGGGCAAATTCGATGCCAAGCGGTGAAGTAAGACAAGAGACCGCCCCGTGGAAGTCATTCGGATCGGTGATGGAGCCGACGGGCAGGTTGAGCCGGCCCATGGCATTACACCACGCGTCATAGCGCTTACCGGCGGCGATCTCATCGGTCGTGAATTTCCAGGTCTTCACATCCGCTCCTCGAGGCCCCCAGTAATTATCGCGCTGTCTACGACCTATTCCGCGACCGCGCTATTTTCGATCAACAAACTCGTCATCCCGAGCGATGCGAACGTGATATAATCAGACAGGAAAGTCACCCGGTCTTCGGGTTCGATACAGCCCAGAGCATAGAGCAGCGGCCAGTAGTGATCCTCCGACGGAACAGAAAGTCGTGCGTCCTCGCCCTGTTCGTGCACGTTGAACAGCGCGGTATGATTGCCTGTTCTAATTTGCTGTTTCACGTAATCGTTGAATCGGGTGGCCCAGGGATAGGGTTGGACATCATCAGCCCATTTCAGCACACGTAAATTATGAACGATGTTGCCACTGCCGACGATCAAAACCCCCTCGTGGCGTAACGGGCGTAGCCGCGTCGCGAGCTCGTAGTGCCATGCCTCGTCCTTGGTGACATCCATGCTCAACTGCACAACCGGAATGTCCGCATCCGGATAGGCTTTCTGTAGCACCGACCATGTGCCGTGATCTAGCCCCCAACTCTCATCGAGCGTTACAGGTGTGGGGGCGATCAGCGTTTGCACTCGTTCGGCGAGCGCGCGGCTTCCTGGCGCAGGATATTGCTGCGAGAACAATGGCGCTGGCAGGGATGGCCCAAAATCGTGAATAGTTTGCGGTGACGGCATCGCGGTGACGTGGACACCACGAGTACACCAATGTGCCGATATACAAAGGATCGCCTTCGGGCGGCCAATCCGCTTGGCCATCAGCGCCCAAGTCCGCGTCGCCTCATTGTCTTCCAAAACATTGGTGGGGCTGCCATGACCGAAAAAGGCGACGGGCATCCGCTCAGTCCGTTTGGAGGTCTGCTGCATGTCAAGCCCGCTCCCGCTTCATGCGTGCCCAGGCATCCTGGTAACGCGGCACAAGCCAACTGTTGAACGCCTGCTGCGCGCCTTCCTGCCACGAATAGCTGCTGCGCTTGGCGAAGCGCGATCTCAGTCCGATCTGGATCATCTCGTCGACATGGAAGTCCTGCGCGATGATCTCCATGGCAGCGGCCATGTTCATGTTCATGCGATGCTCAAACGAAGCATTCGTCATTGCCCCTGGCGCCACAAGCACGCCCGTGTCCATACAGTGCGTCTCGGGTCCATCGGCTCGCAGAATCATGTAGATGACCATGTCGCTCATCATCACCAGCGACAAGGTCGGCGGAATGTTGGCGAAGGTCATACGGTTGCGTTCTTCCAGCGTCAGCTTGGGAAAAACGGGCAGCAACGCCTTCTGCGTCGCGTTGAAACTGGCGTCCTGATGCAGCGTGCCATTGGTCCGGTAGTAGCCGGCGGTATCCGCCGGAAGCTCGGGAAAAACGGCCTCACCGCTGGGCACAAAATCATGAAGGGGGCCTTGGTGGAGGCGGCTTGCGTGGTAGCCGTCATTATTGTTCTCCAACATCACCTTCCAATTCCACGGGCGCTGCGGACCGAGTTCGGGCTGCGGCCCCTCGGCAGTGGCCAGATCGTAATGGGCAATGATGTCGGACACCGCGGTCAAACGGGGCGCGAGGGCCGGCGCGTCCTTGTCGAAGTTGATGAAGATAAAGCCGTGCCAGATCTCAATCTTGAACGACGGCAGCGCGATGTCGCTCTTGTGGAATTCACAAGTCTTGCCCATAGCTGGCGCATTCACGAGCTTGCCATCGAGAGCGAAAGTCCAGTGATGATAGGGGCAGACAAAGGCGCGTGAGTTGCCAGTCCCCTCGGCGACGAGCATCGAGCGGTGCTGACATACTGAGGAGAGGGCATGCAGCGCTCCCTTCAGATCGCGCGACACGACGATCGGTTCACCAATAATCGAGGTCGTGAAATAGTCGCCGGGCTTCGTTACCCACTCCTCCCGACCCACGCACAGCCATTCGTGATTGAACACCGCCTCCTTCTCGAACTCGAAAAAGCTCGCATCTATGTAACATTCGGGAGGTAACGAAACCGCCTGTTCCACTGAAAGGGCGGAATCCGCGAGTCCTGCAAAAAAAACGTCGCTGAAGATGTTCTGGTTCATGGTGAAAGGGGCTCTCCCTTGCGTCACGTGATGTCGCCGCACCGCGCTGACAATGTTCCCTGATGTTGAAAGGAAGAATTCCCCATAACCTACAACAAATCTTGCCCGGAGGTGCACGGCCACTTGGTCGTTGCACAAAGACAGACTCGCAAGGTTTAGCACCTTTACAAATTTCCTTCCGATACTTTCTGGATGCAACAAATGATCGTGCATTAGAGTGCAAGACTTTGCTTGCGGCTCAGCACAGTTCAGATGCTGTGAATGGCAGTATGGGTAAAAGGTGCACGACATGGCGACTGAGGTAAAACTTGACATTCGCAAGCTGGATAAGGGGTTCGGCGCCGAAGCCCGCGGCGTGGACTTGGCGAATGCAGATGACTCAACCCTTGACGCCCTGGTGAATGCCTTCGAGCACCACGGCGCCTTGCTGGTGCGCGGCCAAAAGCTCGAACCGGACGATCTGCTCCGCTATATCAGCCACTTCGGTGAGCCCGAGGAGCATACCCTCAAGGAATTCACGCTCGAGGGCTACCCGAACATCTATATCCTGTCCAATCGCGAGGTCGGTGGACGTAAGGGTTCTCACTATGACGGCGTGGGCTGGCATACCGACTATTCCTACAAGGAAGAGCCGGTGAAGTGCACGATGCTCTATTCGATCGAGGTGCCCTCGGGGGGCGGGGACACGCTGCTCGCCGATCTTTGCGCGGCGTATGACGCGCTGAGCGAAGAAATGAAGCAGAAGCTCGACAAGCTTGTCCTTCATCACAGCTACAAATACTTCATGGAAACCCGGGAGTTCGGGCGGATGAAGTTGAGCCCGGAACTGGAAGCCGAAAATCCCGATGTTTTTCATCCCCTGATCCGCACACATCCCGCAGACGGTCGCAAAGCTCTTTGGGTCAGCACGGGCACGGTCAAGGACATCGTCGGAATGGAAAAGGCCGAGGCGGACGCGCTGATCGACGAATTGATCGCGTTCGTGACGCAGGATCGCTTTGTCTATCGTCACGAATGGAAAGTGGGCGACGTGTTGGTGTGGGACAATCGCTGCACGCTCCACACCGGCACCAAATATGACGATGCCAATAGCTACCGCGTGGCCTACCGGCTTTGGGCCAAGGGGGACAAGCCCTTTTAAGCACTCCCGGTCCAACATTCAGAAAGGAGGCAGCGAACATGGTTGCATCAAAAAACTGGTTCATTACCGGGGTCAGTAGCGGCTTTGGCCGTGCCATTGCGCAGGCGGCTCTCGCGCATGGAGACATTGTGGTCGGCACCGTCCGCAAAGACGAGGATTTGCGCCGTTTTGAGGCGTTGGCCCCGGGGCAGGCGCGCGGCCGGCTGCTTGACGTGCGTGACGCGGTCGCGGTCAAGCGCGTCGTCAATGAGGCCGATGCAGAGACAGGTGGGATTGACCGGCTCGTGAACAATGCGGGCTATTGTCTTGCTGGTGGGATTGAGGAAGCGGATTTGGACGAAATCCGCGCGCAGATGGAGGTGAACTTTTTCGGCGCGGTCTCCGTGTTGCAGGCGGTATTGCCGCATATGCGAAGGCGCCGCGCGGGGCACATCTTCAACATCACATCGATCAGCGGGATCGCCGCCTGGATGGGGAATGGCTATTATTGTGCGAGCAAACACGCGCTTGAGGCGATTGGAAAGACGCTGGCGCAGGAGGTGGCCGGACTCGGCATCAACGTGACCAATGTCGCGCCCGGAGCCTTCCGGACGGACTTCAATCATGCGCTGACCCGCAGCGGGACGATTATTGATGACTATGCCGACACCGCGGGCTTCGCTTGGGACACAATGAACGCCGGCGCCGGTGCAGAGGCTGGCGATCCGGCGCGGGCGGCAGCCGCAATTCTGCGCGCCGCCGACGCCGAGAAACCGCCAATGTGTCTGCTGCTGGGCAGCGACGCCATCTACTACCATGGCCATCAATTGAGCGCGCAGGCGCGGGATCTGGCTGACTGGATGCCCGTCAGCATCGACGTAAACCATAAGGACACGCCGCTGCGTCCGCACGACTGAAGCAATCTTTCTGCAGTAAAACGGGAGGCGCGGCGCACCCGTGCCTCCTTTTTATGGTCGCAGCCGGACTGCCCAGGGTGGAGCGTCCGATCGACGTTGCATTGTTGCCTGTTCGCATCTTTCCCGTGTTGCTCCGTAGCAGTGCTTGAACTTTGCCAGAGCCGCACGGGGCACGGGTTTGTTGCCGACGCCTTGTTCGCCTCCATCGTCCCGTGAATTTCACGCCCATCCCATTCCGCACAAGGCCGGCTTCCGTTTTCAAGGTCCTCTCAAAGAGCCTCGCTAAAAGCGGGCGAAGCCGGAGAAAGGAAAATCCCTTGGACCACCGGCTGCCCAACGACTAGGGTGCCTTAGGCGAAATGATGAAGCGCTGATCAGCACTTGTTTGTTCTATCTTATGGAGAATCCCCATGGGCGTGCTGAGCCGCGGTGAGAGAAGCCGCCCGACAGTCAAAACGGGAAAGGCACGGCTTCAAGAGGCTGGTCTCGACGTGAATGATGAACTTCTAGAAGGAATTATCCGCAATCTGGTCGTATTGCAGGTTCATGCGGCAACACTTGATCAGTTTGACGCCAAGAGCCATCATTGGATGATGGAAGGGCGTTATGGCTGAACTCCATCGCCAAAGCGCTGTCGACATCGCGAACGCTGTTCGTGCAGGACGCGTCCAGGCCGTCGAAATTTGCGCAAGCGCTCTGGCGCATATTGAGCGTATCGGCTCGCCCGACAGCGGTTTCATAAAGATTTTTCGGGAGCGCGCGCTCCTTCGCGCCGAGGCCGTCGACAAGATTGTCCAGGCGGGCCTGGATCCGGGGCGGCTCGCGGGTGTGCCGTTCGGCGTCGCAGATCATTTCGACGTCGCCTTGCAGCCCACAACGGCGGGTTCTCGACTCAGCGCGGAGGGGCCGTTCGCGCACCGGGACGCCAAAGCGATCATGCTGCTTGAGGCGGCGGGGGCAGTGCTGGTCGGCCGGCAGAATATGGACGAATTCACTTACGGGTTTGTCACGGTCAACGCGCATTATGGCACCACGCCCAATCCCCATGACAAAGATCGCCTGGCGGGCGGTGCTTGCGGTGGCTCGGCGGTTGCGGTTGCCAACGAAACAGTGCCGATTTCCCTTGCGTCGGATATCAATGGCTCAATCCGCATTCCGGCCGCCTTGTGTGGCGTCATTGGACTGGCTCCTACTTATGGCGATTTCCCGAATGAGGGAACGCAGTCCTTAGTGGAAAGCCTTGATGTGGTTGGCCCGGTGGCTCGCCAAATCGACGACGTTGTACTTGTTCGCGATGTTCTTCGCGACGGTGCGCCGGAACGAAGCGCCGTGCCGCGCGGTCCACTTCGCTTTGGCCGGCTGAAAGGCTGGTTCGACCAGAATGTCGAAGATCCGATGCGCGCAGCCATGAAGCCCGTTTGGGAAGAATTTGGGCGTGTGAGTCTCGATCTTAAGCATGTGGACCTCGCGCGCGCGGCCGCTTCGCTGATCATCGCGGCAGAAGGGGCGAATCTGCATCGAGCCAGCCTCGTTCATGATCCTGGGATCTATGGGGCGACAACGCGAGACAGGTTACTGGCTGGACTCCTGATGCCGGCAGACGATTACCTCCAGGCCATACGATTTCAGACATGGATCCGTACGCGAGCCCAACAGCTGTTCGAGCATTGCGACGTGTTCATCACGCCTGCCGCGCCCGGATTTGCGCCGCTGATCGAAGATCCCTTCATCGAATTCGATGGTGTCCGAACGCCGGCGCGAAGCCATCTGGGGATCTACACCCAACCCATTAGTTTGATGGGATTGCCCAGTATTGTTCTTCCGTTAGCGCATTCGGGGCCGCTGCCTCTCGGTGTTCAACTGATTGCGGCGCCGGGAGGGGAGCAAACCTTGTTCGAGGCAGCAAGTCTGCTTTTCAAAAATGGCATTGCTTCCGTGCCCGGCGTTCCTGAGTCGCAGTGAACCGATAGGGTCGAAGCAAGGGACACGCATTCCGGCGATCTCGCGGAGGTGCGGGGTGGACCACGGCGGGGGAATATCCGTCAAACGCGTTGCGGTCCACATCGCCGACGCCCGCTGTAAGTTTGGATCGGCTCCTGCGTATACCGAGATTTGGTATCCAATCCGCGTAACGGAATTTGATCACCGACATCCTTGAGGCACGCTTCTACATGTGCGCGGCCATATCTGGTGCGGATAGTGGACGCACTCGGCGACTCGAAAACTGAGCTGCAGCCGATCAAGAACTGGCGCGCTTGAACTTGATTGGAACCGCTCTGACGCGGGATTTGCCGCGGGCTAGGAGCCCTCAACACAAATATTGGAGTAGTGCACCCGTTTGTATGGATTGCAGCGGCCCGCGAGCTTTCCTGGTGGGAAGCTGAGAGCGGCTTGCCTATCAGGTGGCAATTCCCACGTTGAATTGAGATTGAAAGTGCTCGCTGCTGTCGTCCATGAACCTGGCCCGCCGTCTGTCCTGACGATCGAGGAAGTTCCCTTTCCGCCCCTGCTTCCAGGGGAGATCATCGTGAAGGTTGGAGCCTGCGGAGTATCCTACCGCGACGTGGTGGAGCGCAACGGGACCTATCGACGCGACGTGACCTTCCCCTCCATCTTGGGAATAGAAATTGCGGGCACGGTGGAGGCAATAGGCGGCGGCGTCGAACGGTTCGCCGTCGGCGACCGCGTGTGCACCAAGGCATTCTCGAGTTGCGGTCAGTGCCGCTATTGCCGAACGGGGCGAGAGACCACCTGCCGGCAGCGCCGCGTCGTCAAGGGCGGCTATGCCCAGTATGTGGCGCTCGCCCAGGATGCGGCGGTGGCCATCCCGAACGACATGCCGTTCGAGGTTGCGTGCGTGCTCGGGCCCGGCGCGGGCGTCGCGCTGAACGCCGTGCGCGACACGGCGCATGTCCAAGTAGGCGAAGCTGTTCTGGTGACCGGCGCGACCGGCGGCGTGGGCTTTCCTGCCGTGCAGATCGCCCGTCACGCCGGCGCCATTGTCTATGCGGTCACCCGCAGCGAGACAAAGGCCGACGCCCTTCGCGAAGCCGGTGCGCATCACGTCGTCATTCAACGCGTAGGGGAAAACTATGGCCGCGAACTGCGCGACATGCTGGGGGGCGAAGGTGTCGACGTCGTAATCGACACGGTCGGGAGCCAAGCATTCCAGCCCGCTTTCGATGCGCTGGCGCCGCATGGTCGCTATTGCTTCGTTGGCCAACTCACCGACCAGGAAATCAGCATCAATCCGGCACGCATCTTCTTCAAGCGCGCGCAGCTCCTGGGCGTCGGCAGCGTCAGCCGTGCCCAACTGGAAGATGCCGTGAAGATGGCGGCCGCAGGTATCGTCACGCCCCGCATCGCGCGCGTTATGCCGCTGGCCGATGTCGCCGAGGCTCATTTCCTGGTCGAGGCCGCCACGGAAACTGGCCGAATTGTCTTGGCGCCATGGAAAGAAGGAGAGGATAGACAATGACCGGCATGGATGAACAGGCGCGGTTGAACGCGATCTGGCAGCGGATCGTATCCGACATGAAGCAGGTCGTGCGGGATTTTTCGATCACGCAGCGCGAGCTGCACACGGCGGGTGACTATCTGAACCGCCTCGGCCAGTCCTCCATGTGCCGCAGCCTGATAGACGTGGCACTGGCGATGACCAGCGTCGACGCGACGGGCGGCTCCAGCAGGGGCACGCGGCAGAATCTGGAGGGCCCCTATCACCGCGCTCATCCCCATCGCGCGGACGGCGTGCTCTGCGAAGGTGGCGCGCCGGCGGGCATGCCCTCCCTCCTCATGACGGGACGGGTGCGCGATGTGGAGACGGGAGAGCCCCTGCCGGGCGCTCGGCTGGATTTCTGGCAGGCCGATTCCAACGGAACGTACGACCGGGCCGGCAACCATCTTCGTGGCATCGTGACCACCGATGCGGACGGGCGATATGTCGTGCACACGGTCTTGCCCAACGATTACTCGGAACATGACAATGACCCGATCGGGGAGCTTTTCCGCGCCATGGGGAAGCACAACACGCGAGCCGCGCATATTCACCTGAAGGCCAGCATCGATGGACGCGTCCTTCTCACCACCCAGATCTTCATGCCGACGTCCGACTTCCTCAAAACTGACTATGTCGAGGGCGCGGTATCGGACGATCTCATCGTGGCGCTGGAGGTGGACGGCGACGGCTATCGCGGTCAGTTCGACATCGTCCTGGACCGGCGAGGCGCGTCGGCGTGATGACGTCGGCAGCGCGATTGCGCGCGGCCATGGCTAGCGGGATGATCGCGGCGCCCGGCGCCTGCGATCCGTTCACCGCACGGCTTATCGCCCGCGCAGGGTTTGACGTTCTCTACCTTGGGGGGAACGCGGTCGGGCTGAGCTTTGCCAAGGGGCAGCCGATAGTCACACTGACGGAAACCTGCGCCCATGCAAGCGCCATTGTGCTGGCGACCGGGTTGCCACTGATTGTTGACGGCGGAGCCGGATTCGGATCGCCGCTCCATGTTCTGCGGTCCGTGCGTGAAATCGAACACACCGGTGCTGCCGCTCTTCATATCGATGACCAACCCTACCCTAAGAGCCCAGATTACCATCGGGGCGAGGGGGGCATGGTGCCGATTGCGGAAATGCAGCAGCGGCTGCGTGCTGCGGTCGAGGCGCGGCTCGATACGGACTTCCTGTTAATTGCGCGCACAGACGCACTCCGCGGCTCGGGCCTGGACGAGGCGCTCGTGCGCGCACGCGTTTATCATAGTGCGGGTGCCGATGCCGTAATGATCCTGGATCTCGGTCCGGAGCAAATGTCCGAGGCGCGGCGCGCGCTTCCCGGCGTACCGCTGGTATGGATCGGCGGGGTCGTGCCGCCGGTGCCCGACAGGGCAGCGTTGGCAGCGGCCGGTTTTGTCATTGCGGTCTATCCCTTCAATACTATTGCCGCCATCGCGGAAACGGTGTCGGCACTGTGGACCGGCTTTCACGCGTCTGGCCGGATAGAACAACCCGACGCCCTCCTAGAGCGCATGCGGCCCGAATTGGCCGAAATCGCCGGGATGACCGATTATTGGAATCTCGCGGACGATCTGGCGGGACAGCCGCGCCGCGGAGCAACGCGGAGCAACGGCCAATGATCACCCGTCCCATTGCCACGACATTGTACGAGGTGGTCGCCGAAAAGGCTGTCGCCGATCCCGGCCATCCGGCGATCTTCTATAATGGGCAATCCATTGGCTATGCCGATCTGCTCGAACAGGCAAGCCGGGCGGCGCGTGCCATGGTTGCAGGGGGAGTGCGCCCTGGCGACAGGGTTGCTGCGATGATCGGCAACGCGCCCGAGTGGGTCGTCGTTGCACTGGCCGCCTCGGCCGCCGGCGCAATTTTTGTACCCTTCAATAGCTGGTACAAACAAAATGAGCTGGCCTGGACCATGCGCCATTGCGGCGTCAGTATGGTCATTGCGGTGCGCCATTTCCTCAAGACCGACTACGGCGCGATGTTTAGCGCGATCGTGCCCGAGCTGACGGAAAGCCCGCCCGGCGCGATCCGGAGCGCCCACATGCCAGCCCTGCGCTCCGTCATTCTGATGGGGGAGGCCGTGCCTGGTACGATCGGCTGGGAGGATTTCCTTGGCCGGGGCGACGCCATCGGTGCGCCGCTGCCCGCCGTCGATCCGGAAAGCATCGCCTATATTCTATACACCTCCGGGAGCACTGCCGATCCGAAGGGCGCAATGTTGCGCCACCGCGGCGTGGTGGAGAACGGATTTGATCTCGGCCAGCGGCGCGCCATCGGGCCGGAAGACCGCGTGTTCCTCGGTACGCCTCTCTTTTATGCTCTGGGCGCGACCAACGCGCTACCCGCCACGCTGACGGCCGGCGCTTCGCTCGTCCTGATGGATGCCTTCGAAGCGGGCCGCGCCATCGAGGTGATCGAGCGCGCGGGCGCCACCGTCTATTACGGTACGGGCAATATGAGCCGTGCGATCATCGACCAGGCCGACTATCGGCAGGCGCGGATCGGTACGCTCAAGAAGGGCAATGCGGGGCTCGGTGCAGAGTATAAGCGCTTGACCCTCGTGGAGATGGGCATCACCGGCGCCGTACCGGCTTATGGCCTTACCGAGACGTACGGCAATGCCACGGTAGGCGAGGTGGACGACCCGCTCGACGTCAAGATGGCAACCAATGGCCGTCCTCTCCCCGGCATGGAGTTGCTGATCGTCGATCCCGACAGCAGCCGCCCCCTTGCCCAAGGCGAGACTGGTCTCATCCTAGTGCGCGGCCACACGACGCCCGGTTATTTCGATAATCCCGTTGAGACCAGCAAGGCGCTGCGCCCCGACAGCTTCTTCGACACGGGCGACCTCGGCTCCATTGATGCGGAGGGGCGGATGATTTTCCACTCGCGTCTCAAGGATGTCATAAAATCGGGCGGGATTAACATCTCGCCGGCGGAGGTGGAGCAGCTACTCGTGACCCATCCCGATGTCCGCGACGCGCATGTGGTTGGCGTCGCCGATGCCGTGCGCGGGGAACTTATCGTCGCTTTCGTCGACCGGTTCCAGAACGTTTCGGAAGATAGTCTCAAGGCTTTCGTCAAAGAGAGTGCCGCCTCTTTCAAGGTTCCGCATCACATCTTCTTCCACAGCGAAGAGAACTTGCCGCGCCTCGCCTCTGGCAAGATCGCCAAGGTGAAGCTGGCGGAAACGGCGCGCGCCGAGCTCGGTATCACATGACGCTGTCCGGCAAGGCCTCAATCGTCGGCGTCGGCGCGAGCAGCCTTGAGCGGGATCCGCAGCGATCGGTCCTCTCCATGGCGGGCGACGCGTTGATGGGCGCGCTCGACGATGCGGGGCTGGAGCGCGGCGCAATAGACGGGCTGTGTGTACAAATCGGCTCACCGCGCGGAGCGGACTATGACACGCTCGCGCTGACACTTGGTCTCGACGTGCGCTACGCCAGCCAGACTTGGCCGCACGGGCGCTTCACCGCCACTGTCATCACCCACGCCGCCATGGCTGTTGCAAGCGGGCTTGCCACCCGCGTCGCCTGTATCCTTGCCATGAAGAACAGCGATCTCGGCCGGATCGGGGAAGCAAACAATCCCTTCTTTTACGAGCAGTTCCGCGAGAATGGCGGCCCGCATGGAGAGGAAGGCCATATCGGCATGGCCTCTCCCGTCGCGGGTGCGGCAATGGCGCTCGACCTCTACTGTCGCACCTATGGCAAGGATCGCGAGCTTCTTGGGGCGATTCCTGTGGCGTTCCGCGCGCATGCCCGCCTGACTCCGGACGCCGTGGCGCGCGATCCCATGACGCAGGAAGATTATCTCGCCTGCCGTCCGATCATCGATCCCATCCGCCTGTTCGACTGTTCGCTGGTGGGCGACGGTGCGGTATGCCTCATCATTTCGCAAGCAGGACTCGCCACCGTCGCGCAGCGACCCGTCGCCATAACAGGCGTGCAGGGCGTGCGCGCGAGCCGCGAGAGCTATATTTTCGGTCCCCTTGGCCTTGGCGTCGGCCAGCAATCGGGCAAGCGCCTGAACATGCGCGAGGCGCGGGGCCATCCCGCCTATCGAATGGCGGGCGTAACGCCCGAGCGGATCGACGTGCTCGGCGTTTATGACAGCCTCTCGCCGCTCGCGCTCTATACCTTCGAGGATTTCGGCTTCTGCGGCGCCGGAGAGGGACTCGACTGGATACAGGACGGGCGCATCGGCCTTGGCGGTGAACGGCCGACGAATCTCAACGGCGGCCAGCTCTCGCATGCGCAGCTCAACGGCTGGGGCCAGGTGCGTGAGCTGGTGACGCAATTGCGCGGCGAGGCCGGCGCGCGTCAGGTCCAAAAGGCGCGTACCGCTATGTGGGCTACCATCGGCGGCGACGCTCTGGTGCTGGAACGGAACTGAAGGCATGAGCGAGAGCGCCGATCCCATTGTCAACGATCTCAACCGTCCTTTCTGGGACGGCGCAGCCGAAGGTCGTTTGATCCTGCCCCATTGCGCGGCCACGGGAGCGGCCTTCTGGCCGCCAAGCCCGATCAGTCCCTACCCCGCCGGCCGCGCTGTTGAATGGCGTGAAGTCGATCCACACGGCACGGTGCTGGCGAGCGTCATCTATCGCCGGCCCTTTCAGAAGGCATTCGCCGGTCGGCTACCCTACGGAATCGCGATGGTCGCGCTGGACTGCGGCTCCCGTCTTCAGGCGCATGTCCATGCGCCCGACCGCCCGGGAGCACCGCGGTCCGGTAGTCGGGTCACCTTGAATTGGGAGGTGCTGTCGGAAGGCGGCCCTCCCATACTCGTCGCTACCCCCATTCTGAACTGACAAAGGAGAATATCGTGGCAAGGACAGTTCTTGTTAGCACCCTCGGCGGCCCCGAGGTCATGGAAATGGTCGACATCGACCCTGGTAGACCCGGTCCCGGCGAGCTTCTCCTGCGGCAGACAGCCATTGGCCTGAATTTCGCCGACGTCCATTATCGCCGCGGCACCGCACCGCCCCACTCCCAGGAAAAGCTCCCCATGCCCTTCTCGCCTGGCCTTGAGGCGGTAGGCTATGTCGAGGCGATTGGCGAAGGCGTGACCGGCTTCAAGGTCGGCGACCGCATTGGCTATGCCACCGCGACCTATACCTGGGGCGCCTACACGGAAGCGCGGCTGTTCCCCGCCGATCGCTGCTTCCATATCCCGGAAGGAATCAGCGACGTCGACGCCGCCGCCCTCCTTTACCGCACCATCACCGTGCAGGGTATGATCCGCCAGTGCCATGTCGTGAAGCCCGGCGAGACCATTCTGCTGCACGCGGCCGCCGGCGGCGTGGGCTCGATCCTGTCACAATGGGCAAAGCATCTGGGTGCCACCGTGATCGGTACGGTGAGCGCCGGCGATAAGGTGGAGCGGGCTATCTCCAACGGCTGTGCACATGTGATTGTGCACACGGAGGAAGATTTCGTCGCCCGTACACGCGAGTTGACAGGCGGAAAAGGCGTCGACGTCTGCTACGACGGTGTCGGCATCGCCCTGTTTCACAGGTCGCTGGCAGCCATCCGCCGCTACGGTCTCATGGTCTCGTTCGGCCAGGCGTCGGGGATGATGGAACCGATCGCGCCGGTCGATCTTCAGTTTGAGGGGCTCTATCTCACGAAGTTCAGCGGCGGTACCTTCAATGAGCATGTTGACGAATACCAAGCCCGCGCCCGCGATGCGATGGCCGCCATTCAGGCAGGTGTCTTTAAGCTTGGAAATCATCTCGTTTATCCTTTATCCGAAGTGAAGCAAGCGCACGTTGAACTGGAGAGCGGTGAAACGGTTGGCTCCTTGGTCCTGGTTCCCTGATTCGGCTGACTCCGCTGGCTCCGCGTCAACGTCGAGTTGGAAAGCCGTTCGGGATTAGATGCCCTAATGGGCCGGCGTCTCTTGCTGATGCCACCTGAGTGGCTGTTCCTCAGAATGATGGTGTTGAAAATGAGGTCCGAGTGACCGGCCCCAAGCATCATGAGAGGAACAGCCATGGAGTGTTGTGCCGGGATCACCATACGGTCACTCTCAGGCGGCGCGATCTTGTGCGCGGCCTGGTGGCGATGCGCCGTCCGCACAAGATGAGCGAGGTCGTCAGCATAGAGGACGCCGCCCGGCTGCTCGAGAGCGCGCCTGGGATCAAGTACAAGGCTGCGCTTGGCGTCGCTATGGAGCAGGTCTGCAGCTCTCCGCGCAATTTGGCGCGCCAGTTTGTCGGCAGCTCTGGACGTCGTGCAGCAACCTAAGGCTGATGGAGCGTCATTTAGACTGTATGTTCGCGGGATGAGAAAAGCCCGCCCTCGCAATATGCTGAAATCGGGGGTTGCTCTGGATGGTCCAGAGCCTTGCCCCAAGCATAGGCGAGGACGAGCCATGGACGAATATAGTGAACTTTTTATCGGACTCGATACGTCGAAGTTAAAGATTTCCGTTGCGGTGGCAGATGGCGAGCGAACCGGTGATGTCCGGTTTCACGGCGACATTTCGTCTGAACCAGCATCGGTTGCAGGCTTGGTGGCGAAGCTGGAGAAGCGCGGGTCGAAGCTTCACTTTTGTTACGAGGCTGGCCCCACAGGGTACGATCTCCATCGCCAGATCATCGAGCTCGGCCATGAGTGTGTGGTGGTGGCTCCATCGTTGGTGCCGAAGCGGCCGGGCGACCGGGTTAAGACCAATCGCCGCGACGCGGTGAGCTTGGCGCGACTACATCGCGCCGGCGAGCTGACTGCGGTATGGGTTCCCGACGCAGCGCATGAAGCGGCGCGCGATCTGGTGAGGGCTCGCGAAGCGGCGGGTGAGGCGCTGAAGCGGGCTCGGCAGCAGCTCCAGTCCTTCCTACTGCGTCACGGGCGGGTCTACACCGGGCGCAAGCCATGGACGCGTGCTCATTACCGGTGGCTGGCTGTTTTGCAGTTCGACCATCCTGCCCATCATATTGTCCTGGCGGAATATCGTCAGGCTATCGAGGATGCTGAAGTCCGTCTCCTGTCGCGCGGCGATCTGGATGAGAGAGCGCGACGATCAAGATGAGAATCCGGTGTCTCGGGATTGGCGGAGGGCGTAGCCCGTAGCCGGTCCCGAGACACCGGA
>NZ_BMHK01000031.1 GCF_014640675.1 Novosphingobium endophyticum | reverse complement strand
CGAACCCCAATCGCTGCCGCCATCACAAGCCTCCGTGTGCCTGTGCCAACGAATCATAATCTCAGCAGTTTGGGAATCCCCGACGTGAGTCAGCCTCTCCGCGCTGGTATTACCCGCGAGCGTAATGGGCGGACCATACGCACCGGTTTTGTAGGTGAGCGTTGTTCCCGCCGCATACTCGCTTTCATGGCGGAAATCGAAATCGCCGGTGTCGCTCGAATAGCTGGTCTGGTCGACGTAGTGTCGATGATCTGTTGCCATCAACATAAAGGCCAGGTCCGCGACATCGGCACATCGCTCCAGCCGGGCAATGTCCTTGAAGACGTCGTACCGGTTGTTGGGTTCGCGGTGGTTTTCTCTCTTGAAGAACTTCAGCTCGATCGCGCAGCGCCATTCGCGGCCATCATCATCTGTAAGACGGAACCACACGTCGATCCGGCCCCGTTTGCCACCATCATTCCGCAATGGCTTCTCGAGTTCGACAGAAAACGTTTCACGCTCGCTGATGATCTCGAGGTCCGCGACCGAGGAGATTATGCGGCCAAGATGCAGCTGCAGGGTGGCCTCAATTTAACATCGTACCCGCCCACCGCTTATCTGACGAAAAAGCGTAGGCACAGCCAAGTTCACGATATTCCGGAGGCGCAAGAGCGACATGTTTTCCTTCAGACCAACTTCAGCCACTGCCATAACGTAGCGATTTTGACATCGTAATCCTCTTTTTCGACTTAAGGTATCAACTTTGACACCTTATCGATTGTCGAGATTGTCATCCCCTGTCGCGCCACTGAACGAGGTGGTCATGGGTTTTCCGGTACGCGGCGGCGACCGCGAGAGCGGACCGTGATCCTGCACAATTGTTGCTGGGCGCGCTCATTCAGCCGATATAATATTCTTCTACATTATTATTTTGACGGTACATACGATCAAATGAACTTGAGATATTTGAAAGATTTTACGCGTGGCGACGCAACGAAGTTGATGACACCCAGGCATCCCGAGGCCTTGCACCGGGCGGGTAGCAATTTTTTGACGCAAGCGTTTCAGGCATTCGGCGTCCTTGATGCAGACAATCGGGTGACGTGTGCAACAAGGTTCGAAGACTGCCCGGGGGGCAGTACAGGTAAGAAGGTATTCCTTTCAGTCGAATATGAGCGGCCGCAGCCAGGCCTGCACGAGCATCTGTTCGTCAAATTCTCGCGCGACTTTTCCGATCCGATCCGCGACGACCGGGGAAAACACGAAATGAAGGGGGAAGTACTGCTAGCGCAGCTGGCGCGCGCGGCGGACTTTCCGGTGCGGGTTCCCCGGCCCTATTTCGCCGACTATGAGGCGGCGAGCCACACGGGGATCGTGATCACCGAGCGCGTGTTCTTTGGCGAGGGGGGGCTCGAGGTTCACCACAAGAAGTCCCATGACTTCGAAATTGCCGAACCCGTCGATCATTACAAGGCGATATTGACTGCTTTGGCGCGACTGGCCGGTGCACACCGCGCCGGGAAGCTGTCAGGTGATATCGAGCAGATGTTTCCCTACGATCCGGCCATCGCGGCGGCAAGCATTCCGATCGCCTATTCCGAAGCGGAAGTGCGCGAGCGCATCCGCCGCTTCGGCGCCCTCGCCGAGCGATCGCCGCAGCTCTTCCCACGAAATCTTCATGACCCGGAATTCTATGCCAAGCTCGAACGCGAGGTCGGCCGTTTCCTGGATCACGAGGCGGCGATCGGAGCCTTCTTGCAGGGCGATCCGGACTTCATCGCGCTCTGCCACTGGAACGCCAACATAGACAACGCCTTTTTCTGGCATGACGAACGAGGCACGCTGCAGTGCGGGCTGATGGACTGGGGGCGTGCCAACCAGCAGAATGTCGCGTTCGCTCTCTGGGGATGCCTGTGTGCCGCACACCTCGACGTTTGGAACCATCACATCGACGACCTGCTTGAGCATTTCATCGCCGAATACCACGCCCACGGCGGACCACGGCTTTCGCTCGCCGATCTGCGCCTGCATCTTGTCCTTTACGCCACAATTATGGGCCTCTCCTACTTTATAGATAGCCCGGCGCGTATCGCTCAACGTCTGCCGGAGGCGCTGGACGCGACTGGTCCGCTCGATCCGGTATTCGCGCGCAGCGATACTGCGCGCAACCAGTTGCACATTTCCACCGTCGTGCTCAGTCTATGGCGGCGACACAGCCTTGGCGACAGCGTGGATCGGCTGCTCGAACGGACATCAGGAGCACAATAGCCATGACAAGCGAGGACCGGATCGCGCTTGCCCGCGAGTTCGTGCTCAACGTGGCCCAAGGCGGCATCGCCCTTGCGCATTTCGCTGACGAGTTCACCGTTTGGACCACGACGACCGGTCTGATCGAAGGCGTCGATTACTTGCCTCGAATGGAACGGGCCGGCCACCTCTGGTTGGAACCATTGAAAATGACGATCGAAACCGTCATTGCCCGCCACGACTGCGTCGTGCTGGCCGCGCGCTCGCACGGGGTTCTGTTCACCGGCGACACCTACGGCAACGATTATCTTTTCGTGATCGAGTTCGACAAGCACGGCAAGATCAACCACGTGCGCGAACATTACGACGCGGAACGGCTCGAACGGATCTTTCGGCCCGCGTTGAACACATGGCAGGCGCTCAACCCCGGTCGATGACGAAAGGATGTCAGCCAAGCGGCCGCGCGAACGGTTGAGCGCTGTGGAAGCGGCTGATGCGCCAGTGGCCGTCTCCTTCGCGGCGGCAGTCCATCCACACGTCGGCAATCGCGCTCGCGTCTGTGTGACCGGTGCCAGCCGGGTGGCCCTCGGCGGTGAAGAAGGTCATGCCGAAGGTGATAGCCGCGGAGTCCCGGTCTCGGAATTCAACTCGCAGGTTGGCGTTGAGGTGGCGCATGGGCGGAACTTTGCCGCCATCCCCGGTCAGTCTGTCGAGGCGCTGACGATAGGCCGTGACGATCTCCTGCCGGCCGCTGCGCAAGCCGGAATGCATGTGATAGGAGCAGTCCTCGGTCACGATTTGGCCGATACCGACGCCGTGATGGAAATCGAGCTCATAGACCCAATCGTTGATGAGCTGCTGAATCTCACCGACCGCCACGATCTCTTCCGAGCTGAACTTTGCCACTGCATCCTCCTTCATGTGTTCGCGCTATTCCGCAGGCTTCCGGCCTCCGAAGGACCGCCGGCACGGAGAACTCATTTGCTCCGCAGCAAACGGCCCGGCAGTTCTCCGGTCAGTTCATCCGCTTCCACGATCGGCGCGCCCCGGACGAACGTTGCGAGATAGCCGCTCGCCCCCTGGTGCAGGCGTTTGGCCCCACCGGGGAAATCGTGAAGGAGGCGTGGGGGGGTCAGCTTCAGGCGATCGAAGGCGATTACGTTGAGATCTGCATATGCGCCCAGGCGAACCTCACCACGATCCCTGAAGCCGAAGAATCTCGCCTGGGCCCCCGTCAGCCGATGCACGATCGATTCCTTTCGGAACCCGCGCGCCCGATCCCTCCCCCAATGGATCAGGGCGAACGTAGTGTTGGCGAAATCACAGGCAGCCGTCACATGTGCGCCCGCATCGCCGAAACTGAACATCGTGTCGGGCAGCGACAGGATCGCATGCTGCTCATCCAGGTTCCCGTTGCCAAAATTGAACACAATCAGATAGAGGAAGTGCCGCCCTTCGTTGGCGATCAGGGCATCGTAGAAGACTTCATAGACGGTGCGCCCCTCACGCTCGGCGATGGCCTTCACCGAGGTCGCAGGGTCAGGTTCATAGTCCGGCGTCCCGTCGACGATAAAGATGCGATCGGCCTGGTTGGCCAGAATCTCGAATTTGTAGCTGGCCATCTGATCGTTGGGATCGGGCGCCGGCTCTTCACTCAGCAGCCGCGCGCGAACTTCGGGATCCCGCATGCGGACCAGCCGTTCGGCAAGCGGTAGAGACCGGATATCCATGTAGGTGGGATGGCGCAGGAACGGATGGAACTGCTCGAGGCCCATCAGCGACCCGATCGCCCTAGCCGAGGCCTCCAGCGAGATCCTGGCGCCCGCCGTCGTCATCGCGGCAATTTCGGACGCGAGCCGGCGCCAGCCGCCTGCCACTTTGGGATACTGCTGCATCGGTGTAAGCACCGGCGCGCCCAGCGCGGTGATATCGCGCAACAGCGCGAGTTCGCGCAGCGTGTCATCTTCGGTGCCCACAGTTCCTCCGAAATCCGAAGCGAATTGCAAGGGCCTGCCCGGAAACCGCGTGAGCGTCCGCGTCAAAGCCAGTAATTCATCGCTTGGCGCATGCCAGTCGGGAACGTGCGAGCCGTCCGAAAGTTGGTGAAGCGCGATGCGGTCGGTCGAAAACGCGCAGGCGCCGGCGGTCAATGCTTCCTCGAGCAGCGCCTGCATCTGGGCGATGTCGTCGCCCGAGGGAGCGCTGCCGTCCAGCGCACGCGCGCCCATCACCTTGAGACGGATTGGAGCATGGGTGGCATTCGACGCGAGGTTGATCGCGTGGGGTCTTTCTTCGATCCGGCTCAAGTAAGAGCCGAAGGTGTCCCAGTTCCAATCAATTGCGGCATCCAGCGCCTGCCCAGGAATGTCCTCCACCCCCTCGAGCAGCGATTTCACCTGAGGCACGATTTCCGGCGAAAGCGGCGCGCAGCCGACGCCGCAATTGCCCATGACCGCCGTGGTCACGCCGTTCATCGCCGAATTGATCAGATGGCTGTCCCAAAGCGATTGCGCATCGTAGTGGGTGTGCGTGTCGATGAACCCCGGAGTCACCATGGCGCCGTCGGCAGAAATGGTGCGTGTCGCTACCGTCGCTATGCGGCCGATCTCGACGATGCGCCCCCCGATTATCCCGATGTCTGCGGTATAGGCATCCGCGCCCGTGCCATCGAAAATGGTGCCTCCCGCGATCTTCACATCCAGTTGCATTAAATCTCTCCCGACTAGCGCCAAGCGGCGCCACGCCCCTGAACGGGGGCCCGCCAGCTCACACGCCCGGCTGATCGATCATGCCGGGCTGCGATCATCTACCGGCTTGTCGAAGCCGAAATCGAAGCTCGTTCCCGTCGCGTTCAGGATCATCGCCCAGAACGCCCAGGTTGCAATCACCGCCGTGCACTCGATCGCTTCCTTCTCACCGTAGCGATCGACGACCCGCGCGAAGATCGCATCCGGAACGACGCCAGAGCATACCGCCAGCGTGTATTCGATGATCAGCTTGTGTTCGTCGGAGTAGACATGGTCGGCAGTCTCCCATAGCGACAGCATCGCCTGCTGTTCATCGGTCAGCCCGGCCCGGCGGGCGACGTCGACATGGGCCTGAAAGCAATACTGCGACCGAAAATGCAGATTGACCGTTTGGACAATCAGCTCGCGCAGATCGAAATGGTCCTTGGCCCAGGTACGCTCTCCCAGAACAGCATGTGTTAGCTTGAGAGCGTTCAGCGCGATCCGCGGATTCTGGGCGAGCTGCGAGATGCCGGCGTGCCCGCCGGAAATATATCGGCCTTCGGGTTCGGGGTATGACTGGGCGACGTAGTCGAACAGTTCACCCAGTTCCGACGCAGTGGCGTCGTCGAGATCGTAGGGATAGTCGGATTCCCAGTAGACGCCTTTGATCCGCGATGTGGGCAATTTCAATGTAGGTCTCCGAGTATTGGCAATTGTGCAAAAATCGAAAATTCAGTCAGCCGGCGAAACGCGCGATCCGCTCGTCGGCTGTTTCGCGGCGGCTCTCCAAAGCAGTGCGGCGCTCGCTGGAAGCGTTAGCAATCCCGTAAGGGCGAGCGAAGCGCCGATCCCCGCCCGGGTTGCAAAGGCAAGATCGTTCAACATGCCGACCAACAGCGGTCCTACAGCGAGCGCGCCCAATCCGACCGTGGCATAGAACAACGCCGTCAGCTTTCCTCGCAGGCGATTGGGGACCAGTTCCTGTACGGCAGCTATCGTCGTCCCCCCGCTAGCCTGGGCGCATCCCATGAAGAGCCCGAGAAGCAATGCAGCCCCCATTCCGGTCGGCACCATCGTTGCAGTCATCGCCGGAACGATCATGCAGCCAACGGCAGTTGCAGCGGTCAGCAAATTCGCATTCGCTCTATTCGAACGCCGCAACCGGGCCGAAACCGATCCTCCGACCGCGGCGCCGAGAAAGCCGAACACCAGGTGTACGATTCCGTACTGCAGGCCGACCTCAGTGATGGTCCAGCCATGGACGCGCATGAAGAATGCGGGAATCCACGCGAGCAGCGCGGCCGCCTGGATCTGATAGAGAGTAACACCCAGAAAGAGCGGAACGATCGTCGCGCGATGGCCCGATACATGCCAGAGAAGATCTTGTAGGGACCCGCCGTCAACAGAACCGCCTCGCCGCACGGGCTCGCGTTTCAGGAGCAACAGAGGCACCAGAAGCAGGCCGGGCGCGGCCACAATGACGAAGATCGCGCGCCAGGATTCCACCATCCCGATCCAGGGGAGCACGATGCCATTGCTGGCGCCGGTGATTTTCGCGACGAGTCCGCCTGCGATGAGCGCAGCTCCCGCACCCGAGGCCCCGCCCACGGCGTAAAGGGAAATCGGCAGGCTCCGAGCTTCCGGGGAGAAATCGTCCGCGATCAGGGAGGGAGCCGTAGGCGTGAGCGATGCTTCCCCGATCGCCACGCCCATGCGCGTAAGCAATAGCTGGGTGAAGTTCATGCAAAGTCCCGACAGGGCGGTCATCGTGGACCACAGAGCCAAGCCTACAGCAATGAGCCGTAACCGGTTGCCGCGATCGGCCAGCCAGCCCGCCGGGAAGACCATCAGCGTCAGGAAGATTCCGAAGGCAGGCCCCTGCACCAACCCAATCTGCGTGTCTGTGAGTTGCAGCGAGTCCTTCACTGGTTCGACGAGCAAACCAAGAATGCTGCGGTCGATATAGGACATGAACAGCGCCGCCATCAGGAGCGCGACGCCGCTCCATGCGGTAGAAGGCCTGGGCCATGTGGCACCGCCGTCCGCCTCCGGTGCGGTCGTCAATCCTGAATTGGTCATGCGCACCTAATCCCATCGAAATTCGCCAGACGCCCTGGGAAGCGCGACGCTTGCGCCCTCCAAGGCTGGCGAACGCAGGGCGGGATGCCACGCGGCTTCCCGCCTCACGACCCACATCAGAAACGATAGGTCCCTTCCAATGCCACCTCGCGCGGCCGATTGAATACGCCGCCGTATTGGTTTGGGCCGCCGAACGGTTGGTTGAAGCTGTACACTAGGTAATAGGCGTTGTTCAGGTTGCGTCCGACAAGCGCGAGTTCGAACTGGTCTCCGGGCGACTTGATCCGCGCCGAAGCGTTGAGACGCCAGAAGGCCTCTTGCTGACCACCCGCGGCGTAGTCTGTCTGCGCATTGTACGAGGATGAGCGATAGGCGTTGCCCGCAAGGTTCACGGACCATCCCTCCGCCACCTCGAACTCGTAGTCGGCGCCGAAGCTGAATGTGAGTTCGGGCGCGCGATTGAGAGCCTTGCCGCTAAGGTCCTGGAAACCGCCGACGCAGCCTTGCGCCGCGGTCTGGCCGGTGAAGCATTGCGCTCCCGGGAACGAAAGATAGCGCGCCCTGTTGTAGCCGGCGTTCGCATTGATGTTCAGACCATCCGCGGCCAGCCATGCGATCGAAGACGTGATACCCGTGGTGCGCGCGCTGGCGGCGTTACCGATATTGGCGCGAAGCAGCACCGGATCGAACGCCACCACCTGCAGGCCCGAATACTTGTAGCGGTAGGCGACGATATCGAACCGCAGGCGGCGGTTGAACAATTCGGCCTTGTAGCCGGCCTCGAAGCCTCGCACCTTCTCGTGGTCAAACGTCAGGCTGCTTTCGGTCGCGGTGGCGGAAAGGAGGACGGGATTGGCGAGCCCGCCCGACTTGTAGCCCGTCTTGTAGGCGGCGTAGATCATGTTGTCGGCGTCCGGCTTCCAGGTAAGCGTGACTTCGGGCGAGACGTCATCGCGGGAATACCGCGCCATAAGCGGCAGTCCGGCGGGACGCAGCGTTCTGCCGATGGCGCTGTCCAGGTTGTTCGACGTGTTAACGTAAAGGGTTCGCTTCGCGTCGTGCGTAATGCGCGCGCCGCCAGCGAGTTCGAGTCCTTCAACCACGTTCCAGCGCGCCTGCGCGAAAGCCGATATGCTCTCGTTGACGCTATCGGTAGTCTTCATGTTGGTCGTGTAGTTATTTGCGCCGGGGTTGAAGACATGAAGAATGTCCGGCGCCCCGAACCAGTGGCGCGTCGCGCGTTCCAGATAACCGCCGATCATGAAGTTGATCGGACCGTCGAACTCGGTGTTCAGTCGAAGCTCCTGCGACACGATCTCGTAGCGTTCGCGCTCGACGTTGAACGACGAGGCGATCGAACTGAAGTCCGACGTGTGCGCGCCCTGCAGAAGTTGATTGTAGTAACCCGTGTTGGACGTGAGCGTCACGTCCCCGAACCTCTTGTTGATGTTCAGGACGACCAGGGCAAAGTCCGAGCGGGCATAGGGAACCCCACCATTCGCATAGGGAAAGTTCACCGCCAGCTGCGCCGGTAGCGCGGTTTGGGCCGTCACGCGATCCTTGCGGCAGTCCCCGTTCGGCACGGCGATGCCCGATACCATTGGGCTCGTGACGGGGGGCAGGCAGAACGTCTCGACATAGGCTGCGTTGGAATTCTCCCGGGAGCGATCGAGCTGCACCTTCAGCCGAACGTCAAAATCGTCGGCGGGCTTCCACGACAGAGTCAACCTGCCGGCGAGATTGTCCCCAGCCGGGGTCTTTGGCGCCCAGGCACCGGGCAGCGGGACTGCGGGCACGAACGGGTTGGGTCCGGGCACCGCGACATTGCGAATCCACCCATCCATCTTGCTGGCGCGGAACGCGAGCCGCGCGCCCAGCGTCTCGCCGAGCGGACCGGAAATCGCGCCCTCGGCATAGCGCTCGTTAGCCGTGAACTCGTACCCGGCTTTGACGTACCCTTCGAAGCTGTCAGTGGGATCTGCGCTCGAAACCGAGATGACGCCCGCCGGAGAGTTCTTGCCGAAGAACAGAGCTTGCGGACCCTGCAAAATCTCGACCTGCGCGACATCGAACATCGAGGCGGAAATGACCCTCCCGCGGCTGAGCTGCATGCCGTCCATGCTGATCGAGATGCTCTGGTCCAGACCCGCATCCGTCGAAGTCGAGCTGATACCACGGATGGTGATGAGTGCGCCCGTACCGTTCACCCCTCGCCCGATCGACACTTGCGGCGCCAGCTCCGCGATCTTGCTTAGGTCGGTAGCCAGGTTATTTGCGAGCGCAATCGGGGCAATCGCCGTCACGGCAACTGGGACATCCTGAAGCGATTCCTGACGCAGTCTGGCCGTGACCACGATCTCGGCCAGTTCAGAATCACTGGGCGGCCTTTGCACAGAATCCTGAGCAAGAGCAGGACTTCCGGATACCAGAACAGACAATGCTGGAACAACAGGCGTTAAAAGGACAAGTTTTCTCACAACATACCCCTCCATTTCTTATATGCTTTGACATGACGGATAATCTATTCAGTCTTTAATGACTGATCCAATTTGATATTTAATATTTCGTCATGATCTTCCCCTCACAGAACGATATTCGCCCTTGACACACGCGCAAGAAAAAAGAACAAAAGTTCCATTCTATGGAACTTTTGGCCCGAGCGGGAAGTCGGAAGGGAAGAAGGCTTGGACAAAATCGATGCCGGCAGCCCGGAAAAATCCTCCGGCGATTCAGACAAGGGCGGCGTCAAAGCCGTCGATCGCGCGCTAATGGTGATGGGGGCACTGGAAAGGGCTCCGGGACCGCAGACCTTGACCGACCTGTCGGTAGCAACCGGGCTCTACAAAAGTGCAGTCCTCCGCCTGATCGAATCGCTCAAGAACGCGGGCTACGTCGCGCGCTTCAGCAATGGAAAATATTCTCTCGGGCCGGGCGTGTTTCGGCTCGGGGCGGCCTATGAAAGGCTCAATCCCATTCGCGAATATATCGGCGTGGTGTTGAACAATCTGGTGTCGGAAGGAAGCGAAAGCGCTTCATTTCACGCGCCCGAAGGAACGGATTCGCGCATTTGCATGATGCGCGTAGACTCCCATCACTCGACGCTCGATCGAATTGCCGAAGGGGACATCTTGCCCCTCGATCGCGGGGCGACCGGACAGTTGATCGCGGCGTTCGGGACGCCCAAAGATGAGCGTCTTGAAGAGGTCAGGATTGCCCAGTTCGCAGCATCTGTCGGCATCGACGACAGCGGGTGGGCGGACATGGCAGCCGCGGTCTTCGGACCCAACGGCAAATTCCGAGGTGCCTTATCCCTTTCCGGGCCGGCCGTGCGCTTCACGGACGCGATGATCGATCGCTGGCGCCCCCGGATCATCAATGCGGCGCGCAACATCACTCTCGAACTGGGCGGACAAATTTCGTCCACGAGACGCCCGAAAGCCTAGGCGAAACGAAAAGCGCCACGGGCGTGCGCAGGAATTTTTCAAAAAGCTCGGCGGGAGAAATGACATGAACCCTCGGATCAAGGAAATGCTCGATCACTATGAGATCCAGAAGCTCGTCAGCGAATACTGTCGCGGATGCGATCGGATGGATGCCGAACTGATGAGCGGCGTATACGCTGAACCAAGCTGGGACGATCACGGCCCAACAAAGACGTCCGGCCCCGAATTTGTGCGGCGTACCATGGAGCTGATGAAGGATCCCCGATCCGTGGCGGGCAGCCACATGCTCGGCCAGACGTTGATCCGCGTTTTTGGCGATGCGGCGGGCGCGGAAACGTATTTCCTCGCTTCCAGTCGGCGGACTTCGGAAGACGGCGAACTTCTCAACCAACTGGCCGGACGGTACATCGACTCGCTGGTTCGCGATAAGGGGGAATGGCGGATTTCGAAACGCATCTGTGTTAGGGACTGGTCGCTCTCGACGCCGATCGTCGCGGATTGGCTGCGAGATGCCGGCTTCGCGGATGGTAAGCGGTCGGAGGAAGATCCATCCTACTCCGTTCTCAAGCTCAGGGGGTCATAATTGAGAAACACCTCTGACCGGGGAGCGATCGACACCGCGACATCGAAGGTCCCTTCGAACGCGTGAATGTTGGAAATGATCGCGCCCGTCATTCCCCGATCATGGGATGCAGCAAGAATACCCCGATGATACGAAAGCCTACAGCCTGTGGTTTGCCACCCACTGCAGGTCCTGGTGCCGGCCGGTCGGGGCTCGTCGTCTCTGACGACGGCTCAAAAACCGATCGAGGCGGCAACCCCCAGCGTGCGGGGGCGTTGCCCCATCTGCCTCAGCGGAGTTCCCGTGGGTCGTGTCCCAGGTGGTGGTGTAGCTGATCGGCGTGGTCATCGTGATTTTCGGATAGGTTTGGGTTGCGACACTCGAACCTGACGGAAGGGATCACAGGGTCTGCATCGAGGACAGCCGCTTGTCCGACATCCAGTTGTCGCAGGGACAGCGCAAGCGCCTCGCCCTCCTCAGCGCGCTGGTGGAGGAAAGGCCGGTCCTGAGGGTCCATGAAGAGCAAAGGCCCGCTAGACGTCACCTGATGTTGATAAAAAACATTATATATCAATTCAGTAATTGCCAGAAAATTATCCCTCCTCCGCTACCAACATCCTGTTTGGCGATAGTCGCCAAAGGTTGAAAAAATCCCACTTTTCCGGTAGTTTGAGGGCAGTCGCTGGTTGTCAGTGACTGCTCTTGCTTGCCTGCAATTGCGGTCGGTCGCAGATCGGGCAGCTGTCGTCGGCGGGCCACGCTGGCGTCCCGATCACCGTTGCGGCGTTCTTGAACAGCGAGAGCAAGTCGGCACGGCCGACCTTCGCGACCGCTTCGTCACGCGCCTTGGCGGTCGCCTCGAGCGTACCGAGTTGGCCGACATGTCTTCGGAGAAGGTCAGTTTGCGCACCGCTTCCCGGTCCTGCTGCATCTTCTGCAGCTTGAGTCGGTTGGCATTGTCGGAGCCTTCTTCCAGGGCAGCGACTGCGGCCTTGTGGTCGAAGTCTTTGAGGCGGCGTCTATCCGAGGCCGGCGTCTACAGGAATGGACGAGAGGCTGGTTGCCCGCCTGAACTTTGCGGGCCTCCACCTACATGTGACACATCCAACTGCCCCAAGGCCCTTGGGCGGATATAACCAACCGGCAATCAAGGTTATGCTTCGGACGCCGCCTGCTCGCGTGCGGCGGCTTCGACGTCGGGCGCGACCTTGCGATGGGGTTTCAGGAACAGCGCAAGCACCACTCCCACGGCAGTCAAGCCAGCGATCCAGATCATCGTAAGCCGGAAACCTTCGGGCGAGGGCAATTGCGCCCCGCTGGCGGGATCTGTCAGCGTCGCGGTTGCCAACAGAACGGCGATGATCTGGGCGCCGATAGCCGACGCCATGCCGCGGGTCACCGCGATCGTGCCGATCGCTTCACCCGTTCGTGCTTCAGGAACAGTGCCAACGATGACGTTATAGATCGCGGCGTTGAGGATCGTGGTGCCAAAGGAAATTACACACAAGATCGCGATCACCTCCATCAGGGTGTTTGGCAAGCCGACGCCGATGAGCCAGCCGGACACCGCAAGCAGGGTACCGATAATTACGGTCGGGCGATCGCCGAAGGTCTTGGTAAGCCAGCCGGATAGGGGACCGGCGAAGAAGGACAGGACGTTCGAGGGCAGCTTGGCCAGTCCTGCCACCGTGGCGCCAAGGCCAAGGCCCGCCAAGGTCCAGGCCGGTGACTGGGTATATGTCGAGAAAACCAGTACAAGTTGCATGGTGCCAAGGCCCAGACAAATCGTTAGAAGATTGGCCAAGGCGACATTGCGTGAGGCCACCAACCGCAAATCCACGAACGGTTCACTGGCGCGAAGGCTGCGCCGCGACCAATATGCCATGACCAGTGCGCCGACCAACACGGTGCCCCAAACCGATGGATCGCTCCAGCCAAATGCCTTGGACTGGCTGACACCGTACAGGACCGCCATGATGCCTGGCGCCGGCAGCAGCCCCTCTATCCAGTCGATCGGCTGCTTTGTCGGGATGCCAGGCTTGCCCGGGACCCAGAACTTGATCGCCACCCACGACAGGGCCAGCAGAATGGCGCTGACCACGAAAAGCCAGTGCCAGTTGAGATTGTCTACAATCACCCCGCCCAGTACGAGACCGACAGCCACGCCAACGCCCGAGCCCGTCGTCATCAGCCCTACGGCTACAGGCACACGCTCTTTCGGAAGCGATTCCCGGATCAAACCTATGCTCAGCGGGATGACTGCAACCGAGAGCCCCTGCAGCGCGCGTCCTGCCAGGACCACGCCGAAGTTATCGGTTACGGCGCTCATGATCGAGCCGATCGTGGCGATCACCAGCATCCACAGAGTCATTGATTTGCGCCCGTAGATATCGCCCAAGCGGCCGACAAGCACGCCCGCTGCTGCGCCAATCAGCAGGTGTATCGTGACGAGCCAGCCTGCGGTGATCGGATCGCCGAACTCGCGGATCAACGTGGGCAGCGCGGCATAGAGCATGGCTGATTCGAAGGTCGCGGCGATTTCGGCCAAAAACAGCGCCGTGATGATCGCGAGATAGTTCGATTTCATATTGTATTTACCTCTGCTCGCTGATGACGCCTCATCTGCAAGCCGGATTGCCGGCGTCACTCACTGCCACGAACGCGATTGACCTGCCGGGCACCGCGAAGCTTGTCGAGGCCGGCGCTCCGCCGAGGCCCGAAAGCGATCCATCAGCCTCGAGCCGAGGCGTCAGTCCGTTTACCGTCACCGTCTTATTGTCGAGCGAGCCAGACTGCATCAGCCAAACGCGAGCGTGCGCCCCCAAGTCGAGGCCGTGGGGGGATTCGCTCAAGTTGATCGCGGCCAAACCAACGCCGCCGTTCCCACCCGGCAAGCAGTGGGCGTAAATGCGCAGGTCTGGCGAAGGTGACGAGGGCGACGCCAGGACGGTTGTGCCCATCGTGCGGCGCCACAAGATCGCCGCCCAGTAGTTGGGGCGCGGTTCGCGCGTATGCTCGTCGATCAGCGAATAGTCGGAGGCGGCGAGCGTGTTGTGAAAGACCACCTTCACGTCCTTCTGCGCCAGCAAGCCGAGTTGGTTCACATAGCGAAAGCTGTCGACGAATGCCGTGGCCCACGGACTGCCCCCACACGCGGCCTGGGCGGTTTCGGTCACCCACATTGGATCGCCGGGCTCGTACTTGTCCCGAAGCTGCGAGTAGTAGCGCCAGTCGCGCAATGTGAGATCGAGCCATCCAGGGGTCAAAGCCTCTCCCCGGTCGGCCTTCTTGGCGCGGGTGTTGGCGCAGCGCTGCGAGACGCCGCCATAGAAGTGGTAGGAGACGACGTCGACGGCGTCCGGATTGGCCTTCATCAACTGCTCCGTCAGCAGCATCTTCGCGAGCGACGCGACGGGGATCTGGCTCAGGTCCCCGCCTTCGCCCACTCCCCCGGGCCCGACGATCTTCATGCTGGGAGCCTCCCTCTGGGCCCAAGCTTTGAAGATCCCGAAATCCCGCGTGTAGTCCGCCACCGAGTAGTCCTTCGGCAGCCGACCGAGCGAGGCGGCGTTCGGCTCGTTGATGAATTCGGAAAAGGCAAGGTCGCCACCGGCGGCGCGCGTCAGATCGAGCAAGCGCTGGGCCTGATCGGTCGTCCACACCCCGTCCGGCCCGCGCGGACCTTCGCTCACCGCGTAGCTGACGCCGATCTCGGCATCGACCGCGCGGGCGAAATCCACTGCGCCGCGCCATTGTTCACGGGTGAGGACTTGATTGTAGCCCGGAGGGGGGCTGGAGAGGTCCTCGTCCTCCGCTTCGAGGTAAGTCGAGTTCGCCCAAGTGCCGCTTACCCGCATGTAAGCGGGGCCTAGATGCTTGGTAAGCGCACGCAGACGAGGGTCGGCCAGGTTCTCCGGCGGACGCTGACGATACATTTCGTCTGCGGAACCACCGTATGGCGCCCAGAATCGACCGCCAGTGACTTCGACCATCTCGACATTGTAGGATTGGAAACGCTCGTCAACTTCGGCGATCGGGCGGAGCTGGGCAAGCTCGGTGCCTGGACCCGCCGCACTTGTGACGCAAGACGCTGTGGATACCGTTAACGCGGCGAGCAGGGCTGCCAATCCGATTGGCTTGTTCATCAGCGTTTTCTCCCAACAGCGCTTCCCACGCATACCAAGGCCTTACAACACCGGTCACCAGATTGAAGACAGAATCGACAGAACAGTGAGAGCTTCACCGGTGAGCCCACGACTCACGATCTTGCAGGCGAGCTCCGGCTCGTGCTTCTTCCAGTGGCACAAGGCGGTGCCGCAAATCCCGGCGACCCTGACACGGACGAGGACATTCGGGTGCGAAACGAAGAAACCGAGGAGCAGCATGAATTCAAGGCGGGCGACGTGATTGGCTTCTCGCAAGGTCGAGCGATCCGCTGGACGAACGTCACACCATTCGTGAGGTGCATTTTCGTGGTGACGCGGTGAGGGCAGGCCACCCGGTGCCAAGTACGCGGGATGCTGATGACGTCTGCAGTGTCGTCGTTTGCAGGAAGACGGCTTTGCCCAGATCATCGCGAGTTCCCGCCCTTCAGGTTCCGGCCCAGTTGCCGTCGTCGGCGAGTGCCTGAACGTAGGGGCTTTCGACGGGGTTCATCCGAAGCAGGGAATGACGGCTCTGGCGGCGGCTGCGGAAACAGCGCTCGGCTCTTCGTGAGAAGCAGCTCCCGACCAGAAGGCGACGTTCGCCTGTGTTAACCCGATCGTTCGCTGCCCTCCGGCGATGCTCAGGCTCCGTCAGGGCCCGGTCGTAGATAAAGACGCCCTGCGTCTCCGCCCCATAACCGTTCGCCACCCTGGAACCCGCCTTACGTTCATCCGCCAATTGCATACGCCGAATGGCTGGAATCAATGCCGCTGATCGAGCCCACGAACCACCGGTTTGTTGGGGGGAGCGGACGTTTCGGCAAGCGCTACACGACGCCCAAAAATCTGAGCACGATTACGATCACCACCACGGTTACGATGAGCCCGAGGATACCCCGCATTTCATCATTCCTTTCAGGCTGTGAGCGAGCGTTCGCAATCAGAGATGAACAAACATGCTTAAAGTTTGTTCCAGCTCGACGAAAATCGCCCCGTGACCGTTTGCCTTCGACGTCCGTTCTGGGTCACGCACTGCCGTTTCTCGCTTGAGTAGAGAACGTAGCGGGCACCGCCGGCAATTCGGCCGTTCCTGCGGCAATTCTAACTTCTTGAAAGCTGACATCATTCATGAGCCGGTTGTCGGGCACTGGGGGGCAGCTAGCCGAGCGCCATTCGGCTGAGAGTGGTGCAGTGCGCCTTAGCGAAGCTGACCGCAACCGGCCCTTGACTAATATAAGGCAATCGCCTCATATTGGCGAGATCAGATGTTCGGGACAGATTTTTGCGCAAACGGCACGATCCGAGGCGAGAGGCGACCAGTGTCGCGCTGGTTGAGGCTGCGGAGTCCCTGTTTGCTTCGCATGGTGTGGACAGCGTTTCGACCCGTCAGCTCGGCGCGGCGATCGGTTCATCGAACACCAATGTCGTCGCCTACTATTTCGGCAGCAAGGAGGCTCTGGTCGAGGCGGTCTACCTTCATCGCCTTCCAGCCATTGACCGGCGGCGCGGCGAATTGCTCCGAGCGGCTGACGATTCCGGAGAAGGCAAGAACCTGCTCGCGCTCCTGCGTGCATTCGCACTGCCCCTGCTCGAGCAGACCGACGCAGATGGGCGCCATTCCTACGCCCGCTTCGTCGCCGCCATCGAGCGATCGGGCTGGATCGCCTCGCGCGGCCGGGTGGAGAACGACTTCCCGGAGACCAGCCGGCTCGTCCGGCGCATCTCCGCTCACATTCCGGCGGCTTCAGCGACCGATGCAAACACCCGCATTCGCCTGGCGATCGCCCTGATCTTCACGGCGCTGCAGATCGCCGATCAGGAAGGCAACGAGGCGGAAACGGCATCCGCGCATCTGTTCGACACGGCTCTGACGATGGCCGCCGCGGCCCTGACGGCGCCTTCGCGTACCATCGCATCGATTTGAGGACCCATCCATGAAGCTCCGTCTTTTGCTCACGTCCTGCCTCGGCCTCGCACTGTCCGCTCCGCTGCTCGCGCAGGACCGGACCGTTCTGCCGATCCGGCCGGCGGCGTTCGACGGGGTCGTGACCGAGCACATCCTCGATGCGAAATTGCCAACCCCGCAGCCTGTTCGTGCACCGCAAGGGGCTCCCAACGTCCTGCTCTTCATGTCGGACGACGTCGGGTTCGCCATGTCGAGCGGGTTCGGCGGACCGGTCGCCACTCCCAACTTCGATCGGCTGGCGTCACGGGGCCAGCGATACAACCGCTTCCACACCACCGGCATTTGTTCGCCAACCCGGGCTGCCCTGTTGACGGGCCGCAATCATCACAACGTTGGAGTCGGGCATCTGAGCGACACGCCGACCGGCTTCCCTGGCTATACTGGCGGAATCGGGCCCGAGACCGCGACGGTTGCCCAAGTGCTGCGACTGAACGGCTACAGTACGGCCATGTTCGGCAAGCATCACAATCTGCCGGACGGCAACGACAGCGCAGCCGGGCCGTTCGATCATTGGCCGACCGGTCTGGGCTTCGAGTACTTTTTCGGCATCGTCGCCGGCGATTCGGATCAGTTCAATCCGAACCTGTATCGGGGGACCAACCGGGTCGATCCCGATGAGGACGAGGGACGCGTGCTCGAGCGGCGCCTGGCCGATGACATCATCAATTGGGTCCACAATCAGAAGGCCGCGGTGCCGGACAAGCCGTTCTTTGTCTACTATGCGCCCGGCTCGACCCACGCTCCGCATCAGGTTCCGCCCGAGGTTGTAGGCCGGTACCGCGGCAAGTTCGACCAAGGGTGGGACCGGCTGCGCGAGGAAACTTACCGGCGGCAGCTGAACGCAGGAATCATCCCTAAGGGCACCAAGCTGACCCCCCGCCCGGCAGAAATCCCGGCATGGGCCAGCCTTTCTGCCGACGAACGCGCGTTCGCCATTCGCTCGATGGAAGTGGCGGCGGCACAGCTGGCCTATCAGGACGAGCAGTTCGGCCGGGTGATTGCCGAACTCGAGCGGATGGGGCAGCTGGGCAACACGCTGGCCCTGGTGGTCCAAGGCGACAACGGTGCCAGCGGCGAGGCAGGCCCTCCCGGTACGATCAACGAGCTTCAGCACATCAACGGTCTGAAGGAAGACCCAAGCTGGCTTGCGGCCAATGTGGACCGCCTCGGCGGTCCGATGACCTACGGCAACTATCCCGTGGGCTGGGCGTGGGCGATGAACAGTCCGCTGCGGTGGGTTAAGCAGAACGCATCTATGCTGGGCGCGATCCGCAATGGCATGATCGCCGCCTGGCCAGGAAAAGTCGCGAATTCCGGCGCGGTCTGCGCGGAGTTCGGCCATGTCGTAGATATCGCGCCGACCCTCTACCAGGCCGTGGGCGTACCGGCGCCGGAGACGGTGAACGGTGTGGCGCAGAAGGCGATCGACGGACACAGCCTGCTGCCAAGCCTGTCGGGTTGCGAACCTGACCGGCCCCGGACCCAGTACTTCGAGCTGACCGGAATGCGCGGGCTCTACCACAATGGCTGGTTCGCATCTCGCGACACTGGCAGGGTGCCTTGGGAGAAGGTTCCCCCCGGCGGACCTCGCGAAATGGGCACGTGGGAACTCTACGACCTGCGGCGCGATTTCTCGCAGTCGACCAATGTGGCCGCCCGCAATCCGGAACTCACCCGGGAGCTTGCCGCGATCTGGCAGCGCGAGGCAGAGCGCAACAACGTCTTCCCGCTTGATACCGGTTTCGCACTCGCTCGGACCATGCCGCCGCGCGAGTTGCGCAAACGATATGACTTTTGGGGCAAGGGGGTCAGCATCACCGCGCTCCGGGATCCGGTCTGGGCGGGCCGTTCCTATACGCTCGAAGCGGAGCTCGTGCCCGCCAAGCCGGATGCGTCGGGGGTCGTCATGGCTGTAGGCAGCCATTTCGCGGGCTTCAGCCTGTTCCTCGAACAGGGCCGGCCGGTGTTCGTCTATGCCCGCTCCACTCACCCCGACCACATCTACCGGATCGTGGCGGAGCGGCCATTGGCGGCAGAACCGACGACCTTGCGTCTGCGCTTCGATGCGGAAGGTCCGGGCAAGGGCGGGCGCGTCGCCATTCTCCAGGGAGACAAGGAACTCGCCTCGGGCCGAGTAGAACAGACGTTTCTCAGCCCTTCGGGCCTGACCGAGACGCTCGACATCGGCCGTGACATCGGTGTGCCGGTCACGCGCTACGCTACCCCGCACGGCGCTCTGGAAGGCGACGTTCGGCGGGTGTCCATCGCGTTTGATCGTTAGGCTGTCTTGAATGATCGTCACAGGCGCTCTGGCGACAGCGGAACCACCGGGGATGGTGCATATACCCGGCGGCACGTTCGCCATGGGCTCGGAAGACTTCTATCCTGAGGAGGCGCCTGTCCGCCGCGTCCGTGTCGATCCGTTCTGGATCGACACCGCGCCTGTAACCAATTCCCAGTTCGCCCGGTTCGTAGCCGAGACCGGATACGTCACCTTCGCCGAGACAGCCCCCGACCCGAAGGACTATCCGGGTATGTTGCCGGAGCTGATGCAGCCCGGCTCCCTGGTGTTCGAGCCCTCACCAGGACCGATCGATCTGGCGCAGGTCAGCTGGTGGGACTTTCGCTTCGGGGCAAGCTGGCGCGCACCGCTCGGAGCGGGCAGCACGCTCGAAGACCTCGAGGACCACCCGGTCGTTCACGTCGCCCACTGCGACGCAGCGGCGTACGCCCGCTGGGCGGGAAAGGATCTGCCCACCGAAGCAGAGTGGGAATTCGCTGCGCGAGGGGGGCTGGAAGGCGTCGCCTACGCCTGGGGTGACGAACTGGCGCCGGGCGGAGCGATGCTCGCCAACTATTGGCAGGGCCGCTTCCCGTTCGGCAACACGCTCGCAGACGGGTACCTCAGGACCTCTCCAGTCGGAACATACCCGCCCAATGGCTATGGGCTCCACGACATGATCGGGAATGTCTGGGAATGGACCGATGATTGGTTTTCCCAGCCCAAGGCAGAGCGCGGGAGCCGCGGCTCCTGCTGCATCCCGGCAAACCCCCGCGGAGGATCGCGCGGCGGCAGCATCGACAAGCGCGACGGGACACGAATCCCGCGCAAGGTCTTGAAGGGCGGCTCGCATCTCTGCGCCGATGAGTACTGCCGCCGCTATCGTCCCGCAGCGCGCTATCCGCAGCCGGTCGACACGACGACCTGCCACGTCGGCTTTCGCTGTGTGGTGCGTCCTGACTGAAGCAGCTGACCGCCGCGGTCCGCACATGGAACATCTGCCCGGCTCGAATTGACCATCGATCTTGCGCTTCAAATCGAACTGCCGAACCTAGCGTTCGGCAGGCCGCTCGCGAAGCCATGCGGGAGATCGCCGGTCAGCGCCGTCGGTTCGGCTATCGCCGGATCGGCGTCATGTTGGAACGCAAGGGCATAAGCCCCAATCGGGGCGCCAAGGGGTGCGCTCTGTAAGGGTTCGATCGAGCAAGGTGTCCCAGTTGAAGGTGATCAGCACGTCGTCGGGGGCGAGGTCTTCGACGAGCTTGATATGGGCTCGGCCACCTCGTTGTCACGGTCATGGATATGGATCGCGCTGGCTTCCTCTCCGGTGTCCTTGAGCACCAGGCTCGCGATCGGCGGTCGGAGTCGAGATTGACGCGCAGGCCCTTCACGAACCGCCGCTTTTCCGCGACTGCCTTGCCAATAAGGTAGCGCTCGTCGCTGGTCTCGTAGGGGTGTGGAAAAGATCGCTTCACCTTGGCTTGCGGGTTCCGTGCTGGCATCACCGCGCGATGACGGCAACCGACCAGCAATTTTCCTTGTTCGATCTCGATCTCGATCCCGTTGTCGAGGACCGCAAGAGCGCCACGACGCCCTCGGGGCGCTTCAGCAACTTCATCGTCTATGTCGACGAGAGCGGGGATCACGGCATGCAGACCGTCGATCCGAACTACCCCTTGTTCGTGCTGGCCTTCTGCGTCTTCTACAAGAAGCACTACAGCGAGAAGGTCGTCCCGGCGCTCGAGAAGTTCAAGTTCAACCACTTCGGCCACGATATCGTGATCCTGCACGAGCGCGAGATTCGCAAGGAAACCGGGCCGTTCAAGTTCGCCAATGAAGCTGAAAAGCTCGGCTTTATCGACGGCCTCAGCGGCATCATCGACAATTCCAATTTCATCCTCATCAGCTGTGTGATCGACAAGCACCGCCTCGGCGCCCGCGACGTCGAGCGCGACAACCCCTACCATCTCGCCCTCGGGTTCTGCCTTGAGACACTCTACGAGTTCCTCATCGAGAAGAACCAGGACACCAAGAAGACCCACGTGGTCTTCGAATGCCGCGGCAAGAAGGAGGACAAGGACCTCGAACTGGAGTTCCGCCGGATTTGCGACGGTGAGAACAAGTTCGGCGCGCCCCTCCCGTTCGAGATCATCTTCGCCGACAAGAAGGCCAACTCGTCGGGGCTGCAGCTTGCGGACCTCGTCGCCAGGCCGATCGGCATGAGTGTGCTGAGGCCCGAACAGGACAACCGCGCCTTCGAAGTCCTGACCCGCAAGTTCTATTGCGACGGCGGGCGCGAGAATGTTGGAACCGGCTATGAGAACTGGGGCCTCAAGCTTTTCCGGCCCCAAATAAGCGAAAAGCCCCGATGAAACTCACCGAGGCTATGACGCCGACCGGGAACCCCCAGTCCACTTGGGTCCTCTATATGCGCACTGCCGCCCGATTGACAATGGGAACATTGTGCCAACCCGGCAGCGCCGGTCTGTGGCTGTCATCCTTCGGGAACTGCGCTTGGTGATGGAAGACCTGTTTTCTGCGCCGCAATTGACCGGCCGGACGCTTTGCCGGGACGATCTCGCCGCGCTCAGTGCCACGACGCCTGGGTTCGTCACCGACTGCGACCTCGAAGGGGCAGACCTCTCCGGGCTCGAACTCAGCCGCTGGCGCTTCGAGCGCTGCAATCTGCGGCACAGCGACCTGTCAGGGGCACAGCTCGAGGGCACACACTGGCAGGGTTGCCGCGGGCCGTTTGCCGACTTCTACGGCGCGAACCTCAGCGAGGCCGTGTTTACCGGCGGCGACTGGAACAATTGCTCGATGCGCCGGGTGGGCCTGACCTCGACCCGGTTTTCCGGCTGCAAACTTACTGGCGCTGATTTCACCGAAGCGCGCGCGATGCACATCCATTTCGAAGAAGTGCTGCTGGTTAGCGCCAAGCTGCCGGGCTTCTCGTTTCGCAAGGAAACCCTGTCCCGCGTCGATTTCTCAGGCGCGGATCTGCGCAAGAGCGATTTCCGCATGACGGTGTTCGAGGACTGCAGCCTGCGCGAGGCGATGATAACAGGCTCGCGGTTCGAAGGTTCAGACCTACGCGGCGTGGATCTTGGCGGACTGCGCCTGGTCGACGCCGCACTGTTTCGCGGCGCGACGATTTCGCGCGAGCAGGCCGGCCAGCTCCTCGGCGAACTCGGGCTTAACGTCCGCTAAGCCCGCATGTTAGGTCATCTTTGTGCCTCCGGAACGCCGGCGGGACTCGCCGCCAAAGCGGTCGTGAGACCTTGGCGATGGCTCGCCTGATAGCCGTCGGTCATTCACATTCGATTTTCAATTGAATGGATCGTCAACTCGGGGACGGGTCACGGTCCGCACGCCTTCGACGCTCTCATCTGACGCTTACCCTCCACACGGTGTTGCCCACGTCATCGGCCACCAACAGTGCGCCGTCCCCTGCGATTTGCACCCCGACCGGCCGGCCCATGGCTTTGTCGCCGTCGAGGAACCCGGCCAGTACGTCTATCGGTTCACCGCTTGGCCGGCCTTGGACGAAAGACACGAACACCACTTTGTAACCGCTGAACGGCCGGCGGTTCCATGAGCCGTGCTCACCGATGAAAACGCCGGTGGTGAACAGCGGTCCGAGACGTGCCCCGTCCGCGAACACCAGGCCCAGCGGCGCCACGTGTGAGCCGAGCGCGTAATCGGGGATCGCCGAGCGCGCGACCATATCCGGGCGCCGGGGCTCAACGCGAGCATCGATGTGCTGTCCAAAGTAGCTCCAGGGCCAGCCATAGAAAGCTCCGTCCTGCACACGCGTGAGATAATCGGGAACCAGGTCGCTGCCGAGTTCATCCCGCTCATTGACGACGGCAAACAGCTCATTGGTGCCGGGCCGGAAGGCGAGCCCGACCGGGTTGCGCATTCCGGTGGCAAACAGCCGGTGGCTTCCGCTCGCCGGGTCGATCTCCCAGATGGCTGCGCGACCTTCTTCCTCCGCCATCCCATGCTCGGCGACATTGGAATTTGAGCCGACTCCGACGTAGAGCCGACCATTGGGACCGGCTGTGAGGCTCTTCGTCCAATGATGATTCCGCTCCGCCGGCAGCCTCACGATGGCCCTCGGGGTGGCGAAGATCGCGGATGCAAGCGGATCATATGGAAAGGCCACCAGCGCGTCCGCGTTGGCAACGTAAAGCGCGGAGCCGACCAGCGCCATGCCGAATGGAGAAGTCAGGCCAGTGATGTAGGGTGCGCGCACTTCCGCGACGCCGTCCCCGTCCGCATCCCTCAGCAGTGTGATGCGGTCGGCACTCGGCACAGCCGAGCCAGCCTTCTTCATGAACATGCGCATGAAAATGCCCTTGAGGCTCTTATCCTTGTACTGCTTGGACTGGGCTGGCGCCGCGGTCTCGGCAACCAGCACGTCTCCGTTTGGCAGCGTCAGAAGCCAGCGGGGATGCTCGAGCCCCGCCGCAAAGGCGTTGACCTTGAAGCCTGGGGCAGCAACCGGTGCTCTGCCGGCAGGCCAACCTACCGCTTCAGCGACCTGGATCGTGGGAATCAAGGATTGGGTGGGAGCCGGCAACTTCGGCGCGCGTCCGATGCCGGCCGTAAGCGGCAGATCCGCTGTGTGCCCGCAGCCGGCGGCGAGGTTGGCCAAACAGCATAAGGCTTACAAGAACGCTGACAGGCCGCGCCATAGGCGTCTCCATTGGCCCCGATCATATCGGCAGCATGGGAGTGTAAACGACCCTCGGGGCGGAAAGTTCGATATGTCCACATAGTCCCAACCCGCCGCTTAGGAGCACAATTGAGCACAAGTTCCTATCGCTGGGCCGACGTTCCGGCATTCTTTCCGTGCACTCTCAAGTCTGGACCGCTGATAGCCGCTGTTTCGTTCATGTGATTGCGCGCCAGCTCCTCCACCAGCGTCTGTATATCTGACTGTGCGTGGACGAGCGTCGATGCCGAACGTCCGTTCCGCCCGCCAGGGCCGCGCGCTCGCAAATTTTCGTGCGTCGGCGTATGCCCGCTCTGCATCACAGGATGGGCGATTGCTGCACGAATGGGACCTTGTGCATGGGCTACATGCGCGAGGCCGGGCCCACTTCGCGATGCAGCCAGCCAAAATAGGCCGCGATCAGCGCCAGGAGCGCGTGCAGCCAGACGTCGTTGCCGAACAGAGGGGTGAGCCCAAACAGTGTGTCAAGGCCCGGGACCAGGCCTGCGATGCTCAGCACTGCGTAAATGACCGCAACCGAGCGCGCATAGAACTTTGAGGCGACGATCGAGCGAGAGCCGATCAGCCCCCAAAGTCCGAAGAGCACGTGCACCAGATTGTGCAGCAGGTTGATCGGAAACAATCCGAGCAGGAGGCCATATCCCGTCTCGACGGCGAGCGGCGGATGTGGCCCATGGACAGCCGTGACCAGCGACGGGACGAAGCCGGCAATGCCGACCAGACCGAAAACGACGCCGAATATCAGCGCGAACCCGCGAGTGGTCATAGGCTTCCTCCTTATCGCCAGTACAACTTGGCCGCTCGCGTGTTTCACGAGGAGCCTTTCCGAGCGGGGCCGCGCCTAGCCGGTCACTCCTGTTTTGAGCGGCTCCGTTGCCGGGCCATGAATCACTTCGCCGTCCAGTCCGAAGCGCGACCCATGGCACGGGCAATCCCAGGTCCGATCGAACTCGTTCCATCCCAACAGGCATCCCAAGTGCGAGCAGGCCGCCGCAAGGCTATGGAGTTGACCGGTTTCGTCGCGGAAAACGGCCATCTTCTCGCCATTGATCTTCAGGACCGCACCCTCTCCGGGGCTAAGCGCCTCCGCATCCCTGGGTGTGCTCGCGAGATGGCCTCCGACAAGCTCCGCCGCCACAGCGGCGTTGCCCTTCACGAACTGTTTTGCGCCATGCGCGACATCGAGCCGTCTGGCATCGAAGAAGTCTGCCCACGGGTTCTCGCGCCCGGTCAGCAGATCGCAGATGATCATTGCCGCAGCAGCGCCGTTGGAAATGCCCCAGGCGTCGAATCCCGTCGCGACCAGCAGTCCGTCCTGGCGCGACGACCATCCGATGAACGGACGGCCGTCCATGGGCGTATAGTCTTCATTGGTCCAGCGGTACGACGCCTGTACGCCGAAGTGGTCGCGTGCGAAACCCTCGATTTCCGCAAAGGCTTTCCGTGCCTCGTCCGCATGGCCCGGCTTGTAGGAAGGACCAGTGAATATGAGGAAGGGGCGGCCGTCAGCCGTGCGGTGGCTGCGAAGGGAATGCCGTGGCTGCTCGACGCTTATGTACATCCCCTCGGGAACACGCCCGGGATCGGCTTGCCCGGCGATTACCGGATGCATGTGCGGGTAATTCCGCGCGTAATACGCCCCGGTCTGGCCGAGCGGTAGCTGCGTGGCCATTACCACGTGGCCGGCCTTTATTGCGCCTTTGGCTGTAACGACGCGGCTGCTGTCCCAGTCAAGCACCCGGGACTGTTCAAAGACATGGCTGCCTTCGCCGGGAAGCGTGGCGGCCAGTCCAGCGACGAACTTTACCGGATGGAACTGGGCTTGATCGATCCATCGCATTGCCGCGCGAGCCGCAAACGGCAGCCCCGTTTCCATCGCGAGAGTGGCCGGGAGGCCCAATTCGCGCGCGAGCTGCACCTCCTCTTCAATCGAGCCCACATGTTCCTCAAGGAGCGTGTAAGTATAAGCGGCCTTGATTTCGATGTCTGCGGCGAGCTGGTGATCTGCCGCCAGGGCGAGTATTTTCCGCAAGCCGGCCTCGTTTGCCTCGGCATAGGAACGAGCGCCATCCATGCCGAACCTGTTCCTAAGACGGGTGTAGACCAGATTGTGCTGGGATGTGATCTTTGCGGTCGACTTGCCGGTAACCTCCTGGCCAACACTTCTTGCTTCCACCAACGCCACCCGCAGACCCTGGTCCTTGATCAGCCGTGCGGCGATAGCGCCAACCAATCCGCCGCCGATAACCGCCACATCGACCGAGATGTCACCGGCCAAGCGCGGAAACGCGGCGGGCGACGCAGTTTCGATCCAGTAAACGCCAGTTGGCGGATACATAAGCTCCTCCTGCCTCATGCCAACAATAACGGCTGTGCCGCGCTCCCGTTCCGCGCTCGCCTGCGAGGCTGCCTGCGCCCGAAACATGGGGGTAATCGTGGGAGCGAGTCGCCCTGAAGCATCGTGGATGTGGTGGGAGGTGACTGTTCCCCGATAGGATGAAGATACGGGCTCACGATGGACACCGGGCCCAAGCATCCATGGAGGAACAGTCGTGGCAGAATACATCGGACTCGATGTGTCGATGAAAGAGACTGCGGTCTCGATCCGGTGCGAGGGCAAGCGAATATCGCGGGGCAAATGCGCCTCCGATCCCAAGATCATTGCCCAACTCGTGCGCAAGCGTGCGCCCGCAGTCGAACGGATCGTCATCGAGACTGGTCCGCTCTCGGTCTGGTTCTGGCATGCGCCGAAAGCCGAGGAGCTACCAGTGATTTGCATTGACGCGCGACATGCGGCCAAGGCGCTCGACATGGCCCCCAACAGAACCGATGCGAATGACGCGGATGGATTGGCCCAGCTTGCCGAGATTGGCTATTTCAAGCAGGCCGCCTCGTAGAGGGCTGTGCGCACCTCCTGATCCCCGCATTTGGAAATGCGCCCGGTGACATCGGTCTCGCCTGACTGGTACTTGCGCTGCGTCAGGCCAAGATGCGCGCCAACCGTTCGAGATGAGCGGAACCTCGCAGGATCATCGATGGCCGACACGAAAGTCAGCGAGATCAGCGCACCAACGCCAGGTACAGTCATCAGCAACTGCGCTCGCTCGTCCTGCCGCGCCCGCCTCGTGACAATGCCATCGAGGCGGTGAAATTGCTCGTGCAGTGTGGCGCGGGCCTTGAGCAAGGCATCGATCGTGTCCGCCAGTCCGGGAGCGGCGCTAAACCGCGGACATTAACGACCGGTGCATTACGTCTGACAGCGCCTTCGGGCTCTCTCGACCACAACCGGACAGCGGACTTCGCCTGCACAAAGCAGATCAAGGAGAACTGGGTCGAGGCGGTGAGCGGGCGTAGCAGAGCAGTTTGGTGCGGCGGCCATCCACATCGTGTATGCTTCCCGGCAGCTCACCAGGGGACGACAATGGCAATGGCAATTGCAAAGGAAGCTTGGCCCGATCTCGAATACCCAGCCTGGCAAGATACGGCGCTGACGCTTCAGCTCTGGACGCAGATTATCGGCAAGATCCGGCTATCACTGACGCCCTGGCGCAACCACGGCTGGCATGTGCCTTTGTACATTACCGCGCGCGGTTTAGGGACTTCAGCCATTTCCGCCCGGTCGGCAACGTTCGACATCGAGTTCGACTTCGTCGACCACCTGCTAGTCAGTCGCAGGAACTCCGGCACGGTGCACACTATCGAGCTGAAGCCGATGACGGTGGCGTCGTTCTATGGCGAGGTTATGGCGGCAATGGCTGCGCTCGATGTGCCCGTGCATATCAATCTGATGCCCAACGAGGTCCCCGATCCGATCGCCTTCGATGAGGATGACGTCCATGCGAGCTATGACGCGGGAGCGGTGAACCGGTTCTGGCAGGTACTCGTGCAAGTCGATCGCGTATTCCGCCTGTTCCAGACGGGCTTCCTTGGCAAAGTCAGCCCGGTCCATTTCTTTTGGGGGAGCTTTGACCTTGCCGTCACGCGCTTTTCCGGGCGAGGTGCACCTCTTCATCCGGGCGGCGTTCCCAGGCTGCCCGACCGGGTCACGCGCGAGGCCTATTCACATGAGGTGAGCAGCGCCGGATTCTGGCCTGGCTCCGACGCTTACCCGCAGGCGGCATTCTATTCCTACGCCTATCCCGAACCGCCAGGGTTCCATACCGCAAAGGTGCCCGAGGAAGCCGCTTTCGACGAGACGCTCGGTGAATTCGTCCTGCCTTATGCAGCGGTGTGCGGGGCTACCAATCCCGACGCGCTGCTTCTGGATTTCCTCTCTACCACTTATGCGGCCGCTGCCGATAACGGCGGCTGGGACCGAGCCGCACTTGAATGTCCTTTGGGCTCGCCGGGGCGCCCGCGAAGCGTATAGTGCAGCCCGTGGCGGGGCAGCCTCTGACCAGCGCACCGGTGCTCCGCTGCGACACTTGGCTGCGAATCTAGATGGAGCTCGGCTGCCACGCCGAGATCTATCGACCGGCCAGCAGGCGTTTTCGTGTAAGGAGTCGCCTATCCGTCGGAACACGGAGGAGACCGCCCCGTTACCTATGAATGGTACAATCTCTTTGGTACAAAGAGGCGCTCATCTATTGCCTCAACGTTGAATCCTTCATGGATGGGAATGGTGACGGGATCGGCGACTTTCGCGGTCTGATCCGAAGGCTGGATTATCTTGAGGGGATAGGAGCGGGCGCGGTGTGGTTGATGCCGTTCCAACCTTCCCCGCGCAAGGATCACGGCTATGATATTGCCGACTACTACGGCGTCGACCCACGGTTCGGCACGCTGGGAGACTTCGCCGAGTTCACTCACGAATGCGAGCAGCGCGGCATTCGCGTGCTGATGGATTTGGTGTTTAATCACACGTCGAACCAGCACCCGTGGTTCCAGGAGAGTCGATCGAGCCCCGATAGCCCGAGGCGAGACTGGTATATCTGGTCCGACAAGGAGCCGCCCAACCGCCATCAAGGCATGGTGTTCCCTGGTTTGCAGGACGCCCTGTGGGATTACGACAAGAAGGCCAAGGCCTGGTACTTCCACCGATTCTTTAAGTTTCAGCCTGACCTCAACATGGCGAATCCAGAGGTCCAGGCAGAGATCCTCAAGGTCATCGGCTTCTGGATCAAGCTCGGCGTCTCGGGTTTTCGCTTGGATGCCGCACCGTTCATCATCGCAACCGATGAACACGAAGCCGATACTCACGAGATGGAATTCGAGTTTCTGCGCGACATGCGCCGGTTTTCTCAGTTTCGCCGTGGCGATAGCGTCCTGTTGGCCGAGGCCAACGTTCCGCCAGAACATGCCGCCAACTATTTCGGCGCGTCCGGGGAACGGCTGCACATGATGTTCGACTTTCACGTCAATCCGCGCATCTTTTATGCGCTCGCGACGGGCGACGCCGAACCGCTCAAGCAGGGTTTGGAGGACTCCCGGGTCAATCCACCAGGCACACAATGGTGCCATTTTCTTCGCAACCACGACGAGCTCGATCTCAGCCGCCTGAGCGAGGAGCAGCAGGCGAAAGTGTTCGAACGCATGGCTCCCGACGATAGCATGCGCGTCTTCGATCGAGGCATTCGGCGGCGGCTGGCCCCCATGCTCAACGGCGACCGGCGTAAGATCGAGCTGGCCAACAGCGTGCTCTTGAGCCTGCCGGGCACGCCGATGCTTCGTTATGGGGAGGAGATTGGCATGGGCGAAGATCTGAGCATCGCAGGCCGGGGTGCGATCCGCACGCCGATGCAGTGGAACGACGATCGCCACGCGGGCTTCACCACGGCAGAGACATCGATGGTGCCGCTGATCGAGGATGGGCCGTACGGATTTCGTCAGATCAACGTCGCCGACCAGCGCCGGGACCCGGAATCGCTGCTGAACTGGACCGAGCGGGTGATCCGGCTGCGCAAGGAACTGCCCGAGATCGGCTACGGCGAGTTCGACATTCTGAATACCAATCCCGAAATCCTGGCCATGCGATTCCGCTGGAAGGGGGCCTGCATCGTGATCGTGCACAATTTCGCCGAGGAACCGCGCGAGGTCGTGCTGGATCTGGGCGACGGCTCAGGGGCAGGAAGCCCGCTCGTTAGCCTGTTGTCCTACGAGCGGGACGAGCCCACCGACGATGACGGCTACACTATGGTCCTCGAACCTTGCGGCTACCGCTGGTTCAGGGTGGGGGACCCGAGCGAAGGCCTGGCGCGGAAGGACCGGTAGCCTGCGCGTCGGTTACCATTTTCGGGCGCGAGGTGCTGCCCCGCTTTAGCGGGCGCGGATGATCAGGCCTTCGTTCGGTCCGATTTCGTCCGGAACCGCCCCGCCGGAGGTGGCGCAAGCCGCACGTAGCAAAACCTCTCCTCGGGCAAACCGCTGGGGCAAGTCGAGCGGCGCCGCGACGTCCGACAAGTTGAGCGCAATCGCAATGTTCTCGCCGCGTCGGTAGGACAGCACCGGACCGCTCACGCCAAGTCTCGCGTAATTTCCGGTCCGCAGCGCAGCGACTGCTCCCCGAACTTTCAGCAGCGCGCGGTGCAGCGACAGAATCGAATGCGGCTGATCACCCTGACACGCGACGTTGCGTTCAGCGGCGTCATCGGTGAGCGGCAGCCACGGTTCGCCACTGCTGAAGCCGGCATGGGGCGCGGCGGTCCACTGCATCGGGGTCCGCGCCCGGTCGCGGTTGAAGCTGGCGTCGGGTTCGTTCTTGGCCCAGGGGTCGCGGATCCGGTCCTGCGGGATCGTGACGTCGTCGATGCCAAGTTCGTCGCCGTAGTAGAGCGTCGGGGTTCCCCTCAGGGTGAGTAGTAGCATTGCTGCTACCCGCGCCTGCGCGGGGCCGATGCGTGCTGCTATGCGCAGTTGGTCGTGGTTCGACAGGACCCAGTTCGGCCAGCCCCCGGCTGGAAGCGCGCGCTCGTACTCGTCGATCAATTCGCCGAGCCGCTCGGCTCTCCATGGAGCATGGATCAGCTGGAAATTGAACGGCAGATGCACGCCGTCGTTGCTCCCGCCGTAATAGGCAACCAGCCGATCGACCGGGAGGTATATCTCGCCAATCAGCAGTCGGTTCTCGTACTCCTCGATAACGTCGCGCAACTCGGCGATGACCTCGCGGACGTGCGGCTGGTCGGCCGAGTGGACTTGCAGGAACCGGTCGATCTCCGGTTGGCCTGGCTCCCACGCGGGATTGGGCGGATTGTCGCGGAACTGCTCATCCTTGATCAGATGCCAGATGACATCGACCCGGAAGCCGTCGACGCCCTTGTCGAGCCAGAAGCGCAAGGTGTCGGACATCGCTGCGCGGACTTCCGGATTGCGCCAGTTGAGGTCCGGCTGCTCTTGGAGAAATGCGTGATAATAGTACTGCTCGGTCTCCTCGTCGAACTCCCACGCGGAACCGCCGAAGTTGCTGACCCAGTTGTTCGGCGGACCGCCGTCGGATGCGGGTTCGCGCCAGATGTACCAGTGGCGCTTGGAATTTGACCGGTTTGACCTGCTTTCCTGGAACCAGCGGTGCTGGTCGGAAGTGTGATTGGGCACAAAGTCGAGCAGCAGCTTGAAGCCCTGGTCGTGGGCATCGGCGAGCAGCGCGTCGAAATCCTCCATTCGCCCGAATAGTGGGTCGATGGCGCAGTAGTCCGAGATGTCATAGCCGAAATCCGACATTGGCGACTGGAAGATCGGAGACAGCCACACCGCGCCGACGCCGAGATCCCGCAAGTAACCGAGCCGCTGCCGGATGCCAGTCAGGTCGCCGACGCCGTCGCCGGTCGTGTCCTGAAACGAGCGAGGGTAGATCTGATAGATCGCTGCGTCGTGCCACCACTTTGACAATTTGCTTCTCCAGGATTGGCCGCTTGCCCATTCCTTCCTCTGGTCAGTTTGTGACCGGTTCGCGGATGTGCGGATAAGCCAGACCGTTTTCTACCGAGAGGACCTGTTGCCAGGGCGCTAACCCCGACGGCGTCTCAGGAGCCAGTCCATCCCAGCCGCCAGAGTACCTGCGGCAAATCCGTCCGCGACGGCGGCGCGGTGCCGGTTGAGTCCCATTTGCCAGCTGGTCTCGTGCGCTCGGTCGTCGAACCGGCCGTGGGCGGCGAAGTCGCCCGGGACAGGATCGAACAGGTTGTCCTGGCGATCCGCCTCGATCGGTACTCCCGACGATTGCCCTTCCACGCCGGTCGCTGCGAGGTATTCGTCCACCAGGGAAGAAGCGAGCTGATCGCCGCGGATGGCCTGAACGGTCGTATAGCCGACCCAGACTTCCTTGCGCCGCGCATGAGCCGCGAACCGGATCGCGCGCGCGGCGACCTCGGGCTGATAGATCCGGCCCACAGACCGCGGCTTGGGGCGGATGTGCGCGCGGGCCCAATCGAACTGGGGCGTGTTGAGCGCGGGGAGCTGGACCATCGTTACATGGACCTTGCTGTCCCTGTATTCGAGTTCCGGACGGATTGAATCCAGAAGCCCTTGGAGGGCATGTTTCGCGCCGCAATAGGCGGACTGGAGGGGGATGCCGCGATAGGCCAAGGTCGACCCGACGAGGACAATCGTTCCCCGGTCGCGTGGAAGCATGCGCTTGAGCGCTGCTCGCGTACCGTGGACTTGGCCGAAATAGGAGACGTCGGTGACCCGGCGGTATTCCGCCTCGCTCATGTCCATGAAGCTCGAAAATATCCCAGCGAAGGCATTGTTCACCCAGATGTCGACCGCTCCGAGCTCTTGTTCGATCCGCTCAGCTGCCGCCTCGACCGCCGCCCCATCCGCCACGTCGACGAAAATGCTCAGCGCGCGCGCGCCAGCCGCCTGTACTTCGGCGACCGTGGCATCGATGCGCCCCTGATCCCGCGCAAGGATCGCCACGTCGGCGCCAGCCCGGGCGAATTCGCGAACCGTTGCGCGGCCGACGCCGGCTGTCCCTCCGGTAACGACCACTACCTCAGCCATGCGCGTAAGCCATGGTCGACATCAGCGCGATTTCCGGGCGCCGACTGTCGAGGCGGGTATGTTGGACCACGACCGGCTGAGTGGAGTGGATCACCGACGCATAATCGGTATCCCTAGGCACCGGCTCGGGATCGGAAAGATCGTTGAAGCGCATGTGCCGGGTGCGCCGTGCCGCGACCGTAAGGCGATATGGCCCCGCCGGCTCGCGATCGGCGAAAAATAGTGTGATCTCGATGTCGGCATCGACATCGGCGGCGTTCAGGATGCAGACCGTCTCATGCGACACCAGGGCGGGGTCGCCAGGATCGGTGCTACCGGACGGAATATATCCTTCTGCGATAGCCCAGGTCGTCTTGCCAATCATGCGCTTCCTCCGCCCGACCAACAACCCGGAAGGCGGACAAGTTCCCGCTGCACTGCTTGAGGCCTCCAGTCGCCTCGGGCGCCCGGCTGGGCTCAGGCGCTTCTTCGGGGAGCCGCCTGCGGGTTCCGGCGGAAGCTGCGGAGATGGTGTAGGACGTCCTCCAGCTGGTCTGCAGGCAGCAACATGCCGTCGATCTTGACGAACCTTTCCGGCGGCGTCGGCGGTTCTAACGTGGCGAGCTGGTCGCGAAGAAGCGAGACGGGCATGAAATGATCCGCCCGATCCTGCACCCGTCGCCACAGTTCCTGCGGGGGAACGTCTATCCACACAAACAGGATGTCGGGCGCATTGCGCCGCAACTGATCGCGATGGGCGCGGCGCAGCGCGGAACAGCTTACCGCTGCGGGCAGGGCCCCGTCCTGGATCGCAGGGCCGATGCTGTCGAAGAATGGCTGCCTATCCTCGTCGTTCAGAGGGGTTCCTTGCGCCATTTTCGCGATGTTCCGCGGGAGATGGTGATCGTCGCCTTCGATGAACCGCCAATCGCACTGCGCGGCTAGCGCCCTGGCCAAGGCAGACTTGCCGCACCCGCTTGGCCCCATGACTATGATCGCCTGTGGCGTGCAGCGAGCGGCGCCTGATGCCCGCGCGGGAGACGGCCTGCGCGACCGCGCAGCTGACGGAAAAGGCTGATGGCTCCCGCGTCACCTTTGGCTCCACCGTGACCTTCCAAATGAACGGCGGTCAGCGCACCATCACCATCGTTGGTGATGACGAGGCGGATCCGGCTACCGGCCCGCTCTCCTTTTCCGCACCACTCAGTCGGGGGCTAATGGACGCCGAACCTGGAGTGAAGCTGGACTTCGCAAACGTCGAAGATGCCATTGAAATCATCTCTATTGGCATTCCTGCAGGCTAAGGATGCGAGCATTGCGGTCACTGGCCAGCCAAATCAGCGCTCCCCAAAGCAGTCGCTCGTTGACGTCTTGCTCTTGGGAGAGATCGGCCGTTGAATGAACCGGCGACATGCAGGTTGACCTGCGCTTCCATCCGATGCCACGAACAACTCATGCAAGCATCGTGTTGGCAGCAAAGGCCACACTGCCGACGCTTTCAGCTGCGAAACATTCCGGCAACCCAACCTCTGGCCAAGGGGAGGAGCATGAGCGATTTTCAGATGTTCATCGACGGTGTTCGGTGCGAGGCATCGTCCGGCGCAAGCCGTGCAGCCATCAATCCGGCCACCGGGAAGCCGTTTGCAACTGTCGCCTGGGGAGGCCGCGAGGATGCCCGGCGCGCGATTGCCGCTGCGAACAAGGCAGCTCCGCGCTGGGCTGACGTACCGCTGTTCGAGCGTGCCGACCTGCTGATCAGGATAGCCAGCCTGCTTGAAGAGCGTGTAGACGCACTAGCCGATATCCTGGCCACCGAACTTGGGAAGCCGCGGCGCAGCGAAGCCGTAATCGAGGCGTGCGATTTTGTAGCAATATTCTTCCGCCAGGCGGCTGAAATGGCGCGTTACCAGGAGGGTGCTACCTCGCTGGCGCGCGATCCCAAAAAGCGGCTGCTCTCGTTCCATCGTCCGCACGGGACCGTCGCCGTGATTACCCCCTGGAATTTCCCGGCGATGATACCAAGCGAATATATTCCCTATGCAATCGTTCAGGGTAACACCGTTGTCTGGACGCCAGCGCCCACCGCAGCAGCAACAGCCGCCACCCTGATGGGCTGGATGGCCGAGGCCGGATTGCCGGCAGGTGTCGTCAATCTGGTCATTGGTCCTGGCGATGAGGTCGGCGACGAGTTGGTCATAAACCCGGGCACGCATGCGATAGCCATGACCGGCAGCTCGGCGACCGGTCGGCTGATCAGCACGCGATGTGGGCTCAAACCTCGCTTGCTGGAGTTGGGCGGTAACGGGCCCACCATCGTACTGCCCGACGCGGATCCCGAAAAGGCCGCCGCCGCGATTGCGCCGGCTTGCTTCTTCGCCGCGGGACAGGTTTGTTCGGCGGCCGAAAGGGTTCTGGTAGCCAAGAGCATCGAAGCCCCGTTCGTACAGGCCATGGCCGAGCAGGCCAAAAACTGGGTGCCCGGCGATCCCTGGGATGAGGCCACAACCATGGGGCCGCAGAATAACCCTGGGGTGGTTGCAAAGATGGAAGAGCACGTCGCGGACGCCATTGCGCGGGGAGCGACCCTGATTTCCGGCGGAAAACGTCCAAAGCGTCCCGGTTTTTTCCACGAACCGACCGTCCTTTCGGGCATTTCAGCCGACAGTCTGGTCAACACGGAGGAAACATTTGGTCCCATTGCGCCCATCCGGTCCTTTGAAACGGAGGATGAAGCTCAGAACTTGGTGGAGGCAAGCAATCTGGGATTGGTTTCCTCCGTGTTCACGGAAAATATCGACCAAGCCTGGCATTGGGCTGAGTGGCTGCGCACCGGCATTGTCGTGATCAATGACAATTCGAATTTCTGGGAGCCGCATGTCGCATTCGGCGGAATGTCCGGCACTGGCAGCGGCGTCGGCAGGCTGGGCGGTCGTCATGTGCTGGACTTCATGAGCAATCTGCAAACGGTGGCCTTCCATGTACGATGAACCGGCGCCGGTCGGGCGAAGCTTCGCCAGTGACAATGCCGCGGGCGTCCATCCCGCGGTTATGCAAGCCCTGGAGCGCGCCAATCATGGTCATGCCCTGGCCTATGGCAACGACCCGTGGACCAAAGCCATCACGGCACGTCTGCGCGAGGAATTCGGCGGCGCTGCCGAAGCGCTGCTGGTCTTTGGTGGCACCGGCGCCAACCTTGTCGGCTTGCGGCCATTCGTCGATTCCTATCAGGCGGTGATCTGCGCGGCGAGCGCCCATATATGGCTGGACGAATGCGGTGCACCCGAAAGATTTCTGGGCGCCAAGCTGATCCCGGTGCCAACGAAGGACGGCAAGCTGACGCCGCAGGCCGTGCAGCCTTACTTGCGCGGCTTTGGCGTCGTCCATCATGTGCAGCCGCGCGTTATCTCAGTGGCGCAGCCGACAGAGTGGGGCACCGTCTACACGCCGGAAGAATTGACCGAGCTGGCGGAGCTGGCCCATAATCATGGCATGGTCCTGCATGTGGACGGCGCGAGGCTTGCCAATGCAGCTGCCGCGCTGGACTTGCCCTTGGAGGCACTCGGCGCCGCCACCGGCATTGATGTTCTGACATTCGGTGGCACCAAAAATGGCCTTTTGGCTGGCGAGGCGGTGCTGCTGTTCGATTCCGAGCGCACGGCCGCTGCCGCCTTCTTCCGCAAGCAGGCCGCGCAATTGGCGTCCAAGATGCGCTTTCTGGCGGCCCAGTTCGACGCGCTGCTGACGGACCGGCTATGGTTTGGTCTTGCCTCCCATGCCAACGCCATGGCGAAAATGCTTGCCGCCGGCCTGGCCAGCCTACCTGATGTTTCGCTGGCTCAGCCGGTCGAAACCAATGTGGTCTTCGCGCAAATGCCTGCCGGCCGGATGACTGCGTTGCAGGCAAGGCACCCATTTCATTGCTGGGACGAGCAGCGCTCCATCGGCCGGATCATGACCGCCTGGGATACACAGGAGGCCGATGTCGAAGCGTTTCTGCTTGCCGCTCGTGAGGTGCTTAACGGACGGTGACGGCACGCGAGGCGTTGGTGAGAAACTCGCACCCTTGATCCGTGACGAGGATGGTATCGGACAAGAAGGAATCCCCTCGGCCGCTGCGCAACAGCCAGGACATGAGATGGAAAACCATTCCGCTCTGCAGCTGCATGTCCGAGCCTCGACGCAGTCCGCGCGGCGTGCCACCGCCCGACCAGCTGGGCGGAAAACCGATGCCCACCGCGTAACCGCAATGATGGCGCGTATAGCCGGCCAGTCCGGCGCGGTCCACGGCATCTTGCCAGGCCTGATAGACCTCACCGGCGCTGACGCCGGGGCCGATGGTCTCGGCTGCCTTCATCATCGCTTCCTCGCAAACGCGCTGTATGCTGTCCGCGCGTGAGGGCGTCTTGCCAATGAAGATCAAGCGCCCCATCGGCGCATGGTAGCGGCGTATGCAGCCGGCCAGCTCGACAAACAGGAGGTCCCGCGGCTTCAGCCTGCCATCTGTCCAGGTGCCATGCTCATGGTCAAGAGTACGGGTTGAACGAACCAGTGGAATGAATCCCGGGTAGGTGCCACCCCTGCGGAACATTGCATCATAGACCGCCGCCATGACCTCATGTTCCGACACGCCGGGTCCGGCAGCCGCAATCGCAGCCAGCATCATGGTATCGCTCAGCTGCGCCGCCTGCCGCGTACATTCTATTTCCATAGAAGATTGAATGATGCGGCAATCATTGACCAGATCGCTGGCATTCCGAATTGTCGCCTGCGGCAGTTCCTTTATGATGCCGTCGGCAATTGAATAAGGGAAGAACGTACTCGTCGTTTCAACACCCAGTCTGGCGTTCGACAGACTTAAATCATGTATGGCCTGAAGCGTCTTTGTCACCGGGATGGTGGCTGAATCGGCTACCGGCCCCTTTACCGGAACGCCGTAGCTCATCTCCCACGGACGCAGGCCGGCTTCGCCTCCATGATCGTGCGAGAGGACAATATCCTGGCTGCGGTCGCTGGGCGCCGGCAGCGGTTCTATCCCGTCTGAATAGCCCTCATGCCTCACCCAGGGTACCTGATCGCGCACAGTGGCGCGTTCCATTGCGCGGGTTATCAATACCGGCTCGTCTTCGAGCGGAACGATCAGGAGCTGAAAGGCAAAATAGCCCTGATGATCAAGGCCGGTAAGATAGTAGATATTCTCCGGGGCCGACACCAATAAGCCATCGAGCCCAAGCTCGGCCATGCGCGCGCGCAAGGTTGCAAGGCGACGATCAAACTCTTCCTTGGGGAAGAATGAGGCTTTCTTCCGCATGTGGCGACCATGCCCCAATGGACACGTCTGTGTAAAGGAGTGCCAGTCGGACTGCGGTGAGATTTTGCGGATGGTGTAGCGGAAACGGGAACAGGTGTGTGGTCAGGAATTCACGAGATGGCGACGCTAGGACGCCAGCAGCTCCCCCCAACCGTCGCCCTGTCAATTGGGAGCTGTTGCACGAGCCATGGGAGGAAGCCGTGCTCGTCGCCGACTTAGGCATGCTCAGCGATTGCAACTTTGCTACCCGATAGCCGTCGTTGGATGGGCATGATATGTCCCTCCCGATGTATGTCAGGTCACATGTCCAGAACGGCTCGCTCGCGGCGCCAAGCAGCGATACGGATCTCGATTTCGTCGTTGTGGACGTTGAGACAGCCTGTTCTCGCGTCAGCAGCATCTGTCAGATTGGTATCGTCGGGTTCCGAAACGGGTCAGAGATCTTCGCCTACGATACGCTTCTGGATCCGTGCGACGACTTCTCGCCATTCAACACGAGAATCCACGGCATCAACTCGGATCACGTCACGGGTAAGCCGACCTTCGCTCATGTTCACGCAATTGTAGATGAACACTTGTCAGGCCGCGTCACGGTCGCCCATTCCTTCTTCGACAAAGGCGCCCTCGCGGCGGCGTGCCGGGTTCACTTTCAGCAGCCGATCGAGACGACTTGGCTCGATAGCGTCCGTGTCGCCAAACGGGCATGGCCTGATCTTCCCAGCCATCGGCTGAACGTGCTGAGCCGCTATCTGGGTCTTCGGCATAAACACCATGACGCTCTGAGCGATGCGCGTGCCGCAGGGATGGTGATCGTCAAGGCTATCGATCATACCGGCATCGCTTTGGCGGACTGGCTCAAGCCAACCAACCCGCGAGGGGGAAAAGCTCCAACGCCGGCCAAGGAAGGTCCACTCAAGGGACATCGGATTGCTCTCCTGGGCGCGCCTCGCGATGGCGCTCTGGGCCAATGGCTCGCCGCCGCAGGAGCCCGGGTCGTAGCGTCGGTAGGGACGACCTCTACCATTCTCGTCATCTCTGCCGATCAGCCGTTCGGCAGGTACTTCCACGCCAGTCCTGCATACCGGCGCGCGGTTGAGCTTCAGCAAGCTGGTTGTGCCATCGAGATTGTTACGGAGGAAGAGCTTAGATTGCGGATCGCTCAGTCTCCGGTCTGCCCTTCGGTTCCTTGTGCTGCGGGATAGCGATGGCCTAGCAGGCCTTGTCGTTTTCGCCGACAGAGCTGTCGCAGCCAGCCTCGAATCGGCGGGTCGGAAGCTGCCTTACGTTCACCACTGGCCGGCCACGGCGAGGTTGCCGGGAATAGCATCTTTGATTTGCAGGAAATCTGAGGATTTCGCGGACGTTGGAGTATGCGACGCAATTCCCCACCGCTACTTGATCGGCATGCTCAACCGCATGCACTTACCATCGTGGGAGGAAATCCGCCGCGGATCATTCGCGCGATTGATGACGACTGAAGGTCCGGTGCGCGCGAGCTGGACTGCGCGCAGATGGGCGAAGTTGACGTGGTAATGCTGACCGCACCCGCTATTAGGCGGGCAGCACAGATTTACGTAATTTAGGCAGACGCATGGCCCGCAAACATTCAAAACGTGATCCCTATATCGACCTGGATCGCGACGACGACGCTCCGGCAACGGTGGTATCGTGCTGGCTCTGTGGTCGACCCACTGGCAAGACCGTTGTTTGGCACCATCCCGTGCCCAAGAGCCGAGGCGGACGCGATGTTGTGCCCATGCATCCCATTTGCCAGCAAACGCTGATCGCGAATTTCACCAATTCCGAACTGCAGCGACATGGTATGGATGTGGAGGGACTTCTGGCCAATCCCACGGTCAGCAAATTTGTCGCTTGGGTAGCGAACAAAGACCCCGATTTCAGGGCGACCACAGCCAAGAAAAAACGCTGATCGGGCAGCGTCTTCCGCCGCCATTCCGGTCGTTCCCAGCCTGAATTGCTTCCGTCAAAACTTGCCATACATTCAGGTGCTGGACGCGCACTCCGCATTGCACATCCGGCGCCCAGTTGGTTCGCTGATCAGGTCCGGGCCGCCTCCTCCGTTTGCACGGCGATGAAGCGCGCTAGTGGAATCTCGCTCAGAGGTCGTTCCGAAGCCATCTCACGAGCGACGAGCGCCATTTCGATCCAGTCCGAACCGTGGCCGTCACCTCGCTGCGCAAATGCACTCCAAGCGATGACGCTGGCCCAATAGGCCCGCTTCGGTTCCAGCACGTTCTCAATAATCGCGGCAATCCGGTCTTCGATCTTGCGCTTGCCTTTGATCGCTGCAGTGACGTTGTCGCCATCCTCGAACCAGGAATCGAGCTGAGGGTTGGTCGCCAGCCACCGGCCGGAGGCGCGCACTGCCCTCTTCACCGTCTTGACATAGGTTTCCGCAGCGTCGGCGTCCGCGAGCATCGAGGCAATGAGATCATCCATCGATACAAACTTGGGCGCGACATCCGAGAGCCCGATCAGCGTGATAGCCTGAGCGAGGCCAAAGGGGGGTGGCGAGCTAGCCGGGCCGTCCGCCAGGGCGCTGCTCAGGATCAAGGCCGTGTCCTCGGCCGTCGTTTCATGGACCGACATCTCGGACGCAATATGGTCAAGCATGTCTTCGATCTCGGGCCTGGGTAGCGAGCTCGCTACCCAGGCGTCCCGCACACCATGGCCCTGTTTGATCAAAATCGATACCAGCGCGTTCTTTCTGCCCTGCTTGATCGATGCGAATATGCTTTGGGCTCCCGCTCCATCACGCTCGGATATTAGAAGTTCCCTGACCTGAATTGCGGGGCGCTTTTCCGGCGCGGACCCGACAGCTCGCGCCGCTCTGATGATCGCGTCGATCGCACGGCGCCGATCTTCCGACACCCAGTTGCGGATCAGCATGAGGTTCGTAACCGACATTGCTGATACAAGCCCTCGTCTGGCGGTCTCTTCAGTTCGCCGGTGACTATATCGCCGCTTTCGATGGTACAGGTGGCGTTGGCGTGATCGACGGACGCGATGGTGCCGAGCCGCAGCACGTCGCCGGTCAACTGCTCGTGGTCCTGAGATTGCGCCATGGGACCGACAATGGCGCACACTCGTGATCGTTTCGCAGGGCTACATCAGGACGGGCGGCTGACCAAATACGCCGGCGTGGCCCGTGAGGGTTAACGGTCGGGAACCGTCCGCTCTGCTTTGCGGTTTCATCGACGGAACTGCCAGCTTCGATGGGGCATCCGCACCGCGAACGTTCGGCAGGCAGCAAGCTGGAGAAATCAGATGGGACGCTATGATGACAGTTACGACGCGAACAGATCGGAAACTGACGAAACCACAAACTTGATCTCGTCCGAAAAGGTGGACGGCACTGCCGTATATTCACACGATGGGGACAAGGTCGGTCACATTCATCACTTCATGGTGGGAAAGCGGAACGGCCACGTAGAATATGCCGTGATGACCTGCGGAGGCATTCTGGGAATGGGAGAGGAATACCGTCCCGTGCCTTGGGATGCGCTTGAGTACGACACGGACCTCGGCGGATACGTCATCAACATCGAAAAAGAGCGGATCGGACAGACGCCTTCCTATGCGCGCGATCAGGAACCAACTTGGGATCGCTCTTGGGGAAGCACTATCTATTCGTCTTATGGCCTTCCCTATTGAGCGGCAGTGCATCTGATCGTCGGAGGCCGAACGATAAATGGGCGCCGCAGTGCGGCGCCCATTTGTATTCTCAATTAGTTATCGTTGGCGGGCAGAGCAAAATTGCTGATCACGACTTGACTTACTGCCTTGGGCTTCTTGCCAACGCCATAGGTCCTTTCGATCGTCGCGATATTGAAGGCGCCGAAAGTCTCGCGGACGCCATCATTATCGTTGAGCGACATTAGGAAGCGACCTTTGAGGGCGGCCAGTTGGCCGGCCAGCGCGGCGAAATCCGCCGACATTGCTGTCGTTTGACGGGAACGGCATGATGATCGAAACCGGCCGTCCGTCATTGCCTGACCCACCAGGGGGCTTGCCTTCGATGAAGTTAATCCTGAGTCGCAAGGGCTTCGATTCTGCCGCCGGGAAGTGCCCGTCACCGATCATCGACGACCGCCCGGTCTCCATGCCAATCCCCGCCTCAGGCAGCTCAACAACCACTTATGCCGATCTCGGCCTCGGCCCCATCGTCGAACGGATCACTCGCGGCCGCATCGCCGGCGATGCCCTGTGCCACCACGATCCGGTGTTCCATCAGGGCGAGTGCATCCTTGGCCAATGCGGCGCGGCGCAATCGCACCTGGCCCGCCACGGCATCGGCCCCGGTGACGTGTTTCTGTTCTTCGGCCTGTTCACTGACCCCGCCACCGGCGAGCGCCACCACCGCATCTACGGCTACCTGAAAGTCCACTCGGCCACTCCCGTCGCCACCATGTCCGCCGCCGAGCGCACCAAGCTCGTCGCCCTGCGCCATCCCCACCTGCTCGACCGCCGCGTCACCAACGACACCATTTACCGCGGTGAAGGTGCCGCCGCGCGTAACGCCCATGTATCCTTACGCATGACCCGCCCCGGCGGCCCGCTATCCCACTGGCTCGTCCCGCATTGGCTGGAGGGCAAGGGACTCAGCTATCACGCCAAACCATGGCGCTGGACAGAACCGGGCGCCCTACAACTCGTCTCCCGCGGCCAGGAATTCGTCTGCGACATCGGCGAGGATAAGGAAGCCGCTGCATGGATCGACGCCAAGATTTCGGCCATCCGCGGATGATCCGCATATACCGCTACATCCTTACCCACGACACCGGCATGGCCTGTTGCAGATGGCTCGGCGGTGCCGTGGATGCCATAGTGGCTCAGGAAAACATGAACCCGGATATCACCGTCTTCATTATTTTCTCGTGATAGACACATTCCCCGATCCCTTCAGCTGCGCCCGCGGCGACGTGAATTGGCAACAGGTGCTCTTCTCGAGGGTGGGATAAGCGCGCGCTGGGCGCTGCCGACCACATGCGAAGGCGCTGACTACGCAATGCCGGCTCAAGTGCGACGCTTTCCGCCAGCCAGCGGTCGAAGTTTCTCGACGGAGCGGCGAAACGCGCGTCGCTAAATCCACGCAAGTTATGAAAGCTCATGCCTGAGGCGAGGATCAGCACTCCTTCCTCTCGAAGCGGGGCCAGCGCGCGACCTGCGGCGAGATGAAGCTCTGGATCGAGGCTCTGTTCAAGCGCCATTTCAACTACGGGCACGTCGGCGTCGGGAAACGCGACCTTCAGCGGAACAAATGCCCCATGATCAAGCCCCCGTTCCGGATCGACTTCGGCGGGCAAGCCCGCTTTATGCAGAAGCCGGGCAGCCCTTTTCGCAAGCTCGGGATCACCCCGGACGTCATAGCCCAAGCGATATGTGTGGTTCGGAAAGCCATAGTAGTCATACACCAGTTCCGGACGGGGGCTCCCACCGAATGTGAAGCAGCCCGGCGTTTCCCAGTGACCGGAGACAATGAGAATCGCGCTAGGCCGCTCGGGCAATCGTGACTGAAGGTTGCGCAGAAATGCCGCCATTCCGGCCCAGATGCCGTTGGGATCCTCCATGAAGAAGCAAGGTCCGCCGCCATGCGGAATGTAGAAAGCCGGTTGAAGCATAGTCACGCACCCATCTTTTCAGCATCTTGGCAATGACCCTGCGCGGCGGTCGGGCACGGCACAATTGAGCAAAGTGGTTACAACCGTCGTGCATGCAGGGCAGCTCGTCGCTATCCTAGTGGTTTCCGCCTAACGGAAGAGTCCTGAAAGGGATTCCCAGGCCGAGGCGCCTATGCGATGGGAGGGCATGCGCACTGGAATAGCCTTTACCGTTTCTCC
>NZ_BMHK01000030.1 GCF_014640675.1 Novosphingobium endophyticum | reverse complement strand
CGTCCAGCTACATCGGCCGGGCGCCTGATGCGCCGCTGATCGAGGATGCCGAAGTGCCGGATAACTTTTCAGGCGGGGAGATCAAGAAAGTCACCATCAGCCTGATCCCAAGAAAGCCATGAGAAGAAGCAGTTGCCCACGACACATGATGTGCGGGTGCGCACGCGGGTGCAGACCATCCTCGTGGCCGCAGAGCAGCGCCTGGTCAGGTCCATCTGAGGGTGCGTTCCAGTGGATCCTGCGCAAAGCCCCGAGACATTGTCTCCGGCAACAGGGTCCATCGGAAACGATACGGCCGTTTGGACTGCGACGCCAGAAAACTTGTTCCCAGGATCGATCGGATTGACCGCCTTACATCTGGCCACATACGCTGGCCGCAGCCGATAGCACGAAGGAGCTTCAATGATGCGATCTGGTTCCCCCGAGAGGCCGATGTGGACGCACCTTGCGTTCCAAGTATCTGACCTCGAAAGATCACTCTCATTCTACACTGACGTGGCACCGTTGGTCGTCGTCCAAAGGCGGGAAAGCGAAGGAAACAAGATCGGATGGCTATCGAACGACAAGCAGGTCGAGACACCGTTTGTTCTCGTTCTTGCCCAGTTCGGGCCTGAACTGAGCCAGCGCTTCAACTTCGAGCCCGGAAAGCCGCTCCCTACGCTGGCACCTTTCGCGCATATTGGTATCGAGCTGCCGAGCAGAGAAGAGGTCGACGCGATCTCGGAACTGGGCGCTGAACGGGGCATTTTGCGCTCCCCTGCCTCCCAGCGCGACGAAACGGTTGGTTACGCGTGCTCGATCTTCGATCCCGATGGGAACGTCGTCGAGTTCTCCTATGATCAGAAGGTCTACAGCACTATTCGAGAGTTATGGGGCAGTCCATGACCGACGAGAAGTTGACACGCGACAATGACACTCGCACCGCCGTCATTGCCTATATATCGACCTTGAATGCGGGAGATGCGGATGCCATTGCTTCCCGCGTGGCCCCTGACTTTGTTAACGAGCATATCGCCGAAGATGGCCTCAGTCTTGCAGGTCGCAATGCTTACCGCCAGCGGCTGCAGGGCTTCCTGGCCGAGTTTTCGGAGCTCCACTATGAGATCGTCGACATGATTGTCGAGGGCGATCAGGCGGCCGTGGCGTATCGAATGCGTTACAACTGGAAGGGAAAACAGCCTTTTAGGCGTATCGAAACTCGTGGCATGTTTCACTTTAAGGTGCAGGACGGATTAATCGCGCGCCGAACCGATTATCGTGACAGCGCCGTATCGCGCCGGCAGATGGAAGGTTGATCGCCGTACCACGGCGAGTCGAGGAATTGGTGTTAATGACCGAAGCCGTACCATCGCCCGCTGACCTTTTGATCGTCAACGGCGACATCGTGACGATGAATCCTGAACGCGAAGTGCTTGTCGGCGGCGCAATTGCCGTATCTGGCGATCGGATCGTAGCTGTAGGTTCAACGTCCCGATTGCGCGGGGCTTACCGCCCGGCTGTGGTCGTCGATGCTGCTGGGGGCGTCGTCACGCCCGGTTTCATTAACGGCCATCAGCATCTTACCATCGACACTCTCGTCGGTAGTTGCGTCCCAGACGCTTGGACGTCAGCGCAGGCGATCCGGGATTGGGCTATCCCGATGGGCCGCATGCATACCGGGGACGATGAGGAACTAGGCGCCACGCTGACGGCGGTCTCGAGCGCGCTTAATGGCGTGACAATGGTAGTCGAGGCCGGCTCGGTATCGAATCCTGAGCGTCTTGCGCGAGGGGTGGCGAAGGTCGGAATCCGAGCGACGACGGGCCTTTGGGGATCGAGCATCAAGGGACGACCATTCTCAGGGAGCGCAGACGAGGTACTCGCACACCAGTGCGCGGTGTTGGACGCATTCCCACCCGGCGGAATGGTCACCGGCTGGGTGACGCTGATTGGACACGGAACGGCTGACGACGATCTCATGGCGGGTGCGGCGGCGCTGGCACGATCGCGCAAAGTAGGCATGACGATGCACATGTCCCCGACCAATGCCGATCCTGAACTTTATCTGGAACGCCACGGTCGCAGGCCTATCCAGCATCTAAAGGATATCGGTGTGCTTGGTCGCCACTTGCTGATCGCTCATGGCGTCTGGCTCGACGACTCGGAAGTCGATCTGGTTCTCGATACGGGGACAGCGATTGCCTATTGCCCCTGGGCTTATTTCCGGCTCGGACAGGGAGTCAGCCGAGCGGGGCGACATGCAGAAATCTTCTTGCGTGGCGGTCGCATCAGCCTCGGTTGTGATTCCGCCAATGCTGGAGATCAAACGGACATTCTGCGCCAGGCCACGCTCGCAGCCGGGCTTGCAAAGGACACCCGAATAGATCCTTCTTGGTTCGGTGCGCATGAGGTTCTGGAAATGGCGACGATCCGCGGCGCTGAAGCTGTTGGCATGGCGCACGAGATCGGATCGATTGAGGTGGGTAAGGCTGCCGATATTGTCATTCATGACAATTCCGCGATGAACTGGTCACCGAAGGGCGATCCGGTGACCCAGCTGATCTGGGGCACCGATGGGCGTAGCGTACGCGACGTATTCGTTGCCGGCAAAGCGGTCGTACAAGCTGGCAAATGCGTGACGGTGGATGTCGATTTGCTGCAACGTGCTGTCAGCGAGGGCTCGCTCGACCTGCTTCGGCGGAGCAACTTAACCGTTCCGTATCGCTGGCCAATGATACCTTCCACCTAGCAGTGAATTAGGTGTTTGGTCGGCGAGGAAGCCGATCACGGCGGCGGTGAATTCTTCCGATTCTCGATATTGGACAAGTTCAGCGGCAGAAGCGGTTTTCCATGTCCCCGATCGCCGCGCAGCAGCCAGCATAGTGCGCCAATGCCGGTCTCGGTCTGCTCGATCTGGTAGCGGCGCAGATCCTCGTCGGTCGCGGTGTCCGGCGGCCGGCCCAGCCACGTCGCGAACCGCGACACGTCGCGCAGGTAGTTGCGCTGCGTCGCACGGGAGAGGCGGTGCAGGTTCATGTCCTCGATCATCCGCTCACGCAGAGACCGGGGCGGGAGATTGAGGGGCTGTATTTGTCATCGTTCGTCTCCTCGGTTGAAGGAGCCGAAAGAGTCTGCCTCCAGGCTGCGGCACTCAATCGTAGCGCGTCGTACGCCGGACTTTCACAACATCTGGCCGTTGAACACGGTAAAGCGCTTCAGGAACGCAATCGTCCGTGCCTCGCGATCCTCGCCCCGCGCCTTCTCTGCCTCGTCCCGAGGTGTGAAACGGTCGGCATAGCAGATGACCGTTCCCTTCTCCCCGCGCCGGACATGACCGCCTGCCTTTTCGGCCTGCCTGTAGGTAAGCCAGCGCTGCGATGCGTAACCCTGTTCGATCCCGGAGGCCCAAAGGATCAGAATATTGATGCCGGAATAGACCCGGCCCGATACCCCATTGTGCGGCATCGTGCAGGGACACCGCGTGGCATCCCACGGCTGCACCCATGGAAGCCTTCCTTCCTCCAGCTCTGCGATGATCTTGGCGGTAACCTCGCCATAGAGGCTCTGACGGTCTGACGTGCTCATGGTCCTTCACTCCTTCCTTCAACCGCCATTGACCGGCGCCAGGGTGGCGGGGGGCGGCAGGAGCGGACCAACAGCCCCGCCGGCTAAAGGCGGGGCGCACCCGAAGGGGCGGAACGAAGAGGAGCACCCGGGAGCAAAGCGGACGGGTTGCGCCCCGTCGAGGCGGGGCTACGGGTCCGTGACGCCCCCCCGCCACCTTGACGCCGAAGGCACCACGCCGCCGCGCCACCAGCGCGGCGACCGCCAAAGGGATGCAGCGCATCCCGACCGGACCGCTCAAGGCGGACCGGAACGCGTCACGCGATCGTCACGGCCATGCCGACGAGACGCCGAAGGCGGCTCGGCTGGAGCGCAGCGCAAGTAGAGCGCGGTCAGGCCGAGACGGCCTGAGACGCCTTCTTGAACTCTCGTGGAAATTTATTTTTCGCAAAGAAGGGGTCGCGTGGGTTCTCCACGGATATCCTGGCGTAAGTGCGGCTCAGAAGGGCTCATTTGGGAGCCTTGACCCTGAGAAATTTGGTCTCAATTCTTGGCTTATTGCAACAAGACGACCGATCATAACTCAGGACATTCGCATGATGACTGACCAGCCTCCCGACCGCATCCTACGCCTCAACACCGTACTCGATCGCACCGGGCTCAGCCGCGCCACCCTCTACCGGAAAATCCAGGATGGCACCTTTCCCAGACAGGTGCGCATCGCCGCCCGCTGCGCCGGATGGCGGGAGTCAGCGGTCAACGAATGGATGCGCAATCCTATGTTCTATCAGGTTGACGATGTCCGATCGTGGCCGTGATCATGCTCTGCGCAGGGTCTCATAGAGTTCGCCTGGCCCGAGGAGGATTTCCTTCAACCCATCGCGAACCTTCTGGCTGTGCAGAGCCTGGCTGCTCATTGTCTCATGCGCGACGAGGGCATCCATCACAGCGTTGAGGATTTCGTTCGACAATGTGGGCGAGGCGGAAAACTGAGCCTTTGTGTTGTTCTGTGCCTGAACCCGCAAGGCTTCGGACTCCAGCAGCTTCCCCTTGATCACGTTGTTCACGTAGATCAATTGATCGTCGTCGGTGAGTTCGCCCTCGAAGAGATCGTTTACCTTGGCGATGATTTCCGCCAGCAGGGCCTTCTCCTTGTCCTGAACGCTCCCCGAGCCGACGCCGGTGATCGGCGGCAACGGGACACGCTCACCGGTGATCGAAAGGTTCCGCTTGCCCTGATCCTTGAGGTTGTGATGTGTCAGCTTTACGCTGGACAAATCCACGCCTTCACGCTCACGACCGAATTGCAGCAGCGGAATAAGGCGCTTGTAGAACAGAAAGCGTTTTTCAATCTCGGTGCTGGCGTAATCGAAAATCTGCGACAGGAAGGTGTAGATACGAACGAACCCGCCCAGATCGTTGCGGAACAGGATCAGGGCGTTCATTTCGTCGCGGGCCTCGTCCTTTTCCGCCTTGTCCTGCGCCACCTTGTATCGCTCTTGGGCATCCTTGAACAAATGGAGGAGGCGTTGAGCCACTGGCTCAAGTGCGGCGATCAACTGGCCTTGCGTCGCGGAAGGATCGAGTTCCACCTTCACCAGCCGGTCGATCTCATATTGATCATAATGGCCAGAGGCATCCAGCTTGGCACGCAGATCGAAGATCAGATTGGGATCTGTTGCGGCCTCGATCTCGGCCGTTTCGTAGTATTGCCGGAAGGCTTGGAGCACCTCTTCCGAACTGTTCACGAAATCGAGGATATAGGTTGTATCCTTGCCCGGATGGGCGCGGTTGAGGCGCGATAGCGTCTGCACTGCCTGAATACCGGCCAGTCGCCGATCAACATACATCCCGCAAAGGAGTGGCTGGTCGAAGCCGGTCTGGAACTTGTTGGCGACGAGCAGAATCTTGCAATCTTCGTCAGTGAAGGCATCGCGGATGTCACGGCCCCTCAAGCTGGGATTGAGCTTGGCACTGGTTTTTGACAGCGCCTCCCCAGCGCCACCGGGTTCGTTGATTTCCCCGGAGAAAGCCACCAGCGTGGCCATCTTGTATCCCTGCGACTTGATATATTTCTCGATGGCCATCTGCCATCGCACAGCCTCAAGCCGGCTGCCCAGTACGATCATCGCCTTGGCCTTGCCTTCCAATAGTGATGCGACGTTCTCGCGGAAATGCTCGACGACGATCTGCACCTTCTGCGCGATGTTGTAGGGATGTAGGCGAACCCAGCGCATGATGCCTTTCATGGCCGCGCTTTTCTCGACTTCCTGCTCATCCCACTCCTCGCCGCCATTGGCCAGCTTGAAGGCCAGCCGGTAGGGGGTGTAGTTTTTGAGCACATCGAGGATGAAGCCCTCCTCGATCGCCTGACGCATCGAATAAACGTGGAACGGAGCAGGTTTGTTCGTCTCGTTAACGGGAAGCGCGGGGTCAGGTCGGCGGCCAAACAACTCGATGGTTTTCGTTTTCGGCGTCGCGGTGAAGGCAACATAGGTAACGCCGTCGGCAGAAGCGCGGGCGGCCATCTGCGCGGCCAGCAAATCCTCGGTGCTGATTTCTCCGCCGTCGGTAATATCCTCGATTTCCTCCGGCGTTAGAACGGCCTTGAGCTTGGCGGCGGTTTCGCCGGCCTGGCTGCTGTGGGCCTCGTCGGCGATCACGGCAAAGCGCTTGCCCAGCGTGGCCGCGCGTTCTCGCACTGCTTCCAGCGCGAAGGGGAATGTCTGCATGGTGCAGACGATGATCTTCTTGCCCGCGTCCAACGCCTCGGCCAACGCCGCGCTCTTGCTGCCGCTATCGCTGGTGATGGTGGCGACAACGCCCTTGATGCGCTCGAACTCGAACAGGGCCTCCTGCAACTGGGCATCGATCACGTTGCGGTCGGACACCACGATGACGCTGGAGAAGATTTTGGTGTCCTGGTCATCGTTCAGATCAGCGAGGAAATGGGCTGACCAGGCGATGGAGTTGGTCTTGCCCGATCCGGCGCTGTGCTGAATCAGGAAGCGGCCGCCAGCCCCTTCCGACTTGACCTGAGCCCGCAGTTGGCGAGTAGCGTCGAGTTGATGGTAGCGGGGGAAGATGATCCCGCTGATCTGCTTCTTCTTGTCGCGCCGAGCGATCATGTAGCGGCCAATGATTTCCAGCCAGCTATCGCGCTGCCAGACCTCCTGCCACAGATACGAGGTTGGATGGCTGGGCCCGCCCACCGGGTTACCCGCACCGCCATGGTTACCGCGATTGAAGGGCAGGAAGCGTGTGGCACCCCCGTCCAGCTTGGTGGTCATCATCACGTCGCGGTTGCTGACCGCGAAGTGGACGAGCGCACCGCTCGCAAAGGCCAGTAGCGGCTCGCCCCGAGGGGAACGGTCAAACTTGTATTGGTCGATCGCATCGCCGACTGACTGTGTGAAATCGGTTTTCAACTCGGCGGTGGCGACAGGAATTCCGTTGAGGAACAGGCCGATGTCGATGCAGTTCTCATTGGCCTTGGAATAGCGCAGTTGCCGCACCACGCGCAGGCGATTAGCCTGATAGCGCGCCACGATGTCCGGGTTCATGCCGGAGGCCGGCGCGAATTGCGCCAGGCTGACCAGCCCCTTTACCCCGATCAGTTCCACGCCATAACGCAGGACATCGAGCGTGCCACGATCGTTGAGCGACTTGCGCAGCCGATCGCACAGCACATCGATGGCCGCATGGCCGTGTGCTTTGGTCAGCGCCTCCCATGCCTGCGGCTGGGTCGTTTCCAGCCAAGTCTGCACATCTTCAGGAAACAGCGCCCGCATCCTGTCGTAGCAAACGGCCGAACCCTGATCATAAAGCCAACCCGCCGCGTCGAGGTCCGCGCAGATTTCGTCCTCGAAGCTGATTTCCCGGTGCAGCGCGTTCATGCCCATCCTTTCCTGGGAGCAGACCCGCTGCAATTGGCCGTCAAATAAATGGCGTCCCCAAAAGCCCCGGAAAACCGCGATTCCCCCCACCCCCTCCCCCCGGGGGGTGGGGGTGCAATCAAATACCCATCAAAGAAACTCACGCCCACCACGGCAGGTAGCGGGCATTCTTGTTGGCCTGCCCCTCTTCGTAGGGTTTGATCAGCCCAGCGCCGAGCGTATCCTTTATGATCCGTGAAACCGTGGCGGCATTGCCGGGAGCCACGCCGAAACGCTCTCGCAGCGAGGAATTGGTGACCAGTTCGCGCATTACATGACGCAGGCAGGCATGGAGATAACAGGCGTGTATCTTCTCCTGCCGATCCATGTCGCGCAGCGCTTTGGGTGCAAAGAGCGTAACCCGGAAAGCATGATCCTGCTGTTCCCAGACCGGCGCCGGTAGCTGGTGGACTTCTGTTTCAAAAACCACCTTGTCGATGCCGCTGCCCCGTTCCTCGCAAATGCCGATACGGCGCATGAAGCGGGCGAGCCCTTCGTTGCGCGAACGGGGCGCATGATCGAGCAGCCGATCCAGATCGATCAGGGGAGCGCCAGGATTGGTAATCTCAATCCGACCAGCGAATATCTCCACCGTAGGACCGGTGCCGTCGATGCTGAAGTCCTGATGGATCAGGGCATTCGCCACCAGTTCGCGAACGGCCAGTTCGGGATAGAGCGGCACCTCCTGGCGCAGAGCTTGTCCGATCTGTTCATTACGCGGCAATTGCCCATCTATCCATTCCATCAGACCCTCGAAGCCGGCGGCATAACCGCGACCACCTTCCTGTTCGCGCTCGGTCTGAATTCGATCCCGCCCGCGATAGACGATCACACGGACGGCTTTGCGGGAGATAGTGGGAAAATCCCCCAGCCGCCGGGCATAAAGGATCGCCCCCAGATTTGTGATGTCGAAATGCCCCGCCTCGTTAGGCGCAATCAGGCGATCTTCCGCTAGCCGATCGAGGATACGGGCGCGATCCTCGGGCAAGGGCACCTTCACGCCGTCGAAATAGGCCCGGTAATCCAGCAGATCGACCACCTGCGCGCCGTCGCAATCGGATTTGGCGATCAGCGTTTCAAATGGCCGACGATCGAATTGCCGCCAGAGTTCCGCTTCCTTGTCGCCAAGGTCACCAAGCGGCTGGTTGGTCGAGCCGACCCTGACCCATTCGCGCCCATCAAACTTGGTCGGTTCATTCGCAGCGGCGGGAATTTCCAGAAGCACCACGGAGAGGTCATCAATGGCCAGCGAATGAAAGCGGATGTTGAGGCGCGGCCTCAGGCAGCGAACCAGCCAGGCTTCAAGATTTTCATTGCCCTTCTTGGCGGTGCCTGGAACGAAATTCGTGCCGACGATGGCATGATCGGCATCGCGCACGCCCCAGACCAGATAAGCCTTGTCCTGCCCTTCCAGCGTGGCAGCGTTGGACAACGCGGAGATGGTCTTGCCGATCCTTTCGGGTTCGGCATTGTTTTCCTTGAACTCCAGCCATTCGGTTTCGGCGGGCAGGCGCGTGAGTTCGCGGACCAGCCGTTCCAGATAGCCGGGCTGTTCCTCGTTCATGCGAACAAGTCTCCTTGGTGGTGGGTGCTCGGTGCCGTGCCATCGGGCACAAAGTTATTGCGGTGCATCCACGCCAGCCAGTGATCGAGATCGGCGCGCTTGAACTTCTTGGTCTTCTCAGGGTGCCAGTCGTTGAGGACGCCGTTGCAGATGGTATCGCTATCAGCAGTTTTGCTGGCCGCGAGCAGATCGTTCCACACCGCATAGAGCGTGGCGACCGCTTCTACGCCGTCCCTGCCGATGCCCTTGAGCAAGGACAGCAACGCGAGAAATCGCCGCGCCCGGTCTTCCCCCACCAAAGCCGACAATGCGTTGAAGGGAGGCTGATAGTCCTTGGGAACATTGTAAGTGACCGGCTTGCCCTCGTCTCGGGGTTCATTGGTCAAAATGCCGTAGCTTTCCCAAGCCCCGTTCTGCATCGCCTCGATCAGGCTTGAGTCATATGGACCAGCGGCGTAGCGCTCATATCGCCCGTTCAGATCGCCAAACCCGGCGTGCCCTTCGGCAAGATAGCCCGCCTTCATCACAGCCATGCGCCCCATCGGTCCAAGTTCGCGGATGGCGTAAGCGCCAACCACGGCGCGCAATGTTGGTAAATTCGATGCTGGGCGCACGTAGTCGATGGAGATGACATTGCTCTGCGAGGTCACCCCGCGCACGTCGATCTTGCCGGTGACGGCGGCGGAGATCAGCGCGGCACGGCGTTCTTGCAGGAGGAGGATGGCGGATTGGGCTTCACCTGCAAGTTGATCGAATCGGCGTGCTAGGCGATCAAGATAAGCGATGATTTCTGTTTGTTCGTGGCGAGGAGGAAAACCAATCGCAAAATTGCGCACAAAATCATCTGGCACGCGTTTCTGCCCTCCGGCTCCATACATCGAACCCTCGCCTAGAGCGCGAAAGGGCTGAGATCTGAAAATCCAATCTAGATAGGCCGATGACATAAAATCTTGATGAGGACGGACAACGATAAGTTCGGTCGTCCCAAATCCGACCCCTTGCACCAACTGTTGCATGACCGCCCCTTTGCCGTTCTCAAAGCATGGGGTGATTTTGGCAACCGTCACATCGCCTTCGTGAAAATATGTGTAGCCGGTCAGGACATCCGCGATCGGGCGGGTTCGTTCCAGTGACAAGCCACCATCCTCGCCGATTGCTTCCATGGGGAGAAATGAAACTTCGGTTTCGGGTTCCCAATCGGCAATTTCGCTTTTGGAGGGGTTCAGGGATGCGACATGACGCAACCGCTTGACATCCCAATGGGCTGGGATTTGACCCAGCCATTCGATACCGCTGCCTTTCATCGGGGCGTGGGGGTTCAGGCCCTTGGTGACGGCGTGGGAGATGACCGCCTGCCGCTTTTCCTTCAGCAGCGCGATCAACCGCTCCTGCTCGGCCACCAACGCATCAATCTTCGCCGTTTCCCGGTCGAGGAAGGTGGCGATGGAGTTGCGTTCGGCCGATGGCGGCCATGGCACTTTGAATGAGGCAACAAACGATTCTGGAACGCGCTTCAGTCCACCTGCGCCCTGCATCTCGCCAGTCGCAGGGTCACGGAATATCCGAGACACTGTGAGCCAACGCAAGAAGTGTGCGTCGCTTGCTTGCTTGGGGCGAAGCACCGTTACTTCAGTCGTTCCAAACCCTCGGCCGCCAATGAGCCCCTGGATCAAGGCGCCTTTGCCATTCTCGAAGCAGGGTGTGACCTTCGCGAATACAACATCGCCATCCGCAAAGTACGAATAGCCATTGCTGACTTCACCAATTGGGCGTGTACGAGAGAGGTCGAGTTCGCCACGTTCGCCAATCGCCTCCATGGGCAAGAACGATAATTCCGTGTCCTCCGGCAGGTAAGTAACCTCATTCTTCGAAGGGTTCAGTTCGCACACCGCTTTCATCGGTGGGCAATCCCAATGGCTCGGCACCACACCCAGCCACGCAACCCCGCTTTCCTTGTACTCTGGATAAGCAGGCACACTCACGCCGCCAGGTCCGCCAGCATCGCCTGAATCCGCGCCGTTACCACCGCCAGCTCGCCGTCGATCTCAGCCAGAGGCCGGGGCGGCTCGAACACATAGAAATGCCGATTAAACGGGATCTCATAGCCGATCTTGGTCTTGTCGTGGTCGATCCATGCGTCGGGCGCGTGGGGTTGCACCTCGCGGGCGAAATAGGCCTCGACGTCCTCGGCCAGCGGCACATTCTCGGTATCGCGCAGGCTGCTGTCCGGCTGGGGCTTGCCCTTCGCCTTGCCGCGCTGGCCCAGCACCACCTTGCCAGCCTCATCGCGCAAGGGGCGCTCCACCGTGATAGTGCGATAGCCGAAGCTCTTGTTACCGAAGATGCGGGAGAGTGGGGCCAGCTTGACCTTGCCGCCTTCCGGTGCGGATGGGAGCTGATCACCGGCAGGGACGATCTCGCGCGCCAATTCCTTGCCATCGGCATCCAGCACGATGGCCAGGTCAGCCTCGACAAAGGAACCGAACAGGCGGGTGACATCGGCGATCTGTCCCTCGCTCATCTCCTTGCGCTTGCTGCCCAGCGATTTCCGCATCTTCCGCCAGAAGGAACTGGCGTCGATCAACTGCACCTTGCCCGCGCGTTCGGCTGGCTTCCTGTTGGACAGAATCCAGACGTAGGTGGCGATACCGGTGTTGTAGAACATGTCGGTGGGCAGGGCGATGATCGCCTCCACCAGATCGCTCTCCAACACATGGCGACGGATTTCGCTTTCCCCGCTGCCAGCCCCGCCCGTGAACAGGGGTGATCCATTCAGCACGATACCGAAGCGACAACCGCCCTCCGTCCACGGCCGCATCTTGGAAAGCAGATGCATCAGGAATAGCAACGAGCCATCGGACACACGCGGCAGGCCGGGGCCGAAGCGGCCGGCATGGCCCAGCCGCTTGTGCTCGTCCTCGACCTCCTTCTGCACCTTCTTCCATTCCACGCCGAACGGTGGATTGGAGAGCATGTAGTCGAACGTCTGACCGTGATGACCGTCGTCGGACAAGGTGTTGCCCTGAACGATCCGGGTGATGTCCTGCCCCTTGATCAGCATGTCAGCCTTGCAGATCGCGTAGGACTCGGGGTTCAGTTCCTGGCCCGACATGGTGAGCTGGGCGTCGGGGTTGTGTTCGAGCAGATATTCCTCTGCGATTGAAAGCATCCCGCCCGTGCCAGCCGTTGGATCATATATGCTCCGAACGACGCCGGGCTTTGACAGCACGTCATCATCTTCCACAAAAAGGAGGTTCACCATCAGCCGGATGACCTCGCGAGGCGTGAAGTGGTGACCGGCCGTCTCGTTCGAGATTTCGGCGAACTTGCGGATCAGTTCCTCGAATGCGAGACCCATCTGGTTGTTGCTCACCCTGGCGGGGTGGAGGTCAATCCGGGCAAAGCGCTCAGTCACCTGATAGAGCAAGCCGTTCTTGGCCAGCCGATCAATCTGCGCCGCGAATTCGAACTGTTCGAAGATGTCTCGCACCTCGGGCGAAAAGCCCTGAATGTAGGAAAGCAGGTTGGTGCCGATGTTGTCCTGATCGCCGACCAGCTTGGCGAGATCGAGCGGACTACGATTGAAAAAGTTTTGCCCGGCCGCGCGCAACAGGAACGGATCGGGACGGCCTGCCTCGGCTTCCTTGAGGACGGCGGCCTTGGTCGACTCCAGCACGCAATCCAGCCGCCGCAGGACGGTGAAGGGCAGAATTATCTTGCCGTAGTCTGACTGCTTGTAGTCACCGCGCAGCAGATCAGCGACTGACCAAATGAAAATTGAAAGCGATTGATGGTTCAAGCCGGTGACTCCCCTGAGGCCCTGATGCATCACCGAAGTTCGCCGAGCAACATTCTCGCTCACCTTTGGTGGAACGCCGAGAGCTGGGCCGGCCCGTCGGTCCAGCTACTGCTCACCCGCTAGGCTGTGAAAATGGTCGCGAGGAAAGTTCGGCTCAGCCAGCCATTACCCCCGGAAAGGGAAGGACGGTGGCTCCGCTCCGCAATGAGTCCAAGAGATCGGACCACCATTGCGCCATGGCAACCCGCTCCTTCCAATGCGCGCCGCGATGGTAGGCGGCGCGCACCTTGTCGCTGTCCCCATGCGCGAGCGCGCGTTCGATGGCATCGGGGGACCATTTGCCCGATTCGTTGAGCAGAGTGCTCGCCATCGCCCGAAAGCCGTGCCCGGTCATTTCGTTGCTGGCATAACCCAGACGGCGCAGCGCCGCGTTGAGGGTGTTTTCCGACATTGGCCGCGTTCGGGACCGCATCGACGGAAAAACGTAGCCCGAAGACCCGGTGATGGATTGGATTTCCTGCAAAATTGCGATCGATTGACGCGAGAGCGGCACATGATGCGGCTTGCGCATCTTCATCTTCTCGGCCGGGATGGTCCATAGTGCCGCTTCGAAGTTAATCTCATCCCATCGCGCATGGCGCAGCTCGCCTGGGCGCACAAACACGTGTGGTGCCAGTTGCAGTGCCCATTTCGTCATGCCCAGGCCTTCGTAGCCATCGATGGCCCTGAGCAGGTCGCCAACCTCACTGGCATCGGTGATTGCCCCGTAATGTGTAACCGTTGGGGCGGTCAGCGCCCCGCGCAAATCACGTGTGGGGTCTGACCGCAGCCGGGCTGTGGCGACGGCATAGCGGAACACGGCGCCGGCCAGTTGCAACGTGCGCCGCGCGCTTTCGAGCTTGCCCCGCTTCTCGATCTTGCGGATTGCAGCAAGGGCGTCGATCGGCTCGATCTCATGAATCGGCATCTTGCCGATCGAGTTGTCCAGCAGGCTGAGCAGATATTCGCAGCGCGCAGCGGTGGCCGGTGCCCACGCTCTATCACCATCGCGGCGCCGCTTGCGGCAATATTCGTTAGCGATGCTGGTGAAGGTGTTTTCCGCCAGCGTGCCCGCTCTGAGTTTATCGCGCCGCCGCTCAAGGGCGGGGTCCTTGCCTTCTGCGAGCAGGTCGCGTGCGTCGTCTCGCAATTTGCGCGCGTCGCGCAGGCTCACCTGGGGGTACGCGCCGAAGCTCAGCTTCTTCTCAGATCCGCCATGACGGAACTTCATTCGCCAGAGTCGGGAGCCTGACGGGGAGATCACCAGAAAGAGGCCCAGCTCATCATACAGCTTGTAGGGCTTATCACGCGTCTTGGCTCTGCGAATTGCTATATCAGTCAACGACATAGATCGGGCCTTTCATGCCGAGGCCCCCACCCTTGGGGGCCTCGTGAAATTTTTGGCCCGCTATTTTCAGAAAAGGCCCCACTTTTGCCTGAGCTTCCACGGCATGAGGCGAGATTTCACGAGCCGGTTGACCCGAAAAATACCCCAGATTTCCTAGGGTTGCAAACGCGTCTGGGATGTCGTGAGATCGAAAATTGGAGCGGGTGAAGGGAATCGAACCCTCGTCGTAAGCTTGGGAAGCTTCTGCTCTGCCATTGAGCTACACCCGCATTTCAAGCACTTATCTGGTACGAAACAACAGCTTTTACACTCGTTTTTACCGTGCTTGCGCGCGAGCGCTTTGGCACACGGCATGGAAACGGTCAATTCAGGGAATGAGCTCAAGTGCCAGCCAACCAGCTTGATGGGAGGTGGGCTGGCTGAGCACTTCCTGACCCGCAGGGAAAATATCTGCCTTGCGCCCACTTACCTGCTTTTTCGATCCCACCAACTTCCCGTTGCCCATCAGCAGACCTCCCGTGACCGCGACGGTTTCCAGTCCAAACGGCTTAGCTTGGAACACTCCGGAACAACTCCTTTGAGGAGCGATGATTGGGAAAGCGGACGCTTCTGCCCACATAACCTATCGCTTCAGCCTTATCCTTACCGCAGTCGGGTCGGTGATGCTCCCATGTTGCCTGAACTGCTGGGGCAGATCCCAAAGGATCAAGCCATTGCCACGGTCAGCGCTGACGGAGCTTACGACACAAAAGGCTGCCACGAAGCTATTGCAGCACGCGATGCCTGCGCCGTCATTCCCGCCCGTCGGAACTCCCGGTCGTGGCCGGAAAACACGCCTGGCGTCCAGGCTCGCAATGAAATCGTCCGCGCTAGCCGCCGCCTCGGCAGGACAATCTGAAAACGCTGGAGCGGCTATCACCGGCGAAGCCTCGTCGAGACCAAAATGCATTGTTTCAAGCTGCTGGGCGAGCGGGTCATGGCGCGCGAATTCGATCGCCAGGTTGCCGAACTGCAAATCCGTGCCGCCATCCTCAACCGCTTCACGGAACTCGGAAATCCCGAAACTCAACGCGTTGCGTAACCACCTACCATCAAGCGGGGACCTTAATCCCAGATCGATTTGCGCAACAACGCCTCGCTGACGACAAGGATCCACGTTGACGTGAGTTCAAGAACAGCGGGCTTGCCGAATGGCCGCCCTATTTCGCGGCGGACAAGATCGCCGAGGATGAGGTCGATGACAACGGCGACGATAAGACTGCCAAGCGCTGATGGAGTGCCGGGTGGATGCACTCCACCCGGCCCCGATCATACATGGGCTGGCTTGGCTGATGCGCCAGTCCCGGGCAGCACCTGCAGTGGCGGAAGGGCCCGGCCGATCCGGGCAACGGCGCAAGCTTCATCCACCGAGACCAAAACTGGACGCTGCGAATACGAAGCGCTCGTCCGAGGGAAAGGCAGCCAGCGCGGTCAACTGCCCCGCCTCGAATCGCAGGTGCCAGGTCTTGCCGCGTCTGGGCGCCCGTTCGGCAAAGGCGCCCGGATCAAGGACAACGACATTGCAGCCATGCGCGGGATCGCGGACCGATAAACTGCGAATGAGCTGCGTTCCGGCCTCGCGCGCAGCCCCGGCCATTTCCTGGCACGCGGTATAGTCGTCCGGGTCGTTCCAGCAATCCGCGGAAAGCGCAAAGGGAGGCCTGGTCAAGTCGAGCGCGCAATCACTGCGCAGCTGAACCGAGAAGCTCGTATACTCGCTGGTAGTCGAAGGCGGTCTGAATCCGGGCGAGCGCGAGAAGAAGCGCAGGCGCCAATAGGCCGTCTCGGCAATCGCGGTGCTTTCCCTTTCGCTGGCGTAGAAGATCCCGGGGCGCTCGCCCGCACGGCGGAACCGGCTTTCCTGCCGGTGCCCGTAGCGGAACGGTGAGGCGAGCAGAAAATCGAGGCCGCGGGCACTCTCCGGCACTTGCGGCTTCACTTCCTCCGCCAGTTGCTCAAGCAGGAACTGGTCATCCAGATTGGTCGCAAGCCGATTTGTCGAGATCCGGTGCTGCGCCTCGACCACCCGCCAGACCCGCCCGACGTAAGTGATGAGCTCAGACTCTAGCTCGGTAGAAGTCCACATAATCGCAAACCTCGATCAGGCCCCTCATCGTGTTGATCAATTCGATCGGCCGGGCGCCGAGATCGAGATTTTCCGTCGCCAGCCACTGCTTCGCCGCCGTATCGTCACTGCCCAGCAAGGCGTCCAGGCTGCGAAACAGACGGAGAAGGAATTGCCCGGCCTCGAACGACTTGCTCGTGGGATCAAGCCGGGCCTGGCCGCTGCGCAGCCTCGAAGCTGTCGCCATTGACACGCCGAGAATCGCGCCCAGCTTACCGTTGCTCAGGCTCCAGAGATCTGCAATCCGCGTGATCGCGGCGGTCAGGACCTCGGACTTGTCCCGCTTGGAATTGGCTAGTGCAACCATGGCGAACATCCTTTCAATTGATTAGATTGTCATAAAATCATTCAATTGAATAGGAAAATCTTTCAGCCGTCCGCAGGTGTGATCTTCTCTGGCAACGGGATCCTCGCATCGCGGGACTTCAAGACGCGCGCGCTTTCGAACTGGCCGCTGCGCCTTGATGAGGAAGGTGGTGCAACGACCTCAGACCTTCTTCAGGCTGACGCAGGCGGAAAATTCCATCTCGGGCAAACCGGTCCCCTTCATCAGCCCCTCCCCGATCGAGCCAGTTGACGATCTGCTCCGCGACATCGACGGCGGCACCCCTTTTTAAAGCGCATTCCCGCGTCCGCGACATGCTGAACGATGCCGAAGAGGGCGCTATGTGGTTTCACATAGTGGCCGGTCGCCAAGATTACACCGCTTCATGCTTAAGACGCCGGGAGAAGAAAACGGCTACAACGCGAGTTACCCCGGTGATTTCAGGGTAAATCCAACGCAGAGAGGCACGAAGATGCTCGAGTGGTTCGAGAAAGAGGCATCCATCCGCTCGAAGTTCACGACCCTGCTGGCCGTGCACACCGGGCTTGCCGGCGTCGGAGTGGTCACCACGACGCTCGCGCTGACGCAAGGCTTGCCGGGGGCGGTGCTGCTCGGCACCGTCGGGCTTGCCTTTGCGGGCACCATCGCCACCGTCCTGCTGGCTTCGCGCCTGATCTGCACGCCTTATGTGAACACGGTCGAGCGCATGGAGGCGCTCGCCGCCGGGGATACCCGCAGCGAGATAGCCTACACTGAATATCGCGATTGCGTCGGCCGCATGACCAAGGCCATGGCGACATTCCGCGACAACGCCGCCGAGGCCGAACAGGGCCGAGAGGATCAGCAGGCTCTGGTCGAAGTCCTCAGCCGCGGACTGAAGGCGCTTGCGAGCAACCAGCTCGACTGCCAGATCAGGGCGGCGTTCCCCGCAGCCTATGAAGAGCTGCGGCGGGATTTCAACCATGCGGTGGATTCGCTGGCGGCGGCAATGGCCGCGGTTCGCGGGAGCGCCAGCGCGGTACTTACCGGCGCCTCGGAGATTCACAGCGCCTCGGACGACCTCTCGCAGCGCAACGCACGGCAGGCGGCCAGCCTCGAAGAAACGTCCGCGACGATGGATCAGGTGACGCAGGGCGTGAACCGGTCAGCCGAAGCCGCCGTCGAAGCGCAGAAGTCGATCACCAACGCGCATGTCGAGGCGACCGAGGGCGGTGCGGTCGTCGCCAGGGCGGTCGACGCCATGGGCGCCATCGAGCGTTCGGCCGAGGAAATCAGCCAGATCATCGGCGTTATCGACGGCATCGCTTTCCAGACCAATCTGCTCGCGCTCAACGCCGGCGTGGAAGCCGCGCGGGCCGGGGATGCCGGCAAGGGCTTCGCGGTTGTCGCGAACGAAGTTCGCGCGCTGGCCCAGCGCTCGGCGGATGCCGCGAAGGACATCACCGCGCTCATCACCGCGTCGACCGAGCAGGTCAAATCGGGCGTCGGCCTCGTCGGCGAGACGGGCACGCTGCTGACCAAGATCGTCTCGCGCGTGGGCGAGATCAACGCGCTGGTTTCGGACATCGCATCGAGCGGGCAGTCGCAGGCCGCCAGCCTGCATCAGGTCAACGCCGCCGTCGCCGATCTTGACCGCGTGACGCAGCAGAACGCCGCGATGGTCGAGGAATCGACGGCCGCCGCCCGCTCGCTGACCGACGAGGCGCGCGAGCTTACCAACATCGTCAGCCGTTTCGAAACGGGCCGGCAATCGCGGTCCGCCGATATCGCCAGGCGAGTCAGCCCGCCGCCGCCCGCAAAGGCCGCGCGCCGTCCCAAGGCAGTGCCGCCGGTGAGCGTCGGGGCCACTGCCCTCAAGGTCATTGAACCTCACGAGGACTGGTCCGAGTTCTGAACGGCGGGCGGAGAGCGTGCCGACCGCGACGGCGCGTCAGTCGGGGCCGGTCATCGTCTCCGGCCTGACGATCCGGTCGAAGTCCTCGGCTGAAACGGCCCCGCTGCCTACAGCGACTTCGCGTAGCGTGCGCCCGCTTTCCTGCGCTGCCTTCGCGATCTTCGCGGCGGCTTCGTAGCCGATGTACGGGGCCAGCGCGGTGACCAGCATGAGCGAGCGCTCGACGCCGGCGGCGATATTGTCCTCGCGCGGCTCCAGCCCTTCGAGCAGGTGTTCGCGGAAACTCTGCGCGGCATCGGTGAGCAGCGTGATGGATTGCAACGCGTTATAGGCCATGAGCGGTCGGTAGACGTTGAGCTCGAACTGGCCCTGGCTGCTCGCGAATGTCAGCGCCGCGTGATTGCCGAAGACCTGCGCGCAGACCTGCGTCATCGCCTCGCACTGGGTGGGATTGACCTTGCCGGGCATGATCGAGGAACCGGGCTCGTTGGCGGGTAGCGCCAGTTCGCCGAGCCCCGCTCGCGGACCGGAGCCGAGCAGGCGGATGTCGCTCGCGATCTTGTAGAGCGAGGCGGCCAGCGTATTGAGCGCGCCGTGCATGAAGAGCAGCGCGTCCTGCGCGGCGAGTGCCTCGAACTTGTTGGGTGCGGTGGCGAGCGGGAGGCCGGTCGCCTCGGCCAGTTCCGCCGCGATCGCCTCGGCAAATCCTCGTGGCGCGTTGAGGCCGGTGCCGACCGCCGTGCCGCCCTGGGCGATGTGGCATACGCCGGGCAGCGTCGCCTCGATCCGGTCGATGCCGCCGCGCACTTGCGCCGCGTAGCCGGAAAACTCCTGCCCCAGCGTCAGCGGAGTTGCGTCCTGGGTATGCGTGCGTCCGATCTTGACGATGCCGGCCCACTTCGCCGCCTTGTCCTCCAGCACTTCGGCCATGGCGCAAAGCCGGGGCAGCAGCTTCCTTGTAAGCGCCTCGACCACGGCGATGTGGATGGCGGTGGGGAACGTGTCGTTGGAGGACTGGCTGCGGTTGACGTGATCGTTGGGATGGACCGGCTTCTTCCCGCCCAGCAACTGGCTGGCGCGACGGGCGATCACCTCGTTGACGTTCATGTTGCTCTGTGTGCCCGAGCCGGTCTGCCAGACGGCGAGCGGGAAATGGTCGTCGAGCTTGCCCGCGATCACCTCGTCGGCGGCCGCGACTATGGCGTCGGCGAGTTTCGGGTCGAGCTGGTCGAGGCGCCGGTTCACGCGGGCGGCGGCGCGCTTTATCTGCGCCATGGCGTGGACGATCGCGATCGGCATGCGCTCATCGCCGATGCGGAAGTTCTGGAGCGATCGCTGGGTCTGCGCGCCCCACAGCCGGTCGGCGGGGACCTCGATCTCGCCCATGGTGTCGCGTTCGATTCGGGTCTCGGTCATGGCTGCTCGGTCCTGTCGCGGATGTACCCGGCCGAGATAAGAACGGATTGCCCCGGTGTGAAGCGCGAAGGCTCAGTCGTCCTTGCGGCGGGCGTAGCCTTCGGCCATCAGGCGGGCGCGTTCGGGGCGATCGGTTGTCTCCAGGTGCCGGGCGGTTTCGATGTCGATGTATTCGCCGATCGGCAGCCGTTCGGCGGACAGGCTGTTCGCCTTGATCAGCCTGAGCGCCAGCGGATCGCGCGCGGCCAGATCCCCGGCGATCGACAGCACCGCTTCGTGAAGTTCGTCGGGCGCGAAAAGCCGGTTGACGAGGCCCATGGCCAGCGCCTCCTTCCCGCCGAAGCGTTCGGGGAAAAGTATCAGCTCGCGTGCTTTGGCGCCGCCGACGATGTGATGCAGGCTCCAGGCGAGTCCCATGTCGCCCGACACGCCGACGTTCAGGAACGCGGTGGAGAACCGCGCGCGCGCCGCCGCGAAGCGCAGGTCGCAGGCCATGGCCCAGCCCATGCCCGCGCCCGCGCATCCCCCGTCGATCGCGGCGATGGTTACTTGCGGCATGGTGTGGAGCAGTGTCGCCGCGTGGTAGAATTCTCCCGGCTCGCTGCCCGGCCGCGCCCGGTTCTCCTCGGCCGAGGCTTTCATGTCGGCGCCCACGCAGAAGTCCTCGCCCGCCCCGCGCAGCACGAGGACGCGCGCATCGCTTTCGGCGACCTCCTTCACTGCCGCGTAGAGATCGGCGCACACCGGCCGGGTCACGGCATTGCGCCGTTCCGGCCGGTTCAGCGTGACAAGCGCGATCGCCCCGCGTCGTTCGACGAGGACGGCGGGCTTGCTCATTGCGGGTCCGCCCAGACCGGCTTGCGCTTCTCGGCAAAGGCCTTGCCGCCTTCGCGCGCGTCGGGGCCCGTGAACAGCGAACGCACTTCGGGCAGTGCGAACATCTCGCGGTTCGAGGCTTCCATGCCGAGATCATAGTAGGACTGCATTACCGCCTTGGTCGCCATGATCGAGGCGGGCGAACAGGCGGTGATCTCTTCGGCCCAGCGCCGCGCGCAGACCATCAGTTCGCCGTCGGGCACGACTTCCGCCACCATGCCCCAGTCGCGGGCCTGCGCCGCGCCGATCTTGCGCGCGGTCAGCAGCATGGCATGGGCGCGCTTGGGGCCGAGTTCCTGGATGATGCGTTGGATACCCCCGCCGAGCGCCGCAAGGCCGACCTTGGGCTCGGTCAGCCCGAAGCTGGCGCTTTCGGCCGAGACGATGATGTCGCAGGCAAGCGCGGCCTCGAACCCGCCGCCGACGGCAAAGCCGTTTACCGCCGCGATCACCGGCTTGCGGCGGTTGAAGCGCCAGACCAGACCCGCGAAGCCGGTTTCCGGCACGGGCATGCCCTTGAAGGCGCGCGGATCGTTCTTGTCGAAGGGCGTGCGCAGGTCCGCACCCGCGGAAAAGGCCTTGTCGCCCGATCCGGTGAGGATCGCGACCCAGAGCTGCGGCGTCGCCTCGAAATGGTCGAACACCTCGCCCAGCTCGAAATTGGCATCGCCGTGAAGCGCATTGCGCATTTCCGGGCGGTCGATCGTCACGGTCATGATCGGGCCGTCGATTTCCACTTTGCAGAACCGGGTGTCCATACTTCTCCCTTCCTCTCTTGTTGCCGCCAGCAGTTGAAAGCTGCGTGCCATGCGATCAGGATTGTGGGACCATGAGACAAGTCTGTACAATCCTCACTTTCGATACTCCGGGCCGCGGCTTCACCGATATCACTCGAGCGATAGCCGGATGGGCCGCCGAAAGCGGAATCGGCGAAGGCCTGCTGACCCTCTTGTGCCGCCATACCTCGGCTTCGCTGCTGATCCAGGAAAACGCCGCGCGCGAAGTGCGGCAGGACCTTGCCGAATGGCTCGATCGTCTTGCGCCGGAAGATACCCGCTATGCCCACGACGACGAGGGGCCGGACGACATGCCCGCGCACCTGCGCGCGACGCTGACCGGCGTGAACCTCTCGATTCCCCTGATCGGCGGGCGCATGGCGCTGGGAACGTGGCAGGGAATTTACCTTGCCGAGCACCGGCGAATACCGCACCGTCGCCAAGTGGCGGTCCATCTGATCGGGCAGTAGCGAGCGAGCGCGAAGGAGGGGATGATGAGCGTCGGGCAGCCCGAATGCGACAGTGCCGCCCCGGACCGGCCTCGCGGAGGCGCGCTCGTCAGGCGCCATCGGCTCTCGACCCGGGTGTGGCACTGGGTCAATGCGGTCACGCTGCTCGTCATGCTGATGAGCGGACTGATGATCTTCAATGCCCATCCCCGGCTCTACTGGGGAGAATACGGGGCGAACTTCGATGAGCCCTGGCTCAAGATCGGCACCTTGCGGAATACACGGACCGGGGAGGACAGCGGCTTCCTGCAGGTCGGCTCGCGGCGCTTTGACACGACGGGGGTGCTGGGGCTGTGGAAGGATGCCGAGGGGCGCGAACGCCGCCATGCCTTTCCCTATTGGGCGACGATCCCTTCGCAATACAGCCTCTCGGTCGCGCGCATCTGGCACCTTGCCTTCGCCTGGGTGCTGGCGCTGGGGCTGCTGTTCCATCTCCTCTGGTCGCTGATCAACGGCCACTTGCGCCGCGACATCCACGTCACCCGCGCCGAGTGGAACCCGCGCCACCTGTGGCACGAGATCTGGCGGCACGCGCGCCTGCGGTTCCCGACGGGCGCGGCGGCGCTGAGGTACAATTCGCTGCAGAAACTCTCCTATGCGGGAGTGCTGTTCATCCTGCTGCCGCTGATGATCGTCACCGGGCTTGCCATGTCGCCCGCCACCGACGCCTGGGCGCCGATCGTCACCGAGGCTTTCGGCGGCAGGCAGTCCGCGCGCTCGGTCCACTTCATCGCCGCGTTCCTGCTGATCGCGTTTTTCCTCGTCCACATCGTGATGGTCGTGCTGGCCGGTCCCTTCAACGAGGTGCGCGCGATGATTAGCGGCAACTATCGTCTGCCGAAGGAGAAGGGCGAATGACGGAGAAGCTCATCCTTTCGCGCCGCAGGCTGATCCGCGCAGGCGCCGTGGGCGCGGGCGGGCTGCTGCTGACCGGCTGCGACCGGCTGTTCGAGAATGCCGCGTTCCGCTCCGTGCTGGAGAGCGGCGAGGACCTGCACATGGCGACGCAGCGCGCGCTGGGCCGCGATGCGCTGGCGCGCGAGTTTTCGGTTCACGAGATGTCGCCTGTGTTTCGCGCCAACGGCAGCCGCGAGGGCTCCGGCGAGGCGTACAAGAGCCAGCTCGCGCAAGGTTTCGCCGACTGGTCGCTCAAGGTGGACGGCCTTGTCGAACGGCCGCTGGCGATGCCGCTGGACGTCCTCAAGGCGCTGCCGCTGCGCAGCCAGATCACCCGCCACGACTGCGTCGAGGGCTGGAGCGCCATCGGCCAGTGGCGCGGACCGAGGCTTGCCCATCTGCTCGACCTCGCGCGGCTGAAGCCGCAGACGCGGTATATCGTGTTCCACTGCGCCGACGTGCTTCACGGCCATCCCTATTACGAATCCATCGATCTCGTGGACGCCTTTCATCCCCAGACCATCCTCGCCTGGGAAATGAACGGGCGGCCGCTCGAGGAAAAGCACGGCGCGCCCTTGCGGCTGCGGGTCGAGAGGCAGCTCGGCTACAAGCATGCCAAGTTCGTTACCCGCATAGAGGCCCGGTCTTCGCTCGAGGGCCTCTACGGCGGGCGGGGCGGGTACTGGGAGGATCAGGGCGCCTACGCCTGGTACGCCGGGATTTAGCCACCGGACCTGTCCACACAGCCTCTTTCGCGTAGCCTTTCTTTCGTCCACCATCGCGCATCGCCATCGCATGGCGAGCAATCAGGGGAACGCCAACGAATGACAATCACAGCCATGATGGCCGCAGCCGCACCGGGAGATCCGGAGCCGGGCCTGATCGACGACATCACCAATGTTTCGGACTTTATATGGGGCGGAACCTGGGATGGGGCGGTGATCGTGCCCTTCCCGCCGATGGTGATCATGCTGCTGGGCATCGGCCTGTATATGATGGTGGGCCTGCGCTTCTATCCGCTGCGCCAGCTCGGCAATGCCTTCGCAGGTTTGTTTCGTGGCCGCCAGAAAGGCGGTTCGGGTGAGATCAGCCCCTTCGCCGCGCTCTCGACGGCGCTTTCGGGGCAGGTCGGCACCGGCAACCTGGCGGGCGTCGCCACCGCCATCGCGCTGGGGGGGCCGGGAGCGATCTTCTGGATGTGGATCACCGCGCTGATCGGCATGGCACTGGCCTTTGCCGAGGGTTCGCTGGCGATCCGCTTTCGCCAGAAAGGCCCCAATGGCCACTGGCGCGGCGGCCCGATGACCTACATCGTACGCGGCCTGGGCCCCAAGTGGACCTGGCTCGCCGTGATCTTCTGCCTCGGTACTCTGTTCTCGACGCTCATCACCGGCAACGCGATCCAGTCAAACGCCGTGGCGGACGGCATGAACGAGCTGTTCGGCATCGAGGAATGGATGGGCGGCCTGATCACCGCCATCGTTGTCTTCATCGTCATCATCGGCGGCATCAAGTCGATCGGCGCGGTGGCCGAGAGGATCGTGCCGTTCATGGCCGGCGCCTATATCCTGATGGCGTTGATCGCGATCCTCCTCGACATCCGCGACATCCCGGAGACTTTCGCGCGCATCTTCGGCGGGGCCTTCAGTGCCCAGTCCGCGACCGGAGGCTTCGTCGGCGCGGGGATCATGCTCGCCCTGCGCGCGGGCGTGGCGCGCGGCCTGTTCTCAAACGAGGCCGGCCAGGGCTCGACGCCGATGGCCCACGCCGTCGCCCAGACCGACGACCCGCAAGTGCAGGGGCGCATGGCGATGATGGGCACGTTCATCGACACCATCGTCATCTGTACCATGACCGCGCTCGTCATCCTGACGGTGGAGGGTGACTTCACCGGCGGCGGGCAAGCGGTGCAGCACGCCTGGCAGTCGGACCTCACCGGCTTCGCCATGACCTCGGGCGCCTTCGCGGCGGCGTTTCCGGTGTCGATCGGCGGCGTGGCGATCGGCAGCATCATCGCCTCGACGGCGCTGATCCTCTTCGTATTCACGACGCTGCTGACCTGGAGCTACTACGGCGAGCGGGCGATCACTTTCCTCTACGACCGGATTCCGGGCGCCAGCGCGCGGGGCGAAAAGGCGCTGCACCTGATCTGGCGCGTCCTGTGGTGCCTGGCGGTGATGGTCGGGGCGAGCCAGCCGCTCCAGCTCGTCTGGCGCCTGGGCGACATTTCCAACGCCTCGATGGCCCTGCCCAACCTGATTGCCCTCGCGCTGCTCTCGGGCGTGGTCTTCAAGCTCGCGCGCGGAGAGAAGGACGCCGGGCACGATCATGACGTGCCGACGGTGGAGAAGTAGCCGAAGGCGTCAGCTCGCCAGCCGCAGCGCCGCCTCCTGCTCGCGTACCGCCTGCGGCTGGTCGGGCCAGATGCCGCGCGTGTCGTAGACCAGCTTTTCGGCGCGCTCGGCCAGCGGTACGACGCGGAACACGTCGTGGTCGACCAGTACGATCAGGATGTCGCAGGTCTCGAGCGCGTCGTCGATGTCGATTTGGGTGGCGCCGGTGTCGGTGAACTCGATCGGCAGCTGCGCGGCATAGGGCTCGACGATGTGGATCTGGCTGCCGAACTTGCGCGCAAGGCGGCTGGCAACGAAGCGCGCCGGGCTTTCGCGGAAGTCGTCGATATTGGCCTTGAAGGCGAGGCCGAGGCAGGCGACTTTCGCCTTGGGGTGCGCTTCGACGAGCGCCTCGGCCCTGGCGACCACATGGTGCATCTTGCCATCGTTCACGCCGCGCGCGGTGCGGATCAGCGGGGTCTGCTCGGGCGCGCCGTGAACGATGAACCACGGGTCCACCGCGATGCAGTGGCCGCCCACGCCCGGGCCGGGCGACAGGATGTTCACGCGCGGGTGACGGTTGGCGAGGCGGATCACTTCCCACACGTCGAGGCCCATTGTGTCGGAGACGATCGACAGTTCGTTGGCGAAGGCGATGTTGACGTCGCGATAGGCATTCTCGACCAGCTTGGTCATTTCCGCCGAGCGCGCGTCGGTGGTGACGCACTCGCCGCGCACGAAGCGCTTGTAGAAGGCCAGCGCCTTCCTCGCGCAGCGCGGGGTCACGCCGCCGATCGAGCGGTCGTTGTTGGTCAGCTCTTCCAGGATGCGGCCGGGCAGCACGCGCTCGGGGCAATAGGCGATCGAGATATCGGGGATCTCGGCGGTGCGACCGGGAACCTTCAGGTCGGGGCGCAGCTCGGCGAGGAGGTCGCGAAGCTGCTCGGTGGTTCCGACGGGCGAGGTGGACTCGAGGATCACCACGTCGCCCTGCTTCAGAACCGGGGCGATAGTACGGCCGGCGGAAAGCACATAGGAAATGTCGGGCGCATGATCCTTGTCGAAGGGTGTCGGCACGGCAATGACGAAGACATCCGCCGGCGCGACTTCGGTCGATGCGGAAAGCAGGCCGCGCGCGACGACTCCGTGGACGAGGCCGTCGAGATCGACTTCCTCGATATGAATTTCGCCGCGATTGATCGTGTCGACGACCTTTTGCGAGACGTCGAGGCCGAGCACCTTGCATCCGGCGCGGGCGATGACGGCCGCGGTGGGAAGTCCGATATAGCCTAGTCCAACGACACAGACGGCGGGTTTAGTGTCCGATTTCACGTGCAAGCAGCTCCACGATTCGGCGCGCGGACTGCCCGTCCCCGAAGGGATTGTGGGCGCGCGCCATGGCCTCGTAAGCTGCTGTATCGTCGAGCAAGGTTGATATTTCGGTAACGATTGTCCCGGCCGATGTTCCGACCAGCTTTGCCGTGCCGGCTGCGACGCCTTCGGGTCTTTCGGTGGTCTCGCGCATCACCAGCACCGGCTTGCCGAGGGCGGGGGCCTCCTCCTGCACGCCGCCGCTGTCGGTCAGCATGATCTCGGCAATGTTCAGCAGGCGCGCGAAGTGCGGATAATCAAGCGGTTCGATCAGCGCCACGTTGTCGAGGCCGGAGAGGCGCTCGTTCATCACCCGCCTCACGTTGGGGTTGAGGTGGACCGGAAAGATCACCGCCGTGTCGGGCCGTTCGGCAATGCGGCGGATGGCGCTCGCGATCTGCTCCATGCCCTCGCCGAAGTTCTCGCGCCGGTGGCTGGTGACGCCGATGATTCGCCTGCCGGCGAACCTGGCTTCCAGATCGGCAAGGCCGGCGGCCAGGGAGGGCCGGGCCTCGATCTTCGCGGAAACCCAGTGCAGCGCGTCGATCACCGTGTTGCCGGTCACGTGAACGCGCGCGGGATCCACGTTTTCCCTGAGCAATGCCGCTTCGCTTGTAGTGGTGGGCGCGAAGTGCAGGCTGGCCATGGCGCCGATGATCTTGCGGTTAACCTCTTCCGGCCAAGGGTGATGAATGTTGCCCGAACGCAGCCCCGCTTCAACATGATCCACCGGCAGCTTGCGATAATAGGCGGCAAGTGCGCCGGCCATGGCCGTGGCGGTATCGCCCTGCACGATCACGCGGTCCGGGCGCACCTGGTCCATCACCTTGCCCAGCCCGGTGAGCAGGTTGGCGGTCAGCGCATCGAGCGTCTGGTCCGGCTGCATCACGTCGAGATCGTGATCGGGCACGATCCCCGCGATCTCCAGCACCTGGTCGAGCATCTGCCGGTGCTGTGCCGAGACGCAGACCACGCATTCGAAACGCGGGTCGGCGTCCAGCGCATGGACGACAGGGAAAAGCTTGATCGCCTCGGGACGGGTGCCGAAGATCACGAGAATGCGGGCGGGCCGGGTCATGGCGGGGTGCGTATCACGCCAGTGTTAAGCTTGGAATAAAGTACTCCCCGTCCTGGTACGGGGAAGGGTGCTTCGCCGGGGACTGGTGGACAAACCCCGCTCATCACTTGCCCCGACGCCGCGCTTGGGGAATCAGCTTGGCATGGCGATTCTGAGCGACAAGTGGATCCGCAGCCAGGCGCGGGCTAACGGCATGATCGAACCTTTCGTGGAGGCGCAGCGCCGCGACGGGTGCATTTCCTATGGCCTTTCCTCCTACGGCTACGACGCGCGGGTGGCGGACGAGTTCAAGATCTTCACCAATGTCGACTCTGCGGTGGTTGATCCCAAGGACTTCGCCTCGAACTCCTTTGTCGATCGCAAGACCGACGTTTGCGTGATCCCGCCCAATTCCTTCGCGCTCGCCCGCACGGTCGAATATTTCCGCGTGCCCCGCGACGTGCTGGTGATCTGCCTGGGCAAGAGCACCTATGCGCGCTGCGGCATCATCGTGAATGTCACCCCGCTCGAGCCGGGCTGGGAAGGACACGTCACGCTCGAATTTTCCAACACGACGCCGCTGCCCGCGAAGATCTATGCCAATGAGGGCGCCTGCCAGTTCCTCTTCCTCGCGGGCAACGAACCGTGCGAGACGAGCTATGCTGATCGCGCGGGCAAGTACATGGGCCAGCGCGGGGTGACGCTGCCGCGCCTTTGACCTCCCCAAACGGGGATTGACCCTCTCCCGCCGCGGGCGTTCAACTCGTGTTCGACAAGACAGGCGAACGGAGAGGACATGCAGGACATCGAAAGCCGGATCGCCGCGCTCGAGGCGCGCTGCCGCAAGGCGGAGGATCATCTGGAGATCCTCAACCTGCTCAATACCTACGGCCCGCTGGTGGACAGTGCCACGGCGCGGCCCGCCGGCGAGCTGTGGGTAGAGGGCGGCGGCTACAGCTTCACCTTGCCGGACGGCGGGACGAAGCGCCTGACCGCGCCCGATGAGATCGCGGGCATGTATGGCTGGCAAGGCCATCTCGACCTCGTGGACACCGGCTGCGCCCACCTCACCGCCACTCCGAAGATCAGCATCAGGGGCGATGAGGCCGAAGCGGTCGGCTATTCGCTGGTGGTGCTGAAGGAAGGCGAGCGCTGGGTCCTCTGGCGCGCGGCGGTCAATCACTGGACCTTGCGCCGCACCGCCGAGGGCTGGCGCATCGTCGAGCGTTTCAACCGCGCGCTCGATGGCTCGGAAGAGAGCCACGAGACCATGCGCAAGGTCATGGCGATATGAGCGGGCGCTTCACAGGCAAGGTCGCGATCATCACCGGCGCCAGCACCGGTCTCGGCCCGGTCATGGCGCGGATGATGGCGGAGGAGGGCGCGAAGCTGGTGCTCGCGGCGCGGCGGCTCGAACTGGTCGAGGAGGTCGCGGCGGCTATCGGCGAGAACGCCGTCGCGGTGCGCGCGGACGTGACCGACGAGGCCGACGTCGCGGCCATGGTCGAGACGGCGATGGGTTGCTGGGGCCAGGTCGACGTGATGATGAACAACGCCGCCGTGCCGGGCGTCGACAAGTACATCTGGGAACAGACGGTCGACAATTTCCTCGACACCTACAAGGTCGACTGCATGGCCGCCATGCTGTGCAGCCGCGAAGTGCTCAACCGCTCGATGCTGGAGCGCAGGACCGGCGCGATCGTCAACTTCTCCTCCAGCGCCGGTTGGGACGGGATGGTGAGGAAGAGCCACTACAGCGCCGCCAAGGGCGCGCTGCGCATCCTCACCAAGACCATCGCCCGCGAGGTGGGCGAATACGGCATCCGCTGCAATTGCGTGGTGCCCGGCGCGATCGGCACGGATCTCATGCTGAACTACATGAAGCGCATCGCCGAAGAGCAGGGCAAGACCGTGGCGGAGGTCGAGGCGGGCATCGTCGCGCCCCTGCCGCTCAGGACGTTCTCCACGCCGGAGGACGTGGCGGGCCTCGCGCTGTTCCTCGCCTCGGACGAGGCGCGCACGATCACCGGGCAGTCGGTGAACGTCGACGCCGGGCTGGTGATGTCATGACGCTCGAAGACCTCCTCGCCCGCGAAGCCATCCGCGACACGCTGGCCAGGTACACCACCAGCGGCGACCGCCTGAAGATCGACGCTTTCGTCTCCTGCTTCACCGAGGACGGCATCATCGAGGCCGAGAAGGTGCGCCGCGGGCAGGCGTTTCGTTTTGAGGGCCGCGCCGCCATCCGCGCCTGGCAGGAACGCTGGCTTGCCGGAGAAGGCGCAACGCACGGCGCGACTTTCGTGCGCCACCACCTTTCGACCTCGAAGATCGATCTGACCGGCCCCGACAGCGCCAATGCCCGCACATACTGGGTCGCCTGGACCGACATCGGCCCCGATCATGCCGGCTACTACCTCGACATCTTGCGCAAGGTGGGCGAGGACTGGCTCATTGCCCACCGCCGCGTGCGGCTGGACTGGGAAGCGGAAGCCAGCCTGTTCAAGGCGGCGATCGTCCGTTCGCGGGGAAGCTAGTACCGCGCCACAGAGATTATAACGGTTTGGCTTATCGCAGGACGGGCAGCGCTTCGGGGGCGACCAGGAGCTGAATACTTCGGGCGGCGCCCGGCTCACGTTTGATGAGACCGGCTTTTTCCAGGGTGATCACCATTTGGTGGACGGAGGGTGCTGTGACCTGGAAGTGTCGCCGCATGTCCGCTTCAGCCGGGGGGCGTTTGAAGATCCGGCTATAGGCATGGATGAAGGCCAGATACTGGCCCTGGAGCTGGGTGAAGCGCGGCGCTTGTGGCTCTGCTTTTTCGGCAAGTGTCGGTCTCATCTACGATTCATCTTCCGGGATTCATCTGCGTCTCACCGCTGAAGGAGGCTCGGATGAACATAAAGTATCGCGTGGAACTCAGCCAGTCGGAACGGGATCAGCTTGACGCCATGGTGAGCGGCGGCCGTCACGCGGCGTTTGAAGGTGTGGGGAAGCGTGTACCAGTTCCTACGTCGGCATTTTGGGATAGCCTGGAATAAACTGACCCAATTCCGAAAAATCCGGAATAGGAGCAGGCAAAACAATGCCAAACCTCGGTGCCGATTGGATCGGAATCCGCAGCGTGCCAGCGCGGAGACTTCAAGCTTTGACCGATGGTATCCGCTGCCCCAGGGTTCCGACGGGGGCGGCAGGGCCACCTCTCCGTGATTGACACAGCAAGCGTTGAGTCGCTTCAGGAAACTAACGGAGATGGCATTGGCTGCGAACCTTACCGCGGACGATGACGAGACCAGGTCAGCCTCAGTCGAAACTGCACTTCTTTCCATCGAAAGGCCCAATGGCGTTGTCCGCGCTGGGCGGCCGGCTGCTGAGCCCCGCTATCGCAACTCGCGAGCAATCAAGGGTTTGGATCGCTAGCCCGTATGCCTTTGGTACCACGCCATGACCCGTTAGTTGCCGGGTCCGGAACGGCGGGTTTTGGACGACGGTGGCGGTGAGCCGCCTTTCGTTCATCGGAAAATGCTATGTCGATTCACGCCAACTCTTAAGACAACCACTTGTCCAAATCGGCTTGGTGCATCACCATGTTGAGGTGAAACGAAAGCCACCTTCTCGAGCGACAATGCTCAGCCTATCGATAATGGGGGCAGGAATCCTCATCGCGCTGGTCGCCTCGGTGTTACCGCGCTTTGGTTTGGAAATAGCAGCTGGAGTGGTGTTCATTGCCGGAATGCTGCTGCTCTGGATAAGCTCTCTCGGCAACCTTGCAGGCCGGGCCTATCAGAGATTGAGACGACGTCTATAGTGTCCGCTCCCCCCAACTTTCCAGTCGATCCCGCGTGGCGCGACCCCGAAAATCAAAATTGAGAAGCTGCCGTTCCGGACACGACGACATTGCGGACATGCTGATCGGTGGTAGAACCGAGCATGCTTGGTCGTTTGGTCGCCATTCTCGCGGGCGTTGCAGCTATTGTCGCCACCCCCAACGCGACCGCCCAGACCGCCGACGATTCGCCTCGCGACGAGTTCATCATGAACGCATGGTCGAACCCAGCCGACTGCAACCGTTCTAATGCTAAGCGTGTGCCCTTCGCCGCTTTAGCTGCCGACCCAAATGGACTGATTGGCGAGTGCGTCGCAGTCGAAGGATATTGGTCAGGGCGAGCGATATTTGGCTCGACGCGGGACGCTAAGGCTCGCCGATCAAACATAACCGATCGGCTCCGCAGGAAGCGCATCGGGATTTACGCTCAATGGGAGATAGTCGGCGAACCGCCAGTTAGGCCCACTCGCACGACGTTTGTCGGACGCGTTGGACAATGCGAAACCCAATGGCCCGGTGCCATGATGGTGATGGGTTACTGCCATTACACTGGCGGCCCGATCCTTCTTGTGTCTCAGGCTTTTCCAAGCTGAAGCGAGACGGCAGTTTTCCCCAACTTCTCCGCCAAAGCAGCCCGTCAGGACACGCCAACATTGCTGCCAAAACGATAACCACCATAAGTAGGCGGGGATTGTCTCTGCTGGTACGAAGCTTATAGTCTTGCGATGAACTTTTCCCGCCCAATCATACCATCGCGTTGGCCAGAACTGCTTTGTTTCACAATCAGTGCATGCGTCGGATTTGCCGCGCTCGCATATCTCATCAGCGCGCATTTCAGAGGTTTAATCGAGCTTCAGGACGTGCCGATTGTTTGGCTGGCCTTTCTGGTCGGTGCCGCACCGATAGTGATCTTCGGCTTTCTCTGTCGCCGTCGTCGCGTTCATAAGGCGGCGCAACTGAACGAGTACGAGAGGGTTCTGGCTTTGGGGGCAACAGACACATAACAGTCCGCTCCCCCCAACTTTTCGGTCATAGCCCTACTTGAAAGGTGCTGGAAAGCAGACCGTCAGCTTTCAGGGAAATGCGAATCGCCCTCGAATGACCGAAAAGCCCCGCGGTTGCTGCCGGTGCCGTCGGCATCATCGCAGCTCTCGGCCTCCAGCAATTTTATGCCGAAAGCTGGAAACAGATCGGAAGGCGAGGTCGATTGGTTTAGTCCCGAAGGGAAATTGCGGCATTTGCGCAAGGGCACGAGATTGGCATGTGGAGGCGGCGTTGAACTCTCCCCACACCCCACCGGTTCAGTTCCGCCTTCACCAAAGACGACGTTATCCTCTAACGAACCAATACCCGCTTCTCGGCCTCTGCCGCAGAAAAGCTGCCGGTCCGCTTTTGCGGAGCCGTCCTCGACGCTCGAACGACAGGAAAGTCGGGCGCAACTGCCGATAGCACTGACCCATGGCAGCGGGCGCCTTGAGCCAGGAGCGGACATTCTGGACACGTCCACATTGACGACATTTCAAAGTGACGAGAAACGGGCTGGAGGGCGGCGGCGGTGCAACGAAAGTCGCGTCAGCGCCAAGTGCGCACATAAGCCGCCATTCATCGACTAGGTGCAATACCGGAACCCATGAAACCGTGGACTTTCTCGCTTCCGCTCGCCGTGCTGGCGCTCTCAGCACCCGCCCATGCAACGGGCGGCCTTGTTTGCACGACTGCGGGACCGCGGCCTATCGAAGTAACTCTAGGCTTCGGGCATGTTCCCAGCGCACCGCTTTTTCTGGCGCGGCTCGTCGACGCCGGGCGGGAAGTGCCTGTGATTGCTCCGCAATGGTGGATGCGCTCGCCGGAGCTTCGGCTGGCACTCACCGCGAAGAGTGGGCACCGCGAACTCATATTGAGCGCACAATGGAACCCAGACACTCAGTCTTATGACGGGTCGCTGTGGCGGTCCGGCCGCAAGCGGTGGGTTCGCTGCCGAGAAGATTGATACACGTCCAATTTGACCCGTTCACCGGATGGCTGCTTACTAAGCGCGCCCAAGAGGACTGGTCCGTTTCCCACCAATTCCAGTTATAGGCGCGGGCACCAGACTGGGGAAAAGCGGACGGTCGGCTTTTGCGGTGCCATCCTCGGCTCGCGAATGCCCGAAATGCCCCGCGAAAGCTGCCGGCTTTCTCTTTGGCAAAAGCGCTGCCATGTTCCGATCGGAGGCTTTCCGGCTGAGCCCTGGAACAGGTGCCATTCGTTCAGCGGGGGGAAAGCACTCCAGGCAGATAATTATTCATGTTCAAGGTCCTATCCCTGCTAGGGTTATGCGTCGCGTGTTCTCCTGCAAGCGACAATCGTGGAGATACTGTCACGCCGACAGCGCGCAACTACGCTACGCAGACCCGCGCACCGTCGCCTGACTACCGCGCGTTACTCAATCAGTCCTCGCAGGCTGCTGATGGGGGTAGGCAACGCGAAGCCACATCGCCTCTGCCTCCTAATGCAAAGCGCATCGGTGAAACGTGGGTCGCGCGGCTGAAAAAGCGCGGTGCACTACTTGGTTTCGGCCTTGCGGGAAAGAGTTCTGACGGGCCGGTCGATATGATTGATACCGGGTTGACTGAGGAGGAATTCGTACGCTGGACAAATGAGAACAACTGGGATGTGCCTACGCACATCCGCTGGCACTTTGTGCCAGTAATGAACCTTCCACGCGTGAGCGATGCGGCAAAGAAGACCATTCGAGTATGGCCCGCTTCTATTTCTCGGACGGGTCTACAGCACCAAGCGCTTTATCGTGGGCGAGTGGAACTGCGGAACGGATGTTTCTTCGTCGGCGAGTTCGAACAGGCTACCGACAAATTAGCATGGTTCCATGCGGAGATGGGATTGGATATTGATGACTCCGGCTACTTCATTCTGCGCGACCGGATCAGTGGCAGAACGCTTGCGCGACTTGGCGAAGAAATGAATTGGGGTGGGCCTGCAAGTGCCGACATTGACGCGGAGATTGAGCGCGTTTTGCAAGATGCATGTGGCCCCGCCGAAATCTACGTCGTCGGCTCGCCCGAAGCGAGAGAGCGCTTCCTCACACAGTATCCTCACCTACGCGAGTCGCAGGTATCGCCGCCCCCGCCACCACCTGGAATATGAAGCAGGACCAGAAGTGCGCTTTTGTGCTTCCGTCTCTTTGAAGCGGACGGTCGCGACCCAATTTCCGACGTTATGGGTCAATCATCGGACAAGATGGTTTCGGTGTGAAGTGCGCACTTCCATTCGTCGCCAGCACGCACCCAGGTGGAGCTGTCCGCGCATTGGAGATCCATTCGATTGCCTTTCATTGTTCCTTCCTGATGCACCTTGTAGGCAATAACAGCCACATCATCTGATGGGCGAATGACCTTCACATCTGAAAATTCGAACTTTGCCAAATTCCACTGGCCTTCCTCGGTCATGGCGGCATACTTTTCGGGGTCAATTTTCATAGTACCCATCGGGCCAGTCACGAGGCAATCGTTTGCAATCATCTTTTTGGCTCGGTCGGCATCCTTATCGACCATGGATTGCCAGAATGCCGTTTCCAGTTCCACGATGTCGTTGTCGCTGTCGCTCATCTTCGCTTCTCCTTTGTCAGGACCAACGAAAAGGGCGTCCTCAAGTTGCCACTGTCGCCGCGTGCACAACATTATTTCTCGTTGCTCTCCCGAAAATGCAGGCTGTCCGAAATCAGCAAGTTCGTCGTTGCTGGCAATGGCCGCAATGTTGCGCAAACCGGCCACATTCCCAAACAGCAGGGTTCCTGTCGCGCAGTGAGTCGCTGGAACCCCAAGAACCTTGCCCCTGACAGCGACCTGCGCGGTTTCGCGTGGAAAAAGCAGACGGGGCTGGGCGTTTGTTGATCCGTTCGATGATCTCCCGCCCAGCGATTGATCGTGTAAATCCGCAATGCCCCAACCGGGTCGACATGTTGGTCGACTTGGTGCCAATCGAGGACGTCCTAGGATTGGAAGGGGCACAAAACCCGGATGGACCGGATGTGTCGAGGTCCGGGAACGGGAGAGCTTTTCATTGAACTTCGTATCGTACCGAAGTCGGCAGCTTGGCTATGAGACCCCGGCGGCGTTCGCCGCCCAACTGCAAAGCAATGGGCTGCTTCGCCACGCCCTACGGGCGCCGCTACGCAGCCCATTGCTTCAACCGCGCTCATGCGCAAAACAACCGCCCGGCTCTAATCACAGCCGGAGGAAAGCTGGGGGTCACGTCACAGGCATGCCAGATTCACAAACTCTGCAGTGAGAGCCTGGGTCGATTGGCGAGGGCCGCGTGACGTGCCTAGGCTTCCAACTTCATGCCACTGAAGCTGGGCCGCTCTGCGGCGACCTGTTTCTGGCAGAAGCCGCCGAACCAAGTCATCTCAGGAGCCCGCAAGGCTTGGTCACGTCGATGAAATTCAAGAACTTGAATGGTCGAAACTGGCGAAGCCATTCCTGCACTATTCCGTGATTCTGCATTCCCATCGGGGGCATTCTTTGCCGGAACTGTCCGCTACAAACCCATTGACGAAGTGCCGAAAAGCCAGCATTAGCGCGGCTTCCCGGCACAGGGGCGGTTAGCTCAGTTGGTAGAGCATCTCGTTTACACCGAGAGGGTCGGCGGTTCGAGCCCGTCACCGCCCACCACGGATCATGGCCCATCACGTCCCACTGAGCGCCGTAACCCGCAGAAATTTGCGGTATTTTCAGGGCCTGGCCTCGCCGAGTCCAATTCGGGGAAAGGCCCCCATTCATGGCGCTCACCGATTTTGCGATCGAAAATGCAATGCCGAAAGCCAAGGCATACGAGCTTGGCGACGGAGGCGGTCTTTATCTTCAGGTCAATCCGTCCGAGACCAAGCTGTGGCGGATGAAGTACCGTTGGGAGGGGCGCGAGAAGAAGCTCGCGATTGGGCCCTATCCGCTTGTCTCACTCGCCGACGCGCGGACCAAGGCCGCTTGGATAGGAATGGCGGGGGTGATAGACTGTTGGCTGTGGGGTTCCGCCGCCTGATCGGGGCTGGCTGACATCATACAGGAGGCATTTATGGCTTACTGGGAATTCAAGGGCCGTGAATTGGTCAATTGCACCTGCGACTATGGCTGCAACTGTCAGTTCGGCGGCTTGCCCGACAAGGGGCATTGCCACGCAGTGTTCGGAATGATCATCGACGAGGGCAGGCACGGCGAAACGGATCTGTCGGGCCTCAAGATCGGCGCGATCTTCAAATGGCCTGGTCCCATCCACGATGGCCATGGCGAATGCGTCGCTTTTGTCGATGAACGCGCCAGCGATGCCCAGCGCGCATCACTACTGACAATTATGACGGGCGGCGACACCGATCCCATGGCCACGTTCTTTGCGGTCTTCGCCTCGACGGTGGAAACCATGCATGATCCGCTTTTTGTTCCGATCGAGTTCGAAGTCGATATCGAAGGACGCAAGGGCCGTCTGCGCATCCCCGGCCACGTCGACATGGAAGGGGAGCCGATCAAGAGCCCGGTCGACGGCAGCGAAGTCCGGGCGCGCATTCACTTACCTGACGGCTTTGAATATGAGTACGCCGAAGTCGGCTCGGCTACCAGCACAGGCACCGATCCGGTACCGATCGAACTGGCAAGCAGCTATGCGCAGTTCGCACACCTGCACCTCGATAGCCACGGAGTCGTTCGCGCATAATGGCATCTGGCATCGCGCGGATCCTGCGCGCTTCCAGCTTCGTCACGATTGGGGGGCTTGTCCTGCTGACCAGCCTTGCGTGGCTCTGGTTGGCAAGTGGCGCCGGCATGCCGCATGGCGCTCAGTTTTCCCTTGCGCCCTTCGACCCCGGCGGGGCGCCGACAGCGCATGCGACTTCCGGGGCGATGGCGATGGCGATGGGAGACTGGTCGCCGCGCAATGTCGCACTGACAATTTCGATGTGGTGGATCATGATGGTGGCGATGATGCTGCCGGCCGCAGCACCCGTCGTGCTTCTCTATGACCGTTCCTATCGCGCCAGCTATGCAGCTGCGGCTTCGCCGATATGGTCATTTCTGGCAGGCTATCTTGTGGCCTGGGGAGTGTTTTCCATCGCCGCCGCGTTGGCTCAGATCCTGCTCGACCGAGCGTCCCTGCTGTCTCCGGCGATCATGGCGTTCGATGAGCGTATCCTGTCGGCAATCGTTCTCATTGCCGCCGGACTGTACCAGTTAACGCCTGCCAAGCAGGCATGCCTGAGGCAGTGCCGCAACCCGGCCGAGTTCATCGCGCGCTATCATTCTCCCGGCGCGGCCGGAGCATTTCGGCTCGGCCTTATCCACGGTTCCTACTGCCTTGGTTGTTGTTGGCTTTTGATGGTCCTGTTGTTCGTCGGCGGTGTCATGAACCTGGTTTGGATCGCAGTACTTTCGATGGTCGTCGCGGTCGAGAAGCTCCTTCCCCGAGGGAAGATTGCGGGGCTGGTGTTTGGCTATGGATTCATTGCCTGGGGCGGCTGGTTGCTGTTCTCAGCCTGGCCGTAGCCGAAGCCATCACTTTTCGCTGGTCGTACCCGCGCTTTCACCGGCTTGCCCGAATCCTCCTCCGAGAGCGAGATGCAGGTCCACGCGGTTCGCCAGGCGCAGCCTTTGCACCGCGAGCAGGCTTGACCGGGCGTCGAGGGACCGTCTCTGGCTTTCGAGCAGGGTCAGCAAAGGCTCCTTTCCCAGATCGTAGCGATTGCGGGCAATCTCCACCGCCCGCTCGGCGGCGGCCACGGCCCCGGCAAGCTCCCGCTCTTGGCCGCCGAGGAACTCCTCCACCGCCAAGGCGATCTCCACCTCGGACAAGGCGGTCAGGACCGCGTCGGCATAGCTTTGCAGCGCTTCGTCGCGCTCGCCGGCGCGCAATTCGAACTGGGCCCGCAAACGGCCGCCCTGGAAGACCGGCTGGAGCAGGCGTCCCGCGACCGACCAGATGAAGGCCCCCGGATCGAACAGATTGGACAGCTCGGTGGTGGAGGTGCCGGCCGAGGCGGTCAGGGTGATGCCCGGCAGGAAGGAGCGTTCCGCCGCGGTCAGGCGGAAGCCGGCCGCCCGCAGGTCCAGCAGCGAAGCGGCAATGTCCGGCCGGCGGGCCAGAAGCTCCGCCGGGATGCCGGCGGGCGGCGGGGGCGGAACGGTGGGAAGGGCGTCGGCGACGGCGACCTCGCCATCGGGATAGTTGCGCAACAGGATGTCGAACTCGCGGGTCAGCATGGCGAGCGTCTCCCGTCGTTGCGCGAGATGGGCGCTGGCGGAGCGCAGATTGGCATCCGCCAGTTGTCCCTCGATGGGCTGGGCGGAGCCGACGTCCACACGATTGCCGATCTGCCGTGCCACCTCGGTGTAGTTCTCGACCGTCCGTTGCGCCAGCTCGACCTGCTCGCGCGCTTCGACGACGGCGAAATAGGTCCGGGCGGTCTGCGCGGCGATGACCTGGCGCACGGCCTGCAGGCTGGCTTCGCTGCCGAGGAATTCAGCGCGCGCCGCGGCGGACTGGGCGGACAGTCTGCCCCACAGGTCGATCTCCCAGCTCACATTGGCCGACAGGTCGTAGGTCTCGATTGTGTAAGAAGAGGGTCCGGCTCTCGGTTCGTCCCCTGGCACGACGATGCCGAGGCTTTCCAGAGACAAGTGCTGTCTGGTCGCCGAAAGCGAGGCGTCGACCTGCGGCAGCCGATCTGCTCCGGCGATGCGCGCTCGCGCCCGCGCCTGCCGGACACGTGCGATTGCCTGGCCGATCGCGGTGCTGTCCGCCACGGCCCTTTCGACGAAGGCGTCGAGTTGCGGATCGCCGAAGTGCGTCCACCACCTCTCGTATACGGCGCCCTGGGCTCCGTTCGCCGCGGCGAAGCCGGGTGGGATAGTAACGCCGATCTCGGGAGGCTCGTCGCCCGGCACCGTGCAGGCGGCGAGGGACAGGCAGGCGGCTGCCGCCATGGACGTTGCGAACTTCGCGCTCACAGCCGCTCTAGCCGGCATCGCGCCGCTCCACCCTGGTTCCGTCCGTTATTTCGGAAGCGGGATAGAGAATTACCGTCTCCCCCTTCCGCAGCCCCTCCAGAACCTGCGCCTGGGCGCCGTTGTTGCGGCCGATCCTTACGCTTCTGCGTTCCGCCCTTCCGTCCGCGACGATGAAGACGGCCCAGTCTCCCTGCTCCCTGAACAGCGCACTGGATGGGACGACGATCGCATCGTCGTCTTCCCACACGACAATGCGCGCCTCGACACGAAAGCCGCTTCCGAGGCCGATCTGGCCGGTGTGTGGGTCGGTGAGCCGGACGATTGTGTTGACGCGCTGCTCTTCGACGCCCAGCGCGGAAACCTTGGTGAAGCCCTGCGGCTCGATCCGCGCGACCTCGCCCCGCAGCGGCTCGCCGCCGCCCCAGTTGTCGATCAGCACCCGGTTGCCCGCCGCGACCTGCACCGCATCGGTCGAAAGCAGTTCCACGAGCACTTCAAGGTCGCCGTTGACATTGCCGATCTCCAAGATCGGCGCGCCTGCGTCCAGCGTGGCTTCGCTCTCCTGCTCTACGCTGAGCACGCGCCCGGATGCGGGTGCGACTATGGAGATGGCCCCGCCGCCGGCCAGCTCCGCACGGGCACGCTCCAGGTCCGCGCGCCGCGCTTCAATGATAGAATTTGCCGCGCCGGTGGCAGCGGCGGCGGTGGCGGCATCGCGCTGTGCTGTCTCGAGCGCTTCACGGCTCGTGGAATCGAGTTCCCACAGCTTCTGCTCTCGGGCCAGGCTATTCCCGGCGAGCTTCTTCTCCGCCGCCGCCCGGACCGCTTCGTCCTGTGCCGCGCGCAAGGCCGCCTGCGCCGCGGCCACGTCGGCGTGTGCCTGTGCCCGGGCGCGCGGGTCGAGCGGGGCGGGCAGCAGACGCGCCACGATGGTCCGGCCGCCAATGACGCGGTCCCCCGGCGTCACTTCCACGCGTTGCAATCGCCCGGCAGCGGGCGCGGACACGACATAGCTGTCGCCGACCCGCGTGCGCCCCTCCTCATCGATCGTCAGTTGCATGGCCCCTTGAGTGACCTTGCCCATGTCGACCGCCGCGGCGCTCGGCCAGAAGGCGAAGATCAGCAGTATGAGGATCAGTACCGCCCCGCCGACCATCAGATGGAAACGCGTGATCTTCTTTCGAGCCATCGGTTACTCTCTTGCTTTCAGCGCGCTGACGAGTTCAAGCCTGTCGACGTCGCGTTTTACCAGCCACCCTGAGGCGACTGAAGCAGCCAGTACGGCAAGCACGGCAGTGCCGAAGTCGGATCGACCGAAGGTCGCAGGGATCTGGTAGAGGTCGCTGCTGAACCCGGCGGCGATGCCGAAGGACAGCGCATAGCCCAGCAGCGCCCCCACCGGCAGGGCTACAAACATCACCACCGCCAGTTCCCCGAGCAGCACGAACGCCGCCTCCCCCTTTGTGAAACCGAGGACACGCAGGCTGGCGAGATCACGTTCACGCTCAGCCTGTGCGATGCGCGCGGAGTTGTAGACGATGCCGAAGGTGATAACGAAGGCGATGCCGGCCATCACATAGCGCATCGCGCCGGCGCCGCTGTCCATCAGCTCCTGCAGGGATTCGCGCGTTTCGTCCTTGAGGCTGACGCTGGCCACGGCTGGCATGTCCTTGAGCGTACGATAGATTTCGTCGCTGCGCGCGGAATCGATCCGCAGCGCCGCGCCCGAGACCCGGTCCGGTTCGCGTAGCGCCCGGTTGAGCGCGTCGATTTGCATATAGGCTGGCGAGCCGAGCAGGCTTTCGGTGGTGCCGAAAACCGGCAGTTCGAGCACCGGCTGGCGTCCTTCCCGCACCTCGACGGTCAGCGTCTCGCCGGGGCGGATCTGGAGCTTGTCGGCCAGTGAAGTGGAGAGGATGACGCCCTCTTCGCGCATGTCGATAGCGTCCATTTCACTGGTTACCGCTCGGTTGAGGCGAGGCGTGGCGATCCGCCCTTCCACCGCGCCGCGATGGGTTCTCAATCCGTTGCGCAGCACGGCCGATACGTTTCGCACCGGTTCCACCTCGATCACGCCCGGCAGGCGCTGCAGTTCGAGGATGGTCTTGTCTGATTTGGGGTCGGTGAAGCTGACCGTGAGATCGCTGCGATCGATCACGTTGAAATTGACATCTATCGTCCGGTCGAACCCTGACATGACCGAGGTCATCGCGGCGGCGAGCGCCATGCCCGCGCCGATGCCCAGCACCGCTCCGCCCATGAGGGCGGGCTGGCGCGTGACGCGCCGCACAACCATTCGGCCAGGCTGATCGAGTATGCGGGTCAGTTTCCGGACGACGCCCCCCGTGCGGCTGTAGTCCGCCGGTGCCGGGGGGCGCATGGCGACGGCCGGTGTCAGCGCGAAGACTCTGCGCAGCACGAGCAAGCCGCCGGCCGAGGCGGCGCAGACGCTGACCAGAATGCCCAGAACGAACGAGGACGACCGAAGTTCGAACAGCAGAAAGGGAAACTTGTAGAACTGGAGATAGAGCACCACCATCGCCCGCCCGGCGGCGATGCCGGCAAGGCAACCGAGGATCGCTCCGCTCACGGCGATAAACAGGATCAGCTTGAAATAGTGCGCGCCGACTTCGAGATCGGTGTAGCCGAAGGCCTTCATCAGTCCGATCTGTTCGCGCTCGGCCTGCACCATGCGCGAAATGACGATGTAGAGAAGGAACGCGGCCACGGCGAGGAAGAGCGGCGGGATTATCGCGCTCGTCGCGCGGAGGCCGTTGATCTCCTCGCTGACATAGCGATCCGAGAGATGGTCTTCGCGCCCATAGGCGCCGAGCCCGCCATAGGGTTCGAGAATACGGTCCACCGCTTCGAGCACTGCCGGTTCGCGGGCGTCGCGCGTGAGCGAGAGCAGCGCCTCATTGAAGGCGCCTTCCATGTCGAAGGCCGCGCCCGCGGTGGCGCGACTCATCCAGATCACCGCGTAGCGCTCGTCGTCGGGCGCAAGCTCACCCGGCGCAGTGACATAGAGAAACTCGGGTGCCTGAACCAGACCGACGACGCTGAACGCGCGCTGCGCGCCGCGGATCGTCACGCGCAGGGCATCTCCCGGCCTGATGTCGTGGGCATCGGCGAAGCTCTTCAGCAGCAGGATCTCGTCCCGATTGGCCGGGTCGAGCCGGCGCCCGGCGATGAGGAAGATGTCGTTAAGCCGCGGCGCCTCGAAATCGGGCAGTGAGACTATCCGGGCCTGGATCGGCAGGTCGACGCTGTCCAGATCGACCAGCGCATAGCCGGCGACCCTGCCTTCAGTCGCCGCGACGCCGGGGATCGCCGGCAGGTCGCCGATAACATTCTCGGGCGCGCGCGTGACCGGCGCGAAGACTTCGGCGAGGCGATAGCGCTCGTAATAGGCCTGGCGTGTCTCGTCGAGCGACCTGACGAGGCCGGTCATCATTACCAGCAGCAATACGCCGACGGCAATCACGGCGCCGATGGCTGCGGCCTGCCCTTTTATGCGCCACAGGTCGCGCAACAATTTGCGGTCCAGCGGATTCACTGCGCGTTCACCAATCAATCTTGTCGGGGTCGAGCCGGGTTTCGTTTTCCCTGATCTTGCGGATCTTTCCGTCGGCGAAATGGATGACCCGGTGCGCCATGCCGGCGGTGGCCGCCGCATGCGTGACTATCAGGACTGTGGTGCCCAACGTCTCGTTGACACCCTTCAGTACCTTGAGCACCGCGCGGCCGGTCGTGCTGTCAAGCGCGCCGGTGGGTTCGTCGCAGAACAGGACCCTGGGTCGCTTGGCGACAGCCCGGGCAATCGCCACCCGCTGCTGCTCGCCGCCCGAAAGTTGCGCGGGAAAATGATCGAGGCGCGCGTGGAGGCCAACCAACGCGAGGGCCTCCTCCGGCTCCATCGGGTCTTTGGCGATCTCCGTCACCAGTTCGACATTCTCGCGCGCCGTCAGGCTCGGCATCAGATTGTAGAACTGGAACACGAAGCCGACGTTGTCGCGCCGGTAGTGCGTCAACTCCGCGTCGCTCATCGCGCTCAGTTCCTGGTCGCGGAACCAGATCGTGCCATCGGTACCCCGGTCGAGCCCGCCGATGATGTTCAGTAAGGTGGACTTTCCGCTTCCTGACGGGCCGAGCAGGACCACGATCTCGCCGCCCGGCAACGCCAGGTCGACACCGCGCAGCGCATGGACTGCGGCCGGTCCTTCACCATAGACCTTGGTCAGGCCTTCGGTACGGTAGACACAGGCAAGCGATCCGGTCGTCGGGTCGACATTGGTCATGCGGCTCCAATCTGACTGGCTTGCGAAACTATGCCACCACTCTTTGGATTGGCAACCGGCCCGGAAGGTCGTTCGTCCAGGTACTGCGTGATAATCTCCCGCACACAGCTTGTTGGGCTCTCCGCCGATCGGCGAAGAACGCCTCCTTTTCGTGCTCATGACAGTTTTAAAACTTCAGCCGTTCTGCCCCCGTGCGTGGCGGGCCAATTCACGCTGCCTGCAGCGATTGCGGGTGATGTGGCCCACGCCCCAGCCCGACCCCAAACCACCGCCTGGCGGCCCGTCGCCGGATAGCGCGGGTGTGGCGATACCTCGGGAAAACCCAAAGGGACTTGACATAAGATTAGAGTTATCTAAATTAGAGTTACCTTATGAAAAAAGTTGTAACATCATCATCGTTCCCATTTGAGGAACAGGCCGCGGAAGCCGCTGCGCTGCTCCGTACGCTGTCGAACGAGAGCCGCCTGCTCGTGCTGTGCCATCTGGCCGAGAGAGGGGAGTTGGCGGTGGGTGATCTGGTCGAGCGGATCGGGCTCAGCCAGTCGGCGCTGTCCCAGCATCTCGCAAGGCTGCGGGAGGAGGGTCTCGTGGCGACCCGCAAGGAGGCGCAGAGCGTATATTACCGGATATGCGATCCGCGCGCGCAACAGATACTCGTGCTGCTTCACGACATTTTCTGTCCGGACCTGGGTCACGGACCCGTCAAAGCCTAGGCAATCGGAGACGAATTATGACCAACGACACCGTCATCGAGCAGGCGATCGTCCTCGTTCGCGCGGTTCGAGCCGGGGAGGTGCGCGCGCCGCACGTGAAAGCGTTCTTCCACGAGCCGACCTTCACTGCGAGCTATGTGGTCAGCGATCCTATGACGAAGCGGGCAGCGATCGTGGACAGCGTGTGGGACTTCGATCAGCCCTCGGGTCGGACCAGCTTCGAGTCCGCCGATGAGATCATCGCCTACGTTCAGGCGCAGGGCTTCACGGTTGACTGGATCCTGGAGACCCACGCCCATGCCGATCACTTGTCAGCCGCTCCCTACCTCCAGGAAAAACTCGGCGGCAAGCTCGTCATTGGCCGGGAGATCGTCACCGTCCAGGACGTGTTCGGCAAGATTTTTAACGAAGGTACCGAGTTCGCGCGCGACGGTTCGCAGTTCGACCGGCTCGTTGCGGACGGCGAACAGCTGATGGTGGGAGAGATCCCGCTCATCGCGCTGCATGTG
>NZ_BMHK01000029.1 GCF_014640675.1 Novosphingobium endophyticum | reverse complement strand
TGATTGGCACAATGGGTCCTGAAACAAGTTCAGGATGACGGAACTGTCGTGACCAGACTTTGTCTTCACGCCGCCACGGTCGCAAGCGCGGCGGCTATTGTCCAGCCTTGAGAGCGCCTTGCGCCACTCGGGCGTAGATGCGCGCGAGCGCGTCGAGGTCTTCCAGCGCCACCGCCTCGTCACGCTTGTGCATCGTCGCATTGCACAGGCCGAATTCGATGACCGGCACGATGTCCTTCAGGAAGCGTGCGTCCGACGTGCCGCCGCTGGTCGAAAGCTCGGGCGCGATTCCGGTCTCGGCGCGAATTGCGTCTGCAAGAATGGTCGAGAACGCACCCGGCTCGGTCAGGAAGGCCTCGCCCGAAATCACGGGACGCGCGGTGCCCCCGTGCTTTTCGGCGATGGCAGTCACGCGCGCGCCGAGTTCGGCGCCGGTGTGCAGGTCGTTGAAGCGGATGGAGAGGCGCGCCATGGCCTTGGCGGGGATCACGTTGTGCGCCGGATTGCCGACGGTAAGGTCGGTGACCTCCAGGTTCGAGGCCTGGAACCACTCGGTCCCCTCGTCGAGTACCAGCGCGTTGAGTTCGGCCAGCATGGCGACCAGCGGCGTGATCGGGTTGTGCGCCAGATGCGGATAGGCGACGTGGCCCTGCATGCCTTCGACTTCGAGGAAGATGTTCACCGACCCGCGCCGGCCGATCTTCATCGTGTCGCCAAGGCGGTTGACCGAAGTGGGCTCGCCCACGAGGCACAGGTCCGGAATGTCGCCACGCTCGCGCATCAGGTCGATGAGGGCGAGCGTACCGAAGCGCGCCGGGCCTTCCTCGTCGCCAGTGATGACGAAGCTGATCGTGCCGGCCTCTGCGGGAATCTCCCGCACCGCCGCGACCATGGCCGCGATCGAGCCCTTCATGTCGACCGCGCCGCGTCCGTAAAGCAGCTCTCCGCGCCGTTCGGGCAGGAAGGGCGCCGTGGTCCAGCCCTCGCCCGGCGGCACAACGTCGAGGTGCCCGGCAAAAGCGAAGTGGCGCGAGCCTTCGGGTCCCCTGCGGATGGCGAAGAGATTCTCCACCGGCCCGTCCGGCGCCTCACCGGCCACGAAGCGCACTACCTCGAAGCCGAGCGGCGCAAGCTGGCCTTCCAGGCAGTCGAATACCAGCCCCGTTGCCGGGGTGACGCTCGGGCAGGCGATCAGGGCTTCGGCAAGCTCGGCGACGCTTGCAGTGGCGGGCGCGGTCTGGGACATAAGGCGGCCCATCGCACAAGCCCGCGTCCTTGACCATAGGCGCAGAGCGCAAGCCATGCCGAAACTCGATCATGAAGCGATCCCGCAGTCCAACGGGACAGGCTATCCCGATCCAGGCCGCCAATGGCGACGCCTAGCCCCTGCCGGCGGCCTGACGCAGATGGGTCCACCGAAAGCACGCGATGCGCATTTGCGGACGAAGGCGCCGTCCCGGGTGACCGAGCGCCCAGAGCGCAGGATCTACGACGAGGCCGCTTGGATTCCGCAAATCATATTGCGGGAAGCCAGCGACCGCCTGTGCGGCGAGTGATGGCGTCCGTTCATTCCGATCTGTTCTTGCGCATTTTTGGATACTGCCGGAAGGGCAAAAATCACTCCCACTCGATCGTGCCCGGCGGCTTCGAGGTGTAGTCGTAGACCACGCGATTGATGCCCTTCACCTCGTTGATGATGCGTGTCGCGGTACGGCTGAGGAAGGCCGAATCGAAGGGGTAGATGTCGGCGGTCATGCCATCGGTGGAGGTTACCGCGCGCAGGGCGCAGACGTTGTCATAGGTACGGCCGTCACCCATGACGCCCACGGTCTTGACCGGGAGCAACACCGCGAAAGCCTGCCAGATCGCGTCATAGAGCCCCGCATTGCGGATCTCCTCGAGGTAAATCGCATCGGCCTTGCGCAGGATGTCGCAGCGCTCGCGACTGACTTCGCCGGGGATACGGATCGCGAGGCCCGGGCCGGGGAACGGATGGCGCCCCACGAACACGTCGGGAAGGCCCAGCTCGCGGCCGAGTTCGCGCACTTCGTCCTTGAACAGCTCGCGCAGCGGCTCGACCAGTTTCATGTCCATGCGTTCGGGCAGGCCGCCGACGTTGTGGTGGCTCTTGATCGTCACCGAAGGCCCGCCGGTGAAGGAAACCGACTCGATCACGTCGGGATAGAGCGTACCCTGGGCGAGGAACTCGGCGCCGCCGATCTTCTTCGCCTCGTCCTCGAACACGTCGATGAAGGTCTTGCCGATGAACTTGCGCTTGGCCTCCGGGTCGGTGACGCCTTCCAGGCCCTTGAGGAACAGCGTGGAAGCGTCGACATGCACCAGCGGGATGTTGTAGTGCCCGCGGAACAGCGATACGACCTGCTCCGCCTCGCCCATGCGCATCAGGCCGTGGTCGACGAAGACGCAGGTGAGCTGGTCTCCGATCGCCTCATGGATCAGCACTGCCGCAACCGCCGAGTCCACGCCGCCGGAAAGGCCGCAGATCACACGGCCCTGGCCGACCTGCGCGCGGATTTCCTCGATCTTGGTCTTGCGGAACTCGGCCATGGTCCAATCGCCGGCAAGGCCGCAGACATGCCGCACGAAGTTCTTGAGCAGTCGGGCACCGTCGGGCGTGTGGACGACCTCGGGGTGGAACTGCATCGCGTAGACGCGCTTCTCGTCATTGGCGATCACCGCGAAAGGCGCCCCCGCGCTTGCGGCCACCGGCCGGAACCCCTCGGCAAGGCGCGTCACCTTGTCGCCGTGGCTCATCCAGACCTGGTGCTTCTCTCCGACCTTCCAGAGGCCGTCGAACAGGGCGCATTCGTCCTCGATCTCGATGAAGGCGCGACCGAATTCGCCGGTATCGCCCATTAGCACCTCGCCGCCGAGCTGGTGCATCAGCGCCTGCTGGCCATAGCAGATTCCGAGCATCGGCCGACCGCTTTCGAGGATCACGTCAGGAATGCGCGGCCCGCTCTCGTCGAGCACCGACGCGGGTGAGCCCGAGAGGATCACGCCGGCCGGATCGAGCCGCCTGTACGCCTCTTCAGCGACTGAAAACGGTGCGATTTCCGAATAGACACCCGCCTCGCGCACGCGGCGTGCGATCAGCTGCGTCACCTGGCTGCCGAAATCGACGATCAAGATGGATTCAGAGGTCGGATTGTTCATGGCCGGGCACTAGTATCGCGAGCGCCGGGTGTCCAGACAGATGCACCTGCCGGCCCACCTCCATGAAGGGGGATTTTGCCCTTAGTTGCAAATCTTGCAACTTGTTTTGTTGCTTTTGACATTGCGAAAATTGCCCGCACCCATACCTTGCAACTGCGAAGAGGGGAGACCCTCCGACTACTGCAGGAGCAAGACATGACGATCATCGAACGGACCGTCGGCCTCGCCGCAGCCTTGGGCACCAGTGCCCTCGCGTTTGCTCTGACCCTCGCCTGAGGGGCGAAACCGACCCAACGAGAAAGGCGGCCCATAAGGCCGCCTTTTTCGTGCCTTATGCCCGCGCACGGCTCCCGGATGTGCCGAAGCAAGGCTGCTCGCCGCAAACCCGCGAAGCGCAACATGCGCTGGCGCCTTTCGACGAAACTGACGCTATCGGATTGAACGCGATCGTTGCCGTTCGCCCGTCGCGCTGCACTGCAATATGCGTGCGGTGCATCGCGCAGGTCCGACCCACGCCGAATACATGAAATGCGATAGTTGCAAAAAACGAAAGCCGGGATGCAATAGGGGCAAGCCGCCCTGGACTCCCTCCACCTTGGCGCACCACCCCACCTTCCCCCCAACTCTTGTGGAAAAGCGCCGCCAGGACGCCGCTTTTGCTTGGGTTTGCCCCCTGCAATCCCTATAGAATCGCCATGGCAAATTCCGAAGAAGCCGCCCCCGGGAACGGCAAGAACGAAAACTCCTATGGCGCCGAATCGATCAAGGTCCTGAAAGGCCTCGACGCGGTGCGCAAGCGTCCCGGCATGTACATCGGCGATACCGACGACGGTTCGGGCCTGCACCACATGGTTTTCGAGGTTTCGGACAACGCCATCGACGAGGCGCTGGCGGGGCATTGCGACCTCGTCCTGATCGAACTCAATCCCGACGGCTCAGTCTCGGTCGAAGATAACGGCCGCGGCATCCCGACCGACATCCACAGGGAGGAAGGCGTCTCGGCGGCCGAGGTCATCATGACCCAGCTTCACGCCGGCGGGAAGTTCGAGAACACTTCGGACGACAACGCCTACAAGGTTTCGGGCGGCCTCCACGGCGTCGGCGTCTCGGTCGTCAATGCGCTGTCCGAATGGCTGGAACTGACCGTCTGGCGCGACGGCAAGGAACACTGGATGAAGTTCGCGCACGGCGATGCCGTCTCCCCGCTCGAAGTGCGCGGCGCCGCACCGGACGGCAAGAAGGGCACGCGCGTGACGTTCCTCGCCTCGACGGACACCTTCAAGAACGTCACCGAGTTCGATTTCGAGAAGCTGGAGCACCGCTACCGCGAACTCGCCTTCCTCAATTCCGGCGTGCGCATCAAGCTGCGTGACAAACGGCACGAGGAAACGATCGAGCACGACCTGTTCTACGAAGGCGGCATCGCGGCCTTCGTGCAATACCTCGACCGCAACAAACAGGCGCTGATGCCGGATCCGATCGCCATCACGGCCGACAAGGACGGGATCGGGATCGAAGTCGCGCTCGAATGGAACGATTCCTACTACGAGAACGTGCTGTGCTTCACCAACAACATCCCGCAGCGTGACGGCGGTACCCACCTCGCCGCCTTCCGCGCGGCGCTGACGCGCACGATCAACAATTACGCGGAACGTTCGGGCCTGCTCAAGAAGGAGAAGGTCTCGCTTTCGGGCGACGACATGCGCGAGGGGCTTACGGCGATCGTTTCGGTCAAGCTGCCGGACCCGAAGTTCTCCAGCCAGACCAAGGACAAGCTGGTCAGCTCCGAAGTGCGCCAGCCGCTCGAAAGCCTGATGGGCGACAAGATGAGCGAGTGGCTGGAGGAAAACCCGGCAACTGCCAAGACCATCATCCAGAAGGTGATCGATGCCGCCGCCGCGCGCGAGGCCGCCAAGCGCGCGCGCGAACTCACCCGCCGCAAGGGCGCGATGGACATCGCCAGCCTGCCCGGCAAGCTTGCCGACTGCCAGGAACGCGATCCGTCGAAATGCGAACTGTTCCTGGTCGAGGGTGATTCGGCCGGCGGCTCGGCCAAGCAGGGGCGTGACCGCAAGACGCAGGCGATCCTGCCGCTGAAGGGCAAGATTCTCAACGTCGAACGCGCCCGTTTTGACCGCATCATCTCGTCCAAGGAAGTCGGCACGCTGATCCAGGCCATGGGCACCGGCATCCGCGACGATTTCAACCTCGAAAAGCTGCGCTACCACAAGATCGTCATCATGACCGACGCCGACGTCGACGGCGCGCATATCCGCACCCTGCTGCTGACGTTCTTTCACCGCCAGATGCCCGAGATCATCCGCGCCGGCCACCTCTTCATCGCCCAGCCGCCGCTCTACAAGGTCGCCAAGGGCCGCAGCGAGGTCTACCTCAAGGACAATGCCGCGCTCGACCGCTATCTGGTCGAGGGTGGTCTGAACGGCCGCGTTCTGGAGACTTCCGGCGGTGCGCGCGGCGGGACGGACCTGGAATCGCTGGTCGAGCATGCGATCCGCCTGCGCAACCTGATGGCCTTCGTGCCGCGCCGTTATGATCACAATATCATCGAGGCACTGGCGCTCGCCGGCGTGCTTGTGCCCGATCTTTCGCAGCAGGACCGCGAGACCGCAATGGCCCGCGCCGCGCAGTGGCTCGATCGCGGCGACAGCGAGGCGAAGTGGACCGTGCACATGACCGAAGAGGGCAACCTCGAAGTCGAGCGGCTGTGGCGCGGCGTTACCGATCACCACAAGATCGAAGGCGCCTTCCTGACGAGCGCCGAGGCGCGCAAGCTCGCCCGTCTCGCCGCAGAGAACGCAGATGTCTATGCGGGCGCCGCGCGTCTGGTGCGCGCCGGGGCGGTTTCCGAGACGGCAGAGCCCGAACCCGCGGAAACGACCGAACGCGAAGAGGAAGTTGAAACCACAGCGCATCGTCCGACGCCGGGTGAGGACACGATTACCCGCCCGAGCGAACTGCTCGACAAGGTTCTCGCCACCGGCCGCCGCGGGCTTTCGATCCAGCGCTACAAGGGCCTTGGCGAAATGAATGCCGAGCAGCTCTGGGAAACCACGCTCGATCCTGAAAACCGCGCGCTGCTGCAGGTCAAGGTGGAGGATGCCGACGTCACCGACGAAATCTTCACCCGCCTGATGGGTGACGTGGTCGAACCGCGCCGCGAGTTCATTCAGGAAAACGCGCTCAACGTCGCCAACCTGGACGTGTAAAGGCGAGCGCGGTCACGCGGCCCCTCCTCCGCTACCGAGGAGGGCGACCGCCGTTTATTCGCCCCGGGTCAGATCGGGAAATGCCCCGGCTGCGTCTCAACGGTGATCCAGCGCGTTTCGGTGAAGCTGTCGATGCCCTGGCGCCCGCCGAAACGGCCATAGCCCGAAGCCCCCACGCCGCCGAAAGGCATCTGCGCCTCGTCGTGAACGGTGGGGCCATTGACGTGGCAGATGCCCGAATGAATGCGCCGGGCAACCGAAAGGCCGCGCGCGGTGTCGCGGGTGAAGACCGAGGCGGAAAGCCCGTACTCGCTGTCATTCGCCAGCGCGATCGCGTGTTCCTCGTCCCGCGCGCGGATCATCGCGACCACCGGGCCGAAGCTCTCGTCGCGGTAGAGGTTCATTGCGTCGGTGACACCGTCTACGACGGTCGCCGGCATCAGCACGCTGTCGGCAGTGCCGCCGGAAAGCACTTTCGCGCCCTTGGCCACCGCGTCCTCGATCAGGCCGTTGACGTGGTCGACGGTCTTGCGATCCACCACTGCCCCCAGCGGCGTTGTGCCTTCACGCGGATCGCCGGTAGCCATCGATTGCGCCTTGGCGGCGAACTTCCCGGCGAAGGCATCGGCGACGGCATCGACCACGATGATGCGCTCGGTCGACATGCAGATCTGGCCCTGGTTCATGAAGGCGCCGAAAGCGGCGGCCTTCACCGCCTCGTCGAGATCGGCGTCGTCGAGAACGATCAGCGGCGCCTTGCCGCCGAGTTCCAGCAGGCACGGCTTCAGGTGCTCCGCCGCGCGCCTTGCAATGATCCTGCCGACGTGCGTCGATCCGGTAAAATTGATGCGCTTGACCTCGGGCGCGTCGATCAGCGCGCCGACAACCTCGCCTGCGTCCTCCGGCGCATTGGTGACCACATTGACCACGCCTTCGGGAAAGCCCGCCTCGGCGAAGGCCTCCACGATCAGCGCATGGGTGCGCGGACAGGTCTCGCTGGCCTTCAGGATCACCGCGTTGCCGCAGGCCAGCGGCACGGCGATGGCGCGCACACCCAGGATGATCGGCGCGTTCCAGGGCGCGATACCCAGGATCACACCAACCGGCTCCTTGAGCGCCATGGAAAGGCAGCCGGGCTTGTCGGACGGGATCACTTCGCCGGCGATCTGGGTGGTGATCGCGGCGGCCTCCCGCACCATGGACGCGGCGAGGCCGAGGTTGAACAGCGCCCAGCCCCGCGTCGCGCCGATCTCGCCCATCATGGCCTCGACAAAGGCCTCGGCTCGCGCTTCGAGCGCACCTGCCGCCTTCATCAGGATGGCGCGGCGGGCATTCGGACCCATCGCGGCCCAGGCGGGAAATGCCTTCGCGGCGCTGGAGGCGACGGCGGGAATATCGCCGGCCTTCATGGCTTGCGCCGAGCTTGCGATCTCGCCGGTCAGCGGATTGATGCGAGTGAACTCCATGGCGACTCTCCCGGAAAACCCAATTTGGCTATTCTATATAGCAAAGATCGCGGCATGGGCAAGGCACTCCGCCACGTCGGGGCCGCCGGGGAGGCCTTCTCAAAACCCGCGCGCGCGTCCTTCCCGCCGCGGGTCCGCGCCGCCCTCATAGCCATGACTCGTGGCAACGATCGCCTGAATGCCCGAGTTTTCGCCACGCGCGGTCGAAAGCGGCATGCCGCGCGCCGCAAGCGCCCGCATGATCGCCTCGGGGAAGGGATCAGCATTGAACCGGTCCGCCCGCGCGACGAGATTGGGCAGCGCCACCGCCTCCTGCGGGCGCATGTCCCAGTCGAGCAGCGCCACCAGCGCCTTGAGATTGTAGGCCTGGATCGAGCTGCCTCCCGGTGAGCCGGCGGCCGCGACGAATCGCCCCTCGCGCGTCAGCACGATCGTGGGTGCCATACTCGAGCGCGGACGTTTGCCCGGCGCCGGCGCATTCGCCGCCGGGGTCCCGTCGTCGTTGGCCGGCGAAAACGAGAAGTCGGTCAGCTGGTTATTGAGGAAGAACCCGCCAACCATGCGTCCCGAGCCAAAGATGCTCTCGACCGTGGTGGTCATCGAGACGACGTTGCCCTTCGCATCGACGATCACGAAATGGCTGGTGCCGCCGGGCTCCGCCGTCGCATCGACGCCGACTTCCGGGGCCCCCTCGGGCACGCCGAACGCCACCGAGCCCGCCTTTTCGCCGATCAGCGCCGCGCGCTTCTTCAGGTATTCGGGGGAGAGCAGTCCTTTGACCGGCACATCGACAAAGGCCGGATCGCCGATGTAGCGATCACGATCGGCATAGGCGAGACGGCTCGCCTGGGCGAACTGGAACCATGCTTTCTCGTCGTCCGCGCCGCGCTCGTGGATGTCCGTCTGGCCGAGTATGCCGAGCGCGATCTGCAGGCCCGGCCCGCCCGATGGCGCCTGCGGCGTGCAGACGATGTAGATGCGATAGGGCTCGCAGAGCGCCGGTCCCGATCCGGGCCGGTAGGCAGCGAGATCGGCCAGCGTCAGCGTGCCCGGACGCGGCCCCTCCTGCACGCGGTCGACGATCTCCTGCGCGATCGGGCCGGTGAGAAGGCCCGACGCGCCGTACTTGGCTATACGCTGCAGGGTGCGAGCATAGGCGGGGTTCTTCAGCCTGTCCCCGGCGACATAGGGCGTCCCGTCGGGCCTGGTGAAATAGCGCTTCGCATCGGGCGCCGAAGGTTGCGGGGCCTGTTTGAGCGCGATCATGTCGGCGAGGCGCGGGCTGACGATGAAGCCTTCCCGCGCCAGTTCCTCGGCCGGTCTGAAAAGATCGGCCCAGGGCAGCCGTCCGTGATCGCGATGGGCCATGTCGAGCATGGCGATCGCACCCGGAACGCCGGTGGATATGCCGCCCAGTACGGCATCGAAATGCGAAAGAGGCTTGCCCTCGTCATCGAGAAAGAGGCGCCTGGTCGCCTGCATCGGCGCGGTTTCGCGCCCGTCATAGGCAGTGACCTTGCGCGTCCCGGCATCGTAGTAGACCATGAAGGCTCCACCCCCGATCCCCGAGCTTTGCGGCTCGACGAGCCCCAGCACGGCCTGGATCGCCACCGCCGCATCGACCGCCGTACCGCCGGCCTCGAGGATTTCGACGCCCACCCCGGTCGCCAGCGGGTTGGCTGCGGCCACCATGGCATGACGGGCATGGCCTGATTGCTGGCTGGCGCTCGCATTCTCGGTCGGGGCGGGAATCCTGCCCGGCGCGGCATCGGCCCATCCGGCAAACGCCAGCGCGGCCGCGCCGAGGACAGGGATCAGGCGGCGCAGGGACCTTTTTCGCAAATCTCGCATGCGGCCTATAGGCCATGGTCGCTGGGAGATCGCAACCCGGCAACCGGCTCTGCGGTTTCAGGGTGACGAGAAATCATCACCCGAACTCGCCCTCACCATATCCGGTCGAAACGAGCGCCACGAGCGAATGCACGGAGGGGCGTGGTGTTCACCACATACGCCGCAAAACGCGATCCTTGAGCAGGAAGTGATGCCGCAGCGCCGCTAGGACATGCAGCACGACCAGCCCCAGCATCACGAAGCCAAACACCTCGTGCACCTCATGAGCCAGCCCGGCGAGCGGATTGTCCTTGCTGATCGGCAGCTTGGGCCAGGGAAACAGTCCGAAGAAGGTCAGCGGATACTTGCCCGCCGAGGAAAAGACCCATCCCGTCAGCGGCAGCGCCAGCATCAACACGTAGAGCAGGAAGTGCGTAGTAACGGCTACTCCCCGCTCGAACGGTGTGACCGAGCCCGGCCAGGGCGGCCTGGTCCAGCTCAAGCGCCAGCCGATTCGTCCCAGCGTTAAAATCAGCACCGTCAGCCCGATCGACTTGTGCAGGGGTATAAGCTGCACGACTTTTTCCAACGGATCGTGCAGCAGGCCCAGCGCAAGGTTGATAATGACGAGTACCGCGATAATCCAGTGAAGCGCACGTGCACCGCGATTGTACTTCTCGTCCGACATCAAATGCCCCCACGATCCGGCCCGGCTTTACAGGCCTCAATCCCAATCCGGCCCCATGCACCCAAACAGGCAAGGTCCACGGGAACCGGCAGGCTTACGGGTTATGAGGTTCTCGTCAAACAGGTTTTTTATGGCGGCGGGGCCATCTTCGTCTTCCACCGTCGCGCCGTTAAGGCAGGGTTACAAATTTCCCGGCCACGGTGTAGGACGCGTTCGGACCGAGTAGTCCGTCAAAGGGGTTTGCAACCAGAAGATGGCCAAAAATAACGGCCGGCGCCGCAAGTCAGGCGCCTCTTCCTCCCGAGAGCCTGGAAAGCCATTCTGGCGCCGAACGATCCGCAGGGTCTTCGTCTGGGGCGTCGCGCTTGCATTGCTGGGGTTAATCTTCCTCGTCACGGCAGTCGCCTTCACCACGCGCGAGCTGCCCGACTACAACGCGCTCAAGAGCAGCCAGAACGGCCAGATGATCGTCGTGCGCGCGCGCGACGGCACCGAACTGGTCTCGCTCGGCCCGAGTTATGGCAAGTGGCTGGGCTATGACCAGATCCCGCAGATCATGAAAGATGCCATGGTCTCGGTCGAGGACCGGCGCTACCGCAACCACTACGGCGTCGATCCGGTCGGCATCGTGCGATCGCTCATGGTGCGCTACGAGGCCGGGCACTGGAAGCAGGGCGGTTCGACGATCACGCAGCAGCTCGCGCGAAACATCTTCCTCAACAATGCGCGCACTTTCGGGCGCAAGGGACGCGAGATGGTCCTGGCGCTTGCGCTGGAGCGCAAATTCACCAAGGACCAGATCCTCGAGCTTTACCTCAACAAGGTCTACTTCGGCGGCGGCGCCTATGGCATCGACGCAGCGAGCCGCAAGTTCTTCGGCCATCCGGCCACCGAGCTCTCGACCGGGGAAGCGGCGATCATCGCCGGCCTGGTCAAGGCACCGTCGAACTACTCCCCGACCGCCGATGTGGAAGCCTCGATCGCACGCGGCAACGTCGTGCTGGGCGTAATGGTCGACAACGGGGTGATCTCCCAGGAGGACGCCGATCAGGTCGATCTCACCAAGATCAAGCTCGCCAAGGAAAAAGGCCAGAACTCGGTCCGCTACTTCACTGACTGGGCGCTGCCGCAGCTCGACATGCTGCTGCCCGAAACCAACGAGCCGATCGAGGTCTGGACCACGCTCGACCCCAAGGCGCAGACCGCGGCTACCGCGGCAATCGTCAGGAACGTGCCGAAGGGCACGCAAGGCGCGCTCGTCAGCCTCGACCGCGACGGCGCGGTGCTGGCGATGGTCGGCGGCACCGACTACGTCAATTCGAACTACAACCGCGCGACCAGCGCCCAGCGCCAGCCCGGTTCCGCCTGGAAGCTCTTCGTCTACCTCGCCGCGCTGGAGGCGGGCTACACGCCGAGCGACCCGGTGGTTGACGAACCGGTGACCATCGACGGCTGGAGCCCGCACAATTCGGGCCGAAACTACGCCGGCCAGATCGACGTGCGCTCCGCCTTCGCCTATTCGAAGAATACCGTCGCCGCCCAGCTCGGCAACGAGGTCGGCTTCGGCACCGTCGCCAGCATGGCGCGGCGCTTCGGCATCACCACGCCGATCAATACCAGGCCGGCGATGGTGCTGGGCACTTCGGAAGTACGCCTGATCGACATGACGCGCGCCTTTGCCGCGGTTTCCGTCGGAGGCACCTCGATCGAACCCTACGGTATCATGAAGGTCACGACGACCGACGGCGAGTTGCTCTACGAGCACAAGTCGGTGCGCGGACAGGTGCTGGTGCCCCATTATGTAGCGGCGGGCATCACCGACCTGCTGCAATCGGCCGTGGCGACCGGAACGGGACGCGCGGCGCAGATCGGCCGGCCGGTCGCGGGCAAGACCGGCACGACCAGTTCGAACAAGGACGGCTGGTTCCTCGGCTTCTCGAGCGGGGTCACCACCGGCGTCTGGATGGGCCGCGACGATGCCAGGGCGGTAGCGGGGCTTTCCGGAGGCCACGCTCCGGCGCGCGCCTTTGCGGATTTCATGCGCGTCGCGGTCAGGAACCGCCCGGTCGAGCAGTTCGACACCAAGCTGCAGCTACCCGAATGGCAGCTCGAGCCGGACGACGAATACCTCATGGGCGATCCGGACGACTATTACTACGTCGACGAGAACGGCAACCTCGTGCGACCGGGCAGCGGCGGCGCTGACGACATCCCGATGTACGAGGACGGTACGATCGGGCCGGGTCCGGGGCCGGGTCCGGCGATGCTACCGGACCGGAGCGATCCGCCTGCCGCCACCGAGGATTTCCTCGACCGCGCGACGGGCCGCGGCCCTGCCGACGATCCGGGCCTCAGGGCAGGTCAGGGTCTTGCGCCAAAGGTCATCACCCCGCCGCGACCGGCCCCGACGCGCACGCCCAATCCCAATACCAACCCGTGATTGCCGGCCGCCCCGCGGCAATGCCGGGCTGAAGAAGGCGAACGATCGGCCCCGTCCCCTTTCGCCAGTCATGCGAAAGCTGGCCCTCGTTGAAGGATGCGGCCATCAAACGAAAAACACCCGCAGGATCGCTCCTGCGGGTGTCTTCGTCTTGAATGTGGCCTTCCGTCAGCGCATGCGGATCGGCACGAAGACGGCGGACTGGCCGCGCGGCTGGACGCGCAGCAGGATGGCGTCGCGGCCCTCGTTCTTGGCGGCGCGGATCGCTGCTTCCAGATCGGCCTGGGACGCAACTGCGCGGCCGTTGGCCTCGAGCAGGATGAAGCCGCGGGAAATGCCCTTCTGCCCTGCATCCGAGCCGGGGTCCGCGGCAACGACCACCAGTCCCTTCGTACCCTCGGACACGCCGAGCTGGCGCGCAATCTGCGCGGTCAGGGGCGTGACCGAGAGGCCGATCGACTTCTCGACGTACCCCTGCTCCTGCTGCTGAGGTGGATTGTTGAACGGATCCGACTGCTGATCGCTGTTCGGCCCGAAGTTTTGTTGCAGCGTCTCCTCGCTGGGGCGCTTGGCGGTCGTGACGTTCACCGTCTGGCGGCGGCCATTGCGGATCACCTCGACCGGTATGCGGCTGCCCGGCTCAAGGTTCGCGACGAGGTAGGACAGGCTCTGGTCCCGCGTCACTTCCTTGCCCGCCACCTTGACGACCACGTCGCCCGGCTTGATGCCGCCCTTGGCTGCCGGGCCGTCGGGTTCGACGCCCTGGATGAACTCGCCCTTGTTGCGTTCGAGCCCGAGCGATTCGGCGAGGTCATCGGTCAGCGGCTGGATCTGCACGCCGATGTAGCCGCGCTCGATCGCTTCGCCCTTGATCAGCTTCTGCACGATCGGTGCGGCGGTTTCGGCGGGAATCGCGAAGCCGATGCCGACGCTTCCGCCGGTGGGAGAGAAGATCGCGTTGTTTATGCCGATAACCTGGCCCTTCATGTCGAACATCGGGCCGCCCGAATTGCCACGGTTGATCGCGGCGTCGGTCTGCAGATAGCGGTCATAGGCGCCCCCCGCTCCGGTGTTGCGATAGACCGCCGAGACAATGCCCGAAGTCACCGTACCGCCCAGGCCAAAGGGGTTACCGATGGCGATGATCCAGTCGCCCACGCGGGCGTGCCGGGAATCGCCGAACTTGACGAAGGGCATCGACTCGTCGGTGCTGATCTTGAGCACCGCGAGGTCCGAGGCGGCGTCCTTGCCGACCAGTTTGGCCGGATATTCGGTGCCGTTGGACATCGTGACGGTGATCGATTCCACCTGACCGCGGCCTTCGGCTGTAATCACGTGATTGTTCGTGACGACGTAACCGTCGGCGCTGATGATGAAACCGGAGCCCAGCGACTGCGCTTCGCGCGTCTGCGGACCGAGGTTGCCCGGCCCGCCGAACAGGCCCTCGAACGGCGTTCCGGCAAACGGATTGTTCTGCTGGATCTGGATGCGCTGGCGGGTCGAGATGTTGACCACGGCCGGCGCGAGCTGCTCGGTCAGGTCGGCGAAGCTGGCGGGGGCGCCGCTTCGCGGGACCATCTGGGCCATCTGGCTGGCTTCGTTCTGGGCAACCTGCGCTCCGGCCGGGTAGCCCGTCGTCAGCGAGAGGGTTGCGCCTCCGAGCAGGAGGGCGGTGGTCAATCCATAAGCATATCGCACTGGCTTCACGTCCTTCGTTTCCTCCGTCTTGGCGGTGTTCGTTGCCATTCAACCGGCCCCCGCCCGATTGAAGCTCCTGCAGCTTAACCGGAATTGAATAATGCCCGATTTCCGCCATTCTGGCCCTTCGGGGCCGGCGATCACGGCTCCTTGAAGTGCTTCAGATAGGCATTGTCCGGCGAAATCAAAATGGTTTTGCCGGACTGGTCCTTGGCAAAGGAGAAGTCGTAGCTCTGCATGGCCCGGTAGAAGTCGTAGAACCGGGGATCCTGTCCGAAACTCGTGGCATAGATCTTGGCCGCGCGGCCTTCGGCATCGGCGCGGATGATCTGTGCGTCCATCTGCCCCTGCGCCGTGATCGTCTTGGCTTCCTCCTGCCGCGCGGCTTCCATGCGGGTAAACGCGCTCGCGAGCGCCCCTTCGGGCAGGTCGGCGCGCTTGATCCGCACATCGACCACCTGGGCACCGTATTCGCGCGCCTCGCGGTCGAGGCCGTCGCGGATGTTCTCCATGGCCCGGCCGCGTTCTGCGGTCAGCAGCGACTGGAACGTCCGCTTGCCCAGTTCCTGGCGCAGGACCGACGACAGGATCGGCTCGAGCTGCTGGGTGACACGCTCGGTCGTGCCGGCACTCTGGACCATCCTGATCGGATCGATGATCCGGTAGCGGGCATAGGCATCCACGATCAGGCGGTCCTGATCGGTCGAGAGCACCTGCTGCTGCTGCATGTCGACCGAAAGCAGGCGTTTGTCGATGCGCTGCACCTGATCGATGAACGGCAGCCGGAAATGGATGCCGGAATCGGTCTGGCCGTAAGCGGCTTTGGGATCATAGCGGTTGTAGACGTCGATCGGTTTGCCGGTGCGGATGATCACGGCCTGCTCGCTCTCGGGCACGATGATCACGCTCATCATCAGAGCGATGACGATGACCCCGGCGGCGATCCAGAACGCCCTGTAGTTCTGCCAGAGGTTCGACATCACTGGCCTCCACTCGCGGTCGCATCGGGAACGGGGGCGGCAGTATTGTCCGGCGTCCGCTTCCTCACTTCGGACAGCGGCAGGTAAGGTGTCACCCCATCAGCGGCGGAAATCACGGTGTCGTTGTCGCGCAGCACGCGTTCCATGGTTTCGTAATACATTCGTCGTTTCGTGACTTCGGGAGCCAGCTTGTACTGTTCGTAGACTTTCTCGAAGGACTCCGCGTCGCCCTCTGCGCGGGCGAGCAGCTGCTGTGCCCAGGCACGCGCTTCGGAGCGGTCGCGCTCGGCTTCCTGCTGGGCGACTGTCACTTGCTGGAAAGCGGAGACGACCTTGGCCGGCGGGTCCGCCTTCTTGATCTCCACACCCTGGATCGCGACGCCCGCCTTGTAATAGTCGAGGATGCGCTGCATGCGATTGCGAACGTCCTCCTCGACTTGCGCGCGGCCGGAACCCGAAAGCGCATCGTTGAGGGATATCTGTGCGATCGATGCGCGCATCGCGGCTTCCGCCACTTCGCGCACGCTTTCCTTGGGATCGGCCAGGCGGAACTTGTAGTCCTTCAGGTCGTTGATGTTCCAGCGCACGAGATAACTGAGGTCGACGAGGTTCTTGTCGCTCGTCAGCATCAGCTTTTCATTCTCGCCTTCCGGAATCGCATCGACCGTGAAGCTGCGCACATCCTCGACATCAACCTGTTCGATCGGCCAGGGCGCCGTGAAGTTGACGCCCGAATCGATGGTGCGGGAATACTTGCCGAACAGCGTTACCAGGCCCTGTTCCTTCGGGCCGATCATGTGAACGCTGGAAAGCACAACGAGGGCCAGCACCGCCGCGCCGATACCGATCGGCAGCCAGGATTTGCCGTCGGGGCGCTGAGGCAGGCCGGGAAATCCGCCGCCTGGCCCTCCTGACCCGCCGCCGGGACGGCGCGGATCGCGGCTGCGGAATATGTCTTCTATGCTCGCCGAGCGGCGCGGCGGCGCATCCCCGCTCGGCAACCACGGATTGCGCGGGCCGCGCCGGTCCTGGGGCTTGTCGCCCTTGCCGTCGCCGTCCTGCCCATCCTCGCCCGAGGCATCATCGTCGCCCTTGTCGCCCCCCGCATCTCCGCCGCCCCAGGGGCTGCGGCGTCCGGCCATGGCGAGACCCCAGAGCGCGTTCATGCGTGCGATTGCACCACTAATCGTGTTCATGGCCTATCTATAGGTACCCTATCCCGACAAAAACAGTGCCTCTCTTGCCCTTTTTCCTCCAGCACGCCACCTCAGCGGCGAGATATCACAACGGAGGAGGCATGACGGACAACGGAGCCGAAGGGCTGAAGGGCCTGCTGCCGCGCGAAGCGACCGCGCGGCTGCAATCGCTGCGGCTGACAGAGGGCCGGGCAACGCTGGTGATGGACGCCACGGGACTGGCGGCAGCGGAGCGCGACCGGCTGGAAGCCTCGGCAAGGCAGGCATTGCAGGGCGCACCGGGTGTTGCCGAAGTGCGCGTCGCGATGATGGCCGACAAGGTCGAGCGCAGGATCATCGCGGTCGGTTCGGGCAAGGGCGGTGTCGGCAAGTCGACGCTGGCGACCAACCTTGCCGTTGCGCTGGCGCGGCAGGGGCACAAGGTCGGCCTGGTCGATGCCGATATCTACGGCCCGTCGCAGGCGCGCCTGCTGGGTACCGAGGGCAAGCGTCCGGTGGCGCATGACCAGAAGCTCGTTCCCGTCGCGAGCCCCTGGGGCGTGCCCGTGCTCTCGATGGCGCACTTGTCCGATCCGGGCCAGGCCATCGCCTGGCGCGGGCCGATGGCGTCCGGCGCACTGACCCAATTGCTCGAGGGGCACTGGGAAGGCGCGGAAATCCTGGTCGTCGACCTGCCGCCAGGCACGGGCGACATCCAGCTCACCATGATGCAGAAGTTCAAGCCGGCCGGGGCAGTGATCGTATCCACGCCGCAGGATCTTGCCTTGATGGATGCCATGCGCGCCGCCGAACTGTTCGAGAAGGGCGGCACACCGGTCATTGGCGTCGTCGAGAACATGGCGGGATACGCCTGCCCCCATTGCGGCGAGGTCAGCGAACCCTTCGGCACAGGCGGAGCGGAAGCCGCCGCCAGGACCATGGGAATGCCCTTCCTAGGCCGCATCCCGCTCGACATCGCGATCCGGCGCGAGAGCGACGCCGGTACCCCGCCGGCAGCCGGAGAGGGACCGCAGGCGGAGGCTTTCGCCGACCTCGCGCGCAAGATCTCCGATTGGCTCGGCGGCAAGGCCGACGGCTGATGGCGATCACGCGCCGGGGCATCCTGATCGGCGCCTTGGCTGGTGGCGGCCTCGCCATCGGTTACCTCCTGCGCCCCCGCCACTTTCCCCTGCCGCTTTCGCCGGGGCGAGACGAATACGCCTTCGATGCCTGGATCAAGATCGCCGCGGACGGCGTGATCTCGGTCGCCGTTCCGCAGGTCGAGATGGGTCAGGGCGTGACCACGCTGCTTCCGCAGATCGTCGCCTACGAGCTCGGCGCGGACTGGCGGCAGGTGGCGGTGGAGCCGGTACCGCCGAGCGAACTCCATGCCAATCCGGTGCTCGCCGCGCGCTGGGCGCCGCTGTGGATGCCGGTGTTCCCCGGACTCGCCGATGAGCCCGACAGCGCCATAACCCGCCGCTGGGCGCGGGACAGCCGCTTCAACGTGACGGCGGACGGCAGCGCGCTGGCGGCCTACGAGGCGCCTTCGCGCGCGGCGGCAGCCTCCGCGCGCGCCCTGTTGATGCAGGCCGCCGCCGCGCGCTGGAGCGTTGCGTGGGAAGAGTGCCAGGTGAGCGGCGGCTTCGTGACGCATGAGGACAAGCGCCTTGCCTTCGGCGCGCTCGCAAGCGAGGCCGTGACGTTCACGCCGCCCGATCCGCCACCGCTGCGCCCCAATCCTCCCGCGGAATCGCCGGGCGATTTTCCTCCGGGGGCAAGGCTCACCTATCCCCGGCTCGACCTGCCTTCGAAAGTCGACGGGTCCTGGACTTTCGCCAGTGACGTGCGTCTTCCAGGCATGGTCCACGCCTCGATCCGCCACGCGCCGCTGGGCTCGGCCCGCGTCACGCAAGTCGACGAGGACGCCGCCATTGGCATGCGCGGCTTTCTGCGCTTTGTCCGGCACGATGGCTGGGTTGCCGCCGCCGCTCGGGACTGGTGGACGGCCGATACCGCCCTGACGCGCGCGAAACCGCGCTACCGCGTGGCGGGCGGCGCCGACAGCATGCAGATCGATACCGCGCTCGACGAGGCGCTCCGCCTGGGGGCGGCCGAACGCATCCATGCCAGCGGTGATATGGACGCGGTAACGGGAGGGCTGCCGTTGCAGCTTCGTTACGAGGTCGCACCGGCCGTGCATTGCACGGTCGAGACCGCCAGCGCGACGGCGAGGTTGGAGAATGGCAAGCTCGAACTCTGGATCGGCACCCAGGCGCCCGAGCTGGCGCGCGCGGCAGCCGCGCGGGCCGTCGGAATCGAGGCCAGTGAGGTCGTGATCTATCCGATGCCGATCGGCGGCAGCTTCGATCGCCGGCTGGAATTCGGCCATGCCGTCGAGGCCGCCATCCTCGCAAGGGAACTGGGCCAGCCCGTGCAGCTCACGTGGTCGCGGCAGCAGGAGCAGGTGGCGGGCCTGCCCCGCGCGCCTGCCGCCGCCATCATGGCCGCGCGGACCGACAGCGAAGGCGGCGTGGCAGGCTGGCGCGCGCGCATCGCCGTGCCGCCGACCGCGCGCGAATTCGGCCGCCGGTTCTTCGGCGGCGAGACACCGCAGGATGCCATCGCCTCGGTCGACGGCGAGGCCGACGCCCTCGCCCTTGAAGGCGCGGTGCCGCCTTACGGAATCCCCAGCGTCGCCATTGACCACGTCCCCGCGCGGATCGACCTGCCGACGGCGCGCATGCGCGGCAATTCCCACGGCTACACCGCCTTTTTCACCGAATCCTTTGTCGACGAACTGGCGCACCGGGCCGGGCGCGAGCCGCTGTCATACCGCATGGCGATGCTGGGCAAGGACCCACGCCTCGCCGAGTGCCTGCAGCGCGTCGCGACGCTTTCGGAATGGGGCGGAGGCAGCGACAACAGCGGCCAGGGCATTGCCTGCCATGTCATGCGCGGCGGGCGTATCGCCGTCGTCGCCAGCGCCCGGCGCGACGAAAGCGGCGTGCGGGTCGAGAAGCTGAGCGCCGTCGCCGACATCGGCCGTATCGTGAACTTCGACATTGCCCGCCAGCAGATCGAGGGCGGGCTGATCTTTGGCCTCGGCCTCACCGTCGGCTGCAGCACCCGCTATAGCGGCGGGCGTCCCGACACCGTGCGCCTTGCCGAGCTGGGCCTGCCGCTGCTGGCCGACAGCCCCGGGATCGAGGTCGAGTTCGTCGAGAGCGATGCCGATCCCGCCGACCCCGGCGAACTTGGTGTCGCCGCGGTTTCACCCGCCATTGCCAATGCCCTGTTTTCCGCGACGGGATACCGCTTCCGCCGCCTTCCGCTCTTTGCCGAGGAACTCTGATGGATCCTGACCCTAGGCCCAACGATCATCCCGAGGTCGCGAGTGGCGGCGTGGGCGTGCTCCTGGTCAATCTCGGCACGCCGGACGCGCCGACGCCGGGTGCCGTGCGGCGCTATCTCGCAGAATTCCTTTCCGATCCGCGCGTTATCGAGATTCCGGCCATCGCCTGGAAACCGATCCTGCACGGGATCATCCTGCGCACGCGCCCCGCCCGGTCGGCCCATGCCTACGCGCAGGTCTGGACCGATGAGGGCTCGCCGCTCGCGGCCATCACCGCGGCGCAGGCGCGCAAGCTGCAGGACCTGCTCGGAGAGGGCATACGCGTCGATTGGGCGATGCGCTATGGCAATCCCTCGATCCCCGCAAAGCTGGCCGCGCTGATGGAGGCAGGCTGCGAGCGGCTGCTCGTCGTGCCGCTCTATCCGCAATATTCGGCCGCGACCACGGCGTCGGTAGTGGACAAGCTGGGCGAGACACTGCGCGCGATGCGCTGGCAGCCGGCCCTGCGCACCCTGCCGCCCTATTACGGCGATGATACCTATATCGACGCGCTCGAAACGGATGTCGTCCGCCAGCTCGAGGCGCTCGACTTCACCCCCGAAGTGCTGCTCCTGTCCTTTCACGGCATGCCCGAACGCACACTGCACCTTGGCGATCCCTACCATTGCCATTGCCGCAAGACCGCCCGCCTGCTCGGCGAAAAGCTGGGCGCGCGCCTGCCGCAGATGCGCATCGAAACCAGCTTCCAGTCGCGCTTCGGCCGGGCCAGGTGGCTCGAACCGGCTACCGAAACCGTTCTGGAGCGGGAAGGGAAAGCCGGCACCCGCCGCCTGGCCGTCGCCGCGCCCGGTTTTTCCGCCGATTGCATCGAGACACTGGAGGAACTGGCGATCCGGGGCCGCGACGTGTTCGAAGCGGCGGGAGGCGAGCATTTTGCCGTGCTTTCCTGCCTGAACGACAGCTCCGTTGGGATGGCCATGCTGCAAGCGCTCGTCTCGCGCGAACTGTCCGGCTGGTGACAGAAAGTTAATCCGCTCCATCCTTGACTTGGCTGCAGCTTGTTCCAATTATGTTCTCATTCAAGAGCATGGAGCCCAGATGCGATGCCGGCAGTGGACGTCTTCGAAGGCGATTTTTCCTACGACAACAGGCGCGTCTCGGTCGCGGGGGCGCCTGTTTCGCTCACGATCTTTGCCAACCGGATGCATGTTCGCGCCAGCCTGCGGGATGACGCGATGGCAGCCGGGCTGCGGGTCCATGCGTCCGGTCCGCTTGAGGATTTGCTCGAAGCGCCGTCGCGGGCGCTGGGCGACGTGGTGCTGGTCGATTGTCCACAAGTCGATGCCCGGACGATCGCGGGGCTTTCCGAACTGGACCTTCATGCCGCCAGCGCCGGCACGCGGCTGATTGTTTCCACCACGATCGACGCGCTCGACCCAGTCTTCGCGTGCCTCGATCAGTCGGCGCCGACCCTGCTCGTCGACCCCGACAGAGCCGACCGGGTTCTGGCGCTTGGGCGGGTGCTGGCCGAATTTCCCGCGTCGCGCTTGCGCGAATTGTCGGACGATGACCGGCTGATGCTCCTGCGCCTGACCGAACAGGTCGGCCAGATCGCCGGGCGTCTGGAAGGTCTGGCCCTCGATGGCGGCGCGAGATGCGACGAATCTGTTTCCGCCTTCTCGTTCGGCAGCAGCGTCCAGCCAGGGCATGCCCCTGAGGACCGGCACGGAAAGCGCCCGGCTCGGCCTCCGCTTCCCGATCCACGACTGGTTCGTGCCATCATCCGCCAGCGCCAGTTGCGTGCGCGGTTCCTCGATGGAGACCTGTTTTCGGACCCGGCCTGGGAAATGCTGCTCGATCTCACGGCCGCGCGCGTCGAGCGAAAGCGGGTTTCGGTTACTTCACTGTGCATAGCATCGGGCGCGCCGCCGACGACGGCGCTGCGCTGGATTGGGCAGATGGTGGAGACGGGCCTGTTTGTCCGGGTCTGCGACGACAGCGATCGCCGCCGCGCATTCATCGAACTGAACGATCAGACCGCCGAAGCCATGGCGCGCTATTTCCAGGAGGTTTCGCTGACCGCACCCGTTCCCGTCTGAGCCCCACCCCCCCTTACAGACGGAGCGGTCTTCACCCGTGGTCAGCGCGGGGTCGTCCCCTCGACCCAATGCCGCGCCGCCTGCCGCAGCAGTTCCCTGTCCTGCGGCAGGTGGGCGGCATCATCCAGTTCACGCGTTTCCAGAACGTCTTGCGGCGAGATCGGATCGAGGAAAGCGATGCCGCATTGCACGCCCTCGATCCACACGACTTCACCGAACGCCTCGTACCTGCCCCAGTGCAGCATCGCTTCCGTGCCGACCTTGGGCGGATTCTCGGTCAGTATGCGCGCACCAGTGGTGGACAGATCGACCAGGATCACGCGCGAGGTTTCGGTCCGTGTTTCCATCCTCACAGGAAGACGGACGCGCAGGCGGCTCTCGGAACGCCGTCCGCGCTGCAACTGTCGAGAACCCCTGGCTTCTTCTTCCATTGTTGCCTGCGACATTTTGTTCTGATTTTGGACCCGGTCCCGGTGCATAGCGGATGCAATACCGCTCGTAAACGCTGATGGCAGGGCCACGTTCCCAGCCATGTATTGTATGGGCCGGAAGCGGCATCGGCGTGTTTGAACAGTCTTCCTACAGGGCTTCGATCCGTTCCGGCGTCAGGCGTCCGCGCACGAGATCGAAGATGCCGATCCAGTTGCCCTTGGCGCGCCCGAGCCGATCCACCCAGGGTTCGGACCTGATCGACCGGACGTGATTGGCCAGAAAGTTGCGGACCATGAGCTTCGCGGCGAACCGCTTTCGCATCGTGCCCTTGCGCGCGAGGTAGGAGGGATTGATGATCTGCGAATAGCCCAGCTTCATGCCCGGCGTACGTCCGACCTTGATGCCCTGGTGCACGCCGGCAAAAGCGAATGTCTTGACGATCCTGCCCCGCTTTCCCATCGACGCCGCGAAATCGATGTCCTCCTGCCAGGCATAAAGCCTCAGGCGCTCGTCGAAGCGCGTGCTGCTGATCGCCGAGGCGCGATAGGCCATGTTGCAGCCGTAAAGACCGTGAAGCCCCCTTATGATGCACAGCGGGCTGAAGTTCCGCTCTTCATGCCTGCCCAGGATTTCCTGCGCCTGCTCGAAGGAGATTCCCGCAGAGTTTATCCCGTCCCTGAGTACATTCCCGGTCGCGCCTACCACCTCGGGATGGGTCCGGAAGAACTCGCGAATGCGCTCGATGCTGAATTTCGAAGGGACGAAGTCGTCGTCGTAGAACACGATGATGTCGAAACTGTCCCCCAACCAGTCGAGCGCGTTGTTCCTCTGGGCGCAGAGCCCCTTCCTGCCCCTGATCACACGCATCCGCCGGTTCTGACGGAGGCCGGCGGGACAGTCTGCCTCGTCCACCACCGAAAACAGCAGCATGTCCGGCCTGCTGGTCTGCGCCTCCATTACCATTTTCATCTGTCCGACCATTTCGGGGCGGCCAAGGCTGGCTATGACGACGGCCACCGTGGGCTCGGCGATCGGCGCAAGCGCGAGTGCATTCATTGACCATGGCTCCCTGGCGCTATTGTCGGGCGGACAGGATCCGGCGACGAGTTCCGTTGCATGGTATCGAACCTGTAAGTGGCCGGGGAACTCGAGATACATCCGCTCCGGTTCGACAAGACCGATACGGCGCCCTCATCGGTCACGAAGTAGCGGTCATGCGCCTGTCTCCTCGACCGCACGCAGGAACCGCGCCGGGACACCGCCCACGACCGTGAGCGGCGCGACGTCGCGATGGACCACGGCCCCGGCCGCCACCACTGCCCCGCGGCCGATTGTCACTCCGGGCAGGATGATGGCACCGGATCCGATCCATGCGTGATCCTCGACCACGACAGGCGCGTAAGTGCTGTGCCTTTGTCCGCCCCGGCTCGAACGCGACCGGATGGGACGCCGTTTCGAAGTTCACGTTGGCGGCGATCTGGACGAAGCGGCCGATCGTCACGCCGCCGCGGCTGGCGAAACGGACGTTTGAGTTGAGGAACGTCCTTTCGCCGATGCGGATGCTTTTCCCGCCGCCCACGGGCACGATCGTCACTGGTCCGACGACGATCACCTTTCCCGCAAGCCTGAGCAGCTCATAGCGCGCCCGAATTCCCAGTCTTCCTCGCGGCATGCGGTTGGCAAGGGCCAGAAAAAACGATTCGCGCAAGCGGCACCTCGTGAAAGAGCGTGGTATGCGGCCTTGCGCCGCCGCGAAGCGCCAGCGAGCGTGCATGGCGGCGGCCACTATCCTTGCGGCAGCTCGGCAGGGTTGTCCTTGGCCATAGCGAAAGGCAACCGCCACGAGCCACACTTTTGCATCTGGAATGGACGAAATTCCGACTGTGCGTATCCGCATGGCCGCTCAAGAAAAAGGGGCGGCCCGCGAGAGCCGCCCCCTTCTTTCGTCGAGCCGAGGCGATCAGCCTTCGGAGACGGTCGCCTTGACGATCTTGCCGGGTTCGCGCGGGGGTTCACCCTTGGGCAGGGCGTCGACGTGTTCCATGCCTTCGACCACCTGGCCCCAGACGGTGTACTGCTTGTCGAGGAACGTGGCATCATCGAAGCAGATGAAGAACTGGCTGTTGGCCGTGTGCGGGGCGCTGGTGCGCGCCATCGAGCAGACGCCGCGCACATGCGGCTCGGCGTTGAACTCGGCCTTGAGGTCGGGCTTGTCCGAACCGCCCATCCCGGTGCCCTGCGGGCAGCCGCCCTGCGCCATGAAGCCGGGGATCACGCGGTGGAACTTCACGCCGTCGTAAAAGCCCTCGCCGGTCAGTTCCTTGATCCGCTCGACATGGCCGGGGGCCAGGTCGGGGCGCAGCTTGATCTTGACGTCGCCGCCGCCGCTTCCGGTGTCGAGAGTGAGCGTGAGGTATTCGTCGGCCATCTGTAAATCTCCTGTTGTCCGCGCCGCGCGGATCGGCACCGGCCCGATATAGGCAGCGCGCCGGCAATGTCACCCACAGTGAAAGGCGCGGGCACCCGTGCATCGCTGTTGCAATTGCGAAATTGGCGCTTAGACCGACCGCTATGAGCGAGCCGGACCTCGATGAAAAGCTGAAGGAAGACGAGGCAGCCGCGCCGGAATCGGGGCAGGATTTCGCCTCGCCCGAACACGAGAGCCTCGACGAGGAGAACCGGCTCAAGCCCGAATTCGTGCGCAGCGTCAAGGAGGCGCTGGACGAAGAGGATTTCGACCGCGTCTATGAACTGGTCGAACCGCTTCACCCGGCCGATATCGCCGACCTGTTCGAGCTGGTCGACGAGGACGAGCGCCCCGTTCTCGCCCGCTCGATCCGCGATCTCATGGGTGTCGAGGTCATCGCGGAGCTCAACGACTGGGTTCGTGAACTGCTGGTGGGCGCGCTTCCGGCTGAAGTCGTCGCCGGGATCGCCGAGCAGCTCGACACCGACGACGCCGTCGCCATGCTGGAAGACCTCGACGAGGCGGACCAGCAGGCGGTCCTCGCCGAGATGGAGCCGGAAGACCGCGCCGCCATCGAATCGGCGCTGTCCTACCCGGAGGAAACCGCCGGCCGCCTGATGAGCCGCGACTATGTCGCGGTGCCCGAATCAATGACCGTGGGCGACCTCATCGACTACCTGCGCGAACACCGCGAACTGCCCACCGAGTTCTGGGAAGTCTTCATCGTCGACGCGCTGCATCATCCGGTCGGCACTTGCGCGCTGTCCTGGATCCTGCGCTGCCCGCGCAACATTCCGCTCTACGACGTCATGTCGCGCGACCAGACCCTGATCCCGGCCGACATGGATCAGGAGGAAGTGGCGCTGCGCTTCCAGAAATACGCGCTGATCTCGGCCGCCGTGGTCGACCCGTCGGGCCGCCTGATCGGCCAGATCACCGTCGACGACATCGTCCACATCATCCAGGAAGAGGCCAGCGAGGACATTCTGCGCCTGTCCGGCGCGGGCGACGGCGACATCAACGAGCCGATCCTGATGACCGTGCGCGCGCGCCTGACCTGGCTCTGCGTGAACCTCGGCACGGCGATCATCGCCTCCTCGGTCGTCGGCCTGTTCCAGGATGCCATCGCCCGCTTCGCGCTGCTGGCGGTGCTGATGCCGATCGTGTCAGGCATGGGCGGAAACGCCGGCACGCAGACGCTAGCGGTGGTGGTGCGGGCCATCGCCACCAATCAACTCACCGATACCAATACCGTGCGCATGATCCTGCGCGAATTCCGCATCGCGCTGACCAACGGCGCCGCGCTCGGCCTGCTGATCGGCGGCGGCACGGCGCTGCTGTTCGGCAACCCGTTGCTGGGCGCGGTGATCGGCGCGGCGATGGTGATCAACAACCTCGTGGCGGGCCTCGCGGGCATCCTCGTTCCGGTGACGCTCGAACGATTCAAGGTCGACCCGGCGGTCTCTTCCGCCGTCTTCGTGACGACGGCGACGGACGTGATGGGCTTCTTCTCGTTCCTTGGCCTCGCCGTGCTCACCGGACTGGCCTGAACGCGGCGCCGCACCTATCTTGGTATCGATGCCGCTGCATATGACCAAGATTGCCTACTCCGCCGAAAGCCCGGCGGACTTGCGCGCATGGCTGGAAAGCCACGAGGCCGAGGCCCGCCTGACGACGCGCTACCTGCCCAAGCGGCACGAGGAGATGGCCGGCGGCTCGCTCTACTGGATTTACGAGCACGCGCTGATCGGCCGCTCGCCCATCCTCGGCTTCGAGCAACGCGACGACGGCCGCTGGTGGATCCGCCTCGCACCCCGGCTGATCCCGGTGGCCACCAAGCCCAAGCGCGCCCATCAGGGCTGGCGCTATCTCAAGGACGAAGACGCCCCGCGCGACCTCGGCCAAAACGAGAACGCGGGCGACGCCGTGCCGCCGAAACTGGCACGCGAACTGGCGAAGCTGGGGCTGGTGTGATCTGGCTGCTCGGTCTGGCAGGGGAAATTGGATCACGCGGAGGCGCGGAGACGCGGAGAATAACAAGAGAAAGGGATGAGGATCGCGCAAAGGCGCGAACCCATTCCCCCTCATGCCTCTCCGCGTCTCCGCGGCTCCGCGTGAAAAATTCCATCCCCCATGTCACACCCGCCAGCGCTGCCTCGTCATGGTACCAGACGCGCATGGTGCGCGCATGGAGACCTGACATGATCCAACCCCGCATCAAGAACCCGCATGCCCTCGCTCCCCAAGCGATCGAGGCCATGACGGCGCTGGAAGCCAGCTTCGGCAAATCCGGGCTCGATCACAATCTGCTCGAACTCGTCAAGCTGCGCGTCTCGCAGATGAACGGCTGCGCCTTCTGCATTCACATGCATTCGACCGACCTGCGCAGCCACGGCGAGAGCGAGCTGCGCCTGGCGATGCTGCCCGCGTGGCGCGAAGCGTCACTTTACTCCGAACGCGAACGGGCAGCGCTCGGCTGGGCCGAGTCGCTGACGCGGCTGGCCGACACCCATGCGCCGGACTCGGTCTATGCCCAGCTCGCCGAGCACTTCACCGAGACGGAACAAGTCTGGCTGACAATGGCGATCGGCGCGATCAACACCTGGAACCGGCTGATGGCGGGCCTGCGCCAGCCGCACCCGACGAGCGAGATCCGTGCCGCCGCCTGACCGCGATCCGCATGAATTCGAGGCGCTGCGTCCACGGCTGCAGCGCCTCGCGTACCGCATGCTCGGATCGGTGAGCGAGGCCGAGGATGTAGTGCAGGACGCATGGCTGCGCTGGTCGTCGGCGGAAACCGATATCACATCCCCGGCCGCTTGGCTCAACCGGGTTGTCACCCGCCTGTGCCTCGATCGGATGAAATCCGCGAGGGCGCGGCGGGAAACCTATTTCGGCTCGTGGCTGCCCGAACCCCTCGTCGGCAGCACAGGCCCAGAAGAGGCTGTCACCGACGATGTGACCTATTCGCTGATGCTCGCGCTCGAAAGACTCTCCCCGCTGGAACGAGCGGCCTTCCTGCTCCACGACGTGTTCGACGTTCCCCTGAACGAGATCGCCGCAAGCCTTGAACGCGACCCTGCGGCCGTCCGGCAACTGGCCTCGCGCGCCCGAAGGCATGTACAAGACAGCCGCAAGCGCTATGTGGTGGCGAAGGCCGAGGCGGAACGCATCACCGATGCCTTCTTTGCCGCCCTCCATGACGGCGACACCGCGAGGCTCTCGACGATGCTGGCCGAAGACGTGGTTCTCCAGTCCGACGGCGGCGGGAAGGTACTCGCCTTCCCCAACATCATCCATGGTATCGACCGGGCGCTGCGCCTTCTGACGGGCATCACGCGCAAGTTCGGAGGCGCCCGGCTCATCGAACGCACCTGGATCGACGGACTGCCCGGCTACATCAGCCGTGACCGCAGCGGCAACCTGCAGACGACGGCGGTTGAAGTGCGGGACGGAAAGATCGCAGCGGTTTACTTTATCCGCAATCCCGACAAGCTGCGGCATATTGCGGAGAGGTAGGGCGCGGTCACCCCCGCTCCACCCACCAACGCAACAGCAGGTGCGCGATTGCGGTCTTTGGCGGCGCTCCAAAGGCCGCGCCCGCTTCGCCGCGCTGCGCGGCCTCCAGCGCGTCCACGACATCCTCGCGGGTGAACCAGCGGGCGTCGTCGAGTTCGGTGGCGTCGATGACGATCGCCGGGTCGTCGGCCTGGGCGTGGCAGCCGATCATCAGCGAGGACGGGAACGGCCAGGGCTGGCTGGCAATGTAGGTCACGTCGCGCACCCGCACGCCGGCTTCCTCCAGCACCTCGCGGGCGACGGCTTCCTCGATCGTCTCGCCCGGTTCGACAAAGCCGGCCAGCGCCGAATAGCGGCCGGCCGGGAAACGCGGCTGGCGGCCGAGGAGGACCTGCCCTTCGTGCTCGACCAGCATGATCGTGACCGGATCGACGCGCGGAAAGTGCTCGGCGCCGCATGCTTCGGCGGTGCAGGTGCGCTGCCAGCCGCCCTTGGCAAGGACAGTGGGACTGCCGCAGACGGCACAGAAGCGGTGGCGCGCGTGCCAGTCGACCAGCGAGCGGGCACCGCCGTAGGTCGCGAGTTCGCCGGCTTCGAGCACCGCCATGGCATTCCAGCTCGCCGGTCCAGCATGAGGGCTGCCGGATCCGTAGGAACGGCGCACTTCGGCAAAACACCCGCGATTGCCGTCGAGACCGAGAAACACCAGTTCGCTGTCCGGCGCGGCATCGGCTAGGCTGCCCCAGTTGAGCGCGCCGTCATCCGTGAGGACGGGATCCAGCCCGTCCATGCACAGCAGCCTTGCGCGCGCGTTCATCAGCGCCTCCAGCGCCGCCGGATCGCAGCGGACATTGTCCGCGCGGTCGATGCGCGAACCCGCGAACGCGATGGGAACGTTCACGTCAGCGCTTCTCCAGCAGGGCCATGACGTCGGCCTTCAGCGCGGTCTGGAATTCGGGCAGCAGGTCCAGCGCGGTGGGCGGCATGAACTGCACGAAGATCTGCGAGCGCAGGGCGTGGATCATGTCGACCATGCCGACCGTTCCCGCCGCGCCCGACCAGCCGAATACTCCCGCTTCCGCGCCCTTTCCGACGCGTCCCCCGGCGCCGAAGCCGGCCGCGCCTCCGAACCCGGCCGGGATCGTCACGCCGGGAGGCAGCAAGTCCCGCGTCCCGGTCCGCACGGCCTGCTCGCCCAGCACGCGCTGACCGTCGATCGTGCCGGACTGCGCCAGCATGCGCAGGAAGCGGTCGTAGTCGCGCGGCGAACTTACCAGCCCCGCGCCGCCGAAGGGAAACGGCGGCTCGTCGAGATAGATTGAATCCGCGCCGGTATCGATCGGCACCAGCACCCCGCCCAGCGCGCCGTAGTTGGTCGTCAGGCGATGCGCCTCGGCGGCGGGAACGCGGAAGAAGGTGCTGGTCATGCCGGCGGGTTCGAACACGGTCTCGCGCAGGTAGGCATCGAAACGCTTGCCGGTGACCACCTCGATCACGCGCCCCATGAGGTCGAGCCCCATCGAATAGCTCCACCGGCTTCCCGGATCGGCGACCAGCGGCACTTCGGCGAGCAGGTCGGCAAAGACGTCGAGGCCATCGACGGCTTCTCCGCGAATAAGGCCCGGAACCTTCATCCGGCTGATCTGGCCCGCTACCAGCCCTTTCTCCTCCATCAGCGTCCTGATCGGCCCTTTCTGGATGATCGAATAGCCGATGCCCGAGGTGTGCGTGATCAGATGGCGGATGGTGATCGGCTGATTTGCGGGATGCAGTTCGGTGATCGAGCCATCGTAGGTGTCCTGCACCATCATGTGCCGGTACTTCGGCAGGATATCGTAGAGCGGCTGGTCGAGCCCGAGCTTGCCCTGTTCGATCAGCTGCATCGCCGCCATCCCGGTGACCGGCTTGGTCATCGAATAGATGCGGAACAGGCTGTCGGCGGTCACCGGATCGCCGTCGTTGAACCCCTCCGAGCCGCGTGCGACGTATTGCGGCTCGCGCCCCGGAATGCCGAGCGAGGCGACCATGCCGGGAAACTTGCCCGGACCTACCCAGCGTTCGACGACGGCACGGACGCGGGGCAACAGCTCCGGATCGCTCGCGGCAAGGGCAAGGCGCGGCATCATCGCGCCCAGCCCCGCGCAGGCACCCATGACCAGCAGCGCGCGTCGGTCCATCGCCGCTTCCAGCGTCTCCACGCTCCGGATCATGCCAATTCTCCCGTATCGGCCAGCGCGAGCCGCGCCGCCTTGGCAAAGAGCGTGGGCAGTCCGGCTTCCTCAAGCCGGTCCAGCGGCCACCACTCGCCTTCCTCGGCGCCGAGACTATCGCATCGGTCGCCGAGATAAACCGCCAATTGCAGCTCCAGCGCGAAATGGGTGAAAACGTGCGCGACCTTGCCGGCATGCCCCCATGGCCCGTCGAGCGGCCCCTCCCCCGATCCGTCGGCGCGCGAATGCCAGCCATCATCGGGCAAGGCGCGCATGCCGCCGAGCATGCCCCTGCCGGGACGCCGGACCAGCCAGACGCGTTCGTCACACTCGATCCAGAACGCGCGACCGCGGCGGGCCGGACGGGCTTTCTTCGGCGCCTTGACCGGAAAGCGCCCGGGTTCGCCCAGGGCTCGCGCGGCGCACCGGGCGGCAAGCGGGCAGAGCAGGCAGCGCGGCGAACGGCTGGTGCAGACCGTCGCGCCCAGATCCATCATGGCCTGCGCAAAGTCTCCGCCGCGCGTCGCGGGAGTGATCGCATCGGCCTTCTCGCGGATTGCCGCGCGGCCGCCGGGAAGCGGCTCGTCCAGCGCGAACAGCCGCGCGACGACGCGCTCGACATTGGCATCGACGACCACGGCGCGCCGGCCGAAGGCAATCGCGGCGACGGCAGCCGCGGTATAGGCCCCTAACCCCGGCAAGGCGCGCAGGCCCTCTTCGGTGCCGGGAAATTCGCCGCCGCGCGCCGCGACTTCGCGCGCGCAGGCCAGCAGGTTGCGGGCACGGGCGTAATATCCCAGCCCCGCCCAGGCGGCCATGACCTCCTCGTCTGCGGCGGCGGCGAGCTCCTCAACGGTCGGCCAGCGGCGCGTGAATTCGGCGTAATAGCCCCGCACTGCCGCCACGGTGGTCTGCTGGAGCATGACTTCGGAAAGCCAGACGCGGTAGGGGTCGGGCGCCTCGGTTCCCGGCCGCGCCCGCCAGGGCAGGTCCCGCGCATGGGCGTCGTACCAGTCGAGAAGCTTGCGCGGGATCGTATCGGAACTGGCTTCCATAGCCGCGCTATGGCATTTGAACGCGCGCAATGGAACGGGAACGCGGAAATCGATCGGGCAAATCGGGCGGGAAACCGTCCGGCCTCAAACGCTATGAGCGCCCGCGCGGCGGGCCTGCGCGCGCGATTTCGGACTTCATGCCGGAAGTGGGGCGCACCGCGTTCCGCCGTTTCGGCTTCGTCCAGTCGAGCGTGGTGTCGCGATGGCCGGAGATCGTGGGCGCGCGCCATGCCAGGGTCTGCTCTCCCGAATCGATCCGCTTCCCGCCGGGCGAAAAGAGCGACGGCATTCTCCAGCTCGTCGTCGTGCCCGCGCACGCGCCGATGATCCAGCACGTGATCCCCGAGATCATCGAGCGGGTGAACCGCTTTTTCGGCTACAACGCCGTCGGCCGGGCCAAGATCCGGCAAGGCGAGGTTAAGCCTCCGACTGCTTCAGAGCCCAAGGCCGCACCGCCGTCGCTGAAGCCGGTCCCGCTCGAGCTGGGGGAATCGCTGCGCGACATCGGCGACCCGGAGCTTCGCGCGGTGCTGGAATCGCTGGCGCGCAGCCTCGGAGCGAAAGAGGACCAGGAAGACACGTGATGAAATCCGCTGCCGTTAATCTCTTCGCACGGGGAGCACTCCTCGCCGCCTGTGCCGCGCTCGGCCTCGCCGCGACGCCGCCCAAGCCGCTCGAACCGGCCAAGGGCAACAACTGGAACGCCCGCATCGGCGTGACTGCCGATGGCAGCCATACCCTCGGCAATCCCGACGCGCCGATCAAGCTGACCGAGTACGTCAGCTACACCTGTTCGCACTGTGCCGACTTCCACCGCCAGTCGGACGCCGCGCTGCGCCTGACCATGGTGCCCAAGGGCCAGATACAGGTGACCGTGACGAACCTGCTGCGCAACCCGATCGATCTTACGGTCGCCATGCTCGCCGCCTGCGGCGATCCAAAGCGCTTCTGGGTGCGGCACGGAGCCTTTATGGGCACGCAGGACAAGTGGCTGCCCAAGGTCGAGAAGCTGAGCCGCGAGCAGCAGGCGCGCTGGTACCAGGGTGAGATGGTCAACCGCATGCGCGCCGTGGCAAGCGACTTCGGTTTCTATGCGAAAGTCCAGCAGTGGGGGCTCGACCGCGCGCAGGCCGACCGGTGCCTTGGCGATAAGGCCATGCTGGAGAAGCTCAAGGAACAGCAGGTGACTGCCCAGACGCTGGGCATCAGCGGCACGCCCAGCTTCGTCCTCAACGGCAAGGTGCAGGAAGTTCACGATTGGGGCGGGCTCTCCAGGGTGCTCTCCGACCGAATCGCCGCACTGCGCGCCGGTAGCACCTGAAATCACCGAAATCCGCCAGGTTAGCTGTGGAGATATGCCCCGGAAAACGCCCCTGCGCCCTTGATCTGATCCAGCCATGGGCTAGCCATTTCCTATACGCAAAGGATTCGCCTCGATGAACCGTTTCCGCCAGATCGCGCTCGGCCTGATCGCCGCCCCGCTCGCCCTCGGCCTCGCCGCCTGCGGGGACAAGAAGGAGGAAAACGCCGCCCCCACGTCAAGCGAACCGATTGCCCCCATCGCCGCGCCAGCGGGCAAGAGCTGGACGGAGATCGTCGCGAAGACCGAAGAGGGCGGCTATCGCCTCGGCAATCCCGAAGCCCCGATCAAGCTGGTCGAGTATGGCGCGCTGAGCTGCTCGCACTGCGCCGAGTTCGCCAAGGAAGGCTTCGCCGATATCCGCGACGAGTATGTCTCCAGCGGCCGCGTCAGCTATGAGCTGCGCTTGTTCATGCTCAACCCGTACGACGTCCCGGCCTCGTTGCTCGCCACCTGCAGTTCCACGGAGGCAGCGATTCCGCTCGCCGAGCAGTTCTGGGCCTGGCAGCCAAACATGTTCCAGAACGTCCAGGCGCTGGGCGAGGACAAGCTCAAGGCCATCGGCGCCATGCCTCCGCCGCAGCAGATCCCAGCCGTGGCCGAGGCCGCGGGCATGGTCGCCTTCTTCGCTTCGCGCGGCGTCGCGAGGGATCAGGCCGAGGCCTGCCTCGCCGATACCGCCAGGGCCAAGGCCCTCGCCGACCAGACCGAGGCGGCGACCAAGCAATTCAACGTCACCGGCACGCCGACCTTCCTCATCAACGGCGCCAACGTCGGCTCGATGGGCTGGCCCGCGCTTGAAACCAAGCTGCAACAGGCGGGCGCACGCTGATGCGCCAGCTCCCATAGGCGCGCGCCGATGCGCATAAGGCGGCTCAAGCTCAGTGGTTTCAAGAGCTTCGTCGAGCCCGCCGAACTGCGCATCGAACCGGGGCTGACCGGCGTTGTCGGCCCCAACGGCTGCGGCAAGTCCAACCTGCTCGAAGCGATCCGCTGGGTCATGGGCGAAAGCTCGCCCAAGTCGATGCGCGGCGGCGGCATGGAGGACGTGATCTTTGCGGGCACGTCCACACGTCCGCCGCGCAGTTTCGCCGAAGTCGTGCTCTCCGGCGAAACCGCGCCCATCGACGGCGCGCGCGAGGAACTCGAGGTCGTGCGCCGCATCGAGCGCGGCGCGGGCAGCGCCTATCGCGTCAACGGCCGTGACGTACGTGCCAAGGACGTCGCGCTGATCTTCGCCGATGCCGCGACCGGCGCGCACTCCCCGGCGCTGGTCAGCCAGGGCAAGATCGCCGCCGTCATCGCCGCCAAGCCGACCGAACGGCGCGCCATGCTGGAAGAGGCGGCGGGCATCGCCGGCCTGCACGTGCGCCGCAAGGACGCCGAACAGAAGCTGCGCGCGACCGAGGCCAACCTCGCGCGGCTCGAGGACATCATGGCCGGCCTCGACAAGCAGGTCGCCACGCTGAGGCGGCAGGCCAAGGCGGCGGAGCGCTACAGGACGCTGTCGGACCAGATCCGCCTTGCCGAGGCGCGCCTCGTCTACGCCCGCTGGCGCGATGCCGCCGCCGCCGCCGATGCCGCGCGCAAGGAAGCGCAGGCCGCCGAAGCGCGCGTCGCCGAGGCGCAGGGAGCGGCGAAACAGGCTCAGGACGCGCAGGCCGCCGCTGCCGGGGCTCTGGCCGAAGCACGCGACGAACTCGCCGACCGGCGCGACGACGCCACCGCGCAGGGCCACCGCATGGCGACGCTGACCAGCCAGCTCGAAGCCGCCGAGCAGCGCCTTGCCGACCTCGACCGCCAGCGCACTCGCCTGGAGGAAGACCGCCGCGATGCGGACCGCCTGACCCGCGATGCGGCCGAGGCGCTGGCACGCCTCGAACGCGAGCTTGCCGAAGGCGCGAAGCAGCTCGAACAGGACGAGACCCACCGCCCGCGCCTGGCCAATGCGCTGGAAGGCGCCGAGCGTGCCGCCCGCGCCGCCGAACTGGGCCTTGCCCAGGCCACCGCCGAACAGGCCGGCGTCGAAGCGGAATGGCGCATTGCCGATGCCGAACTGGCACAGGCGCGCGGCCGGCTCGATCGCCTCGCCTCGGAAGCCGCGCGGCTGCAGTCTCAGATCGGGGCGCTCCCGGCGCAAGGCGACCTCGATGCCGCCGTGGCCGAGGCGAAAGCTCGGGCCGAAGCCGCCGCCGCCGCCCTCGCCGAGGCGCGCGAAGGACTGGAAGCACAGCAGGCACGCAAGTCCGGGCTGCAGGCCGAGCGTGACCTTGCGGCCTCCGAGCTGTCGGGCGCCCGCGCCGACCTGACCGGTATCGAACGCGAGCACGCCGCGCTGCTGCGCGACCGCGAGGCGCGGGCCAAGGGCGCCAGGGCCGCGCATGGGTTGCCCGTTGCCATCGACGCCGTGCGCGCCGCGCCCGGATTTGAACGCGCGCTGGCCGCCGTGCTCGGCCGCGACGCCAAGGCGCCGCTCGGGCATCTCGAAAATGCGGACGGGCGTTTCTGGACGGGCGCGGAGGCGCCGAAGCCCGTTCCGGAAAGCCTTGCCGCCCACGTCACGCAGTGCCCGCCCGAACTCGCCGCAAGGCTCGCGCTGGTCCATGTCGCCGACGAGGATGACGCGCGCCCGCTCGGCCCCGGCGAATGGCTGGTGACGCGCACGGGCCTGCTGCGACGCTGGGACGGTTTCGTCGCGCGCGGCGAAGGCGCGGCCGAGGCGGCTCGGCTGGAAGCCGAGAACCGCTTTGCCGAACTCGACACGCAGCTTCCGCGGCTGCGCGAGGCGGTCGCAAAGGCCGATGCGCGGCAAGGCGAGATTCAGCAACAGCTGTCCGCCCTGCAGGCATCGGTGATCGCCGCCGAGCGCACGATCGCGCAGGCCGCCGATACCGAACGCGGCGCCTTGCGCGCGGTCGATCAGGCCGAGGACGCGCTCCAGCGCCATCACGCCCGCCGCGCCGAACTCGACGCCTCGGTGGGCGAACTGGCCGAGCAGCGCAAGGCCGCCGAACGGGATCTTGCCAGCGCGGAGGAGAAACGCGCGGCGCTGCCAGACCCCGAAACCGGCCGCGCCGCCCTGCGGGCCGCGCAGTCCAGGAACGAGACGGCCAGGGGCGCGCTGCAAGCGGCCACGGCGGGCCTTGCCGCGCACGATCAGGCACTGGCGGTCGCCCGCGAGCGCACGGCGGCCCAGCGCGCCGACATCCGTAACTGGCAGGCGCGGGCGGGCGATGCCACCAACCGCCTCGCGCAGATGGCCGGGCGGCTGGAGGAGATCGAAACTGAGCGCGCCGTGATCGCGGCCAAGCCGGCCTCGCTCATGGCCGAGATCGAAAAAGGCGAGGCTGTACGCTCTCGTCTTGCGGAAGAGCTGGCCGGGGCCGAAGCCGCCGTTGGCGCGGCGACGGAGGCCGCGCGCCAGGCCGACGCCGCGCTGGCAGGTGCACAGGAAACGCTCGCCAGCGCCCGCGAAGCCCGTGCCGGAGCGGTCGCCCGCGCCGAGAACGAGGACGAGCGCCGCATCGAGATGACCCGTGTCTCGGGCGAACGCTTCCAGTGCCCGCCGCCGGTCCTTCCCGAACGCTTTGTTTTCGCTTCCGCCGACGTCGCCGGCACGCAGCAGGAATCGGCGGCCATGGACAGGCTGGTTGCCGACCGGGAGCGGATCGGCCCGGTCAACCTCGTCGCCGCCGACGAACTGGCCGAAGCCGAGGCCCAGCTGGGTTCCAGCGTCACCGAAAAGGCCGAACTGGCCGAGGCGGTGAACCGCCTGCGCGGCTCGATCGGCAATCTCAACCGGGAGGGCCGCGAACGCCTGCGCGCCGCCTTCGAAGCCGTCGACGCCCATTTCCGCCGCCTGTTCCAGCAGCTCTTCCAGGGCGGGCAGGCGCACCTCGCGCTCGTCGATTCGGACGATCCGCTCGAAGCGGGCCTCGAGATCTACGCCCAGCCGCCCGGCAAGCGGCTGCAATCGCTCACGCTGCTTTCGGGCGGCGAGCAGGCACTCACCGCCGTCGCCCTGATCTTCGCGCTGTTCCTCACCAACCCCGCGCCGATCTGCGTGCTCGACGAGGTCGACGCCCCGCTCGACGATGCCAACATCGAGCGCTTCTGCGACCTGCTCGACGCCATGACGCGCGAGACCGACACCCGCTACCTGATCGTCACCCACAATGCCGTGACGATGAGCCGCATGCACCGCCTGTTCGGCGTGACCATGGTCGAAAGAGGCGTCTCACGCCTCGTCAGCGTCGACCTGGTGGGCGCGGAGGAACTGCTGGCGGCGGAGTAGGATTGACAATTTTTGTAGTTACATTTATTTAACGAGCGATTGCTCGGCTTTTGTGCAATTCCGGGGTCCACACCAGGAACGAAGCTGCATTTGCCCGAGTGGTCGGTTCTTCAGCGTCCAAAACTGGAGCGGATTGTGGAGATTGAATTCGATGAGGCCAAGCGCCAACTGACCCTGCGGATGCGTGGTCTGGATTTTGCCCGGACCAATGAGATTTTCGATGGCGCCGAGTTCACCTGGATCGATGATCGCGTCGAGTATGGAGAGGTACGGTACAACACCTTCGGAATGCTCGATCAGCGTTTGGTTGCTGTTACTTGGACTGTTCGCGCCGGAGCACGCCGCATCATTTCAATGAGAAAAGCCAATGACCGAGAACAAGCCCGTTACCGACGATTCCTGGATTGATCCGGACGATGCCCCAGAATGGAGCGAAGACCATTTTCGCTACGCCCGCCTTTCGGTTGGCGGGAAGGTCGTTCGTGAGGCCGTAGGCACATTCTCTCATCCCGGCCGCCCCGCCTCCGCGAACCCCAAGAAGCAGGTCACGCTGCGGCTCGATCCCGACGTGATCGAGAAGTTCCGCGCCACCGGCAAGGGCTGGCAGTCACGCATCAACGCGGAGCTGCGCAAGGTGCTCGGCATCTGAGTCCTTACTTCAGCACAAAGCGCGGCCCCGCCCCGTCGCTGCCGGCGGCGTCGTCCGCATTGTAGAGCTGGCATTTCGTCAGGCTCAGGCAGCCGCAACCGATGCATCCATCCAGCCTGCGGCGGGTCAGTTCCAGCAGCGCGATCTTCGCGTCGATCGCCTCGCGCATCGACAGGCTGATACGTTCCCAGTCCGCCAGCGTGGGCGTGCGTCCCTGCGGCAAAAAGGAAAGTTCGCGCTCGATCTCCGCAAGGCCGAGGCCGAGCTTCTGGGCGATGAGGACAAAGCTGACGCGCCGGATGTCGGAGCGCAGGAAGCGGCGCTGGTTGCCCCTCGTGCGCAGCGATGTGAGCAACCCCTTCTCCTCGTAGAAGCGGATCGCCGAAACCGCGACGCCCGTGCGCCGCGCCAGATCGCCGATCGAGATGAACCGGTCCGCTGCCATTGCGCTCCCCAAAATCCGTTTGACCTCAAGTTAACTTGAGGTTGCACCTTGGGCAAGCCGGCTGATTCGCGCCGGTCTTGAAGGAGAATCGCAAGTGCCCAAGGGAAGACTGGAACACGCCAACATCACCGTGAGCGACATTGAGCGCTCGTCAAAACTGCTGCGAGACCTGTGCGGCTGGGAAGAACGCTGGCGCGGCCCCTCCCTCAACGACGGCGAGACCATCCACGTCGGCGAGGCGTTCAGCTACATCGCCGTCTACACCGACCGCAAGGAGCGCGAGCGTTTCACCAAGGGCGCACCGCTCAACCATGTGGGCCTGTTTGTCGACGATCTCGACGCCGCCGAACAGGTGGTGATGGACGCCGGCCTCGTCCCTTTCAACCATGCCGACTACGAGCCCGGACGGCGGTTCTATTTCTTCGACTGGGACGGTATCGAATTCGAAGTGGTCAGCTATGAATGAGCCGCTGATCGCCGGGGCGGGGTCATGCTGTTCGTGAGCGCCCTGCCAGCCGCCCGCGAAGTCAGACCACGCCGGCGTTCCCCACCACCCAGCAGGCGAGCGCCATGATGAAGCCGGTGTCGCGGTTCGAGCGGAACCGTATCAGGGCGTTTGCGCCGTCGTCGGGCCTCAGCGTAACCACCTGAAAGCCCAGGTGGGCCGCAACGGGGAAGAGTGCGACGAGCGCCACCCAGTCGCCGCGCAGCATCCAGAACGCAAGCGCCCAGAGCAGGATCGTGAGCGAATAGAACACGGCCATACCCGTGCGCACACGCGTTCCGAGCCGTAATGCCGAGGAGCGGATGCCGACAAGCGCATCATCCTCGCGGTCCTGCAGGGCATAGATCGTGTCATAACCGATGCACCAGAAGATCGAGCCGCCATAAAGCGCCGCCAGCACGCCGACCTGATCGCCCCGGATCTCCACCCAGCCGACCAGAGAACCCCAGGTGAAGACGAGGCCGAGCCACACCTGCGGCCACCAGGTGATGCGCTTCATGAAAGGATAGGCCGCAACCAGCCCAAGACTGCCAAGCGCGACAAGCTGCGCCTGCCAGCGCAGTTGCAGCAGGACCACCAGCCCCACGCCGCAAAGCGTGAAGAGCCAGACCCACGCGGCGCGCTTCGGAACCCTGCCGCTCGCCACGGGACGACTGGCGGTGCGGGCGACTTTCCGGTCGAGTTCGGCATCGACGATATCGTTGTAGACGCAGCCCGCGCCTCGCATGACGACCGAGCCGAGCAGCAGCCACGCAATCAGCACCGCGCACGCGGTCCAGCCCAGAAGATCCTGACCGCCCGCCAGCAGCACGCCCCAGACGCAGGGCCAGAACAGCAGCCAACTGCCGATCGGCCGGTCAAAGCGCGCCAGCATCGCATAGTCGCGCGTGGCCGGCGGCAACATGGAAACGAGGCCGCGGCGCTGGGTGTCGGGAACGAAGGCCGGTTCAGTCACGCGGCCGGCCTAGTCGATCATGGCCGCGCTGTCATCGCGTTTCCGCCGGCTGTTCCTGGCACAGACCCGTTGCGCCGCGCGTGCGATCGCGCAAGAAGGGCGCCGATGGTCGCAACTCCCGCCTGGCCCCCGCGCTCCGCGCCTCGCCTCTTCGTTCCCGGCCCGCTGGCCAAAGGGGCCGCCGTCACCATCGAGGGCGGACAGGCGCACTATCTCTCGAAAGTCATGCGGATCGCTGCCGGCGATGCCGTGATTCTGTGCGACGATGAAACCGGCGAATGGGCCTGCGAAGTCACGGCGGCGGGCAAGCGCGATGTGATCGTCATCCCCCGCGAGCGCCTGCGCCCGCGCGAGCAGGTACCCGACTTCACGCTGTGTGCCGCGCTGCTGAAGAAACCGAACTTCGACCTCGTGCTCGAAAAGGCCACCGAACTGGGCGTCCGCAGCATCCAGCCGGTAATCACGCGCCGCTGCGTCGCCGACCGGCTCAATGCGGAACGTGCGCGGACCATCGTCACCGAGGCGGCCGAACAATGCGCCCGCACCGCTCTGCCCGCGATTGGCGAACCGCTGAAGCTGGATGCGCTCCTGCGCGACTGGCCCCAGGATCGCGCGCTGTTTTTCGCGGACGAGACAGGGGGCGAATGCGCCGCCACGCGGTTCGCGGCGCACAAGGGGCCGGCCGCGCTGCTGATCGGACCCGAAGGCGGATTCGACGACAGCGAGCGCGCCCTGATCCGCGCCTTGCCGCAAGCCCATGCCATCACACTCGGCCCGCGCATCCTGAGAGGAGAGACCGCGAGCCTTGCCGCGACGGCGCTCTGGATGGCCCTGGCCGGCGATTGGTAGCCCGCGAGAAATTGACTATAACTTGAACAAATAACGCTGGCGTCCCGTCATCGGGAGCATTACCTCCCCGCGCATGAGTACCCGCGAGGTAACGGATCGCGAAGATCCGCTGATCGAGAACCCGGATCAACTCGCCGCGCCGATGGCAGCGGGCGAAAAGCCGCGCGCGCAGTGGCGGATCGGCACCGAGCACGAGAAGTTCGTCTACGACAAGGCCGACCTCCACGCGCCGTCCTATGACGAACCCGGCGGCATCCGCGACCTGCTGATGGCGCTTGTCGAGTTCGGCTGGGAACCCATCGTCGAGGGCGGCAACGTCATCGCCATGAAAGGCGAGGACGGAACCGTCAGCCTCGAGCCGGCGGGTCAGCTCGAACTGTCCGGCGCGCCGCTCGAAAACCTGCACGAGACCTGCGCGGAGACCGGGCGGCATCTCACGCAGGTCAAGGCCATCGGCGACCGCATCGGCAAGGGTTTCCTCGGCCTTGGCATGTGGCCCGACAAGCGGCGCGAAGACCTGCCGATTATGCCCAAGGGGCGCTATGACATCATGCTGCGGCACATGCCGCGCGTGGGCTCCATGGGCCTCGACATGATGCTGCGCACCTGCACGATCCAGGTCAACCTCGACTATTCGAGCGAGGCGGACATGGCGCTCAAGTTCCGCACCTCGCTGGCGCTGCAGCCGCTGGCAACCGCGCTTTTCGCCAATTCGCCCTTCACCGAGGGCAAGCCCAACGGCTATCTCTCCTACCGCAGCCACATCTGGTCCGACACCGACCCGCACCGAACCGGCATGCTGCCTTTCGTCTTCGAGAACGGCTTCGGCTACGAGCGCTACGTCGACTACATGCTCGACGTGCCGATGTATTTCGTCTTCCGCGACGGCAGGTACATCGACGCCGCGGGACAATCGTTCCGCGACTTCCTCAGGGGCGAATTGTCCGCCCTTCCCGGCGAGCTGCCACGCATGAGCGACTGGCAGGACCACCTCTCCACCGCCTTCCCCGAAGTGCGCCTCAAGTCGTTCCTGGAAATGCGCGGCGCCGACGGCGGCCCCTGGAACCGCATCTGCGCCCTGCCCGCGCTGTGGGTCGGCCTGCTCTATGACCAGACCGCGCTCGAGGCGGCCTGGGATCTGGTGAAGGACTGGGACATGGAGGGCCGCGAAACGCTGCGCGGTTCGGTGCCGAAGCTCGGTCTCGACGCTCCCATCCCCGGCGGCGGCACCTTGCGCGACATTGCCGGCGAAGTGCTGGACATCGCACGGTGCGGTCTTGCCGCGCGCGGCCGGCTGAATGCGGGCGGGGACAATGAGACCGGCTATCTGGAGCCTCTGCACGAGATCGTGACGACGGGCAGGGTTCCGGCGCAGCGCCTGCTCGACCGCTATCACGGCGAATGGGAAGGCGATCTCCGCCAGGTTTACAGGCAGAAGAGTTTCTGAGGCGATCGCCTCATACGAAACGCATCGCATAGACCGGCGGCAGACGCGCGGGCAGCATCTGCCACGAGTCTCCGCCGTCCTCGGAAACCCAGCCGCCGCCGGTGGTCGAGCCCATGACCAGCCTCTCGCCCGTGGCATCGACATCAAGGGCGTGACGGTAAACGAGATCGTAGCTCGCTTCCCTCGGCAGGCCCCGATCGAGGATGTCGAAACTTTCGCCTCCGTCGCGCGTGCGGCTGACGACGAACCTGGCGTCCCGCGGATAGCGAAACTCATCCTTCACCGCCGGCACGAACCAGGCGGTCTCAGGGTCATCGGGATGCGCCGCCACGGCGAAACCGAAAGCCGGACAGACCTGCGGTTCGATCTCGTTCCAGCTCGCGAGGTTGTCTCTCGAGCGGAAGATGCCGTTGTGGTGCTGGATCCAGTACGTATCGGGCGAGGCCGCGCACTGCACCATCTGGTGGGCGTCCTGCATGACCTCGTCGTAGGCCATGTCGGGCGGCATATACGCGGCGCGCAGTCCCTTCGAGGCGACGCGCCAGCTCTTCCCGTCGTCCTCGCTGAGCCAGACCCCGCCGGTGGAAACCGCAAGCGCGATGCGGCCCGCATCTCGGGGATCGACGCAGATCGAGTGAATGCCGGGCTCGTCATAGCCCCCGCCCATCCAGCGCTCGCGCTCGGGCATGGTCCATAGCGGTTCGTTCAGTTCCCAGCTTGCACCGCCATCGCGGCTGCGGAAAAGGCCGCCGGGGATGGTCCCGGCCCAGAGATCGCCCGCACCGCCACTGCCGGGCGCCATCGACCAGATCTGCACCACCGACGGCCCCCTGGCCTCATCCTCCCCCTCGGCAGGCTCTTCCCTGGCGAAAGCCGGGGTGGCGATCTCTTCCCAACTGACCCCGCCGTCTGCGGAGCGGTGCATCTTCGGCCCGAAATGCCCGAGGTTCGCGGCGGCATAGAGCATGCCGTCGCGCGGGTCCGGGAACACATTGGTCATTGGCGAACCCAGGAACGCCTCGCCATCGAGGTTCCAGCCGGAGGCGTTGCGGCTGAAGTAGAACAGGCCCTTGCGGGTCGCGGCGACGATGCGATCGGACATCTCGTGTCTCCCGGTTATCAGCAGGCACCGCCCGAGAGGGCCTGCAGCACGTATATTTCGGATGTATCGGAAACGGGCGCGGCCAGCGCCCCTTCATTCGCCAGCCTGACCTCGCCGAGGAAGATGACGACGTGCTTTCGTACGCGTTCCTGATCGTCGAGAATGTAGTGCCGCAGGCCGGGCCAGGCGGCGAAAGCCCCGGCCAGCACCTCGCCCACGGTTTCGCCCGCGAACACGGCTTCGCCCTCCGGCACGAGGCCGCCGAGATGGCTGGTGAAGATCACGCGCGGCATGGGCAGGCCCCGGACGACGACCGATTCGCTGGTATGCTTTTGTAACCAGATTGCGCGCTTCAGGCCAGACTCATCGGCCCGCCGGTTCGCCAGCCTGCGAGGTCCCCCCGAACCCGCAGGCTGGCCCGGCACGGCGAAGCCCCCCGATCAGCCCCCTCGCCGTTCTCGAAGATCCGCCGCGTGACAGGCCGTGCCACACGCGCGCCGCGAGTAGGACGAAGCGCGCCAACGGACCTCTTCGCAGGTGCCGGCGAGAGCCAGGTTAGGAAAGTCCGTGAATGCCGCCATTGATCCGCGTCAATGGATTGTTTTCACACGTAATCACCGCGTGACTCCGCTCAAGTCGGGGTCAGGCCGCTGCCCGCAGCCTCATGGTGGCCGCATCGCGACCGATCAGCGGGAGCAGCGTCGCCATGTCCGGCCCGTGGTCCATGCCCGTCAGCGCCTGGCGCAGCGGCAGGAACAGCGCCTTGCCCTTGCGCCCGGTCGCCGCCTTCAGCGTCTCGGTCAACGCCTTCCAGGCGCCCTCGCCCCAATCGAGCGTCGAAAGCGCCTCGGCGGCCTGCGCCAGATAGGCGCGATCCTCGTCCGAAAAGGCCGGGGCCTCTACCGGGCCTTTCACCACGCGCCACCAGTCCGCCGCCTCGAAAACATGCGACAGGTTCGGCCGCACCGCTTCCCACGCCGCCGCGTCCATCCCCTCGGGCAGGCGGTCCCTCACCGCCGCGAACGGGAGGACATGGACGATAGCGGCGTTGACCCGCTCCAGTTCCGCCTCGTCGAAACGCGCGGGCGCACGGCCGAAGCGCGAGAGGTCGAAACCCGCCGCCAGAGCCGCTCCATCGAGTGAAGGATCGACCGGATCGGAGGTACCGAGCCGTCCAAGCAGCGCCACCAGCGCCTGCGGTTCGATCCCCGCCCCGCGGAAATGCGCCGCGCCCAGCGAACCGAGTCGCTTCGACAGCTTGCCCTCGGCCCCCACCAGAAGCGCCTCGTGCGCGAAACGCGGGGGCGGCGCGCCCAGCGCCCCGAACATCTGGACTTGCGTGGCCGTGTTGGAAACGTGGTCCTCGCCGCGAAGGATGTCGGTCACGCCCATGGCGATGTCGTCGATCACCGAAGGCAGCATATAGAGCCACGATCCGTCGGCACGGCGCACTACCGGGTCCGACATCTGCGCCGGATCGAAGTGCTGCGTGCCGCGAATGCCGTCCTCCCAGATGATCGGGTGGCCGTGGTCGAGCCGAAACCGCCAGTGCGGCTCTTCCCCGGCGGAAAGCTTCGCCGCCTTCTCCGCCTCGGTAAGGTTCAGCGCCGCCCGGTCATATATCGGTGGCAGTCCGCGACCGAGCAGCACTTTGCGCCTGAGTTCGAGTTCCTGCTGGCTTTCCCAGCACGGATAGACGCGGCCCGCCGCCTTGAGCCGCTCGAACTCGCGTTCGTAGAGGTCGAAGCGCGCCGACTGCCGCTCCTCGCCCTCGGGAAGGATGCCGAGCCATGCCAGATCGGCGCGAATCCCCTCGACGTATTCCTCCCGGCTGCGCGCGGCGTCGGTATCATCGATCCGCAGCAGGAACCGGCCGCCCGCCTGCTTCGCGAGAAGCCAGTTGTGCAGCGCGGTGCGGATGTTACCGACGTGCAGATGCCCGGTGGGCGAAGGGGCGAAACGCGTGATGGCCGTCATGGCCGCCGGGATTACGGCGGCCGGCGCGCGGCGTCAAAGGGTTACGCCGCCGCGCCGCGGGGGTGTCGTCCTCGCGGACGCCCCTAGAGCGGCGTGCGGTATATCTGAGCCACCGTGACGGAGCCGATTTTGGCCGAGCGCGAGGAGCGAGGAAAGAGCCATGCCTTTGCATAGTGACTGACGAGTGACGCTGCGATCGGCCAAAAGGGGCCCGCCCCTTCGGGGTTGCCTCAGATATACCGCACGCCGCTCTAGCCTCTCCTATTCATCGGACTGGTCGTGATGGTTGGCGGGAGTAGCGTAAACCATTGGCTTGTTGTAGGAATTTGGGTGTCTAGACCAACCTGCAACGAG
>NZ_BMHK01000028.1 GCF_014640675.1 Novosphingobium endophyticum | reverse complement strand
ACCGGCATAAAACTCGCCTGGCTGTCCGACGAACAAACCCGCTGCGTGCGCTCCCGCCGCCAGCGGTGGATCAAGCTCGGATGGACATCCGCTGCCCGCGCAATTGGCTGCCCTGCAGGGGGCGCGGCTTGTCCTTGCCAACGAGGGAAACCACGAAGCGCCTCAGGTCGGTCGCCGGTCAGGTTTTCAACTACGCGATCGCGACGGGCCGGGCCACAAACAACCCAACCGTTGCGTTGCAGCGCGCCCTGCTGGCGCCCGAGGTCAACCACATGGCTGCCATCATCAATGTCGATGAACTGCGCAAGCTGCTTCAAGCGATCGACAACTGCACAGGCTACCCGTCAACGCTTGCCGCTCTGCGGATTACCCCGCACCTGTTCCAGCGCCCCGGTGAAATCCGGAAGATGAAATGGGAAAACTTGGATCTCGACGGTGCCCGCTGGTCTCCTCCGATTGCGGACATGAAGAAGCGTCGGCCGCACGACGTACCACTTTCCCGGCAGGCATTGGCGATCATCCGTGAAATGGCGGAACTGCGAAACGGCCCTTACGTGTTCCCCGCCTTCCACACGGGGAGCAAGCCGATTTCCGAAAACACCGTTAATGGCGCATTGAGGCGGCTGGGCTACGCCGGCAAGCAGTCCGCCCACGGCTTTCGCTCCACCGCGAGTTCGCTGCTCAACGAGAGCGGAAAATGGAACCCCGACGCCATTGAACGTGCAATGTCCCGGCAGGTGGGTAACGCAACCAGCGCCATCTACAACCGCACCGCCTATTGGGATGAGCGGGTCGAGATGATGCAGTGGTGGAGCGACTGGCTCGACGAACTCAAGGCCGGAGGGGGCTGATCGCATGCCCTTTTCGAGGCCCCCAAAAGGCCCCCACGTGATCGCGGTTGGGGGCCTTTACGGACGAACACCTGCGAACGCCAGATAGCAAAAAGCCCGGAGAAATCCGGGCTTTTCGAACATTTGGGGATACCTGCGAGCAGGTAGCTGGTGCCCAGAAGAGGACTCGAACCTCCACGCCCTTTCGAGCGCCGCCACCTGAAGACGGTGCGTCTACCAATTCCGCCATCTGGGCACGGTCGGGGTGCCTTGCTGGCATCCCGTAGGGTAGGTGGGCGCCACTAAGGTCTGGCCGGGGGCTTGTCAACGCTTTGGTGCAAGCAGGTGCGAATTGTTTGGTTCGGGTGTGCGGTGGTGCCGGGCGGGGCGGGCGTGTTTGGTCGGTTGCCCCGGCGATGGGCTTGTGCCAAGGGCGAAAAATCATGCGCAGCGGCGCGAAGAGCGTCGCATTCGAAGGACCGAAAGCCCGACCCATGAGCCAACGCCCTGACAATTCTCTCGCCGGCAAGATCGTCACCGTCCTGGGCGGCAGCGGCTTTGTCGGCCGCCACCTTGCGCAGGAACTGCTGGCGCGCGGCGCGCGGCTGCGCGTTGCCAGCCGCAATCCGCAGAAGGCCTTCTCGGTCAAGCCGCTGGGCAATCTGGGGCAGGTGCAGTTCGCGCGGGTCGACGTGACGAAGCCCGAATCGCTGGCGGCGGTGCTGGCCGGGTCGGACGCGGTGGTGAACCTCGTGGGCGCCTTCGCCGGCAATCTCGATGCGTTGCAGGGCAAGGGTGCCGGCAGGATTGCCGCCGCCGCCCGCGCGGCCGGTGCCGGGGCCTTCGTCCACATCTCGGCGATCGGCGGAGATGCCGAATCGGAAGTCGACTACGCGCGCACCAAGGCCGATGGCGAAGCTGCCGTGCGTGAGGCCTTTCCCACCTCGACGATCCTGCGGCCTTCGCTGATGTTCGGCCCGGACGACAACTTCGTGATGATGTTCGGCCGGTTGATCAGCATGTTCCCCGTGCTGCCCGTGTTCGGCCCCGAGGCCAGGCTGCAACCGCTCTTCGTCGACGACGCGGCCGAGGCGATCGGCAACGCCCTTGCCGATCCCGTGGCCCACGGCGGCAAGACCTATGAGATCGCCGGCCCCGAAGTGCTGACGATGCTGGAACTCAACCGTCGCATTGCCGACGCCGCGGGTCGCTCGCGCCGTTTGATCGCGCTGCCGGATGCGGTCGGCGGCCTGATCGCGGGCGCTACCGGATGGCTGCCCGGCGCGCCGATCACCAGCGACCAGTTCCGGCTGCTCACGGCCGGAAGCGTGGCCAGCGGAGACCTGCCCGGCCTTGCCGAATTAGGCGTGGAGCCGCGTCCACTGGCGCTGTTCCTCGACCGCTGGATGGTGCAGTTCCGCAAGCACGGGCGGTTCGGGACGAAGAAAGCGACGTAACTTGCGGATACCCTATGCATCCACCTCGGCATAATGGCTCGGCGGCTGGATCACTTCCATGCGCTCGCTGAGCAGCGGGCGGAAGCTGGGGCGCGATTTCATCACCAGGTACCAGGCGCGGGCCTGTTCGTGGCTCGACCAGTCGATGCCGCCCAGGTAGTCCGCCACTGAAAGCTGCGCGGCGGCGGTGAGGTCGGCCAGCGTCATGGTCGATCCGGCGAGCCACGGGCGGTTGTCGATCAGGTAGTCGATGTAGTCGAGATAGTCGTGCGCCAGCTTCATCGCCTCGCGCAGCATCTTCGCGTCGGGGGACTGGCGCAGGATCAGGCGCTTCTTCATCCGCTCGTGCAGGAGCGGGCCGGAGACGTCGCCGAAGAAATTCTCGTCGAACATCGCGATCAGGCGGCGGATTTCGGCGCGCTGCTGCGCAGTGCCGCTGATCAGCGGATTGCGCTCGACCGTTTCCTCGAAATATTCGCAGATCGCCCGGCTGTCGGAGAGCACGATGTTGCGCTCGGTCTCGCTGATCACCGGCGTGCGACCGGCCGGGTTCATGGCGAAGAGGCGGTCCTCGTTCTCCCACGGGCGCGCCGACTGCAGTTCGTAGGCGATTCCCTTCTCCGCCATGAGGAGCCGGACCTTGCGGCTGAACGGACAGAGCGGGAACTGGAAGATGTGCCACATGGTCTTCATCGAATGCCAAAGCCGCGTGGCAGCGTCCACCCGTGCCGGATTTATCACTCACCGGAACGCGTGGATAAGTTGGCGGTTTGACTGGGGTCTCCCCGGCCTCCCGCGCGCGATATCGCCGGGGCGCAAGCGGGCGCGATTGACCCGCCACATGCCCGTCGACACTCTTGCGCCGTAAACGAGAGGGAGAGAAGTCAATGCTGCTCAAGAGTCTGCGCCTGGGATCGAACGACCTTGCGAAATCCCGTGCTTTCTACGACGCGACGTTCGGCGCGCTGGGTCTGGCGCCGTGTGCGACGCCGGAGCAGTATCCGATAGTGATGTGGGACCTGGGCGGTGTGAAGTTCCTGCTCGGCCCGGCGCGTAATGGTGAGCCCTGCACATCCGCCAACGGCGGCACCATCATCTTCGAGGCCGAAAGCGAGGACGCGGTGAGGGCCTGGCACGCGGCAGGCCTGACCAATGGCGGCACCAGCGAGGGCGAGCCGGAAGCCAAACCGCAGGCGCGAGGCGCGTTCGGGGCCTATCTTCGCGATCCGGACGGCAACAAGCTGGGCGCCTACTGCGGCCTGCAGATGGGCTGAGCGCGGCCTTTAACTTGAAATTATGGGCGGTGCGCCTAAGCATGCGCCATGCCATCGAGAGGTCAGATCGAGCGCAGGGAAGCGCAGCATACCGGCCTCTTGCTGGAGCATTCCTTTCTGTTCCGGATACCGCCGCGACTGGCCTGGACGATCGTTATAGCGCTGCTCTGCGCGGTAGCGTTCGTCGAATATCTCTTGCCCGGAGAGATCTGGTTCGGGCCGGTTTACCTTGCGGTAATCGCGCTGGCCGCCTGGTCGTTGAGCGCGCGCACGGCAATTGCCATCGGTCTGACGGTGCTGCTCGTCAAGCTGCTGACGGGCACCTTGCCTTTCTATCCGAACGGATCGGAAGTCGCGGTCGCGAACCTGGCGGTACGCGTTCTTGGCATCACGATTGTCGTGGTTTTCATCGGCATGGCGCGCAAATCCTGCGAACGCGAATGGCGCTTCGCCCGGACCGATGCCCTTACGGGAGCATTGAACCGGCAGGCCTTCTTCGAGCTTGTCGAAAGCGGCCGATGCCAGGGCGGATGGTCGGCCCTGATCTATGCCGATCTGGATGGGCTCAAGAAGGTCAACGACGAGGAAGGACACGGTCAGGGAGACCGAAGCCTGACGACATTTGCCGAAATCGTCCGGAAGACCATCCGCAAGGGCGACGTCTTCGCCCGCATGGGCGGCGATGAATTCGTCATTTTCATGAAGCTGAGGGATGCCGAGGCCGGGCAGGTCGTGGCGAGGAGATTGCATCGCACGATCAATGCAGGCGCACCGGAGGCCGCTCGCCGGCTTACCTGCAGCCTCGGCGTGCTGCTTCTGCCGGACGGTTCCAGGGAGATCGACACTGAACTGAGGGCCGCCGACGCTATCATGTATGAGGCCAAAAAGTCGCGTGCCGGGGTGCTCGTGGCGACGCTTGGCGAGCGCGACGGCGAGAAGGTGCTGTCGCCTCCGGTCCCGGTGTTCGACGCGCCCGAGCGGGAATCCGCGGTGAGGAAGGCCGACAGGACGGAGCCGCCGACGGGCGATGAGCCCTCGGTTCCGGAAGCCACGGTAGCCGCCTAGAGCGGCGTGCGGTATATCTGAGCCACCGTGACGGAGCCGATTTTGGCCGAGCGCGAGGAGCGAGGAAAGAGCCATGCCTTTGCATAGTGACTGACGAGTGACGCTGCGATCGGCCAAAAGAGGCCCGCCCCTTCGGGGTTGCCTCAGGAAGCCCCTCGGACAGCGTCACGTTGCTTATCCGGGCAACCAGCCCGACTTGCACAACGCTCCTTGCCGAGAGGCTTCCTGAGGCAATCACGGTGACTCAGATATACCGCACGCCGCTCTAAGGCCGGTGCGGCGAGATCCGCGTTTCGCGCCATTGGCCGGGCGCCAGGCCATCGAGCGTCCAGTCGCCCACGCTCCAGCGCACGAGGCGCAGGGTCGGATGCCCTATGGCGGCGGTCATTCGGCGGACCTGTCGGTTGCGGCCTTCGTTGATCGTCAGGCTGATCCAGCAATCGGGCACCGTTTTGCGGAAACGCACCGGCGGGTCGCGCGGCCAGAGTTGCGGATCGGCGATGCGCTCGGCCCGTGCGGGCCGCGTCAGGCCGTCGTTCAGTTCCACGCCCTTGCGCAGGCGGCCAAGGGCATCGCCATCCGGTTCGCCTTCCATCTGCACGAGGTATGTCTTGGGCAGCTTGAACCTGGGATCGGCGATCCGTGCCTGAAGCCGACCATCGTCGGTGAGCAGGAGCAGGCCTTCGCTGTCGCGGTCGAGCCGGCCGGCGGGATAGACGCCGGGCAGGTCGATGTAGTCCGACAGCGTGGCTCGCGGGGTCGGCGAACGGGTGTCGGTGAACTGCGAGAGCACGTCATAAGGCTTGTTGAACAGGATCAGGCGCGCCATCGCTTCAGCTTCTCACCTTCAGTGGCCGATCCCCTGCCTTCGCCATCGCCAGTGCGCCGGCGAGCAGGATCATACCGGTCACATCGCCTCTCGTAAGCACTTCGCCGAAGGCCAGCCAGCCTATCGTCGCCGAGATTGCGGGCTGGGTCAGCAGTGCCAGACCGATGATCAGTGGCGGGAAGTTTCTGAGCGAATAGACCAGGAAACCCTGCCCGACGAGCTGACTGGTGAAAGCCAGCGCGAGGAGCGGCGTCCAGTCACCCGGCCAGATCGCCTCGCCGCGTGCCCAGGCGATGAGAAACATCAGCGGCACGCTCGCGAACATGGAGTTGAAGAGAAGCGAATACTGGCCCAGCCGGTAACGCACCGCGCCGATCATCAGGATGTAGACGGCGTAGAGAAAGCCCGCGAGCAGGCAGTAAAGGTCGCCGATCAGGTTTGCACGGCTGATTTCGAGCGAGCCGCCCATCAGCAGCGCTGCGCCGGAAAGGGCCGCTGCGATCGCCGTCAGCTCGAGCAATCGCGGCTGGCGCCGCGCGGCGATGAGGCCCCAGGCCATCAGGATCACGCTGCCGCCGTTGCCGAACAGCGATGCATTGGCGAGCTTGGTCGTCTCGATGCCGATGTGCCATGCGGCAAGGTCCAGCGCGAAGGCGACGCCAGCGCCCAGCACGATGAGCAGCGCCGCGCCCCCGACCCGCCGCTGCTGCGCCGGTTCGCCCAGCGAAAGCAGAAAGACGAAGGGCATCGCGATCATCAACCGCCAGAAGCCCGCCGCAACCGATCCCGTATCCGCGAGGCGCACCAGGAAGGGGCCGAGCGCAAGCGCGAAGTTGGCAAGCAGGAGCGCCGCCAGATGTCGCGCGCTCCAGCCCGGCGCGGGGCTTCCGGTTTCGAGACTGGTGGCCATCGGCGACGAGCCCTAGCCGTGCCGATGGCCACCTGTACACATCGATTTCCCGCGCTACGTGGCTCGTTCCTCCCGGCGCGTGGCCCAGAGCGACCAGATCACGCCGCCCGCGATCAGGGCCAGGGTGACGCCAAGGCTCACAAGGGGCGGAAACTTGGCCCCGCCCAGGACGAAGTCAGCCACGAAGATCTTGGCGCCGATGAACACCAGCACCGCAGCCAGCCCGTACTTGAGGTAGTGGAACCGGTGCACCATCGCCGCCAAGGCGAAATAAAGGGCGCGGAGGCCCAGGATCGCCATGATGTTCGAGGTATAGACGATGAAAGTGTCTCTCGTGATCGCGAAGATCGCCGGCACCGAATCCACCGCGAACACGAGATCGGCGAAATTGATCACGACGAGCGCAAGAAACAGCGGCGTAGCCGCGTGCACCATCCTGCCGGTGGCGTCGGGCACTTTCACGAAAAAGTGCGACCCGTGGTGTTCCTGCGTTACCCGCATGTGCCGCGAAATCCAGCGGACAGCCCGGTTTCTGCCGATGTCAGGCGCGTCCTCGCCCGTAAAGAACATCTTGAAGCCGGTGAAAATCAGGAACGCCGCGAAGACGTACATGATCCAGTATGCAGACGCGAGGAGCGCCGCGCCGCCCGCGATCATCAAGCCGCGCAGTACGATGACCGCCAGAATGCCCCACAGCAGCGCCCGGTACTGGTACTTGGGCGCGATGCAGAAGAAGCCGAAGATCAACGAAATGACGAAGACGTTGTCGATCGAGAGCGCCTTTTCGATGAAGTATCCGGTGAAATACTCCATTCCGGACTCGGCACCCTTCTGGACCCAGACCCATACGCCGAAGAGCATGGCTACGGCGATGTAGAAGATCGAAAGGCGGATGGATTCGGCAATGCCCATCTCCTTGTCTTCCTTGTGCAGGAAGCCGAGATCGAAGGCGGTGAGAAGAAAGACCACGCCGAGAAAGCTCAGCCAGAACCAGGCTGGAGTGCCCAGCCAGTCAGCGAACAGGATATCCATGGGATGCACCTGGCAGGAGGAGGCAGGGTGCGCCGGCGCGCAAACTATTTGGGGGGCCACGCGCCGGCGCTGGGTTACAGACCCGGTAAACCGGCAACGGGGGGTGTTTGCCGGACCAGTCTGTCCCTGATGCGAGCCTTCCTCTTTTTCAGGCTGGCAATCTTGTACGGATCGGCGAAGCGCCTGCTTTGTGCGATGCGTAGCAGGGAATCGAGGCGCTGATGGCGCTCGAGCAGGAGAAAAATGCGTTCGGTCATGTCAAATCCCTATCGAACAAGCTTTTGGTTCGATCGGAGAGCCGATGCAAAATTCGAAATAGCCGGAGCGTTTGGAGGGTCTCAAACGGCCACCGGATCCTGCATCGGTTTCACCCGATGCGGTCCGACATCACGTGGCGCCGGCCTGCAGGTGCCAGGCACCGTCAAGCTTGCGCCGCGCCAGAGGGGCCCGGCCCGCAGCAACCATGGTAGGACCGAATCGGTCCACATTCAACCTGCTATCGACGATCACTGAGGCGAGGCCGACCGGGCGGTTTGCGCGATCTTAACCGTCACGCCCTATCAGGGCTCCATGCGTAGCACGACCAGACTTCTCGCCACTTTCGCCGTGATCGGCGGCACAGCCCTTCCCGCGTCCCTTTCGCTGGGCCAGGCCGCCCCGCCGTATACCGTGGAGGAAACCGGCCGCAGCTATGCGAGGTTGCAGGACGCAGTGGACGCCATCGGCACTGGTCGCGGTACGATTGTTTTCGCGCCCATGCGCTTTGCCGACTGCGCCGTACAGGCCGAGGGAGAGGTTACCTACAAGGCGCGGGTTCCCGGTCAGGCCGTACTCGACGGAGTGGCCTGCGAGGACAAGGCAGCGCTGGTCCTGCGCGGACGCAGCGCGCGCGTCGAGGGGATGGTCTTCGCCAATATCCGTGTGGCGGACAAGAACGGGGCGGGCATCCGGCTCGAGGGCGGCGACCTGGCGGTCTCGCAAAGCTGGTTCCGCGATAGCGAGCAGGGGCTGCTCACGGCGGATAACCCGGACGGCACCATAACGATCGACAAATCCACATTCACCCGGCTCGGCACGTGCGAGGGCGGCGGTGGCTGCGCCCATTCGATCTATGTCGGCAACTACGGCGCACTGACCGTCACTCGCAGTCGCTTCGAGGCCGGCGCCGGCGGACACTACGCTAAGAGCCGGGCCGCGCGCGTCGCCATTCTCAACTCCAGCTTCGACGATACGCGCGGGCGCGGCTCCAATTACATGATCGATCTGCCCGACGGCGCCACCGGCCGGATCGCGGAGAACTGGTTCGTGCAGGGGCGCGACAAGGAGAATTACTCGGCCTTCATCGCCGTCGCCGCCGAGCACCGCTATCACAGCTCACAGGGGCTGCAGATCGAGAACAACGATGCCCGCTTCGCGCCCGGGATCGATCGCAGGAGCGCCTTCGTCGCCGACTGGTCGGGAGATACCCTGAGCCTCTCCGGGAACACGCTGGGGGCAGGGCTGGTCCGCTACGAGAGACGCTGAAAGCGTCAGAGAATATGGCCGGTTCGGTCGCGCTTGGTCGTCAGGTAGCGTTCGTTGTGCGGGTTGGGCGGCAGGCTGTGGGGCACGCGCTCGGCCACGGTGACGCCCACCGCCTCCAGCGCGGCGACTTTGGCCGGATTGTTCGTCATCAGCCGGATCGCATGAACGCCGAGCAGTTCCAGCATGCGCGCCGCCGTGGGAAAATCGCGCGCCTCCGTAGGCAGGCCGAGGCGGTTGTTGGCGTCGACCGTATCGAAGCCCTGGTCCTGCAGCCGATAGGCACGCAGCTTGTTGATGAGGCCGATGCCGCGCCCTTCCTGGCGCATGTAGAGCAGCACGCCCCAGCCGCCGGCGCCGGCCTCGTCCGCCATCGCGTGAAGCGAGGCATCGAGCTGCGGGCCGCAATCGCACTTGAGGCTGCCGAGGATGTCACCGGTCAGGCATTCGGAGTGGAGCCGGACCAGTGGCGCCCGCTCGCCGGCCTGCGCGCCGATCACCAGTGCGACATGTTCACGCAGATCGTCGATGGAACGGAAGGCCACGATCTCCGTATCTTCGCAGGCCGCAACCGGCAGGCGCGCGCGTGAGGCTATGGCGAGACGGCTGGTATCCTTCCAGCCTGCGAGATCCTCGGATGATACGTCCTGAACGTCTCCATCCATTTCCGGAGCAACGAGGAAGGCGGGGAGGATGCCGGCCAGCCGCGCCAGTTCCATGGCGGTTCGCGCGGCTTCGGGATCGTCGATGTGCTCGGCGGCAAACGGCCCCTTCATGGGGTAGCGCAGGTCGAGTGCCGGATCGGCGACGGCTCGGGCGGTTTCCAGATCGAACGGATCGGCGGCGCGGATCAGTACCGGCGCTTCGGGAATCGCCGCTTCGCGCTGGTTGGCAAGCTTGAGCGTCACCGCGCGCGCGGCGGAGATCAGCATGCGCGGCGCGGTCACGCCGGGTGCGAATCCGGTCTCGGCGGGAAGCAGAACCGGTCCCCGGCCAACGCGAATTGGCCAGCCGTGCCGCAGGGCATCCAGCGCAAGGGCGACCCGGCGCGGGGCAGGGGAGGGGCGTTTCCTGCTCAGATCTCGAGTTCCGTAATCAGCGGCACATGGTCGCTTGGCTGCTCCCATCTGCGTGTTTCCTCGACGAAGCGATGCGCTCTCGCCTGACGGGCCAGGTCCGGAGAGGCCCACATGTGGTCCAGCCGGCGACCCTGATCCTTCTGGCGCCAGTAGCTGCGGTAGGACCACCACGAATAATTGCGTTCCGGCGCCGGGATGAATTCGCGGCCCAGGTCGACCCAGCCGTGTGCGTCCTTGAAGCGGTCTAGCGTCTCGACTTCCATCGGCGTGTGGCTGACGACCTTGAGGAGCGCCTTGTGGTCGTAAACGTCGCAATCGAGCGGGGCGATGTTGAAATCGCCGACGATCATCGTCGGGCGGTCGATCGCGTCGGCCCATCTTGTCATGCGTCCGATGAAGTCGAGTTTCTGGCCGAACTTGGGATTGAGTCCGCGATCGGCAACGTCGCCGCCGGCGGGAATATAGACGTTTTCGAGCACCATGCCCTGGCCCGCGCCGAGCAATTCGATGCCGACGTGGCGGGCCTCGCCATTGTCCTGCCAGTCGTGCCGGCTGAATTCGCGAAACGGCACGCGGCTTACCGTCGCGACGCCGTGGTAGCCCTTCTGGCCGTGGACGGCACGGTGCGTGTAGCCCAGCTTCTCGAACGCCTCGTGCGGGAAGAGATGTTCGGCGACCTTGATCTCCTGCAGGCAGAGAACGTCCGGCGCATGCTCGGTCAGGAAGCGCCCGACCTGATCGATGCGCAGGCGGACGGAATTGATGTTCCAGGTGGCAATCTTGAGCATGTGAGCGCTTTAGGGGGGGCGTGCCGGAATTGCCAGAGCCGCACGCGTCGTTCCCGCGTTCGCGGCGATGACGCCGACACGGTTGCCGGGACATGGAAAACCCTCGACCCGGGGGCAAGGGGTCGAGGGTTCCATAAGCGTTCGTCACGCTAAGTCAGAAGGGCCATGCGGAGGCGTGGGCAACAGGGGGGAAACCCGCCTCGAGCCGCTCTGACAAGTTCAATGTAGGGGCGGTTGGCTTGCTGCCAAGTGAACGAAATTCAGGAAAATGTCGCAGATTGTCGCAAGCGGCGCACATGGAGCGACAAGGTGTTGTTTCCTATCGACGGACCCGCGGGCGCGGATCGGTCCAGCGAAAGTCCTTGTCAGTGACAGGAACACCGTAGCGCTGGTTCTTGAGCTGGATTGTCGTGCGCTTGTTCTGCGAATCGAGCGCGACCCAGTAGGCCAGTTCGAGTCCCCCCGGCGCCGTGGCATCGCGGGTGAAGATCAGGGTGATGATCCCGTATTCGGGATGCTTGCTGTCGCGCACCTCGACGCTGACCACGTCGGGATTGCCGGTCGGCTTGATCGTGCCGTACCTCGCGACATCGCGCTTGGGATCGAGCAGGGCGCCCAGCGGGCTGTTGCTGATCGGCCAGCGCTGCACCTGATTGACGTCATAGTCGACCATGGTGAGCGCCTTGCCGTCGCTGACGATCAGCATGTTGACGCTTTTTTCGTACTGGAAACGAATCCGCCCCGGGCGCTTGAGCGTCAGAGTACCGGTCACCGATTGGCCGCTGCGATCGGTCTGGACGAAATCCGCCCGCATAGTCGAGATGCCGCGCAGGGCCTCGACGACCTGATTTAGCTGTGCCTTTTCCGATTGCGTGGCGGCCAGCGCCGGGGCGTTCGGAAATATAGCTGGAACGGCAAGCGCGGCCAAAGCGGCCGCGCCAGCACAGTTGCGAAGATTCATGCGAATGCGTGTCATGGCCATGCCTCTAGGTACACGGCCTTGAATGCTTCGTGAACCTTACTTGATCTTGGCTTCCTTGAACTCGACGTGCTTGCGCACGACGGGATCATACTTGCGGAAGCTCATCTTTTCGGTCGTGTTGCGCGGATTCTTCTTCGTGACATAGAAGAATCCGGTGTCGGCAGTGGAAACCAGCCGGATCTTGACGGTTGCGGGCTTCGCCATGGCGTGTTCCTGTAATCTCTTGTCTCAGCCGCCCTGGCGGCCGGCATGTTTTGTTGAAAACCATCGAGGGCGGTGCATGAGCGCCGCCCTTCAAGGTTGCGGCCCTTGCGTCAGCGGCGGCGCAAAGTCAAGCGTGTCAGTCCACCGGAAACGGCCTGATCGGGTCGAGAACGCCGAATTTTTCCTTCAAGGGCTCGTGATTGAGGGGCGGCATCTCCAGCGGCGGCGGTTCGACATGCGTATCCGGCAGGCGGTTTAGCAAATCGCGAATCAGTGTCAGCCTTCCGAGCTTCTGGTCGTTGAAATCCACCAGGGTCCAAGGCGCATGGGTAGTGTGCGTCGCTTCGAGCATCTCCTCACGCGCCTGCGTATAGGCGCCGTACTGGCTGCGCGCAGCAAGATCGACGGGCGACAGCTTCCAGCGCTTGAGCGGGTCCTCCAGCCGTTCGCACAGGCGCTCCTCCTGCTGTTCCTGATCGCAGGTGAGCCAGTACTTGAACAGCATGATGCCATCGTCGACCAGCATCTTCTCGAAGACAGGGGCATCACGCAGGAATGCCTGGACTTGCGCGGGCGTTGCATAGCCCATGATCTTCTCGACGCCGGCGCGGTTGTACCAGCTGCGGTCGAACAGGACGATCTCGCCCTTCGCCGGCAGGTGGGGCACGTAGCGCTGGAAGTACCATTGCCCCTGTTCGCGCTCACCGGGAGCGGCCAGCGCGGCGACGTGTACCTGGCGCGGATTGAGCGTAGCTGTGATCGCGTTTATCGCCCCGCCCTTGCCGGCAGTGTCGCGGCCTTCGAACAGAACGGCGATGCGCGCGCCGGTGGTGGCGGCCCAGCGGGCCATTCCCGCCAGTTCCTCTTCCATGGGCTCCAGCAGCTTTTCGTAGGCTTTGCGCCCCAGACTGCCTTTGCGCTTGCCGCCCATCGCGGGTCAGACTCGCGACAGGAGGAACAGCGCCAGCGCGCCGGCGGCGATGCGATACCAGGCGAAGGGGGCGAAACCGGACCTGCTGACGAAGGCCATGAACGCCTTGATCACCACCAGCGCCACCACGAAGGATACCACGAAGCCCACCGCGATCTCGTTCCAGCCCACCGGCCCGACGCCCGCGGCCAGTTTCTCGCGCGCGCCCCACAGTTCGAGCGTGGTGGCCCCCATCATCGTCGGGACCGCGAGGAAAAAGCTGAATTCGGCCGCCGTGCGGCGCTCTATGCCCATCGCCAGCGCGCCCATGATCGTCGCGCCCGAACGGCTGACGCCCGGCACCATGGAGAGGCATTGGACCAGCCCGACGCCGAGGCATTGCTTGGCGGGTAGCTCGGCGACACCGGTGAGCGGACCGGGCTTCGCGACTTTCTCGATCGCGAGAATCGCGATGCCGCCGGCGATCAGCGCCCAGGCGACGACGCTGGGCTGCCCCAGCAACTGGTCGATCAAATCCTTGAGTGCCAGGCCGATGATCGCGGATGGCAGAAAGGCGATCAGGACATTGCGCACGAATCGGATCGACATCGGTTCCAGGCGGAGCATTCCCCATCCCACAGCCCAGAAGGTGCGCCAGAACTGGACAATAACCGCCAGGATAGCGCCGAGCTGGATGACGATGTTGAACGTCGCCCACTGTCCGGCATCATAGCCGAACAGTTCGGTGGCGAGAATGAGATGCCCGGTCGATGAGACCGGCAGGAACTCGGTGAGGCCCTCGACTATGCCGAGGAGGATCGCGGTAAAGGTCAGGTCCATCGCGGCGCACCGAAGCCGCAGCGGCGTTGCAAGTCAAGACGGCGCGCGCTGCGATGCAGCAAATTTGGGGATATCGGCGCCCGGTCGTTGCCGGGATCAGCCGGTCCCGATCAGCCTTCGGCGCCGCAGTTGGCCAGCACGTCGGCCGCCAGGTCTTCCAGCTTCAGCTCGGCGTCGACCGCGCCGGCTTCGACTGCGGCGGCCGGCGCCTGCGGCACGGTCGCCGTGGTGCGGTCCTGCGCCAGCGTGCGGCAGCCGGCGGCCTGCAGCAGCTTGAGCCCTTTGGCGCCATCCTCGCCCATGCCGGTCAGCACCGCGCCGATGGTCGGCATGTTCCCGCGCGAGAGGGAGCCGAACAGCAGCGTCGCGGATGGGCGGAAGCCTTCGACCGGGTCGCGCTCGACCATGCGAAGCCTCGCGGGCGAACCCGGTTCGACGATGACGTGCTTGCCCGGATCGGACGCGATGTAGACCGTCCCCGAAGACAGTTCGGCGCCGTCGGTGGCCGCCTTGACGGCGCATGAGAAGTCCTTGTTCGCGCGCTCGATGAACATCTGCGCCAGCACGGGCTCGGTCTGCAGGATGATCACCGTCGGCGGGCAGTTCCTGGGATAGCGCGACAGCACTTCGGTCAGCGCGTCGACGCCGCCCATCGAGGCGCTGAACGCCGCGATCTTGCCGTTGCTGACATAGCCGCCGTCGTCACTTTTGGGACCGCGGTTGCGGGGCTTGTCGCGTACGTTCGAATTGGCCGCCGCGAGCACGATCTTGCCCAGCTTGCCGACGGTCTTGGCGAACTGCTCGGGCGTCGCCTTGAGGGGCTTGGGAAAGCACTCCACCGCACCCAGTTCAAAGGCCTTGAGGGAGGTTTCTGTGCCGCTCTGTGTCAAGCTGGAGAGCATGACCACCGGCAGCGGATTGGTCGTCATGATCTCCTCAAGGAACTCGATGCCGCTCATCCCCGGCATCTCGACGTCGAGCGTGACCACGTTCGGCATGAGTTCGGGGATGCGGTCCCGCGCCTCGGCGGCGTTCGCCGCCGTGCCGACGACGCGGACGTTCTTCGTTTGCTCCAACACGTCGCAGAACAGGGCGCGCATGGCCGCTGAATCGTCGACTACCAGAACGCGTGCCTCGTGCATGGGGGACCCTTTTCATTATCAGACCATCGATTGCCGCGACGGGTATCATGCTGGGTGCGATCAAACTCCTTAATCTCGCTACGGGCTTCGCCTGAGGCCGCCGCAAACCGCGTGTTCGGGATATCAAGGTTAACAACCGGGGAATTCGCCCGCTCTGGGTGGGGAACAGGTCGGTACGCCGGCCTTCGCAAGCGGGGAACATCGGATGCCGGGAGTGATCGAAGTCGACGCGCTGTTTACCATGCCGCGACGTTTGGTGGCCAAGCATCTGGAAACACTGGCGTATTACCCGGCGGCTAGGGGCAAATCCCAAGGCCGGACGACACCCGGCCTGAAGAGCGATGAGGTAACCAACGGCGAATGACTGGGGGCAACATGAACAGCATTACCTTGCCGGCGCGCTGCGACCGTGCCGCTACAGAAGCGCTCTGGCCCGAACTTGTCGCGGCGATGAGCGATGACCCGACCGCGATCGACGCTACCGGGGTGGAGCATGTCGGCCAGGCGATGCTGCAGCTTCTCGTGTCGGCACGGCGCAGCGGCGGCGGAGCGGTCATCACCGCCTCACCGCAGTTCAAGGAAGTCGCGGCCCTGACCGGCCTTACCTCAGAACTCTTCGAGTAGAGCAAGCCATGAGCCCCGAAGAAATCCAGCAGATCTTTTTCGCCGAATGCGAGGAATCGCTTGCCGCCGCCGAAAGCGGCCTGGCGGCCTGCAAGGCCGGCACGCATGACACAGACACGGTCAACGCCGTGTTCCGCGCCGTCCATTCCATCAAGGGCGGAGCCGGTGCTTTCGGCTATGCGGCGCTGCAAGGCTATACGCACACGTTCGAGACCCTGCTGTCCGACGTTCGTGAAGGCCTGGTGCCGATCGAGAACAAGCTCGTCGACCTTCTCCTGCGCGCGCTCGATACGCTTTCCGACCATGTCGAAGCGGCCCGCGAGGGCGGAGACGCACCCGGCGATGCATCGCTGATCGCGGAAATGGAAGCGTCGATGGCCGCCAACGCCGGTGCGCCGATTCCTGCCGCCGCGGAGGACGCGCAGCCGGAAGTGGCCGACATCGCGGAAGGCGAGGAGGATTTCGGACTCGATCTGGACGCTTTGCTCGATGATCTCACTGCCGATTTCAGCAAGCCGAACGAGGCGCCTGCCGCCGGCGAAAAGCGCTGGAAAGTGCATCTGCGCCCGCATGCCGGCGCGATGCGCAACGGCAGCGAGCCCATTCTCATGCTGCGCGAAATCGCGGCGCTGGGCGGCGAATGCGCGCACTGCGAGGTGTCACAGATTCCCCAACTCGACGGCTTCGATCCGGCTCAGGGGTATCTCGGCTGGACGTTCTCGATGCCGGAGAAAGTCGAGGAGACCGCGGTGCGCGAGATCTTCGATTTCATCGGCGAGGACTGCGCGCTGGCCTTCGGCGAGGACCAGGACATCCCGCCGCTGAAGATCGCGCAAAGCCCGCCGAGACCCGTCGCCAAGCCCGCGAGCGCGGCCACGGCCGGTGAACCGTCGCCTGCGGCCGATAGCGCGGTTCTATCCACGCCGGTCGAGCGTCCTCAGGCGCCGGAGGCGAAGGCCGACGACAAGGCCGCGCCCGCACCTGCGGCGGCCGCCGCTTCGACACCGGCTCCGCCGGCAGCAGGCCAGTCGATCCGTATCGACCTGTTCAAGCTCGATCGCCTGATCGATCTTGTGGGAGAACTCGTGATCGCGCAGGCCATGTTGGTGCAGCGGCTGGGCATGGCCGGGATTTCCGCGACCGAGGAACTCGCGCTTCTTGAAAGCCTGACGCGCGACATCCAGGAAAGCGCCATGTCGATCCGCGCGCAGCCGATCGGCAGCGTCTTCAGCCGGGTGCCGCGTATCCTGCGCGATCTTGCCTCCTCCACCGGCAAGCATGTGAAGCTGGAAGTTTCCGGTGAGAGTACCGAACTCGACAAGACCGTGGTCGAGCGTCTCGGCGAGCCGCTGACGCATCTCATCCGCAACGCCGTCGATCACGGCATCGAGAGCGCCGAAGACCGCATCGCCGCGGGCAAGGACCCGGAAGGCACGCTTACGCTTTCGGCCGAGCACCGCTCAGGCCGCATAGTCATCTCGATCGGCGACGACGGGGGCGGCATCAATCGGGAACGCGTGCTCGCCAAGGCGATCGAAAAGGGCATCGTCAGCCCTGACGTGCAGCTTTCAGCCGAAGAAATTGACAACCTCATCTTCGCGCCGGGCTTTTCGACCGCGCAGACCGTTTCGAACATTTCCGGCCGCGGCGTCGGCATGGATGTCGTACGCCAGAACGTGAAGGAACTCGGCGGACGCATCACTATCGAGAGCGCGCCGGGCAAGGGCACGAACTTTATCCTTACCTTGCCGCTGACTCTGGCAATCTCCGACGGCATGATCGTCAACGTCGGCGATCAGACGCTTGTCGTCCCTCTCGCGAATGTCGTGGAGAGCCTGCGTCCGGGGCAGGATGACGTTCAGGGCCTCGGCGTGAGCCGCGACATGCTCAACGTGCGCGGACGCTTCATACCGATCATCGCGCTGCGCAATGCGTTGGGCTGGAAGAGCGGCGCGCAAGCGCCCGAAGAGGGCGTGCTGATCGTCGTCGACACCGAGAGCGCCGGCCAGGCCGCGCTGCTGGTTGACGACATCTGCGATCAGCGCCAGTTCGTCATCAAGAGCCTCGCGACGAACTTCCGTCCGGTCGACGGCGTGGCCGGGGCGACGATCCTGGGCGACGGGCGCGTGGCGCTGATTCTCGATGTCGACGGCCTTGTCGCCTGCGCACTGCCCGGCATGGAGCGGCAGGCCGCATGAGCGTGTCGTCCGCCTTGTCCAAGTCGATCCCCGGCGTCAGCCCTGACATCTACAGTGCCGCTGACTTCGCGAAAGTGGCTGAACTCGTCTACGGCGCAGTCGGCATAGTGCTGCCCGAAGGCAAGGCGATGCTGGTCTATTCGCGCCTTGCGCCGCTGGTGCGCGAAGCAGGCTGCGTGACCTTCTCCAGTTATATCGAGAGGTTGCGCACGGACAGCGACGAAATGAGCCGCGCGATGGCGTCGCTGACCACCAATCACACCTTCTTCTACCGCGAGGCGCATCATTTCGAACACCTGCGTGACGAGGTTCGTCCTCGTCTGGTGGCCAAGCTGGACGAACGCCAGCCCGTGCGCCTGTGGTCGGCGGGGTGCTCGAGCGGGGAAGAGACCTGGTCGATCATGATGACCATGCTCGGGCAGGACCGGGCGGCGGGCGTCAACCTGACCCGCAAGGACCTGCGCGTCCTGGCGAGCGACATTGCACCTCATGCGATCCGCAAGGCCGAGGCCGGCATCTATTCCGAGAATGAACTCAAGCGCATGCCCGAAGCGCTGCGCAAGGCGTGGACACAGGACAAGGACGGCGAAGTCTCGATGACCGACGCGATCCGCTCGATCGTACGCTTTCGCCTGCTCAACCTTCACGGCGAGTGGCCGATGAAGGGCAGATTCGACGTGATCTTCTGTCGCAACGTGATGATCTATTTCGACAATCCCACCAAGGAACGTCTCGTCCAGCGCTTCTACGACGCGCTGCTTCCGGGCGGATATCTCTACATCGGTCATTCCGAGCGCGTCACCGGTCCGGCGGCGGAACGGCTGCAACTCGTCGGGCCGACGATCTACAGGCGGAGGGTGGCATGACGATCCGGGTTCTCATCGTCGACGATTCCGCGACCATGCGCGCGATCCTGATGTCGCGCCTGCGCGAGCAGCCTGACATCGATGTCGTCGGCACGGCGTCGAACGCGGCCGAAGGGCGCGAGATGATCAAGCGGCTCGATCCCGATGTCGTCACGCTGGACATCGAGATGCCGGGCATGAACGGGCTCGATTTCCTTGAGAAGATCATGACCCTGCGACCCACGCCGGTCATCATCGTTTCCGGCTCCACGCAGGAAGGTAACGAGGTCACGGCCCGCGCGCTCGCGCTTGGCGCGGTCGATTGCTATTCGAAATACGATCCTTCCGGAAAGCTAGCGCTGGAGGACAGCGGACGCCTGGGGGCCCTGATCCGCCAGGCCGCGCAAGTGCGCTATCGCCAGCCGGCCAGGTCGGCGCCGTCCATGGCCGAGCAGAGCCGCCGCTCGATCCGGCGCGACACCCGGCTGATCGCCATAGGCTCCTCAACCGGCGGCGTGGAGGCGCTGCAGGTGCTCCTGCGCGAATTCCCGCAGGACTGTCCGCCCACCGTGGTCGTGCAGCACGTCGATGCCCGCTACGCGGGCGCGATCGCCCGCACGCTGGATCAGGTCTGCCCCGCCAAGGTGGACGTGGCGGTCCATGACATGCCGCTGAAGCCGGGACACGTCTATCTCGCCGCTTCCCCGGGCCGTCACCTCACGGTCAAGGGGGCGGACACGCTCTATGCCAAGCTGCGCGCCGGAGATCCGGTCTCCGGCCACCTGCCCAGCGTCGATTCGCTGTTCCATTCGGTGGCCGAGTGCGTCGGCGGAGACGCGGTCGGAATTCTTCTGACCGGCATGGGGCAGGACGGCGCGAAGGGGCTGCTCGCGATGAGCAGGGCCGGCGCCCATACCATTGCCCAGGACGAGAGCACATGCATCGTGTTCGGCATGCCGCGCGCCGCCATCTCCCTGGGGGCGGCGGGCGTCGTTGCCCCTCTCGGCCGCATCGCGCATCACGCATTGAGCAAGGCGGCCTGACCATGGCCACTCTTGTCCATTCGCCCCCCGGCAACAGCGTACGGCTGACCGTGATGCAGGGGCAATTCAAGATCAGCGCCGGGCCGCGCGTCGAACTCAGCACCGTGCTTGGCAGCTGTGTTGCCACGTGCCTGTTCGACCCGGAGATCGAGCTGGGCGGCATGAACCATTTCCTCCTGCCCGAGCCGCCTGCTTCCCACAGTCGCGGCGAAGTGGACGTACACTACGGCGTTTACCTGATGGAAATGCTGATCAACGAAATGCTTGCCCACGGCGCTCACAAGAATCGCCTGCGCGCGCACCTTTATGGCGGGGCGAACATCCGTTCCGGCATGCAGCAGATCGGCACCGCCAACGCTGAGTTCGCCCGAAGTTTTCTCCTGCGCGAGCGGATAGAACTGGTCCGCGAGGACCTGGGTGGCGTTTGCGCGCGCAGGGTCGATTTCAGACCGGCTTCCGGAAGAGTCCGGTGCCGTACCGTCGCCGCTTCGGATGCACCCGAGGCTAAATCCCAACCCGTATTCAGCCAGGTACCGCGTGGCGAAGTCGAACTGTTCTGAAGAAATGAGGCATCCGATGTCCAGGACAACCCGAGTTCTTACTGTTGATGATAGCGCGTCGATGCGCGCCCTGCTCAACCATGCATTGACAAGCAACGGCTTTGCGGTGTCGCAGGCCGATGACGGCGTTTCGGCGCTGGAATGGCTTGCGGTCAACGAAGTCGATGTCGTGATAACCGACATCAATATGCCGCGGCTCGACGGCTTCGGCCTGATCGAGCAGGTACGTGGCGGAACCCGGCATCGCGACCGGCCGATCCTGGTGCTGACCACGGAGAGTTCCGACGAGAAAAAGGCCCGCGCCCGCGCCGCCGGAGCGACCGGGTGGATCGTCAAGCCGTTCGATACCGAAAAACTGGTCGCGGCGGTGCGCCGTGTCGCGCACTGATTCGGCTTTCAGTAGGCAATCGTTCAAGGAGGAACGAGGTTATGCATCGTGAACTGATCACTTTCGAACTTGCGGGCCAGATCTTCGCGCTGGACATCATGGCCATCCGCGAAATCCGCGCGTGGACCCCGGTGACGCCGCTGCCGCGCGTGCCGGACTATGTCGCCGGTGTCGTCAACCTGCGCGGCACGGTGCTGCCCGTGCTGGACCTTTCCGCGAGGCTCGGCTGGCCGGCGACCGAGGCCACCCCGCGCCACGCGATCATCGTCTGCCATGTGAATGGCCAGGCGCAGGGCCTCATCGTCGATTCGGTGAGCGACATTGTGGCGCTCGCCAGCGACAGCCTCCAGCCGCCGCCGACGACCGGAAACGACAGCGTCGTGCCGTTCCTCGAAGGGCTCGCCGCGATCGAGGACAAGATGGTCATGGTGCTCGACCTGCAGGCGCTGAGCGCTGAAGGCGAAGGTCTGCTGGCCGCCTGAACGCGATGAGACACGAACCGAAATTCCTTGCCATGGCCGAAGTGCTCAACGAACTCGGGGCCGAGGTGGAGGCGCTAGGGGAAGTGCTCTGTCGGGATTCGGGCTTCGTCGGCAAACATGTCCGCGAATTGCAGGCGATCGATCTGATCGCGCAGAAGCAGCGGGCGCTGGCTGCGATCCTCGCCGCCGGGTTCAGCGATCAGGAGATGCGGCGCATCAGCCTCGACGCCCTGCGCTCGCGCTTCAGCGGATTTATCGACGACAGCGTGGCCTGCGGCGAAGTGGTGACGGACAAGGCCAACGGGGAAAGCATGGGCCTCTGGGACTGAGGCTTGCGGCCCCGCTGACGTCCACCTAATCCCATGGCATGACCGACGCCCGACGCCATGCGCCCGCCACCGGCCGGAATCGCGACCCGATCCTTGCGGTGCTGCGCGAGGTGCTGCCGCCCGCCGGTCTCGTGCTCGAAGTTGCCAGCGGGACGGGTGAGCATGGCGTTCACTTCGCGCGCGGTCTTCCGGGTGTCGAGTGGCAGCCGTCCGACCCTGACCCCGACGCCCTGGCATCGATCGCGGCCTGGCGTGACGCCGAAGGACCGGCGAACCTCCTCGCCCCGGTCATGCTCGATGCGGCCGCGCCGGTCTGGCCGATTACCCAGGCCGACGCGGTGGTCTGCATCAACATGGTTCACATCAGTCCATGGGAGGCCACGCTCGGGCTGTTGGCCGGGGCAGGACGCATCCTGCCTTCCGGCGCGCGGCTCGTGACTTATGGGCCCTATCGGCGCGAGGGGTATCCGCTCGAGCCGAGCAATGCCGATTTCGACATGAGCCTGAAACTCCGCGACCCGCGCTGGGGCCTGCGCCTGCTCGAGGATGTCAGTGCGGCGGCGGAACGGCAGGGCCTTGCCTTCGAGCGGTTCGTGGAGATGCCCGCCAACAACCTGTGCGTCATCTATCGCAAGCGCTGAAGCTGCGTGAGGTCAGGCGCGGGAGAACGCCGAACTGCCCGGCCGCGCGGACGAGGAAGAATGCCGCGAAGGCGAGCCACAGCCCGTGGTTGCCCAGAGGCTCCAGCAGCCAGAGCAGCGTCACATAGGACGCCATGGCGACCGCCATCGTACCCAGCATGGCCCGCGTCCATCCGGCACCGATGAATACCCCGTCGAGAACGAACGATGCCACGCCCAGCAGCGGCAGCAGGGCTACCCAGAACACATATGTTCCGGACTCGGCCACGACATCGCTATCGGTGCTGAACCAGGCCGCGAGCCCGGCGCCGGTCAGCAGGTAGGCGCCGGTCAGGATGAGGCCGGTCAACCCGCCCCAGGCCAGTGCCGCCTTCACGGCCGCGACGAAGCGCTTGCGATCGCGCGCACCCCGGGCCTCTCCGCACAGCACTTGCGATGCGCTCTCGAAGCCGTCGAGAAGGAGGGTCGATAGCATGAAGAGCTGGAACAGGATGCCGTTTGCCGCCAGCGTTACAGGCCCCTGCTGCGCGCCGGTGCGGGCAAAGATGAGGATCGCCCCGGTGAGCAGCAAGGTGCGGACAAAAAGATCCCGGTTGAGCGCGAAGAGGCGAAGAAGCGCTTCCTGCTGCCATGTGATGCGCATTCGGATCGTCGCCCGGAATTCCCGCGCGGCAGGGTGACGCAAGACGATCGCGGCCAGCAGCGCGAACTTGAGCGCCTCCGAACTGACCGTCGCCACCGCGACGCCCGCCACGCCCCAGTGCGCGACCAGCACCAGCAGCAGGTCGAGCGCGATGTGGACGACATTCGCGGCGACCTCCACGACCAGCACCTGCCGCACCATCCGCTGACCGATGAGCCAGCCGATCAGCACGCAGTTTCCCAGCCAGATCGGCCCGGCCCAGTAGCGGATGGCGATGTACTCGGAGGCACCGGCGCGAACCCGGCCTTCGGCTTCCAGCAGGTCGAGCCCGAGGGGGATGGACCAGGGCATGGCGATCAGGAGCAGCGCGCCGATGGCCAGCGCGACGGCGAGCGCGCGGACCAGCGTTTCGGACTGGCCGGGGGTATCGCCGCGCCCGGCGCTCTGGGCCGTAAGCGCGACGGTGCTGGTGCGCAGGAAGTTGAAGACGTTGAGCAGCGCCATCATGTACTTGGCGCCCAGTTCCACCGCGCCCTGCGCCGGCGCATCGCCCAGTCGCCCGATTGCCCACATGTCGGCAATGCCGAACAGAGCCGTGGCGAAATTGGTCAGCATCGCGGGCAGTGCGATCGACCACAGCAGGCGGGAGGTGCTCTCTCGGGGTGCGCCGGCGGCAGGGGATGGAGGCGTGCTCACGGGACCGGTCAGTGCCGTCGCCGGGCAGCAAGGTCAATCGCCAGGAGACATCGGCGCACGCGAAGCGCGAATCGGAAGGCGAGGGCCGGGGCGAAACGGCGCCTTTTGCACCTGCGGCATCGCGATCTGATTCTTTGCTGCATCTGCGGGGAGCATCGTATGCACAACAACAGTGTTTGCATGGAAGTAAAACGGTTCCCCGCAAGAACACAGAGTTTCCGGTAAGAATTATGGTGTGCTGCGGTTGCGAAGAATCGGCGCGCCGGAGAAAGATTTTTCTCTCCCCGGCGCGCTCTCTCCCAACGCCGGCAAGACCAGAAATGGCCTTTCAGGAGCATATTGCAGAATTTCAGGGGCGTCGCAAAGCAGGAATTGTACGTATTCTTGCGCAGCGGGTCTTGAGTTGCATCAGAGCATCAGTCTCGCCTTGCGACGAGCGTCAGGCTGCAACCCTTCGCTAGCTGCTTGCGTCCTTCACCGTTTCCATCGCCACGAACGTGGAGGTACTGGCGACATGGGGCAGGCTCGAGATCTTCTCGCCGAGGACCATGCGGTACCGCCGGACGTCTGCGGTGCGCACCTTGAGCAGATAGTCGAAGCTGCTGGCGATCATGTGGCATTCCTCCACTTCAGGCAGTTCCCGCACCGCCGCGTTGAATGCGCTGAGGGCTTCCTCGCGCGTGTCGGAGAGTTTCACTTCGGTAAAGGCGACATGGTCGAGGCCGAGGCTGGCCGGATCGACCACGGCGCGAAAGCCACGAATGACGCCGGTATCGATCAGCTTGCGCATGCGGACCTGGCATGGGGTTTTCGATATGCCGACTTCCTTCGCAAGATCGGTCACCGTCATGCGTCCGTCCCGGCGCAGCGCGGCAATGATCTTCCGGTCGATATGATCCAGATCGACTGATTTGGAAGACTTATCCATCCATTGTTCCTGTAGATTTCTCAATATTTGGTTGAATAGGTCCATCATGATGCTTTGAAAAGTCGGAACGCCCGGCCTGTCTGCGCTATCATAGGGGATGGCCCGAACGCTTCCCTTTGCCGAATTCGCACCGCCCGTTCGTATGGCATCACCGCTGCGCGAGAGGATCACCTCGGCCTATCGCCGCAGCGAGCCCGAGTGCGTGGCGCCGCTGATCGGGGCGGCCAGCCTGCCCGGTTCGCTGCGCGAGCCGATCCGCGAGACCGCGACCCGGCTCGTCACCGCCCTGCGCGCGCATCGCAAGGGTACGGGCGTCGAGGCGCTGGTGCAGGAATACTCCCTGTCGAGCCAGGAAGGCGTCGCTCTCATGTGCCTTGCCGAGGCCCTGCTGCGCATTCCCGATAACGAGACGCGCGATGCCCTGATCCGCGACAAGATCGCCGAGGGTGACTGGAGCGGGCACCTCGGCGGCGACAAGTCGCTCTTCGTCAATGCCGCGACCTGGGGGCTGGTGGTGACCGGCAGGCTTGTTGGCAGCGTCGACGACGAGGGGCTTTCGGCGGCGCTTGCGCGGCTGGTGGCTCGCGCGGGCGAACCGGTGATCCGGCGCGGCGTGGACCTTGCCATGCGGATGATGGGCGAGCAGTTCGTGACCGGCGAGACGATTGCCGAGGCCCTGCGCTGCTCCCGCGAGTTGGAGGCGGCGGGATTCCGCTACAGCTACGACATGCTTGGCGAGGCGGCCGTGACGGCGGCCGATGCGGCGCGCTACCATGCCGACTACGAGAACGCGATCCACGCCATCGGCCGGGCGGCCGCCGGCAAGGGTGTCTACGAAGGGCCGGGCATCTCGATCAAGCTCTCTGCCCTCCACCCGCGTTACAGCCGCGCGCAGGCGGACCGCGTGATGGATGAGCTGCTGCCGCGCGTGAAGGCGCTGGCGCTGCTGTCGAAGCGCCACGACATCGGCTTCAACATCGACGCCGAGGAAGCCGACCGGCTCGAAATCTCGCTCGACCTGTTCGAAAGCCTCGCTCTCGATCCCGATCTGGCGGGGTGGGACGGCCTCGGATTCGTGGTGCAGGCCTATGGCAAGCGCTGTCCCTTCGTGATCGACTGGATAATCGATCTCGCGCGCCGCGCCGGACGGCGGATCATGATGCGCCTCGTCAAGGGAGCCTACTGGGACGCCGAGATCAAGCGCGCGCAAGTGGAGGGGCTGGTGGGCTTTCCGGTCTATACTCGCAAGGACCACACCGATGTCGCCTACATCGCCTGCGCCAGAAAGCTGCTGGCGGCGCCCGAGGCGGTGTTCCCGCAGTTCGCGACGCACAATGCCCAGACGCTGGCGACGGTCTATCATCTAGCCGGGCCGGATTTCACCGTCGGCCAGTACGAGTTCCAGTGCCTCCACGGCATGGGCGAGCCGCTTTACCGCCAAGTGGTCGGCAAGGCGAAGCTGGACAGGCCCTGCCGCATCTACGCCCCGGTCGGCACGCACGAAACGCTGCTGGCCTATCTTGTGCGCCGTTTGCTGGAAAACGGTGCGAATTCCTCCTTCGTCCACCGCATCGCCGACGCTTCCGTGCGGGTCGCGGAGATGGTGGCGGATCCGGTCGACCTGGTGCGCGCCATGCCGGTCCCCGGCGCCCCGCATGACCGGATCGCCCTGCCGCGCGATCTCTACCCGGCGCGCCGCAATTCCTTCGGAATCGACCTCAGCGACGAGCAGGCGCTTGCCGCACTTTCGGAGCAATTGCGCCGGTCGACCCGGCGCGACTGGTATGCTGTGCCCGAGGGCGGCGAAGGCGTGGCGCGCAAGGTCGTCAATCCGGGCGATCATCGCGACGTGATCGGTACAGTGGTCGAAGTGCAGCCGGAGGCGGCGGCTCTTGCCGTCACTCGCGCCGCGATGAGCGCGTGGCATGCGGTGTCGACATGCGAACGCGCGCGGATGCTGGAGCGCGCGGCGGACATGCTGCAGGATCGCATGCCAATGCTCATGGGGCTGATCATGCGGGAGGCGGGCAAGTCGGCCGCCAATGCCATTTCCGAAGTGCGCGAGGCGATCGATTTCCTGCGCTTCTATGCGGTGCAGGCCCGGGCGACGCTGGGGGTGGAGCAGAAGCCGCTCGGACCGGTGATCTGCATCAGCCCGTGGAACTTCCCGCTGGCGATCTTCACCGCGCAAGTCGCGGCCGCGCTGGTCGCCGGCAATCCGGTGCTCGCCAAGCCGGCGGAGGAAACCCCGCTGATCGCGGCGGAGGCGGTGCGGATCCTGCACGAGGCGGGCGTACCGGTCGACGCGCTGCAGTTCATGCCGGGCGACGGTAAACTCGGCGCCGCGCTGGTCGATGCGCCGGAAGTGGCGGCGGTGATGTTTACGGGCTCGACCGAAGTGGCGCGCCTGATCCAGCGCCAGCTTGCCCCGCGCCTATCGCAAGCGGGCAAGCCGATTCCGCTGATCGCCGAAACAGGCGGCCAGAATGCGATGATCGTCGATTCCTCGGCATTGGCCGAACAGGTCGTGGCCGACGTCATCACCTCGGCTTTCGACAGCGCGGGGCAGCGCTGCTCCGCGCTGCGCGTGCTGTGCCTGCAGGAGGAGATCGCCGAGCGCACACTGGGCATGCTCAAGGGCGCGCTGGCCGAACTCAGGGTCGGGAACACGGACCGTCTCGCGGTCGATATCGGGCCCGTCATCACCGCCGAGGCGCGCGACAACATCGCCGCCCATATCGAAGCGATGCGTGGCAGGGGGCATCATGTCGAACGGTCGGCGATGCCGATCGGTGCGGCGAACGGCACTTTCGTTGCCCCGACCATCATCGAAATCGATTCGATCGCGGATGTCGAACGCGAGGTCTTCGGGCCGGTGCTCCACGTGATCCGCTACCGCCGCGCCGACCTCGACAAGCTGATCGAACAGATCAATGGCACGGGATATGGCCTCACTTTTGGTCTGCACACGCGGCTCGACGGTACGGTGGCGCAAGTCGCTTCGCGGGTGAGGGCGGGCAATCTCTACGTCAATCGCAACATGATCGGCGCGATCGTCGGCGTGCAGCCTTTCGGTGGTCGCGGCCTGTCGGGCACCGGGCCGAAGGCGGGAGGGCCGCTCTACCTCGGCCGCCTGGTCGCACAGCCGCCGCAGGTCCTGCCGCCGTCGGGCAGGCCGGGGGCCTTGCTCGCGCCTTTCGCCGCCTGGCTCGAAGCGCAGGGTGAGGCCGCGGCGGCGAAACGGGCGCTGGAAATGGGGTCGGCCTCGGCGCTCGGTACGGAGCTGGCGCTGCCGGGGCCGGTCGGCGAACGCAATCTCTACGCGCTCCATCCGCGCGGCCGGATCCTGATACGCCCGCAGAGCCGGGAGGGCCAACTGGCACAGATGGCGGCGGTTCTCGCCACGGGCAATCGCGGCTTCGTCGAAGGGATGGAACTTCCGCGCGGACTGCCCGCCGCGATTGCCGAGGCATTCCGCGCCGTCCCCGGCGAACCTTTCGCGGCCGCCCTTGTCGAGGGGGGTGCCGACGCGATCAGGGCGGCGAGCGAAGCCGTGGCGGCGCTGCCGGGGCCAATCGTCCCGGTTTATGCTCCATTGCCGGAACGGGCTCTGGAATGGCCGCTCGATGCCTTGCTCGAGGAAGTCTCGACTTCGATCAACACCACGGCCGCCGGCGGCAATGCGAGCCTGATGATGATCGACTGAGACAGATCGAATATTCATCATGTGTGCGAGCGATGCTGCACAGCGGATTGCATGCAGGACTGTCTGTTCGTCGTTTTTGTTCGTTCCGCTTGTCGGATTGCGCGACAAGCCGGGAACTAATCGAAGGCTTTTCACTTGGCCACATAACGTGTACTCCGTTCGGATTAGCCCGACCTTGGGAGAGCGGATTGGGCAGGATGATCATTGACGCCGCCACCAGCCTGGATGGTTTTTGTGCGGATGCGCGCGGCAGAAGCGTTGTTCGCGTCGAGGACGCGCATCGGACAGGAATGCTCGCTCCACTGATCGACGCGTGCGGCGCAGTAGTGATGAGCCGCCGTTCGTTCGAAACGGTCGAGGATCCGGACTGGTTCGCAGACAACTACGAGATTCAGGCGCCGATCTTCGTCGTCACCGATGTGCAGCCGGAACGCCGCCCCAAGGAAAATGACCACCTCAGCTTCCACTTCGTGACCAGCTTCGCGCAAGCCTTCGAGCAGGCCAAGACGGCCGCCGGCGACAAGGCGGTGCTGGCGATCGGGGAGGCCAGCACTGTCGAGGCGGCGCTGCTTTCCGGCATGGCGGACGAAATGTGGCTGCGCGTGGTCGCCCGCTCGACCGGCGGGGGAACACCGCTTTTCGGCCCCGGACGGCCCGGCAAGGACTTCTACGTCAGCGCCGTCGATACGACGCCCGGAACCGTTCACATGAAGCTGCAGCGGCGCTGACGCGCCTCAGAATACCGGATCGAAGCCGGGAGGCAGTTCGCTGGCAGGGCCTTCCTGTCCGGGCGCATGGATGCCGCATTCGGTCTTGTCCCAACCCTTCCAGCGGCCCGAGCGCGGGTCTTCGCCCGGGGCAACCTTGCTGGTGCAGGGCATGCAGCCGATCGAGGGATAGCCTTCGGCCACCAGCGGGTGCGGGGGCAGGTCGTGTTCCGCGATGTAGGCGGCGAGGCGTTCCGGGCTCCAGTCGATCAGCGGGTTGATCTTCAGGCGGCCCTGTTCGTCGGTGGTGTCGATCTCGAAACGCGGCAGGGTGGCCCGGGTGGAAGCCTGGAATGCCTTCCTGCCCGTGATCGAGGCGTCGAAGCCGAGCAGCGCCTTGGCCAGCGGCTTGACCTTGCGGATCTCGCAGCAGCCATCGGGATCGTAGGACCAGCGCAGGCCGGATTCGTCCTTCTTCGTCAGTTCCTCGGCATTGGGTGCAAGATTACGCAGGTCCTTGAGGCCGAGGCGTTCGACGAGCTGGTCGCGGTAGGCCAGCGTTTCGGAAAAGTGCTTGCCGGTTTCGAGGAACAGGACCGGCACCGTGGGGTCGACGCGCGAGACGAGGTGCAGCAGCACCGCAGATTCCGCGCCGAAACTGGACACGACCGCGACATCGCCCGCCATGCGTTCCTTCAGCACCGTCTCGAGCATTTCGAGCGTGTCGGTACCGCGGAAAAGACGGTTGAGGCGCACCGCATCGGCTTCCGCGAAGCGCGGGCCGGTGTCGATGCGGTCACGGATGCGTGCCAGTTCGTTCATATCGCTAATCCTGTGAAACCCTTTCAGCTCTGGTGGCGCAGCGCCCAGACCGGTTTGCGGCCGTCGGCGGTGGCCTGATAGACGTTGTCCCAGCGCGCGAATGCCGCTTCGGCGTCGGCCGGATTGAGCGCGTGATCGGGCGCGAAGGCGTCGAAGCCGCAGCGCTTGAGGTGGCTCAGCATGTCGATGACCACGTCGCCCACGGCGCGAAGCTCGCCGTCGAAACCTGCTTCGCGCAGCACGCGGGCAGAGGAATAGCCGCGCCCGTCGGTCCAGGCCGGGAAGTTTACCTCGATCAGGCGCAACCGGTCGAGGTAGGGGATCAGGTCGCGCGCATCGTCGCCCGGTTCGATCCGGACAGCGGTGGCGTTGGTCTGTTCGGCGAAAGTGCCGACCGTGACCGCGGGATCGTTGACAGCCTCGTCGTCACGGAACCGGAACTGCACTTCAACCATCAGAACTTGCCCTTCAAACGCAAAGTTGTCCGTTCGCCTCGAGCGAAGTCGAGAGGCGTTGCGCGGCGTGTCTCGACTTCGCTCGACACGAACGGCAGGCGGGGGAGCGGATCAACCATAGATCGCCTCCTTGAACGGCTCCATGCCGATACGGCGGTAGGTGTCGAGGAAGCGCTCCTCGCCCTGCTTGTTGGCGAGGTAGACCTTGGTGGCCTTTTCGACGGCATCGACGATCCCGTCCTCGTCAAAGCCCGGCCCGGTGATCTTGCCCAGTGAGGTATCCGCGCCCTCGCAGCCGCCGAGCAGGAGCTGGTAGTTCTCCACGCCCTTGCGGTCGACGCCGAGGATGCCGATGTGGCCCGCGTGGTGGTGGCCGCAGGCGTTGATGCAACCGGAGATCTTGAGCTTCAGCTCGCCAAGCTCGGCCTGCTTTTGCGGGCTGCCGAAGCGTTCGGAGATCTTCTGCGCGACCGGGATCGAGCGGGCATTGGCCAGCGAGCAATAGTCAAGGCCGGGGCAGGCGATGATGTCGCCCACCGTGTCGAGATTCGCGGTGCCCAGGCCCGCTTCGTCGAGCTTCTGCCAGATCGCGTAGAGATCGACCTTCCTGATATGCGGGAAGACGATGTTCTGGGCATGGGTGACGCGCAGTTCGTCGAAGCTATAGTCCTTCGCGATCCGCGCCATCAGCCGGATCTGGTCCGCCGAGGCGTCGCCCGGAATGCCGCCTACCGGCTTCAGGCTGACGGTGGCGATGATGTAGCCGGCCTGCTTGTGGGCATGGCAGTTGCGCTCCACCCACAGGCGGAAATCCGGGTCCGACAGGTCGAGTTCGTCCGAAAGGCCGGTCTCATAGGCCGGATCGGCGAAGTACTGCCCGATGCGCTCCAGTTCGGCCAGCGGCGGCTCGACGCCCTGCGAGAGCAGGTGCCGGAACTCTTCCTCGACCTGGCGCGTGTATTCCTCCTTGCCCAGCTCGTGGACGAGGATCTTGATGCGCGCCTTGTACTTGTTGTCGCGCCGGCCATAGCGGTTGTAGACGCGCAGGCAGGCTTCCGAATAGGTGATGAGCTGGTCGAGCGGCACGAACTCGCGGATCATCGGACCGATCATCGGGGTACGGCCCATGCCGCCGCCGACGTAGAACTGGGCGCCGATCTCGCCCGCATCATTGCGGACCATCTTGATGCCGATGTCGTGCAGCTTCATCGCCGCGCGGTCGGTCTCGCTGGCGATCACCGCGATCTTGAACTTGCGCGGCAGGGTCAGGAATTCCGGGTGAAAGCTCGACCACTGGCGCAGCAGCTCGGCATAAGGGCGCGGATCGACGATCTCGTCGGCGGCGGCTCCGGCATACTGGTCCGAGCTGATGTTGCGGATGCAGTTGCCGCTGGTCTGGATCGCATGCATTTCCACCGAGGCGAGATCGGCGAGGATGTCGGGCGTGTCTTCCAGCTTGATCCAGTTATACTGGATGTTCTGGCGCGTGGTGAAGTGGCCGTAGCCGCGGTCGTACTTGTCCGCGATGTCGCCCAGCATGGTCATCTGCGCGCTGTTCAGCGTGCCATAGGGCACCGCAACGCGCAGCATGTAGGCGTGGAGCTGGAGATAGAGGCCGTTCTGCAGGCGCAGCGGGCGGAACTGGTCCTCGGTGAGGTCTCCGTCGAGGCGGCGGCGCACCTGGTCGCGGAATTCCGCGACGCGCGTGTCGACCATCTGCTGGTCGTATTGGTCGTACTTGTACATTCTACGTTACTCCAAGCCTGTCGTCATCCCGGGCTTGACCCGGGACCGGTGGCTGTCGTTCGGCACGCTTTCCCGGCGAGGCCGCGCGTAAACACTGCCACCGGTCCCGGATCAAGTCCGGGATGACGATGGCCAAATCCATCAGATCACCCAGTTCACGGCTTCGGGATCGGACGGCTTGAGCGTCAGGTCCGGACGAACCGTCGGGCCAAGCGCCCGGATGCGGTCCTTGATATGTGCGGGGCGCACGCCCTCAGGGGTCTTTTCGCCGTCGATGACGTAGGCGGCGAAGACGTTCTGGGCGCCTTCCTCCCGCGCGATCACCGCGGCGCCATGCTCGCCGACATCGGCGGCATTGTTGACGTCGAGCGACCAGCCCACGCCGGTCCACCAGATGACCGCCCCGGTTTTGAGGTCATTGCCCGTCAGGATCTTCACTTGATTGCCTCCAGCGCGCCACTTTCCAGCGCAATGTCGCGAATGGTGTTGTCGGATTCGGCGCTTGCCACGTCGCCGATAACGATGAGCGCCGGGCTTTGCACCTTCTCATCCCGGACGAGATCGGCAAGCCCGGCCAGCGAGGCGCGCAGCACACGCATGTCCTTGCGGGTCGCGCTTTCGATCACGGCCACCGGCACGTCGGGGGCAAGCCCGTCCTCGATCAGTTTCTCGGTGATGAGCGGCGCGGTCGCCAACCCCATGAAGATGACGAGGGTGCGGCCCTTGCCCGCAAGACCGGACCAGTCCTGGTCGGTCAGCCCCTTGCACTGGCCGGCGACGAACGAGACGATCGAGGCGTGGTCGCGGTGCGTCAGCGGGATCTGCGCGGCTGCTGCGGCGCCCAGCGCGGAGGAAATGCCGGGGACGACCTCCACCGGGACACCGGCCGCGCGGCAGGCCTCCGCCTCCTCGCCGCCACGTCCGAAGATGAAGGGGTCGCCGCCTTTCAGGCGCACGACATCGTTGCCGGCGAGCGCTTCGCTGACCAGCAGGGCGTTGATGGCGTCCTGCTTCATGGTGTGGCGTGAGCGGCTCTTGGCGACGGAGATGAGGTGCGCGCCCTGGCGCGCCATGCCCAGAATCGCGGGATCGACCAGCCCGTCATGCACGATCAGCCCCGCCGACATCAGCAGGCGCGCGGCGCGCAGCGTCAGCAGGTCGGGATCGCCCGGACCGGCGCCGACGAGGTGGACGGTGCCGACGGTGCCTTCGCGGGGGTTCGAGGCGGAATTCGCATCCATGCCGGGCCATGTGGGCGCAATCGCCTTTCCATGCCAGCCAGAATGACTTGGGTGGGGCTAAGACGAGCTTTAGCCGGTAAAATTCCGGCCTGCGTAGCCCCCGCTCATCGCCCGTGCCGGGCGTTCCGGCATGCTCCGCACCTCGGAGTGGGCGGTCCCCGAGCAGGGTTAAGCCGGCTGCTAACCGAATCTTAACCGCGAGGGTGGACGATTCGGCCACTCGCGGGAGTACGAACCATGCCCATAGGGGCCCATTTCGAAGAAGTTGACGGCGGCGGCACCCGGCGGGGAGCGCACCGTCGCAGACTCATGCTGCAAACGCAGGGTGCGCTGAAGTCCGGCGCCGAAACGCCGGTCACGATCCACAATCTGTCGGAAACCGGCATGCTCATGGAGAGCGGAACCGAGCTGGAGATCCAAGAGGCGATCGATGTCGACCTGCCCGAGGCAGGGCCGATCCACGCCCGGGTGGTCTGGGCCAGCGGCCAGCTTTACGGCTGCGCGTTCGACCGGCCGGTGTCGCAGTACACGCTCAGTGCCGCGCAGCTGCGCGGCGCGGTGGAGCCCGGCGTCGATCTCGACGCTTCACCCAACGTGCAGGGACCGGTCGCGATCGGTGGCGAGACGCTGGGCGAAAGGCTGCACCGGCTGCGCAAGCTGAGGGGACTGACACAGGGCGATCTCGCGGCGCGGTTGAGCGTCAGTAAGCCCACCGTCTGGGCCTGGGAGCAGGACCGCGCGCGCCCCATCGAGGATCGCATCGTTCCGATCGCCGAGGCGCTTGGCGTCACCACGGCGGAACTGCGGCCCGGGCGCACGATCGTCGGGCTGCCGGAGCTGATCGCGCGCTGCCGCGGCCAGATTGCCGAAGCGGTCGAGACCACGCCGGACAAGGTCAAGATCATGATCGAACTCTGATCACCGGCTTAATTGCGGGTTCGTTTCACAATCCCGCTTTCCGTGGCTGATGTTTTTTAGTAAATATATGAGTAATAAAGGAAAAATGTAATCGCGTTAGATAACGGGGCTGACGCGGTCGATGTTTTTTCTTGTTCCGGGATGAGCTGCGCGGGCGACTTTCGTGGCCGTTTCCTTCCGGCTGGTGCAGATATTGGGCGTCCGGGGCATTCGACGATGGGCATGAATTTCACGCTTCAGGAAAGTTCGACACTTTACGGACTCCTGGCGGAGTCCACGTCGGACGTGATCCTGAAGACCGACCGTGAAGGCGCCATTGTTCACGCTTCGCCAGCGTTCGAGCGGTTCGGGTTTCGTCCGCCGGAGGCGCGGCTGCCTGCCCGGTTGCTCGATCTCGTCGAACCCTCGCATCGCCAGGAGGTGGCAAAGGCCCACAGCGAAGCGCTTGAGGGGAACGAAACGGGCGCGTGGGTCGAGTTCAGGGCGATCACCTCCGACGAACGACAGCACTGGTTCGAAATCCGGACGCGCGGGTTGAGGGACGAGGAGGGCAACGTCTACGGCGCGCTCAGTGTCATGCGCAGTATTGACGAGCGGCGCCACCTGAAGGATCAGCTCTTCGCCGCCACTTATACCGATCCCCTGACCAGGCTGACCAATCGCGCCGCCTTCATCTCGATGCTCGATCACATGATCGAGAAGGAGATGAGCGGCTGTCTGGCGTTGTTCAGCATCGACTTTTTCCGCACCATCAACATGAAGTACGGTCAATCGACCGGCGACGAGGTGCTGGTGGTTTTCGCCGATCTCCTGCGTGAGATGCTGCGTTCCGAGGACATCATCTCGCGGATCGGCTCGGAGCGTTTCGCGGTGCTGCTGCCGCGCACCACTCCCGAGCAGGCGCAGGCGATCTGCCACCGGGTGGTGACGACGCTGGCGGAGCTGCGCCACAAGGTCGGCGAAAGCCGCTTCGCGATTACCGCCAGCGCCAGCATCGCCCATATCGCAGACAGTCTCGACAGCACCATCGAGCGCGCGGAACTGGCGCTGTTCTGTGCAAAGGCCAAGGGGCGCAACCGGCTGGAGATGGAGAAGGCCCGGCCCGCCTCCACGCATTGATAGCGCGGGGCATGATCGTCATCCCGGACTTTGCTCCGGAACCGGTGGCGGTGTTTACGCGCAGCCTTGCCGAGAACTCCTGCCGAGCGACCTCCACCGGTCCCGGGGCGAGCCCGGGATGACGTCAGGTTTTTTCCGCCGCTGCGCCGCCTTGCATCGCCTTGATCAGCTCCTGCAGAGCCTTGTTCTGGCGCAAGTTGATGTCGCGCTGAGGGAACGGGATCTCGATCCCGTGCTCATGGAACAGGTGCCAGAGGTTCTTGAGCACGGCGGAGCGGACATTGCCGGTGCCTTCCTCAGGGTCGGTGATCCAGCAGTGAATGATGAAGTTCACCGAGCTGTCGCCATAGGAATCGAGCCAGGCAGTCGGCGGCGGGGCGTCGAGCACGCGCTTCACCTTGCGCGCCGCTTCCAGCATCAGTTCCTCGGCCTTGACGATGTCGCAGGTGTAGGAGATGCCCACGGGCACCTGGATGCGCACGTTCTTGCTGGAATAGGACCAGTTCTCGACCTGATTGATCATCAGGTTCTCGTTGGGGATCAGGTATTCCTTCTGATCGCGCGTGGTCAGCGAGACGGCGCGGATGCCGATGCGGCGAATCTGGCCGAACGTGTACTGCCCGCCCTGATCGGTAATCGCGATGACGTCGCCCGGCTTGATCGACTTGTCCATCAGCAGGATGATGCCGGCGATCAGGTTGCCGAAAGTCTTCTGCAGGCCGAAACCGATGGCGAGGCCGAAGGCGCCGGAAAACACCGCGAGTGCCGTCAGGTCTATTCCCAGTACGTCGATGCCGATGAGGATGGCGACGGCCCAGATTACCAGGCTGACCATTTTCTCGGTCAGGAGCCGCTGCGTCATGTCGAGCCGGGTCGCGCGGGCCAGAACGCGGCTGGAAAACCGGCTGGCCGCCCAGGCGACGGTGATGACGAGCACCAGTACCAGCACGATCACGACCATGTCCCATATCGAGACGCGGGCCGTGCCGACCTGGAGGGCGAGGCTGTCCAGAGTATCGATCACGTCGCCTACGGCGCCGCTTCGCGAGGCGACGACATCCCTGAGACCTTCCGCGCCGGCGACGGGCTGGTCGACGAACTGGGTGACGGTCTCCGTGGGCGTGGGTGGGGGCGTGCTGACGGCGGCTTCAGTCGCCGGGGAGGCGGTGGCGGCCGGATCGACAGGCGCGCTCACGAAGCCGCCATCCTGCCGAGCGCCTGTTCGATGTCGGCGATCAGGTCATCAGGGTCTTCCAGGCCGATCGACAGGCGCACGCCGAAGCGATCGGCGGGGGCGCCGCCGCCGGGCGGCCACGCCATGCAGCTACGGTAGTTTGCGGGCTCGATCGGCAGGGCAAGGCTCTCGAACCCGCCCCATGAGTAGCCGATGCCGAAGAGTTCCAGCGCATCGACGAAGCGGTTGCGGCCGGCCGCGTGTACATCCCTGAAGACGAAGCTGAACAGGCCGCAGCCGCCGGTGAAGTCGCGCTTCCACAGCTCGTGGCCGGGCGCGCCGGGAAGCATCGGGCACAGCACTTGCGCAACTTCCGCACGCCCGGAAAGCCACTGCGCGATCTTCAGGGCCGAGGCGGTTTCCTGCCTCAGCCGGACATCGAGCGTCCTCAGCCCCCGAAGGGCGAGCGCGGCATCGTCAGGCGAGACAACCGTGCCCAGCTGCTGCGCGCGCTGGCGCAGGCGGGCGTAAAGTTCCTCTCCGGCGCTGGCGCTGCCCATCATCAGGTCGGAATGGCCGCCGACATGCTTTGTGAGCGCCATCAGCGTCACGTCGAAGCCTTTCTCCAGCGCGGCAAACCCCAGCGGGCCTGCCCAGGTATTGTCGAGCACCGAAAGCGCACCCTTTTCGCGGGCGATGCGGGCAAGCGCAGGCAAGTCGCAGACTTCCATCGAGAGGCTGCCCGGTGCCTCCAGCAGGACGGCGCGGGTCTTCTCGCAGAACAGCGCCTCGTAGGCGGGCAGGTCGAGCGGGTCGAAGAAGCGGGTTTCGATCCCGAAGTCCTTGAGCAGTCCCTTGCCCATGGTCCGGCTGGGGTCATAGGCATTGTCGGTCATCAGCAGGACGTCGCCGGGGCGAAGCAGGGTCAGGAGCACGCCGGCAATGGCCGCTACGCCCGAAGGATAGAGCACAGTCCCGGCGGCTCCGGGTTCGATCTGGGTCAGGGCTTCGCACAAGGCCCACTGCGTCGGCGCGCCCCGCCGGCCGTAGAAGAACCGGCCGTCCTCATTGCGGCGAGGCCCTTCGGCCAGGCGGGCGGTATTCTCGTAAAGATGCGTGCTGGCGCGCCAGACCGGGGGATTGACCACCGGTCCGGTCCATTCCTGGCGCCGACCGGCCCCTACCAGTTTCGTTGCTGCTGCCTTCCGGCCCAAGCCGTCGGTATCGCTCAAGGTCATCTCCGCTGCCCGCGCGGGATGAAGCCTAGCCCGCCGCGCGCTGGGGGTCGAGAGGCAAGCTCTCCGTTTGCAACGGCAATTGGCGCGCAACCTCGATTTCGCGCGCGGCGAGCGGCTCGAAGCTGCGCGGACCGGTATCGGTGCGCAATGGGGCGAGGCCGGCGCCGCTTCCGGGCAGGCCGACAGTGAAGACCCGGCGCAGGGCGGTGCCGTCCTCGCCGATCAGGCAGATGCGTACCAGCGGCACCAAGTACGCGCCGCCGCCCCGGCGCAGCGCGCGGATCTCCGGAAGAGCGAGCTGGATCTCGCCCTTGAGTTGCACCGTCTCGCCCGGCGCGAGGCCGGGCAATGAGTGCAGCCGTGGGAGGTTGGCGGGCGAGGGCGCGAGCTGCTCGTCCTGCGAGAGCGAGACGTGGGCCGAAATCAGGTCACCCAGCAGCGTCAGCGGCGCATGGGCTTCGGACGCGGTAAGGGTGATGCGGTACTGCAAGGTCGCGTAGAACAGCGAAAGCCGCATCGTGACGGGTTCCAGAGCGACGGTCACGGTGTCGCGCGCGAACGCCGGAGGCGGCGTGAAGTTGGGTGTCGGAAGCGGCGCCGGCGGTGTCACGGGAGGCGGGGCAACCTCCGGCTCCGGCACTGCGGCCTGCCTTTCCGGTTGCGGCAGGGCTTCCTTGACCTCGACCCATTCCCCGGCTTGCGAAGCGCGGCCCCGGAGCAGAATCAGGCCCAGCACGGCCGCGCCGAGCGCGAGGATGGCGCCGGCGACCGCCCACCACCAGGCGGGCCATCCGCCCTCGGGTGCTTGCGTGGCGGCAGGTTCGCCGATGGCAATGGTCGGGGCTTGCACCTCCGAGGGAATTGGGATGGGCGAAGGTGTCTCTGCGGGAGACGAGCCGGGCCGGGGCGACTCCTGCCGTGCGGCGCCGGCGCCTGCGCCGGGCGCCGCCACTGGCCCGGAGGCGGGCGCTTCGGCCGCCGCGCGCGGTACCGGCGGCGGGGTGATGACCGGGAGCGGCGTGATCGTTGGTTGCAGCGCGGGCGACGCGCTGGCGGTCGGCGCGGGCGAGGGACTGCTTTCCGCATCCGGCCGCAGCACGACCGGGTTTTGCGTATCGACCGGCCCTTGCGCCCTTGGCGTCGCGGTGTCCTCGGGCTCCGGCAGGCTCCAGGTGCCGATCGATTGGGCACCGGCAGACGCTGGCAGGCCTGCCAGCGCCATGGCCATGACGGTCTGTGTCAGTATCGTGTAGCGGCCCCGCATGTCGGCCTAACAGAGCAACTTCGCTGAACCGAAAGTTAATACGCCGCGCTGGCGCGACGAGGCGTTGCGCGATGCGGCCGAACAGGCGCCGCGTGCGACGCCGCGTGCGACAAGGCGCTTGTCATCGCGAAGCGTTGGCGTCATGGCCCTGCACATGAGCGACAAACCCGCCAATCCCCTTCATCTCGGCCGCCAGAGCGCGCTTCCCGCCTCGCCGGAAGAGGCCGTGCTCGACTACGTCCCCAACCCGCGCGCAGGGGCGCTCTACATGGTGCGTTTCGCGGCGCCGGAATTCACCTCGCTGTGCCCAGTGACCGGACAGCCCGATTTCGCGCACCTCGTGATCGACTACGCGCCCGGCCAGACGATCGTCGAATCGAAGAGCCTCAAGCTGTTCCTGGGATCGTTCCGCAACCACTGCGGCTTTCACGAGGACGTGACCGTGGGCATCGGCCAGCGGCTGTTCGACGAGATGCAGCCCCGCTGGCTGCGCATCGGCGGCTACTGGTATCCGCGCGGCGGCATCCCCATCGACGTGTTCTGGCAGTCGGGACCGGTACCGGAAGGGCTCTGGACGCCAGAGCAGGGCGTGCACGGCTATCGCGGGCGGGGCTGACCGCATGCGCCCATCGAGCGATCGGATCAGGGGCCGCTTGCTCAGGGTGTGCGCGGGATAGCGGCCATTTTCGGACATGCCGGCACGGCCAACGCCCCCTCCTCTTCGGATGTGGCCGTGAGGCTGTTTTTCCCTGCGGGTGCAATAGGTACTGGAACGGCGTGCCGGGCTGTGCGTAAGAGGGCGGCCCATGACCAACACGCAAGCCAAGCTCGTAATCCGCCCCGCCACCGTCGCCGATGCCCCGGCGATCGCGCGCCTTTCGGTCAAAGTATATGGCCGGGCTGACGCCTTTACCGCCGCCGAGGTTCGCGGCCAGCTCATCAACTTTCCCGAGGGGCAGTTCGTCGCTGAATATGAAGGCAAGATCGTCGGCCACTGCGCGACGATGATTGTCACGGCCGATCTCGCCTTCAAGCCGCATACGTGGGAAGAGATCAGCAACGGCGGCTATGGCCGTCCTCCGGCGGAGGATGGCGATGTCCTCTATGGCTTCGAAGTCTGCGTCGATCCCGATTTCCGGCGCCTGCGCATCGGCCAGCGCCTCTATCGCAAGCGCAAGGAGCTGTGCCAGCACTTCGAGCTGAAGGGCATAGCCTTCGCCGGCCGGATGCCGGGCTATGCCCGCCGCCGACGCCAGTACCCGAACCCGGCCGACTATGTGGAGGCGGTCAGGAACAAGAAGGTGCGCGATCAGGTCATTCTGTTCCAGATGAACGAAGGCTACGAGCCGCGCGGAATCCTGCCCGACTATATCCCCAACGACAAGGAAAGCGGCGGTTACGCGGTGCTGATGTACTGGACCAACGCGCTTGCCCCGCGCGGCACCGGCAAGGCCGCCCTCGGCCTCAAGGAGCGCGTGCCGAGTTCGGTTCGCGTTGCCACCGTCCAGTTCATGATGCGCAAGATCGAGACCATCGACCAGTTCGAGGAGCAGGTCGAATACTGGGTGGACGTGGCATCCGATTACGAATCCGACTTCGTCGTCTTCCCCGAGCTGTTCACGCTCGAGCTGCTCTCGATCGAGGAGAAGAAACTCCAGCCCGTGCAGGCGATCGAGAAGATCGCGACTTATACCGACCGCTTCGTCAAATTCATGTCGAAGATGGCGGTAAGCTACAACGTTAATGTGATCGGCGGCTCGCACCCGACCAAGGTCAATCTGCCCGAGGGTGGCAGCGAGATCCGCAACATTGCCTATACGTTCCTGCGCGACGGGTCGGTCCACGAATCCGAAAAGCTCCATCCCACCCCGTCCGAGCGCAAATGGTGGAACATCCAGGGCGGCAACGGCGCCAACGTGATCCCCACGGATTGCGGCCCGATCGGCGTGATGATCTGCTATGACAGCGAGTTTCCGGAACTGGCGCGCCATCTCGTCAATCAGGGCGCGTTGATGCTGTTCGTCCCCTTCTGCACCGATGAACGGCGCGGGTTCCTGCGCGCGCACTATTGCTGCCAGGCCCGCGCGGTGGAGAACCAGTGCTACGTCGTCACCTCGGGCGTGGTCGGCAACCTTCCGAACGTGGAAAACATGGATGTCCACTATGCCGAAAGCGCGATCCTGACGCCGTCGGACTTTCCCTTTTCGCGTGACGGTGTCGCCGCCCATGCCGCGCCGAACACGGAAACCATCGCGATCGCCGACCTTTCGCTCGATGCCCTGCTGACCGCGCGCCAGTCGGGCACGGTGCAGAACCTGCGTGACCGCCGCTTCGACCTCTACCGGGTTGAGTGGACGCAGAAGCAAGGTTGAGCCAAAAGGCTGCGCATGTACATGCCAGAACTTCATGCTCTCAGCGCGATGGTGATCGCGCTGGGTATGTTTTACGGCTTCATCCAGGGAAAGCTTCGGGTAGAGATCGTCTCGCTGCTGACGATCGGCTCGATCGCGCTGCTGCTCTACTTCCTGCCCATGCCGGGGCAGGACCAGTACGCCGGGCTCCAGCTCGCGTTCGAGGGCTTCGGACATTACGCGCTGGTCACGATCTGCTCGTTGATGATCATGGGGCGCGGGCTGGTGGTGACGGGGGCGTTGGACCCGGCCACGCGCGCACTGGCCCGTGTCTGGCAATTCAACAAGTCGGCCGGCCTGCTCTTCACGCTGGTCGTCTGTATGTTTCTCAGCATGGTGGTCAACGACACGCCGGTGCTCGTGCTGATGATCCCGATCCTGGTTCAGACGGCGATGCGCGGCGGCATGCCCGCATCCAAGACTCTTATTCCGGTCAACGCCGCGATCCTGATCGGAGGCATGTCGACCACCATCGGCACGTCCACGAACCTGCTGGTCGTCTCGATCGCGCAGGACCTTGGCATGAGGACCCTGCCGGTATTTCACTTCACGCCGATCGTGCTCAGCACGGTCCTCATCGCGTTGCCGTACATATGGTTGGTCATGCCGCGCCTGCTGCCGGACAATACCAAGGCCGTCGCGGTGGAATCACGCACCTTTCTCGCCAAGCTTCGCGTGGACACCGATTCGCCCATGCGCGGCAAGACCATCGAGGAAGTGCGCGGCCGGCTGCCGGCGGGTGTCACGGCATGGCTGCCGCCGGACGCCGATGATGGTTATGTCGGCCGGCGTGTCTTTGCCTCGGGCACGCTCGAGGACCTGCAGGAGACGGCTCGCAAGATTTCCGCCAAGCTGGCTCCGGCCTGGGTGCTCGATCGCGTTGAGGCCGATTCCGGCCGCACGGCGCAGGATCTTATCGTCGCGGAGATGATTATCGCGCCGGACAGCCGCCTGATCGGGCTTACGTCCCGGGCTTCCGGCCTCGACGGGGTCGCTTTGCTGGGCATCCATCACGCTCGCCAGCCGTTTCGCGACACGCGCCAGCATTCACCCGATGCGCCGATGAAGGAAGGCGATGTGCTGGTGGTCATGGGCGTGCCCGAGGAACTGCGCAGCATCGCCGAAACCGAAGGGCTGCTGCAGATCGAGGGCGTCCAGGAAGTGGCGCGGTCCGCCAAGGCGCCGGTGGCGCTGGCGATCATGGCCGGGGCAGTCGGCCTTGCCAGCCTGGGCCTCGTGCCGATCGCGATTTCGGCGCTGGCGGGCGCGATCTTGATGCTCGCCACCGGCTGTGTGCGCTTTGACCGGGTGGGCAGGGCGCTTTCGGCACAGGTCATCGTTCTGGTCGCGGCCTCGATCGCGCTGGGCAAGTTCATTCTGGTCTCGGGCGCGGCGGCCTGGCTGGGCGGCCTGCTCGCCATCTTTCTCCAGCTCCTTCCGCCAGCGGGGGTTCTCGCCGCCATCATGGTCTTCGTCACGCTACTGACGAATTTCGCGTCGAACACGGCAGCCGCCGCCGTGGGAACGCCGATCGCGTTCAACATCGCGCAGCAACTCGGCCTGCCCGCCGAACCGCTCGTCCTCGCAGTGCTGTTCGGATGCAACCTGTGCTACGCGACCCCGGTTGCCTATCAGACCAACATGATGATCCTGACGGAGGGCGACTACCGCTTCTCCGACTATCTGCGATCGGGGATTCCGCTGGTGCTGATCATGATAACGGCGCTCTCCACCTCGCTCGTCTACTGGTACGATATCTGAGTCACGCGGCCCCGGACTTGCCGGTCAGCAACTGTTCGCGCAGTTCCTCGATGGGCGGCAGGTCGAGACCGTCGAGATCGGCCACGCCGATGATGCCGTCCTCGCCGTAGCAGTTTGAAAGCACGATCGTCTTTTCTGCAACGCGCCGGTTCTTCGGCAGCGAGTAGAACGCGCGCACGGTGGGTACGGCGGGTTCCGAGGGATTCTGGTCGACGACCATGGCAATCCGTTCGGAGCGCAATTGCACGAAGGAGCCGATCGGATAGACGCCCAGCGCCTCGACGAAGCGCGCCACTATCTCCGCGTCGAACGCGGTCGTGCGCTGGAGTTCCTTGAGCGCTTGCGCGGGATCGAGGCTGCCTTCGCCCAGAGCGCCGGAAACCATGTGGTCGTACGTGTCGCAAATCGCCGCCATGCGGGAAAAGATGTCTATTTCAGCGTCCTTCAGCCCTTGCGGGAAGCCCGTGCCGTCGAGCCTCTCGTGGTGGCGTATGACGACGCGACGGACTTCCTCGGGCACTTCGCCATCGGCCGCGAGCAGGTCGTGCCCGATGGAGGCGTGGCCCTGCCAGGTTTCCGGGGCGATCCTGTCGATCCGTCCGCCCACGGCATCCAGGCTGACACCGATCCGGCTGACCCCCACGTCGAGCAGCAGCCCGGCCGTGCCGGCCAGCCGCGCATCGTTGGGAGACATCCTCATCTGCCGGGCCAGCGAGATCATCAGGGCGCTGACCGAAAGCATGTGCTGATAGATGAACTCGCTTTCCGCCTTGCAGCGCATCAATCCGGAGAAGGCGTAGGGGTTGCGCTGGATCGAGGCGTAGATGTCCTCCACCACCGGGGCGACTTCGATTACGCGCGGCGCCTTGCCGTGCCTGGCTTCAAGGAAGATCTCGGAGATGACCTTGCGGGCCTTGTCGGCGGTGCGGCGGGCATTGCCGAACTCGCGTGTGAGCGGGGTCGGACCCGAGCGGAAGGCGGCCGACGCGTTCGGCTGTGACGGCGGGCGGGCGGCGGCGACGCGCGGCGCGCGGCGGGCAAGGGGAGAGCGCTGCGCGGTGGCGGCATGCCGTGGCACCTCGCGCTCCGTGACATCGACGCCGCGTTCGGTGTCGATTATGACAGCGTCGATCCTGCTGTTGCGCAACGTCTGCAGTCGTTCGTCGTCGCCAACGATGAAATGGGCACGCCAGAACGGATGACTGAGCCAGTTGCCCTGGAACCCATGGATGTACATGCCCGGTTGGACCTGGGACGTGGAGATTCGTTTCAGTGCCATTGCGACCATCATTATGTTTGCCAGGATGGTCTGGACTATGCAGCCCGGCTGAACGGAGTCCGTAATCCTTTGGAAAACGGCGTGTTAACGAAACGGCAATCGCTGCATGGACAAGCGCGCGCCGCGTCTGCAACAAGAGCGCCTCACACGCGAGCTTCGGGGAGATGACCGCCTTGATCAGTGCCGTCGGTCTTGCAGGTGCCCTTATCCTGCTGATCTGGATGACAGTCCGGGGCGTGAACATTCTTCTGGCGGGGCCGATCGCGGCGGCACTGGTCGCCATGACCAGCGGCATCGCCTGGCTGCCGCCGCTTGCGGGCGAGGGGGCTCCCGATTTCGCGACGTCCTACATGAATGGCTTCACCGGCTTTTTCGCGGACTGGTTCCTGATGTTCCTGCTCGGCGCGATTTTTGGCGAGGTCATGGGGGCGAGCGGCGCGGCGGCCAGCGTGGCGCACTGGGTGATCGGGAAGATCGGCATCCGCCACGCGGTGCTCGCCGTCGTCGCCGCCTGCGCGATCCTGACCTATGGCGGCGTTTCGGTCTTCATCGTGGGCTTCGCGGTCTATCCGCTGGCCGTGCACCTGTTCCGCGAGGCGGACATGCCGCGCCGCTTCATTCCCGGCGCATTGTGCTTCGGTTCGGTGACCTTCACGATGACGAGCGCCGGCTCGCCCGAGATCCAGAACCTGATCCCCATGCAGTACCTCGGCACCGACGCCTATGCCGGCTGGGAAGTCAGCCTCATCGTGGCGCTTCTGATGGCCGGGCTGGGCTATTACCTGCTCGACGGGATGGTGAAACGCGCCGTGGCGCGCGGCGAGCGCTTCGAAAGCCGCCCGGGCGACGATGTCAGCGCCGTGGACCGCCACTTGCCGCATCCGCTGCTCTGCCTGTTGCCGCTTGTGGCGGTCCTTGGTGTGTTCATGCTCTTCCAGTATCCGCAGGCCGTTCCCGTCGTTTCGGCGATTCTGCCGGCCCAGTCGCTTGGCAAATGGGCGCTGGTGATGGCGCTGGGCGTTGGCATGGCCTTCGCCGTCCTGATCGGCCTGCGTTCGCGCGGGGCGATGCCGGCGGCATTTTCGCGCGGGGCGACGGGCGCTGTCGTGGCGATCACCAATACTTGCGCGGTGGTCGGTTTCGGCGCGGTGGCCTCGCTCTCGCCAGCTTTCCACGCCGCGCTCGATGCCGTCCAGAACCTGCCTGGCGATCCGCTGATCGGCGCGGCCATTGCCGTCACGGTGATCGCGGGCCTCACCGGCTCGGCTTCGGGCGGCCAGACAATCGCCCTGCCGCTGCTCGCTCCCAATTACCTGGCGATGGGGGCCGACCCCGCGGAACTCCATCGCACGGTGGCGATCGCCAGCGGCGCGCTCGATAGCCTGCCGCACAATGGCTACGTCGTCACGACCATCCGCGCGATCTGTGGCGAGACTCACCACGATGCCTACCCGGCGGTGGGCGTGCTGACTGTGCTCGTTCCGCTTGTTGGCCTTGCCGTTGCGATCGGGCTCTTTGCAATTGTTTGATAATTTCGTTTCGTTAATTGCGTAGCCTGCGCATATCGTTAATGGTATACGACATAGCGAAGGCGGAGCACGATGAAAAAAGACCAGCCGAACGTCGCCAGTCAGCGGGTTGCGGACATCCTTGCGGAGCGCATCCTTTCGGGCGAACTCGCGCCTGGCGCGCGGATCAAGCAGGACGAACTGGCGGATGCACTCCAGACCAGCCGCATTCCCGTGCGCGACGCCTTGCGTATGCTGGAGGCGCGCGGGCTCGTTACGATGCGCCCAAATGCCGGAGCGCGCGTTACCAGTCTGACACGGCGCGACCTGGAGATTTCCTACGAGATACGCGAACGCATCGAGCCTTTGCTGCTGGCCGAAAGCGTACCCCATCTCACCGACAAGGACATTGCCGACCTGCGCGCGGTGATGGAGCGCAACGAGCATACTACCGACATAGACGAGGCAATCGCGCTGGGACGCGAATTTCACTGGATCACTTATCGCGGCCACGACACGCCGCTTCTGGCGCAGATCGTCGAGCGGGTCTGGGATACGACGCAGAGCTATCGCCGGGCCTATCTCAAACTCGTGTTTTCAGGCGGCAACCGCGTGCATGATACCGAGCACCGGCTGATGTTCGACGCCATCAGCCGAGGCGAGGTCGAGACCGCGCAGGCGGCGCTGGTGTTGCACATCAGGCGAACCCGCATCGGTCTCGTGCGTTACGGACACCTTCTGGCGGGCGGGAACGGCGGCGCGGGGATGTCGCTGGAAGAGATGCTTATCGCTGCCGAATAGCGGGCTTCATCGCATTCGGGCATGCTGCGTGCGCGAAATGATATTACGGTGCTCGGGCATTAGCTTGCGCGCCAATGTCATTTTGCTAGGACTATCGCGAGGAGAGTCCAATGCCAGCCACACCCGAATTCGACTTCGCGCTGGGCGAGAGCGCGCAGATGATCCGCGAGAGCGTTTCACGCTTCGCCGACGAGCGGATTGCGCCGCTCGCCGCGCGGGTGGACGCGGAGGACTGGTTTCCGCGCGAACTGTGGCCGGCGATGGGCGAGCTGGGGCTGCACGGGATTACGGTCGAGGAGGAATGGGGCGGCATCGGCCTGGGCTATCTCGAGCATGTGATCGCGGTGGAGGAAGTCAGCCGGGCTTCCGCGTCGGTGGGCCTGTCCTACGGCGCGCATTCGAACCTGTGCGTCAACCAGATCCGCCGCTGGGGGAATGACGAGCAGAAGGCGAAATATCTGCCCAAGCTGATCTCGGGCGAACATGTCGGCAGCCTTGCCATGTCGGAGACGGGCGCGGGCTCGGATGTCGTGGGCATGAAGCTGAAGGCCGACGCGGCGGCGGGCGGTTTCCGGCTCAACGGCACCAAGTTCTGGATCACCAACGGCACCCATGCCGATACGCTGGTCGTCTACGCCAAAACGGGCGAAGGCTCGAAAGGCATCACCGCCTTCCTGATCGAGAAAGACATGCCCGGTTTCTCGGTCGGACAGAAGATCGACAAGCTGGGCATGCGCGGCTCGCCGACT
>NZ_BMHK01000027.1 GCF_014640675.1 Novosphingobium endophyticum | reverse complement strand
TGACCCGCGTCGCCATCTCCGAAATCTCCCCATCAAACAATTGGGGACTCACAGATTCAGCACTCTCACCAAATGTCACGCGCTAATTCACCCGATTGCCCTGGACGGTCACCACTCCCCCCTTGCCCCACGCCACCGAATCGCTAGAGGGGTCGCAGAAGCGGTAATTGCCGCAGTGCAAGACCACGGGGATTCTTTTCATGGCCACCTTCACCCTCCCGGCGAACAGCAAGATCAGGAAGCAGGGCAAAGTCCACAAGGCCGAGGGTGCTGCACGCGTCAAGAAGTTCACCGTCTACCGCTACGACCCGGATTCGGGCGAGAACCCGCGCTACGACACTTTCGAGATCGACCTAGACAACTGCGGCCCGATGGTGCTCGACGCGCTCATCAAGATGAAGAGCGAGGCTGATCCCACGCTGACCTTCCGCCGCTCCTGCCGCGAGGGCATTTGCGGTTCCTGCGCGATGAACATGAACGGCACCAACGGCCTCGCCTGCACCACCGCGATCGAGGATCTCAAGGGCGACATCCGCATTACCCCGCTGCCGCACATGGAAGTGATCAAGGACCTCGTTCCCGATTTCACGCACTTCTATGCGCAGTACGCCTCGATCCGCCCCTGGCTGCAAACGGTTTCGACCACGCCCTCGGGCAAGGAACGCCTTCAGTCGCCTGAACAGCGCGAAAAGCTCGATGGCCTTTACGAATGCATCCTGTGCGCCTGCTGCTCAACCTCGTGCCCGAGCTACTGGTGGAACTCCGACAAGTTCCTGGGTCCGGCAATCCTGCTCCAGGCTTACCGCTGGCTCGCGGACAGCCGTGACGAAATGACCGGCGAGCGCCTCGACGAGCTGGAAGACCCGTTCCGCCTCTATCGCTGCCACACCATCATGAACTGCGCCAACGTCTGCCCCAAGGGCCTGTCGCCTGCGCGCGCCATCGCCGAGATCAAGAAAATGCAGGCGGAGCGCCAGGTCTGAACCTCGCGGTCTGAGCCGAGGTGGAAGCTACCAGCGCCTTCATCCACGAGCCTGACCCGCGGAACCCGGGCTGGCATACGTGGGATCTGGTCGAGCAGGACCGTTTCAATCCCGTCGTGATGGGCAAGATGCTCGTGCGGCGCGAGGGAGACCGGTCGGCCCGCCTGCGCCTCGCGGATACGCGGACGATGCATGGCAATCTCCATGGCAACATCCATGGCGGCGTAACACTCAGCCTGATAGACATCGCCATGTTCGCAACCGTTTACGGTGTGATTGGCGAGGACGTTGCAGGTTCGGTCACGCTTGACCTCTCGACACAATTCGTCGGCGCCGGCCGCCTCGGCGAGCCGCTCGACGCCGTCAGTGAAGTAATGAAGGAAACGCGCCGCCTCGTCTTCATCCGCGGCACGGTCGAGCAAGGCGACACCCTTGTCGCGACCTATATGGGCACGCTGCGGAAACCCGCCTCGCGATGACCGGGATGCTGAGCCGATACGAGGCGCTGGTCGCGACCGGTGAACTTCGCTCCGATCCCGAGCAGGCCGCGGCGGCCGAGCGGCTCGACCGGCTCCAGCGCGAAATGTACAAGGCCCGCTCCTCGACCGGCCTGCTGGGCAAGCTCATGGGCAGAAAGCCTGCCGCGCCGCGCGGGGTCTACATGTGGGGCGGCGTCGGGCGCGGCAAGTCGATGCTGATGGACCTGTTCCACGATACACTCGACATAGCCGAAAAACGCCGCGTCCACTTCCACGCCTTCATGCTCGATGTGCATGCACTGCTCCGCGACGAGCGCAAGAAGGAGGCAGGCGACCCGATTCCTCCGGTTGCCGCAGCCATCGCCCGCAACGTGCAGTGCCTCGCGTTTGACGAGATGGTGGTCAACAACTCGGCCGACGCCATGATCATGAGCCGCCTGTTCACGCATTTGATCGTGAACGAAGGCGTGACGATCGTCACCACGTCAAACCGCGCTCCACGCGAGCTCTACAAGGACGGCCTCAACCGCGAGCACTTCCTGCCCTTCATCGACCTTGTCGTACGGGAGCTGGACGTCCTCACGCTGAACGGGCCGACGGATTATCGCCTGCAGCGCCTCGGCGGCATGGCGACCTGGCACCAGCCCCTTGGCGAGGAAGCAACCGCGCAGGCGCGCGAGGCCTTCTACCGGCTGACCGACTATCCGCCCGAGGATGCCGAGCACGTTCCCTCGACCGAAATCGAGGTCGGCGGCGGCCGCATGATGTTCGTTCCCAAAAGCCTCAAGGGCGTGGGAGTCTTCAGCTTCAAGCGCCTGTGCGCCGAAGCCCGCGGCGCGTCGGACTATCTCGCGATCGCTCGCGCCTATCACACGGTCATCCTGGTCGGCGTGCCCCGAATGGGGCCGGATCGGCGCAACGAGGCAGCGCGATTCGTGACCCTGATCGACGCGCTCTACGAGAACAAGGTCAAGCTCATCGTCGCCGCCGATGCCGCGCCGGAAGAGCTGTATCAGGCCGGAACCGGGCGCTTCGAATTCGAGCGGACCATCAGCCGCCTGAACGAGATGCAGAGCGCCGATTATCTCGCGCTCGGTCACGGCGAGAGCTGAATTCGTTAACGAATCGCGAACTCGTGGGAAAACAGCATAGATTCCCGAATCAGGAATCGGCGATTCGATCGAGAGAAATTCTCGAACTGCCGCCTGCATTCAAGAAATGAACACAGAGAAATACCGCGCTGCCAATAAGAAAGCGCTCCAACCCATCAGGTCGGAGCGCTTCTTTTAAGAAACTGCGTCTAGCCTTCGGCGAAAACCTATCAGGAAACTTGAGTTTCTCAGTATGCATTCGCCGAAAAACAATCAGTCGGAAATTTTTACTCCGAAATGACTGCCAACCTTATCGGTTATTAACGGCCGAGACCAGTCCAAAGCCACCAATCTCTCATTGTATTTCCCCATGTGAACCACCGCCATATTGCGGCTGATCACATGGTTAACAATAAGTTAAAGGTATTTCAAGATTTTTTTAACCACTTAGTCGCTCGTGTTCCCCTGCCATGCGTTCCACCAGGTCCGGAAACGGGACAGGCCGGCAGACATAGTACCCCTGTATCATGTCGCAGCCCATGCCCTTCAGAATCTCGAGCGCGGTCCCTGTCTCTACACCTTCGGCAACGACCGTACGGTCCAGCGAATGCGCCATTTCGATGATGGACTGCACGAGAAGGTGGTCCTGCCTGTTCGCCTCCATCGCCTGTATAAATACCTTGTCGATCTTGACCTCCGTAGCGGGAAGATAGCGAAGGTAGTCGATGGTGGCGTTGCCGGTTCCGAAGTCGTCTATGGACAGCCGCAACCCGGACTGGATCAGCCTCTGGAGCATTTGGAAAGTCCGGGAACTGCGGTCGAGTCGATCCGTCTCGGTGATTTCCAGTATCAGTCTTTCCGACGAAAGCCCGTGCAACGCCAGGATCTCTGAAATCATTCCTGGCAAGCCCGGATTGCGCAGCAACTGGGCAGAGATATTGACCGAGATGGAAATGTCGTGCCCTTGGCTTGCGAGATCGACAGCCACGCGCACCGCGTCGTTGATCACGAAGCGGGTGATACGTTCAATCCGGTGGAATTCCTCCGCGATACGAATGAACTTGTCAGGACTGATGGGGCCGCGTTCCGGGTGCGTCCAGCGCACAAGCGCCTCGGCCCCGGTGATCGCATTGGTCTTGACGTCCAGCTTGGGCTGGTAGGCGACCCAGACTTCGCCATTGTCGATCGCGCGATCAAGCTGGGTCAGCAGTGAGATTTCCCACTGGGCTTCGTGCTTGCGGCTATCGTGCTGGTAGAAGAGTTCGTCGTTGCGAACGGCTTCCTCTGCGGATTGCATGGCGCTGGCGACGCGGCTCGAGACCGAACGGTCGAACTCGGAATCGATCCCGCAATTGAACGACAGGTCGATGTCGAGACCGCCCACCTGAATGCCGTTCTGCACGATGCGATGCAGGCCTTCGAGGTTTTCAAACAGATCGAATGTGCTGCGGATGTTCGAGAGCCAGAGGAACATGCCCCCTTCGTGATACACAGTAACGTCATGGTCGCTGATGCGAATACGTCGCACGATCTCATGCGCCATCTGCGCCTCGACGTGCTCCGCGAAGCTTCCGATGATCGCACCGTAATTGCGGATTTTGAGCGCAACGAGGATCTTCGTCGACATCGCATCGAGATTACGAAGCGCATGGGCACTTGGGAGACCCGACACGGCGTTGGTCTCCTCAGCCACTTCAACCCTATCGAGGTTCCGCATCCGGAAAACCGCTACGGTAGCGACCGCAAGTGCGGGGAATATCTCCACATGAATACGCACGTAATCGAGAACGAATGGAGCAGCGATCAGGACCGCCGCAAGGCCTGTGAAACGGTATACGTCGAGAACGCGTCCTCGGCCGACGCCAGAAACAACGATCGCGAATACCAGCAAGAAAGGCGGAAACCAGCCAAGACGGATCGGCAAACCGTGCAGAAGCGTTTCAGCTGCGATCGCGTGAAAATAGCCGCCCGCAGCATATCCCTGCCCGCCAGGCATGAAATGAATGTCATTGTAGGCTACCGAACCGGGGGCAACGATTACGTCCTTGCCACGGACGTTCTCCGTCTGGAAGGAACCCTTCATTACATCGATATAGCTGACTGATGGGATCGTCCGGTAGTCGATGGAGAAGTCCGGCTGGAAGAGTTGGTCAGGCGCCTCGTCCACATCTGCAATCGTAGCCGGAATCGTCCGAAGCCGCCCGACCGGGCTTTCCGAAGAGAACGGAAAGCTTAGGTTGAGCTCCAGCGGATGCTTGAGAGCCATTAGAGATACAATTCTGGCATGCTCTCGAAATGCCGGGCTGGGCAGGTTGCTCGCAAAATTGCCCGTATTCTTGCCGTCACTGCTGGGCAAGGCGCCAAGATATACGCGCCCCTGGTATTTCTTGAGGGCAGCTATGAGGCGACGGTTGCCGTCGCCGTCGTCATCTTCCCGGAGCGCCCTATCGAAGAACACACGCTTTGCACCCGCTTGGAACAAGGCCTCCAATACATCCGCGTCGTTGCCGCGAGAAACGTCGATCTTGCCTAGCCTATCCAGCGTCCGGCTATCCTGCAGGACGAGCGCCACTTCGCCACCCGACGGGTGCCGTCGGAAATAGTCACGTACGCTTGCAAGAACATCCTCAACGGCAAAGCCGATACCCGAAATGCCGCACAGCAGGCCGGTGAGCGTCGCCCAGAAGACGATGCGGAACCGGGCGTTCTTCCAGATCTTGCGCAAGCGCTCCCTGAGACCGGTCACGTCGACCTCGCTTGCCGGCATTCGCGGGAGGCCGACGGCAGATACGCGTCGTCCCTGGGCGAACCGCCCGTCTTAACCCGCAAAATGCTGCTCAAAACCTTCATGAACGTCCCATGATGACGCTTAGAATCTTGGACCTAGAGTAAATGTCCTAAGATTGGGTGTAGTTAATGTTCGTGTTTGTGACGCTTGCGGGATCGCCGGATCCGCCTCTTCCGGCGGGGCCTCAGGCAATACCCATCTTGGTAAACGATCGCTCCAGCATAAACAGTTGCCAGAGCAATCGAGAATTGTCCGAGGTACCCGCGAGGTGCGCATCCACCAGCCCCGTCAGGCTGCGGTTGTCGAACCATCCCGTCCGGGCCAGGAGCGCGCTTGTGCAGATGTCGCGTGCCGGACCGGCCAGTGGGCCGCGGAACCACTGCGCGATCGGCGTGACGAAGCCCTGCTTCGGACGATAGAGGATGTCGTCCGGCAGGAAGCGGCGCATCGTGCGCTTCATCAGCCACTTGCCCTGCCCGCCGCGTACCCGCATCGCTTCCGGCAGCGTGGCGGCGAATTCGATCAGCCGGTGGTCGAGCAACGGTTCGCGCGCCTCCAGCCCGACAGCCATGCTGGTGCGATCGACCTTGGTGAGGATATCTCCGGGCAGCCAGGCCTTGAGATCCGCATACTGCGCCCGATCGAGCCCGGAGCGCGCCGGCGCCGTGCGCATCAGCTCAAGCATCGGCGCTTCCGCGCGGTAGTCGCCGCGCAGGCGGCGGAAATCCCCGGAATAGAGGTTTTCTCGCAGTTCCGGTGGGGTGACCCCGATCGCGCGTGCATAGCCTTCCGCGGAATCGCCCGCCAGCGACAGCAGCGTCGTCTTGGCGCGCAGGGGGCGCGGCGCCCAGTCCGCCTTGGGATAGATCGCCCCCAGCCAGCCGAATACCGGCGCGCGCAGCCCTTGCGGAAGGAGCGCGCGAACGCGGTCCTCTCCATGCTGGAACACATGACGGCGATAGCCGGCCATGGCCTCGTCCGCGCCGTCACCGGAAAGCGCCACTGTCACCGTCTCACGGGCGAGCTGGCACACGCGCCATGTCGGCAGGGCGGATGCGTCCGCGAATGGCTCGTCGAACATCCCCGCCAGGGTGTCGATCATGTCGAAATCGTCGGGCGATACCCGCCGCGCCCGGTGATCGGTGGCGTAGCGCTGCGCCACCTGGCCGGCATAGGCGGTCTCATCGAGGGCGGCGACGTCGAAGCCGATCGAACAGGTCTTCACGGGCCGCGAGCTGGCCTCGGCCATCAGCGCGACAACACTGGAACTGTCGACCCCGCCCGAGAGGAAGGCACCAAGCGGAACGTCGGCGACCATGCGCGAGGACACCGCCTGACGCATGAGGTGCAGCAGTTCCGCCTCCAGATCCTCCACCCGCCCCTTGCGGCGCTCGGCGAAGGAAACGTCCCACCACTGCCGCGCCTTCGGCATGGGCGCGCCGTGGCGAAGGAGCAGCGAATGGCCTGCGGGCAGCTTCGTGACACCCTTGAGTATCGACCGATTGTCCGGGACGTAACCCCAGGCCAGATAGTCCTCGATCGCCAGCGGATCGATCTCGCGCCGCAGCAGCGGATGCGCGAGCAGCGCCTTGAGTTCCGATCCGAAGGCAAGGCTGCCGTCGCTGAGCTGCGCCATGAACAGGGGCTTCACCCCGAGCCGGTCGCGCGCGAGGAACAGTGTCCGGGCGCCGAGATCGTAGATCGCGAAGGCGAACATGCCATGCAGCCGCGTCACGCAGTCCGGGCCCCAGCGCTGCCATGCGGCGAGGATCACCTCGCTGTCGCCCTCGGTGCGGAACCGGGCGCCGGCCTCGCGCAGTTCCTGCCGCAACTCGCGGAAGTTGTAGATCTCTCCGTTGAAGACAAGCATCGCCCGCCCGTCGAGCGAAGCCATCGGCTGGGGCGAGCCTTCAAGGTCGATGATGGAAAGACGCCGGTGGCCCAGCCCGACTCCCGGAGCGGTCCACACTCCCTGCCCGTCCGGCCCGCGATGCGCCAAGGCATCGCACATCGCATCGACCCTTGCAGGGTCCACGGGCTTGGGCGTTTCGAGATGATAGATTCCGGCGATGCCGCACATGCGAAAGCGAGCCTACCGCACTTGCACGATGCGGTCTATCCACGAGCCAGGCGGACCGGTGGACGAAAGGAAATGCGCCACCGCATCGCCGGCGGGCTGATCGGGTCTGTCCACGGCGGAAAGGATCAGCATGGTCGTCGGCCGGGCGCGGAATGTCAGATGGCTACCGATCACGGCCAGCTTCAGCCGCGCATTGCTGCCGGTGAGCAGGTCACCGTTGCGATACCACGTCACGGTCAGCCGCTCGACCCGGCCGGCGCCGAGCAGGCGTTCACTCTTGCCGTTACCCAACGGCCGGCCCGGCCCCTGCCACGCCCAGGCGCTGTCCGGCATGAGCGCGCCCTGCCCGAAGCCGCCTGCCTCGCGGCCCTCGCCCTGGCGGTCGTAAAGCGCGATGAAGACGTCCACCTTGCGTCCCTGCCCATCGACATAGCGGCCAAGCAGGCGGTGCTCCGCGCCCGACGCTGCGGGTTCCCAGCCGATTTGGGGGTTGTAGTCCGCGCGCGTCCAACCCGGCACATGCGGCAAATGGATCTGCTTCGGCAACGGCGCGGAAAGCCGGTCCGCCTCGATCGCCCAGCCTTTCATGGCGACAATGAGCACGGCGAGGCCCAGGATTCCGACAATCGGCGCGATGCGCATCCCCGCTAGACGCGTCAGCCACGGCTTGCGGGCGATGGCCCCGGCATCGATCATCGGATCGTTCGGCGGCCGGTCGAAAAACCGCCACGCTCCGGCCATGACGAGGCCCAGGACGATCGCGAAGAAGAACCAGCCATAGACGATATGGTCGAAGCCCGTGGCCGCTTCGACACCGAAGACCTGCGCGGCATAGATTGTGCCCCAGGCGCGGACCCCGTTCGCCAGAACCGGCACGACGATACAGGCGGCAACCATCGCGATCCGTCGCAGCCAGCTTACGAAACACACGTTGGCGGCGAGCACGCCGAACGCGACCATCGCGATCAGGAATTTCACGCCGGAGCAGGCTTCGGCGACTTCGAACAGTCCTGCCGGCGTATCGATGAAGACGCCGTCAATGACCGCCGGAATGCCGCTGGCATGCGTCAGAACAACAGTGATGTCGGCCGTGATCGTCTGCAGCACCTCGACGAGTTCCTCTCCCAGAGGAACGAGAAACGCAAGGTAGGCGAGAGGGAACAAGAGGCCGAACGCCACGCGCGGTCCGAGCAGAAGCGGCACGGATGCTCCAAGCATGGCCACGGCGCCGGCCTGCCGCGCGAGATCGAGGCCGGACATCGCCCCCAACAACCAGAGAAAACCTGCCCCGGAGCAGAGCACCAGGCCCGGCCACCAGACTTGCGGTTCGAGCTTCTGCAACTCCCCCCAGCGCTGCCACACAAGCCAGGCAAGGATCGGCGGCAGCAGGAGGACATGGTTGTAGGTGGAAATGTCCCACCATTGCAGCGCCATTGCGCTCCAATCGGCCGCGAACGCGAGGAACAGGACGAGCCAGACGAAGGCCAGGCGCAGGACAGGCATGCGCCATGCAGGCGGAATGCCCTGTCTGTCCAATGCCGAGGATACCGATATCGAGCGCATGTCAGGCCACGCCGCTCAGGCATCGCTCATCGCGGCGGACATATTCGGGAAGACGCCCAAGCGCGGTTTTCCAGCTAGCGTTCTCCACGATCCACCGCCGCGCCGCCTGGCCCATCGCCCGCGCTCGCGCCGGGTTCTGGGCCAGCGAGAATATCGCCCCGGCCAGGGCAGCGTCGCTTTCAGCGATCAGGAAATCGCGGCCATCCTGCGCGTCGATTCCGGTCGCCGCGCCCGGGCTGAGCACCACGGGCAAGCCCATCGCCATCGCCTCGAGCACCTTGTTCTGCACGCCGCGTGCGATGTCGAGCGGCACCAGCGCGATATCGGCAGCAGCAAGCCAGGGCCGGATATCGTCGACGCGGCCCCACACGTTGGTCCCATCGACGCAATCGCGCTCGCGCAGCTCGGGCGTCGGATTGCGGCCGACCACGTGGAACGACGCGTAGCGGCAAGCCGAGCGGACGGCCGGCATGATCCGGGTCACCGCCCGGAGCGCGGCCTCGACATTGGGGGCATAGTCCATCTGGCCGGTAAAAATGATGCGCGGACCGCCCAGCACTTTCATGCGGGATTCCGGGATGACGCTGGCGGGATCGTAGAACGCACTGTCGAGACCGTTGCCCATCGCATGAATGGTGCCGATTCGCGCGATGCCCTTGGGAAGATTCGAGCGCAAAAGAGCCGCTTCGGCCGAACTGATCAGCAGTGTAACATCGGCCCGCGCGACAATGCGCGCCTCTTCCGCGCGGAGCAGACGGCTCTCGCGCCGTTCCATCCAACTGCGAAATCCGTGGCTTTTCGCGGCATAGGCCCCAAACTTGGCGGAATCGACGTCGACCAGATCGGCCACGACCCGGCCCTTGAAGCCGGCCGGAACGTACTGCGCCATCTGCCCGGAGAAGACATAGATCACGTCTATGGGGTGACGGCGAAGCGTCTCGGCCACCCATGAGCGCAGCCTGCGGTCGTCGAATCCCGTGAGGCTCACCGGCTTGCCGATAGCCAGAGCCTCAACCGCGGCCTGCGACAGGCACTTGCTGCGACGAACGAGTATATGGCTCGCGGCGAGGCCCGCCAGTTCGTCCTCGCAGTCAAAGTCTTGCGCGTCGTCGGCAAAGGTCCCCACATGGACCGGCGCGATGGCGGCCAGCGCCTTGACGACATTGTGCGAGCGAATCTTGTCCCCCCGATCGGGCGGGAAAGGAATCCGGTGGGACAGGAACAGAATGTCGCCCATCAGCCGATCCCCCTTGCGATCAGGGGACCGACGCGATTGGCGAGGCCCAGCGGCAGCTTACGCCAGATCGCGATCTGCAGCGACAGCCTGGAACTTGACGGATCGGCCTCCCGCACAGCCGCGCCCGGCGCGGTCCAGTTCGCGTATGTCAGCGGCTCGGGCTCGAAACCCCAGTTGCGCTTGAAATGATAGGCCCCGCTGCCCGTCTTGGAGCGGCCGAAGTCGAACGCGGTGCAACCGCGCCGGCGGGCATGAAGCATCAACTCGTAATACATACGGTCATTGGCGCGAAGGCGGCGCGCATCCCACGTGCCGCCGCCCCAGTACGGCATGGCCGCGCCCTTGTGATAAAGCGTGATGACGCTGGCAACCGGCCGGTTATCGTGGCGCACGGTAAGGATGTCCGCGTCTGTGCCGAATGCATCGACGACGCTGTCCAGAAGCATGCGCGGGAAGACCGGCGTGCCGAGATTGCGGTAGCTCTCGGCAAAGACCGCGTAGTGGGCGGCGCGGTCGCGCTGCGAGCGACCGACCTCGACGGTCAGGTCATTGGCCAGCGACTTGCGCACTTCGGCGCGCTGCTTGCGCGGAACGGCAAGAAGTTGAGCCTCGTCGTCTGCCGCGAGCCGGCGGGCAAAGTTGCAATGCGATTCGGTCTTGAGCGACCAGCCCCCGCTTTCCTCAGGCAATTCGCCGCCGCGCAGTTCGATCGCAGGGCAGGCAAGCCTTTGCGCAAGTTCCTCGGCGGCAGTGAAGACCGCTTGCGGATCGGCACCGTCCCTCACCAGCAGGCCACCGCCCACGGCAAAACCCGTAGAGGCAAGCATGTTGCCGAAGATCGGCGAGCGGATCGCGTCGAGCGGGAGATAGCCGACGATTTCTCCGCGTAATTCCTGCACCAGGGCCAGCGGACGGTTACCGGTCGCGCCCGCGACAGCAACGAACCAAGCAGGGCGGTGAAAGGGCGTGCCCTGCGGATGCCCGGCGACGAAGCCCTCGAGCCGGGCAACCTCGTTGGGATCGGCGAGATCGACCAGACGCACCCCGCCGCGGGACAAGGCGAAGGGTGCGTTCATGCCGCCAGCGCCACCGCGCAGGCCGCTTCACGCGCGGCAACTTCGTCCATGCGCCCCCAGGCGAACTCGTCGATCAGCTGGCGCAGCTTGCCCGCCATGGCGTCGAGCTTGGTGTAATGCCGCAGCCGCGAGCGCAGCGTCGCCCCGGCGACGCGCGGCTGGTCGGGATCGATTTCCCACGGATGGAAATAGAACACGGCGGGGCGTCCCTCCCGCCGGTTCACCTGCCGGATCGCCCAGCGCGAGAAGCCGTACGGCAGAACCCGGAAAAAGCCCCCGCCCCCGGCCGCGAGCCGGCGGCCCGCGAAGACGGCGGTGGTAACGGGAATTTCAAGCAGGCCGCTTCCGGGCAGCGGATGGAATGCGAAGCGCGGCGCTTCGCGCCAGCCGTAATGGTCGTGGGCGACAGGGGCGACGCTCGAAGAGTAGGCATAGCCATGCTCCGCCAGCACGTCGAATGCCCAGGGCGTGCGCGCGTCGATCGAGAAGCTCGGTGCGCGGTAGCCGGTCACCGCCACGCCCGAAGCATCCTCGATGGCCTTGCGGCTCATGTCGAGATCGCGCGCGAAGCCCGCCGCGTCCATGCGAAAGACCCGCTCATGTCCCCAGCCGTGGCTGGCGACCTCGTGCCCTTCCCCGGCGATCCTGCGCATCAGACTGCCGTGGCGCTGCGCCACCCAGCCCAGCGTGAAGAAAGTGCCCTTCACGCCGGCATCGGCGAACATCTGCAGGATCAGGTCGCAGTTGCGTTCCACACGGTCGGTCAGCCCGCCCCAGCTGTCGCGGGAAATGACGTTCTCGAAAGCGCCGACCTGAAACCAGTCCTCTACGTCTACCGAGAGACCATTGATCGGTTGCGGAAGATTCATCGGGCGCATTTTCGGGACTGGCTCAGACAACCAAGCATCAGGCGGCGCGGCGCTGGCCTTCGCCGCTCTCGATCCATTCGATCAGCATCGTCAGGGTGTGCCGTAAGAGGCGCTCCTGCTCGTCGAGGCGCGCTTCCAGCACGGCCGCACGCTCGTCTGCCACCGCCAGCTGCGCCTGGAGCGATGCGACCAGTTCGCCGCTGGCCGAATCCGGCGCGTGCTCCTCGCTGCGTCGTTCAGCCGCCATTGCCAGTTCGAGCACCGCCTGCTGAAGCTCGGTGATCTGCGAATCGCGGTCGGCCAGAGCGGATTCGATCAGGGCAAGGGCCTGCACGGCATCGATGGCGTCATCGCGAACGGGACTCGCGGCATGGTCCTCAGGCTCGCACCCGGACGGTTCGATCGCCGGCCGGTCGGGCTCCTGCCCGCGGCGCGCTGGGCTGACGAGCGAGATCGCACCGTCATCGTTCAATTCGCCGAGGATCTGGGTGAGCATCTCGCCATCGATCCGCGTACGCTGGTCGACGGCGCCCAGCAGCAGCAGGCGGCTGACAATCTGGTTGATCCGGCGGGGAATGCCGCCCGTCGCCTCATAGATTTCGCCGAACACCTCATCCGCGAAGCCGGGATTGCCGGTCCAGCCGACGCACTTCAGACGATGTTCGATATAGGCCTGCACTTCGTCCGGCTGCATCGCCGCGAGGTGGTGCGTCGCGATCACGCGCTGACGAAGCTGCTCCAATTCCTCGCTTTCGAGCAGGATATCGCGGAACTCGGGCTGGCCCAGCAGCAGCGTCTGCAGCAGCGGATGCGAGCCGAGCTGGAAGTTGGACAGCATCCGCAACTCTTCGAGCGCCGCGATGGAAAGGTTCTGCGCTTCGTCCACGATCAGCAGGCAGCGGCGTCCGGCGCGCGCTTCCTCGTGCAGGAAGCCTTCGATCGCGCCAAGCGCCGAGGCCTTGTCATGCCCGGCGACCGGAAGCCCGAAGGCCTGCGCCACAACGTGGACGATCTCCTCGCCGTCGAGCGCGCTGGTAACGACCTGCGCGGCGGTCATGCGCGCGGGGTCGATCGTCGCCATGAGGTGCGCGACAAGCGTGGACTTGCCCGCGCCGACCTCGCCGGTGATCACCACGAAGCCCTCGCCCTGGGCAAGGCCATAGCCAAGGTAGGACAGCGCCTTGCGATGCGTGTGGCTCTCGAAATAGAAGGCCGGATCGGGCGTGAGCTGGAACGGCCTGCCTTCAAGCCCGTAGAATTCGTCGAACATCACTCCTCCTTCGGACTTCAGAAATTATACCGCAGCCCGACAAGGGCGGACGCGGTCCAGATATCGTTGATCGCCGGGTCGTCGCGGGTCGCCCCGTCGATCCCGACTGCGGCCGTTGCACGCAGGCGCTGGGTCAGCAGGCGATAGTAGGCCGCCGTCACACCATAGCCGGAAACGTCGCCGACGAGCGGGTCGCTGCTCGAGAGCCAGTTGGCATAGGCATTGGCGCTCCAACCCGCATCGCGGCCCAGCGCGCCGCTGATATAGGCCGCCAGCCAGTAGTTCTCGTCGATCACGCCATTGGCGGAGGCCAGGATCGTACCTTCCGCCGCGATAAACTTGCGGCGGTCGTAACCCGCGCCGATGCCGGCATTCATGAGGCCGATCCTGCGCGAATAGCTGGCCGCGATACCCGGCGCCCGGAACGTCGCCGAACGTACCGAGCCCAGCGCGCCGGCAAGGCAATTGCTGCCCTCAAGCGAAGAAACGCAGCCGCGCAGGTCTCCGGTGATGGGATCACGCACCGCCTCGAAATCGTCGGGCAACTCGTCGATCAGACGGTTGAGGTGGCCGCCGAAGCCCGCGACGTTGTCATAGACGGACACGCTGAACTGGCTGCGATCGTTGGGCGCATAGGCCAGTGTGCCGCCATAGCTGGTCGTGCCGTAGCGGCGGCCCACATGGGCGGAGAGCGACGTCCGGCGGCTGGGGCGCCACATGACCGCGACGTCCCAGATCAACCCGTCGACGTCGTAGGCAATCTGGCGCGGCGCGCTCTTGTCGGTCACGAAGCGGCCGTTGCTGCCAACAACCGGATCGCCGTCGGCGTCACGCAGCGCATCGCGGCTGGAGATTTCGACATCCTCGTAACCGATCGCGCCCACGGCCTGCACCGTGCGGGAAACCGGCACGGTCACCATCGCGCGGGCCTGCATGTCACGTACCCGCTGGTCGAGGTTGGAGATGTCCTCCTGATAAAAGCTGCCTGCCACGGCAAGGCCGACCGGCAGCACATCGTAAGGCGCCACGCCCGCCTCAACGTCGGCGACCTGCACCACGCTCTTGTCGAAGACGTCGCTCGCCGCACCGCCCGGCGTCGCGACGAAGGCGTCGGAGTGCTCCACTTTGGTGAAGCCGGCACGGTAGTTCGCGTTGATGTTGACGTCGCCGGCGCGGGTGGCGACCGAGGGACCGCCGTAGATGGAATAGACGTTGGTTCTGGAATCGCCGTCGAAAAGACCTCCCGCGAGCGCCGATCCGCCGTTCTCGACGTTGACCTGCGTGGCGAGCCCGCCCGCCTCGATCGTCACCCCCGGCACGACGGTCGCATAGCCGCGCACGATGCCGCTGATCGCGTCGCCGTCGCTCGCCCTGTCACTCCAGCCGATCCGACGCTCGTAACGCACCGAGGCCGAGACCGCGTTGCGCTGGCCGGATATCCCCGCATCGATGCCGGCGGCGACCTCGGTATATGTCAGGACGTCGTCGCCGGGAGAAAGCTCGGCGGTGACCACCTGATTGACCTCGATATAGGGCTGCACGACGAGACGCCGGCTCCCCTTGCCCCTGCCGGCTCGCTTGCTCGGCTTGTAAGGCTCCGCCTGCGCGGCGCCCTCGCCGCCCTCGGCATCGGGCTGATCGTAACCGATGATCTGCGCTTGCGCGCCGCAAGGCAAGGCGAGTGCGAGAACCGCCGTCAGCGACGCCAGCGCGACGGCCGGGCGCGAGTGTTTCCGTGTTCTGCGGATCATCCCCTGTATCCGTAGTAGCTCCCGAAGCGGCGACCGCTCGGGCTGAATTGCGCTGCGTTCAAAAGCAGCTGAATGTTCGGGCAGGCGCCCAGGAGCGAGACCGCATCCTCCAGCGCGCCCTGCCCGGTCTTGTCGGCCCGTACGATCACCACGGTCTGGCCGACGTACTTGGCGAGTTCGGCGGCGGGCGAAGCGGCGAGCACGGGCGGAGAATCGAAGATCACCATGCGGTGCGGCGCACCCTGAGTGAGCCGGTCGAGCACGCGTGCGGTGCGCGAGCTGGAAAGGTATTCGCTGTCGTTGTTCGAAACATCGCCCGCCGGCAGCACCCAAAGGCCGGGGATGTCAGTGCCGAGGACACAGTCGAGCACGTCGATGCTCTCGTCCATCAGCGCGTCCATCAGCCCGGGGCCGCCGGGCAGCCCCAGCGCGGAGAGGATCGACGGCTTGGCGAAATCGGCATCGACCAGCAGGACTTCGCTTTCCTTCTCGACCGCGATCGACAGGGCGAGATTGAGCGCGCAATAGGTCTTGCCCTCGCCCGGATGCGGCGAGGTGATGAGCACGCGCTGGGCCGAAGGTCCCGCCTTCTGCCGGCGAAGATCGGCGGACTGCACCAGAAGCTGGCGCTTGACGATGCGAAATTCCTCCAGGAGCGTGGTGACCGTGCCTTCGGGCACAATCAGCCCTTGCTCGCGCAGCAGATCACGGTCGATCAGGCGATGCTCGTCCCGGAACCGGGCCATCTCCACCGGCGGCGCGGTCACGGCTTCGGCGACCGGCGCCGTTTCGTTCCGGGGCGCAGTCGCGGGCGTGGCCGCCTCGGCGACGGGAGGCGGAGCCCGGCGCGCCGTCTCGCGCGGCAGCGGAGCCGGACGGGCAATCAGGCTGTTGAGATCGAAACCGCCGGTAGCGCGCTCGATCAGCGATTTGCCGGCGCTGTCGCCGGGCTTGCCCGGAACGGTGATCCTGGTCTGGTCGGTCATCTGCGTTCCCCTCAGGCCACCATGCCGCGCTGGATGAATTCGGCGGCGAGCAGCACGACGAAGAGCACGCCCAGCCCCGCGCTGGCGCCATAGAAGTACTTCATGCGGCGCCTGCGCACCGCGCGCGCGGCCTCGGTAAGGTTCTGCGAGATCGCGCCGAGCACCGGCAGGTCCATCGCGCGCTCAAGGCTCGCTGCCGTCGCGAAAACCGAACGGAACCGGCTGAGCGCGAAAGCTCCTGCACAGCCGCCGCCAATCCCGACGATGAGCACACCAAAGAGCAGCAGCGGGCGGTCGGGCGCGATGGGAGTACGCGGCGTCGTCGGCGGATCGACCACCTGGAACTTCACCGCTTCGCGCTCGGTCTTCACTTCGCCGCGCAGCTTCAATTCCTCGCGGTCCTGCAGGAGCTTGTCGTACTGCCGGCGAAGCACGTCGTAATCGCGGTTGATGCGCTGGGCCTCGCTCGCCAGTTCGGGATTCTGGATGGCCTGCGCCGTAAGCGTGGCGACCTCCGATTGGAGCGCGGCCTTGCGCGATGTCAGCGCCTGCATGTTGGCCTGGCGTTCGGCACGGATCGACTGGAGCGAGGTATAGGCCGGATTGGGCATGCCGATGCCGTTCGCCGCTTCCTGGGCTGCCGGCCCCTTGAGCGCATTGACCTGGTTGCGCGCGGCAACGACGTCGGGGTGCTCGTCGGTCAGGCCGCGCGCGCGCAGCGATGCCAGGTTGGATTGCGCCTGCGCCAGTGCGGCCCCTGCCCCGCCGCCACCGCCGGGGATCGTCCGGGGCGTTCCGGCAAGCTGGCCTTCGATCGCCGCCAGCGCGGCCTGCGCGGCAGCAAGATCGCCTTCGACCCCGCGCATTTCGGCCCGCGCGCCTTCTAGCCGCTGGGCATTCATCGCGCCGCCTTGCGCCATCTCCGGATGCTTCGCTTCGAACGCCACGCGTTGCTGCTCGGCATCCTCGAGCTGCTTTTCCCGCTGGGCGAGTTGCTGGTTCACGAATTCCAGGGTCTCGACCATCTCGCCGCGATTGCCGGACAGGTTTTCCTCGCGGAAGATGTCGATCAGCTTCTGGGCGATGTTCTGCGCAAGCCTGGCGTTCTCGGCATCGGAGAACGAGGAATAGTTGGCCGTCGCCGTGATCTCGAAGAGGTTGTCCTGCTGGCTGACGACCTTCACGTTCTCGGCAAGGCCAAGCACCGCCGCTTCCATCTGCTTGGGCGATTCGAGCGTGTCGCCGATGCGCGTGGCGCGCACGACTTTCTCGAGGTTCACCGCGCTGGTCAGCGTTTGGCGGATGCGCTCGATGTCGCGCTTCTTGTCGGCCACGCCGATGCCGACCTGTTCGGCCAGTGCGTCGTCGAGCTGGATGAAGATGCGCGCGCGCGATTCATAGCTGTTGGGGATCATCGCCACGACCAGCCAGCCCAGCAGGCAGATGCCCCAGGCAATGCCCAGGGCTATCCAGCGCCGGCGCCAGACGCTGTGGATCGCCGCCAGCAGCTCTTCGTAGAGGGAGTTCATCGCGCCGCGCCGTCCCTTCAGAACATGCTTTCAGGGATGATGATCACGTCGCCGGGGGAGAGCATGACGTTCGCCTTGCTGTCGCCCTTCTTGAGCAGGTCGTCCAGTCGCAGCGCGTATTCCTTCTGCTTGCCGGCAGTCTTGTCGAAGCGGATCAGGCGTGCCTTGTTGCCGGCGGCGTACTCGGACAGGCCGCCCACGGCGATCATCGCATCGAGCACGGTCATGTTCGCACGATAAGGGATCGAGGCCGGCTTCTCGGTCGCGCCGACGATCCGGATCTGCTGGCTGAACGTGCCGGCAAAGCTGTTGACGATAACCGATACCAGCGGATCCTCGATGTATTGCGACAGCTGTAGGCGAATATCCTGCGCCAGCATCGAGGGCGTCTTGCCCACTGCCGGCATGTCGGTGATCAGCGGCGTCGTGATGCGCCCGTCCGGCCGCACCTGAACCTTCGCGCCAAGCTCCGGGTTGCGCCAGACGAAGATCGTCAATTCGTCGAGCGGGCCGATCACGTATTCCTCGCCCGGTCCTTCCTGCATGGCGACGAACGAGGCAGGGGGAAGCTCGGGCCCGGAAGCACCGCCCATGCATCCGGTCAGGGTCACACTCGCGAGCGCGCAAGCGGTCAGCAGACGGGGCAGACGGCGATACGGCATGAACACTTCCCTCAACGCGCCAGCCCGCCGCATAGCCAGCGCTCGCGGGGGACTTGGCAAATCCAGCCTCCGCTATCGGTCAAAAGGGTGAACATAGCGTTAGCCTTGTACGGCTAATTCGCGCCCGGTCCCGGAATGGGACGCGCAGGTATTCAAATGCTTACAGCTATTTCAGACGAGCATTTCCCGCGCTGGCCCCTGGCCGAGGAAACTGGCCGGACTGGCGCTGGCGCCATAGGCGCCCGCGCAGAACACGGCGACCAGATCCCCAACGTCCGCTCGCGGAAATCCGCCCTTGTCCGCCAGTTTGTCGAGCGGCGTACACAGGCAGCCGACGATCGTCGCCTCTTCCTCCACCGCCGCGTCGAAGCGGGTGGCAATGGCGGAGGGGTAGTTGCGACGCACCACGGTGCCGAAGTTGCCCGAAGCGGCGAGCTGGTGGTGCAGGCCGCCGTCGGTAATGAGGAAAACCTCGCCGTGGCTGACCTTGCGATCGACGATTCGCGCCAGATAGACGCCCGCCTCGCCCACCAGATAGCGGCCGAGTTCGATGCAGAAAGCGGTGTCCGCGAGCACATCGGGCAGGCTTTCAAAGCGCTCGGCAAGCCGCTGGCCGACGAGATCGAGATCGACCGGAGCGTCCCCCGGAAAATAGGGGATGCCCAGGCCGCCGCCGAGATTGCAATGCGGCAGCGGCACACCGCTCTCCCCGGCAAGGCGCGCCGCCAGTTCGAGCGCCTGCGCCTGGGTCTCGGCAATCGCTTCGGCATCGAGCGCCTGGCTGCCCGCGAAGATGTGGAATCCACCCCACTCGGCTCCGCTTCCGACGACCTCGCGCACCAGTGCGGGGACACGCTCGGCATCGACGCCGAAAGGCTTGGCCCCTCCCCCCATCTTCATGCCCGAGCCCTTGAGATCGAACGCCGGATTGACGCGGATCGCCAGGCGCGGGGTCACGCCGAGGCGTTCGGCGATAACCAGCGCGCGTGCCGCTTCGCCTTCGGATTCGAGATTGAGAGTGACGCCGGCAAGGATCGCCGCCTCCAGTTCGGCGTCGCGCTTGCCCGGACCGGCGAAGCTGACCCTTCCCGGCGCGATGCCCGCGTCCCGCACGATCTGCAGCTCGCCGCCCGAGGCAATGTCGAAACCGTCGACAAGGCCGGACATCAACGAAAGCAGCGGCGCGAACGGATTGGCTTTCACGGCATAGTGCAAGGCAAGGCGTTCCGGCATCGCGGCGCGCAAGGCCGCGACACGCGCTCGCACGAGATCGGCCGAATAGAGAAAGAGCGGCGTGGAACCGGCCTGCTCGACCCAGTCGGTCACCGGCTTGCCGCCCACCGCGAGCACGCCGTCGATGGCACCATAAGCCGAGGGGATCGGCCCCAGCGCCTTCATGCGGCCAGCTCCGCCTGAAGCCTGGTACGGTCGATCTTGCCGTTCGGCCCGATCGGCATGACATCGCGCCAGTGGATGACCTTTGGGTGCATGAAATTCGGAAGCTCCTGCATAAGCTTACGCGGCAATTCTTCCTCTGCGTCTGAAGCCGCCGGTGCCGCCCTGACGATCAGGTGGATGGCTTGCCCCAGCCGTTCGTCGGGCAGGCCGAGCGCAACGGCCTCTGCGACGAGACCGGTCGCCAGCGCCGCTTCCTCGATCTCCTGTGGGCTGATGCGATTGCCCGCGCTTTTGATCATCGCGTCGCGCCGGCCGACGAAATAGAGCAGGCCATCCACATCACGCCTGACCCGATCGCCCGACCAGACGGCCATGCCGCCATAGGCCGACGCGGCGGGCGCCGACCGGAACCGTTCGGCCGTGCGCGCCGCGTCGCGCCAATATCCCCGCGCGACGAGCGGACCGCAATGCACCAGTTCGCCTTCTTCTCCATCCTGAGCAATCTCACCCATATCATTGATAACAAGTACTTCTGAGTGAGGAATGGCCTTGCCCATCGATGTCGGGTGAGTGTCGATCAGCGCCGGATCGAGGTAGGTCGAGCGGAAAGCCTCGGTCAGCCCGTACATCGCGAAAAGGCGCGCGCTGGTGAACAAGGCACGCAGCCGGCGGACGAGATCGACCGTCAACGCGCCGCCGCTGTTGGTCAACCGGCGCAGCCTCGCGGCGGTCTGCGGCGACCAGTCCAGTTCGCAGAGCTGCACCCAGAGCGGCGGAACGGCGGCAAGCGTGGTGGTGGCATGGCGCTCCACCGCTTTCATGACGTCACGCGGCACGAGGTAGTCGAGCGGTACGACGCATCCGCCGGCATGCCACGTCGAAAACAGCTGATTCTGACCGTAATCGAATGAGAGGGGCAGCACGGCCAGAGTGCGGTCGTCGCTCTCGAGCCCAAGGTAGGTGGCGACGCTTTCGGCCCCCAGCCACAGGTTCGCATGGCTGAGCATGACCCCCTTGGGCCGCCCGGTCGAACCGCTGGTATAAAGGATCGCCGCGAGTTCATCGGGATCGGCCTGCGAGGGTGCCAGATCCTCGCCAAGCTCCCGGGCCGCAGCAAGGGCAGCAGGCTCCTCGACGACACGGCAGCCCCAGGGCACGTCGTCCTCCCCCAGCGTCCCGAGGCGCGCGGGCGTGCCGATCAGCATCGCGGCGCCGCTATCGGACAGGATATGCGCCACCTGTGCATGCTTGAGCAGCGGATTGACGGGCACGTGCACCAGTCCGGCCCGCGCGGCGGCGAGCGGCAGCAGACAGGTCAACTCGCCCTTTGCCGCCCAGCTCGCCACCCGCGCGCCTTTTTCCGGCACCTCGCGCGCAAGCCAGGCGGCGAGACGGGAGACACGCGTTCTTAAGTCCTTGTAGCTAAGAACACCCTCGCGCAGCACGAGCGCGTCGGCCGCCCCGTCCCCGCGAAGGACAAGGTGGTCGAGCGGCAGGATCGGATTTTCGCTCTGGCCGCGCATGTCTTTGGCAAGTGCTCCCGCTGGGTTCTGGAAGGTAGTGTGGTAAAGATCGAATATCACTCCGATCTTAAGGAAGTGCAATTGGGCGGCGAGCTTGTAAGGCTGCTCTCCGCCGAGTGCCAGTCCGCGCCTTTCGACCGCCTCGCATGGTGGGACGGGCTTGGCAAGCACTGCGAAATGGCGCCGACGCTGGCCGTGGCGCGGGACGGCGAGGCACTGGCAGTGCTGGCACTGACCGGCGGCGCGGGTCACTATTGCGCGCTCGCCAACTGGTACACATTTCGCTTCCGGCCGATCCTTTCGCCGGCTCCCGAAAGCGCGGCCCTGCTTGCGGAACTGGCCGGCGATCTGGCGGGCAAAGCCCATCGCCTCACGCTGACCGGCCTGCCCGACGAAGATGGCTCCGCATCGCGCGTGGAAGCGGCATTCCGCAAGGCCGGCTGGCTCGTCACGCGCGAGCCGAGCGACACCAACCACATCCTCCCAGTCGCCGGTCGCCGCTACGAGGAATATCTGCAAGGCCGCCCCGGCCAGCTGCGCACCACGCTCAAACGCAAGACGAAGAAAGTCAGGGTCGAGATCCTTACCCGTTTCGACGAAACCGTCTGGAGCGCATACGAGGATATCTACGCCGAAAGCTGGAAACCCGAAGAAGGCTCACCCGCGTTCCTGCGGGCCTTTGCCGAAGCGGAAGGCGCGGCCGGCCGGCTGCGGCTCGGCGTCGCCTATGCGGCAGACGATCCCTCTCACCCGATCGCCGCGCAGATGTGGACGGTCGAAGGCGGCACGGCCTTCATTCACAAGCTGGCGCACCGCGAAGCCGCAAAGCCGCTCTCTCCCGGATCGGTCCTGAGCGCCGCGCTGTTCAGGCATGTGATCGACGTAGATCGCGTCGAACTGGTGGACTTCGGAACCGGAGACGATCCCTACAAACGCGACTGGATGGAGGCGGTTCGCCCCCGCTATCGGCTGGAGATGTTCCGGCCACTGGACCTGCGAAACTGGCTGGTCTTCGCCCGGATCGGCCTGCGACGCCTTGCCGCAACCGCGAAGCGCGGCTAGAGCGCGGCGGTTTGGTAAATGCCGAAATCGAGGGGGCCATGCGAGACGACACCGACCTGCTGCTGCGACGCATCCTGACGGACGTGCTCGGCCTCAAAGAGGGTCAGGCCGACACTTTCGAAGCCGATACGGGCCTGTTCGGCCATCTGCCTGAACTCGATTCCATGGCGGTCGCGGGTCTTCTCACCGAAATGGAAGACCGGCTCGACATCGTCATCGACGACGACGAGATCGACGGAGAAATGCTCGAAACCTTCGGCGGCCTGCTCACATTCGCCCAGGCCAAGCGCGCCGGGGCATGACCGCGAGGTGACCCCCGCAAACTGGCCTTGCCCGCTGCCAACCGGCGGTTTCGTCCAGGAACATGCCCTCGTCGCCGATGACCAGCGCCCCCGCCGGCTGCTCATCGTCCCGGCCCTGTTCGACGAAGGCAACAAGCTGCGCCGCCTCACGGTCGAAACGATGCGCCGCCTCGATGCGGCGGGCGTCGACTGTTTTCTCCCCGACCTTCCCGGATGCAACGAAAGCCAGCAGCCGCTGGACCGCCAGACCCCGACGATCTGGCTCGGCGCCATGGCGGCGGCGGCACGGCACTTCCGCGCAACGCACGCATGGGGCATTCGCGGCGGCTGCCTGTTCACTCCGCCCGCATTGCCGAGCTGGCACTATGCGCCGGTGAAGGCCGCCTCGATCCTGCGCCAGATGACCCGCGCGCGCATTCTCGCCAGCCGGGAAGCCGGGCGCGAGGAGAACCGCGAAGACCTCGCGGTGGCGGCACGGGGCCGGGGAATCGAACTGGCCGGGTATCCGCTGGGCGCCGACTTCTACCGCGAATTCGAAGGCCTGGCGCCCTCGGCCGGAGCTGTAGCGATCACGCAGGAGCAGATCGGCGGCGGCGGTCTGTGGCTGCGCGCCGAGCCGGGAGAGGACCGCGACCAGGCTGATGCGCTCGCCGGGTACCTTGCGTCGGGGATCGGGGGATGAACCGGCGGCACTTCACATTCGACTGCGCAGGTTCGCAGCTTGCCGCGACGCTGGATCATGGCAGCGGCCGGACAGGGCTGCTTCTCGTCAGCGGCGGCAACGAGATCCGCGCCGGCGCATGGAACGGACAGGCCCGGTTCGCGGCCCATATAGCGGCAGAAGGCCATCCGGTGATGCGATTCGACCGGCGGGGCGTCGGCGACAGCGAGGGCCCCAATGAGGAATTCCGGTCCAGCGCCCCCGACATTGCTGCAGCATTGGCCGCGTTCCGGGAGCAATGCCCACATGTCACGCACATCGTCGGCTTCGGCAATTGCGACGCCGCGAGCGCCCTGATGCTGACCGGCGGCGCGGGATTCGATGGCCTGATCCTGTCCAACCCGTGGACGCTGGAGAAGGGGGATGATGCGCCCGCCGAAGTCGTGCGCGATCACTACCGCCGCCGTCTGGCCGACCCTGCCGCGATCCTGCGCCTGCTGACCGGCAAGGTCTCGATCGCCGGGTCGCTACGCGGCCTGACCACAGCGTTCCGTCGCGCGCCAAAGGCCCCGGCCGGGCTCGCCGTCGAGATCGCCGAGGGGCTTACGCGGTTCCCCGGCCCCGCGCGCTTTCTGATCGCCGGACGAGACCGCACCGGCCTTGCCTTCATGTCCCGGTGGGACAAGGCCGATCCGCGCATCCGCACCTGCCCCGATGCGACGCACAGCTATGTGGAGCCCGAAGCGCAGGAATGGCTGATCCGGCAAGTGCTCGAATTCATGCGCGGGTAGCGCGCCCGTTCCCCCGCATTCGCCGGTGGGCGACAGGACGCATCGAGGCTGCGCCGGGAGCGATCAGGCCTCTTCCTTGGCCTTTTCAGCGAATTCCCGTTCCGCCAGAAAGCGCTCGGCATCGAGCGCGGCCATGCAGCCCGTGCCGGCGGCGGTAATCGCCTGGCGGTAGATGTGATCCATCACGTCACCGCAGGCGAAGACGCCCGGAACGTCGGTCTTGGGGGTGCCGGGCTCAACCAGAAGGTAGCCGGATTCGTCCATCGCCAGCTTGCCCTTGAACAGCTCCGTCGCCGGGGCGTGACCGATGGCGACGAACGCCCCGTCGGTCTCGATCTCGCTTTCCGCGCCGGTCTGTGTGTCGATCAACTGGAGCGCGCGCAACTGCCCGTTTGCCGGATCGGCAAGGAAGCTCTCGACCCGCTTGTTCCAGACGACCTTGATCCTGGGATTGGCGAAGAGGCGATCCTGCAGGATCTTTTCGGACCGCAGCGAATCGCGGCGATGGATCAGCGTCACATCCTCCGAATGGTTGGTGAGATAGAGCGCTTCCTCGACCGCCGTATTTCCGCCGCCGATCACCACCACCTTCTTCCCGCGATAAAAAAACCCGTCGCAGGTCGCGCAGGCGGAGACGCCCTTGCCCGACAGTTCCTGTTCGCCGGGAACGCCGAGCCACTTTGCCTGCGCGCCGGTGGCAATGACGAACGTGTCGCCTTCGTAGATGTCGCCGCTGTCGCCCACGGCGACGAACTTCGGCCCGGTCAGGTCGACCGAGGTGATCGTGTCCCACATCATGCGCGTGCCGACGTGCTCCGCCTGCGCCTGCATTTCCTGCATCAGCCAGGGGCCCTGGATCACTTCGCGAAAGCCGGGATAGTTCTCGACGTCGGTGGTGATCGTAAGCTGGCCGCCGGGCTGCAGACCCTGGACCACGATCGGCTCCATTCCCGCGCGCGCGCCATAGATCGCGGCAGAAAGTCCGGCCGGGCCGGAACCGATGATGAGCATGCGGGTCTTGTGCGTCGTCGCCACGTCTAACCTCCGGCGTGAAACATTCGAGAGGGCGAGATAGGGGCAACGTACCCGGTTTGCCAAGCACGGTGCCCGGAAGGAAAAGTTTCATCCCCGCAAATCCCGCCTGTCCGATCGCACAGATTGACCTTGCGCCCCGCCCGCGCCACCTTTGCCGCCATGGAACCCCAGCTTGGCCCCACTTCGAACCGCTTCATCTCGCAGCGCCTGCGCCTCAACTATGTGGACTGGGGCAATCCGGATGCCCCGCCGCTGATCCTCCAGCACGGCGGGCGCGACCACTGCAGAAGCTGGGACTGGGTGGCCGAGGAACTGCGACATGACTGGCACGTGATCTGCCCGGACCTGCGGGGCCATGGCGACAGCGAGTGGTCGCCCGAAGGCCATTACGGCATGGACGCCTTCGTCTATGACTTCGCGCAGCTCGTGCACACGCTGGGCCATGACAAGGTGACGATCATCGCGCATTCGCTGGGCGGCAACATCGCCACGCGCTTCACCGGCCTCTATCCGGACAAGGTCGAAAGGTTCGTCAATATCGAAGGCCTCGGCCCGCCGCCGGAAATCCGCCGTCAGCTTGAGGGGGAGGGCATCGGCGAGCGCCTTCGCCAATGGATCGGGGACAAACGCAAGGCTTCTGGCCGCTTGCCGCGCAAGTATGCCACCCGGCGCGACGCCTACCAGCGGATGAAGGAGGAGAATTCCTTCCTGACCGAGGAACAGGCCCGCCACCTCACCATCCACGGCGCCAGCCGCAACGAGGACGGAACCTGGAGCTGGAAGTTCGACAATTACCTCAACGTCTGGTCGGCATCGGATACGCCCACCGACCAGATTGTCGAATTGTGGAAGGCGATCACCTGCCCGATGCTTCTGCTATGGGGCAAGGACAGCTTCGCCGACAGCCCGGGCCCGGACGGACGGCTGGACTATTTCCCGACCGCGCGCCTGATTGAATACGAAAACGCCGGGCACTGGCTGCATCACGACCAGTTCGACCGCTTTATGGCCGATGTGAAGGCGTTTCTCGGCTGACACGCGGCGCGACATAGGCACCGCGCCACGGATCGCCGAAGCGGCGGCTGCGGACGAACCGGAGGGCTAGGCCAGCAGGAAGTAGCCCAACAGGCTCCAGCACGCCGCACAAAATACCAAGGCAATCACGAGCCCGCGGGCGTCGTGCACTTCCTCACCTTCGAGCATTTCCGCAGTCGTCAAACCGATGTCTCCGCCTCGTCCACCGATGACATCGTTTGCGCCACCGAGAGTGGCTGTTGTGTTTTCCGCGACCTTCATACCCGCACCCCACGCTCCGCAGCGACTATTGCCGACATTTGTTCGGCAATCGCGCACCATTCGTGCGAATGGCATCCCGCCGCTTACTGGCCCATCTCTTGATGGTTTCTGCTATCGGCCCCACCGACTTGTCGCCGATAGCAGAAATACCTGCCCGGCACCAGATCGCACTTGCGCGCAGATTGTCGCGCCGCGCGGATGAAGCCGGGCCTTTGCAATCGGCACCTTGCCAATCGGGCGGCACCATATATCATGGTATATAGTTCAGCCGGAGACGATCCCGAATTGCCCCGTATATTCACTCTCGTCTTCTCGCTCGTTGTCCTGTTGTCGGCACCCGCCGCAAGCGCCGCGTCCAGAAGCGGGCCGCTCGTTCTGGCCGCTGCCAGCCTGCAGGAGGCGATGGACGCCGCGGCGGAAGGTTGGGCCGGGAAAGGGCACCCCCACCCCCGCATCTCCTACGCCGGCTCGTCGGCCCTCGCCCGCCAGATCGAGGCCGGCGCGCGAGCCGACCTCTTCGTTTCGGCGGACGAAGCGTGGATGGACGAGATCGAGCGCAAGGGCCTCCTCCGCCCCCGGACGCGCGTCTCGTTCCTGCGCAACACGCTGGTACTCGTCGCGCCGCGCGATAGCACCGTCAAGCTTGCGATCAGACCAGGCTTTGCGCTGGCAAGGGCGCTGGGTAACGGCCGACTGGCCATAGCCGATCCTCGAGGCGTGCCCGCCGGGATATATGCCCGGCAGGCTCTCACCCGTCTTGGCGCATGGGAATCGGTCTCCGATAAGCTGGCCCCGGCGGAGAACGTGCGGGCAGCCCTCGCCCTGGTCAGCCGGCGCGCGGCTCCGCTGGGCGTGGTTTACGGCACGGACGCAAGGGCGGAGCGGAAGGTGCGCGTGGTCGGCGCGTTCCTGCCTGCCTATCATGATCCGATCAGCTATCCGGTCGCGACCCTCAAGACGTCGAGCAATCCGGATACCGAAGGCTTCCGCCGCTACCTCCTGTCCCGCGAAGGCAAGGCGATCTTCCAGCGCTTCGGCTTCGGGACGAAGTAGCCGGCGCGTGGACTGGCTGACTCCCGAGGAATGGGGAATCCTGCTGCTCTCGCTGAAAGTCAGCGGAGTGGCGATCGTCGTCACCTTGCCAGTGGCGTTCGCGCTGGCCTGGGTGCTGGCGCGCTGGCGCTTTCCGGGCAAGGTGCTGGTCGATGCCCTTGTGCATCTTCCGCTCGTGCTGCCCCCGGTCGTGACGGGATGGCTGCTGCTGCTCGCTTTCGGGACCAATGCGCCGCTGGGCCGCTTCCTGGACGATTACCTCGGCCTCACGTTCCTGTTCCGCTGGACCGGCGCCGCGCTCGCCGCGGCGGTCATGGCCCTGCCGCTGATGGTGCGCGCGATACGGCTCTCGCTCGAAGCGGTCGACCGGCGGCTGGAGAGCGCGGCGCGCACGCTCGGTGCCGGCCGCATCCGCACGTTCGCGTCGATCACGCTGCCCCTGGCCTCGTCCGGTATCCTCGCCGCGCTCGTGCTGGGCCTTGCGCGATCTATCGGGGAATTCGGGGCCACGATCACGTTCGCCTCGAACATCCCGGGCGAAACCCGGACCTTGCCGCTGGCGATTTACGGCGCGCTGCAGATTCCGGGATCGGAACTGCAGGTCGTGCGCCTCGCGGTGCTCTCGGTCCTGCTCTCGGTCGGCGCGCTCGTTCTGTCCGAATGGCTTGCGCGGCGCAGTGGGGGACGGCTGCGCCATGTCCTTTGAGATCGACGTCCGGCTGAGGCGCGGGGCGACGGAGCTTTCCTACGCGTTCGAGACCGGCAATGGCCTCACGGCCCTGTTCGGCCCCTCGGGGGCCGGCAAAACGAGCCTGCTGGATGCCGTCGCCGGGCTGGTTCGCCCGGTCTCGGGCCGGATCGTGGTTTCGGGCAAGCCGGTGTTCGACCGCGAACGGCGCATCGACCTGCGGCCGGAACAGCGCCGCTGCGGCTACGTGTTCCAGGACCTGCGCCTGTTTCCGCACAAGTCGGTGCGAGGGAACCTGGAGTTCGGGTGGAAGCTGGCACCTCAGGATCAGCGCTGGCTGGCCTTCGAAACGGCGCTGGAATTCCTCGGCATCGGTCACCTGCTCGACCGCATGCCCGCCACGCTCTCCGGCGGCGAGGCGCAGCGCGTGGCAATCGGCCGGGCGCTCTTATCGGGGCCGCGCTTCCTGCTGATGGATGAACCGCTCGCTTCGGTCGACACCGCCCGGCGCGGCGAGATTCTGACGCTGATAGAGCGCGTCCGCGACGAACTGAGCCTGCCGATCCTCTATGTCAGCCACGATCGCGCAGAGGTCGACCGACTGGCCAGCCGCATCATTCCCGTCGAGCCGGCAGGCTAACCCACGGCGCCCGTCTCGATCCGCAGCTTCTCGAACACCGCGCGAGCGCCGTCTGAAAGCCGCACAGCCGGATCATCCAGCATGGCGAAGGCCTGCGCTTTCATACGTGGATCCCAGAAGCTGACGATGTGATCGACGGTGGAGGCAATCGCCATGTCCCGCCCCTGCGCGGCGAAATTCCGGTAGATCTGCTCGGCCATATAGGCGAGGCGCTCGTCGTTGCTCATCATCGCAGGTTCACTCCGCAGGTTCGGCCGGCTCGATCCGGCGGCTCTGCTCGGCCTGCGCACGGTAGGACTGCTGCCAGTCGGACGGGCCGTTCGAGGGTGTGACCTGCACCGCCGTCACCTTGTATTCCGGGCAGTTGGTCGCCCAGTCGGAGAAATCGGTGGTGATGACGTTGGCCTGCGTGTCGGGGTGGTGGAAGGTCGTGTAGACCACGCCCGGGGCCACGCGGTCAGTGATGAGGGCTCGCAAAGTGGTCTCGCCCGCACGACTGCGGAGCGAGACCCAGTTACCGTCACGAATGCCGCGATTCTCGGCATCGTGCGGGTGGATTTCCAGGCGGTCCTCTTCGTGCCAGTTAACGTTGGCCGTGCGCCGCGTCTGCGCACCGACGTTGTATTGGCTCAGGATGCGTCCGGTGGTGAGCAGCAACGGGAAGCGCGGCCCGGTACGCTCGTCGGTAGGCACGTAATCGGTGACGACGAAATTGCCCTTGCCGCGCACGAAATGGTCGATGTGCATCATCGGCGTGCCACCGGGCGCCGCGGCGTTCACCGGCCATTGCAGCGAGCCGCGCTCGTCGAGCATCTGATAGTTCACGCCTGCGAAAGTCGGCGTTAGACGGGCGATCTCGTCCATGATCTGCGACGGGTGGGTGTAGGTCCAGCCCAGCCCCATCGCATTGGCCACGAGTTGCACCACTTCCCAGTCCCCGTAGCCGTTCCTGGGTTCCATGACCTTGCGCACGCGCTGGATGCGGCGTTCGGCATTGGTGAACGTGCCGTCCTTTTCGAGGAAGGTCGAACCGGGCAGGAAGACGTGCGCGTAGTTCGCCGTCTCGTTGAGGAAGAGATCCTGCACGACGACGCATTCCATCGCCGCCAGACCCGCCGCGACGTGCTTCGTGTTCGGGTCCGATTGGAGGATGTCCTCGCCCTGGATGAAGATGCCCTTGAACGTGCCGTCCGTCGCCGCATCGAGCATGTTCGGGATGCGCAGTCCCGGCTCGGGATCGAGGGCGACGCCCCAGTCCTGCTCGAACTGCGCGCGAGCCGCGTTGTCCGAAACATGGCGATAGCCGGAGAACTCGTGCGGGAAACTGCCCATGTCGCAGGCGCCCTGCACGTTGTTCTGGCCGCGCAGCGGGTTCACGCCGGTGCCTTCCTTGCCGACATTGCCGGTCGCCATGGCGAGATTGGCAATGGCCATCACCGTCGAGGAACCCTGCGAGTGCTCGGTGACGCCGAGGCCATAGTAGATCGCCGCGTTGCCGCCAGTGGCATAAAGCCGCGCCGCCGCGCGCACATCGGCGGCAGGCACGCCGGTCAGTTCCTCGATGGCTTCGGGCGAGTGCGCGGGATCGGAAACGAATTCGGCCCATTCGGCATAGGCCTCGGTATCGCAGCGCTCGCGCACATAGGCTTCGTCGACGAGGCCCTCGGTGACGATGACGTGTGCCATTGCGGTCAGCATCGCGACATTGGTGCCGGGCCTGAGAGGAAGGTGGTGCGAAGCCTCGATATGCGGCGAGCGCACAAGGTCGATCCGGCGCGGGTCGACGACAATCAGCTTCGCGCCCTGCCGCAAACGCCGCTTCATCAGGCTGGCGAAGACCGGGTGGCCATCGGTCGGGTTGGCGCCGATCACCAGGATCACGTCGGCGTACTGGACGCTGTCGAAGTCCTGCGTTCCCGCCGAAGTCCCGAACGTGGTCTTGAGACCATAGCCCGTCGGTGAATGGCACACGCGCGCGCAGGTATCGACGTTGTTGTTGCCGAAGCCCTGCCGGACCAGCTTCTGAACGAGGAAGGTTTCCTCGTTGGTACAACGGCTGGAGGTGATGCCGCCGATGGCGCGGGTGCCATAGTCTTTCTGGATGCGGCGGTATTCGGACGCGACGTGGGCAATCGCTTCCTCCCACGAAACCTCGCGCCACGGTTCATCGACCGCCCCGCGGACCATCGGGTTGAGAACGCGGTCGCGGTGCTGGGCATAGCCCCAGGCGAAGCGGCCCTTGACGCAGGAATGGCCGTGATTGGCCTTGCCATCCTTCCACGGCACCATGCGTACCAGTTCCTCGCCGCGCATCTCGGCGCGGAAGGCGCAGCCGACACCGCAATAGGCGCAAGTGGTGACCACGGACCGGTCGGGCGTGCCCTTCTCGATTACCGTGTTCTCGATCAGCGCCGAAGTCGGGCAGGCCTGCACGCAGGCGCCGCAGGAGACGCATTCGGAGGACAGGAAGCTCTCGTCCTGGCTCGCTGCGATCTTGCTGGCAAAGCCGCGTCCGTCGACCGTCAGCGCCAGTGTGCCCTGCGTCTCGTCGCAGGCCCGCACGCAGCGCGAGCAAACGATGCACTTGGCCGGATCGAAGGTAAAATAGGGATTGGACTCGTCCTTGCAGCCTTCGAGGTGGTTTTCGCCCTCATAGCCGAAACGCACATCGCGCAGGCCCACCGCGCCCGCCTGGTCCTGCAACTCGCAATCGCCATTGGCGCTGCAGGTCAGGCAGTCGAGCGGGTGATCGGAGATGTAGAGTTCCATCACCCCGCGCCGCAGTTTACGCAAGCGTTCGCTCTCGGTGTGCACGACCATGCCCGGAGCGACCGGCGTGGTGCAGGAGGCGGGGTATCCCGCCCTGCCCTCGATCTCGACCAGACACAGGCGGCATGAGCCGAAACTCTCGAGGCTGTCGGTGGCGCAGAGCTTGGGAATATCGGTCTCGACCATGGCGGCGGCGCGCATGATCGAAGTTCCGGCCGGAACCGCGATTTCCTGACCGTCGATGGTTAGCGAAACCGCCTCTCCCATCGCTTCAGGAGTGCCGAAGTCCTTTTCGCGGGTGAACGTCATATCCGGTTACTCCGCCGCCTCGGGAAGGGCGGACGCGCCGCCGAAATCCTCGCGGAAATGATCGAGCGCGCTCAGCACGGGATAGGGCGTGAAGCCGCCCAACGCGCAGAGTGAGCCGTATTTCATGGTGTCGCAAAGATCGCGCAGCAGGTCGATTTCCTCGTCGTGCGTGCGTGCGGCGCCCTTCGTATTGCGGATCTGCGGCATGGCTTCGAGCGCCCCGGATTCGCGCGGGGCCTTGGCGACGATACGGTCGATCAGTTCGACTCCGCGCGTCGAGCCGATGCGGCAGGGCGTGCACTTTCCGCAACTTTCGACCGCGCAAAACTCCATGGCGAAGCGTGCCATATGCGCCATGTCCACACTGTCGTCGAACACGGTGATCCCGGCATGGCCGATCAGCCCGCCCGCCTGGGCAAATGCCTCATAGTCGAACGGCAGGTGGAACATCGAAGGCGGGAAATAGGCGCCGAGCGGCCCGCCGACCTGCACCGCGCGCACCGGACGGCCGCTCGCGGTGCCGCCGCCGATCTCGTCCACCAGCTCGCCCAGCGTCACGCCGAAGCCGACTTCGTAGAGCCCGCCGTTCTTCACATTGCCGGCGATCTGGATCGGCATCGTCCCGCGCGAACGGCCGAAGCCCACATCGGCGTAGGCCTGCGCCCCCTCGGCCAGGATGAAAGGCACGGCGGCGAGGCTGAGTACGTTGTTGATCACCGTCGGCTTGCCCCACAACCCCTCGATGGCCGGCAGCGGCGGCTTGGCTCGCACCTGCCCGCGCCTGCCCTCGATGGAATCGAGCAGCGCCGTCTCCTCGCCGCAGACATATGCCCCGGCGCCGACACGCACTTCCAGCGTGAAGGGCGCGACCTTGCCGGCCGAGCGGGCGATGGCCTCGCGCATCGCCTCGATGGCGAAAGGATATTCGCTGCGGATGTAGATATAGCCGTGGGTGGCGCCGACAGCATGCCCGGCAATCGCCATGCCCTCTATCAGGCAATAGGGATCGCCTTCCATCAGCATACGGTCAGCGAAAGTGCCGCTGTCGCCCTCGTCGGCATTGCAGACGATGAACTTCTCGTCCGCGTCGGTATCGAGCACCGTCTGCCACTTGATGCCGGTGGGGAAGCCCGCGCCGCCGCGACCGCGCAGGCCGGAAGCCTTGACTGCGTCCACCACCTCTTGCGGCGAAAGGCTGAACGCCGCCTCCAGCCCTTTCCACCCGCCATTCGCGGCATAGTCCGCAAGGTTCAGCGGGTCGGTCACGCCGCAACGCGCAAATGTGAAACGCTGCTGGCTGGCGAAGAAGGGATGCGCCTCTATAGCGCCGATACGGGCAGGATGGCTGCCGTCCAGCACGGCCGCGACATCGCCGGGGCCGACCGGGCCGTAGGCGATACGCGCCCCGTCGGTCTCGACCTCCACCAGCGGTTCGATCGAGAACAATCCGCGCGATCCGGTGCGCACGACTTCGCAGCCGGCATCGGCAAAGGCCCGGGCAAGGCCGTCTGCGCCGAGCGCCACCGAAGCCATGTCCTTGCTGACGAAGACGCGGGTCATGCTTCCACCTCGCTCGTGATCCTTTCGACCGCGGCACTGTCGATCCGCGCCACCGGGCGATCGTCGACAAGCGCGTTGGGGCCGATGGCGCACAGGCCCAGGCAATAGACCGGCTCGAGCGCGACCTGGCCGTCCTTGCGCGAATTGCCCATCGCAACGCCCAGGTGCCGGGAAAGCTCCGCCTCGATCGCGGCGCTCCCGCGCGACTGGCAGCTTTCCGCACGGCAGAGCTTCACGACGTGGCGCGCCGGCGCCGCCGTGCGAAAATCATGATAAAAGCTGATAACCCCGTGCACCTCCGCCCGACTGAGGTTGAGAGCATCGGCGATCAACGGCACCGCTTTGGGATCGACATGGCCGAACTCCTCCTGCACCGCGTGCAGCAGGGGAAGCAGCGCGCCGCGCATGCCCTGACGCACGAAGCGGTCGATGAAGGTCTGGATTTCCTCGAGGTCTGTCATGGTGCTTTTCTCTTTGCAGCCACGCTGGAACATACCACGATACCGGTCAAATTGATTAGGGCGATGCTTGATAGAAAGGTTCTATCAAGACGCCGCCTCGGCAATGCTTCGGGCGCAATTGAGAGCCGCCGCCGCGATGGGGTCGAGCGGGGCGCGGTCGCCCACGATTACGCCGATACGGCTCACCGAGGCCTCGGCGGCCACCGGATACACGCTCGCCCAGTCCGCCCCATCGATCAACCCGACGTAGCGGTCGGGCATCACGGTCGCCAACCCGCCCGAGCGCACCATCGCCAGCAGCGCGACGTAGCCGTCCGCCGTGGCACGCGGATTGACCGAGAGGTTCTGCGCGCTCAGCAAGCCATCAAGTATACGGCGGTTCTGCATGCCCTGATGCAGCAGGCATAGCGGATAGCCCGCAACCTCCCGCCAGCTGACCTCGCCCAATCCGGGGCATTTACCGCCCGTTGCAGTCACAAAGACATAGCGCTCGGCATAGAGCGGCACGCTGATTACGTTCGAGGGACGCTCGTGGTCTAGATAGGTGATACCCGCGTCAATCTCGTAGGCTTCGATGGCACGCACGATCTCACGCGAGGTCTGCGAGCGCACCGAGATCGTCATTGCCGGATGAACCCGCAGCAGCGCCTGCGTGAACTGCCCGACGCAAGGCGTCGCTGCCGGGATGACGCCGAGCCGGAATTCCCCGCGCAGTGGCCCGTCGAGCACCTCCACGGCATGAACCATGCCCTCGTGCGCGGCGAGCAGCTGCTGTGCCCAGGGCAGCATCGCCCTGCCCTCGTCGGTCAGCCCGATGTAACGCCGGTCGCGCTCGACGAGGCGCTTGCCGAGCTGATCCTCCAGCGCCGCGAGCGCCGAAGACAGCGTCGGCTGGGTAATTCCGCAAGCCTCCGCCGCCCGCGCGAAGTGCTCTTCGCGCGCCAACGTGACGAAATAGCGCAAGGCCCTGAGCTGCATGTTCCCGTTCCGACCGCTTCATATTGAAGTTCTCTATCAGAAGAAGCCGGCGTTCTACACCCTTGCAAGGCGGCCACCGTCAATGCCGTTAACCCGCGCTTCGTGCTATCGCTTGCCGGCGGCCTCGATCATCCGTTCGACCGACACGAACTTTTCGCGCGGCGCCCCCTTGCGCGCATTGGCGACCTCGGCTTCGTCGATCTTCTGCCAATCGGTGAACTTCACGTAGTTGATACCGCGCTGCTCGGCCAACGCATCGAATCCCGGACGCCCGGCCTTGCCCGCGCCTTCGCCGATGTCCCGCGCCACCTTTTCGATGATTGCGTAGCCATCGGGGCGGTTCGTGCCGATCGTTCCGGTGGGGCCGCGCCTGGCCCAGCCGACGCAATAGAGACCGGGCGCGATCCAGCCGTCCTCGTTGGCGAAACGCCCCCCGGCCGCATCGAACGGAACGTCGGGAATCTTCGATGTCTGATAGCCGATGCAGGCGATGACGATGCCGGCGGGAACGCGGTAGGTTTCGCCGGTTCCCACCGCCTTGCCGTTCTCCAGCCGGGTCCGCTCAACCTCCACGTCCTCCACGCGCTCCGTCCCGATTATCCGCTTCGGTGCGGCAAAGAAGTCGAATTCGATGGTAACCTGATCCGACGGGCAGTCCGCATCGCCAGTCCGCGAGAAAGCGCGCAGGTGCCCGACTGACTTGCGCAGCCCGGGATCGAGCGCCGCGTCCTCCGCCTCGTCAGGCAGGTCGGCTGGATCGACGCGCGGACAAGCCCGTTCCAGATGCGCCAGTTCGCCCAGTTCCTTGGGCGTCATGGCGATCTGGTGTGGGCCGCGCCTTCCCAGGATGACGATCCGGCGCACCCTGGAAACATTCAGCGTGGTCAACGCATGGGCAACGATATCGCTTCCGTGAAGCTCATTCTGCGACTTGGCGAGAATGCGCGCGACATCGAGCGCCACATTGCCATTGCCGACAATCACCGCGGTATCATGCGACAGCGCCGGATCGAGGCCCGCGAATTCCGGATGACCGTTGTACCAGCCGACGAACGACGCGCTGCCGAAGACATTGGGCAGATCCTCACCCGGCAGGCCGAGCTTGCGGTCATTTGGCGCGCCGGTCGCAAGGATCACGACATCATAGAGCTCCCGCAGTTCGGGGATGCTCACATCGCGGCCGATCAAGACGTTGCCGACGAATCGCACGTTCTCGGTGAGCGCCGTCGCTTCGTAGCGGCGGGACACGCCCTTGATCGACTGGTGATCGGGCGCAACGCCGCTGCGGATCAGTCCGAAAGGGACAGGCAGGCAGTCGAAAATGTCCACCCGGACATCATCGCCCCATTGCTTGAGCGCGGCTTCGGCGGTGTAGTAACCGGCGGGTCCCGAACCTACGATCGCCACATGCCGCATCATTCAATCTCCCGCATAGTCCGTTGTCGATCCGCCGATTTGCGCGAAGCAAAGCATGGCCGGGACGCCATCGGCAAGCGAAATCGCCGCGCCAATCGGTCGTATCGGCGTTTAGTCCGGCCGCGTGTTCCCCAGGCGTCCTAGCGCTTTGAAAATCTTATGAACAATAGGTTGGTTTAACCGTTTGGAAATGGGCCCACCGCCATAGGTGGCCCATGGCAACCAAGGGGTTTCTTCCACGACAGTCGCAACCTCGGGCGGCCGCCGTTCGCGCCGGCAAGTCACCGCCCCGGGAAACGCTACGCGACAAATTCGCGTTCTTCCGCTCGGGCCGGCCGACAAGCGATCCGCTGCACTTCTTCATCGCCGCCCGATGGGAGCTGATGGCCCCCTCGATGATCGTCCTGATGGTGATTCTGGGAACGCTGTCGGGCGCTCAGCCCGGGGGAGCTTCCTGGCTCGCTGCTTCGGCGGCGGTCCTGCTCTGCCTCGCTTCGCCGCTGTTCGCGCAGATCGAGCAGAAACTCCATCATGAAAGCTGGCTACGCTATCCCCTGATGCTCGTGGCGATCGCCTTGCCGATGGCGCTTTTCGGGCTTGCCATGCTGTTGTGGTCGTTGCGCCCGGGAGGCGTCGACCTGGGACTGCTGGTCAACGCCTACGTCATCCTTATGCTGGTAGCGACGGCGCTGCTCGACGGCCGCACGACGTCGATCTTCGGCGCGACGATCGGGCTGTGGAGCAGCGGCACGTTCGTCTACGGCACGTTCGAAGCGTCCATCCTTCTTTTCCTGGGTGCGTGCATTGGCTGCTCCCTCGCTATCCGCCAGAGCCGTCTGTCCAAGGCCGAGGCCGACCGGAGAGCCGAGCGCGAGAAGGAACAGCGAAGAGCCGAAGAGCTACTCCGCGAATACGAGCAAACCGGGCAGGGATGGTTCTGGGAAACCGATCGGCGCGGTACCATCACCTACGTTTCGCCGCGCATCGGCGGGCTTTTGCGCAAGACCCCGGACGAACTCGCCGGCAAGCCTTTCACCAGCCTGTTCCTCCTCAAGAGCCAACAGCAGGAAAGCGAACGCACGCTCGTCTTCCATCTCTCCACGCGCTCGTCATTTCAGGATCTCACGGTTCGCGCCGCGACGGGCGAAGAAGACGAACGCTGGTGGTCGATCACGGGGCGTCCCGTCCTTGATCAGTTCAACAATTTCATGGGCTTTCGCGGGTCGGGCAGCGACCTTACCGAAACCCGCCGCTCGCAGCAGCGGGCCACTCAGCTCGCCCGCTTCGATTCGCTGACCAAGCTGGCCAACCGCTTCCAGATGGCCGAGTGGCTGGACAAGCTGCTCACGTCGCCGCGCATCGACGACCGCAGTTGCGCGGTGTTCCTGCTCGACCTTGACCGGTTCAAGCAGGTGAACGACACGATGGGCCATCCTGCCGGAGATGCCCTGCTCGTCCAGGTCGCGGATCGGCTGCGGCAGACCGTCGGCAACTTGGGCCGCGTGGGCAGGCTGGGCGGCGACGAGTTCCAGGTCCTGTTGCCCGGCCATCAGCAGCGCGAGGGTCTGGCCCACCTCGCCCGCCACATCATCGACGCCCTGTCGCAGCCTTACTCGATCGAAGGCAGCCGCGTCGTGATCGGCGCATCGGTGGGCATATCGGTCTGCCCGGACGACGGGACGACTTCCGAGGAGATCGTCCGCAATGCCGACCTTGCGCTTTACGCGGCCAAAGGCAGCGGGCGCGGCCGGCACCACTTCTATGACGATGACCTGCACAACAACGCGCAGGAGCGTCAGCAGATCGAGCAGGACCTGCGGGACGCCATTGCCGAGGGCGCGCTGGAGCTTCATTACCAGCCTCAGGTACATACAACGAGCGAGCTGATCACCGGCTTCGAGGCTTTGCTGCGCTGGAAACACCCGAGGCACGGCTATATCTCGCCCGCCAAGTTCATACCAATCGCCGAGGAAACCGGACTTGTCGCGCAGATCGGCGAATGGGCCTTGCGCACCGCCTGCCGGGATCTGGCTCACTGGCCCGGGCAGGTGCGCGTTGCAGTGAACGTGTCGCCCTTGCAGTTCGCGAACCCGGCGCTGCCGGCGATAGTGACCCATGCGATCGCCGCGGCCGGCATCGATCCATCGCGGCTCGAACTCGAAATCACCGAGAGCGTTTTTCTCGGCGATGACAAGTCGACCGAAGCGATGTTTAGCGCGCTCAAAGGCATCGGCGTACGGCTGGCCCTCGACGATTTCGGGACCGGCTATTCCTCGCTCGGCTATCTGAAAAAGGCGCCGTTCGACAAGATCAAGATCGACCAGGGCTTCGTGCGCGGCGCGACCATCCCGAACAGCCGCAACGGCGCAATCATTTCCTCGATCGTCAGCCTCGCCGAAGCGATCGGGATGGAGACGACCGCCGAGGGAGTCGAGACGTTCGATGAACTCGACCTGGTCCGCGTGCTCGGCTGCAGCCACGTGCAAGGCTACATCTACGAACGCGCCCTGACCTTCGCGGAGGCCTCGCAGCGCCTGGAGGACGGCCTTACGGCAGTTGCCAAGGGCCCGCGATCGGCTCGGGCGCCGCGTCAGACGATGTTGCGCAAGGTCCTGGTGGAGCACGACACGCACAGCTACCACGGCACGATCCGCAATATTTCACGCAATGGCGCGATGATTGAAGGCCTGTGGAACGTCCCGGTAGGCACCCGGTTCGGCATCCGCCTGGCGGAGGGCTATGTGGTGGATGCCGAGACGCGCTGGTCCGATGAGGACCGTCTGGGCGTGGAGTTCGCAAGGCCGCTTGCCGTCGACGACACCGGCGCGGTCCTGTTTACACCGCCGGCGCCCGCGCGGAGTGCGATCGAACCGAACGTCCTGCGCAAGGCAGGCTGACAGCGCTTGAAAGCGCTGCTAACGGCGCTTTCATGACAGACCTCGCGCAGATCCGCAATTTCAGCATCATTGCCCACATCGACCACGGCAAGTCGACGCTTGCCGACCGGCTGATCCAGTTCACCGGTGGCCTCACCGAACGCGAGATGTCCGCGCAAGTCCTTGACAACATGGACATCGAGAAAGAGCGCGGGATCACCATCAAGGCGCAGACGGTGCGCCTGAACTACACCGCGCAGGACGGGCAGACCTATGAGCTGAATCTCATGGACACCCCCGGCCACGTCGACTTCGCCTATGAGGTCAGCCGCAGCCTGGCTGCCTGCGAGGGCGCGCTTCTGGTCGTGGACGCCGCGCAGGGGGTTGAGGCGCAGACGCTCGCCAACGTCTATCAGTCGATCGAGCACGACCACGAGATCGTGCCCGTCATCAACAAGATAGACCTGCCCGCCGCCGAGCCCGAGAAGGTCCGCCATGAGATCGAGGACATCATCGGTATCGACGCCCGCGAGGCGGTGCTCACCAGCGCCAAGTCCGGCATCGGCATCGCCGAAACGCTGGAGGCCATCGTCCAGCGCATTCCCGCCCCGCAGGGCGACCGCAACGCGCCGCTGAAGGCGCTGCTCGTCGATTCCTGGTACGATCCCTATCTCGGCGTCGTCATCCTGGTGCGCGTGATGGACGGCTCGATCAAAAAGGGCCTGCGGGTCAAGTTCATGCAGGGCGGCACCGAACACCTGATAGACCGCGTCGGCTGCTTCACCCCCAAGCGCGTCGACCTGCCCGAACTCGGCCCCGGTGAAATCGGCTTCATCACCGCGCAGATCAAGGAAGTGGAACAAGCCAAGGTCGGCGACACCATCACCACGGTGAAGAACGGCGCGGCCAAGGCGCTACCAGGCTACAAGGAAGTGCAGTCCGTGGTGTTCTGCGGCCTGTTCCCGGTCGATGCCAACGACTTCGAGAAACTGCGCGATTCGATCGGCAAGCTGCGCCTCAACGACGCCAGCTTCACCTACGAGATGGAAACCAGCGCCGCGCTGGGCTTCGGCTTCCGCTGCGGTTTCCTCGGCCTGCTGCATCTGGAGATCATCCAGGAACGCCTCAGCCGCGAATACGATCTGGACCTCATCACGACCGCGCCCAGCGTCGTCTACCGCATCCAGCTCTCACATTCGAAGAACGAAGATGCCCAGACTATCGAGCTGCACAACCCGGCCGACTATCCCGATCCCAACCGGATCGAGTCGATCGAGGAGCCATGGATCAAGGCGACGATCTACACCCCCGACGAATACCTCGGTGCGATCCTGAAACTCTGCCAGGACCGGCGCGGCATCCAGAAGGACCTCACCTATGTCGGCGGCCGCGCGCAGGTGACCTACGAGATCCCGCTCAACGAAGTGGTGTTCGACTTCTACGACCGATTGAAGTCGATCAGCCGGGGTTATGCCAGCTTCGACTACGAGCAGATCGGCCTGCGCGAGGGCGACCTCGTGAAGATGAACATCCTCGTCAACGGGGAGCCGGTGGATGCGCTTTCGATGATCGTCCACCGCTCGGTGGCCGAAGAACGCGGCCGTGGCATGTGCGAGCGCCTGAAGGACCTGATCCCGCGCCACCTGTTCAAGATCCCGATCCAGGCCGCGATCGGCGGCAAGGTGATCGCCCGCGAGACCATCGCCGCCCTGCGCAAGGACGTGACCGCCAAATGCTATGGCGGCGACATCACCCGCAAGAAAAAGCTGCTGGAAAAGCAGAAGAAGGGCAAGGCGAGGATGCGCGAGTACGGCAACGTCAGCATCCCGCAGGAGGCCTTCATTGCGGCGCTGCGGATGGGGGAAGAGTAACCTCGCGCTGCCAAGTCAGTCCATTTACCCGGAATCGGAACGGGGGCGAGCTAGACGCCGCCCCCTTTCGTCGTTCCATGGAGCGACGCGATTACCGGCTTGCACCATTCCTCCACTGCTTTCGTGCAACCCCGATAGCGGTTTCGCGCGCCTCGAGCTGAGCGCCGGCATGCGCGAGGGATCCCGATGCATGAAAGCCGGGTGCCGTAATCGCCGGCAATCCGTCGCGCGGATAATTGCATCCGTCACGGAATCGCCATCCGCGTGAAACCGTTCCGACACTTGATGCGATTATAGGGGCATTACGGGGACAATAACCCGTCGGCCGCGCCGAGGCGCCGGCTGGATGACACTGGAAGAGGGCCGGCAACCGGCGGGTGAAACAATGAGCGTGATTCTCTACGGTGAGTGCGTCAGTGCGCGTGAAACGGCGCGCGTACGGATTTGGGGACTGGCCGATCTGGGGTGCGATCTGGAAGCGGAAAGCCCGGCGCCGCTTGACGAAGGCGACGTGGCGCTCTGGATAGGCGCCATCGGCCCCTTCGCCGCGACCGCGATGCGCAGGAATTCCTGCCTCCTGACCGTGCGCTTCAAGGAACCGCTCGACGGGAAGATCATCGAGCACTTCAACTGCGGCTGAAGTTCGCTGCGTCGACCCCGCAAGCGTGAATGTCGGCGTTTCGCAATCTCAGCGAATGCCCGCGTACCCCCGGTACCAGTCCACGAATCGCGGCACGCCCACTTCGATCGGCGTCGAGGGCACATAGCCGGTATCGCGGGTAAGCGCCTCGATATCCGCGTAAGTAGTGGTTACGTCTCCCGGCTGCATCGGCAGGAAGTTCAGTTCGGCCTTCACACCGCAGGCCTCTTCCAGCACTTCGATCAGGCGCATGAGATGTTCGCTGCGGTGATTGCCGATGTTGTAGAGCGCGTGCGGCTTCACGCTGCCTCCGGCCTTCTGCTGCCCGTCATCCGCCGGCGGGCGATCGAGGCAGGCGAGGACACCCCCCACGATATCGTCGATGTAAGTGAAATCGCGGTGCATCTCGCCGTGGTTGTAAACGTCGATCGGGCGGCCGGTGAGCATGCGTTCGGTGAACTTCCACATCGCCATGTCGGGCCGGCCCCAGGGCCCGTAGACGGTGAAGAAGCGCAAGCCGGTGAGCGGGATGCGGAACAGGTGCGCGTAAGTCTCGCTCATCAGCTCGTCCGCCTTCTTCGTCGCGGCATAGAGCGAGACGGGATGGTCCGCGCGGTCCTCCACCGCGAAAGGCAGCTTCTCGTTGCCGCCGTAGACCGAGCTGGAGCTGGCATAGACCATATGCCCCACCTGCCGCGCACGGGCGATCTCCAGCATGTTGACGTGCCCGGCAAGGTTCGAGGCGACGTAAGCCTGCGGGTTCTCCAGCGAATAGCGCACCCCAGGCTGCGCGCCGAGATGGACGATGGCATCGAACCGATGGGGCTCCAGCGCGACGTCGAGCGCGGCCATGTCCGAAAAATCGAGACGCAGGAACGTGAAGAGATTGCCGAAGCGCTCCATGACCCTGTCACGGCGCGCCTCCTTCAGCGCGACGGGGTAGTAGTCGTTCATCGAATCGATGCCGATCACCGGGTGCCCGCGCGACATCAGTGCCTCGGCCACCGCCGCGCCGATGAAACCGGCGGCTCCGGTAACGATGATCGTCTGGGATTTCGAAACCATGCCTGCTCCGATCAAGGTGTTCGCGGTTGCGTCATGCGGGGAACTACCGGATGCGGTTTACCAAGTCATCGCAATTTCGCCAGAAAGTGCCGCCGCACCTTATCCCGGCACTGCACCGCTTCGTCAGAATTGACGCTGTGCAGCACTGATCATATGCCAGAGGCCCCGCCTGCGACGGCTCACAAGAACCCGACCATTCCCGCTCCTCAGTACCGGACAGCCCGACCATGACCACCAAAGTTCCCGTCCTCGTCACCGGCGGCGCCGGCTATATCGGCAGCCATGCGGTGCTGGCGCTGCTCGACGCCGGCTGGCCCGTCGCGGTGATCGACAACCTCGTCACCGGCTTTCGTTTCGCGGTGCCCGAGGGCGTTCCCTTCTACGAAGGAGACATCGCGGACGCGGATCTTCTGGCGCGCATCTTCACCGAACAGGGCACGAAGGCGGTGATGCATTTCGCCGGCTCGATCATCGTGCCGGAATCGGTCGAAAACCCGCTCAAGTACTACCACAACAACACGGCCAAGAGCCGCGCGCTGATGGAGGCGGCGGTCAAGGCGGGCGTGGCGCATTTCATCTTCAGCTCGACGGCGGCGACCTACGGCATCCCCGAAGTCTCTCCGGTCTGCGAAGAGAGCCCGAAGGTACCGATCAACCCCTACGGCATGTCCAAGCTGATGACCGAGATCATGCTGGCAGACGTGTCCAGGGCCCATCCGCTCAACTACTGCGCGCTGCGTTACTTCAATGTCGCCGGAGCCGATCCGCAGGCGCGCACGGGCCAGTCCACCGCGGGGGCCACGCACCTGATCAAGGTATCGGTCGAAGCCGCGCTCGGCAAGCGCGGGCACGTGGCCGTGTTCGGCACCGATTTCGACACGCCCGACGGTACGGGCGTGCGCGACTACATCCACGTCTCGGACCTCGCCGATGCCCATGTCCTCGCGCTCGAGGCGTTGATCGAACAACCGGAACGGTCGCTGACGATGAATTGCGGCTATGGCCGCGGCTTTTCAGTGCTCGAGGTGCTCGACGCCGTCGACCGGGTAACCAACCGCACGATCGAGCGCCGCATGGAAGGCCGCCGCGCCGGAGACCCGGATTCGCTCATTTCCGACAACCGGAAAATCAAGGCGACGCTGCCATGGCAGCCCAGGTACGCCGACCTGCCCACGATCGTCACACATGCGCTCGCCTGGGAGCGTAAGCTGACGGAAATTCGCAAGGGATAAGCGTGAACGGGCAGGCAGCTAACCTCCGCTCGCTCTGCCTCCGAAGTCGGCTTACCGACAATCGAGCCGCCCTCGCCGATGCGCGCGATGGTCTCCGGAGTTGCCACATTTTATGTGTACAAAATGCTCGAGCAATAGTATTATCCGCGCTGCGGGGATTCGGGCAAGTACGTTGCGCTCAAGGCGCCATCAGTGCAGGCCCATTGCTTGAAGATCACACGAGGTGACCGTTCCCGTCATCCGTTCAGCCCCAAAGGCAGATCGGCGACGGGAACGCGGAGCGGGAATGGGAGGGACGTGTCCCTCTCTCCCATACTCGCTCCGCAACCCGCACGTGTTCCCGGCTCATCGTTCGACCGACCGTCCCGATAGTGTCCCACCTGCATTGCGTGAGCGATCCCGCGACGGATGCCCGCCGAACGGGCAGTTTTCAGATCCAGTGACCGGAACAGAATTCCAGCGGCCCGACGCCCTGCAAAGCGCTGCGTCACGCGGTCAGCTCAAAGCCTCTTGCGCGAACCCGCGCCCCTCGGTAAAGGCCGCCCCCTGTCCTGACCCGGCTCCGATCCGGACCGGCAAGGACGCCGCGGTAGTTCAACTGGTAGAGCACGATATTCGTGATGTTGGGACCAGCTAGCTGTTGCGGGATGCGCTGGAAGTGCCGTAAGGCAAGAAGTGAGAAGGTTCTAAGGGTTAAGCCGCTTTAGCTCAGTTGGTAGAGCATCGCATTCGTAATGCGGGGGTCACAGGTTCGAGTCCTGTAAGCGGCACCAGAACACCCCCTTGTCAAGCGATTTCTCGCTCGAAAAAACCCCGAAAATCAGGCATAATTGGCATCGGCTTTCCGGTGACGTCCTCCTTCGTCCAGCTCCGTCCGGATGATTTGGGGGCCCCGAATCGGGGGCCTTTTCGACAACTATCAGTCGAGGCCCCCAATGCTGACCACGATCCAGATAAACGCCCTTAAACCCATGGAAAAAGCCTACAAGGTTGCGGATGGTAAGGGGCTGTACCTGCTCGTTTCCCCATCCGGCTCACTGCTTTGGCGCGTGAAGTTTCGTTTTCACGGCATCGAGAAGAAGATGGCGCTGGGACGCTATCCTGACCTCTCCCTCAAGGAGGCGCGCCTGAAGCGGGACGAAGCGCGTGAGCAGCTGGCGGAGGGCATAGATCCCCTGGCCGTTCGCCTGCAGGCCAAGATCGAAGCGGAACTCGCGGCTCGCACGACCTTCAGGATCGTCGCCGACGAATTCATCGAGAAGATGGAAAGAGAGGGCAAGGCACCACCGACCCTCAAGAAGACGCGGTGGCTCCGGGACCTTCTGGATCCGGCCATCGGGCACCGGCCAGTTGCGGAGGTTACGGCGCACGAACTTCTCAAGGCCCTTCAGAAGCTCGAGCGAAAGGGCCACCATGAATCCGCCCTGCGCGTTCGCTCCTTCGCAGGTCGCATTTTTCGCTACGCGGTGGCGACCTTGCGCGCACAGCACAACCCGGCCGATATCCTGCGCGGCGCCCTTATTACGCCGAAGGTGAAGCATCATGCGGCAATATTGGAACCGGCAAAGGTGGGCGAATTACTGCGGGCAATCGACGGTTATGGCGGCAAAGTGGAAACGAGAGTTGCGCTCCAGCTGATCCCACATGTCTACCTTCGTCCAGGTGAACTGCGAAAAGCGGAATGGCCCGAGATAGACTTCGATGCCGCCGTCTGGCGCGTGCCCGCTGAGCGGATGAAGATGCGCCAGATGCACACAGTGCCTCTTTCGACCCAGGCGCTGGCTCTACTCAAGTACCTTCGCTCGCTCGAGAACCCCGGAACCTTCCTCTTTCCCGCCAATAAGACCTGGCTCAAGCCAATCTGCGAAAACACGTTGAACGTCGGGCTGCGTCGCCTCGGGTTCACCAGCGACGAGATGACGTCCCACGGGTTCAGGGCAATGGCGAGCACGCTGCTCAACGAGAGCGGATTGTGGCATCCGGACGCGATCGAAAGGTCGTTGGCACACCGAGAGCGCGATCAGGTGCGGGGTGCCTATCATCGAGGTGCGCATTGGGATGAGCGCGTTCGCATGGCGCAATGGTGGTCGGACTATCTGGTGAAGCTCAGGGACGGTGCCGAGGTGTTGAGACCAAAGTTCGGGACATAATAGGCTTTGGGTGCAACGCATCGGCGAATCCCGGTCGTCTTCGCCGCTTCCATCCTCGGCCTCTTCGCCAGCAACCGTTAGCCAGGGACCGAAGATGGCCGGCGGTGGTCCCAATTGGGCGCCCATTACCGATTGCACGTCGATACACAGTCGCCTGCTGGCGGAACTCGTGGGACTTTCCGGTCGTTCCCTCGTGACGTGTACAGTGGCAGGTTCTTTGCCAATACCCGACACACCAGCGTTCGGCTTGCTGGCCACGCACGGCGATCGCAACGTTGCCGTGTCCGGTCAGTCCGGTTTCGAACGAGAATGGCGGGAAGCGGCCTTTCGTTTCATGAAAATCGGCAACGACGTTCACGACCCATTCTCAACATCGCCATAGACGTAAGAGCTTCTTTCTAGGCGCTCTATACGAGGTTGGGCTCAATCCCTTCCTCTTCGAGTATTGAGTTCAGTTCGCGCATTTCGGCCCGGCGCTCTTCTAACTGCTTGGCAAGTCGGGCCTCTTCTTCGAGAAAATGCTGCATGTATTTCCAATCGGGCGGCGCGGGCGGAAGGTCGTACCGATCTCTTAGGTCGCACCCGATCGACCAAGCCATCGCTCCAAGTTCAGTAGCTTGCGTTTCGACCGCGACCTCGATGTCGTCCGCGTCACCATATTCAGCCGTGGCCTTCACCAATTGCCTGCAGCTATAGACATGCATATGGAAGGTCTGAGCACGGGCCCCCAAGTCACCGTCAATGGCACGCCAACCCTGCTCGTCTACAGGCAACTCTTGCAACTCGGGCACATGTTGCACCCCGGAGAAATCGTACGGGTCTTCGCGCTCGGACGCGAGATGAATTCCGCGGATTTCCGCACAAGTCCGGGCATACGCTTCGAAAATTGGAACGAGACGCGTGGCTAGAGCTCTCGCCGTTCGAGTGACTTCCCTCTCCGAACGCCGACCATTCACCCATAGCGTTACCGTCGAGGCGACAAGACCGCCGCCTACGATCTTCATCCCGTCGATAAGAACGTCATTCAACGCCATGGTACGATTCCTCGGTCGACCGCTCTGTTCTTAGCTAGGGGCACTTCTGCGGCCCAGCGGAAACAGGCATGGGGGATTGACGCGGCTCATTGTTCCTGCTGGATCTCAGACCGCAACTCGTCGGCTCGGGCGGCGGCGGCTTCCTCATTAGCGAAATCGTCGACCAGGATACAGCGGTGGAGAACCGAGCCTTTCATCTCGTGCTCGACGATGACCCATCAACCATTATACGAGAGGGCCCAAACACGTTGTAACCCAAGATATTGCGGGCCATTCTCGCTTCCTCGATTACGCCTCGCCACATGTCGCGTCGTTGCCGTTGAGGTACCATGAGGAGCAAAGGTCACCAAGTTACAACACGCCATCCCGGCTCGCGCCAACCTCGCCAACAATTCGCTCGGCTCGCCCGCGCAGCAGTTTAACAGTCATCCACCGCCATCAGAAAAAAGCCGTTGTTATCGCATTTTCAAGAACGAGCCTGTAACGTATCGAGCAGGAGATGTCTGATGAGCGGCAGAACATATGGCTTTATCCGCCAAGCGAAGGAAGCCCAGCGCAGAAAAGAAGAGGCTAAGATAGTCGGGACCTTCTGCGAATTCGTGCAGAACCCTCCTTCGGGTATTTTTCACGACGAGAAGTGCCTACCCTATCCGAAGCTCGCGATCCTTGGTGCATTCGTTAATAGTATTGCCAATAGCGAGAGCCGAGCAGAGATTAAGGCGTCCAGCATCGTCGTTCTTGCGCTCGCTCACTACCAAGAAGGCGTCGGTGAATCTTTCACAATGCCCCACATCACAGAGGCCGACTTAAATGATGCGGCAGCTATCAATTCCAAGTTTGATGCCAGCCAGTTCGACCCGAAGAAGTTGGTAGTTCTCACGGAAAAGGCTCGCGACGATGCGCACTTCATTGCCGACTGCTGCCGCTTTGCGGCCGAGAAGAATCCTCATGTCTTGCCCTTCCATAAGAAGTTCTGGCTGCGATTTCGGCAGCAAGGAATCCACTCGCCTTTTCACGATGGGTACATTGAAGTTAGCAGTACGCCTCCGTTAGCGGCCGGCTTGTCCTGACTTTGGTCCCGTTGGAGTTAGCGCGAGTGCAAACGTCGTGGTTTGCACTGGAGTTAGCGAGGACGCGATGGAA
>NZ_BMHK01000026.1 GCF_014640675.1 Novosphingobium endophyticum | reverse complement strand
CCCGATGCTTGGAGCAGGTCCATCCTGACTCCGTGACACCATCAGTGTGAGGGATGACCACCAGCCCATCAATCTGGCTGGTGAGGCAGCCCGTTACCCCATCTATGATCCCGACAAGTTCATCGCGGTGATGCAGAAATGGGCGTCGGCCTACGCGCCATCGCCGATCACGCCGGTGCCGGGCATGACCCCGCGCGATTTCGCGCGCCTGACCATGCCGACGCTGGTCTTCCGATCCGGCAGGAGCGACCTGTCGCACACCAGGGCAACATCGGAATGGGTCCATCGTCTCGTGCCGCATTCGGTGATGCTTGATCCGCCCTGGGGCGAGGACGAATGGAACTATCGTTCGGCCCAGACGATGTCCGGCAAGGACGGGCATACGCTGTTCAGGTCGTGGCCCCGGCTGGTGCCGCTGATCCTGGATTTCATCGCCGACTGATCGCTGCGCGCCGGGAAGTTTCGGACCAGGAAAGGATAATCGGCAGGCGCCTTGCGGTGTGGCCATCGAGGGCGCCGGGCTGGGTCCGGCCTGAGATTGTTGAAGGGTCGAAGGGTTCGACATTCCTGATCTGTCCGGCTAAGGGCGCACGCATCATGCAGGATACCGACCGCGATCTTCTGCCCGAGGGGCTGGGTGACAGGCTGCCGCAGCAGGCCGCCGCTTCGCAGCGCGTACGCCGCGCCGTGCTCGACGTCATGGCTGGCCATGGCTACGAACGGGTAGAGACGCCGACCATAGAGTTCGAGAAGTCGATGGCGAGCCGCATGGCCGGCGTGCAGGTGCGCCGCATGTTCCGCCTGGTCGATCCCGTATCGCTGCGCACTCTGGCGCTGCGATCGGACATTACCATGCAGGTCGGCCGCGTCGCCGCCACCACACTTGCCGCCGCCGCCCGGCCGCTGCGTCTGTGTTATGCCGGGCAGGTCGTGACCATCAAGGGCGACGGCCTCGATCCCACCCGCGAACGTCTCCAGATCGGCGTGGAACTGATCGGGAGCGATTCGGAGGCCGCGGCGGCCGAGATCGTCGAGGTTGCGATCGAATCGCTCCGCGCCGCGGGCGCCACCGGTATCTCGGTCGATTTCACCTTGCCCGATCTCGTCGATGCCCTTTCCGCCGAAGCGCTGCCGCTTGCCGCAAGCCAGGTAGAGGACGTGCGCCAGATGCTCGACGCCAAGGACGCGGGCGGGCTGGTCGATGCCGGCGGCGAGGCTTACCTGCCGCTGCTCTACGCCGTCGGCCCTTTCGATACCGCGATCGAGCGGCTGGCCGAGTTCGACAGGCTGGGCGTCCTGGCCGGCCGCATCGCGGGTCTTCGCGCCATCGCCGCGCGTGTCGACGGCAAGGCACGCCTGACGCTCGACCCGTCCGAGCGGCATGGCTTCGAGTATCAGTCCTGGTTCGGTTTCACGGTCTACGCCGAGGGCGTTTCCTGCAGTCTTGGCCGGGGCGGTACTTATCGCATTCTCGGCGGGCAGGAGGGCGAGCCGGCTGGCGGTTTCTCGCTCTATCCCGACCCGCTGATCGAAGTGCTGGCCGCCGAGGGGGGAGAGCGCAAGGTGCTGTTCCTGCCGCTCGGCCATGACAAGCAGATTGCCGAGAGGCAGCGCGCGATCGGCTGGACGACGCTGGCCGCCCTGTCCGAAAGCGACGACCCGGTCGCGCTGGGCTGCTCGCACCGGCTGGAGAACGGCGAGGCGATCCCGCTGTAACGCCCCGTCATCCCGGACTTGCTCCGGGACCGGTGGCGGTGTTTACGCGCCGCCTCGCCGAGAGGGCCTGCCGAACGACCGCCACCGGTCCCGGAGCAAGTCCGGGATGACGTTTATCGTCACCCGTGCCTTGCCCTCCGGGCCGGACTCCCCTAGGGCGCGCGGCGGACTTCAGAAACAGCAGTGAAAGCGTCAAACGTTGGCCAACGTAACCGTGATCGGCGCCCAGTGGGGCGATGAAGGCAAGGGCAAGATCGTCGACTGGCTGGCAAGCCGGGCAGACGCCGTGGTGCGTTTCCAGGGTGGGCACAACGCCGGCCACACGCTCGTCGTCGGCGAGCAGGTCTACAAGCTCTCGCTGCTTCCCTCCGGCATCGTCACCGGCACGCTTTCGATCATCGGCAACGGCGTGGTGCTCGATCCCTGGGCGCTCAAGGCCGAAGTCGAGAAATTGCGCGGGCAGGGCGTCGAGATCAACGACGACAACTTCGCCATTGCCGACAACTGCCCGCTGATCCTGCCGCTCCACCGCGACCTCGATGGCCTTCGCGAAGCGGCCGCCGGCGCCGGCAAGATCGGCACCACCGGTCGCGGTATCGGCCCCGCCTACGAGGACAAGGTCGGCCGCCGCGCGATCCGGGTGTGCGATCTGGCCCACCTCGACGCGCTCGATCCCCAGCTTGACCGGCTCTGCGCCCACCACGACGCCCTGCGCGCCGGGTTCGGCCAAGACCCGGTCGACCGCGAGGCGCTGCTCAAGGAACTGCGCGAGATCGCGCCTTTCGTGCTGCAATTCGCGCAGCCCGTGTGGAAACGCCTCAAGAAGGTCCGCAAGGCCGGCGCGCGCATCCTCTTCGAAGGCGCGCAGGGCGTGCTGCTCGATGTCGATCACGGCACTTATCCCTTCGTCACCAGCTCGAACACCGTGTCCGGCACCGCCGCCAGCGGTTCGGGCCTCGGGCCTTCGGCGACCGGGTTCGTCCTCGGCATCGTCAAGGCCTATACCACCCGCGTCGGCTCCGGTCCGTTCCCGACCGAGCTGGAGGACGAGACCGGCCAGCGGCTGGGCGAGCGCGGCCACGAATTCGGCACCGTCACCGGCCGCAAGCGCCGCTGCGGCTGGTTCGACGCGGTGCTGGTGCGCCAGTCCTGCGCGATCAGCGGCGTGACCGGCATCGCGCTCACCAAGCTCGACGTGCTCGACGGGTTCGAGAAGGTGCGGATCTGCACCGGCTATCGCCTGAACGGCAAAGTCCTCGACTACTTCCCGAGCCACGCCGGCGACCAGGCGAACGTCGAGCCGATCTACGAGGAAATGGAGGGCTGGCAGGGTACCACGGCCGGCGCTCGTTCCTGGGCGGACTTGCCGGCGCAGGCGATCAAGTACATCCAGCGCGTTCAGGAACTGATCGAAACGCCGGTCGCGCTGGTTTCGACCAGCCCCGAACGCGAGGACACGATCCTCGTGCGCGATCCCTTCCAGGACTGACGGCGATGCGGGGCTGGCGCAAGATTGCCCCGCTTCTCCTGCTGGTGACCTTGGGCAGTGCGGCGGACGAGCCGCTTGTCCTGCCCGAGATCGACTTCATCCGCGTCGACAAGTCCGAACGGACCATGGAACTCTATGCGGGCGAGGAACTGGTCCACGTCATCGAGGGAATCCAGCTCGGCGGCCAGCCGGTCGGGCCAAAACGGTTCCAGGGCGATCAGCGGACGCCGGAGGGGCTCTACGCGATCGACTGGGCCAATCCCGACAGCGCCTATTACCTCTCGCTCCACATCTCCTATCCGAACGAGGCGGACCGGGCCTATGCGGCCACGAAAGGGCGTTCGGCGGGCGGGATGATCATGATTCACGGCCAACCCAACGCCCTGCCGGCGGGCCGTATTCCGGGCGACTGGACCGACGGCTGCATTGCCGTTTCCAACGAGGAGATGGACGCCCTCTGGAAGGCGGTTCCGGACGGCACGCCGATCGAGATCGGCGCCTAGAGCGGCGTGCCGCTCGAGGGGATCAGAAATCTACCGCGATGCCATTGCGCACCCAGTCGCCGTAGCGGGTGGGTGAAAGGTCGCCATCGGGATCGAGCGCGTCCTTGTCATCCTTTGCTCCTAGCGGTTGGGGTGCGGGATCGTTGGTCCAGTGCGCTGGCTTCCTGAAACCCTCGGGACGTCTGGTGGCGCGTTCGGTCATGCGGCCCATGTGGTGCGACTGGCGGTAAAAGGCAATGCGCTGTAGGGCGCTGCCATGGATATTCCCGGCCTACCGGCGCGCCGCGCCGCGCTCAACCTTATCGATGCCGTCTTGCGGCGAGGCGAAACGCTGGATCGGGCGGCAGGCGCTGCGCTGGCGCGAGTGCGGGGGGATGCGGACCGGGCGCTGGCCCGCGCGATTGCCGGGGAAGTGTTGCGCTGGAAGGTCGATCTCGACGCCCTGATTGACAGCGCCACACACCAGCGCTTGCCGGACGACGCAAAGCCGCGCGCCGTGCTCCAGCTGATGCTGGCGCAGGTCCTGCGGCTGGAAACCCCGCCGCACGCCGTGATCGCGACGGGGCTGCCGCTGCTGGCGGGCGGGCCGAGGCGGCTGGCGCACGGCGTGTTCTCAACGCTGGTGAAGAGGCAGGTCTCGCTGCCTGACGTGCCGACCCTGCCCGAAACGATCCGGGCACGCTGGGGCGGGCGGGCAGAGGACATCGCAGCCGGCCTCGCCGTTCCGCCGCCGCTCGATCTCGCGCTGCGCGATCCGGGAGAGACGGCTGCCTGGGCCGGGAAGCTGGGCGGCGTGTCGCTTATGCCCGGCCACGTTCGCCTGCCGCGAGGGTCGGCGGTCGGGAATCTGGAGGGTTTCCGCGAGGGCGCATGGTGGGTGCAGGATCTCGCCGCCAGTATTCCCGCACGGCTCCTGGGGAATGGAGAGGGACGGCGCGTGCTCGATCTCTGCGCGGCGCCGGGCGGCAAGACGCTGCAACTCGCGTCGGCGGGTTGGGATGTAACCGCGCTCGACCTCAGCAAGCGGCGCCTCGAACGGCTGCGCGAGAATCTCGATCGCACCCGCCTTTCCGCACAGGTCGTCCGGGCCGATGCGCTTGAATGGCAGCCCGATGCGGCGTTCGACGCGATCCTGCTCGACGCCCCCTGCACCGCGACCGGCACTTGCCGGCGCCATCCGGACGTGCTGCACCGCATCGGCCCGCGCCAGATAGAGGAAATGACGCAGCTGCAAGAGCGGCTGCTCGAACGCGCCGCCGGCTGGCTGCGCCCGGGCGGCGTGCTCGTCTACGCGGTCTGTTCGCTGGAGCCGCAGGAAGGCGAGGGGCAGGCGGCGAACCTGTCGCTGTCGCCGTTGCCGATCGGGAAGGACGAGTTGCCGGCGGGGCTTTCGCCCACATCCGAAGGCTGGCTGCGCACCGATCCAGCGATGCTCGCCGAGGCCGGAGGCCTCGACGGCTTTTTCATCGCGCGCTGGCGAAAGGTCTGAACGGTCGGGCGGATCAGGCCCGGCGCGTGCGCCGGCGCCAGAAGGCGAGGCCCACAAGCGCCAGGCCGAACAGCGTCAACATGCCCGGTTCCGGAACGGAGGTTCCACCGGAAGAACTGCTGCTGCTGCTTGAGCTCACAGGCGGATCCTCACTGGAAGGCGGGTAGTAGCCGCCGTTATACGTGCCGACGTGCATCTCGCCATTCTGCTGCAAGGTTCCGAAGACTGCGGAGCCCTGGATGTAATTCCAGGTCTTGGCATCGGCATTCGGCGCCAGCACCGATCCGCCCCAGGCGGTGCTCAGCGACAGGTCTTGCGCATCGGGGAAATTCCAGATGACGTGCTCGCCCAGGTTGTTGGTGCCGCCCAGGAAGTTGTCGTTGAGGTTGATCGCGGGGCCGGAGACGTTGACGATCGCGGTGTCCGCGCTGTTGAGGTTGAACTGAATCTCGCCGATCTTGTCGAGATCCGCCGAACTGATGTTGAACACGGCGACGCCATCGGCGCCGGGCTGCGCATTGAAAGTGCCGCGATTGCCACTGATCGCAAGCTGGCTGTTCGCCGCAAGCGTGCTCATCGAATGGCTGAGGCTGCCCATCGAAGTCTCGATCTGGCTCTTCTGCTGATGGAGCTGCTGGATGAATGCCGGGTCCGATGCGGCAAGGCCGGATGTCACCGTGTTGTTGTTGACATTGGTGTTGCTGATCGACCCGCCGACCTGAACCGTTTGCGGATTGCCGTTGAGATTGAAGCCACTGTTGACGTTACCGCCGACGACCGCGCCCGAACCGTTGTTGAGGTTCTTGTGGCCGCCGTTCACGTCGCCGACCACGGTGAGGCCGGGAACCGAGGTCTCCGGCAGGGCCGTGATCTGGTAATTTGAGGCATTGCCCTCAAGATTGCCCCCCACGAACGTGCGGCCTTCCACTTCGGATGTGGACGTCAGGTCGCCCAGGACAACGAGGTTCCATGTGCGCAGCACATCGGTTCCGGCCACGGTCCCTGAGGACGCGTGCGCGGCGGTGACGGACAGGACGGCGGCCATTGCCGCGAGAGAGGCGGCGGATGTACGGAAAAATGCCACGTTTTCAAAAACCTGCAACAGAGGAGAAGAGAGAGTGGCGCCGTACTATCAATAAACTAATTCGAAAATCTTAATTGCGGCGCCGTCCCGCTTCGGTACACCGCCAGCGCCTAACCTTGCCGGCCGCAAGCATCGGTCGGGCATGGCTGCGCGGCGGGGCCGCCGAAGTTCAGAGCGGAAGATATGCGTGCCTTCTTCCGGGCCGCTCCGCCGCAGGAGAGAGGCCCGGAGACGTCCGTCAATCCTCCTTTGACACCAGTCCGCGTGCGTTCAGCATGGGTTCGATCCGCGGGTCGCGTCCCGTGAAGTCGCGGTACATCTGCGCGTAGTCCCTGCTATGGCCCTGGCCAAGGAACGTGGCGCGGATGTGATCGCCGTTGGCGCGGGTCATGCCGCCGTGATTTTCGACCCAGTCCCACCCGTCATGGGCCAGCATCTCGGTCCAGATATAGGAGTAATATCCTGCTTCGTAGGAGTTGCTCCAGATATGCCGGAAGTAGGGCGTGCGATAGCGCGGGGGAACGAGGTCGGTCTTGAGGCCCATCCGGCCGAGCGACCTGGTCTCGAAGGTCATTGGCGGCTGGCTCGCCTCGGCGGGGGTGAGCGTGTGCCAGTCCATGTCCAGCATCGCCGCTTCGTCGATCTCGCCGAACTTCAGACCCTGGTTGAACTTCTCCGCCGCTTCGATCTTCTTCATCAGTGACGCCGGGATCGTCTCGCCGGTCTTGTAGTGCTTCGCATATCGTTGCAGCGCTTTGGGAACAGTGGCGAAGTTCTCATTGAATTGGCTGGGAAATTCCACGAAGTCGCGCGCCGTCTCGGTGCCGGAGAGCGAAGGGTACTTCTGGCTTGCGAAGAGGCCATGCAGCGCGTGGCCGAATTCGTGGAACATCGTCGTCACATTGTCCCAGGTGGCGAGCGCGGGCTGGCCCTCGGCCGGGGGCGTGATGTTGAGCGTGTTGTGGATCACCGGCTTGTCGCCGGTCAGGTACGACTGCTCGACGAAGTTGCCCATCCAGGCGCCGCCCTGCTTGTTGGGCCGGGCGAAAGGATCGAAGTAGAACAGCGCCAGCTCGCTGCCGTCCTTGTCGTAGACCTGATAGACCCGCATCGTCGGGTGATAGACGGGCAGGTCGGTGCGGCGCTTGAAGGTTATCCCGTAGGTCTGCGTGGCCGCGTAGAAGACGCCGTCCTCCAGCGTGCGCCAGACCTCGAAGTACGGCTTGATCTGTGCATCGTCGAGATCATACTTCGCCTTGCGGACCTGTTCGGCGTAATAGCCCCAGTCCCACGGCTCCAGCGTGATGCTGTCTCCCTGCGCGCGGGCATAGTCCTGCAGCATTTTTGCCTCGCGCGACTGCGTGTCGGCGAGAGCCGGGACGAAGCCTTTCATGAACTCCATCGCCTTGGCGGGGCTTTTCACCATGCGGTCGTACATCTGGTAGGTCGCATAGTCGGGCTGGCCGAGCAGCGCCGCCTTCCTCGCGCGCAGCACGGCGAGCTCGGAGACGATCTTCGTGGTGTCGAATTCGCCGCCGCTGGACGTGCGGTTGATGCTCGCCTCGAACAGCTTTTGGCGGCTCGCGCGGTTCGTGAGATGGGCCAGCGCCGGCTGCTGCGTGGTGTTCTCCAGCGCAAGCACGTATTTGCCGGTCATGCCCTTTTCCTCGGCGCGCTTGGCGGCCGCGGCGATGTCGGCTTCCGACATGCCGGCAAGATCCGCCTTGCTGTCGAAGGTAACGGCAGCGGCGGCGGTGCCGTTTGTCAGGTTCTGCGAGAATTCGGTTTCCAGCGCGGCGATGCGCTGGTTCATCTGCTTGAGCTCGGCCTTCTGCCCGGCAGAGAGCAGCGCGCCCTCATGGACGAAGTTCTCGTAAGTGGTCGCCAGCAGCATCGCGTCCTCGCCGGTCAGGGCCTTGCCCTCGGCGCTGTCGTGGACGGCCTTGACCCGGGCGAAGAGCTTTGCGTCGAGGTACATGTCATCATCGAGCGCGGCGAGCATCGGCGCGGTCGCGGTGTCGACGGCGTCCAGCGTGTCATTCGTGTTGGCCGAGACAAGCTGGTCGAACACGTTCTGGACGCGCTCCAGCAGGCTGCCGGTCTTTTCCAGCGCGACGATCGTGTTTTCGAAGGTCGGCGGTTCGGGACTGTCGGCGATCGCGGAGACTTCGGCGCGCTTGGAGGAGATGCCCGCTTCCATCGCGGGTTGGAAGCCGCTGTCCTGGAACTTCGTGAAATCGGGCGCGTGGAAAGGCAGGGTGCTGGGCCGGGCGAAGGGGCCGTCATAGGCGGGCACTGCCGGCGCGGCGCGCGCGGGCGCTTCAGTCGCGGCGGGCATGGTGGCACAGCCGCCAAGCAGCGAGGCCCCGAGCACAGCGGGGGCCGCGGCCGTCATCAGCCGAATCTTCATGTACGAATCTCCTGGGGGCGGCATCCCGGAAGGGAAGGCGGGCACCGAAATAGGCGCGTGCGCTATGGGATGCCGACATTGTCATGCCTGCGGTTTGAACCGCAGAAATCCCAGATTTGCAAGTGTTTGAGCGGTTTTTTTGAAAGCTTGCGCGGCCGCTCGCAGAGGCATTGCAAAAGGAATGCGCCCCCTGCGCGGGGCGCAAATTTCTTGCGCCGGCGGAACGTGCGCAGGGGACGCTCGGTTACGGTCAGTTCTTGCGGAAGTGACCGCCCGACCAGATTCTCATCGGCGTGCCTTCCTCCTCATACTCGCGAACGACGTCGTCACGCTGACGGTCGAAAATCAGCGAACCGGTCAGGCGGGCAAAGGGGTTCCGGCGGAACGGCAGGGATGGGCCGATCTTCGTGGCTTTCATAGCGGTTCTCTCCTTTCGCTCTTACCCTATCATATAGGAAACGGTTCGCTGGCACCAAGGGTTCCTCCTTCAGAGTGTCGCCGGAATGGGTAGGCGGGATTCCACTGCCGCCTGCGCAAGCGTCTGCTTGTCGAGTTCGGCCAGAAAGGCGTGTATCGCCCGGTCGAGCGACGGGATCAGTCCGCAGTGGCGGCGCATGATGCAGTTGTCGCAGTCCGCCGGCTGAAGGTTCGGTTCGGTCAGCCGCACGACGTCGCCCAGCCGGATTTCCCCCGCCGGCCTGCCCAGCCGGAAGCCACCGCCCCGACCGCGCACGGTTTCCAGCAACCCGGCATTGCCCAGCTCGTTCACAACCTTCATCGCATGGTTGCGCGAGATCCGGTGCGCAGCGGCGACCTCCGCGATCGAGAGCAATGCCTGTGGGTCTTCCGCGGCCGTCAGGGCGGCGTGGAGCAGGATGCGCAGGGCGTAGTCGGTATGCGCGGTGAGGTGCAAGGAAGCTCTCCCGAAAAAATGATGCGTTCTATTTACATCTTTTTGCGTCGAAGTATAGATGCATCCAGTTTGCATCTTAAAGGGGATTCGCAATGACACGATCGCTTTCCGAACAGACCATCGCCACCGTCAAGGCAACCGCGCCCGCGCTGCAGCAGCACGGCGTGGCCATTACCACGCGCATGTACGAGCGCATGTTCGTCAATGCCGACGTCAAGGCCATGTTCGATCAGGCCGCGCAGGAGTCGGGCGAGCAACCGCGTCGTCTCGCCGCCACGATCCTCGCCTATGCCCAGAACGTCGACAAGCTGCAGAACCTCACCGCGCCGGTTCAGCGCATGGTGGAACGCCACGTCGACACCGGTGTGAAGCCTGAGCACTATCCGATCGTCGCCGAGGCACTGCTGCCCGCGATCCGCGACGTGCTGGGCGATGCCGCCAGCGACGAGGTGCTCGCCGCCTGGGGTGAGGCGTACTGGTTCCTGGCGGACATCCTGATCGGCAAGGAAGCCCAGCTCTACGCCGAACAGCAGGCAGCCTGACGTCTGCGGTGCCGGCGCGCGGTCAGCGCGCGCCGACGCCGCGCGCGAACTGCCCTTGCAGGTTCGCAAGCGTCGGTCCAGGCACCGGTGGCAGCGGCCGCGCGGCCTTGCCTTCGCGCAGGGCCTTGCGGTCGCGTTCGGCAGGCCGGACAGCCCGCACACGCACCGTCGCTTTCCCTTTCGCGCGCACGCCGAGCAGCTCTGCGGCGCCTTGCGACAGGTCGATGATTCGCGCGGATTCGCCGAAAGGGCCGCGGTCGTTGATGCGCACGATGATCCGCCGCCCGGTGTCGAGCGAGGTCACTTCCACATATGTCGGTAGCGGCAATGTCTTGTGGGCAGCGGTGTACCAGCGGGGGCGGAAGCGCTCACCGTTGGCGGTCTGGTTGCCGGACTCGTTGCCGTACCACGTGGCGTAGCCCAGCATGTCGTATTGCGGATCGGCGGCGGGGGCATAGGTCACGCCGCGGATGGTGTAGGGCGGGCCGATCCGGACCGGGGTGTCGCTGGCGGGGCGATACTTGGTGCCGCCACCGCATGCGGAAAGGGCCAGGGCGAGAAGCCCTGCGAGGCCCATGCGGTATTTGCCCTCTGTAACCCCCGGCATATCGGCAGGGTAACGAGCCCCAATTCGATTTCAAGTCGCCGGCAATAAAGGGGGCGGGGTCAGTCCTGCCCCCTCCCCCCTTGTTCCTGTCAGATCAGAACTCGTAGGATACCTGTGCGTACCAGTTGCGGGCCCGCGCGTAGATCTTCTCGGCATAGCCAAGCGTGCCGAGCGACGCGTTGCCCTGGATGAGATAGCGCTTGTCGAACAGGTTCTGCACGCCTGCGGACAGCTTCCAGCCGGCTCGGCTGTCCCTCAGGGTAAGCGAAGCGTTCCCCAGGAAGTAGGCGTCCTGCTCGATTTCCGGCACGCTGCCGGTAATGAAGGTGAGGCTCGAGGTGTAGCTGCCCTCGAAGCGCGGGGTCAGTTCCAGTTGCTCGCTCAGGGCGAACGGATAAGCGATGCCGAAATTCCCCTGGAACGACGGCGTCAGCGGCAGTTCGTCGCCCGGGGCTATCGTGGCGGTGGCGCCGGGCACTTCGGTGACGCTCAGGATCTCGTCGTCGAGTGTGCTGAGCCCGGCATCAAGGATCAGGCCCCAGGCAGGACGATAGCTGAATTCGGCCTCGATGCCCTGCATCCGCGCCTTGCCGGCGTTGAACAGCAGCGGCACCACGCCCTGGCGGAAGATGAGCTGAATGTCGTCGTAGTTCGCGCGGAAAGCGGCCAGGTTGAGCCGGACATCGCCAAAGTCCAGCTTGGCGCCGACTTCGTAGCTCTCGACCTTCTCCTCGTCGAACGGCACGGGCACGAAGCCCGGCGGCGGCGCGTTGTAGCGGGTATTGAACCCGCCCGACTTGAAGCTGCGCGAATAGGACACGTAGGTGCTGATCGCGCTGTTCCAGCGGTACTGGACGCTCGCCGAGCCGGTAACCGCCGAAAAGGTCGCGCGGTTGGGCGTGGGAAAGATGAACAGCGGCCCGCCATCGGGAATTGCTTCGGTGGGCAGCGGGTCCGGGTCGGGCAGGGTGGAGGGCGACAGGTTGAGCACCGTGCCCCGATACGTCTTGCGGTCCGTGGTGTAGCGCAGGCCGCCCGAAACCTCGAGCCCGTACATCGGCTTGACGGTCACCTCACCGAAGGCCGCCAGCGAGTCGGTAGTCAGGCGGGATAGCTGCAGGTCACGCGTTCCCGGGCCGCCGGCCAGCAGCCGGCCGATGACCGGCGGAGAGGGCGGGAACGAGAGGGGGACGGAGGCGCGCTCGAAGGTCTCCTCACGGAAGTAATAGCCGCCCAGGATCGCGTTGACCGTGTCCCAGCTGAACTGGGCTTGCAGTTCCTGGCTGAACTGGTTGGAATCGGTGGTGAGGTCGGTCGTCAGGATCTCGAAGGGCGTGTTGTCGGCATCGCGCACGCCGCGTGACTTGGTGGAACGATAGGCGGTGATCGATTTGAACGTGAAGTTCTCGGTCACGTTCGCGATGGCTGTGGCGGAAAGGCCCCAGACTTCGGACGTGCTCCGCACCGGTGCGGTGCCGCCGTTTGTGTAGTTGCCGAGTTCCCAGAAATCGTTGGCGCAGCGCGTATCGTCGATTTGCGGCACATTGGGCGCCCCGAAGCGCGGATCGCCCGGAGCGACCGGCGCGAAGGGAATTGTCGCGCCAGGGCAGCCGGCCGCGACGCTGACGATGGCCGGTACCGGCGCCTGCTCGTTGATGCCCGCGAAAACGAAAGGCGCGCCGTTTTCGTCGCGCTTGTTGTAGTCACCGCGAATGACCAGGCTGAAATCGGACGACGGTTCGACCTTGATCGAACCTCCGAAACTGTACGTGTCGTCGTTGCCCAACCGGCGCCCGTCGAAGATGCGCCTGACGTAGCCGTCACGCTTGCGGAAGCCGCCCGAAACGCGCGCGGCCATGATCTCTCCCAGCGGGATGTTGAGTGCGGCGAAGCCTTCGTAGAGGTCGTCGGTTCCGGTGCGCAGGCGCGCCCTGCCGTTCCATTCGCCGAGATCGGGCTCCCGGGTGCGGACCAGAACCGCGCCGCCGATGGTGTTGCGGCCGAACAGGGTGCCCTGCGGCCCGCGCAGGACCTGCACGTCGGCAATGTCGCCGAAGTCGATCGCGCCGCCGACGGCCCGGCCAAGGTAGACCTCGTCGAGATAGATGCCCACGCCGGGATCGACCGCGGCGGTGGGATCAAGCTGGCCGATCCCGCGGATGAAGACGACGGTGGCCGCTGTGTTGCCCGAAAGCTGACCGGCAGGCTTGAATTGCAGGTTCGGCGTGATCTTTTCCAGATCCTGCGTCGATTCCACCTGACGCTGGGCGAGCATTTCAGCGCTGAACGCAGAGATCGCCACCGGCGTATCCTGAAGGCTTTCCTCGCGGCGGCGCGCGGTTACGATGATCTCGTTTCCGCCGATCGCCCGGGGCTCGCTTGCGGCGACATCCTCGTTGGAATCCTGTGCGATTGCAGGAGCCGCCATTCCCATGCCCGTGGCCAGGGCAATAACGGACACCATGGCCGTAACGGCGCGCCTGCTCGCGTACTGCTCGCTCATAACAGTTCCTCCCTGATCTATTGTTTTATGGCTCGATAAATCACAAACCGTTTTGCTATTGTCAATAGCTACGATTTGGTCGGATCCATCGGCCACCAAATAGCAGGGGGAGCGTCGCGGGGCGGAAACTGAATTTTCGTCTAGTTTCCAGCAGGCGCCAAGGCGGCGCGAAAAGATCTGTTCAGCGTATCGGCATGGGCGGGCATGGACGCCGCCGTCCTGCCGATGATCTCGCGCATTGCGGCAAGAACTTTCGCGCGGTCCGCGGCGGGCACGGCATGGGCAAGGCTGTCATGCCCGATGGGCTCGATGCCCTGACCCAGCATGACCGAAAGCCAGCTGTCGCGTCCGAAGACGTCACCGTCCCGCTCCAGTACACGGCCCGTCGCGCGGAACAGATCGACGCGGGTGGCAAGGGTGTCTGGCAGGGTGATGGTCCGGCAATGCCGCCAAAAGGGCGTATCCTCGTGCTCACCAGCGGCATAGTGGAAAATGATCAGGTCCCGCACCGCTTCCCATTCGCGTACGAACAGACGGTTGTACTCATCGCGGACGCGTGGATCGAACGCCTTGTCCGGAAACCATGAGAGCAGGCGGGTTATGGCCGTCTGGATGAGGTGAAGGCTGGTCGATTCCAGCGGTTCCAGAAACCCGGAGGCCAGGCCGATGGCGACCACGTTGCCCACCCATGCCTGCGCGCGCCGACCGGTAGTGAAGCGCAAGGGGCGTGGGTCGTCCTGCGCGGGGGCATCTAGGTTGGCTAACAGTTCCTTGCGGGCATCACCCTCGTCGAGGAAGGCGCTGCACCAGACAAGACCGTTACCGACCCTGTTCTGCAACGGGATACGCCACTGCCAGCCCGCGCTACGCGCCGTCGAGCGGGTATAAGGCATGGGCGGGGCGACGGATGCGGTGGGAACGGCTATGGCGCGGTCGCAGGGCAGCCAGTGACTCCAGTCTTCGAAGGGCGTGCCCAAAGAGTCCCCGATGAGCAGCGCGCGAAAACCGGTGCAGTCGAGGAAGAGGTCGCCGGTCAGGCGCCGTCCGTCGGCCAGCACGAGTTCGCGGACGTGCCCGTTTTGTGGATCGAGTTCTACACCTTCGATCCGGCCTTCGTGCCGTCGGACGCCCTTCGCTTCGGCCCGCCGGCGCAGGAATGCGGCGTAAAGCCCCGCGTCGAAATGATACGCGTGCGAGAACGTGGACCAGACCGTGGTTCGCCCGGCCTGCGATGGGGGCGGACCGAAGCGTCCCTGTTGAGCGGCAACACTGGTAAGCGAATAGGCGGAGAGCGGGGAGTCGTCACCGGATGCTCGGGCGGCAAGCCATTGCTGATGAAAGGGCACCGGACCGAAATCATCACCGTGACGGCCGAATGGATGGAGATAGCGGTTTCCGCGTCGCCACCAGTCGGCGAATTCGATGCCCAGTTTGAACGTGCCTTGCGTCGCGCGGATGAACTCGCCTTCGTCTATGCCCAGCATCTGGTTGAACACGCGGATCGGGGGGATGGTGGCTTCCCCCACGCCGACCGTGCCGATTTCCTCGGATTCGACGAGATCGATGGCGATACCCGTGCCGCGAAGGATGTGAGCCAGGGCGGCTGCGGCCATCCACCCGGCGCTGCCGCCCCCGGCGATCACTACGCGCTCTATCGGTGCGGTCATGCCAGCTCGCGGGCAGCGCAAGTGCGCGAGATGAATTCGTCGTGTGCCGGCATACGCTCGGCGATTTGCGCGAGGAAGCCGCAGCGCTGTTCCATGCGGGTTCGGATCTGGTCTTCGGGCAGGATGTCGGCGCGGGGGTTATAACCGCGCGGCAGGACGCCCTGGCCCACGAGGACCGCGACCCAGCTCGGCTCCTGATGCGATTCCAGATCGTACAGGGGAATACGGCCGCAAGCGTCCCAGACATCAAGCTTGTGTGCCAGCGTTTCCGGCAGGTCCATCGCCGCCACCTCGCGCCAGAGCGGTTCGTCGCGCCGCGTACGGCAATAATGGGCGATGATGAAATCGCGGATGCGCTCGTATTCGAGCACGGTCTGGCGGTTGTATTCCGCCGCCAGAGCGGGATCCGGGCGGGCGGAAGGCAGGAATTCGATGATCCGCGCGACACCGCCCTGGATCAGCTGGATCGCCGTGGATTCCAGAGGTTCCAGAAATCCGGCCGAAAGACCGATGGCGATGACATTGCCCGCCCAGAACCGTTCGCGGCGTCCCGGCGTGAAACGCAGCAGCCGAGGTTCGGCGAGTTGCTCCCCGTCGATGTGGGCCAGAAGCTGTGCGATGGCTTCGTCGTCGGAGATGAAGCGGCTGGCGTAGACATGGCCGTTGCCTGTGCGGCTCTGCAGCGGGATGCGCCATTGCCAGCCGGCGGGCAGGGCGGTCGAACGCGTCAAGGGTGTCAGACGCCCGGCGCGGCTGGAGGGGACCGCTGCGGCGCGGTCGCAGGGAAGCCATTCGCTCCAGTCGCGGTAAGGGACGCCCATGGCCTGTCCCAGAAGCAGCGAGGCGAAGCCGGTGCAGTCGATGAAGACATCGCCCTCGATGTGGCGGCCGCCGTCGAGGACAAGGTGTGAGACAAGGCCGGATTCGGCATCACGTGCGGTTTCGACGATGCGGCCTTCGACGCGCCTCACGCCCTTGCTCTCGGCAAGCCGGCGAAGGTAGGCGGCATAGAGCGCCGCATCGAAGTGATAGGCGTGGCGGAACTCCGCTGCCTCGCCTTTCATCGACTGCGGCGGTGCGAAGCGGTCACGCTTGGCCAGGGCCCAGGGCACCGACCAATCGTCGAGCGGCGCAATCGGGCTGCTCTTGCGAAGCCTCAGCCAATGCTGGTGGGCAGGCAGGCCAGCAATGTCCGCTCCGAAATCACCGAAGCCGTGGAAGTGCCGGTTTCCCTTTTCACCCCAATCGACGAACTCGATCCCGAGCTTGAAAGTGCCATTGGTGGCGGAGACGAAATCCGGCTCGTGGATGCCAAGCAGGGCATTGAGCTGGCCGATCAGCGGGACGGTTGCTTCGCCGACGCCGATGATGCCGATTTCCTCGGATTCAACCAACGTGATGTGCGCCACGGAAGGCGGAAGAAAACGCGCAAGGACGGCAGCCGCGATCCAGCCCGCGCTGCCGCCGCCGGCGACGATGTATCGTGTGATCTGTCCGCCTGGCCCGTTCATGAGGCCTCTCCCGCTTGTCCGACCGGCCCCCGGTCCGGAATAACCGGGCCGGGGGCCTTGGGAGGAGCTATCAGAATCGGGTGCGGACGACCATGGCCACGCGCCGGTCCGTTTCGGTCCAGCTGTAGCGCGGCTTGAGGCCCGGATCGCCCACGCGCAGGAATGTGCGGGAAGACAGAAGGTTGGTACCCTGCAGGCCGATCTTGAAGTGCTCGTTCACCGTCAGGAGGATCGAAGCATCGAGCTGACCGTAGGAATCCGACCAGACCGGATAATTGATGTTTGCCGCGGAGGTGGTCAGCAGATAGCTCGAACGCCAGTTGTAGGCGACGCGCGCGGAGATGCCGTGCTTCTCGTAGATACCAGCTAGGTTGTATGACCACTTCGACAGACCCTCGAGCGGCAGATCCAGGCCGGCGTTGGTCGTCTGGTTGGGGTCGAACACGTTGACGGCAGTGTTCTTGCCGCCGGTCGAGTCGACGTAAGTCACGTTGCCGCTAAAGCCCAGACCACCGAGGGCGCCCGGCAGGAAGTCGAAGAACTGGGTATAGGCCAGTTCCGCGCCCTTGATCGTGCCCTGCGAGCCGTTGGTCTGCTGCGTCACGTCAAACGTGAGAGTCTGTCCGTTGCTGGTGTAGTCCCGTGCGACAAGGCCCGCGAAGATGTAATCCTTGATGTCCTTGTAGAACAGGCCGAGCGTCAGGCTGTTGGAACGGCCGAAATAATACTCGAAGCTGAGATCGAGATTGGTGGCGCGCGTTGGCTTGAGATCGGGGTTGCCGGCGGAGCCGGTAAACGGCGTGGCCCGACCGCCGACGCCGGTGGCGTTAGGCGTGCCGTCCGGGTTGAACGAGAAGTTCAGCGCAGTGTAGGGGTTGAGTTGGGTGAAGCTGGGGCGCGAAATGGCCTTCGACGCGGCAAAGCGAACCTGCAGGTCGTCAGTGGCAAAGAAGCGCAGATTCAGGCTGGGCAGCACGTCGGTGTAGCTGTTGCTGCCTCTTGTTTCCGTGGTTCCGAGATCTCCCTGGATGAAGGTCAAGGCAGCGAAGTAGTCGGTGCAGTCGCCGGTACAGCCAACCGTAGGCGTGCCGACACCGATGGCCGACCCCACAGCGCCGACTTTGGTATGCACGACCCGCACGCCGATGTTGCCGTCAAACTGGCCGACAGGGCTTTCGTCCAGCCCAAACCGCGCAACGGCATAGCCCGCCCATGTCTCCTGTGACTGGTCGTTGATGCCTCCGCCGCTGGTCGTCTGCGAAAAGTCGTCGCTCAACGGAGTCCAGCCCCAGTCAATGCTCTTGGCTGCCTCCAGGTAGCTATAGGCATGAGCGGTGTCCTGGGTTACCAGCCCCGGAGCCGGGAACCACAGGCCGCTGCTGGGGTTGCCAGTCTCTCCCCGGAAGAAGTTCGGGTAAGTAACGAACCGCGACTGTTGCGGAAGGTCGGAAACCTGCGGTCCGCCGGGATATCCGGTCTCATCCAGATAGACCTCGCTGCCCGGAAGCCAGTATTGCGCGGAGAGGATGCCCCAGTTGTAGGGTGTCTGGCGCGTAATGGCGCTGCGATCGGTCCACCGAGCGCCGACCTTGATCGACTTCAGGAAGCCGCCGTCGTCGTCGAAATTGTACTCGGCATCGCCGCGCCAGCTCCACTGATCGGCTTCGTTGTCCTCAAGGTGGTCCATCGCCGCGGCCCACCAGCCGAGGCTCTTGTCCGCGAACGATTGCGCGGGATTGGTGGGAGTTATGCTGAGCTGGGGCGTATTGCCCGACAAGTCGAAGTCGAACGTGGCCGGAACGCTGACGCCGGTGAAGGCGGTCATGCTGTACACCTTGGCCGTCGACTTCACATATTGCACGTCGGTCGAGAACGTCCAGTGATCGTCCGGAATCCACTCGGCCCTGAACGAATAGTCCTGCGTCTTTTTCTTCTGCCTGCCTGCTCGGGTGTTCATGTTGAGCTGACGGTTATGGGCAACGCCCGAGATCAGTTCGCCCGCGTCGCCGAACTGGAAGGTGGGGGTTTCCGCCGCCGGCTGGTTGTAGTCGCCCATGGCGAATTCAAGATCGTTCGGCGTGGCCTTGGAAATCAACGCCTCTCCGGTGAACGTCAGCGTGCTCGACGGACGCCACTGGATCGAACTATCGAAGGCGGTGCGCTTCTGCTGCCAGTCGATGCGGCGATAGCCCATGCTGTTGGAAACATACACGGTATCACCCGCCGAATACCCGTTCACATCACTTTCAAGGACCGTCGGAACATAGCGGCCAGTCGAAATGGAATCGGTGCGGTTGCCGATGTTGCTGACCGAGTAGGAGACCAGCACGCCGATCTCACCCAACGGCGTATCCCAGCGATTGCTGACCAGGGCGCTGCCCGAGATGAAGCTCTTTCCGCGAAGGTCCGCGTAGTTGATGTCGCCCGAGAAGGCGCCGACGAAGCCGGGCGCGTCGAACGGCTTGCGCGTACGCAAGTCGACCGTGCCGCTGATGCCTCCTTCGATGTGATCGGCTGAAGGGTTCTTGTAGACGTCAACGGCCGACATGAGATCGGCCGAAATGTCCTCGAAGGACAGCGAACGGCCGTTCGCGGCGGAGAACACGTCGCGGCCATTGAGTTCGGAGCGAACGAAGGACAGGCCGCGAATGAAAACGCCGCCGCCTTCGCCCGAAAGCCGTGCCGGATCGCGCGCGTCATTCGTGCGCTGCAACGTGACGCCGGGGATGCGCTGCAGGGCTTCGGAAACCGACCGGTCCGGAAGGGCGCCGATGTCCTGGGCGGTGATGGAATCCATGACCTCTTCGGAATTGCGCTTGCGGCCGCGCGCGCTTTCCAGCGAGGCGCGAATACCGGTGACGACGATTGTTGCTTCCTGCTCACCCGAAGCCAGTTCGTCCGGGGCGGATGAGTCCTGCGCCCATGCGGCGCCCGGCAGAGCGGCCGCCGCCAGCGCTACTGCGGACACCCCTATCCGAAGGATGCTCCGACTTCCGCGGCCCACAGCCTTCGAACGAAATTGATCCAAGTTGGTCACGTTCCACCCCTCCATTATTCAGTGACATTCCGCCAAAAACAATAGCGCTATCACTTTTTGCGACACTCAACCGACCGCACGAATCCTTCACAAGGATCGGCTGGTCTGATTAGTATGCTTAATGCGCCAAACAAGTGAGTGCAACCCAAAAATGTTAAACGCTAACATGCTCGGGGAGGCGTCTTTAGGCCGCGCTTCGGATGCCGGATTTCCGGGCCTGGCACAGGGGGCGTCGTCGTTCAGTTGTTACCTTGAAGCAGCGTCTCGCGAATGGCCGCCTCGGCTATCGGGGCCATTCGCGCATAGCCCGCCGGTAGCGGGTGGAGGCCGTCGCGGGTCAGATCGGCCTGCATCAGCCCGTTCGAGTCGGCAAGGGCCGGAGCATAGTCCGCGAAGCCATAGCCGCGCGTGTCTGCCAGTGTCCGAAGCTGGGCGTTGATCCGGCGCAGCGCGGTGGGCTTGCGTTCCTCCACGACATGGCCGGCGGCGCGGGTGTTGGTCACCGGCAGGATTGAGCAGAGCACGACGTGGATTCCGTGCCGGTCGGCGATATCGGCCATGGCCTCGATGTTCGAGACGATGCCGTCCTCGCTCTCGACCTGCAGGAAGCCCGTGATGTCGTTGACGCCTCCCAGTATCACAACCGCGCTTGGCTTGAGGGCGACGACATCCTGTTCGAAGCGCACCAGCATCTGTGCCGTAACCTGGCTGCCGATCCCCCTGTTGACGTAGGGCTTACCGGGAAAATACTTCGCAAGGTCCCACAGGTCGGTGATCGAATCGCCGATGAACACCACGCGGTCTTCGCCTTTCGCCGGCGGGGGCAGGGCGGCGTTGGCGGGCGCGTAGATATACCGCTCGCCGAAGTCCTGCATGAGCGAGGGCACCAGCTTTTCGCGGAACGGCCCCGCCCATGGCCCCCAATCGCGCTCGTCAACGACCGTGCGGCGCTCGGGGCTCGACTGGTAATGATCCGGTTCGCCGGCGGCGATCGACAAGGCGGCGGCAGGCAGGAGGAAGACCAGGCGCTTCACGCCATGAAAATTCCGTGACGCTTGCCGCAGGCGTGGAACAGGTCTGGCCAGACATGGGCGGGGATGCTGTCGGGCAGGCGGACACCAAAGCCGTGGCCGCCCTTGTCGAACCCGTGGAATTCGGCAGGACGCTGCCGGGCCAGCATGGCATTGTACAGGGCAAGGCTATTGCCGATCGGGACGAGGCCGTCATCGCTCGACGCTGTGAGGAAGACCGGAGGTGTCCGCCCGTTTACGCGGGTCTCCACCGAACCTGCCCGGCGCTGCGCTTCGCTCGCGCCCTTTCCGAGCAAATTATCGCGCGACCCGGCATGCGTGAAGGGCGCGGAAAGACTGACCACCGGATAGATCATGCCGGCAAGGTCGGGGTGCGCAGGCAACTGGTCGGCGCTGTCGACCGGGGTGTAGACCACCTCGTCGAAACGCGTGGCGAGGCTTCCCGCCAGATGTCCTCCGGCGGAAAAGCCGAGCACCGCGACGCGCTTGGGGTCAATGCCAAATTCGCCGACGCGTGCGCGGACCAGCCGCACGGCGCGCTGGGCATCCTGCAGCGGGACGGTCGCACGGTTCGCCCAACCCTCGCCGGGGAGGCGATAAAGCAGGATAAAGCAGGTCACGCCTCGCTCAGTCAGCCATCGCGCCTGCTCCTCCCCTTCATTGTCCAGGGCGAGGAAGCCGTATCCGCCGCCGGGGATCAGGATGACGGCGGAGCCATCGGCGTAAGCCGGGCGCCGGACTTCGAGGGATGGTGAGGCGATCCCGGTGATCCAGCGGTCGTCGAACGCAGCGTCGGTGCTGCGCTGCTCGACTTTGCGCACCGGCAGGTTTGCGGGCGCTCCGGGCGGCTTGCCCGGCCAGAGCGGAATGGTCGGTCCCGAATAGGTGATCGCGGTCGGGCCTGCGACGGCCTTGTTCGTGCTCATCGTTGCCACAAGGCCCGCGGCAGCCATTCCGCCAAGCAGGGCGCGGCGCGAGGTCGGGACTCCGTCGGTCATCGATCGGTCTCCTTACTCGGGGCAGACCGCGCCGGCGGGATCAGTTGCGAGGCGCAAGTCGGAGATGGAGATGGCGAGAGGGCTGTCGGCGTTCAGCGTGAAGGGACGGCTGATGCCGCCCAGATAGGTTCCGTGGTTGGCAAAGCACTTGAGCGGGATGCGCAGCTTGCGCCATTCACCCGGCTGGCCAAGCGCCTCGCCAATGCGCACCGGCCCGGAGCCAAGCGCCAGGGTCACGGGGCCGCCGGCGGCCTTGTCGAGGCGGTACGTGATCTCGACGTTCATCTCGGCATTCGCTTCGCGTTCCAGCGTCAGGTTCGGGCCGAGGATCGAGGCGGTTCCCGCGCCGGACCAGGCAAGCTGAATCGCGCCTTCCTGCCGCGTGGGGCTGCCTACCAGGCGGCGGGATACCGCTTCGCCGGTCTCCAGCGCGAACGGCCTGGCAACGATGCCGTCGACAATGAAGAGGCTGGAGTTGGCATCGGCGGCATCGATGCCGGGCTCCTCGCCCAATCTGTCGACGTGACCGCCGTTCGCATAAGTCAGGCCATAGCCGAGTGGGAAAAGCGGGTCATAGTCCGGTTGCCCCTTGTTGAGGGTGAATTGCGCCGCCGTTTTCGGCCAACTGAAGGAGAGCGTGCCGTGAAAGTCGGCATTGCCGCCCACGAGCACGTCGGCCACCCCCGCGCCTTCCGATCCGGGGAACCATGCGGCGACGAAGGCGTCGGACTGGTTGATTTCCGGATTGACCCAGAGCGGCCTCCCGGAAAGGAACACGGAAACCGTGGGGATGCCCGCCGCCTTGAGTTTCTTCAATAGCGCCAGCGCCTTCTTGTCGCCGAGCTGGAACTCCAGCGTGCGGACGTCCCCGCGCAATTCCGCGTAAGGCTCCTCGCCGAATACGACCACGGCCACATCGGGCTTTTCAGCGAAGGTGCCGTCGGTCGAGAGCACGGCCTTGCCGCCACCGGCCTTCATGGCCTCGGAAATTCCGGCATAGATCGACGTCGCGCCGGGGAAATCGGCATTGGTGTTGCCGTCGCCCTGCCACGAAAGGGTCCAGCCGCCCGACTGCCGGCCGATATCGTCGGCCGCGTCGCCTGCGACGAGCACGGTGGCGCTGGTCTTGATCGGAAGTACGCCCTCGTTCTTGAGCAGGACGAGGCTTTCGCGCACGGCCTGCCGCGCGATCGCGCGGTGTTCGGGCGAACCGATTTCCTGCGGCCTTGCCTCATTGGGCCGGGCCGGATCGAACAGTCCCAGCTTGATCTTCACGCGCAGGATGCGGCGCACGGCATCGTCGATGCGCGCCATTGGAATCTTGCCGGATTGGGCAGCGGCGAGCGTCGATTCGAACAGGCCCTTCCAGCTGTCGGGGGCCATGGCCATGTCGAGGCCCGCGTTGAACGTCGCGGGACAATCGGTGTTGGTACAGCCGGGGATCTGGCCATGCCCGTTCCAGTCGCCGACGATGAAGCCATCGAAGCCCATGCGGCCTTTGAGCACGTCGGTCAGGAGGGCCTTGTTGCCGTGCATCTTGACCCCGTTCCAGCTTGAGAAGGAGGCCATGACAGTCATGGTTCCGGCATCGACCGCCTTGGGATAGCCGGCGCCATGGGTATGGATGAGGGTATTCTCGTCGACTTGCGTGTCGCCCTGATCAATCCCGTCCCTGGTCCCGCCGTCGCCCACGAAATGCTTGACGCTGGCCGCGACATGACCGGCTTGCACGGTGGTACGTGAACCCGGCTTGCCTTGCAGACCTTCCACCATCGGCCCGGCGTAGGCGGCAACCAGCGCGGGATCTTCGGAATAGCCTTCGTAGGCCCGCCCCCAGCGATCGTCCTGCGGCACGGCGAGTGTGGGACCGAAGGCCCAGTGTATACCCGCGGCCGCGGTTTCTACTGCCGTCGCACGGCCAATCCGGCGCATCAGGGCCGGGTCGTGCATGGCGCCCAATGCGCTGTTGTGCGGGAAGATGGTAGCGCCCACCACGTTGCTGTTGCCATGCACGGCATCGATACCGAACATTATGGGGATCGGTTCGTGGCCGGCGCGCTTTCCCATCGCGACGGTGTCGAAGGCCCGAACCGTGGCAATCCAGGCGGAGGCCGGCGACCGATCCGGCGCGCCGATCGGCGGCGAATTGCCGCCGGCCAGGATCGAGCCGAGCGGGTATTGCCTGAGATCTTCCGGTTTGATCGAGGCGGTGTCGGCCTGGATCATCTGACCGATCTTCTCGCGCAGGCTCATGCGCGCCATGATCCGCGTGATTCGGGCCTCGGTCTTCGCGTCGAGCAGGCCCGGGCTTTTGGCCGCAGGCCACAGTTCGGGGTGCACCGGAGTCGGTTCGGGAGCTGTCGTCGGCGCCTCGCTCTGGGCAAGGGCCACGGAAGCGCAGGAAGCCAGCGCAACAGCCGGCAGTACACGGTAAAAACGCTTCATTACATCCTCATTCTATCCCATATGGAAGCTCTATGGCACAACAAATGTTTGCGCTACCATTAAATTGTGCGAGTGAAGGGCGACGAGTGCATTTCGCGCATCGAAAACTTCCTGCTAGAGTTGACGCATGACAGATAGTGAGCGCAAACGCCGCCCGGCGAGATCCCGCCAGACCGGCGCCCCGACGATCGCCGATGTAGCCGCGCTTGCCGGCGTGTCGATCATGACTGTTTCACGCGTCATCAATTCGGAGCCCAAGGTTCGTCAGTCGACCCGCGATACCGTCAACGCGGCGATCGCACAGCTCAACTATGCGCCGAATCGTGCCGCGCGCAATCTGGCCGGGGCGGCCCAGATCAGGCTGGGTCTGCTCTATTCCAACCCGTCCGAGGCGTTTCTGAGCGCCTTTATCGTCGGCAGTCTGGAGGAAGCCGGGCGTGCGGACGTGCAGATTATTGTGCAGAAGGTAGAGGATGGGGAAGACCTTACCCTGGCCACCGAACGCATGGTCGCCAGCGGGGTGGACGGTGTGATCCTTCCGCCGCCGCTCAATGAAACGCCAGAGGTTCTGACGGTTCTGGAACAGGCCGGAATGCCGACCGTGGCGGTGGCAACGGCAAAGGCGCCCGTGGGCGTCGCGGCGATCATGATCGATGACCGCAGTGCCGCGCGCGAGATGACCGCGCACCTGCTCGGCCTTGGGCACGAGAGGATCGGTTTTATTGCCGGTCATCCCGAACTTTCCGCGAGCAACGAGCGTCTCGAAGGCTACCGGGAGGCTCTTGCCGAAGCGGGAATTGCCTTCGACGATTCGCTCGTGGCCCAGGGCTATTTCACCTATCGTTCAGGGCTGGACGCGGCCGAACGCCTGCTTTCCCTGGAGGATGCGCCATCGGCGATATTCGCCAGCAACGACGATATGGCCGCTGCGGCAGTGGCGATCGCGCATCGTGGCGGACTGGACGTGCCGAGCGACCTGACCGTGTGCGGGTTCGACGACGTGGCGCTGGCGACCACGATCTGGCCCGAACTGACGACAATCCGGCAGCCGATCGCGCAGATGAGCCGCCGCGCGGTGGAACTGCTCGTCACGCTCCTGCGCAACAAGCGCAAGAGCGAGATCAACACGCACCGCATCCAGGTGGATTACGAGCTGGTGCGCCGCCAATCCGACGCGGCCCCGCGACGCCGCCGGCCGGCGCTGCGTCGTCCCGCCTGATCGGCCGGCGGGCGCTGCCTTTATGCGCTGCGGATGCGCATCGCGATGCCGCTGGTCGCGCCCGGAGCCAGCGGCACCGGTGGCTCCATGTTGACGGCATTGGGCATCGCGCTCTGCGGCTCGGCGCAGAAGAAGTCCTGCTCTGGCGGCACATAGAGGTGCAGGAAAGGTGTGGCATAACCTTCCAGCAGGACATCGCCGTCCTTGCGCGAGAGCCGTAGGGTTCCATCCCAGCCGGCGTAGCAATGATCGACCAGATCGGCCCGTTCAAGGCTCGCGCCCCGGCTCCAGTCTCCCAGCGTGTCGGCCGCCGCAGTGGCGGTTGGCAGCATGTCCGGGTCGGCCAGCCAGACCGCGCGGGCGTCAAAGGCGATGCCTGTCACTTCCCGGCGGCAGAACCAGGGGTGAAAACCAAGGCTGGCCGGCATCGTGCGCTCATCGGTGTTGCGCAGTTCCAGTCGCGCATCGAGACCTGAAGGGGAAACGTGCAGTGTCTGGTGCAGGGTAAACGACCAGGCCCAGTCCGCACCAGCCTTGTGGTGATGCACGAGCGTCACGTGGTGCGCGCCGTGCGCCTCGATTTCCCACGCGCCAAGCCATGCCGTGCCATGCAGCGGATGGCGCTGCCCGTCGTGATTGGGGGGCAGCGTATAGACGGTGCCCTCCCATTCGAAGCGCCCGTGGGAGATGCGGTTCACATAGGGCGCGAGGGGAAAGCATGCGCTCTCGAATGGCTCGGCGCTGCCGGCCGGCATGGGGCGCAGGATATTGCGCCCCCGCCGTGTCAGCGCGCGGACCATGCCGCCGCGACGGGGGGCCAGCTCCAGCTGCCAGTCTCCCGCCGCGATTTTCACCCTTTCATGTCCTCGAGTTCGCGGCCGCGAGTCTCCTGCACCGCCGCGCGGACGAAGAAGAATGAGATGGCGGCCGCGGTGGCGTAGAGGACATAGGTGATCGCAAGGCCCGGCTTGTCCGCCATGCTGGGGAAACTCACCGAGATCAGGGCGTTGGCGATCCACTGCGCGAAGCCCGCAACGGCCAGCGCCGAACCGCGAATCTGGTTGGGGAACATCTCGCCGAGCATGACCCACATGACGGGACCCCAGCTCAGGTTGAAGAAGACGACGTACGCGTTCGCTGCGATCAGCGCGATGAGGCCCGAGTTGCCCGGCAGGACGACCCCGCCGTTCACGCCAGTGACGGCGGTCGAGAAGGCCCAGGCAACGATCCCGAGTGAGACTGTCATGCCCGCCGAACCGACCAGGAGCAGCGGCTTGCGGCCGACCTTGTCGATCAGGGCGATGGTCGCGAGGCAGGCACCGATCGAAAGCGCGCCCGAGAGGATATTGGTCTGCAGCGCGGAGTCTTCGGTGAAGCCCACCGCCTGCCACAATGTCGCGCCGTAGTAGAACACCACGTTGATGCCGACGAACTGCTGGAACACGGCGAGGCCAATGCCGACCCACAGGATCGGCCGGATACGTCCGGTGGTCTTGTCGATGAGGTCGGACAGGCGCGGGCGATGGTGGTCGACGGCGAGCGATGCGCGGATTTCCGCGACTTTCCGTTCGGCCTCGACCTCGCCGAACAGGCGGGTAAGTACGCTGCGCGCCTCGGATTCACGCTCGCGTGCGACAAGGTAGCGCGGGCTTTCCGGGATAAAGAGCAGGGCGACGAGGTAGATCGCGGCGGGGATGGCCTGGAGCCAGAACATCCAGCGCCATGCCGGAAAATCGAACCACAGCGTCGCCGTGGAGCCGCCGGCCCAGCGGGCGAGCACGAAGTTGGCGACAAAGGCTCCGGTCAGGCCGGTGATGATCATCACCTGTTGCACGCTGGACAGCCGGCCGCGCACATGGGCGGGGGTCATCTCGGAAATATAGACCGGCGAGGTAACGCTGGCCGCGCCGACGCCGAGGCCGCCGATGATGCGCGCGATGATGAAGAGCGCCGAGGTATCCGCCGCGCCGGCCAGGATCGCCGAGACGAGAAACAGCACGGCGGAAAGCATCATCGTGCCGCGGCGTCCGATGAGGTCAGACAGGCGACCGGCGATGAAGGCGCCGATCGCCGAGCCCACCAGGATCGCGCCGACATTCACGCCGATGCCCAGTCGGCCCAGATTGAAGGCCGATTCAAGGCCGTGTTGGGTGCCGTTGATTACCCCGGAATCGTACCCGAACATGAAGCCGCCGATCGTCGCGACCGCGACCACCAGCGCGATGAGGCGCTTATTGATTGTGACCCTGTCCATTGAGACGATCCTTTCCCTGTTTCCCGGGTATTGTAGCTTTGCGACCCGGATCGGATTTCTTCAGGTGTTTGCGTGACGGGCCAGTGGTGCGGGCACTTCCACGCGGAACGTGAAAATGTCGCCAGCCAGCGGCTCGGCCGCCCGTTGCGCGTCGGACAAGCCCTGTCTCGCGGTGGTGGCGTAGGCGGTGTGCCCGTCGGCACCGCCGAGCGCGACTTTGGTGATGTTGCTGACGGGAAAGCGCGCTTCATGCGTCAGCGTCCCGTCGGGGGAAAAACGACGCGCGGCACCCCCGCCGAAGAAACCGAGCCAGACGGCGCCCTCGGCATCGCAGATCGCGCCATCGGGATAGCCCCAGTCCGCGTGGGCGTCGTCGTTAAAGTCGAGGAAGATCTCGCCGGCATCGGCAGTGCCGCCGGGCGCGATCGCGTGGCGGATCACTCTCCGCCCGAGCGTGTCGACGTGGTAAAGCCTGGCGCCGCAGGGCGAGATGGCCGGCCCGTTGGTGATTGTGACCGGGGAGAGGGTGGCTTGCGTAACCGCGCCCTTGTCGAGCACGAAGACCAGGCCGGTCGCGCTTTCCTCGAGGTTGTCCATGGTGCCGAACCAGATCCGGCCCTCACCGTCGATGGCAGCGTCGTTCAGGCGATTATCGGGCAGGTCGGCCTGGACATGGGCAATGCGTTCGAACGCGCCTGTTTCCGGCAGGAACCGATGCGGACCGCTCATCAGCCCGGCAATCAGCCCCCGTTGCCCGGAAGGAAGAACCCAGCCGACATGCTCGGGCGCTTTCCAGCGCGCGAGATCGCGCGAGGCGGGATCGAAGCGGAACACCGTGTCGTTCTTGATGTCGACGAACCACAACGCGCCGTCGATCCAGACCGGGCCTTCGCCCAGTGTCGCGCCGATGGAAAGCAGATGTTCGGCCTGCATGTGCGTTACCTCCATCCGGCGTCCACCCACCAGTCGTGGCCCGTGCACATGCGCGCGCCATCGGAGCTGAGGAACAGCGCCAGGGCGGCGACATCCCGGGGCGTGATACGTCCCGGAAGGCATTGGGCCGCGACGATTTCGGCCTCGCCTTCGGGCGTGTACCATTTCTCCTGTCGCGGCGTTTTCACGTTGCCCGGTACGATGGTGTTGACGCGGATGTTGTCTCCCCCGAGGTCGCGCGCGAGACTGCGCGTGAGGCCTGAAATCGCGGCCTTGGCTGTCTGGTAAAGCACCAGATCGGGCAGCGCCAGATGCCAGCTGATCGAACCGAAGTTGATAATGACGCCGCCCCCGGCATTGCGCATCGCGGGCACGACAGCCTGTGCCGCGAAGAACTGATGGCGCAGGTTCACGTTCATGCGTTCGTCCCAGAACGCCGACGTGACATCCTCGATGGCGTGGCGATCGTCATTGGCGGCGTTGTTGATCAGAATGTCAACTCCGCCGAGCTCGCCGACCATGCCCGCGATCCCGGTGGAAACCGCATCGATGTCGGTCAGATCGAGATGCCGGTAGACCGGTGCATGGCGCGCGCCATTCATCAGCCGGGCGGCGAGCGCTTCTCCCTCGTCATCCTGGATGTCGATGAACATGACCTGCGCGCCTTGCGCGACAAAGGCCTCGACCAGTCCGGCGCCGATGCCGCTGGCGCCACCGGTGATAATGACGCGGCGGTCCTGAAGCTCGGGATAGACGGCGCTCAGGCCGCCGAGGGAAGTCTGTTTGTGCATATTGTTCTGGTTGTCCGTCATGCCGTGAGCAGCCCGCGACGGGCCAGGTTGGAAAAGAGATCGCCGATGCCGAACGCCCACGCCGGCGCTTCTGCCGAAGTGGTGACCCGGTTCACCAGCGTGCCGAGGCGGGCGCTGGAAATGGTAACGATATCGCCGGTCTTGTGGGTGAAGCCGCGGCCGGGTTCGTCGCGGTCCTGCGTAGGTGCGAACAGCGTGCCGCAGAACAGGACGAAGCCGTCGGGATACGCGTGTTCGCTCATGGTCTGGCGCAGCAGCTCTTCGGGATCGCGACTGATTTCCCGCATGGTGCTGTGGCCTTCGAGCATGTAGCCGTCCTCGCCCTCGATCGTCATCGAAACGTCGGCGACGCGCACATCGTCGATGGTGAAGCCCTCATCGAACAGGCGGATGAAGGGGCCGAGCGAGCAGGAAGCATTGTTGTCCTTGGCCTTGCCGAGAAGAAGTGCCGAGCGACCCTCGAAATCGCGCAGGTTCACGTCGTTGCCGAGCGTCGCGCCGACTGCCCTGCCATCGGAACCTGCGATCATCACGACTTCGGGTTCGGGGTTGTTCCAGCTGGAATCGGAACGTACCCCGATTGCAGCTTCCTGGCCAACCGTCGCCAGCACCGGGCACTTGGTGAAGATTTCCGCGTCCGGCCCGATCGCGACCTCAAGGTACTGCGACCACATGCCGTCCTCGATCAGCGTCTGCCTGAGTGCGGCGGCCTCCGGCGAGCCGGGCACGGTGCCGCGAATCGAACCACCTAGCTTGGCCTCCAGGCGTTCGCGTATTTCGGCGGCAACGCTGTGATCGCCGCGCGCGCGTTCCTCGATGACGCGTTCCAGCGCGGAAACCGCAAAGGTCACGCCGCAGGCCTTGATGCACTGCAGGTCGACCGGGCTGAGGAGATGCGCGCTATCGAGCACTTCGATGCCGCCTAGGCGCTCTCGGCCGGAAGTGATGCCCGACGCAATCAGGGCCGATACGGTCGGCGCGACCTTCGCCATGTCGAACACGCTTCCATCGCGAATCAGAATCGGGGTGGGGCCGTCCGCGGTTTCGATCCGACCCAGGAAAATGCCGGCTTGCCAGTCATCGGGAAGGCCGCGATCCGCGACACGAGAATTTTTCGGCATTGCATATTCCCCTGAACGAATGTTAGCGTTATCTATAAAGAGTGACGCAGCGTCAAGATGCGACGCCAAATGTGTGCCGATAGCGCCAAAGCAAACAAGAAAGTTGGAATCCGTGGCCGGTTCAAAGGGAAGAGTTGCACAGCCCTGCTGCCGTCGCAGCGCTGGCGGCGGCTGCCGACGCTTCAGCGAACGCTCCGGCTGACGGAGCATCGTCCATGGCGATCTTGAGAGGGAGAGATAATGAGAAAGACCGGATTCATCGCATTGCTGGCGCTCATGACCGCCGGTCTGTCCGCATCGGGACCTCTTCACGCATCGGATGCGCAAACGCCGCTGCCGCGTCTGGAAAGCCGCGATGGTCGTCATGCGCTGATCGTGGATGGGGCGCCCTATCTGATGCTCGGCGCACAGGCCAACAACTCGAGCAATTACCCCGCGATGCTCGAGGCCATCTGGCCGATGCTCGAGACGATCCATGCCAATACGCTGGAAATCCCGATCGCGTGGGAACAGGTCGAGCCGGCCGAGGGCAAGTTCGACTTCTCTTACCTTCAGGCCCTGCTCGATGCGGCGCGTGCGCACGACAAGCGCTTGGTGCTGCTCTGGTTCGGCAGCTGGAAGAACACCGGTCCGTCCTACACGCCGGCATGGGTCAAGCTCGACAACAAGCGCTTCCCGCGCATGAAGACGCCCGATGGTTCGGATCACTATGTGCTCTCGCCGCTTTCAAAGAGCACGATGGCGGCGGACAGGCGCGCGTTCGTGAAGGTCATGGAATATCTGCGCGACCACGATCGGCAGAACACCGTGATCATGATGCAGCCTGAGAACGAGACCGGCTCCTACGGCCTGCCGCGCGACTATTCGCCGGAAGGCAACAAGCTGTTCGCGCAGCAAATACCCGCAGTCCTGGCGAAAAAGACCGGGAAGACCGGGACGTGGCAACAGGCTTTCGGCAAACAGGCGCCGCGCGCCTTCAACACCTGGTATGTCGCCAGTTTCGTCAACGCGATTGCCGAGGCAGGCAAGGCGGTGAAGCCACTGCCGATGTACGTCAATGCCGCACTGGCCGGCCCCTCGGACGTGCCCGATCTGGAAGGCGTTGCCAGCGGCGGACCGCAGTGGGACGTGCTCGACATCTGGAAGGCGGCCGCGCCGGCGATCGATTTCGCCGGCCCCGACATCTACGACCGCAAGAGCGATAACGTAATCAAGTACCTCGACAAGTACGCGCGACCGGACAACGCCCTGATGGTGCCCGAAATCGGCAATGCGAAAGAGTATGCGCGTTTCTTCTGGCCGACCATCGGGCGTGGCGGCATCGGATTCGCGCCTTTCGGCATGGACGATACCGGCTATTCCAATTACCCGCTGGGAACGCGCGTCCTCGACAAGGAAACGCTAGCGGCCTTCGCGTTGCCCTATGCGACACTGGAGCCGATCATGCGCGATTGGGCGCGGATAGCCTTCACCCGCCCGACCTGGGGCGAGGCAAAGCCGGACGACGGCGCGCCGCGCTCAACGGTCATGGGAAAGTGGAGGATCACGGCGACCTGGGGGCTGTCGCAGTTCGGCGAAGCGGATTGGACGTGGCTGCCCGCCGAACCACCGTCATGGGCCGATGAACCGGTTGGCGGTGTGGCCGTCGCACAGTTTTCGGACAACGAATATCTCGTCATGGGCGATCACGTGCGCGTGCGTTTCTCGCCGGCCGGAGGTGAGCCCAACGGCGTGATCCTGTCGGTCGAGGAGGGGACTTTCAAGGACGGCAAATGGGTCATGACGCGCGTCTGGAACGGCGACCAGACCGATTACGGCCTCAATCTGACCGACAGGCCGCAGGTGCTCAAGGTTACCACCGGCTTCTATTCATCCAGGTAAGACAGCCTGACGGCAAGGGATTGGAACTATGAAACACATTGGAATCGCGGCCTTGCTGACCGGCAGTGCACTTTGCACGATGCCCGCGCTGGCAGCCGAAGCGCAAGTCGAGAAAGTGCCCGGCGGCGTGGTCCTCACCCCCGAGGGAGGCCCTTCCGACCGCGTCGAGGTGACCCTGCATGGGGAAGGCATCTTCCATGTCGTCGCCCGTCCGCGCGGGCTCGACGTGCCCCCGCCCAACCAGAGCCTGATGGCACCCAATCCGCCCGCGGCCGGGGCTTACACGGTCAGCCAGAGCGCCGGGCACGTCACGGTCAAGGCGGCCAGAACCGCTGCCGACATCGACCTTGCCACCGGGCAGGTGCGCTTCTTCGATGCGCAGGGCAAGGTCCTGCTGGCGGAATCGGCGCCAACGGTGTTCACGCAGACGCAGGCGGACGGCAAGCCCTACGTCACCGTCTCGCAGCAGTTCAACCGCGGTACCGACGAAAGCCTGTACGGGCTCGGCCAGCACCAGAACGCGCAGATGGACTATAACGGTGAGGACGTCGAACTCGCCCAGCACAACATGGACATCGGCGTGCCGTTCGTCGTTTCCACGCGCAACTACGGCCTGCTGTGGGATAACGAAAGCATTACCCGTTTCGGCAATCCGAAGCCGTACACGCTGGTCGGCGACACGGGCGGAATGAAAGTAACCAGCGACGGGAAGGCGGGCTTCACGGCGCGGTATTTCCTCGATGGCAAGGAAGCTGTGAAACGGCAGGAAGCGACCGTCGATTACCAGTACATCGAGGACCAGTCCAAGTGGCCGGAAGCCGCAAAGGCGAGAACCGCCGCGGCTGCCGAGGGGCAGAACACCGCAGGCAACGCGGTGCAGTCCCAACAGGTGACCTGGACTGGCGATCTGCACCCGGACAAGACCGGCGTGCACAAATTCCAGGTCTACAGCTCGAGCTATTTCAAGGTCTACGTCGACGGCGAACTGGTACTCGACCGCTGGCGGCAGAACTGGAACCCGTGGTACGCGAATTTCGATCTGCCGATGACGGCGGGAAAGCCGGTGAACATCCGCATCGAGTGGGACCCGAACGCCGGCTACATGGCGTTGCTGCACAACGACCCGCTGCCCGTGGAAGACCGGCATTCCGTCTGGTTCACCAGCGACGTCGCGCGCGACAAGGACTACTGGTTCGTGCCGGGCAACGATATGGACGATGTGATCGCCGGCTATCGCCAGCTTACCGGCAAGTCCGAGATGATGCCCAAGTGGGTCTACGGTTTCTGGCAATCGCGCCAGCGCTATGACACGCAGAAGGAACTGCTCGATGTGCTCGGCGAATACCGCAGGCTGCGTTATCCGATCGACAACATCGTGCTCGACTGGCGCTACTGGAAGGACGACACGTGGGGCAGTCACGAGTTCGATGCATCGCGTTTTCCCGATCCCAAGGCCATGGTCGACAAGGTACACGAGGAAAACGCGCAGATCATGATCTCGGTCTGGCCGAAGTTTTATCCGACCACCGACAACTTCAAGGAACTCGATGCCGCGGGCGCCGTCTATCACGGCAACCTCGAACAGGGGAACACGGACTGGGTGGGGCCGGGCTATCACAGCACGTTCTATGATCCCTACTCGGCCGAAGGACGCGCCATCTTCTGGCGGCAGATCAAGGATCGGCTCGGCATTCTCGGTTTCGACGCCTGGTGGGCCGACGCCAGCGAACCGGACATGCACTCCAACCTCTCGATCGAAAAGCGCATCGACACCATGGGGCCGACAGCGATCGGTCCGGCCGCGGAATTCTTCAATTCCTACCCGCTGATGAATGCGCGCGCGTTCTACGAAGGCGCGCGCGCATTCAAGCCCGAGGTCCGTCCGTTCCTGCTGACCCGATCGGGCTTCGGCGGTGTGCAGCGCTACAGTTCGGCGGTCTGGTCAGGCGACGTGGCGACGCGCTGGTATGATCTTCACGCGCAGATTTCGGCCGGCGTAAACACGGCGATGTCGGGCCTGCCGAACTGGACCCATGACATCGGCGGCTTTTCGGTCGAACCGCGCTACACCGTGGAGAACCCCAAGCCCGAGGATCTGGCTGAGTGGCGCGAACTCAACTTGCGCTGGTTCCAGTTCGGCGCGTTCACCCCGCTGTTCCGCAGTCACGGCGAACAGCCCTGGCGCGAGATCTTCGAGATTTCGCCGGAAGGTTCGCCGATGCGTGCCTCGATGGTGTGGTACGACGAGCTTCGCTACCGCCTGATGCCCTACATCTACACGCTTGGCGCCGACACCTTCATGAAGGACGGTTCGATCATGCGCGGTCTCGTGATGGATTTTCCCGAGGACCGAGAGGCGCGCACGATCAACGACGAGTATCTGTTCGGCAAGGCCTTCCTGGTGGCGCCCGTGACGACCTACAAGGCGCGCGAGCGCGAGGTCTATTTCCCCGGCGCGGGGGAAAAGGGGGGCGTGACCTGGTACGACTTCGAAAGCGGCAGGACGTACGCGGGCGGTACGAGCGCGACGGTGCCTGCGCCCGCCGAACGCATGCCGCTGTTCGTGCGTGCCGGCTCGATCGTGCCGATGGGGCCGGTCACGCAATATACCGACGAGAAGCCCGACGCCCCGGTTACGCTGGCGGTCTATACCGGTGCCGACGGTTCGTTCTCGCTCTACAACGACGATGGCCGTTCGGAGCAGTACAAAGCCGGTGCATGGAGCCGCATGCCAGTGAGCTATGATGATGCCAGCGGTACCGTGACGCTCGGCGCGCGCGAGGGCAAGGGCTACGATGGCATGCCCAAGAGCCGCAAGGTGCGCGTCAAGTGGATATCTCCCGGCGAGAGCGTGGCCGGGCAGACCACTGCCGATGTCGAAGTGACGTGGAATGGCAAGACGTTGCAGGTGAAGCGCCCGCGGCGCTGAGTGGACCGGCCTGTCCCGCCCCCGTGTCTCTTCCCGTCGGGCGGGGGGCCGGTCTTCGGCTAAACCGGGAACCGGACCGGTCCTGTCGGGTCGGGATCATTTCGGACGTTCCTGAACTGAAAGGCGGCAGACCGACATCATGAGAGACATCACGCCCGATCGCCGGACTTTCCTGGCTGCGGCCCTCGCGGCCGGGACTTCCGCGCGCGCGCTGGCAGCCGCTCCGCCCGCCATGGCCAGCGGGCCGGTGGAACCGAGCTGGAATTCGCTCGTCGCCAACTACCGCTATCCCGAATGGTTTCGCGATGCCAAGTTCGGCATCTGGTCGCACTGGGGGCCGCAATCGGTGCCCGAGCAAGGCGACTGGTACGGACGCTTCCTCTACATGCAGGGGCATCCGATGTACGAACATCACCTCAAGACCTACGGTCATCCGGCCGATACGGGCATGATGGAGGTTCAGAACCAGTGGAAGGCCGACCGGTGGGACCCGGAGGGCCTGATGCAGCGGTTTGTGAAGGCGGGCGCAAAGTATTTCGTGAGCCTTGCGTGCCATCACGACAACCTCGACTGTTTCGACAGCACGCACCACGCATGGAATTCGTTGCGTGTCGGTCCAGGGCGCGACGTGGTCGGAACCTGGGAGAAAGTCGCGCGCGCGGCCGGGCTGAAGTTTGGCGTCTCCAACCACACGTCCCACGCCTGGCACTGGTATCAGCCCGCCTATGCCTACGACCCGGAAGGCCCGCGCAAGGGCGAGCGTTACGATGCCTACAGGCTCACCAGGGCGGACGGCGTCGGCAAATGGTGGGAAGGCCTCGACCCGCAGCAGTTGTACACCGGCCGCCATATGGTCGCGCCCGACGGCATTGATACGATCGAAGCCATGAACGAATGGCACGACAAGCACGACGGCCAATGGATCGAGACCGCGCCTCCGGGTGACGACACGTTCGCCCGCCAGTGGCTGCTGCGGCAGATGGACCTCGTTTCCAGGTACAGGCCGGACTTCTGCTATTTCGACAACTACGAGCTGCCCTTCGGCCGGTACGGCCTTGCGGCGCTGGCCGATTACTACAACCGCTCGATCGAATGGCATGGCAAGATCGACGTTGTCCTGACGGCGAAACAGTTGAAGCCCTATGCGCGCTTCGGCCTCGTGCAGGATGTCGAGCGCGGCTTCTCCGATCACTTGTGGGACGAGCCCTGGCAGACGGACACCTGCATCGGCGACTGGTTCTACAATCGCGCGCGTTACACCAACAGGAGCTATGTCGGCGCAGAGGCCGTGATCCAGCGGCTGGCCGATGTCGTTTCCAAGAACGGCAACCTCCTGCTTTCCATCCCTCAGCGGGGCGACGGAACGATCGATTCCGAGGAGGAGAAGATCCTCGACGATCTCGCCCGCTGGATGACTGTCGGCGGAGAGGCGATCTTCGCTTCGCGTCCCTGGCGCGTCTACGGCGAAGGGCCGACGGAACTGCAGGTCGGCATGCAGAACGAGGGGCGCTTCAAGGGCTTCGTCGAGGGCGACGTGCGCTTCACCACCAAAGACGGCGCGCTCTACATGCTGATGCTGGTGCCGCCCACCAGGCCTCTGTCGGTGCGCGCGCTCGGTCGCCGCATGACGCGCGGCGAAATCGCGCGAGTGAGCCTGCTGGGCGGCGGCCCGGTTCGCTACCGGCAAACAGCCGAACACACGGTATTCGACCTGCCGCGATCCGAAGGGGTCGTGCCGGTCCTGAAGATCGCGGGGCGCGGACTCGTCTGAACCGGTCAGAGGTATGGAACTGGCTTGAATACCCTGATCGCGGGCAAATGCCGCGAAAGCGGCCCGTTCCAGCGAGATCGTAGACGACCGGAATGTTGCCGGGTCCGGAAAGGCGGGTTTTGGGGCACAAGACCGATAAGCTGACGTTCTATGCCTGACGAAAAACACCTGTTTTCCGCACAGCCGAGCGGCAACAGCCGCTTTTCGGTTTTTATGCCTAAACCGGACTTTCCGCACGCGCCAACAAGAACGTTCCTTCTTCGGCGGCGATATTCGAATGGAGCGGCGGCCGTGGCGAACCTCCTGCCCGTGAGCGTCGGACAGGCCTTTCCCGCCCCAGCCTTATCTCGCGCAGATGCTGGATCAGCATCTTCTCGCTGATCTCCGTCGGGCCGGCTAGCTGGTTCCCTGCATTCCCATTTGGGGACTTACTTACTCTGAGCGAGATGCAAGTGATGCTCGCGCGGCGGAGATCACTTTTCCCGCCGAAAAATTTAGCACGGGAGAGCAGATTGGATCTTCAACTCGCAGGACGCCGTGCGCTCGTCACCGGCAGCAGCAGCGGTATCGGGCAAGGCATCGCCACTGTGTTGGCCGAGGAAGGCTGCAGGGTAGTGGTCCATGGCCGCAACCGCGAGCGTGCCGAGAAAGTCGCGCGCGAGATCGGGGCCGTCGGCGTCGCGCTCGGCAGCCTATCGACCGACGAGGGCGCAGCGAGTGTCCATGAGCAAGCTGTAGCCGCGCTCGGCGGGCCGATCGAGATTCTGGTGAACAATGCTGGCGGCAGCGAAACCGACAGCACCACGCGCCCACCGCTGGACATCTCGATCGAGGAATGGCTCGGCAACTATAACGGCAACACCCTGTCCTCAGTGCGGATGGTGCTGCATGCGGTGCCGGCGATGGTGGAGGCCAAGTGGGGCCGTGTTATCCAGATCTCCAGCGCGGTAGCGCTTCAGCCGAACAATCTGGGTTCGGACTATTCGGGCGCAAAAGCGGCGCTGAACAACTTTACGGTCAGCCTCGCCGGTTCGCTCCATGCCTCGGGTGTCACCATCAACACCGTTACGCCGGGCGTGATCATGATGGACAGCCTGCTCGACTGGGGCCGATCACAGTACGGCAATCCCGACATGACGGTCGAGGAGGTCACAAACCGGATGGCCGCCGACAAGATCTTCGATCTGCCGCCCGCCGGTCGCCTCGGCAGCCCCGACGACATCGCTGTGGTTGTAGCCACGCTCGCGAGCCCGCGTTCGGGCTTTGTCACCGGTTCCAACTACCGCGTCGATGGCGGGCAGGTGCGCGCCGTTCTGTAATTTTGCGCGACACGACAAGTAATAAAAGAGAGGAAACCCAATGTCCCAGAAAACCTATCGCGTCATCCAGTGGGCCACTGGCACGGTCGGCACGGTCGCATTGAAGCACTTCATCGCGAACCCGGTGTTCGAGCTTGTCGGTGTTTACGTCACCAATCCGGACAAGGTCGGCAAGGATGCGGGTCAGTTGACCGACCGCCCGGCAACCGGCGTGTTGGCCACGGACAGCGTTGACGCGATCCTCGCGCTGGAGGCTGACTGCGTGCATTTTTCCCCGCTGCTGCCGGACGTCGACACGGTTTGCGCCCTTCTGCGGTCGGGCAAGAACGTCGTTTCGCCGCTCGGTCCGGTCTATTCCAACGATATTTGCAGCGGCGATGTCGAGAAGATCGAGGCAGCGTGCAGGGAAGGGAGCGCGTCATTCCACGGCAGCGGCATTCATCCCGGCTTCGTGGGTGACATTCTTCCATTGACGCTGACCCGTCTATCTGACCGGATCGATTGCATCGAGGTGTCCGAAATCGCCGACAAGCAGAAGACGCCCTCCGTCTACATTGACTTCATGGGCTTCGGCCAGACGCCGGACGAACTGCTCGCCAAGCCTAACTGCATGACCGGCGCAATGCACGCCTTCGCCCAGTCCATCGCGCTGCTGGTCGAGGGTCTTGGCAAGACGATCGAAAACCTCACCGAGACGCACGAGATCGCAACCGCAAACAGCGACATTCCTTATCCCGGTGGTACGATCCGCAGGGGCACCGTGGCCGGTCAGCATTGGGAATGGACGGCTTGGGCCGACGGAAAACCGCTGGTTGTCTATCACCTCTACTATCGCGTCGGTGACGACATGGAGCCAGCCTGGCACCTTGGGGACAGCCGCCATCATATCGTTGTCCACGGTAGCCCGTCGTTTGAAGTGACGCTTCAGGCAACCAAGGACGCGGATGGTCATCGTCCGTTTCTGGGGATTACCTGGACCGCACTACTCGGGTGCACGACGATACCGCAGGTCTGCGATGCAGGCCCAGGCTTCGTCACACACATCGATCTCGGTGTCGTTCAACCGCGCGGGCTGATCCGGTAGCGAAGGGCTGAACCGATTCCGTAAAGGGGGCGTCACATAAAACGGGCACAGAACTACGCTAGGATCGCCTTGTACCGGAAAACACAGTTTGTCGTGGCGCGCAAATTCCTGTCACCATTTGGTCCGATCGCACTGAAGTCGGCATACCAAAATCCTCATCGGATTAATGGATGGTACGAAAACCTCGAACTTGGGGTTTTCCGACACAGGCAAATGGCATGGACCCGACACTCGGCGATATGAATGGAGGGCAAGTTTCAGGCACCTCATCCGAGTCCTTGGACGACCGAAAAGTTGCGCAAAGCTGCCGATAGCACTGCTTCGCGGCAGCGGGAGCCGTGAGCGAAGAGCGGACGTCCGGCCACGCGTGTGTGTTACGGCCTAGACGAAAAGCTTTGCCAGCTCTTCGCGCAGAGCCTTCTTCTGCACCTTGCCCATGGTGTTGCGCGGCAAGGCGTCGACCAGTTCGACGTGTTTGGGCACTTTGAAATTGGCCAGTTGCGCCTTGGCATAGTCGATTATGGCTGCCGGATCGGGCGCTTGCCCCGACTGCGCCACGACGACCGCCACCACAGCCTCTCCAAAATCGGGGTGCAGCACGCCGATAATGGCGCTTTCCTTCACCCCCTCGAATCCATTGATCACGTCTTCCACTTCCTTGGGATAGACGTTGAGCCCGCCGGTGATCACCATGTCCTTCGACCGGCCGACAATGCTGACATAGCCGTCAGGCCCCAGCATCGCCTGATCTCCAGTGTCGAACCAGCTGCCTTCGCGGAAGTCCTCGCGGGTCTTTTCGGGCATCCGCCAATAGCCCCTGAACACGTTCTCGCCACGCACCTGCAGATTGCCCACTTTGCCCGCCGGCACCGGTTCACCGGCGTCGTCCACCACGCGCACTTCGACGCCGGGCAGGGGCGGGCCAACGGTTCCCGGCTTGCGCTCGCCCTCGAGCGGGTTGGAGGTGTTCATGCCCGTTTCTGTCATGCCGTAGCGCTCCAGGATCCGGTGCCCGGTGCGCTGCTCGAATTCGTTGAAGGTTTCCACCAGCAGCGGCGCCGATCCGGACGTGAAAAGGCGGATATTGCTGCAATGTTCGCGTCCGAACTGCGGATCGGCCAGCAGCCGCGTGTAATAGGTCGGAACGCCCATCATGGTTGTGCATTCCGGCAGATGCGCCTTGGCTGCCTCAGGCGAAAATCCTGCTGCCCAGCGCATGGAGCCGCCCGTCAGCAGGATGCAGCCCAGCGCCACGAACAGGCCGTGGACATGGAATATCGGCAGGCAGTGGAACAGCCGATCCTGCGCGCTGAAGCCCCATGCTTCGACAAGCGTCCGGGCATTGGACAGCAGATTGTCGTGGGTCAGCATGATGCCCTTGGGCACACCGGTGGTTCCCGAGGAATAGAGCAGGCAGGCCAGGTCGTCGCCCGCACGCTCCACGGTTGCAAAACTGTCCGGCATGGCATCGGCGGCGTCCGCCAGCGTGCCCATTCCGGCCTCGTCCATGGTGAAGATATGGGCGATGCTGCAATCGTCGGACAAGGCCTGCACCATGGGCAGCTTATCCGGGTCGCAGACAATCGCGAAGGGCTCCGCATTACGCAGGAAATAGTCCACTTCGCCCTGCTGGTAGGCCGGGTTGAGCGGGTGATAGACAAGGCCAGCCTGAAGGCACGCGAGATAGAGGCACAGGCACTCGACCGATTTGTGGACCTGCACGGTGATCCGGTCCCCCGGCTGCGCGCCAAGCCCGTGCAGGGCATTGGCGATCTGCGCGACGCGGGCCAGAATCTCGCCCCGGCTGTAACCTACGCCATCGGTCGTGGTCAGGAGTTCCGCATCCGGCGACGGACGCAGGGTGTCTTCGATTGCCGCAAAAAGATTCATCGTCAGCCCAGCAGTGCCTTTACGCAAATGTAGAGAATGGATGGCGCCAGCAAGCAGCCGACCCCAGTATAGAATGTAGCTGTCATGGCGCCATAGGGAACCAGCTTCTCATCGGTCGCCGCCAGTCCGGCAGCGACGCCGCTGGTGGTGCCCATCAGCCCGCCATAGATCATCGCCGAGGCCGGATTATCGAGGCCGATAAGGCGCGCCACAAGCGGTGTGCCAACCATCACCATGACCGACTTCACCAGCCCTGCCGCAACGCTGAGCGCAATGACGTCGCTGCTCGCGCCCAGCGCCGAGCCGGTGACCGGACCCACGATGTAGGTTGCGGCGCCAGCGCCGATCGTGGATACCGAAACAGCGTCGCCATAGCCAAAGGCCACGGCCACCACTGCGCCCACGATGAAGGACAGGACCACGCCGATAATGACCGACAATCCGCCGACCAGCCCGGCCCGCCTGAGGGCGGAGAGATCGGCGCCAAAGGCTGTCGAAACAATCGCAAAATCGCGCAGCATCGCGCCGCCCATGATGCCAACGCCCGCCAGTATCGGCACATCGGCAATGCCATCGGACCCGCCGGTGTATTTGCCGCCCAAATAGGCCAGCACCAGCCCCAGCGTAATGGCCACGGCCGAGCCATGCAGCCGGCCCCTGGTCAGCAGGTGCGACAGCCGGTAGGACAAGAATACGAGGAGGCCGACAAAGACAAAGGCTGTGAGAAGGCCGTTCTTGACCAGGATTTCGCTGACGATTTCCATGTTCATGCGCGCATCTGCAATCTGGTGAGCAGCGGGATCAGGGCAAAGCTGGCAAGCACCGCGCAGCCGCCTGCCGCCAGCGCCATCCATCCGCCGGATATGGCCGCATAGACATCCTGCTTGGCCGCCATGGCGACCACGATCGGGATGTACATGGCGGAAAAGAACGTGATCCCGCTGGCGGTAATGGGTTTGAGCGAGAAGCTTCCCTGGCTCTGGCTGGTGATTGCCAGCAACAGGAGCATGGCAATACCCACGCCCCCGACATTGGCATTTATGCCCATCAAGACGCCCAGCAACTTGCCCAGAATCGCACCGATCAGAGTGCAACCGGCAAGGATGGCCACGCCATAAATCGTCATAATCTCTCCCGCTTCCCCCCTCCCGTCTTTTGGGTGTTTTTATCTGGGAGCCCCGTAGGGCTGTTCAGCTAAAGCGATTTGCGCAAGCGTTCCAGTAGTAAAGCGTCGTCCAAGCGTCTTGCGTACAAACTGCGCTGCCCGCATCAAATGCCCAGCATGTGACAGGCGACGTTTGCCTTCATGCTGCCTGAAAGCTTGCCTGCCGACCCGACGAGACATGAGTTAACAAAACGTCCGCTCCCCCGATTGCCCAGACATCGGCCCTGCTGCAGGCCGCGGAGAAGCTGCCGATCCGCTTTGCGAAGCCGTCCTCGGCGCCCGAACGACAGGAAAGTCGCGCCCCCCGTCACATCCCTCCCGCCCCAATGAGAAGGGCCGCACCGGGTGTCCGGTACGGCCCTTCGCATGGTCAGCGGCCGGAAGTGCCGCCAGCGAAACCTTTATCGCCTGATCAGGACTCAGCGATAATGCCTCGCGACGGAAATTGCCGACCTCTCTGCTGAACCATGAGACATCGGATCACCTCCTTTCGCGCTGTTAAGCCAAAGACCACCGCTTTCGCGGCTGGGATTTCAGGTGCTTCCGGGCGCGTTTGCCGGGACCTTCGATCCTGCTCAATGTGTGTCTGATTCGGCGCCGCTCAACAAGACTTGCAATCCATTTTTTTGCGGTCATTATCAGCACTTCAGGCCAGTTTTCCCCAGCCATTCGGCCAGATGAAAAGGCGGTTCGGGGAACGCTTTGGCGCGGCCGAAATCAGGCGAAAATCAGGGAAAATGAAGCGGGCCGGGGCGGAGGGGCCGGGCCTTCGAGCAACCTTTCGAGTCGCCCGGCGCCGGCGCCGTTCTTCAGCGGCAGTCTTCGATGACGCGGGATATTTCGGTCCAGCTCGGAATGTAGAGCGGCGGCGTTCCGGCGGCCTCGACCGCGAAACGTCCCCGGCTGAGGGCTATGGCGTCGAGCAGCGGATCGCGGGCCGGCACCGAAACCGCCATGCCGCCGGCGACCGGAACCGCCGTCAAGGCGCGCGCGCCGCTTTCGGTCCTGATCGTGATCGTCACCGGCGCGCTGGCGCTTCCAGATCGCATCAGCGAGACCGCGCCCTGTTCCCGCGCGCAGCGCATGATGAACTGGCCTGCGGCGAAGTTCGCGGTCGAAACCAGGCCGGTCACGCCCCATTGCCAGTCGCCCGGCGTGATCGGCGCATCGCGCCAGTCGGCGGCGGGCTTCGCCACGGGAGCCGGTGCGGGGACCGGCGCCGTCGCAGGCGTCGGGGCCTGCCGGGGCGGCGGCTCGGACACTTGCGGCACGCAGGATGCCAGCAACATGGCGCCGGCCGCGAGAGGCAGCGCAAGGATGGGAAGGGGGGCGGGGCGCAGGCGCGGATTTGCCTTCATCCGCTCCCTATGGAATGACGCGCGCTCCATCTCAAGTGCCAAGGCCCGATGACCGCCCCATCTTCGCCACTATCCGCCGGAAAACAAAAGACGGCCAAGGTCCGCGTCGACCAGATGCTCGTCGATCGCGGCCTGGCCGAGAGTCGCAGCCGGGCGCAGGCGCTGGTGCTGGCGGGACTTGTGTTTTCGGGCGAGACGAAGATCGCCAAGCCCGGCCAGACCCTCGCCGGCGACGCGCCGCTGGTAGTTCGGGGCCGCGATCACCCCTGGGTCTCGCGCGGCGGCATCAAGCTCGCCCACGCCATCGAGTACTTCGGCCTCGATCCGGCCGGCGCGGTGGCGATGGACATCGGCAGCTCTACCGGGGGCTTTACCGACGTGCTCCTGAGCAAGGGCGCGGCGCGCGTCTTCGCGGTCGATTCTGGAACCAACCAGCTTGCCTGGAAGCTGCGGCAGGATCCGCGCGTGACGGTGCTGGAGCGGACCTCCGCGCGGGTTCTCACGCCCGAACTGATCGACGCGCCGTGCGATTGGGTGGTGTGCGACGCGAGTTTCATCGGCCTTGCCAAGGTGCTGGAAGTGCCGCTGCGGCTCGCGGCGCCGCGCTGCCGCCTTGTCGCGCTGATCAAGCCGCAGTTCGAAGTGGGGCGCGGCGAAGTCGGCAAGGGCGGCGTGGTGCGCGACCCGGCGCTGCACCAACGGGTCTGCGACGAAGTCCGGCAATGGCTGGACAGCGAAGGGTGGGTGGTAGAGGGTATCGTCGAAAGCCCGATCAGGGGGCCGGAGGGAAACGTGGAATTTCTCGTTTCGGCACGGCGGGATAGCCAGGAGCCGACGCCCTAGTGATTGCACCTTTTGCAAAGCCGTTACACAAATTGCCTAATTCCGTCGGTTTCCAAGGTGATTCGGGGGTTATGCGGGGATGAACCTGCTTGCGTCGTCAGGTCAGTTGCGTGCGAGTTTCATGCGGTGGGCGCTCGTCTGCGTCCCGGCCGTCGTCCTGCTGGGCTTCATTTCCGGCCAGATGGCGCAGAACGGCCCGCAAAGTCCGTGGTTTTCCGCGCTCGTCAAGCCAGCGGGCTATCCGCCGCCGGAAACCTTCGGCATCGTCTGGACCGTGCTCTATGTCCTGATGGGACTGGCGTTCGCCATGGTCGTCGCGGCGAGGGGCGCGCGGGGGCGTGGCTTCGCGGTGCTCGCCTTCATCGTGCAGTTCGGTCTCAACCTTGCCTGGTCGCCGGTGTTTTTCGGCGCGCACCAGATCACCGGCGGGCTTTTCGTGATCGTCGCGCTCGATGTGGCGCTGATCGTGACGGCGGTGCTGTTCTACCGGGTGCGGCCGCTCGCGGCGGTGCTGCTGGTGCCCTATATCGTGTGGGTTCTCTTCGCGACCTATCTCAACTTCGCGCTGCTCGAGGCTAATCCGAACCTGGATGGGGTGGACATGGCGCCGGCGGTCGAGCGCTTCGAGATCTGATCCCTCTTGCGCCCGGTTCCGGACCGTACCATCTTAGCGCGATGCAAAGTGAAAACCCCTTGGTCGCCGACGTCGTAAAGATGATGAACAGCGCTGCCGGCACGCTCGCCGGCATGGGCCGCGAGGCTCGAGAGAGCACGCGCCAGCGGTTCAGGGAACTGGTGGGCGACATGGACTTCGTCAGCCGCGAGGAATTCGACGCCGTGAAGGAAATGGCGGCAACCGCGCGCGAGGAGGCCGAGGCGCTGAAAAAGCGCGTCGACGAACTCGAGACGAAGCTCACCGCCAAGGGCTGAGGCCCTCGGGGCGTTACGACCAATGCCCAGTCTTTACCTGATAATCTCCAACGCCGTGGCGCTGGCGGTGGGCCTTGCGCTCGGCCACGCCGCGAAATCGCGCTGGGACGGGCAGATGCCGCGCTGGCTGCCCCCGGCGGTTCTCGTACCCGGCCTCGTTCCCATCGCCTGGCATTTTCGCCGGATTGCCGACTTCATCGCGCCCGTGCCCGCCCTGACAGGAGGATCGGACGCGGCGCGCGAGCTGGAAACGCTCTCGCTCGCGCTGCCATTCGCGGTCGTGGCGGTCTGGGGTCTGGCGATCCTTCTGGCGCGCCGCGTTCCTGTGTCCGCCGTGGCCTTCCCGACGGTGGCGACCGGACTTTACCTGTTCGGCATGGCGCAGGCGGCTCCGCATGTGCGAGAGGTGATGGACGCGCGTTCGGCCTGGCTCGCGCTGCTGCTCGCTTCGCAGGTTCCGGTGACCCTTGCCATGGCGGGATTTCTCCGAAACGCGCTCGGCCGCGCCGCCCTTTTCATTCCATGGCAACTGCGCCGGCGCTGACCGCGCTTGCCGTCGGGGGCGGCGCGTAGCACAGGAACGCAATGCAGCTTCGCGCGCCCGCCATTGTCTGTGCCACCCGGCCGCACGGGGAGACGGCGGCGATTGCGCTGCTGCTGACCGAGCACAGCGGCATCGTTGCGGCCTACGTCGCCGGGGGAAGGGGGCGGCAACTGCGCCCGGTGCTGATCCCCGGCAATCTGGTTCAGGCGGAAGTGCGCTCTCGTTCGGAAAGCCAGCTGCCTTTCGCGCGGCTGGAACTGCTTGAGAGCCGGGGGCCATGGTTGTCCGAGCCGCTGCCGTCCGCCGCGATCGCATGGGTGACGGCGCTGACGGCGACGGCATTGCCGGAACGTCAGGCTTTTCCGCCGCTCTATGAGGCTCTTTGCGCGCTGCTGGAGGCGATCTGCGTGGCCCCTTCCGCGCGGGGCTGGGCCGTGCCGCTGATGTCCTACGAGGTTCTGTTGCTGCGCGAGTTGGGCTATGGCGTGCCGGTTGCCCGGCCACGGGGTGAGGACTGGAACGAAATTCTCGCCGCTTTCGACAGGCTCGGCCGCGAACTGGCGCGCTATCCGCTTGCCGATCGGCGCAGAGACGTTATGGCGGCGCGCGCCCTGCTGCGTGAGCGGCTGGCACGTATCGAAGGTTGAAGACGGGTCTGGAGACATCATGCGCATCGCGGTTTTTGCAGGGGACGGAATCGGTCCCGAGGTTACCGAGCAGGCGGTGCGCGTGCTCGAGAAGCTCGGCCTGCCGGGCCTCGAACTCGTCGAGGGCGACGTGGGCGGCATGGCCTATCGCAAGCACGGCCACCCGCTGCCGCAGGCGACGCTGGACATCGCGCGCGGCGCCGATGCGATCCTGTTCGGCGCGGTCGGCGACTTTTCCTGCGACAATCTCGAACGCCACCTGCGTCCCGAACAGGCCATCCTGGGCCTGCGCAAGGAACTGGGGCTATTTGCGAACCTGCGCCCGGCACGCGTATTTCCCGGCCTCGAGCATCTGACCACGTTGCGCCGCGAAGTTGCCGAAACCATCGACCTGCTCATCGTGCGCGAGCTTAACGGCGACGTCTATTTCGGCGAGAAGGGCATCCGTACTCTTCCCGATGGCCGCCGTCAGGGCTGGGACATGATGTCCTATGCGGAGGATGAGGTCCGCCGCATTGCCCGCGCCGGCTTCGATGCCGCGATGACGCGCGGGCGCAGGCTCTGCTCGGTCGACAAGGCCAACGTCCTCGAAACCTCGCAGCTCTGGCGCGACGTGGTGATCGAAGTTTCGGCCGAATATCCCGAAGTCGAACTTAGCCACATGTACGTCGACAACGCGGCGATGCAGCTCGTCAAGAACCCTGGCCAGTTCGACGTCATCGTCACCGGCAACCTCTTCGGGGACATCCTTTCCGATCAGGCGAGCATGTGTGTCGGCTCGATCGGCCTGCTTGCTTCGGCCTCGTTGGCGGAAGGTTCCTTCGGCCTCTACGAGCCCATCCACGGTTCGGCGCCGGACATTGCCGGCAAGGGCCTGGCCAATCCGATGGCGACGATTCTTTCGGCGGCCATGCTGCTGCGTCACAGCCTCGGGATGGAAGCCGAGGCGGCCCGCATCGAGGCCGCCGTCGCAAGGGCGCTGGCCGACGGGATCAACGGCGGAGACCTGGGGGGCAGCGCGGGGACGCGGGAAATCGGTGACGCGGTCGTCGAACGCCTCTAATGGTCACAATCGTTTCTTGATGTTTACCTGGTAAGTGCGGGGGCGCATGAACATTACCCGTTCCGATCTTGCACAGGCGCTGGACGTTGCGGCCAAGCCGCTGGAACTGGCGATCGTCCTGCCGACCTACAACGAGCGCGGGAACGTCGCGACCATGGTCGAGCGGCTGGACACCGCGCTCGGCGGCGTGGTGTGGGAGGCGATCTTCGTCGACGACAACAGTCCGGACGGCACCTCGGAAGAGGCGCGCCGTATCGCGCTGAAGGACCCGCGCGTGCGCTGCATCCAGCGTATCGGTCGACGCGGACTCGCCAGTGCCGCGATCGAGGGAATGTGCTCGACCGCCGCGCCGGTCGTCGCGGTCATGGACGCGGACCATCAGCACGATCCGGAGCTGCTGCCGAAGATGCTGAGGGCCGTGCAGTCCGGCGAATACGATGTGGCCTATGCCTCGCGCTTTGCCGAAGGCGCGAGCACCGAGGCGTGGGGGCGCCCCGACCGGGTGAAAGTCTCGGGGCTTGCCAACAGAATCGCCAACAAGGTCACCGGAGTCGAGCTGACCGACCCGATGAGCGGCTTCTTCATGCTCCGCGCGGAGACGCTTCGTGCAGATGCCCATCGCCTTTCCGGCGTGGGATTCAAGATTCTTCTCGACATCCTTGCCACGGTCGACAAGCCGTTACGGGTCAAGGAATTTCCCCTGAACTTCGCCGCCCGCGCGGAAGGCGAGAGCAAGCTGGACCAGACCGTCGTGTTCGAATTCCTTATCGGCCTCTATGACAAATGGCTCGGGCGGATCATCCCGACCCGCTTCGCCCTGTTTGGCACCGTCGGCGCCATGGGCGTCGTCGTCCAGCTCGCGGCGCTGTGGATCATGCTGCATGTCGTTTTCGGCGAGCGCTTCGTCTACGGCAACTGGTCCGAAAGCGCGACTTTCAACGTCGCCAACACGTTCGCGGCGGTGGTCGCGATGACCTTCAACTTCGTCCTCAACAACGAACTGACTTATTCCGACAAGCGGTTGCGCGGCCTGGTGCCGCTGGTGCGCGGCTGGGCGCAGTTCGCGGTGACCTGTTCGCTGGGGCTGCTCACGAACGTCGGTTCCGCGGCCATGCTCAAGACCATGGGCTTTCATGATGTCGTTGCCGTTGTCTGCGGCATCATCCTCGGCTCGGTCTGGAATTTCGCGCTTTCGTCCAAGTTCGTCTGGGGCAAGTACTGATACCAGAGCGCGGAGAGGCTGACTCACGTCGGGGATTCCCAAACTGCTGAGATTATGATTCGTTGGCACAGGCACACGGAGGCTTGTGATGGCGGCAGCGATTG
>NZ_BMHK01000025.1 GCF_014640675.1 Novosphingobium endophyticum | reverse complement strand
GAGCATAACCGCGATAATCCCAAACCCTTCCAATGGACTGCGGACCCCGACGAAATCATCGCCGCCGTCAGGCGTGGGCACCAAGCGTTAGACTCGCACCACTAGTCACTGTTCTCAAAATGAAATCCTTAACCTTTGCTTGCTAGATGCCCCGTAATTCGGGGGATTTTTAGAGGGTTAGGTCGCCTATGCGACACTTCACGACCACTATGACCAGGGGGCTGCGCGACACGGGCGGCAACGTGTTGCCGATCGCGGCGATCGCCATGCTCGTCGCGGCCGCCGTGGTGGGTTCGGCTGTGGACATCAGCCGGTCCTACCGGGTCAAGAACCGCTTGCAGTCCGCCTGCGACGCCGCGGTTCTGGCGGGGCGACATGCCGTCTCCACCAAAGGTTTCGACGACGCGGCCGAGAAGGCGGCAAACAACTATTTCAACGTCAATTTCAACGACAGCGATCAGGAGACGACGGGCACCCAGTTCACGCCTTCGTCGAGCGACAATGGCGTGACAGTGAACGGAACGGCGAGCACCACGCTCTCGACGCTCATCATGCGGCTGTTCGGTTTCAACGATTTTTCGCTGACGGTAACCTGCGCTTCATCCATGGGCATGGGCAATGCCGACGTGATGATGGTGCTCGACACGACCGGTTCGATGGCTTGGGCGCTCGACGACACCACGCGCATTGAGGCGCTGCGCGAGGCGATGAAAAACTTCTATCGGACCGTGACGACCGCGACTTCCGGCACAAATGCCCGGGTGCGTTATGGTTTCGTGCCCTATTCGTCGAGTGTGAACGTCGGCAAACTCATCTATGATCTTGATCCCGATTATCTGGTGGACGAACGCACGTATCAATCCAGGGTATACAATTCAAAGACCGATAAATGGACCTACAAAGAGATCGAATACGACGTCAGTAAGTACAAGGCTTTCCAAACGGTCGCTACCAATACCGGAAACGATTGGCAGGAGTGGGGCTATTACGAGGGCGAGCCGAGAACCGTCTACTCGACGTGGAAAGGCTGCATAGAGGAACGGGCGACCACGCCGGCCGTCGAGTTCAAATATAATTCCTCGGATGGTAAGATCACTCCGGTTTCAGCACGCGATGTCGATCTAGATGATGCTCCCGAGGTTTATGACGATGACACCAAGTGGGCTCCGATGTGGCCGGAGGTTGCTTATGTTCGCTATGGTAAATTCGGCGACTATACCACGAAGGAGAGCAACAGTGGTGCTCGAGCATGGTCCTTTTGTCCGTACCAGGCGCAGTTGCTGCGCGAGATGGAAGAGGACAGTTTCGACAACTACGCAGACTCGCTGAACGCCGAAGGCAGCACGTATCTCGACATAGGTATGATCTGGGGCGGCCGACTGCTCTCGCCTGACGGGATGTTCAAGGACAATGTCAACGCCGCACCGTCGAACGGCGGCGAGGTTTCGCGTCATATCATTTTCATGACGGACGGCGAAATGGCTCCCAACTACGAGATTCAGCAGGCCTGGGGCATGGAATACTGGGACCGCCGGGTGACGGCCAACGGTTCGCAGCACGACGCTCGGCGACACACATCGCGTTTCCTGGCTGTATGCGAGGCGATCAAGGCCAAGGGGATCCGGGTATGGGCCATAGCCTTCGCTGCCGGATTGTCCGACGACCTCAAGACCTGCGCCTCCGCCGACAGTTCCTTCGTCGCCGCCGATGCCGACGAACTCAACGCGGCGTTCCAGGAAATCGCCAACGAGGTCGGCGAACTGCGGGTGACGTCGTGAGGCGGCTGCCCCGCATCGTGCCGAGCTGCTGGCGGCGACGGCTTGCCGGTCTTCGCCGTGCGCGGGAAGGCGCGACCATTGTCGAGTTCGCCATGGCCGCGCCGATCGTGATCACGCTGATCATCGGCATCTGCGATATCGGACACATGGCCTATACCACCGCCGTTCTGCGCGGCGCCGTGCAGCAGGCGGCCCGTAGTTCCTCGCTCGAAACCGCCGATACCAGCGCGTCCGACGCCCAGATCACGAAAGCCATCCAGAACGTGGCGCCCGGCGCGACCGTGGAGATTTCGCGCGCGAGCTACTACGATTTCGCCAATATCGACCAGCCAGAACCCTGGAACGACGCCGACAACAGCGGCGCCTGCGACAATGGTGAAGTCTACACCGACGAGAACGGCAACGGGCAGTGGGACGCGGATGTCGGCGAATCAGGAAACGGCAGCGCGAACGACGTCGTGGTCTATACTGTCGATGTCACCTATCCGCCGCTGTTCCCGGTCCCGTTCATCGACGGCAGCGACGGCTTGCGGAAACTGAGCGCATCTTCGGTGAAGAAGAACCAGCCATTCGCCAACCAGGCTGAACTCGGTTCGTCGGCGGGGACTTGCGCATGATGGAACGTGTCCGAACCACCATGAGGTCGCTCCGGCGCGACACCGACGGCGTCTCGCTGCTGGAATTCGCGCTGGCGCTTCCGGTCATGCTGACGCTGGGCCTCTATGGCACCGAGCTTGCCTATATGGCGACGATCGACATGGAGGTCAGCCAGATGGCCACGACCGTCGCCGATAACGCCTCGCGCCTCGGACAGACCGACAACGGCGCGGTGACGCCGACGGTGACCGAGACGCAGATCGACTCGGTCATGACCGGGGCATCAAAGCAAGGAAGCGGTTTCAATTTCGGCGCCAACGGCCGCATCATCCTGTCCAGCCTGGAAAGGGATTCTTCGACCGGTCGCCAGTACATCCACTGGCAGCGGTGCAGCGGCGATCTGGATGTCGACTCCGTCTACGGCGCGGAAGGTGCTGGCCTCACCGGCGACACGCTCGACGGCATGGGCCCGGCCGACAGCCTCATCACCGCGCAGTCCAATTCGGCGGTCATGTTCGTGGAGGTCTACTACCAGTACCAGCCCCTGTTCGGGGACATGTTCGTAGGCACCCCCCGGTTCAAACAGGAAGCCGCCTTTATCATCAGGGACGATCGCAACCTGACACCCGGTGTGACCGGCAGTGGCGGCAATTCCACCTGCAGCTAGGCAGGTTCGAGCCGGGCCCGAAACCGGCGAGCGGGCGATTCGGCAATGACAGTTTCGGAACCTGCCATTGCAGGCAATTGGCGCCGCTCCCGCCTGGAGCGAGCCACAGTCAGCGCACCCTGGCGCACATGGCCGGCGTAAGACCGAGGACTATCCTCGGTTCGTCGCGGCAAACATGCGTCCCGGCGTACAAGGGGGGGCGGCCGCGATTGCCATGACAAATGGCTGTGCATTACGCTCGGTGCCGGCCGCTCCATCCCGGTTTTGGCCATCTGGCAACGCTGCCGGGTATCCATCGCACCTCGCGGTTTTCGGAGGATTGCCAAGTTGAGCAACCTGACCGACTTTGACCCGGTTTCCCCGGACTCGCCGCCCGTCCCCTTGTGGCCGGGCGGCGATTTCGTGGATATTGCGATAAGTGCCAGCGAGCAGCCGGACATCGTGACATCTTCCGATGATTATGCCTCCCGGTTTCAGGGCGCGGTCGGGGCCTACATGCTCTGGGTGCAGGAACAGGGGCTGTTCGCACTTCTCGGTCAGCACACGATGGGCCTTGGCTCGACTGTTCTCGACGTTGGCGGGGGGCACGGGCAACTGGCACTTCCGCTGGCGAAGGCTGGCTATACGGTTACTGTGGCGGGCAGCGACGCCAGCTGCTTCCGGAGACTTCGGGCCCAGGAGCAGGCAGCCTCGATCGAATTCGAGGAGTGCGACCTTCTGCGCCTGCCGTTCAAGGACCGGCAGTTCGATTTCGTCACCAGCGTACGCCTCATGTCGCATGTCGAGGATTGGCCGCGTCTGGTGAGTGAGCTTTGCCGCGTTTCCGGCAGGGCGGTGATCATCGACTATCCCATCTGGTCGAGCCTCAACGCGCTGTCGCTGCTCGCTTTCCCGATCAAGCGCAAGATCGAGAAGAACACACGCAACTACAGGACGTTCTTCGCCGACGAGATTCGCTCGGCTTTCGCGGCCCATGGCTTTCGGCAAACGTGTGACTGGCGGCAGTTCGTCCTGCCGATGGCGCTGCACAGAGCCATGCCGCGATCTCCAGTCGCACGGCGGGCGGAGAGAGTGTTTCGCAAGGCCGGCGTGACGCGGGTGGCAGGCAATCCCGTACTGGCGCGGTTTGATCGGATGGGGTGATGAACGGTTCAAGGACGATCGCGATAACGGGTGCCACCGGTTTCACCGGACAGGCTCTCGCGGAGCGGCTTGCTGCGGACGGGCACCGCGTGCAGGCACTGGCCCGGCCCGGTTCGGCGCTTCCCGAGGATGCCGGTATCGTCAGGATCGAGGGAGAACTGGGCGATCCCGAAGCGCTCGATCGCCTTGTCGCGGGGGCGGACACGGTCTTTCACGTTGCGGCCATGTACCGCGAGGAAGGCAGTTACGAGAAGTTCCTCGCGGTCAACTACGAGGCGACACGGGCGCTGGTGGAGGCATCTCGGCGCGCGGGCGTTCGGCGCTTCGTCTACTGCTCGACGATCGGTGTTCACGGCAGCGTCGATAACGGCCCGGCCGATGAGAGCGCCGCTTTCAGCCCCCGCGATTTCTATCAGGAAACCAAGCTGCTCGCCGAACAGTATTGCCGGGAGGAGATGGAACGCGGCGGGCTGGAAATCGCCATCATCCGCCCTTGCTCCATCTACGGCCCTGGCGATACGCGCATGCTCAAGATGTTCCGCATGGTGCGCAGCGGCCTGTTCTTCTTCGTGGGTGACGGCGGGGCCAACTTCCATCCGGTCTATATCGACGATCTGGTCGACGCCTTCGTGCTGTGTATGGACAGTCCGGATGCGGTCGGCGAGGTATTCATTATTGGTGGGCCGCGTTATCTGCCGCTGACGGACTACGTGGGCGCGGCGGCAAGGGCGCTGGACCGCAAGCCGCCACGTCTGCATTTGCCCTATGAGCCCTTGTATCAGGTGGCCAGGGTGGTGGAGGCGGTTTGTACGCCGCTGGGCCTCCAGCCTCCGTTGCACCGCCGGCGCGTGAAATTCTTCAAGCACAACCGGGCGTTCTCGACCGCGAAGGCCCGCAAGATGCTCGGTTACGAACCGAAGGTCGATCTTGACGAGGGATTCCGGCGTACGGTGGCATGGTACCGGGAAACGGGTCTGTTGCCGCCGCGATGAAATCACGGTCCTTCCAGGCCACGCCGTTCATCACGCGGCAGATGCTGTCGCTCCTCCGCTCCAAATCGCTGGGGGCCAGTTTCGGTTTTGCTTTCGCTGGCGCCGCGTTCACTTTCGGCAACCTCCTGCTCGCCCGCGAATTGCCGGCGGCCGCGTTCGGTCAGCTCGCGCTCGCGGTTGCCATCTATAACGTCTGCATCTGTCTGGCGCCGTGGGGCATCGATCAGGTGCTGCTGCGCCGCAGGCTCGAGCCGGGCTCTCGCCTGTTCCTGCGCGCGTTCGTCCCATGCAGTATCGTCGCCGTCGCGGCCGTGGGAGGCATTGTCGCGGTATATGGCTTTCCGGTCAGAGCCGCGCTTCTGCTCGGCGCGGCGATTTTCGGCGGAGGGCTGACCATCGCTGCCGGCATGGGGCTTCGGAGTCACGGCTGGATGATGCTTGCCATCGCGGTGACGAATGTGGGCAGCTGGGCGCTGCTGATCTCGGGCGCGTCGGGTTTCATCGTGTCGTGGACTTCCGTGGTGCCGCCGATGACTATTCTGGCTGTCGCCAATCTCCTGTTCGCCGCCATTTCCTGGATCGCGTTCATCCGGCATTGCGGTCTGAACGGTGAGAAAGACGATGCGGTTCCGCCCGGAGAAGCGTTGTCGCTCGTGGTCGCCGTCGCGGCCGGAGCTCTGCTGGTGCAGGTGGAGCGCTTCGTGATTCCGCAAGTACTCGGCTTCCAGGCGCTGGCGACGTTCGCCGTCGTCGCGTCTGTGGCGATCTTTCCTTTTCGCCTGCTGCGTTCCGGTTCGGGGTTTGCCCTTACCCCCCGGCTTCGTGCGGCAACCGATCGTCCGACGCGTTTCAGGCTGCTGGCAAGCGAGGGAAAAGCGCTGGCCATCACGTTTCTGATCGGAACCGTTCTCGTGCTTGCCCTCGCACCCTTCGTCGCCTCGGTGTTCACGGATGGCCGCTATCAACTGGAACGGTTGCTGATACTTGCCGCCTGTTTCAACGGCGCGGCCAAGCTGCTGGAAGGCCTGCCGCATTCGGCCGTCGTGGCCTGCGGGACCGCGGTGGAGATAAGGCACCTCAGCTGGATGAGCTGGTTCGTCATAGCGGCGACCGTTGCCGGTTCCTGGCTGGGCGCGCGCTGGGGGCTCGCAGGCCTGATGTGCGGAAGTGCGGCCGGTTGCCTGATCGGCAGCATTCCCGGCGCGCTGCTGGCGCGAAAGGTGCTGGTGCGCGGTTTCGTTGATTAGAAACTTCCGGTTGGCCCGCTCCGAGCCCCGAGGCCATCTATCGCGGCGAATGATCCTCAATCATTGCGCGAATGTCCTGGCAGCGGACGCCGTGAACCGGATGTCGCCAACGGAACAGGTGAAATCCGTCGACGCCCGGGGTTACCGGAACAGCGAAAGCATGGATCGCCGCCTTGACGTCGGGAGGAACCGCGGAGTCCAACTCCCAGCGGTCCGCCGGCGCCAGAATCACGCCGTCCGGATAGCACGCGGCGACTTCGGCGAGAGTTTCGCCGCTGCCGACCACGCGGCGTCCGGTGCGAAAGTCCGTTCCGAATTCCACCGGCGGTGAAATGTCGCTGACGCGGCTTCGGCTGATGAGCAGGTCGAACGGCCCGAGATAGTGGACCGTTCGCATGTCGTCGGCGACCACGAACAGCGAGGGCGTCCCGATCGCGGCGCGGAGCCGCGGCGCGGCGGCTCTCCACGATCTGTCGGGCGGTTCCTGTGCGAAACTCGACGGATTGAGGATGACACGATGCGTGTCGATGACGATGCGCTTGAGCGTGTGGGCATAGGCGCGGTTGCCGGCGATCGCCAGAAAAGTGCCGAGAACGAGGATGGTTACGGTCACGATCGGGCGGGAACGGTCGGCAATCCTGATCCACCGCATGTCCTCCGCCCGTTTCAGCATCGACACGACGACCGGTGAGAGCGCGGAGAGCAGGAAGTCGAAGGCAATGGCAATCAACACGAAAAAGAAGGGCAGCGCGTAGATGATGTAGCGGAAGCTCTTCATCCCGGCGAGCGAGTGCGCCACGAAAGCGGTCCCGAAGAGCGTGAGGCAGAAGAGCCCGGCCCGCGATCGCCGCGACACGGCCAGCCAGATCGAAAGCGGGAAAATCAGCGTCAGTATGAGAAAGCGGTCCAGAAATATCCGCACATAATAGAGAACGTCGTCGCGATGCTCGCGTGCCCAGTAGGATGTGTCCCGGAACTCGTCGAACGGGAGCCTTGGTGCAATGGCAATGACCGCCGCGAGCAGAGCCGCCGCCCCGCCGATCAGCCAGAGGCGGTACCGTTGTTGCGCAAGGAACGATGAAATCCGGGGACGCGATACGGCGTAGGCGGCCAGGTACAGTCCTATGCCGGCGAGGTGGATGATCGTCGTGACCTGAAGGTGGAGGGCGGACAGGAAGCACGCCCCGGCGGTTGCCAGCCACACGGTCGCGGTGCCGATGCTCTTGCGGTCATGCAGCGCGCTATAGACTGCGGCCGACCCGATCCACACGAACAGGGCCTGAAGCGTGTAGAAGCGCGTGAACTGCGACACTTCGATCATGAGGTCCGCAAAACAGACCAGAAGCGCGGCAATCCAGGCGGCGCGCGGCGAGATCCTGCGCCGTGCCCAGACGAACACGGCCGGCACGAGCAGGGCACCGGCGAGCAGCGCGGGAAGCCGGGCCACGAACAGGCCGGACTGGTCGAACAGCAGAAACCCTAGACCCGTGAGCACGGTATAGCTCGATGCGCGAGGGTAGGCGCCATCCAGGATCGCCAGACTGCCATTGTCCGCCCAGGATTGCGCGGCAAGGAAATGAAAAAACTCGTCCCGGTGTACCGGAAGGCTTGCATTCCCGAGGAGACGGACAAGCAAGGCCAGTGCGAACAGGGCGAGGGCCTGCCACGCCAGCGTGGCCTGGTTGGCGGGAGTGCCGGTATCGGGAGGGGAGTTTTCGCCCGCCCCTCGCTTGAATGCATCGGCCAGCTTGTCCGAGATAGAAATCAATCCCACGCCCTCACGTCCCACAGGCGCCTGACGGACAGAGCAACTTCGGCAGCCTTCCGGATCGGCGATGGTTTCGATGTAGCATTAAAATACAATTCGATGGCGTTATAAGGTTAACAAGATTGTCATGCAAAATAATACTGTCTCTATGTTGCAGAACCCGTCCGCGTTGAACCGTATGGCGGAAACCTGGAGCCTTTATTCGAGGCCGAAGGGGCGGATTTCTCATACCCAAGCGCTGCAGGAAGCAAGCCGTAAGGGCGCGGGTGCTCACCGTTCAGGTGTCGCCTTGTTAGCTGACGAACTGACTGCCGTGCAGGATGAACGGCTCGTAGCTGATTTATTGCTGAAGGCGGGCGGCTGCCCTAAAATCGCAGAGGTTCGCCGAAAAAGACACGTTGAAGTGGCCGCGCTGCCGTGGTCTCTGCGACCGTTTTTCGCAAGTGTGAAGGGGCAATGGTGGCCGTTCCAGTGGGTTCGGTAAAGAGTTTGACTTTATTTCAGGGGGTTGCGCATAAATCAACACGCAAACCAAAACTCGGGTCGCAAATTAGCCGAGTCTTTGAGTATTGGTGGAGTTGCGCTTTATGGCTTTGGTCTCCGTCATCGTGCCGATGTACGAGGAAGAGGAGAACGTGGAGCCGCTGTATTCAGCGGTGAGCCATGCATTGACTGGGCCGGACTTTGATTTTGAGCTGGTGTTGGTCGACGACGGCAGCACCGACCGGACCTATGAGCGCGCCGAGGCGCTGGTCCATCGCGACAGGCGTGTCCGCGTCGTCAAGTTTCGCCGCAACTACGGGCAGACCGCCGCCATGGCCGCTGGCGTCGAGGCCGCGCGCGGGGACGTGCTGGTCACGATGGATGGCGACCTTCAGAACGACCCCGAAGACATTCCGCGCCTGATCGAGCTGATGGATCAGGGCTTTGATATCGTCGTCGGCTGGCGTCGGAGGCGGAAGGATGGCGGCGCCCGCGTTTTCGTATCCAAGGTCGCGAACCGGATCATGGCGCGCATCATGGGAGTGGCGGTCCGGGACAGCGGATGCTCGCTGAAGGCATACCGGTCGGAACTCATCAAGGGGATTCCGATGTACGGCGAAATGCACCGGTTCATTCCCGCCTTGTCGCAGCTTGCGGGCGCACGCCTGGCCGAAATCGAGGTCAATCACCGCGCCCGCCAGTTCGGCGCGTCGAAATACGGCTTCTCGCGCATACAGAAGGTGATGCTCGACATCATAACGATCCGCGTGCTCCTGAGCTACGCGCGCGCGCCGTTGACATGGCATCTCAAGGCAGTCGGCTTCACGTTGCTGCTCAATCTGGCGGTCTTCGGATATTTGCTGCTGGGGCAGCCCGACAACTACGTGGTCGCCGGCGGCATCGCGATGCTCCTGCTGTCATTGACGCTTTTTCTGGTGGTTTGGGGCCTGGCGGGCGGGTTGTTCGCTGCCGTTGAGCCCAACGTGAGGGCCTATGCCGTGATCGCCGCCGACCTTTCGGCGCGATTGCCACCGCCGGGGCCGGTATTGGGGGACAAGCAATGAACACGATGTTTCCGGCGGTCGGCGAAGTGGACGTTTCCGTCGTGATCCCGGTGATCGACCGCACCGACGACGCCGAAACCGTCTGGCGTGCCTATCAGGCGGCGCTCATGGGCACGGACAAGTCATTCGAGTTCATCTACGTCCTGGACGGTCCGCACACGGCCTATGCCGAGGCGCTGGAACGGATCAGCGAGCGGGACTTTCCGCTTAACATCGTGCGTTTCAACCGCTCCTTCGGCCAGGTGGCCTGTCTGCTGGAAGGTGTCCGACACGCGCGCGGCAACACGCTGCTGTTCCTGCCGGCCTATCTCCAGGTGGCGCCCGAGGCCCTGCCTCAACTGCTGGACCGTATCGAGACGGCGGACGTCGCCGCGGCATTTCGCGACCGCAGTACGGACAATGTCCTTAGCCGGATGCGCGGCTGGAGCTTCGAGGCGTTCGCGCGGATGGCCGGCTCGCGCTTCAAGGATCCGGGCTGCGTGGCGCGCGCGGTCAAAAAGCATGTCTTCGCTGAGTTACAACTCCACCACGAGCAGCACCCGTTTCTGCCGATGCTGGCCGAGCGGCTAGGCTTCAGCGTGGAGCAGGTCTGTCTACCCCAGGCGCAGACGGACCGGCGCCTCAGGACGCACCGGCCGATCACCTACATGGGCATCGCCCTCGACCTTGTCGTGCTCGGCTTCATCACACGGTTCATGCGAAAGCCGTTTCGCTTCTTCGGCTCGCTGGGTGCGGCTTTCATCGCGATCGGCGTTGCCCTGGGAATCTATCTGCTCATCCAGCGCCAGACGCTGGACATGCAGATGTCGGATCGTCCCGCGCTGCTGCTGACCGTGCTGCTGATCGTTCTCGGCATCCAGATCGGCGCGGTCGGGCTGATCGCAGAGATCATCATCTTTACGAGAAACCCGAGCCATGCTGCATACCGGATCGAGAAGATCGTCGCGCAGCCGGACGAGGATGGATGAACGATCCCGATGTCGTAATTGTCGGCGGAGGCATGCAGGGGGCAACCATGGCGCTGGCGGCTGCGCGCATGGGGCTGAGGCCGCTCGTCGTCGAACGGCACCGGATCGCCAGCGGTGCCACGGGCAACAGCTATGGCTTCATCCACGGCGGGCTTCGCTACCTGCAGACCATGGACTTGCGGCGCTGGCGACGCTCTCGGCGTGCGCAGTCCTGGTTCCTCGACAATTACCCCGGCCTCGTCCGGCCGCTCGCTTGCGTGATGCCGCTCTACCGCGGCAGAATGCGCTCTCCCGCCGCCTTTCGCCTGGCGGCGGCAATGGAGGCCTGGCTGGTTCGCACTACGGGCTGCGCCCAGGCCTTGCCGGCGCCCGATGTCCTCGCGGCGGATGAAGTTTCGGCCGACTATCCGATACCGCGGCACCACCTGACAGGCGCGGCCTTGTGGCACGATCTCGTGGTGCCGGACATGCAGGCGCTGATGCTCGCGATCCTTTCGGATGCGGGCGTGACTGGTCCGGCGCTCATGGAACAGACGGAAGCGCACGATCTCGTTGTCAGGGATAACCGCGTGGCGGGCCTGCGCGTCGGCCGGGCCGATGGCGCGATCGAGGAGATCGCAACACCGAACGTGGTAATCTGCGCCGGTTCCTGGTCTGGGCGATGGCAGCATGGGCGAGAGGCTACGAGCGCCGCCACCCTGGCGTTCAACCTCCTGCTGGACGTTCCATTCCCCACGGACGCGGCATTGGCGGTCTCTGAACTTCCGGGAAGAGGGCGCAGCTATTTCCTGAGGCCGCATGAAGGCGGGACCCTGGCAGGAACATTCTACTGCCCCGCATCGGGCGCGCGAGAGCCCGATGTCGGCGCCGAGGATATCGAGGCGTTTCGCGGCGCGCTGGCCCGCGCATTGCCCGGTTCCGGGATCGCGGACGCGCCGGTCCGCGCGGTCATGGCGGGCCTGTTGCCCGACCGGGACGGGACCGGCCGGAGCCTTTCGACCAGCGACATCGTGTCGACCGCTGGCCCCGCGGGCCTCTGCCGCATCCTGGGGACCAAGCTGACAACCGCGCCCCTGCTCAGTTTCGAGGCAGCGCACAAGTTCTGGCCGACCGAGGCGCGGCGCGCGGCGTGATGCGATCGACCGGCCTCGTGGCGATCGATGCGCACGTCCATCTTCACGACGAGCGTGACGCCGCCAGCATCCTCCAGCAAGCTGCGGGGACGTTTTCGCGGAACGCTCCTGGGGCGGGGGTAGCCGTTTGCATGCTGGCCGAACGCGATGGCTTCGATGTCTTTTCCGCGCTTCGAGCGCAGTTGCTGCCAACCGCCGAAGCCGAATCGCTCTGGCTCGACGAAAGCCACACTCTGCTCGTGGTTGCCGGGCGTCAGATCGTGAGCCGCGAGGGGCTCGAAATCCTTGGCCTGGCGCTGGCCGAACGCGTCGTGCCCGAAGGCCGGCCGGCCAGCGAGATCGTTGCCGCGCTGCGCGCCCACGACGCATTGCCGGTACTTCCCTGGGGCGTCGGAAAGTGGTTCGGGCCAAGGGGGCGGCTCGTCGATCGGCTGCTGACCGAAGAGCCGGACCTCTTTCTGGGAGACAATGGCGGACGCCCGGCCTTCTGGCCAGTCCCCCGCTTCGGGCGGGGAATCGCGCGCGTTCTCCCCGGCTCCGACGTATTGCCGCTTCGCGGTACGGCTTCGGCGATCGGCAGCTTCGGGTGTCTGGTCGATTGTGATCTGCCCGCTGACCGTCCGGCGGCCGCGTTGCGCCGTGCCTTGCGTGATCCCGAAGCCGAGCTTGTCCGCTTCGGCGGGCTGGCGAGCCCGCTGCGATTCGCCGTCGATCAGACGCGCCTGCGCGTGGGTAAGGCCGCCGCATGAGGGTCCTGTTTCTGGCGCCTCATCCCTTCTTCGTGGAGCGGGGAACGCCGATCGCGGTGCGTCAGGCGGTAAGGGTGCTGTGCGAACAGGGGCATGAGGTCGATGTTCTCACCTATCATGAGGGTGAGGACATCGGGATTGCCGGCGCGCGCATCATGCGCATCAGGCCCGGCTTCGGCGTCAGGGACGTGCCCATCGGGTTTTCGGTGAAGAAGCTGGTTTGCGATGTCTGGCTCGCCGCGGCGGCGTTCCGGCAGGTGCGGCGAGAGGCGTACGACGTCGTCCACGCGGTCGAGGAGGCGGTGTTTATAGGCTTGGCGTGCCGGCCGCTGCGGCCCTTCAAGCTGGTCTACGACATGGATTCGCTCATGCCCGACCAGATCGCCGAGAAGTGGCCGGCGGCGCGGGCGCTGCTGCCCCCGCTACGGTGGTTCGAGCGATACGCGATCCGCCGCTCGGATCTTGTGCTCGCCGTCTGCCAGGCGATTGCCGACCGCGCGATGGAGGCGGCCGGCCCCGGTGGAGTCCATCTTTTGCCGGACGTGGCGTTCGATTGCGCCGACAGCACCGCTGATGTCGAGGAGCTTCGCGGGCTGTTTCCGGTGGGAGCACCGCTGGCGCTCTATGTCGGGAATCTCGAGAGCTATCAGGGCATCGATCTCCTGCTCGAGGCATTCACGCTGCTCCGGTCTCACGCGCCGTGCAACCTGGCGGTGATCGGCGGCAGCCCGGAAGCGGTCCGGCGCTATCGGGAGCAAGTCGCCCGGCTGGGGCTGGACGATCGCGTCCGCTTCCTTGGGCACCGACCTCTCGGCGCGCTCGGGGGTTATCTGGCGCAGGCAGACATCCTGTGTTCGCCGCGGCTGAAGGGCGTCAACACGCCGATGAAGGTCTATACCTACATGTCGGCCCGCCGCGCCATTCTGGCCACCGATATTCCGAGCCATAGTCAGGTACTGGATGCGGATTGCGCGATCCTCGTAAAGCCATCGGCGCATGAGATGGCCGAGGGCCTGCGGCATCTGATCTCCGACGAAAGCCGCCGCATGACGCTTGGCGCAAACGCGGCCGCAAGAGCCGGCACGCACTATAGCCCCGCCGCCTTCGCGGAGCGGCTGGCGCGGGCCTATTCCTCGATCGAGGTGCCCGGAGAGGGGCAGGCCCCCCGCGCGAATTGAGCGTGATTTCTCCAGTTGGTCGGGGAGACAGGATTCGAACCTGCGACCCTCTGCTCCCAAAGCAGATGCGCTACCAGGCTGCGCTACTCCCCGACCCTGGGGTGTCGATGGGCGGCGATGGTGGGCCCGGCAGGATTCGAACCCGCGACCTAGCCGTTATGAGCGGCCAGCTCTAACCGCTGAGCTACAGGCCCAATCGCCGCTCCGGCCTTGATCGACTGGCCGGGCTCACGCGCGTTAGCTTGCGTCGAGGCTCTAGGCAAGCTCCACGCTGGCCATGATGTCGGCAACGCTTGTCGGTTTCACGCCGCGCTGGGCGAGAAACGTGAAAAGCCTCCGCCACCAGTCGTACAGGGCGTCGAGATCCTCGTCGTTCCTGACGTAGGGCGTGTGCCCCGGCGCCAGCGAAGGGCTGTGGAACGAGAAGACAAGCACGGGCAGCCCTTCGTCCAGGGCAATGTCCACCCCGCGCAGCGCTTCATCGGCGGTGACTCCCTCGGGCGTGAGCGGGATCCGTTCCAGCAGACCCGTGCGGGCCAGCACGCCGCGCACCTGCGGCGCGCGCCACAGGTGCGGGTAGAGGACATTCCCGATCTGCCGCAGCGGCCCCCAGTATACCGTCGTCAGCGGCAGTTCGAGCAGGCGGCGCTCAGGATCGGCCCAGTAGGGCTGCAGCGGGTGCTGGCGGTAATTGGGGCCGCCGCTGGCGCTGTAGTCAAACCGGGCGCGCACCGACGAATCGATGGCGAGCCCGAATTCGGTCAGGATCTCCGCCGTGCGCGGGCCGAGGCCATAGCGGCCGGCACGGTAGATCAGCGGCGCCGCGTCGAAGGTCTGCTCGATCCGGTCGCGCAGTCGCAGGAATTTCTCGCGCTCCAGCTCGTACGGCAGGTTGCCGGCATAGCTGTTGAGCTCGTTGACTTCCTCGTCGAAGGGCGGGCTGACCCACGGATGCAGTTGCACTCCGACCTCGGCCTTGCCTTTCGCCACCGCCGTGCCGAGGGCCTCGGCGGCGTAGGACGATGCCGCCACCGGATAGTCGATCAGGTAAGTGGGAACGACGCCGAAGCCTTCGCAGAACTGCTGGAACTTGCGTAAGGCCGGAATGGTGATGACCGTGTGGCGCTTGCGGTCGAGTGGTGCCTCCCAGTCGAATTCTTCCTCGGTATCGACGGTGACGATGAAGCGCTGACCGAACCCCTCGCGAAACTTTGCAAGATCGGATGGTCGCGGCGGCTCAAGAAGATTGGGGCCCGGCAAAAAACTCCCCTTCATCCCGTTCTTCGCGTCGGCCGAAGCAGGTTCAGTGCGAATGATTGACAGCGGTGCTATGGCTTGTGCCCGCATGGGTCAAGCCGGGAAGGGACAGGCGCAGAAGCTTTCCATCCCGTTGCAGATTGCCGCCAGCCGCACCGGCTTCAGCGGCAGCAAGCCGCAGCGTGAAGCCGAGGCCGAACATTCCCGCCGACAGCGTAGGGCCGCGTTCGGTGGTCGGTACGTCGAACGGATCGTCGGCATCGCGTTCGGCGAGGGCGGCGGGCAGGGCGATCCGCAGGGCCACGCGCCCGCCGACTTCGAGCGCCCAGGCCAACTCCAGAATTTCGTCGGGAGCGGCCACGCTGACGAGCGCGGCAAGCAGGCGCCAGACCAGCCTTTCTGCCTCGACGCGGTCCACTTCCACCGGCAGCGTCGTCGCGCCGATGTCCGCAGGCAGTGCGAAGCCGCTACGGCGTGCATCGGTCCAGGTTCTGAGCCGCGCCACCGTCTCTATAAGAACCGGCGCAATGTCGCATTCGCCCGCTTCCAGCTGAAGCGCGCCCGCTTCCAGCTTTACCAGCCGATCGAGTTCCTCGAACCCGGCAAGGATATGTGCGCAGTCACCCGCGATTGCCGCCGCCAAGGCCCGGTATTCGTGCGGAGCCGGGCCATAGAGCTGCTGCTGGATGATCTCGGCGGCGACCTGGATGGCATTGGCGGGCGTGCGCAGTTCATGCAGCACCTGGCGCATGCGGTCGGCCTCGCCGGCTTTGCGGCTTGCCTCGGTATCGTGGACAGCGAAGGCGGGGCGGCGCAGGCGTCCGCAGTACCCGGTGAAGCGGCCGGTGAGATCGTCGAAGCAGGCAATGGCGTCAATCTGCCATTCACCGCAGACGGCCGGGGCTCCGGGAAACCGGATTCGCGTGCCATGCAGAGGCAGGCGGCGGCGAACGGCCGTCGCCACGGCCGGTTCGTGGGCAGCAAGGCTGAGACCGATGAGCGAACGCGCATGCACACCGTCGGCCCAGTCGATGCGGCCTTCCTCATCGGTGGCAAAGTCGACTGCCGCCGGCGAGCGCGGCGCCGCCGCCGCCAGGTCTCCCAGAGGGAGGCGCGGCGCGTCATTCGCCGGCTCGGGCGGCACATGCGCCTCGCGTGCCTTGCGGAATTCCTCGATACGCCGGACGATGGCGCCGATACCGGCATCGACGCTCTTCGGCCTTTCGGCGCGTATGGCCGCGGCTCTCGCCCACTCCGATTCCGGATCGGGCGTGATTGGCCTCGGTTCAGGCGCGCAGGGCTGCGTTTCCGGGGCGTCGGGAACAACGTCCGCGGTCGCTAGCTCGAACACGTCCTCGATCTCGTCCGGCACGCGGACGGCGGGTGGCAGGCCGCGGTCGCGAATGCCGAGGCGTTCGAGCAGGGCGTCCACGGGCGGTGCGAGATCGCGACGGTGGCGCAGAATCCCCCGCGCGCGCACGGGCAATTCCGGGATCAGCGCCAGCCAGTCGGCGTCCGAGAGCCGCGCGCACATGATCGCGGCGGTCGCCACATCGGGCTCGGACTGGGCCAGCAGCGAAACCAGGCGCGGGTTGGTGATCGGCTGCATCGGCTGGCGCAGCAGCCGCGCCCGGTCGATCACGGGAATTCGCCTGCCGAGTTCCTCGATGCGGACCAGGCCGGTATCGATCATCTCGGAGCGCGCGTCGCCCGGCAGCTGGCGCAGCAGGTCGATCAGTTGCCTGTACTGGATGCGCGCCAGGGCATCGCCCGATGCCGGCAGGCGCAAAACCGTAGCAAGGCGATCGTCGAAATGCATTCAGACTCCAGGCGCGGCCCGTTGCTTAGAGCGGAAGAGGTTAACCCGGGCTTCAACCTTCATGCCAAATTCGCGCGCAGAATGTCCTAGCAAAGTGGGGGGTGAGTGGAAGCACGCAGTTCGAAGTCGTTGCAAAGCGGGACGATTGCGCTATGAGATAATAATATTACGAGGGCGCCGCATTTTCGATGTGGAAGTTGCAACCACGGGGCTGCGAAAGGGCAGCGACAGGGAAGTTCGAATGATCAACCTCGATGAAATCGATCGTCGCCTGCTGGCCGAACTGCAGGACGAGGGCCGGATCACCAATGTCGAGCTGGCCCAGCGCGTCGGCCTCACCGCGCCGCCGTGCCTGCGCCGCGTGCGCAGTCTCGAGGAAGCCGGCATCATCAAGGGCTATCACGCCGAACTCGACTCTTCGAAACTGGGCTTCACGATCACCGTATTCGCGCTCGTTAGCCTCAAGAGCCAGGCCGAGGAAGCGCTGCGGGGCTTCGAGGAGCACATGAAGAGCCTGCCCGAAGTGCGCGAATGCCACATGCTCAACGGCGAGATCGACTTCATCGTCAAGATCGTCAGCCGCGACCTGCAGAGCTTCCAGGAATTCCTCACCTCGAAACTCACCTCCGCGCCGAACGTGGACAGCGTGAAGACTTCGCTGACGATCCGGACCTCGAAGAACCTGCCGGGCGTGCCGCTGGGGTAGGGGGCGTTTCGGGGGCGTTGCGTAAAAAGCCCACCCTGGCCACTCCCGCCTGCGGACCGGGGGGCAGCCTAGGGACGAATGCGCGTTTCAGGTCTGGCGTGGTTCGCCAACGTCATACACCCGCAAGTCGCGATCACCGATGCCAAGGCTCGGCCAAGTCGCCCGCCATTCAGCGATATGCAGAGAGTCGAAGTGCCGATCGAGGGCGGTTTGGTCAATCCACATCTCCTTCACATGAATGAGACCCGGATCAAATACATCCTCGGCATAGCCGTACTCTACACAACCATCTTCCGCACGACTGGCTTCAGCCATACGCTTCATGAATGGGCGCGCGGTTTCCAGCTTGTGCGCGGGAAGACGGACGGTTCCAACGACTAGCAGCATTCGTTGCGATTATCGGCACGGCCCCGATATGGCAAGGCGGCGCCCGTTCACCCGACGCACAGCCCCCAAAATCCCCGCTCAGCCTGAGCCTGTCGAACGCCTCACAGCCCCGCCGCCGCCTCCAGCGCCAGCAGGTAGCTCTTCGCCCCGAACCCGGCGATGGTGCCCCTGGCGGCCATGCCGATCCATGACTTGTGGCGGAATTCCTCGCGAGTGTGCGGGTTGGACAGGTGGACTTCGATCACCGGCACCTCGATCGCCCGGATCGCGTCGAGCAGCGCGACCGAAGTGTGGGTATAGGCGCCCGCGTTGAGCAGCACCGCGTGGGCGCCGTCGGCCTGCGCCTCGTGCAGCCAGTCGACGAGGTGGCCTTCGTGGTTCGACTGGCGCATCTCGATCTCGCAATCGAGGTCCTTGCCACGTTCGACCAGCAGGGCGGCTATGTCGTCCAGCGTATGCGAGCCGTAGATCCCGGGCTCGCGCCGGCCCAACAGGTTCAGGTTGGGCCCGTTGAGGACATAGACCAGCTTGCTTGCCATCTTTCGAAATATCCCTCGCTGCCCGCCGAAACATCGCGGGCGTTCCTTGCCTTAGCCGCTGTGCGCGCCGCTGCAAACTGGGCTAGCGATCGCTTCCCTTGATCTTGCCCCACTGTCGCATCGCCGAATAGCCGAGATAGCCTGTGCCGAAGAGCGCGTAGAGCGGCTCGGGAATGCCCTGGAGATAGGCCGTCATACCGCTGGCGATGGCGTTTGCGGTCTCCGGGCTGAACGCGCCGATCAATCCCATCGGCAGGGCCCAGAGAATGATCGCGTACATCACGTAAAGGAATCCTGGCCGGGCGCGGCTGGTCCACGGATCGCCCGAACCGGCCTCCGCGATGATGGCAGAAAGCCGCGCCTGGAGCAGGTCTGTTTCCTGCGAATGTTCCAGCCTGAGCAGTTCCAGCTTGGCGCGGTCACGCGCCTCGGGATCGGGGATGACCTTATCGATGATCCGGGAGATGGGGGCGATAAGCGAATCGAGCAGCGGCATGCGGCACTCCTGCGAAGCCATGGGCGGTTGCAGAGCTGTAACCAAAATGGTTCGTGTAGGAAAATGCCCCCGGAGAATTGGGGCGTGCCGATATTCGGAAAATTGGTCGGGACGAGAGGATTCGAACCTCCGACCCCCACACCCCCAGTGTGATGCGCTACCAGGCTGCGCTACGTCCCGACCGAGGGGAGCGCCTATAGGCACCTCGCGGGCCAAGCGCAAGCGTCCGTGCAGAGTTTTGCGAACAGCTTGATCGCGCGCCCGCCGCGCCTATCTTTCGCTTCGCCCTCGCGGGCTCGCCGTGCGGGCGCGTTGCCAGTGCTCCGCTTTATTGCTAACCGCCCGCGCATCCGGAATTTCCGCAGGCGGATTTCCCGGACCTCGCGATGTTCAGGGGGTCACGGGCGAGTCGGCTCGGGAGTCTATACAAGAAGGCGCTTCAGTTTCATGCACAGCTCGATTCTTCCCATGCTTGCCGCCGCTGCTCCTGCCGGTGCGCCGCCCGCCTGGGTGCAGTACCTGCCGTTCGTGGCGATGGCGCTGATCTTCTGGTTCCTGATCCTGCGTCCGCAGATGAAGCAGCAGAAGGAGCACAAGGCCAAGCTTGCCTCGCTCAAGAAGGGTGACGAGGTGCTGACCGGCGGCGGTTTCCTGGGCAAGGTGCTCAAGGTCGATGACAACTACGCCGAAGTCGAGTTGGCGCAGGGCGTGCGCGTCAGGGCCCTCAAGTCGACCATCGTCGACGTGATCCCGCCGGGCGGCGCCAAGGCCGCCAACGACTGAGACGACCAGCACCGGGCCGCATCGGGCCCGGCCATTTCCGGGACGCGCCGTTCCGCGCACGTTCTTTCCGAGAGAAGCTCACGGCAATGCTCGAATTTCCTACCTGGAAGAAGCTCTGGTACTGGGGCCTGACACTTGTCATCGCCGCAGCCGCGCTGCCTTCGCTGTTTTCCGTTGGCGGTGTTTCATGGCCGAACGCCCTGCCCGATCCAGAGATCAGCCTCGGCCTCGATCTTGCCGGCGGGAGCCATATCCTGCTCGAGGCGGACAAGAACCAGGTCGCCCAGCAGCGGCTGGAGAACATGGAAGAATCGGTGCGCGGCCGCTTGCGGCTGACCCAGCCGCGCATCGCCATCGGTGATATTTCCAGCTCGGGCGGGCGCCTCAGCTTCATGCTCAAGGATCCCTCGCAGGTCGATGCCGCGCGGGACGAGATACTGGCGCTCACCAGCGGCGCGGGCCTCACGGGGCAGCGCGACTGGGACATCAAGGTCGAGGACGGCAGCCGTTTCGTGCTGACGCCGACTCGGGAAGGTCTGGAGCAGGCGGTTTCCGATGCGATGGATTCGGCGATCGAGGTCGTGCGCAAGCGCATCGACTCGCTCGGCACGCGCGAGCCGACGATCATACGCCAGGGCCAGCAGCGCATCGTCGTCCAGGTTCCCGGCCTCGGGGATCCCGAAGCGCTCAAAAGCCTGATCGGGCAGACCGCCAAGCTGGAATTCAAGCTCGTCGACGAGACGGCGGCCCCAAACGATATCCAGCAGGGCATCACGCCGCCGGGTGACGAACTCGTGCCCTGGGCCGATCCCAACGCGCCGGGTTCGGGCGGCGTTTCGGTGCTGGCGGTCAAGCGCCTCGGCGGCATCAAGGGCGATCAGCTCACCAATGCCAAGCAGGGATTCGATCCGCAGAACAACGCGCCGGTGGTCTCGATTACTTTCGACCAGGCCGGCGGCACCCGCTTTGCGAAGTTGACGAGCGAGAATGTGAACAAGCGCTTTGCCATCATCCTCGATGGCAAGGTGCTGTCCGCGCCCAACATCAACGAGCCGATCCTGGGCGGCAGCGCGCAGATCTCGGGCAATTTCACTGTCGAATCGGCAACCCAGCTAGCCATCGCGCTGCGCTCGGGTGCGTTGCCGGTCGATCTTACTGTCGTCGAGGAGCGCACGGTCGGTCCCGACCTTGGCGCCGACTCGATCAGGAAAGGCATGATCGCGATGGGCATCGGCTCGCTGCTGGTCGTGCTGCTGATGATCGCCACCTACGGTCGCTTCGGCATCTATGCGACCGTCGCACTGATCTTCAACGTGCTGATGATCCTGGGCATCATGGCCGTCATGGGCACGACCCTGACGTTGCCGGGCATAGCGGGCTTCGTGCTGACGATTGGTGCGGCTGTCGATGCCAACGTGCTGATCTACGAACGCATGCGAGAGGAGCGCAAGAAGGGCCGGCGCGTCATCGCTGCCGTCGAGAACGGCTACAAGGAAGCGAGCCGGGCGATCTATGACGCCAACGTCACCAACGCGATTGCCGGCGCGCTGCTGTTCGCCTTCGGCTCGGGCCCCGTACGCGGCTTTGCCGTGGTTCTCATCATCGGCCTGTTCACCAGCGTCTTCACCGGCGTGACGCTGACCCGGATGTGGGTCGCCGGCTGGCTGCGCAGCGCGCGGCCCACCGAACTGCACGTTTAAGGGCAAGCACCATGCGCCTGATCAAACTCGTTCCCGATAACACCAACATCCGCTTCCTGCGCTGGCGCGTGCCGTTCTACGTGGTCAGCATGATCCTGATCGCGGCGAGCTGGGGCCTGGTCATGACCAAGGGCCTCAACTACGGCGTCGATTTCGCGGGCGGCCAGGAAATCCGCACGACTTTCGTCGGGCATCCGGAGGCGCCTGTCGCCGATGTGCGCAGACTGATCTCGGGCCTGGGTTTCGAGGATCCGGTGATCCAGCGCTTCGGCGATCCCAACTCGGTCTCGATCCGCGTGCGCCTGCCCGACGAGGCTACGGACAATCCCGGCGCGGCCGCCGCCATCTCCGACCGGATCACCGGCGCGCTGCAAAAGAACTATCCGGACGTTCGCATCGACGGCAACGATACCGTATCGGGCAAGGTTTCCGGTGAGTTCCGCCAGACCGCGCTCTACGCGCTGCTGGCCGCGATGCTGGCGATCTCGATCTATATCTGGGTCCGCTTCGAATGGCAGTTCGGGGTCGGCGCGCTCTTCGCGCTGTTCCACGACGTATCGCTGACGATGGGCATGTTCGCGTTGTTCCAGCTCGAATTCAGCCTTCAGATCATCGCCGCGATCCTGGCCATCATCGGCTATTCGCTCAACGACACGATCGTCATCTACGACCGCATCCGAGAGGATCTGAAGAAGTACCGCAGGATGCCGTTGCCCGAACTGCTCGACATGTCGGTCAACGAGACCCTGGCGCGCACCGTCATGACCTCGATGACGCTGCTGGTGGCCCTCATCCCGCTGCTGTTCTTCGGGCCGGAAAGCCTCTTCGGATTGACCGCCGCCATCGTGCTCGGCATCTTCGTGGGCACATACAGCTCGGTCTACATGGCGGCTCCGATCCTGATCTGGCTTGGCGTGAGCAGCGACAGCTTCGTGCCCACCGAATCCGCGGTCGAACGTCAGGAGCGCAAGGCCCGCGAGGGGGTCGGCAGGGCCTGACCGCGCTTTCGCCTGCGTTGCGGGCGCGCGTTCCCCTCACGAACTGCACCGCGCCGCGCTGGCGCGGTGCTCATCCGCATGGGGTTCAAACCGCTTCCACCAGCCTCGGCACGTTCAGCACGCTCTTCCAGAAGTGGACGATGTTTTGCGCGTTCACGCCCCAGCTGAAACGGCTGACGTTGGCCGCGACATCGGCCTGACTGGGCGGTTTGGCGAGGAGTTCCGCCACGGCGCCGGCAATCGACTCCGGGTTGCGTGCCACCAGTCGTCCCGCCGTCGCATCCTTCACCACTTCGGCGGCGCCGCCGATGTCGGGAACAACGATCGGGGTGCCGCAGGCCAGTCCCTCAATCCAGACATTGGCAAGGCCCTCGCTTGCCGAGGGCAGCACCAGCACGTCGGCGGCGCAGAGTACGTGAGGCAGGATGTCGTGGTCGACGAGGCCGAGGAACTGGACCCGGTCGGCAACCCCGAGCCGTCCGGCGAGCGCCCGGAGGCCGGCTTCGTCCTCGCCGGCTCCGGCGAGCGCCAGGCGCACATCGGGCAGGTACTTCAGCGCCTCTATCACGAGGCGCTGGCCCTTGCGCGGGATCAGCGAGCCGGGCGTGACGATCAGCGGGCCTTGAGACCAGATGCCCAGATTGGGCATGGCCGATACCAGCGCACGCGCCGCTCCGCGTTCGATGGGATGGAAGCGTTCGCGGTCGAGCCCGGTGTAGTGAACGGCGATCTTCTCGCCCGGCATGCCGACCGCGATCATGTCCTCGCGCAGAGCCTGCGAGACGGCCAGCAGCCCGGCGGCCTGGTTTGCGGCGTCCTTCATCTGGGCGAGAGCCTTTTCGCGCTGCCCCCAGTAATGGATATCCGCTCCGCGCGACTTGATCGTCAGCGGCAGGCCCAATTCGCGCGCGATGATCGCGGCGGCGGGGCCATCCGGGAAGAAGAACTGTGCATCGACCAGATCGAACGGGCGCACCTCATGCAGACACCGCGCCAGCGGCAGAACGGCCCGGGCGATCCGGCCCGGGTTGCTGTCGCCGCCGACCATGGGGATCAGCGTGAAGCGGGGATAGTAAACCTTGATGCCGACAGCGTCGCTTACCTCCGGAATGTCCTTCAGGCGAACATAGGGCTCACGCGTGGACAGCGGCCAGGGGGGCAGGCCGATCGGGCTCACCATGGTCAGATCGACTTCGCCCCCTGCGGCGACCGCGCGCATCTGGTTGCCGACGAAGACGCCGAACGAGGGCTTTGCCGGATTCGGGAAGAGCGTGGCGATCGAAAGGATTCTCATAGGGCCGCGGCAGTCAGAGTCTTCTCACGAGCATCTCGGCAACCGCCAGCCACGCCGGTTGTTCCACGATGGTCTGTCGCTGCCCGCTGAGGGGAGGCAGCAACGAGACGCGTTCACCGTTGCCATCGATCAGGCGACCGAAGACGAAATGCCCGCCCGCTCGCGGCGACAGCACGTCGCGGTTCAACAGCTTCGCCGCGTCCAAAGGCGGGCGCTGGCGCAGCCAGACCTGATCTCCCGCGCGGTATTCGCCGCAGGATGTTTCGACAGCGAGCACGGTCCACTGCCCTTCGCCGGCAAGTTCGTTGGGAGTGACAGCCTCCACGGGCTGGCGCGCGGCTTCGGGGCCATCCGGGCCCAGCACCGCGACGACCCGTGCCGGCTCGCTTCCCTCGCTGCGCAGCAGGAGTTCGGGCTCCACCTCCAGCGCGGCGGCAATGCGGTTCATCCAGACCAGCGAGAGGTTGCGCATGCCGGTTTCGAGACGGCCGATAGTCTGCGCCGTCGTCGGTGGATCGCAGGCCGCGGCAACCTCGGCAAGCGTCAGGCCTTTTTGCAGCCGGATGTCGCGGATGCGGTTGATCATTGCGCTGTCCTCATAACCGATCCGGTTTTCCAGCTTCCTACAGAAGTTCCGATTCCGCAAGGTGCGCTGTGTCGGGGCGAGCCGTGGCAATCCGTCTGGATCAGCCCTCGACCTGCTCGGCCAGTTCCAGCCAGCGTTCCTCGGCTGCTTCCTTCTCGCCGCGTGCCTTTTCGATCGCTGCGGTCAGCGCGGCGAACTTGCGCGGGTCGCGGGCGTAGAGATCGGGATCTGCCAAGGCCTGTTCGTCGCGGGCAATGGCAGCCTCCAGTTCCTCGATCCGGGCGGGGAGAAGGTCGTAGTCGCGCTGGTCCTTGTAGGAGAGCTTGGTCTTCGCCGGAGGCGGAGGCGGCGGAGCGGCGCGCTCGTTTGTGGTTTTCGCCACCTTGGCCGGTGCCGTGCGTTTCCTGCGCTTGGCTTCCCAGTCGGCATAGCCGCCTGCGATCACGTCGATATGGCCCGAACCGTCGAGGCCGAGCGTGACGTTCACAGTGCGGTCGAGGAAGTCGCGGTCGTGGCTGACGATAAGGACTGTGCCTTCGTAGTCGGCGATCACTTCCTGCAACAGGTCGAGCGTTTCGAGGTCGAGATCGTTGGTCGGTTCGTCGAGCACCAGCAGGTTCGACTTGCGGGCGAACTCGCGGGCCAGCAGCAGCCGCGAGCGCTCGCCGCCTGAAAGCGTGCCGACTTTGGCGTCGACGAGCCCCGGATCGAACAGGAAGTCCTTGAGGTAGCCCTGCACATGCTTGCGCACCCCGCGCACGTCGATCCAGTCGCCGCCTTCGGCCAGCACGTCGCGCAAGCGCTTTTCGGGAGAAAGCAGGCTGCGCTGCTGGTCGATAACGGTGCCCTGCAGGGTTTTGGCGAGCGTGATGGTACCTTCGTCGGGCTCCATCTCGCCGGTGAGGATCTTGAGCAGCGTCGTCTTGCCCGAGCCATTGGCGCCCACCACACCGATGCGGTCGCCGCGCTGGACGCGCAGGTTGAAGTCCTTGATCACGGTGCGCAGATTGTCCCCAGCGCCAAAACGCTTGGTGACATGCTCGGCGACGATCACCGACTTAGTCTTGGTATCGTCGGCGGCGACGGCAAGTTTGGCGGAGCCTTGCGGAGCCAGCATGGCCGCGCGCTGGGCACGCATCTCCCACAGCTTCTCGAGCCTGCCCTGATTGCGCTTGCGCCGCGCGGTCACGCCGCGTTCGAGCCAGTGCGCTTCGATCTTGAGCTTGGCGTCGAGCTTGTCCGCCGCGCGGGCCTCCTCGGCATAGACCTGCTCTTCCCAGGCATCGTAGCCGCCGAAGCCCACTTCCTTGCGGCGCAGGCCGCCCCGATCGAGCCATAGCGTCGCTCTGGTGAGGCGGGTGAGGAAAGTACGGTCGTGACTGATGACGATGAATGCGCCCGTATAGCGCTGGAGCCAGCTTTCCAGCCATTCGATCGCGGCAAGGTCGAGGTGGTTGGTCGGCTCGTCGAGCAGCAGCAGGTCGGGATCGGAGGCCAGCGCCCGGCACAGCGCGGCCCGGCGACGCTCGCCGCCCGAAGCGCTGGAGGCGTCACGCGAAAGGTCGATGCCGAGCTGGTCGGCGATGGCCTCGACCTCGTGGCGGGGCGGCGCATCGTCCCCGGCGATCGCGAAGTCCAGCAGGGTGTCGTATCCGGTGAAGAAGGGGTCCTGCTCCAGCGTGACGATTTTCGTCCCCGGCTGGATCGAGCGCTTGCCCCGGTCCGCCTCGATCTGTCCGGCGATCAGCTTGAGCAGCGTGGTCTTGCCCGCGCCGTTGCGGCCGATCAGCGCCAGCCGGTCACGCGGGGCGATGTGGAGGTCAAGGTCCCGGAAGAGCCAGCCGGAACCCTGGATCAGGCCGAGGCCTTCCCAGCTGAGGATCGGTGCGATTGCCATGGTCGCGCGCCCTACAGGGCATGGCGGGGGTGTGGCAAGCGGACGTGGGAAATCGGCAACAGACGATCCTTTCTGCCACCTTCCTGCCGCATTCAGCACTTGTTCAATGCATCAAGGTTAGGCACCCAAGTCACGATGAAACAGCTTCTCGCCTCTCTCCTCGCACTGACGGCCCTGGCCTTCACCGCGATTGTGCCGCCTGCGCAGGCCGAACCCGGCGCCGAGCAGGGGCAGGTGCGCAAGGATCGCAAGGCCGGCAACGTGCGTTCCCTCCGCGAAATCGAGCGGCAAGTGCTCCCGCGCATGTCCGGCATGCAATACCTCGGGCCGGAATATGATCCGGCGGCAATGGCTTATCGTCTCAAATTCATCGAGAACGGCAAGGTTCATTTTGTCGACGTCGACGCTCGCACGGGGCGCGTCATCGGCCGCTCGCGCTGATACCACGATCCGCTCGCGTCGCTTGACGCTGGCGGCCTTTCACCCCATTTCGTCAGGGTTCACGAAGGGAGACCCCAATTGCGCATCCTGATCGTCGAGGATGAACCTACGCTCGGCAACCAGCTCAAGACCACGCTCGAGCAGAACGGCTACGCCGTTGATTTGTCGGCCGATGGCGAAGATGGCCATTTTTTGGGGGCCACAGAGGATTACGACGCCGTCATTCTCGATCTTGGTCTTCCCGAGATAGATGGCCTGACCGTGCTCGGCATGTGGCGCAGGGAAGGCCGAAATTTCCCCGTCCTGGTGCTGACCGCGCGCGACAGCTGGTCGGACAAGGTCGCCGGCCTCGACGCCGGCGCCGACGATTACCTCGCCAAGCCCTTCCAGACCGAGGAGCTGATCGCCCGCCTTCGCGCGCTGATCCGTCGTGCTTCGGGGAATACCTCAAGCGAACTGATGGCGGGCGACGTGCGGCTGGATACCCGTTCCGGCCGCGTCACCCTTGCCGGCGAGCCGGTCAAGATGACCGCGCAGGAATACAAGCTGCTGTCCTACCTGATGCACCACAAGGGCAAGGTGGTCAGCCGCACCGAACTGATCGAACATATCTACGACCAAGATTTCGACCGAGATTCCAACACGATCGAAGTCTTCGTCACGCGCATTCGCAAGAAGTTGGGCGCCGATGTCATCACCACCATCCGTGGCCTCGGCTACAGCCTCGACGATCCCGCCGACGCGCCGCGCAACTGAGGCACCCGTGGAGGCTCCGGCTTCAGGCGGGGCAGGCGAGGGTGTGGCCGCCGAAGGGACGGTGAACGCCCGTAACACCGGCTCGCTCGGCCGGCGCATGATGCTGATCGCGGCGGGCTGGATCTCGATCCTGCTGCTTGTCGGCGGGCTCGGGCTCGACCGGACGCTGACTTCGCTGATCACGCGCAATTTCGACGAGCAGCTCGGCTACATGCTGACCGCGATGATCGGTTCGGCCGAAATCGGCCCGGATGGGGAGGTCTTCTTCGTCCGCCCGCTGGGAGACCAGCGTTTCCTCGAACCCAACAGCGGCCTCTACTGGCAGATACGCGCCAAGGAACACGAGGACTTTCCCTCCCGCTCGCTCTGGGATCGCAGCCTGGATGTCCCGGAGGACCATTACGATACGAGGCCGCACGTCTACGACAGTGACCAGTTTCCCGGCGAGCCGCTGCGCATCATGGAGCGCGCGATCATCCTGCCGGGAAGCGACACGCAATGGATGTTCACTGTCGCGGCAAGCCGTGAGGATCTCGATGAGCAGATCAGGCAGATCCGTTCGATCCTCGGCTACAGTTTCGTGGTGCTGGGTTTCGGCCTCCTGCTCATGGCGGGGATGCAGACATGGTACGGGCTGTTCCCCCTGAGGCACGTGCGCCGGGCGATCCAGAAGCTGCGAACCACGGGCGCGAGCCGCGTCACCGATCCGCTGCCGCAGGAAGTCGAGCCGCTGGTCGAGGAAATCAACGGGCTACTGGCGCACACCGAGCTGCAGGCGGAAGAGGCGCGCCGACATGCGGGCAACCTGGCTCACGCCCTGAAGACGCCGCTGACGGTGGTGATGAACGCCGCCACCGCCCGGGCTCCGGACCTTGCCGATACCGTCATCCGTGAGGCCGCGGTCATGCGCCGCCAGGTGGACCATCACCTCGCCCGGGCCCGTGCAGTTGGCCGGCGGGCGGCGGGCATGTCGCGCGCCAGCGTGTGGCCCAGCCTTGAAGCCGTGCTGCGCGCCGTCGAGCGCCTGCACGAGGGCACACGCTTCGACCTGGCCGGTAATCACGACGGTATCGTGGCGCTCGAAAAGCAGGATCTCGAGGAGATCCTGGGCAACCTCATCGAGAATGCCGCGAAGTACGGCGGCGGCAGCGTGTTCGTGACTGTCGATGCCGGGCAGGACCCCGGATTATGTGAGATATGGATCGAGGACGATGGCGTGGGCATACCCGCGGCTGAACGCATCCGCATCTTCGATCGCGGCGCGCGGCTCGATACCGGCAAGCCGGGTACGGGGCTGGGCCTTGCCATTGTGCGCGACGTCGTCGAGATCTACGGAGGCAGTGTGGAACTGGACGAGAGCGAGGACCTTGGCGGCCTGCTCGTCAGGCTGAAGCTGCCGAAGGCGGTCGGCTGACGCGGGAACCCGGTCGGAAACCGGGGAATTGTTACTGTCGCGAGGTTGCAGCGATGGCCGGGCATCGTCATGTGCGACGTTCGAAAGTGACTTAGGAGAATTCATGAACGAGACCGTCAAACTCTCGCTTACGACCGACGAGGTCGAAATCCTGGTGGACGCGCTCGAGGCCGACATGGAAGGCTATGTCGAAGCCGCCAAGGAAGCGCGCGGCAACGGCAACCGCGCCGACCTGGAAACCTTCACCGAGGCCGCCAAGCGCATCCAGAAGCTGATGACGAAGCTGCAGGATCTGGTGGAGGAATGAAGCGCGCCTGCGCGGCTGGCAGAACCTGCATGGCCGCGCACCCTGTTTCATTGCTCCATACTTCGCGGGATTTTCTGCAATGCATATCAGGGATGAATGCCCGCAAGACGCGGGGACAATTGCCGCGATCACCGCGGCGGCCTTCGAGGCGCTACCGTATAGCAGCGGAACCGAAAGCCGGATCATAGAGGCTTTGCGCGCGGCCGGCGCTCTCACCGTTTCGCTCGTTGCTGAGCGCGATGGCGAAATCGAGGGGCATATTGCCTTTTCCCCGGTGCAGATCGATGGGCGAAACGGCCCGTGGTTTGGGCTCGGCCCGGTGTCGGTTCGGCCCGACGTTCAGGGGCAGGGGATTGGCACGATGCTGATCCGGTCGGGTCTCGAGAGGCTGCGATCGATCCCCGCCAGCCTGTGCGTCGTGCTGGGCGATCCGAGGTATTATGGCCGTTTCGGTTTTCGGCACGATCCACGCCTGACTTATGATTTCCCGATTGCCGAGGCGTTCCAGTGCCTTGCTCTTTCGGGCTCTCCGCCGTCGGGGATCGTGACGTATAACCCCGCGTTTGACGCAAGCTGACGGGCGGGCACCGCCGGTTTACTTGTCGTGCTTCGCCCGCTGGTGGTGGCGGATCACCTCGTCGATGACGAAGCGGATGAACTTTTCGCCGAAATCGGGGTCGAGTTGGGCATCCTCGGCCAGCTTGCGCAGGCGGGCGATCTGGCGTTCCTCGCGGGCCGGGTCCGAGGCCGGGAGATCCCTTTCCGCCTTGTACGCGCCCACGGCCTGGGTGATTCGGAAGCGCTCCGCCAGCATGTGGACCAGCGCGGCGTCGATGTTGTCGATGCTTGCGCGGTAGCTGGCGAGCACGGGGTCGGTTGCGGTGGTGTCCTGCGTCATCGTGCCGCTCCGCTAGCATGGGTTCCGGGCTCGTGCCAGCCTGCTCAAATGCTCCCGGATGGCATTCGCGCTTGCGTTGGGCGCGGCGAAAGAGCAATGCGCGCGGCGATGAGTGCACAAGTCGTCAATCTGCGTCCGCGCGGTTCGCAGCCTTCGCTGGCGCCCATGCTCGCCCTCACGGCGGCGGGCATGAACAGCGTCAATTCCGTCATCCTCGACCGGATGCAGAGCGAGATTCCGCTGATACCTGCGCTCGCGGGGCATCTGATCTCGGGCGGAGGCAAGCGCATGCGCCCGATGCTGACGGTCGCGGCGGCCGAACTGTGCGGCTACCAGGGCACGCGCCACCACAAGCTGGCGGCGTCAGTGGAGTTCATCCACACCGCTACCCTGCTGCACGACGATGTTGTCGACGGTTCAGACCTGCGGCGCGGCAAGGCGGCCGCCAACATCGTCTACGGCAATCCGGCGACCGTGCTCGTGGGCGACTTTCTGTTCACCCGCGCGTTCGAACTCATGGTCGAGGATGGCAGCCTCAAGGTGCTCAAGATCCTGTCCAAGGCCAGCTCCGTGATCGCGGAGGGCGAAGTTGACCAGCTCACCGCGCAGCGCAGGATCGAGACGAGCGAGGAGCACTACCTCCAGATCATCGGCTCCAAGACCGCCGCGCTTTTCGCGGCCGCGACGCGCATTTCGGCGGTGGTTGCCGAAAAGGGAGAGGCCGAGGAGCAGGCTCTCGATGCCTATGGGCGCAATCTGGGTATTGCCTTCCAGCTCGTGGACGATGCCATCGACTACGATTCGGAAGCCGCCGAATCCGGCAAGGACAAGGGCGACGATTTCCGCGAGGGCAAGATGACTCTGCCGGTGATCCTGGCCTATGCGCGCGGCGACGAGACTGAGCGCAAGTTCTGGCAGGAAGCCATCGCCGGCTTCCGCACCGAGGACGAGGATCTCGCCCACGCCGTCGAGTTGATCAACCGCCACAAGTGTGTCGAGGCGACCCGAGAACGCGCGCGTCATTTCGCCCAGCGTGCCATCGATTCCATCGCCGGCTTTCCGGCCGGAGAGGCCCGCAATGCGATGGTCGAGGCGGTCGAATTCGCTGTCGCCCGCCGCTACTGACGCTTCGGCCGAAGTTTCGACCGGATGGTGGCGGACTGAAACAAGGGCGTGATTGCAGTGCGCGCGAGCGGGCTCTATTGAGATCGGCCATGCGCTCCGAGCCAGACCGGGCTGTCGCGGGTTACCGGCCCGGCTCCCCCCGCCAACGCGTGATTTCGACCCTGCTTTCGGCGGGGGTGGTGGTGCTTGCGCTGCTGCTCGCGATCTTTGGAAGCGGTGTCGTCAGCACGCCGGAACGGCGCCAGAGCCTGACGAGCTTCGACGTCAGCGGCCGAGACGACACAAATGGCGCGGAGGCCGAGAACAAGACGCAAGCCGAACCCGAACGGAAGGCCGAACAGGCAAGGCAGGACCGGGTGACGCCGCCCGTGGTCAACGATGAGCCGGTCGAGAAAGAGCGGCCCGCCTTCACGTTCCTGAAGATGTCGCGCGAGGACTTCGCGGCATCGGATATCGGCAGAATGAAATCGACCGGTCCTGCTGCGAGCGGGCCGGGCGACAGTGGCACGGGCGGAACGTATGGCCCCGGCGAAGGTCCGGGCGGGGCGGTTCTGTACCGCGCGCAGTGGCATCGCGAGCCGAGCGACGCCCAGCTTGGCGGCTATCTTCCCGCGAATGCGCCGGCGAGCGGTTGGGGCGAAATCGCCTGCCAGACCATCGAGAACTTCCGCGTCGAGAATTGTCAGATACTTGCGGAGTCGCCTCGCGGCTCGGGCTTTGCGCGCGCGGTCCAGAATGCCGCCTGGCAGTTCGAGGTGGTTCCCCCCCGCATCAACGGCAGGCCGCAACTCGGCGTGTGGGTGCGCATTCGCATCGACTACGGAATCCGCCGCGCGGGTTAGACGCGGTGCGTGCCGGTGTACGTCCCGGGCATCATGCGACTTTCCAGTTCGTCACCTCCGGGCCGCGGAGCTGCCGTTCGAACTGCTCGAGCGGCATGGGCCGCGCGATGAAGTAGCCCTGTGCCAGCAAGAAGCCTGCCATACGCGCGCTGACAAGCTGGGTTTCCGTCTCGATCCCTTCGATCACGCAATCCAGCGACAGCGCGCGAGAGAGATTGCGGATCGCCGAGATCAGGCGGCGGCCGTTGGCCTCGTCCAGTCGCGCGGCAAAGCTGCGATCGATCTTTATCATGTCGAGCGGCAACTGGTGCAGCGAGGAGAGGCTGGAGTAGCCCGTTCCAAAGTCGTCGAGCGCGATGCGCACGCCTTGCGCGCGCAGCCGTTCCAGCGCGGTTCTGGCATTGTCGATTTCGGAGATCAGCGAGCTTTCGGTGATCTCGAAGAGCAATCGCGTGGGGCTGTGTCCCGACGCCGCGATCCGTTCGAGCAGGGCGTCGATCGTTTCCGGATCGCCGACGTCGTTGCCGGAAAGGTTGAAGGAAATTCGCATTTCCTCCGGCATCACGTCGAGCGCGACGAGGGCCTTGTCGAACAGTGTCAGCGTCACCTGGCGGGCGCGTCCGACGCGCTCGGCCGCAGAGATCAGGAGTTCGGGGGCGGCGGAGCCGATAGTGGGTGAATGCCAGCGGGCCAGGCACTCCACGCCGAGCGGCGTCATCGTCTCCGTATGGACGATGGGCTGAACGACGATGGAGAGTTCGTTCTTGAGGTCCGCTGCCTGCAAGGCCGAATCGAGGGCCTGTTCCGAACGGATCAGGTCCTCGAGTTCGGCCGAGAAGCGCACGCATTGGCCGCGCTTGTTGTTCTTGGCGTGGTAGAGCGCGAAATCGGCCCGGTCGAACAGGCTGTTCGCGGAAGTCGCCGCGTCGGGGTAGACGGCAAGGCCCGCCGAGCAGCCGACCGATACGATCACGTCGCCCAGCCGGGCTGGTTGCCGTATCGCGCCGAAAAGCGTCTGGGTCACGGTTTCGGCCTGTTCGAGTCCACCCATGACGATCAGGCCGAACTCGTCGCCGCCGAGGCGCGCGACAATCACGTTCGCCGGGCACTGCATCATCATCCGCTCGCCGATCAGCTGAAGAAGCCGGTCGCCTTGAACGTGGCCGTGCGTGTCGTTCACCGGCTTGAAGCGGTCGAGATCGATCAGGCCGACACAGAACCGGTCATTCCTTTCCGCGCATTCCAGCAGGCTTTCCAGCGCCGAGAAGAAATACCGCCGGTTGGGAAGGCCCGTCAGCGCATCGGTCTGGGCCAGACGGGCGTTTTCCTCGCCCAGATTCTGGGCCTGCCGCCGCTCCAGCGTGAGCTCCCTTTGCGTGCTTTCAAGGTGGACGAACGATGCGTAGGAAGTCCGCAGAACCTTGAGGATCACTGCCGCGACCAAGGCGACGTTCACGGCAATGGCGAGAAGGACTTCGCTGCCTCTGGCGACGCAGTAGGCGAAAAATACCGCTAGCACCGCAACGCAGATGAGCATCGCGGCCGACGGCAGGTAGTTCAGGCAGAATACGCAGCCCAGCAACGTGATTACCACGTAGATGGCGAAATGGTTCTGCTCGTACGGTCCGCCGTAGTTCGCGAGCAGGAGTGCCCAGGTGACGAAGCCGGCGGCCATTGCCGCTGCCACGTAGACCGTCCGGCGCAGGCGGGCCTCGGCCAAGGCCGGTTCGAAATCCCGCGCGACGACCGGACGAAACCACATCAGCATGCGGAGCAGGCTGGCGCCTACCAGAACCGCGGGGATCGTCAGGGTGAGAAGTTGGGGTGCAAGTGCGCGATGCGTGTAGGCCAGAATCACTGAATTGATCGCCAGCAGGCCGTACAGCGGCGGAATCTGACTGCGCAGCCGAAGATACTGGGCGACGGGCAGCGGATGCTGCCCCGGTTGACCGTCCTGTTTCATCATCAGTGTTTCATAAGGCAATTCGCACGGCTCCCGGCGCAGCTGCCGAACTAGATGAAAATCCTTGACTAAGTGTGGACGCAACATGAGCGGGAGGCCGAAGGCCATTCATTTGCCGTTGCGTAGGGCTTTCGTGGATCGAGGGTCTGACATAAGGCAGCGCGGGTGAGCGATTTACCCATCCGCGCCGTGCTGCCCGACGTGCTTTCGGCACTGCGCGGTCATGCCGGCTGCGTCCTCATCGCGCCCCCCGGGGCGGGCAAGACCACGGCGGTTGCGCCGGCGTTGCTGGGAGAGGACTGGTGTACCGGCACGGTCATCCTGCTCTCCCCGCGCCGGGTCGCGGCGCGCGCCGCTGCAGAGCGCATGGCCGAGCTGCTGGGCGAGAAGGCCGGCGAGACCATCGGCTATGTCACGCGCCTCGACACCAAGCGTTCGGGTCACACGCGCGTGTTGGTGATGACAGAGGCGATTTTCGTCTCGACGATTCTGTCCGATCCCGACCTGACCGGCATCAGCGCGGTGTTGTTCGACGAGGCGCACGAACGCCACCTCGACAGCGATCTAGGCCTCGCGCTGGCGATCGAGACCCGCGAGATCCTGCGCGAGGACTTGCGTATCGTGGTCATGTCGGCGACGATCGACGGAACGCGCTTTGCCAGCCTGTTGCGCGGGGATACGCCGGTCGTGGCAAGCGAAGGCAAGGCCTTTCCGCTGGTCGTCCGCTGGCTCGGCGCATCGCCGGACCTGCGGATCGAGGACGCGGTGACCTCGGCGGTCCTCACGGCCTGGCGCGAGCAGCAGGGCGACGTGCTGGCTTTCCTTCCCGGCGTGCGTGAGATCGAGCGCGTGGCGGAACGTCTCGCTGCAAGGCTTCCCGACGCGCTGGTCCTGCCGCTGCATGGACAGTGCGAGCCGGCCGCGCAGCGAGCGGCGATCCGCCGCGATCCGCAAGGGCGCCGCCGCATCGTTCTCGCCACCGCGATCGCCGAAACGTCGCTGACGCTCGATGGCGTGTCGGTCGTCGTCGACAGCGGCCTGTCGCGCCGGGCCGAATTCGACAAGGCAGCGGGCGTCACCCGGCTCGTCACGCACCGCGCAAGCCGCGCTTCGGCGGCGCAGCGCGCCGGGCGGGCGGCGCGTCAGCAGCCGGGCACTGCCTATCGCCTCTGGGAAGAAGCTGCCCACGCCGGACGACCCGAGTTCGATCCGCCGGAAATGCTTACCAGTGACCTGGCGCCTCTCACGCTCTCGCTGGCGCAGTGGGGCGCGGGCGAGCCGGCGGCGATGGCCTGGCTCGATCCTCCACCCGCGCCCGCGCTGGACGCCGCGCGCCGGCAGTTGGCGGCGCTGGGGGCGCTCGATGCCGAAGGACGGATCACGCCGTTCGGCCGCGAGGTCGCCAGCCTGCCGATCGAGCCGGCACAAGCGGCGATGGTGCTGCGGGCCAGCAAGATTGGTGCCGGTGAAACGGCCGCGCGGCTGGCTCTGCTCCTGCAGGAGCGCGGGCTCGGAGGGCGCAGTGAAGACCTCGCGCAGCGTCTCTCGCGTTGGGACGCGGATCGCTCGCCTCGCGCCGGGGCTTCGCGCAAGCTCGCGGACGGCTGGGCGCGGCGGGCACGTTCGCTGGTTTCCTCGCGCTCCCCGGTTCGCGCAGCGTCGCCGCGCGATCAGGTTCCGCTCGGCGTGCTTCTGGCGCTCGGCCGGCCGGACATGGTCGCGCGCCGCCGTGATACCTCGGGGGAGACCTGGCTTTCGGCCGGCGGCAGGGGCTACGTTCTCGACCCGGCTTCGCCGCTGGCTTCGCGCGAGTGGCTGGCGATCGGCGATGCGCAGGGTCAGGCGAAAGGCGCGCGCATTCTCTCCGGGGCAGCGCTCGAGAGCGCCGAAGTCGAGGAATGGCTATCGGAGCGGATAGAGCGCCGTTCGGTGCTGCGCTGGAACGAGGCGGAAGGGCGTGTGGAAGCGCGGCTGGAGCGCCGGATGGGGGCGATCACGCTGGCGAGCGGTCCGGACCCGGCCCCCGATCCCGAGGCGATCTCGGCGTTCCTGCTCGACCGGGTGCGGGAGAAGGGGCTGACGCTGGTGCCATTCGGCAAGTCGAGCCTCTCGCTCCTGCGCCGCGCGCGCTATGCGGGGCTGGAGGCGCTTTCCGAAGAGGCGTTGCTCGCCGATCTCGGCCTCTGGCTGGCGCCTCTGCTAGGGCGGCGGCTCGATGCCCTCGACAAGGGCGCGCTCCACGATGCGCTGCGCGGTCGGCTGACGTGGGATGACCAGCAGGCGCTCGAAAGACTGGCCCCGCCCGAGTTCCGCAGCCCCGCCGGGACAAGCCACGCCATCGACTACGAGGATGAGGGCGGCCCCAGCGTCGAGGTACGCGTCCAGGCGCTTTTCGGGCTCGACACACACCCGACATTCGGCGAGCCGCCGCAGCCGCTGCTGCTCAAGCTGACGTCGCCCGCCGGCCGCCCGATCCAGACCACGCGTGACCTGTCGGGCTTCTGGCGCGGTTCGTGGCGCGACGTGCAGCGGGACATGAAAGGGCGCTATCCAAAACACCGTTGGCCGGACGAGCCTTGGGCGGAAGATCCCAGCCTGAAGACCCGAAATGCCTTCGAGGCCTCCCGGGGACGATGATTCCGGCTTGATTTCTTCCGCGATTCGGCGGCAAAGCGCTCGCCATGAACGCTCGCATCTTTCAGCGCCCGAAGAACGCCATGCAGTCCGGCAAGGCTCTGCTCGACCAATGGGTCCTCCAATTCGTGCCCGCAGAGGCGAAGAAGCCCGATCCTCTGATGGGCTGGGCCGGCTCCGGCGACATGAATCAGCAGGTGCAGCTCAAGTTTCCCTCGTGCGAGGCAGCCAGGGCCTATGCCGAGCGTTACGGGATCGACGCGGTCGTTCACCCCACGCCGCCGCGTCGGCTCAAGCTTCAGGCCTACGCCGACAATTTCCGCTGACGGCGAGCGCCCGAACCGGTCTTCCGGCCGGGTCTTGCATTCGGTTCGATCCCCATCCATATGGCGCTCCGGGAGTCGGGTGGACGTTTGCGTTCGCCAATCTGGTCAGGTCCGGAAGGAAGCAGCCACAACGGATAGCGGCGGGTCGCCCGGCTCCTTCAGCCCACTCTGCGATGATACGCCTTGGCGGCATGGGCGAGACGAGGCTGTGGAGCCAATCGCCTTTCCCCCTGACATCCGGCGCACCTGCGCCTAGTTTGGACCGCGATGGACGATTCACGCGACATGTTCGGCGATACGCCTCCCTGGGATGACAAGGAGGAGCAAGAGGAAGCCGCGCCGAGCGCGGCTGAGCTGGAAGCGGCGGGGCAATCCTCGATGTTCGGCGAATCAGAGCCCGCGCCCGAATCCGAACCAGTGGCTGCCACGCCCGAACCGACGCTGCCCGAACCGGCGACCCCCGCTCCGGCGGTTGCACCGCCCGCGCCAGCCGGTTCGCCCGCGCAGCCCTATCGCGTGCTCGCGCGCAAGTACCGTCCGCAGACTTTCGGGGAACTGATCGGGCAGGAGGCGATGGTCCAGACTCTGGCGAACGCCATCAGGCGCGATCGGCTGGCCCATGCCTTCCTGATGACCGGTGTGCGCGGCGTTGGCAAGACATCGACCGCGCGCCTCATCGCCAAGGCGCTCAACTGCATCGGCCCGGATGGGCAGGGCGGCCCGACGATCGATTCCTGCGGCCGGTGCGAACCTTGCGTCGCCATTGCCGAAGGCCGCCATATCGACGTGATCGAAATGGACGCGGCTTCGCATACCGGCGTCGACGACGTGCGCGAGATTATCGAGGCGGTGCGCTATGCCGCCGTTGCGGCGCGCTACAAGATCTACATCATCGACGAAGTCCACATGCTTTCGCGCAATGCGTTCAACGCCTTGCTCAAGACTCTTGAGGAACCGCCAGCGCATGTGAAGTTCCTCTTCGCGACGACCGAAGTGGACAAGCTGCCGGTTACCGTCCTTTCGCGCTGCCAGCGTTTCGACCTGCGCCGTATACCGACACCGATGCTCGCGGAGCATTTCGCCGGTATCTGCGGCAAGGAAGGCGTCGAGGCCGAGGAGGAGGCGCTGGCGATGATCGCCGCTGCCGCCGAGGGGTCTGTGCGCGACGGACTCTCGATCCTCGACCAGGCGATCGCGCACGCCGATCTCGATGGCGAGGGGCAGGTTCGCGCCGAAAAGGTGCGCGACATGCTGGGGCTGTCGGACAAGTCGGTGCAGCGCAAGCTGCTCTCGGCGATCCTCGATGGCAACGGGTCCGAATTGCTCGATCTCGTCGCGCGCCAGTTCGCGCTCGGCGTAGAGCCGATCGCGATGATGCGCGGGCTCATGGAGCTGGCGCACCGTGTGGCCGTTGCCCAGGTCGGCGGCGTGGTCGTGGATGCGTTTTCAGCGGAGGAGCGCGAGGCGATCGAGGCTTGGGCCAAGGCGCTCAAGGCCGGGCAGGTCCACCGCATATGGCAATTGTTGCTCAAGGGGCACGACGAAGTGAAGTCCGCGCCCGATCCGCTGGTCGCGGCGCAGATGGCGCTGCTGCGGATCATGCATGCGGCCGACATGCCCGACCCCGGCTCGCTCGTGCGCAAGATCGAGGAGATCGCTTCGCGCGCGCCCGTCGCAATGCCTGCCGGAGCGGAATCGCACAGCCCAGATACACCGACCGCGGCGGCACCCGCGGCGATTTCGCCCCGCTGGGAAACGCTCGTTGACGAAGTCGAACACATGGGCGAACTCTCGGTCGCCAATACCATGCGCATGCAGGTGCGCGTGGTCGAGCTGGCGCCGGGCCTGTTGCGCTACAGCCAGCCGCCGGCATTCAGGGAGGACATCGCCGCTTTGATACGCGGCGCCCTTGCCAAAGTGACGGGGGAACGCTGGCAGGTCGAGCGGGTTGAAAGAGAAGGCGCGCCGACGCTCGTCGAGCAGGCCGAAGCGCGGAAGAACGCCGACAGCGAGGCCATTCGCCGCGCTCCGCTGGTCGAGGCGACGCTTGCCGCTTTTCCCGGCGCCGAATTGATACAGGATGACCGTCCCGCCGCGATCGGCGGAGGCGGACGGCAGTGGAGACGTTGAAATGAAATCGATGGAAGAGATGATCAAGGCCGCCCAGCAGGCCGCCGAGACCATCCAGAAGCAGATGAACGAAACGCAGGCCAAGCTGGATACGATGGAAGTCGAGGGCTTGTCCGGTGGCGGTCTCGTCAGGATCCGCTGTTCGGCCAAGGGCCGCGTGATCGGTGTCGCGATTGACGACAGCCTGATGCAGCCTTCGGAAAAGCAGATGCTCGAGGACCTGATCGCTGCCGCCTACAACGACGCGCGGGTCAAGGCCGACTCTGTCGCCAACGAGGAACTGGCCAAGGCGCAGCAGGGCATGGGTCTGCCGCCGGGCTTCAAGATGCCGTTTTGATCGTCTCTCGTTCCGACTTCGGGCGGTTCGGCGGTTCTCCCTATGCAGGTGTTCCCCCTAGGGATAACCCGCTGGACTTCCCTCCACACTTCCACAGTGTTTGCTAACCTATGGATTGCGGAGTGGAAAGAAGTCCCCATATCGTCTCGGAACTGACGGGAGACCTTCAAGGGTCATGCCCGGTCGCGATAAATTGGATATGCCTGTGAACCTGCTCCCGCTCCTTCCCCTGCGCGATATCGTCGTCTTCCCCGGCATGGTCGTGCCGCTCTTCGTGGGCCGCGAGAAGTCGGTGGCCGCGCTCGAGGCGGCGATGGCTGGCGACAAGGACATCTTCCTGCTCGCGCAGCTTGACCCCGGCTGCGACGATCCAGACCGGGACGATCTCTACGATACCGGCGTGATCGCCAGCGTCCTCCAGCTTCTCAAGCTGCCAGACGGCACCGTACGCGTGCTGGTGGAGGGGCGCGAACGTGCCCGCATAGAAATGCTCCAGGCCGAGGATACCGCCGAGGGCGAGATGCTGGTCGCGCAGGTCGAGACGATCGAGGCCGATGAAGCCAGCGGCACCGAAGTCGAGGCTATGATGCGCTCGGTGATCGAGCAGTTCAACGAATACGCCAAGCTCAACAAGAAGCTCTCGCAGGACGCGGGCGACCAGCTTGGCGAAGTCGAGGACGCCGGCAAACTGGCGGACACCATCGCCGCGCAGCTCTCCGCCAAGGTTTCCGACAAGCAGGCGGTGCTTTCCGAGGGCGATCCGCTCAAGCGGCTCGAGATGGTCTATTCCTTCATGGAGGGCGAACTCGGCGTGCTGCAGGTCGAGCGCAGGATCCGTGGCCGCGTGAAGCGGCAGATGGAGAAGACGCAGCGCGAATATTACCTCAACGAACAGCTCAAGGCGATCCAGTCCGAGCTGGGCGGCGGCGACGGCGAGGAAACCAACGAGCTGCAGGAACTGCAGGAAAAGATCGAGAAGACCAAGCTTTCCAAGGAAGCGCGCGAGAAAGCCACCGCCGAGCTGAAGAAGCTGCGTTCGATGCAGCCGATGAGCGCCGAGGCGACGGTCATCCGCAATTATCTCGACGTGCTGCTGGGCCTGCCCTGGGGCAAGAAGAGCAAGCTCAAGCGCGATATCGCCGAGGCGCAGGACGTTCTCGATGCGGATCACTACGCGCTCGACAAGGTCAAGGACCGCATCATCGAATATCTCGCCGTGCAGGCGCGCACCAACAAGCTGAAGGGGCCGATCCTGTGCCTCGTCGGTCCGCCGGGCGTAGGCAAGACCTCGCTCGGCAAGTCGATCGCCAGGGCGACCGGGCGCGAGTTCATCCGCCAGTCGCTGGGCGGCGTGCGCGACGAGGCCGAGATTCGGGGCCACCGCCGCACCTACATCGGCTCACTGCCGGGCAAGATCGTCACCAACCTCAAGAAGGCCGGGAAGTCGAACCCGCTGTTCCTGCTCGACGAGATCGACAAGCTCGGACAGGATTTCCGGGGCGATCCGGCTTCGGCCTTGCTCGAAGTGCTCGATCCGGAACAGAACGCGAAGTTCCAGGACCATTATCTGGAACTCGATTTCGACCTGTCCGACGTCATGTTCGTGTGTACGGCAAACAGCCTCAACCTGCCGCAGGCGCTGCTCGATCGCATGGAGATCATCCGGCTCGAGGGCTACACCGAGGACGAGAAGGTCGAGATCGCCGAGCGTCACCTGATCCACAAGCAGGTCGAGACGCATGGCCTCAAGGACGGCGAATTCACGCTGACCCAGGAAGGCTTGCGTGATCTGATCCGCTACTACACGCGGGAAGCCGGCGTACGCACGCTGGAGCGCGAGATCGCGCGTCTCGCACGCAAGTCGCTGCGCCAGATCCTCGAAGGCAAGGCAGAGAGCGTGTCGATCACCCCTGAAAACCTTGCTGACTATGCCGGTGTGCGCAAATTCCGCCATGGCATGGGCGAGGAGGAGAACCAGGTCGGTGCCGTCACCGGCCTTGCCTGGACGGAAGTTGGCGGCGAGCTGCTTACCATCGAGAGCGTCACCGTTCCCGGCAAAGGCCAGATCAAGGCGACGGGCAAGCTGGGCGACGTGATGAGCGAGTCGATCCAGGCCGCCTTCAGCTTCGTGAAGGCGCGCGCGCCCGCCTATGGCATCAAGCCCTCGGTGTTCCAGAAAAAGGACATCCACATCCACCTTCCCGAAGGCGCGGTACCCAAGGACGGTCCTTCGGCGGGTATCGGCATGGTCACATCTATCGTCTCGACGCTGACCGGCGTTCCCGTGCGCAACGACATTGCCATGACCGGCGAGGTCACCTTGCGCGGCCGGGTGCTGCCGATTGGCGGCCTCAAGGAAAAGTTGCTCGCGGCCTTGCGCGGCGGCATCACCACCGTTCTCATTCCGGAGGAGAACCGCAAGGACCTTGCGGAAATCCCCGATAATGTGAAGGAAGGCCTTGAGATCATTCCGGTCGCGCATGTCGACGAAGTGCTCTCGCGGGCACTCGTTGAGGCGCTCGAAGCGATCGAGTGGACCGAAGCGGATGAATTGGCCGCCGCTCCGGCGCACAGCCCGGCTCCTTCAGCCACCGCACATTGAGCACTCCGTCATCCCGGACTTGCTCCGGGACCGCTGGCGGTGTTTACGCACGACCTCTCGGGTTTGAACTGAAAGGTCTCGTCGAACGACTGCCACCGGTCCCGGAGCAAGTCCGGGATGACGAGCGGTAAAAGTCGCTGCGCCCTTGTAACACGCGCTCAGTGAGGCTAACGCGCCGCCTTCGTGCGGGCACCTTGGCCTGCCGCGAACTGAAACTGGAAAGGTCTTGAAATGGGTTACCGGGTAGCCGTCGTCGGCGCGACCGGAAATGTCGGCCGCGAAATGCTCAACATCCTCGCCGAGCGCGAGTTCCCCTGCGACGAGATCGCGGCGGTTGCTTCGTCGCGTTCCACCGGCATGGAGATTGATTTCGGCGAGACCGGACAAAAACTCAAGGTCAAGAACATCGAGCACTTCGATTTCACCGGCTGGGACATCGCGCTCTTCGCCGCTGGATCGGGGCCGACCAAGATCTATGCCCCCAAGGCCGCTTCGCAGGGCTGCGTGGTGATCGACAACTCGTCGCTCTACCGCATGGAGCCCGACGTGCCGCTGATCGTGCCCGAGGTGAACCCGGACGCGATCGACGGCTATACGCAGCGCAACATCATCGCCAATCCCAACTGCTCGACCGCGCAGATGGTCGTGGCCCTGAAGCCGCTGCACGATGCGGCGAAGATCAAGCGCGTCGTCGTCTCGACCTACCAGTCGGTGTCCGGCGCGGGCAAGGCTGGCATGGACGAGCTGTTCGAGCAGAGCCGCGCGATTTTCGTGGGCGATCAGGTCGAGCCCAAGAAGTTCACCAAGCAGATCGCCTTCAACGTGATCCCGCACATCGATGTCTTCCTCGACGACGGTTCCACCAAGGAAGAGTGGAAGATGGTGGTCGAGACCAAGAAGATCCTCGATCCCAAGATCAAGGTGCAGGCCACCTGCGTGCGTGTGCCCGTCTTCGTCGGCCACTCCGAATCGCTCAACATCGAGTTCGAGAACGAGATTTCGGCCGAGGAAGCGCAGAACATCCTGCGCGAGGCGCCGGGCGTGATGCTCGTCGACAAGCGCGAGGACGGCGGATACGTATCGCCGATCGAGTGCGTCGGCGATGGCGCTACCTACATCAGCCGCGTGCGCGAGGATCCGACCGTCGAGAACGGGCTGGCGCTGTGGTGCGTCTCGGACAACCTGCGCAAGGGTGCCGCCCTGAACGCCGTGCAGATCGCCGAACTGCTTGGCCGGCGGCATCTCAAGAAGGGCTGACCGATCTCCCCCTCCTCTTCAGGAGGAGGGGGCTTTAACAGCGCGGCTGCCATCCCCAGCTTTAGGGTCATGACCAGAACCATGACCGGCGGCTGCCAGTGCGGCCGCATTCGCTATGCGGCGCGGGTCGACAGCGACGAGGCCTATTTGTGCCACTGCCGCATGTGCCAAAGGGCGACAGGCGGTTTCGCGGCTGCCTTTGTCGAGGTGCCTACCAGCGCGGTGGTCTGGGAACATGAGCCGGACTGGTATCAAAGCTCACCGATTGCGCGCCGGCCGTTCTGCTCGGTTTGCGGAACGCCGCTGGGATTTGATTTCATCGAATCGAACGGCCGCATGGACCTGACGTTCGGAAGCTTCGACGACCCTTCCGGCTTTCGCCCGGTCGTCCATGCGGGCAGCGAAGGCTTGCATGAAGCCTGGCTTGATACCAAGAACCTGCCACGACAATACAGCGCGGCGACCGAAAGCGTCGCCTCGCGCTGGAAAGCGGCAGGTCTTGAGGTTCCGTAAGTGAGCGAATTGCGCAAGGATTACATCGAGGGTTTCGGCGGCACCCGGCTGGCGGTGCACACCATGGGGGAGGGGCGACCGCTGCTTCTGCTGCATGGCCTGTTCTCCAGCGCGGAAGTGAACTGGATCCGGTACGGCAATGCGCGAATACTCGCTGAGGCGGGCTTCGCGGTCATCATGCCGGACCTGCGCGCCCATGGGGAGAGCGAGGCGCCGCATGATCCGGACGCCTATCCCGAGGACGTGCTGGTCGACGACCTGAAGCGAACGGTCGCGCAGCTTGGCCTCGCCGATTACGACCTCGGCGGCTTCTCGCTCGGCGCGCGCACGGTGGTTCGCGGCGTGCTTGCCGGCCTGACCCCGCGCAAGCTGGTCCTCGGCGGCATGGGGATGGCGGGGCTGTCCGGTTGGGCCAGGCGCAGCGCCCATTTCATCGATGCCATCGACCGGTTCGGGTCGATCGAGCGCGGCGACCCGGCTTTCGTGGCGCAGGCCTTCATGAAGACGATGAAAGTCGATCGCGTCGCCGCCCGCCTGCTGCTCACCTCGGTCGACGATACACCGCCCGACGCCATTGCCCGGGTGACGATGCCGACGCTGTGCGTCTGCGGAACGGACGATGCCGACAACGGCTCGGCCGAGGAACTTGCGGCGGCGCTACCCAGGGGCAGCTATGCCGAGGTGCCGGGCAACCATATGTCTTCGGTCACGTTCAAGGACATGGGCCGCGCAATGGTGGCGTTCCTCGAGAGCTGAGGCGGGGGAATCGGCATGGCTGCTTGACTCTGACATCATGTCAGGGTCCATCTGATCGCGCGTCACGCGAGGAGATGTTCGATGGCGCAGCATGACCAATGCCACCACCAATACACCGATGGCGCGCCCGGAAGCGATCTGGCGCGCGATCCGGTCTGCGGAATGTCGGTAGACCCGGATGCGACGAGTCATCGCGCCTGCTTCGAAGGGCAGGACTATTACTTTTGCAGCGCGCGCTGCCAGGCAAAGTTTGAAAGCGATCCGCGACACTATCTGGAGCCGCCTTCCGGGCCTGCACGCGCCGCGCCCGAGGTTGCGGTCTGGACGTGCCCGATGCACCCGGAAATCCGCCAGGATCATCCTGGCGCCTGCCCGATCTGCGGCATGGCACTGGAGCCCGAAACGGCTTCGCTTGAAGGCGGTCCGAGCGATGAACTGACCGACATGACGCGCCGGTTCTGGATCGGACTGGTGCTCACGTTGCCGGTGCTCGCGCTCGAGATGGGAGGGCATCTGGTCCCCGACCTCCATCATCTGGTGCCGCCTCGCGTCTCGATATGGGTCCAGCTCGTTCTGGCCACGCCTGTCGTGCTTTGGGCTGGCGCACCGTTCTTCCAGCGCGGCTGGGCCTCGGTCCGCTCGCGCAATCTCAACATGTTCACGCTGATCGCCATGGGGACCGGCGTTGCCTGGGCCTACAGCATGGTGGCGGCGCTTGCCCCTTCCGTGTTTCCCGCTTCCTTCCGCGATGCGGGTGGGACGGTAGCTGTCTACTTCGAGGCGGCGGCGGTCATCACCGTTCTGGTGCTGCTGGGTCAGGTTCTCGAACTGCGCGCGCGTGAACGTACGTCCGGCGCGATAAAGGCCTTGCTTCAGCTCGCGCCGAAGACCGCGCGGCGCATTGCACCGGACGGCAGCGAAGCGGAAGTGCAGATCGAAGTGCTGGCGGTGGGAGACAGGCTGCGCGTGCGGCCCGGCGAAAAGGTACCCGTCGATGCCGTGGTCGAGGAGGGTCGCTCGTCGCTGGACGAATCGATGGTCACAGGGGAATCGATGCCCGTCGGCAAGAGCGTGGACGACGCGGTGATCGCCGGCACCATCAACCAGAGCGGCGCCCTCGTCGTGCGCGCCGAGAAGGTTGGACGCGACACCATGCTTGCCCGCATTGTCCAGATGGTCGCCGATGCACAGCGTTCGCGGGCGCCGATCCAGAGGCTGGCCGACAAGGTCGCCGGCTGGTTCGTGCCGGGGGTTCTGGTCGTGGCCCTGCTGGCATTTGCCGCCTGGTCGGTCTGGGGACCCGATCCGCGTTTCGCTCATGCGCTGATCGCCGCCGTTTCGGTGCTGATCATCGCCTGCCCCTGCGCGCTGGGCCTGGCCACGCCGATGTCGATCATGGTCGGGATCGGGCGCGGGGCCGGGCTCGGGGTGCTGATCCGCAATGCCGATGCGCTGGAGCGGTTGGAGAAGGTCGATACTCTTGTGGTCGACAAGACCGGCACACTGACCGAGGGGAAGCCGTCGGTCGTGAAGATCGTCTGCGCCGAGGGCCGGAGCGAGGACGAGGTGCTGCGCCTTGCCGCGGCGGTGGAGCGTGCCTCTGAACATCCGCTTGCCGCCGCTGTGGTTGCCGCTGCCGAACAGCGCGGGCTCGACACGCCGGACGTGCGCGATTTCGATTCGCCGACCGGCAAGGGCGCACTCGGAACGGTAGAGGGGCAGAGCCTTGTCCTTGGCAATTCCCGGTTCCTTGCTGAACAGGGCGTGGCGACGGAGCCAGTTCAGGCAGTGGCGGACGAATTGCGAAGGGACGGCGCGACCGCCATTTTCGTCGGGATCGACGGCAAGGCGGCGGGTGTCATCGCCATCGCCGACGCCGTGAAGGAAACCACGCCCGCTGCCCTTGAGGCACTGCGCCGCGATGGCATCAGGGTGGTCATGCTGACCGGCGACAATCGCACGACCGCCCTCGCGGTTGCCCGTGATCTCGGGATCGAGGAGGTGGAGGCCGAGGTGCTGCCCGACCGGAAGAGCGAGGTCGTCTCCCGTCTGCGGTCCGAAGGCCGCATCGTCGCCATGGCGGGCGACGGCGTCAACGATGCGCCGGCGCTTGCGGCGGCGGATGTCGGCATTGCCATGGGATCGGGCACGGATGTCGCGATGGAAAGCGCCGGGGTGACGCTGCTGCGGGGCGATCTCAACGGCATTGTGCACGCCCGGCGGCTGAGCAGGGCGACCATGCGGAACATCCGCCAGAACCTGTTCTTCGCTTTCGCTTACAACGCCGCCGGGGTGCCGGTCGCGGCGGGGCTTCTCTACCCGTTCTTCGGCATCCTGCTCTCGCCGGTCATCGCGGCGGCGGCAATGTCGCTTTCCTCCGTCAGCGTGGTGAGCAACGCCTTGCGGCTCAATCGGGCGGCGTCGTGAACATCGGCGAGGCATCGCACAGGAGCGGCGTGTCGCAACGCATGATCCGCCACTACGAGCGCATCGGCCTGATATCGCCGCCGCCGCGCCGCGACAGTGGTTATCGCGACTACGACGCGCGGGACGTCCACCGTTTGCGCTTCATCGCCAATGCCCGCGACCTCGGCTTTTCCATCGCCGAGATCGGCATCCTGCTGGAACTCTGGGACAATCGCGAGCGGGCCAGCGGCGAGGTCAAGGATCTGGCCTTGCGCCATATCGGCGAACTGGAAGGGAAGATCGCAAGGCTGGAGGCGATGCGCGACACGCTGCGCGAACTGGCTGCCCGGTGCCATGGCGACGCGCGGCCCGACTGCCCGATCCTGCACGGCCTTGCGAGGGGCGGCGCGACCGACGGCACGGGATAAGGGGCCGGAGCGGTCAGCGGAACGGCGGTTCGTTGAAGGCGCGCAGCTTGCGGCTGTGCAGGCGCTCACCTTCCGAACGCAGCAGATCGATGGCTTCGAGGCCGATCTTGAGGTGACCGGCGATGGCTTCCTCATAAAAGCGGTTGGCCTGGCCGGGCAGCTTGATCTCGCCGTGGAGCGGCTTGTCCGAGACGCACAGCAGCGTCCCGTAAGGCACGCGGAAGCGGTAGCCCTGGGCGCTGATCGTGGCGCTTTCCATGTCGATGCCGATCGCGCGGCTGAGACTGAAGCGGTGCGCGGAGGCGGCGTAGCGCAGTTCCCAGTTGCGGTCGTCGGTGGTGACGATGGTGCCGGTGCGCATGCGCTTCTTGAGGTTCGAGCCCTCTTCGCCGCTGACCGTCTCCGCCGCGCGCGCCAGCGCCTGCTGGACTTCGGCGATGGCCGGCAGCGGGATTTCCGGCGGCAGGACCGGGTCGAGCACGTGATCGTCGCGCAGATAGGCATGGGCCAGCACGTAGTCGCCGATGCGCTGGCTTTCGCGCAGGCCGCCGCAGTGGCCGATCATCAGCCACGCCTCCGGTCGAAGCACGGCGAGGTGATCGGTGATGGTCTTCGCGTTCGACGGTCCGACGCCGATGTTGACGAGCGTGATGCCCGAGCGATCCTCGCGGATGAGGTGGTAGGCGGGCATCTGGTGCCTGCGCCAGGCCGTGTCCGAAAGCCGCGCGCGGGCGTTCGCGCTCGGCGCGTCGAGATAGAGCCCTCCGGCACCCGAAAGGGCGACGTAGTCGTCCGTGCCGATCATGCGACCCGCCCAGTCGACGAATTCGTCGACGTAGCGATGGTAGTTGGTGAAGAGGATGAAACGCTGGCAGTGCTCGGCGCTGGTGCCGGCATAGTGCGCAAGCCGGGCAAGGCTGAAATCGGTGCGCAGCGCGTCGAACAGGGCCAGCGGTTTTGGCGCGTCGGGATCGAAGAATTCGATGCCGTCGGCGATCTCGTCACCGATCATGGCAAGGTCGGTGCTGGGGAAGTGCCTTGCCAGTTCCTGCGGTGTCGCCTTGCCCACCGACATGCCGTCGAGCACGTAAGGGAAGGGTATCTCCTGATCGGAGCGGGTCACCTCGACCTCGATCTCATACTCGTCTGCGAGCAGGCCGAGCTGTTCGGCGAGGTAATCGGCAAAGAAGTGCGGCCGGGTGATCGTGGTCGCATAAGTGCCGGGCTCGGTCAGTCGTCCGAAAGCGCGCGAGTAGGAAGCGCAGCGCTCGCGGCCCGCATAGGTGATGCGCAGCTCCGGATAGGTCCAGAGGCGCTGGGCGCGGCGTTCGGGCGGGGGGAGGGTGCCGCTGTCGATATAGGCGGCAATGTCGGCCTTGAGGCAGGTCATTGCCGCCTCGTAAACGCGGATCAGTTCCGCGAGCGTTTCTCTTTGGGTTTCCATTACCTGCAATTGCGCCATTCGTGTTGCGCTACAAGGTATCACACGGGCAATGCCGGGGGACAGTCGAGATTGCCCGGCGCCGATGCCAAAGGAAAGGCCCCCGCTTCGCGCTGGAAGCGGGGGCCTTCAAACCCTGGCTCGGAAGCCTGGAAGAGGCTCAGGCCTGCTCTTCGCCTTCGGCGGGAGCGGCTTCGGCTTCCTCGGTCGCGATCTCGCCGGGCTCGGCGTTGGGATCGTAGGCCTCGGTGAAGCCCGCGGTGTCCTGTTCGAACATCGCGGCCATGACGTCGACGCCCTGCGACTGCAGTTCGGCTTCGTCGGGCGAGCGGGCCACGTTCACCTTGACGGTGACCGAGACTTCGGGGTGCAGGTTCACGCGCACGTCGAACACGCCGAGCGTCTTGATCGGGCGTTCGAGCACGATCATCTGCTTGGCGACGTCGGCGCCGTCGGCGTTGAGCGCGTCGACGATGTCACGCACCGAAACCGAACCGTAGAGCTGGCCCGAGTTCGACGAGGCGCGGATCAGGACGACCTGCTTGCCCTCGACGTTCGACGAGTGCTTTTCGGCTTCCGAACGCTTTTCGGCGTTCTCGGCCTCGATCTTGGCGCGGTTGGCCTCGAAGACCTTCTTGTTGCGATCGTTGGCGCGCAGCGCCTTCTTGTTCGGCAGCAGGTAGTTGCGTGCGTAACCGTCCTTGACGGAAACGACGTCGCCGATGGCGCCGAGCTTTTCGACGCGTTCGAGGAGGATGATGTCCATGGGAAAGTCCTCCTTACTTGACGATGAAGGGCAGCAGGCCGATGTGCCGGGCGCGCTTGATGGCCTGGCTCAGCTCACGCTGCTTCTTGGCGGAAACCGCGGTGATGCGGCTGGGGACGATCTTGCCGCGCTCGGACATGAAGCCCTGCAGCAGACGGACGTCCTTGTAATCGATCGCGGGCGCGTTCTTGCCCGAGAAGGGGCAGGACTTGCGGCGGCGGAAGAATGCACGTGCCATGGATCAGTTCCCCTCGCGTTCGCGGCGGCGGGTGCGCTCGCGGTCCGACTTGCGCATCATCACCGAGGGACCGGCTTCATGCTCGTCGACGCGGACGGTCATGTAACGGATCACGTCCTCGTTGATCGAGGTCTGGCGCTCGAGCTCGGCGACGGTGTCGCCCGGGCACTCGATGTTCAGCATCACGAAGTGCGCCTTGCGGTTGCGCTTGATCTTGTAGGCGAGATTCTTGAGACCCCAGGTCTCGGTCTTGACGACCTTGCCCTGGTTCGACTCGATGATCGCGGTAGCGGCGGTGGCCAGCGCATCGACCTGCGACTGGCTGAGATCCTGGCGTGCCAGGAAAATGTGCTCGTATTGCGGCACAACAGCTTCCTTTATCTGTCCAACCGATCGCTGGCTTGTCCGCACCATTGCGGGGCCCCTCCGGCTTTCTTCGGTTTCCGCGAGCCCGAAAGGAAACGCGGAAGCGGCGCGCATAGCCGATTGCGGGGGAAATGCAAGGCGTTTGCCTTTCATTGCGGGCATAATACCCGTGGCCTGATCGACTGACTCACGGAAGCTTGCGGTAGGTTTCGGACTATGATTCGCTGCTTTCCTCGCAAGTGAGGAGGAAGCGATGGCTGCACCGA